>CAJYVD010000016.1 GCA_913778495.1 uncultured Pantoea sp.
TAGCGCGGTGGTCCCACCTGACCCCATGCCGAACTCAGAAGTGAAACGCCGTAGCGCCGATGGTAGTGTGGGGCCTCCCCATGCGAGAGTAGGGAACTGCCAGGCATCAAACAGGAAAGCCCTGAACGCGAGTTCAGGGCTTTTTTACGTCTGCAAAAAAGTGTTATGGGCATTTTGCAGACCGCTACCGTGCAGATATTATCTAATCACTTCACTTCACTTCACTTCACTTCACTTCACTTCATTTAACTCCATTTCTCCCGCGGTAATCTCGATAACTGCTGCACTCAATCTTTTCCTCCACATAACGCTACCGCTATGCCTGCAGAAACCGCTTGTTTGCACTTGCCAGGATCTTGCCATGCGCGCTGGCTGACCGGCGTGAACAGTAAAAGGCTTCATGTGCAGAAATTCCTTGCCAGTCACATTTTGCAAACTCAATGCAAAGAGTGATAACGAAACTGGCTTACAGCTGCTTTACTGAACCCTCACGCGTCTACTTTATCGCAAGGAATCAGTGAAATGGCATCTCCATTACCTCAAAAAGCTGCGTCAGTACATGCCGCGGCAAGCAACAAACAACGCATCTGGGCAATTGTAGGAGCCTCTTCAGGCAACCTGGTGGAATGGTTCGATTTTTACGTCTACTCGTTTTTCTCACTCTATTTTGCGCATGTATTTTTTCCAAGCGGTGACACGACAACGCAACTGCTGCAAACGGCAGGAGTCTTTGCCGCCGGATTTTTGATGAGGCCGATTGGTGGCTGGCTGTTTGGTTATATCGCCGATCGCTACGGGCGCAAACGCTCAATGTTGATATCAGTATGCATGATGTGTCTGGGATCGCTGGTGATCGCTTGCCTGCCTGGCTATGCAACAATCGGCATTGCCGCCCCCGTTATTCTGCTACTGGCGCGAATGTTCCAGGGATTGTCTGTTGGAGGGGAGTACGGTACCAGCGCCACCTATATGAGTGAAGTCGCGCTGGAAGGGCGCAAAGGTTTCTATGCCTCTTTCCAATATGTGACGCTTATTGGTGGACAGTTAATGGCCGTTCTCACCGTCGTGGTCTTGCAGCAGATACTCAGTGACGACGAACTGCGTAGTTGGGGATGGCGCATTCCCTTTTTTATCGGTGCAGCGCTGGCCGTGGTTGCGCTGTGGTTACGCCGTTCGTTGAATGAAACGTCCGATAAAAAGCACCGCGAGCATCGCGATGCCGGCAGCATCTTTGGATTGCTGCGTAATCATTCCCGCGCTTTTTTAATGGTGCTGGGATTCACCGCCGGCGGCTCGCTGAGTTTTTATACCTTTACTACGTACATGCAAAAATATCTCGTAAATACCGCAGGTATGGATGCCCGCACCGCCAGTGCTTTGATGACCGGCGCGCTGCTGGTATTTATGGTCATCCAGCCTGTCATTGGCGCGCTCTCCGATAAAATAGGCCGACGTGCCTCGATGATGATCTTCGGTGCCGGTGCGGCGATATGTACCGTACCGGTGCTGATGCTGCTGCAAAATGTGCAAAGTAGCGGCTTAGCCTTTGTATTGGTGATGCTTTCGCTGATCATCACCAGTTTCTATACGGCCATCAGCGGCATTTTGAAAGCTGAAATGTTCCCGCCTGAAGTCCGCGCACTCGGCGTAGGGTTGTCTTATGCAGTAGCCAACGCCATATTCGGTGGATCGGCGGAATACGTTGCACTGTGGATGAAAAAAGAGGGCATGGAAAGCAGCTTCTTCTGGTACGTATCGGCGATGGGCGCGCTCGCGTTTTTGGTGTCGCTTATGCTACACCGTAAAGGGAAGGGTATCGCTCTGTGATCAGTGACTTAGGTTCCATAAGGCGACTCCGCTGGCGGCACCGGCCACGTCCCAGCTAAGGTCCTTCCAGCTCCAGCCGCTTCCTGCGGAGCGGCTGTCATACAACTCTTTTCCCACGCCAAAACTCAGTGAAAAAAGAAAACCAAAGCGGAGGTTCTGATCGCGCGTCTGATGTTGATGCTGAGATATTTCGCTGCCCGTAGCGGCCAACAGTGCGGAAGAGAAATAGTGCTCGGCTTTGTCTCTGCCGGTCCAGCTATCCTGAGCCACATGCGCGCATCCGCTGCAGCATAAACACCAGCAGAGGATGAGCGCACGCATGAATGATCTTAAAGCAGACGGCTGATCAGCCGATCGATGCGGATACGACGCAGCCGGCGGATAAGCTTACGGATTTTGGCAGGATAGTCGGAAATACTCTCCAACTCATGAAAATGTGTCACAACGGTGGTGTGCTCACGAATCAACGTCAGCTCTTTCTCACGCTGCTGCGCCAGTTCGTTGTGAGGATCGTGAATCAGCACCGCATTTTCGAGATCCAGTCGCCACGCGCGCGGGTTAAGGTTATTGCCGGTGATTAACATCCACTCCTCATCAACCCACATACCCTTAAGGTGATAGCTGTTTTCGCCATCCTTCCATAGGCGCACCGTAAGCTGGCCGTTATCAACGTAATACTGCAGGCGGCTCAAAAAACGGCGTAAGTTGATCTCATACAGGTAAGGCAATGCCCCGATGATTTTAAATGGCTGCTCGGGGGGGATATAAAAGTCGTTGGCGGTTTTGTCGCCCACGATAATTTCCACCTCTTTGCCTTGCCGCAACAGATGAATAAGATTGCGCACCAGGATGGCGGGTAAATTAAAGTAAGGCGTACACAGCACCAGCTTGCGTTCTGCACAGGGCATCAGGTGAAAGATGGTCTTGTTCAGTAGGCTGCGCTTACCCAAACCAACCAGCGGCGTTACCGCCAATGCATCATTGTCCGCATTGCCAGTGAACTGGTAATGAAAACTCCGCAGCTCTTGGCGGAACTGACGCGTCTCATTCTTGATTTCCGGGCTGGAGGGACGCTCTGTTTTGTCGAGGCGATTCACCGCATCGGATTGCTTTAGGTTTTCGCTGATCCAGTCGTACATCGTGTCCGCAAGCTGCGGATTGCGAATCAGCTGATAGCGGTCATAGCGGTACTTATCGTGTTGATGCAGATACACATCGTTCAGACTTGCACCGCTGTAGAGCAGCGTATCATCAATGATAAAACCTTTAAGATGCAGTACGCCCAGAGCTTCACGCGTGTTAACGGGAATACCGTAAACGGGGATCGCGATATCAGGTTCGGCGGACGCCATTTCGCAATACCAGTCCGCATTTGTCACGCCACGCGCTGCGCCAATACGCCCACGCTGAGCGCGATGCCAGTCCACCAGGATGCTGATATCCAGCTCAGGACGTGCTCGCCGTGCGGCATACAACGCCTGCATAATCGCACGACCGCCGTCATCGTTCTCAAGATAAAGCGCAGTGATGCAGATGCGCTTTTCTGCGGCAGCGATTTTCGTCAACAGGGTTTCACGAAACTCAGCGGGCGAATAAAGCGTGGTCACATCCAGCGCGGACTGTGCCAGTTTAGGTAGCTGTGCGAGGTGTTGTTGGTGTTTATTACGTTTAAGTTTAGACAACATCACAGTGCACTTCTTCTCTGTTTATTATGTGGCCTTTAGCCATCAAATCATGGCCCTAACGTTAAATAATAACATCAACCAGCCGCATAAGAAGGATTTTTACTGTTCTCTACAGGCCATCGCTGAACTCAGGTTAAGGGCAAATGTAAACTGACAATGCCGTCGTCCAGTTGCACATCCACATGAAAGTGAAGCTTTCGTGCCAGGGTAATCATGCCGGTGTTATGCGGCATAGTGATGCCGTTGAGCTGTTGCAGGCCGTGATCGCGGGTGTAGCGAATCATTTTTTCCAGCAGACGGCGACCCATCCCTAACCCTTTCAGATCGGAACGCACCAGCACCGAAAACTCCGCGTCGGTGTTATCTGCATCGGAAATGGCGCGCGTGACGCCAATGATCTCCTCGTAATCCTGCTGCTGGCGCACCGCGACGATGGCCATTTCGCGGTCATAATCAATTTGCGTCATGTTCGCCAGGTCCTCGTGAGTAAACTCGTTGATCTCACTAAAGTAACGATAGTAAAGATCCTCTTTAGTAACCTGAGCAATAAACGCGCGCAGCAGCGGTTCGTCTTCCGGCAAAATCGGGCGAAACAGACAGTGCTGACCATCTTTAAGCGTAACCTGCTCCTCAAGATGATGCGGATAAGGGCGAATAGCCAGCCGCGCCTCGCTGTCGCCAGAAAAAGGAGCCAGCTGCAGCGTGACGTCCAATAGGGTAAATTCATTCGCCGAGGCCAATAGCGGGTGGATATCCAGACGCTGAATTTCTGGACAATCGATCACGAGGTTGGAAACCTGCACCAATAACTGGCTCAATCCCGTGATGTCCAAGGGATGAAGCGCGCTGCGGCTACGGATTTTGCCGCTTTTCATGGCCTGAATCACCAAATAGCGCGCCAGCGTCATATTCAATGGCGGCAGCGCGGCCGCCGCCTGCTTATCAGGCTGCCACTCCACGCCGCCTTCACCCAGCATAATAATCGGACCAAATAGCGGATCGATTTCAACCACCACGCGCAGCTCTTGCGCACCGGCACGGTTAGCCATGCTCTGCACCAGCAGGCCAGCAATATGGGCCTGTGGATGCGTGTCGCGCACGCGTTCCAGCATCGCGTCAGCCGCCTGGGCCACTTCCGCCGCGCTGCGTAAATAGAGCATCACGCCCTGCACCTCGGATTTATGTGCAATGTCGGGCGAGCGCAGCTTCAGCGCCACCGGATAGCCGATGCGGTCAGCAATCGTGACGGCTTCACGGCTATCGCTGGCAATCCAGGTCGGCAGCGTGGCTAGCCCGTAAGCCTGCAGTACCGGCTGCACCTCGTGCGTATCCAGCGTGGTGACGCCTGCCTCTACGGCCTGTTGCAGGCGTTGATGCGCCTGTGCGCTATTTTGCGCGATATGCGGCGGCAGCGAAGGCGTTTCACGCAGCTGCTTTTGGTTACGGCGATACTCAACCTGGTGCATAAACGCGGTCACGGTGCCTTCTGGCGTGCGCCAGGTGGGAATGCCCGCCTGGGTAAAGGCCCGACGCGCGGCTTGGGAGGAGTATTCGCCACACCAGTTGGTCAGCAGCGTAATGTGTTTGCCGCGCGGATGATCTTTAATGGCATTGATAATTCGTTCAGCGGTTTCGCTGGGTGGCGACACCGCGCTGGGCGCATGAATGATCATCAGCGCATCCAGCGCATGGCTATCAAGCAGGATATTGATGCAGGCGACATAGCGCTCGGGCGTGGCGTCGTCTTTCAAATCAAGGGGATTACCGCGCCCGAGGCCTTCTGGCAGCTGCGACGCCAGCGCCTGCAGCGTGTGGTCATCCAGTATCGCCAGCTTACCGCTGCGCGCATAGAGTTCATCGAGCGCGAGCGCGGCGGGTGCCGCGCCGTTGCTGAGGATCATCAGCCGCTCGCCGCGCAGCGGGCGCATGTGGCTGAGCGACTCCACGGCAGAAAACAGCTCATGGGTATCCTGCACGCGCAGCAGGCCTGCGCGCTGGATCGCCGCGTCCCACGCGGCATCAAGGCCGCTGTGGCTGCCGAGCATCGCCTGCGCCTGATGACTGCGTCCGCTTTTGATAACCAAAATCGGTTTATTGCGCGAGGCGCTGCGCGACGCGGAAACAAAGCGCCGCGCATCGCTGAGGTGTTCAAGATAGAGGAGAATGGCGCTGGTTTTACCGTCGCGAGCGAGAAAATCCAGCAAATCGTCCACGTCAATATCCAGGCTGTCACCCAGCGCGATGAACCACGAAAAGCCGAGATTACGCTGCTGTGCCCAGTCGAGGATGGTATTCGAGACGGCTGCAGATTGCGAAATAAACGCAATGCGCCCTTTGGCGATTGGCACAGGTGAAAAGCTGGCATTTAAGCCTTGCCACGGCGCCAGCAAGCCTAAGCTGTTGGGGCCAAGTAAACGAATGCCCCAGCGACTGGCGCAGGTTTTAAGCGCTGCCAGTTGGCTGGAGGGAGCCGACAGGATAATGCACGATTTACACCCCTTTTCGCCGAGCTGTTCCAGCAGGGCGAGGTTGCGCTTGGCGTGCGTACAGATAATGGCGAGATCGGGGGCAAAAGGCAGGCTGGCAATATCGGGCCAGGCGAGCACGCCGCTGACGGCTTTATATTTCGGCGTAATCGGCAGCACCGGTCCACTGAATCCTCCCGCCAGCAGGTTGCGCATCATAAAATAGCCGGCGCGCCCCTCTTTGATAGACGCCCCGATAACCGCAATCGATTTAGGCCGTAACAGCGCTTCCAGACCGCGTTGGCTCATCATGCACTCCTGAAATCCAGACTGACGTGAGTGTAAACGGTTTTGCGTGACTTGCCGATGCGTGGCCCGCAAGTTGCGATCCCGCTTCAGAAATCGTCAGGGCAGGGTGCGTCCTGGCGACAGGCCGGATGATGCGGTTTACCGGCCAGGTAAGCATGGCGGAAGCGCTCAAAGTGCTGCTGCAAGGCCGCGCCCGCCGCCGTGTCGCCCGCCTGTTCCAGCAGCGTGGCCGCAACTTCAGCAGTACAGTGCTGCCCCACGCCGTGTGCCTCGCGCAGGGTATAACGCGACGGCGTAGCAACTGTAAGAGACATCACCGGGAACGCATCGAGCCACGGACTTTTACGAAACATCTTGCGCGCTTCGGTCCAGGTGCCATCCAGCATAATAAACAGCGGCGGTTTGCCCTGTTGCGGCGGCGCGGTCATGACTTCGCGCCCGCTATCGGCATACGAGGCGGGGAACACCACCAGCGGTTGCACATCCTGAGATTGCACGGCCGCCAGCATGGCGGCATCGGGTTCAGTGCGCGACCAGCCAAACGCCAGCGTATCCGGCAAAATATCCGCGATCAGGCGGCCGGTGTTGCTGGGTTTCATCGGTTCGGTATCGAACATCACCAAACAGAAGCGACTGCGTGCGGTGGTGGGCTGCAGCAAGGCGCACAGGCAGTTTTTTTGCGGCAGCAGACAGCGCTGACAGCGCAAAACGCGGTTACCTCGCGCCAAAAAAGGACGGGTTGCACGCGCTAAGCGTTGCGCGCGAAGGCGCAGAACGGCATTTTCTAACATAGCTTCACAGGCAGGAAAAAACGCCAGTGTAATAGATGAAGAAAAGCAAGGCCAGCAGGGGGCTGGCCTGTGCGGGATTACAATGATTCGTCAAGCCATTCATTGAACGGCGCCTTGGGCATGGCGCCGTTGAGCATATCGACCATTTCGCCGTTCTTGAACAGCATGATGGTAGGAATGCTACGAATGCGAAAGCGCGAGCTGAGCGCCGGTTCGGCTTCAGTATTCACCTTCACAAAGCGCACCTGACCACGGCGATCCTCCGCAACTTCTTTAAATACTGGCGCGAAGTTGACGCACGGGCCGCACCACGGCGCCCAGAAATCCACAACCACCGGCAAATCGTCCTGCAAAAGCTTGTCGAGCGTTGCCGCTGTGGCATTGGCAATCTCGCCATCAAATAGCGCGTCGCCGCAGCGTCCGCACTTGGCACCTTCGTGCACACGTGCTTCAGGCACGCGGTTTGTTGCCTGACAGGAGGCACATACAGTATTCATCGTCACCTCAGACCGGACCTATAAAATTGTGATTACGGGCCATTATGAAAAGGTTGGCTGCTATCCTCAATTTGGATTATCCAATAGGTTCAATAGTTGATAGCTTAGCGCCGATACATCATGTAATCTTCGCGCTCTGAAAGCTGGAGGAACAGATGAACGACGAATTGAAAGGCAAAAGCGGCAAGGTAAAAGTGATGTATGTACGTGACGAGGAGACGGGTCAAAAAGCCAATCCTCGCACCGGCAAAGGCGGCCGTCCTGCTGCGCGCCAGGAAGAGAGTCGTCGTTCTGGTGGTTCCCGCAGCGCACGCAATAATGAAGAAAGCGGTCGCGGTCGCCCCGCGCGTGATGACGCGGGCCGTTCGCGCGGTGCACGTACTCATGAAGAGAGCGGGCGTGGTCGCTCAGCGCGCGACGATGCCGGTCGCTCAAGTGGTGCACGCAATAATGAAGGGCGCGAGCGCCGTCAGGACGATCGTGAATTCAGCGATAGTCCATGGCGCACCGTTTCTCGCCCACCGGTCGTGAATGACGCGTCCGCCGAAGAAGGTGCCGTCGGTAAGCCGGTTATCGATCCTGAGCAGATCCGCCGCCAGCGTCAGGAAGAGACGCGCGTTTATGGCGAAAATGCCTGCCAGGCGCTGTTCCTGAGCCGTCCAGAAAGCATTGTTCGCGCCTGGTTTGTGCAGAGCGTGACGCCGCGTTTCCGCGAAACCCTGCGCTGGCTGGCCGCGAATCGCAAAGCCTATCACGTGGTTGACGATGCGGAACTGGCAAAAGCCTCGGGCACTGAACACCACGGTGGCGTCTGCTTCATTATCAAAAAGCGCATGGGCATGCCGGTTTCGGCGTGGCTGAAACAGGCGAAAGCCAAAGATTGCGTACTGGCGTTGGAAGACGTCAGCAATCCGCACAATCTCGGCGGCATTATGCGTAGCTGCGCGCACTTTGGCGTGCAAGGTCTGCTGGTGAACGATGCCTCTTTACTGGAATCTGGCGCGGCGGTGCGCACTGCCGAAGGCGGAGCCGAGCACGTGCAGGCCATCAGCGGTGAAAGCTTTGCTGACGGGCTCGAAGCCTTCCGCAAAGCGGGCTATACCATTGTGACCACGTCCAGCCATGCGGGTACGCCACTGGCGCAAGCCGAGCTGCCAGCCAAAATGGTGCTGGTGCTGGGACAAGAGCGCGAAGGGCTGTCTGACAGCGCGTTCCAGCAGGGCGATATCAGCCTGTCGATCGGCGGTACGGGCCACGTTGAGAGCCTAAATGTCTCGGTGGCAACCGGCATCCTGCTTGCCGAGTGGTGGCGACAGAACGCATAAAAAAACGGGCCGAAAGGCCCGTTTTTTTTGCTCTGCGTCAGTGTGCTCCTCCACCGCCGCCGCCTGCGCCAAAAGGCGGCCGGGCAAACCACACCAGCACCAGCAAAATCACAAACACCCCAGCGGACGCCCAGAAAATCTCGTTCGCCGAAATGATCAGGCCTTGATTAGTAATCTGCTGTGCAATGTAGGCGGAAGCCTGCTGCTGGCTCATTCCCAGACTCTGCAGCTGATCGTACATCTGCTGTGAGTTGGGGTTGTAAGGATTCACCGACTCGGTCAAATAGCTGTGGTGCATGGATTCCCGATCGGTCCACATGGTGGTGGTGATGGATGTGCCAATCGAACCGGCCAGCGTACGCACAAAGTTAGACAGGCTGGACGCCGCCGCCAGACGCTCCGGCGGCAGCCCCGAGAGCGTAATCGTGGTCAGCGGCATAAAGAAGCAGGCTACGGCAAAGCCCTGAATGAACTGCGGCCACGCGGAGGCACCGAAATCCATGCCCGGCTCAAAGGTGTAAGCTCGCCAGTAGAAGCAGACCGCGTACATAATGAAGCTGAAGGTCACCAGGCGACGCATATCCAGCTTGTGCGCAAAACGGCCAATGATTGGCGACAGGATCACGGGAATGATCCCTACCGGCGCGGACGCCAGCCCAGCCCAGGTAGCCGTATAGCCATAGACCTCCTGCAACAGCTGAGGCAGGAGCACGATCGAACCAAAATAGAGCATATAGGCGAGGCTAATGGACAAGCAGCCTATGGTAAAGTTGCGCTTTTTAAACAGCGACAAATCCACTATCGGATCATCGTCCGTCAGCTCCCACACCAGCAGCACGATGAGCGCGATCACCGCTACCACGGCGAGCACAATTATCTCCGTGGAGCTGAACCAATCCAGCTCTTTGCCGCGATCCAGCATCACCTGCAGCGCGCCCACGCCAACCACCAGCAGCACCAGACCGACAATATCGATTGGACGAATAGCGGTGGGGGTTTCGCGGCCCCGCAGGGTTTGCAGCGTAAGCAGCACCACCACGGCGCCAATCGGCACGTTGATAAAGAAGATCCAGCCCCAGTGATAGTTGTCGCTGATCCAGCCGCCCAAAATCGGGCCGCAAATCGGCGCAACGATCACCGTCATCGCCCACAGCGACAGCGCGATGCTGCGCTTCGCCGGAGGATAGTTGTTGAGCAACAGGCTTTGCGACAGCGGAATCAGCGGCCCGGCGACCACGCCCTGGATAATGCGGAAAAAGATCAGCATCTCCAGACTTTCGGACATGCCGCACGCCCAGGACGCCAGCACGAACAGCACGGTAGCCCAGGTAAACAGCTTCACTTCACCGATGCGCTTCGCCAACCAGCCGGTAATGGGAATGGAGATGGCATTTGCCACCCCAAACGAGGTTATTACCCAAGTGCCTTGGGAATTCGACGCACCAAGATTACCGGCAATGGTGGGGATCGCCACGTTCGCGATGGTGGAGTCCAGGACCTGCATAAACGTCGCCAGTGACAGGGCGATGGTCATCAGGACTAACGGCGCGCCTTCAAGCGGTTTCTGTGCCATTACACTCTCCCGCGCCGTTAATCGGCGTTAGCACGGACGATGGCAGCGATCAGTTGGTTGACCGGCGCAAGATCGATAGCCAACGCGTTGCTCTCATAGGCGGCTTGGGTACGTACGCTGCTTGCCAGCGCGGCGCCATCTTTGTTTTGCGTGTCGATTTTCACCAGCGTAGAGAGGCCAATACGCAGCGGATGTTCGGCGACCTCTTTGGGATCCAGCTCGATACGCACCGGCAGGCGCTGCACCACTTTGATCCAGTTACCGGTGGCGTTCTGTGCGGGCAGCAGCGAGAAGGCGCTGCCGGTGCCCATGTCCAGGCCCACGACCTTGCCGTGATACTCAATGTCATCGCCGTAGATATCGCTTACCACCGTAGCCGCCTGACCAATGCGCACGCCAGAGAGCTGCGTCTCTTTGAAGTTGGCATCCACCCACAGGTTGGTGGCAGGCACCACCGCCAGCAGCGGCGTGCTGGTGGAAATTTGCGAGCCCACCTGGACGCTGCGACGTGAAACGTAGCCATCCATCGGGCTACGAATATCCGTTCGCTGCAGCGCCAGCCAGGCGTCACGCAGTTCAGCCGCGCTCTGTTTCACCGCGGGCTGGTTTTCCAGGGAAGTATTGAGGATCATTGCTTGGTTGGCGTTGTACTGCTGTACCGCCACATCCAGCTGCGCTTTGGCCGTGGCGACGGCGTCGCGGGCGTGCTGCAGCTCTTCGCGGCCAATCAGATTGGACGCGCCCAGCGGTTCACGACGCTTGAGATCCGACTCCGCCTGATCGAGGGCAGTTTGCTGCAGTTTTATCGTGGCCTGATACTGCTTGCTGTTGATCATCATTTGATGCGTTTGACGCACGCTGGTGGCGAGCGCCGTTTGCGCCTTTTCAAATGCCTGTTCCGCATCGGTTTTATCTAGCGACACCAACACGTCGCCTTTCTTCACGCGATCGGTATCATCAAACCAAACTTTGTTCACGCTGCCGGACACCTGGGCCATCACCTGCACCTGGTTACCCGCCACGTAAGCATCGTCGGTTTCTTGATAGTGGCGCAGCACCAAATACCAGTAAGCCAACCACGCCAGACCCGCGATGACAAACACCACCGCCAGCAGAATGAGGATGCCTTTGCGCTTTCTCTTTTTATTACCTGGCTGTTGCGGGCTTTGCGCCTCTGCTGTCGCACTCATTTTATTCTCCACGTTTGCCATTAAGTCAGGAGGAGTCGGTCCATCGACACGATTTCCCGAGCAGAAAAAACCAGCGCTCAAGGCGCTGGCTGGATAAAGGTGGATTAAAATAGCGATTTCGAAAGGTGATTGTGTCGCACTTCTTGCTATTAACGCGACAGAGAGGCGATAACCTGATCTTCATCCATTTTATCAAGGCGGTTTAGCAATTTACGTGTGATGGCTTCCAGCTGATCCTGCTCGGTGCTGGTGAGTGACGACCACAGATATTGCAGGCTCTGATGCTGAGGTGGCAGCAGCTGACGTAAAAATTCATTACCTTTTTCCGTCAGGTGCAGATGCAAGCAGCGACGGTCATTGTGACTTTCACGACGCTCAATCCAGCCGCGTTTTTCCAGCTCATCCGCAATGCGCGTGGCATTGGTACGCGATGAACCCAGCGCAGAGCTGAGTTCGGACGGCTGAATACTCTGGTTTTCCTGCGCGTCGAGTGTGATCAACGCCATGAATAAGGTCTCGTTAATTCCCTGCGCCTTCAACATTTTGTTGCGATTGTCCAGCAGCTTTCCCTGCATATGCATGCAAAGACGAGTCAAAATAATTTCCTGCAGCGGAAAATCTTTATGGCGGTTAGCACGGATGTTTAGCATCTGTTCAATGGGAGTAAACGAACTTTCCATTCAAAAAACCTCTTAGTTGCATCAAATATAATCATGATAGTAACAGATAAATCACGGTCATGTTTTCGCTGGGTGATTATTGATCAATCAGCGGCTAAACGTCAGACCAGAAAGCGTGGCGTAATCTGTCATATGTGGTGCCCTTCCGCGATTTCGTTGCAAAATCAGGGATGGTATAAATCAGAAAAGCGAAACATTATACAAAGAAATTATTTCTCTGCTTAAAATAACGCTGGTTGATAAGTAAGCAACTAACCTTATCAAAATCACGTCGTCTTGAACAGGGCTGGACGCAATTTGTCGGGTCATTCACTGTGTTTATGCACAGGCTCTGCGGCCGCGTTGCGCCACCATATCAGCAGATTGAGGCTGGTGGCCAACGCGCCCGCGGCGCAAACGCCGTACCAGCCAAAATGGTTAAAGGCATTCGCAGAGAGCAGCGATCCCAGCGCGCCGCCGATAAAGTAGCTGGTCATGTATCCCGCCGTCAGGCGATTACGCGCGTCGGGTTGATTGCGGTAGATCACGCTCTGATTGGTGATGTGAACGCCTTGCACCGCCAGGTCCAGCAGCAGAATGCCGGCAATCAGCGCCAGCAGATGATGTGCGCCAAACGCCGTTAATCCCCACGAGCCCAGCATGATCATCAGCCCCACGCTGGTGGTGAGCTTCGCTTTACCGCGATCGGCTAAGCCTCCGGCCTGACGCGCCGCCAGCGCGCCGGCTGCGCCCACCAGACCGAGCAGGCCAATCTCGCCTTCATTAAAGTTGTACGGCGGAGAAGCCAGTAGAAACGCCATGGATGTCCAGAGCATGCTGAAATTCGCGAAACTCAGGCAGCCGGTCAGCGCGCGCGTTTGCAGTACGCGGTTGGCTGCGTAAAGGCTGAAGATGGAGCGGAGCAGCTGCGGATAGTTCAGCGGCACCGCCTGCTTGTAGCGAGGAAGGTAGCGCCACAGCGCCAGCGCCATCAAAATCATCAACGCACTCGCCGTCCAGTACACGCTGCGCCAGCCGCCCAGTTGGGCCAGCGCCCCGGCGGCAGTGCGCGCCAGCAAAATCCCCAGCAGCAGACCGCTCATCACGGTGCCCACCACTTTGCCGCGCTTTTCCGGCGCGGCCAGCGTGGCCGCCAGCGGCACTAAAATCTGTGCCACCACCGAGAAGAGCCCGGTGATGACCGTGCCCAGTAGCATCAGCGGCAGCGACGTGGAAAGGGCGGTGATCGCCAGACCGCCCGCGGCCAACAGGCTCATGGAGACAATCAGGCCACGGCGCTCAAGCATGTCGCCAAGCGGCACCAGCAGCAGCAGCCCGCAGGCGTATCCCAGCTGCGCGGTGGTGACGATAAATCCCGCCAGGCCGACGGAGAGATGAAATTGCTGCGCGATGGTGTCCAGCAGCGGCTGAACGTAATAATTGCTGGCAACGGCCAGCCCGGTCGCCACGGACATCAGGGCAACCAGCGCAGGGCTCAATCCCTGTTGCGGTGTAGTCATAGCGAGAAAATCATGGAAATAATCATATGCGGGTAATAGTAACCCAAAAAATTATTTCAATGGTGTGTTAATCAACAGGACGTACCAGTGCGCTATAGCGCACGTTTCGCTTATCGCGCGGATCTACACGCAGTGAAGTGGGGTCGAACGGCGAGCAGGCCTCGCCGTTCGCGTACTTAAAATTGCCAATCTTCGTCTTCGGTTTCCACCGCTTTTCCCATCACGTAGGACGAGCCCGAGCCGGAAAAGAAATCGTGGTTCTCATCCGCATTCGGTGAAAGTGCAGCGAGAATCGCCGGATTAACGTTGGTCAGTTCCGTCGGAAACAGCGCCTCATAGCCGAGGTTCATTAAGGCTTTGTTGGCGTTGTAGTGCAGAAACGCCTTCACGTCGTCCGCCCAGCCGCTCTCGGCATACAGCGTTTCGGTATAGGCGACTTCATTGTCATACAGCGTCAGCAGCAGATCGAGGGCAAACTGTTTTAACTCCTCGCGCCGCGCCGCATCGACGTTTTCCAGCGCTTTTTGGTACTTGTAACCAATGTAGTAACCGTGCACCGCTTCGTCGCGAATGATCAAGCGGATTAAATCTGCGGTGTTGGTGAGTTTGCCGCGGCTTGACCAGTACATCGGCAGCCAGAAGCCGGAGTAAAACAGAAAGGACTCCAGAAATACGCTGGCGATTTTCTTTTTAAACGGATCGTCGGCGCGATAGTGATCCAGCACAATGCGCGCTTTGTTTTGCAGCGCGCTGTTCTCCTCGCTCCAGCGATACGCCGCGTCCACGTCAGCGCTATTGCACAGCGTAGAGAAAATCGAGCTGTAGGATCGGGCGTGCACCGCTTCCATAAAGCTGATGTTGGACAGCACCGCCTCTTCGTGCGGCGTGCTGGCGTCGGCCATCAAACCCGGCGCGCCCACGGCGTTTTGCAGCGTGTCCAGCAGCGTCAAGCCGGTAAATACGCGGATGGTCAGCTGCTGCTGCGCGGGCTCCAGCGTATGCCACGCCGCCAGGTCGTTGGAGAGCGGCACTTTTTCCGGCAGCCAGAAATTACTGGTGAGGCGATTCCACACTTCCAGATCTTTCTCATCGTGGAGGCGATTCCAGTTGATCGCCTGGATTGGTTTCAATTGCATCATAATGATCCTTACAGGGCGCAGGAGACGCAGCCCTGAACCTCCGTGCCTTGCAGCGCCATCTGGCGCAGGCGAATGTAATAGAGCGTTTTAATGCCTTTTTTCCACGCGTAAATCTGCGCTTTGTTGATGTCACGCGTGGTGACGTCGTCGCGGAAAAACAGCGTCAGCGACAGGCCCTGATCAACGTGCTGCGTGGCTTCGGCGTAGGTGTCAATGATCGCCTCGGGGCCAATTTGATAGGCATCCTGATAAAGCGCCAGGTTGTCGTTGGTCATAAACGGGGCCGGATAGTACACGCGCCCGGTTTTGCCCTCTTTACGGATCTCAATCGGCGACACAATCGGGTGGATGCTGGACGTCGCATGATTGATATACGAGATCGAGCCGGTGGGCGGGATCGCCTGCAGGTTTTGATTGTATAAGCCGTGCTCCATGACCGCCGCGCGCAGCGTGCGCCACGCCTCTTGCGTGGGCAGCGCGATGCCCGCGTCGGCGAACAGCTGGGCAGCACGCGCGGTGCGCGGTTGCCATTCGCGTTCGATGTATTTGTCAAAATACCGTCCGCTGGCGTAATCCGAGTCGGCAAAACCGGCAAACCGCTGCTGACGCGCCTGCGCCAGTAAACACGAGGTGCGCAGGGCGTGATAGGTCACGCAGTAAAAGTAGAGGTTGGTGAAGTCGAGCGCCTCTGGCGAGCCATAGGCAATGCCCTCGCGCGCCAGATAGCCGTGCAGGTTCATCTGACCTAAACCAATCGCGTGCGAGCGGCGATTGCCTGCCGCCACCGACGGCACCGATCCCATATCACTCATATCCGATACCGCCGTGAGCGCATACACCGCTCTTTCCACCGTTTGCGCCAGATCGCCAGAGTCCATGGCGTGCGCGATGTTGAGCGACCCGAGGTTGCAGGAGATATCGTGGCCCACGTGGCGATAGCTGAGATCGTCTTCGAAGGTACTGGCACTATTGACCTGCAAAATCTCTGAGCAGAGGTTACTCATGTTAATACGACCCGCAATGGGATTACCGCGGTTCGCGCTGTCCTCGAACAGGATGTACGGATAGCCCGACTCAAACTGGATCTTCGCCAGCGTCTGGAACAGCTGACGCGGGTTAATCCAGGTTTTGCGAATGCGATCGTCGGCCACCATCTCCGCGTAATGTTCGCTGATGCTGATATCGCCAAACGCCTTGCCGTAGCAGCGTTCCACATCGTAGGGCGAGAACAGCGCCATCTCGCGGTTCTCTTTGGCGAGCTGGAAGGTAATGTCCGGGATCACCACGCCGAGCGACAGGGTTTTAATGCGGATCTTCTCATCGGCGTTTTCCCGCTTGGTATCGAGAAACCGCAGGATATCGGGATGATGCACGCTGAGCCAGACCGCGCCCGCGCCCTGGCGTGCCCCCAGCTGATTCGCGTAGGAGAAGGCGTCTTCCAGCATTTTCATTACCGGAATCACGCCGGACGACTGATTTTCGATGCGCTTGATCGGCGCACCGGCTTCCCGCAGGTTTGACAGCAAAAACGCCACGCCGCCGCCGCGCTTGGAGAGCTGCAATGCGGAATTTACCGCGCGGCCAATCGACTCCATGTTGTCCTCAATGCGTAACAGGAAGCAGGAGACCAGCTCACCGCGCTGCTGCTTGCCGCAGTTGAGGAACGTCGGCGTGGCGGGCTGAAAGCGGCCGCTCAGCATTTCTTCCAGCAGCGCGCGCGCCAGCGCCTCGTCACCGGCGGCCAGCGTGAGCGCCACCATGCAGGCGCGCTGCTCAAAGGTCTCCAGATAACGTTTGCCGTCAAAGGTTTTCAGCGTATAGCTGGTGTAAAACTTCCATGCGCCGAGGAAGGTGTGAAAACGAAAGCCCCACGCCTGCGCCTCGTCATGCAGCTGGCAGAGAAAAGCCATGTCGTACTGGTTCAGCACGGCGGCTTCGTAGTAGCCCTCGTCAACCAGAAAACGCAGGCGCTCGCCCGTCGAGGCAAAAGCGTGCGTATTCGGCAGCACGTGCTGCAGGAAAAACTGCCGCGTGGCCTCGCGATCCTGGTCGAACTGAATGCGGCCGTGCGCATCGTAGAGGTTAAGCATCGCGTTTAGCGCGTGATAATCGCTGATGCTGGTTAAGGTGTCTGCTGTAGCCAAAATTGGGTTACTCCCGCTTTTACGTTTGCAATATCGTCCGGCGTGCCCATCAGCTCAAAACGGTAGAGATAGGGCACCTGGCATTTGCGCGCAATGATGTCGCCCGCCAGGCAAAAGCCGTCCCCGAAGTTGCGGTTACCGGCGGCGATTACGCCGCGGATACGATCTCGGTTAGCCTGATCGTTAAGAAAGTGCACCACGGGTTTGGGCACCGCACCGCGTGCGCCACCGCCGCCGTAGCTGGGTACCACCAAAATATACGGGTGGGCGACGTGCAGGCGCTGCGTGATATCCAGCGGAATGCGCTGCGCCGGCAACCCCAGCCGCATGATAAAGCGGTGGGTGTTTTCCGACTGGCTGGAGAAATAGACCAGCGGAAACATCGGTCAGGCGCCCGTCGCGGCCAGTTGGCGCAGTGCGGCAATTTTATCCGGTCGAAAGCCGCTCCAGCTCTCCTCATCCACGCGCACTACCGGCAGCTGACGGTGGCCCAGCGCTTTCAGCGCAGCAATCTCTTCCGGCTGCTCATCTAGGTTGATCAGGTGATAGTCCAGCCCGCTGCGATCGAGGGCGCTTTTTGTGGCGTTGCACTGGACACAGTTATCTCGGGTGTAAATAATAATGCGCATGATTCGTATTTCCTTATGCGGGTAAGGAGCGGGCTCGCCGCGCAATACGTCACGGCAGGAGAGCTGCGCCAAGGGATGGGTATAGATACTATATATAGTATTAGTTTAGATCAATAACGCTATATGTAGGGTTTTAGTGCAATAAATAGGCGCAGACCAAAGGAAGGCGCGTGGCGCAAGGCTGTCGGGGAAGATGCCGCGTGGGGGTTGAGGGCAAAAAAAAAGCCCCGCGTGGGCGGGGCGATGATAAGGCATGAGGCGCGAGGATGAGTTAGCGGCGTGATACCAGCAGCGCACCCAGCACCAAGCCGACCGCGGCACCTAAGCCCACGCCGTGCCACGGTTTTTCGTGCACATAAGCGTCAACCTGATAACCCGCATCGCGTGCCGCCTGGGAAACGCGATTGCCGCCGCCGTTGAGTTTCGCGCGGGTTTGTTTCAGCAGCGCCTGCGCATTGCTGCGCGCGCTCTCCACTTCATCTTTGGCTTCACTGCCGTAGGATTTCAGCAGCGCTTCCAGTGAATCAGCCAGTTCGTTTACATCCTGATTGACATCAATGTCATCGTTTTTGCTCATTCGATTAAACATTTTTCACTCCCTTTGCGTTAAAAACGTAATACTCAGTGTAGACGATACGCCGCTAAACGCAGCCGTGTGCCAGGCTTTAGGGAAAATCCGAATGTCCTGAGCCGGTGGCCTGATGTAAGGTTGCGGGGCTGTGAGAAGAGAGGAGCAAGCATGTATTTACGTCCGGATGAAGTTGCGCGCGTTCTGGAAAAAGAGGGATTCGAAATGGATGCCCTAACGCCGAAAATTTATGGATACCGCCGCGGAGACAACTACGTCTATGTAAACCGTGAAGCCCGCATGGGGCGGACGGCGCTGATCATTCACCCTACGTTGAAAGAGAAAAGCCAGCACTTTGCCGAACCGGCCTCGGAGATGAAAACCTGCGATCACTACACGCAGTTTCCGCTCTACCTGATGGGCGATTCGCAAGAGCATTACGGCATTCCGCACGGTTTTAGCTCGCGCGTCGCGCTGGAGCGTTACCTGCAGGCGGTGTTTGGTTCCTGATGATGCGCCCCGTCCGTCGCGGGGCGATCTCCCTTCCTGAAAAATCGTCGTTACCGTCTCGTTGCATAATAGCGCGCAGACGCGTATAAATCTGTGTCCATATAGATGTTCAGACGTCCATACGGATAAAGATAATGCAAACGCAGGATTCCCCTTCGCAGGAAAATTTCAAACGCACCATGAAAGTGCGCCATCTGGTGATGCTGTCGCTGGGCGGCGTGATTGGCACCGGCCTGTTTTTCAACACTGGCTATATCATCTCCACGACCGGCGCAGCGGGCACGCTGCTGGCGTATCTGATTGGCGCGCTGGTGGTATGGCTGGTGATGGTATGCTTGGGCGAATTGGCCGTCGCCATGCCCGAAACCGGCGCTTTTCACGTCTATGCGGCACGCTACCTGAGCCCGGCGACCGGCTATACGGTGGCGTGGCTTTACTGGCTGACCTGGACCGTGGCGCTGGGCTCCAGCCTCACGGCGGCGGGTTTCTGCATGCAATACTGGTTTCCTACGGTGCCCGTCTGGATCTGGTGCCTGGTGTTCTGCGTCACGATCTATTTGCTGAACATTATCTCTACGCGCTTTTTTGCCGAAGGCGAGTTCTGGTTCTCGCTGATCAAAGTGGTCACCATCGTCGCCTTTATTCTGCTGGGCGGCGCGGCAATGTTTGGCTGGATCCCGATGAAAGACGGCAGCCCCGCGCCGGGCCTGCACAACCTCACCGCTGGCGGCTGGCTGCCGCACGGGACGCTGCCCATTCTCATGACCATGGTGGCGGTCAACTTTGCTTTTTCCGGCACCGAACTGATCGGTATTGCCGCCGGGGAAACCGCGCAGCCGCAGAAAGCGCTGCCGCTGGCAATCCGTACCACCGTGGCGCGCCTGATTATCTTCTTCATCGGCACGGTATTCGTGCTGGCGGCGCTGATCCCGATGGATCAGGCGGGCATTGTTAAAAGCCCGTTTGTGCTGGTGTTTGAAAAAATCGGTATTCCCTATGCGGCGGACATCGTTAACTTCGTTATTCTGACGGCCATCCTCTCGGCGGCGAACTCGGGCCTGTACGCGTCGGGCCGCATGCTGTGGTCGCTGGCGAATGAAAATACCCTGCCGCAGTGCTTTGCCCGGGTCAATCGGCGCGGCATTCCGGTGCTGGCGATCACCTTGAGTATGCTGGGCGGTTTACTGGCGCTGTTCTCCAGCGTGGTGGCACCGGATACGGTGTTTGTGGCGCTGTCAGCGATTTCAGGCTTTGCCGTGGTGGCGGTCTGGCTGAGCATCTGCGCCGCGCACTTTATGTTCCGCCGCCGACATTTGCAGGCGGGCGGCACGCTCGACCAGCTATCCTACCGCGCGCCGCTGTACCCGCTGACGCCGCTGCTGGGTTTTCTGCTCTGTCTGCTGGCGTGTATTGGTCTGGCGTTTGATCCCTCGCAGCGTATTGCGCTGTGGTGCGGCATTCCGTTTGTGCTGTTCTGCTACGCCGCCTACCATGTGACGCAACGACGCAATTCCCAAAAGGCTCAGGAGGCCAACGATGTCGCTTAACCCGATTGCTCAGGCGCTTAATCACGTCAACACGCTGATTCTCGACGGGGCGCTGGCCACCGAGCTTGAGGCGCGCGGGTGCAATCTCGCGGATGCGCTCTGGTCGGCAAAAGTGCTGATGGAGAACCCGGAGCTG
Source organism: uncultured Pantoea sp. (assembly GCA_913778495.1). Taxonomy (GTDB): domain Bacteria; phylum Pseudomonadota; class Gammaproteobacteria; order Enterobacterales; family Enterobacteriaceae; genus Pantoea. The sequence continues at coordinate 20,515 of CAJYVD010000016.1, forward strand.
ATTTATCAAGTGCACTATGACTACTTTGCCGCAGGGGCAAACGTCGCCATTACCGCCAGCTATCAGGCGACGCCGCAGGGCTTTGCCACGCGTGGGCTGAGTGCGGAGCAGGCGCGCGCGCTGATCGGCCTGAGCGTGTCGCTGGCGCAGCGTGCGCGGGATGATTACCGTGTCGCTTCTGGCACCTCTGCGCCGCTGCTGGTTGCGGGATCGGTCGGGCCTTACGGTGCCTATCTGGCGAACGGTGCCGAGTACCGCGGCGATTACGCGCTGCCTGAAGCGGAGATGAAAGCGTTCCACCGCCCGCGCGTCGCCGCGCTGTTGGACGCAGGCGTCGATCTGCTGGCCTGTGAAACGCTGCCTTCGTTTGCTGAGGCGCAGGCGCTGGTCAGTCTGCTCGCCGACTACCCGGATGCCAGCGCATGGTTCTCGTTTACGCTGCGCGATGCGCAGCACATCAGCGACGGCACGCCGCTGCACGCGGTGGCAGCGTTGGTGAACAGCGCGAAACAGGTGGCGGCGGTGGGGATCAACTGCGTGGCGCTCAGCGACGTGACCGCGGCGCTACACACGCTGCAGGCGGTGACCGACAAGCCGCTGCTGGTCTACCCCAACTCCGGCGAACAGTACGATGCGGTGAGCAAAACCTGGCACTCTGCGCCGTCGGGCTGCACGCTGCACGACAATTTCGCCGCCTGGCAGCAGGCTGGCGCGCGTCTGGTGGGGGGCTGCTGCCGCACCACGCCGCAGGACATCGCGGCGATTGCCGCCTGTTGTCAACCGCAATAAAGCGCAGAAAAGCGTCAGTGATAGCGCGATTGTCAGACGTGTAAAGGCGGAGCGGGCGGTTTAGACTGAGTGCTCTGATCTTAACGCGGACCTGCTATGAACCTGCGACCTCTTATTCCCGCCGCTGCGCTGCTGCTCAGCGGCTGCGCCACTATCGTCGGTACGGAAACGCAACCGGTTAACATTGACTCTGTGCCGCGCGGCGCGCGTTTCGTCGTACAGGATGAAACCGGTCGCGCGGTGGCGCAGGGCTACACGCCGCAAACCGTGCAGCTGGCGAAATCCACCGGTAACTATTTCGGTAAAAAACACTATCAGGTGATGCTGGAAAGCCCCGGATATGTGCCCGTGACCTTGCCGATCGAAGCCAATGCCAACCTGTGGTATCTGCTGGGCAACATTCCGCTGCTGGGCTTCCCTGGCTGGCTGCTGGTGGATCCTTTCTACGGCGGCATGTATGACCTGAAGCCGGCGCACCCGCAGCCGCGCCTCAACGTGGTCGGCGCGCGCGGCGGCTGATTTTAGCGATAAGTCGTGCGGAAAAAACGCGGGCCGGCGTCACCGGCCCGGCGGGGTCAGGCGCGGCGCGCTTCCACAATGCGGCCCTGCGCCATGCGCACGGCGCGGTCGCACATGTGATCAATCACATCCGGATCGTGGCTGACCAGCACCATGGTGAGGCCGCTGTTCTGCTTGAGATCGTTAAGCAGATTGAGGATTTCCGCCTGTACCGACATATCCAGCGCCGAGGTGGGTTCATCCAGCAGCAGAATTTTCGGCTGTAGCAGCAGCGCGCGCACGATGGCGACGCGCTGGCGCTGGCCACCGGACAGCTGATGCGGATAGCGGTCCGCCAGCGCGCTATCCAAACCGACGCGGCGAAATCCCTCGTTGATGCGATCGTCCACATTATCCTGCTTCAGCATTTTCAACGGCTCGGCCAGCGTGCGGCGCAGGCGATGGCGCGGGTGCAGCGACGCGTAGGGGTCCTGAAAGACCATCTGCACATCGCGGCGCAGCTGACCGGTGAACGGTTTGCCCGGCGTCACCGATACGCCCGCCAGCGCCATATGGCCCTGCCAGTGCGGGTTCAGACCCGCCAGCACCCACAGCAGCGAAGACTTCCCGCAGCCTGACGGCCCCACCAAGCCAAAACACTCGCCCGGCGCCACCTGCAACGTGACGTCATGTACCACCGTGCGCAGCTCGTAACCGTGCTTATGGGAGACGCTAAGATCCTTGAGTTCAATCATGGTGTGCCTCCAGCGCGGCGCGATCCAGCACCGGCAGCGGTTCGCCGTGCGTGGCTTTGCTGGGGCGACAGGCCCACAGCGTGCGCGTATAAGGATGCGTCGCGTTGGCGAGCTGCGCCGCAGGCAGCGTATCCAGCAGGCGGCCTTTGTACATCACCATCACCCGCTCGCAGTGCTCCGCGACCTGCTGCAAATCGTGGCTGATCAGCAGCAGGCCCATATTGCGCTGCTCCACCAGCTGGCGGATCAGCGCCAACACCTGATCGCGCATGGCGTGATCGAGCGCTGAGGTGGGTTCGTCGGCAATCAGCAGATCGGGATCGGTGATCAGCGCGATGGCCAGCATCACGCGCTGGCCCATGCCGCCAGAAAGCTGATGCGGATAGCGCGTCATTAGCTGGCGCGGGTCAGGCAGCCCCACGGCGTTGAGCATGTCGCACACTTTCTCACGGCGCTCAGCGCGGCTGAGTTTGCGGTGCAGCACCAGCGGCTCTTCAACCTGCCAGCCGATGGTGCGCGTCGGATTCAGCGCATATTTCGGGTCTTGCATCACCATGGCGACGCGGCTGCCGCGCAGCGTGATCCAGTCGCGCTCCTGCAGCGTCAGCGCATTGTTGCCGGCCACCTCAAGACGATCGGCGTGCAGATGCAACGCGGGAGAAAGCAGCCCCATCAGCGCGCGTGCGGTGAGGGATTTCCCCGAGCCGGATTCGCCCACCAGCGCGACGCGCTCGCGGCCGATTTGCACGTGAATGCCGTCCACCAGCAGCGCATCATCGCTGCGGATCGTCAGGCCCTGGGCATCAATTAACAGATTATTTGGCATGACGGGTATCCAGTCGGTCGCGCAGGCCGTCGCCTGTCAGGTTAAACGCCAGGCTGGCGAAAAGGATGGCGGCGCCAGGCGCGGCGGCGACCCACCACTGATCGAAGATCACTTTACTGCCTTCGGCCACCATCGAGCCCCATTCTGCGGTCGGCGGCTGTACGCCCATGCCGAGGAAGCCCAGTCCGGCAGCGGAGAGAATAATCCCGCCGAGGCTCAGCGCGGCGCGCACCACGGCAGTGGGCAGGCAGAGCGGTAAAATGTGGCCAAACATCAGGCGTAAGCCGCTGATGCCCTGCATCCGTGCGGCAGCGAGGTAGTCGCTGCGGCGCAGCGCCAGCGTTTCCGCGCGCGCCTGGCGGGCAAACGGCGGCCAGCTGGTTAACGCCAGCGCCAGCGCACCGTTCATCAGGCCAGGGCCGAGCATCGCGACCAACGCCAGCGCGATCACCAGATTCGGCAGCGACAGAAAGATATCGGTGATGCGCATCAGTACGCGCTCAGTCCAGCCGCCGACGTAGCCCGCGGTGATGCCCACCAGCAGGCCGACGGGAATGGTCAGCAGCAGGATCAGCGACACCAGCAGCAGGGTGGGGCGCGCGCCGTAAATCACGCGCGACAGCAGATCGCGGCCAAAGCCGTCGGTGCCAAACCAGTGCAGAGACGACGGCGGCATCAGGCGCTCGCCGATGGTCTGTACATTGGGATCAAAGGGGGCCAGCAGGGGAGCCAGCAGCGCCATCGCCACCAGGATCACCACCAGCGTCAGGCCGATGGTCAGGGAGGTGACGCGCGCCCGGCGACGACGCGGGCGCAGCGTTTCGAGTTCTTGCAGTTGTTGAGTCATCGGGTTCTCGGATCGGTTAGCCAGGTCAGGGCATCGGCCACGGCGTTAAGCAGAATAAAGCAGCTGCCGATCAACAGCGTGGCGCCGAGGATCGCCGGCACATCTGAAGAGAACAGCGCGTTGGTCATGTAACGCCCTACGCCCGGCCAGGCGAACACGGTTTCGGTCAGCACTGAGCCTTCCAGCAGGGTGGCGTAAGAGAGGGCGATAACCGTGATCAGCGTGCCCAGCACGTTCGGGAAAATATGACGCAGCAGAATGCGCGTACGGCTGGCACCTTTAGCGCGCGCCAACACCACATACTCTTTACTGCTCTCTTCCAGCAGCGCGGCGCGCAGCAGGCGCGTGATGCCGGCCATCGCCAGCAGGCCGAGGATCACCACCGGCAGCCACAGGTGGGCCAGCGCGTTGCGGAACATCTCCGGATCGCCGGACAGCCAGCTGTCGATCAGGACGAAACCGGTTTTGGGTTCCAGCGTGTACACCCAGATATCATCCAACTGTCCCGGTCCCGCGGACCAGTGCAGCACGGCATAAAACAGCAGCAGCCCGAGCAGTCCCAGCCAGAACACCGGCACCGAGTAGCCCAGCAGCGAAATAAAGCGCGCCACGTTATCCATCACGCTGCCTGGTTTCCAGGCGGCCAGCAGCGCCAGCGTCACGCCAAACACCGCGGCGAAGATCATGGAGCAGGTCGCCAGCTCCAGCGTGGCGGGGAAGGTGCGCAGCAGATCGGTACTCACCGGCTGATTGGTGAGGTGGGAAAGCCCCAGGTCGCCGCGCGCCAGATGGCTGATATAGCGCCAGAACTGCACCAGCACCGGCTGATCGAGGCCGAGATCGTGGCGCACCTGCGCGTACGTCGCCTCACTGGCGTGGTCGCCGGCGATCTGCTGCACCGGATCCACCGGTGACAGGTGCGACAGCATAAAGGTAAACGCCAGCAGGCCCAGCAGCGTCACCACCAGCGACAGCAGGCTGGTGATGAGGCGGCTCAGGCGCTGCCAGAGTGGCCGGGCGAACCCGGCCTGTGATGCAGATACCGCCATTACTTCGTGACCTGCGCGTAGTAAACCATATCCGGGTTAATGCCCTGCACGTACCCTTTCAGGTTGTCGCGCATCGCCACCAGGTTACGCGCCTGCAGACCGATAACATACGGCGAGTTTTTCAGCACTTCGCGCTGCATCGCCTGATAGAGTTCAACGCGTTTCTTCGGATCGGCTTCCGCCGTGGCGGCCAGCGTTTGCTTACTCAGCTCAGGAATGTGCCAGTCTGAGCGGTAGGCGATGGTTTTGCTGCCATCTTCCGGGTTATAGGCAAAAGAGGCGGCGTTGGTGTTCGGGTCAAAATAGTCGGCGCCCCAGGCGTTCAGGGTGGCTTCATACTGGTGCGCTTTTACGCGCGTCGACACTTCCGAGCTCAGCCCCGGCTGCACCTCTACCTTCACGCCCCCTTTGGCGAAGCTGCCCTGCAGCGCCTGCGCGATATCCAGGTACGGCGGCTGGTTGCTGGTGGAGAGCTTAAAGCTCACATTGGTCAGGCCGGCCTTTTTCAGAATCGCTTTGGCTTTTTCCGGATCGTAGCTGTACGGGGTTTCGTTGAGCGCACCGAGGAAACCTTTCGGCAGGAAGGTCTGATGCACTTCGAACTGGCCTTTCAGCAGGTCGTTGGCAATGCCTTTATAGTCGAACAGATAACGTGCCGCTTCCCACAGGGCCGGATTCTTCAGCACCGGGTTTTCGCCAACGTTGAATTGAATGTAGTACAGCGAGGCCATAGGAATCGCGTCAGTTTTCACGCCGGGTTTGCCTTTCAACGAGGCAATCTGGTCGGCGCCGAGGTTACGCGCAATGTCCACGTCGCCCTGTTCCAGCAGCAGACGACGCGCCGCCGGCTCTGGCACGTTCTTGATCAGGATATTTTTCAGCTTCGGCGCGCCCGCAGGTGACGTTGGGTTAGCGCTGAGCAGCACCGCTTCATGCAGCACGACTTTGCGAATCTGGAACGGGCCGCTGCCCGCGGAGTGAGTACCTAACCAGGCGTGGCCGAAATCGCCGTTTTTGGCGTTGGCCTGCGCGGTTTTCTCATCGATGATGGACGAGACGGGCGCGGAGAGCAGGCTCAGAACGTAGGTTGGGCTGACGTTGGCGTTCCAGCTGATTTGTACGTGGTTGTCATCAACCTTTTTCAGAAAGCTATCCACGTTGTCTTTATTCCAGCCGAGCTGGGTAAGAATAAAGGAGGGATCAAGGTTGAGCTTGACCACGCGGCTCAGCGAAAAAATCACATCTTCTGGACGCAGCGGGTTACCGCTGGCAAATTTCGCGTCTTTTTTCAGGGTAAAGGTCAGGCTACGGTTGTCGCTGCCCGCTTTCCACTCGCTTGCCAGCGTAGGCTGCAAATCCGTGGGGTTCTGCGGGTTGGATTGCACCAGGCGCTGATAAATGTTGGTGAAAGCCTGCACGGTGGTGAGTTCAAAACCCTGCGCCGGATCGAAGCTGTCCGCGTCGTCCGTAGACTGCGCGATCACCAGCGTATCTTTCGGGGTCGCAGCCTGAGCAGAGAAGGCGGCTGCCAGCGAAAGCGCCAGCAGGGAGGGAATAATTTTTTTCATGTTGTTGTTTCCTTGCCTTAAAAAAGTAACGCGAGTGTACGAGAGCGCCGTAATGAAGAATAGTCAATTTAAGGCTATGCATATGCCTTCTGGTTCTAAGGGTGCCGTTCTCGTTATAAGCGTGCGGGCGCGGTACTGTGTAAAGCGTAGTCGCCGCAGCTTTATTCGCGGCGGACGCGCCGTAATTTAATGAGGCGCACGTGAGAAACATATTGTCATTTATCAACGAAATTACAACGGAAATTAAATGCGACCAAACGGCCAAATAATTGCCTTTACTTCACTTTACCCGGGAATATAATGGCGGCAATTTCAAAGCAGGAGAATTCAGTTGGACAGTCACCCTTTATCGACACACTTTAAGGTAAGCTGACGCGCGAATTTTTTTGCCGCTGCTTGCCGACCGGCGGGCAGCAATCCTCTCTCTGATGATTGTTCCCACAACAGACGCGTTAACGGGCATTAAGCCCGCAGGGATATCATCATGCACATGATTTTACACGCCCTTTTTCCTCCGCCTCGATGCGCACGCTGAGCCTCAGCGTGCTGAACAACTTCCCGTTTACCTGATGCGGGCAAGGCGGCATTTGCTGACTTTCTCAACGCAGGTTAACGCGGAAATAACATTAATCTTTTTTATCCGTTAATTAAATAATGGACGACGTGCGTCATTCTTATTTCTATTAAGTCTACCGACTTATTACCAGATCAGAATGCGCGGCGGCTGTGCTTCATTATTTATTGCCTTGTGTGTGCGCTGCACGCAGGGATATCCACTGCCGTAAAATAAAAGAGGAGTGTCATCATGACTGACATGAAACTCAGCCAGGATAAAAAAGCCTGGCAAACGCTGCGCCAGCCGCAGGGAAAAACCGCGCGCTATGTTATTGAGGCCGAAGCAGGTTGCACACCCGACGCCACGCTGGCGCGTCTGCGCAGCGACGCACAGGGCCTCACTGAGCAGGAGGCCGCGGCCCGCCTGCTGGCATATGGCGCCAATGAAGTGGCGCACGACAAAGCGCCCCCCGCGCTGATTCAGCTGCTTCAGGCGTTTAACAACCCGTTTATTTTTGTGCTGATGGCGCTGGCGCTGGTGAGTTTTATCACCGACTACTGGATGCCGCTGCGCCGCGGCGAGGAGACCGATCTGACCGGTGTCATCATCATTATGACGATGGTAACGCTCAGCGGTCTGCTGCGCTTCTGGCAGGAGTTTCGCACTAACCAAGCCGCCCAGGCGCTGAAGTCAATGGTGCGCACCACCGCGACGGTGCTGCGCCGCGCCGCGCCGCACGGTGTGCCGCAGAAAGCGGAAGTGGACATCAGCACGCTGGTGCCCGGAGATATTATCTGGCTCTCTGCCGGCGATTTGGTGCCTGCCGACGTGCGCCTGCTCGACTCGCGCGATCTGTTTATCAGCCAAGCGATCCTCACCGGCGAGTCGCTGCCGGTGGAAAAATATGACGTCACCGGACACGTCGCCAGCAAAGGCGCGCACGACCAGGATGCGGGCGCGTCCCTGCTGGAGCTGGGCAGCATCTGTCTGATGGGCACCAATGTCTCCAGCGGCAGCGCCAAAGCGGTGGTGGTCGCCACCGGCAGCGACACCTATTTCGGCAGCCTGGCGACATCCATCATCGGCGATCGTCCACAAACGGCCTTCGATCGCGGGGTTAACAGCGTGAGCTGGCTGCTGATCCGCTTTATGCTGGTGATGGTGCCGGTGGTGCTGCTGATTAACGGCTTTACCAAGGGCGACTGGCTGGATGCCACGCTGTTTGCGCTGGCGGTGGCGGTGGGTCTGACGCCGGAGATGCTGCCGATGATTGTCAGCTCCAACCTCGCCAAAGGCGCCATCGCGATGTCACGCCGCAAAGTGATTGTGAAGCGTCTGAACGCCATACAGAACCTTGGCGCCATGGATGTGCTGTGCACCGATAAAACCGGCACGCTGACGCAGGACAACATCATCCTCGAACACCATCTTGATTGCGCTGGGGTGGAGAATGCGCGCGTGCTGATGCTGAGCTGGCTCAACAGCCACTATCAGAGCGGCACGCCAAACCTGATGGATCGCGCCATTCTGCGCTACGGCGAAGATCGCGTTAGCGCCGCGGTGGGTGACAGCTATCAAAAAGTGGACGAACTGCCGTTTGATTTTGTGCGCCGTCGCGTGTCGGTGGTGGTGCGCGATCGCCGCCTGAATCAACAGATGCTGATTTGCAAAGGCGCGGTGGAGGAGATGCTCAGCATCGCCAGCGGCGAGCGCATCGGCAAAGCGATCCAACCGCTGACGGCAGCGCGGCGCGATGAACTGCTTGCGCTGGCGCACACCTACAACGATCAAGGGTTCCGCGTGCTGCTGGTGGCGACCCGCGTGCTGGATGCGCCCGGTTTACAGCAGGCGCTGAGCGTGGCGGATGAGCAGGAGCTTATCGTGGAAGGGCTGCTGACGTTTCTCGATCCGCCCAAAGAGAGCGCGGCGAAAGCCATCGCGGCGCTGCGCGACAATGGCGTGCGCGTGAAAGTGCTGACCGGCGATAATCCGGTGGTCACGGCGCGCATCTGCCAGCAGGTGGGCATCGACAGCCGTGACATTCTGACCGGCGATCGCATCGCGGCGATGAGCGACGCGCAGTTAGCCGAGGCCAGCGTGCAGTGCGCAGTGTTTGCCAAGCTCACGCCGCTGCAGAAGTCGCGTATTCTGCGGGCGCTGCAGCAGCAGGGACACACCGTAGGCTTCCTCGGCGACGGCATTAACGACGCGCCCGCGCTGCGCGATGCCGACGTCGGTATCTCGGTGGACAGCGCCGCCGATATCGCCAAAGAGTCATCGGACATCATTTTGCTGGAGAAAGACCTGATGGTGCTGGAAGAAGGGGTGATCGCCGGACGCGAGACCTTCGGCAATATCATCAAGTACCTGAACATGACCGCCAGTTCGAACTTCGGCAACGTGTTCTCAGTGCTGGTGGCCAGCGCGTTTATTCCGTTTTTGCCGATGCTGGCCATTCAGCTGCTGATCCAGAACCTGATGTACGACGTGTCACAGCTGGCGCTGCCGTGGGACAAAATGGATCGCGAGTTCCTGCGCACGCCGCGCAAATGGGACGCGCGCAACATCAAACGTTTTATGCTGTGGATGGGCCCGACGTCGTCGCTGTTTGATATCACCACCTTTGCCCTGATGTGGTTCGTGTTTGCCGCCAACAGCGCGACGATGCAGTCGCTGTTCCAGTCCGGCTGGTTTGTGGAAGGCTTGCTGTCGCAGACGCTGGTAGTGCATATGCTGCGCACGCAAAAGATTCCGTTTATCCAGAGCCGCGCCGCGCTGCCGGTACTGCTGACCACCGCGGGCATTATGCTGGCCGGCCTGCTGCTGCCGTTCTCGCCGCTGGGCGGACTAGTGGGACTGGTGCCGCTGCCCTGGGCCTATTTCCCCTGGCTGGTGGCGACGCTGCTGGGATATTGTCTGGTGGCGCAGGGCATGAAAACGCTCTACATCAAACGCTTTGGTCAGTGGTTCTGATGCGCCGGGGCGGTCTGGATCGGGCGGTGTGCCACCTGCTGATCATGGTTGTGGCGCTTGTCGTGCTAACGTTAGTGATTCGGTAACAATCCGGGCAGGGCGATCCTGCCCGTTGCGATTGCATCCAACGGAGAGAAAATCATGAGCCAACGTAAACACGCACTGATTGTGGGCGCCTCGAAAGGCATTGGTCTGGCGGTGGTACAGCGCCTGTTGCAGGAGGGCTGGACGGTGGTGGCGACCTACCGCAGCACCGCCGTCTCTTTTCAACATCCGCAGCTGCGCTGGCTAAAACTCGACATCACCGACGCGGCTGAGCGGGCGGCGCTGATTGCCCAGCTGGGTGAAGAGACGTTTGGCGCAGTAATGATCAACGCCGGCATCTACGGGCCGCAGGTGCAAGCGATCGCGCAGGCAGACGACAACGCGTTGACGGAACTGTTTCTCACCAACGCGGTTGCGCCAGTGCGCATGGCTGAGGCGCTGCTGCCGCGCGTGCAAGCACAGCACGGGGTGGTGGGCATCACCACCTCACAGCTGGCGAGCCTGAGCGAAAACCCGCGCGCCGAAATCCCGCTGTATGCCGCCAGCAAGGCGGCGCTCAATATGCTGAGTCGGGCGTTGAGCACCACCTGCGACGATCCGAAAATGGCGCTGCTGTCGCTGCATCCCGGCTGGGTAAAAACCGATATGGGCGGGGAGAACGCGGCGATCACGCCTGACGTAAGCGCCGCAGGGCTGGTTGCCCAGCTACAGCGCTTTAGCGGCCAGGGCGGCCATCATTACGTGGATTACCGGGGCGAAACGCTCAGCTGGTAAGGGCGTTATTCTTCATCCGGCGTGTAATACTGCACGCCGATCTCAATGCGCTCGCGTCCGCTTGCCACGCGATGGCGGTTGGTGTCGCGCAGCGAGTAGATGCAACCGCAGTACTCCTGCTGATAGAAGCGTTCGCGCTTGCTGATCTCAATCATGCGTGACGAGCCCCCGCCTTTGCGCCAGTTAAACTCCCAGTAGAGCATATCCGGATAACGCGCTGCAGCACGCACGCCGCAGTCGTTGATCTGCTGCATATTCTTCCAGCGGGAGATGCCAAGCGAACTGGTGATCACCGGGAAGCCGTGCTCGTGGGCATAAAGGGCGGTACGCTCAAAGCGCATATCGAAGCACATGGTGCAGCGCACGCCGCGCTCCGGCTCCCACTCCATGCCGCGCGCGCGTTCGAACCAATTATCTTTGTCGTAATCCGCATCCACAAAAGGCACGCCAAACTGCTCGGCAAAGCGGATATTCTCTTCTTTGCGCAGCTCGTACTCTCGCAGCGGATGGATGTTCGGGTTGTAAAAGAAAATGGTGTAATCGATGCCGGAAGCCAGCATCGCTTCCATCACTTCGCCCGAACAGGGCGCGCAGCAGGAGTGCAGCAGCACTTTATTGTGGCCATTGGGCAGCGGCAGCGGTTGACGCGTGAAGGTGTCAGACATAGGAAAAACCCGTTAATCAATCGTTGCGCGAAGTGTAAAAAGATTTGGCGCTGAGCGCAAAGTTTGAGCCGTAAAAAGGCGAAAGGCCGCGAGCGCGGCCTTTCTGAGAGCTAACGTCAACCTTATTCGGTGACTTTTTTCTTCACGTCGCTGGCACCTTCTTTGGTTTTGTTCCAGCCTTTGGTGGCGCCTTCTTTAGTGGCATCCCACCCTTTTTCAGTGCCTTCTTTGGTTTTGTTCCAGCCTTTCTGCGCGCCTTCGCTGACTTTGCTGGAGGTGCTGTCACGCTCGCCCTGGGCCGCGTGTTTGGCTTTCAGCTTCTGCTCTTCGCCCTGATGCTGGGCCTGATGCAGTTTCTCTTTTGCCGTGTTGGCACCCGCCTCCGCGTTCGCCACGGTATCGTCAGTTGCATGTGTAGTGGCGGCAAATGCCGAAGAAGCCAGCAGCAGGGCAGATACAGCAATAATTGTCTTTTTCATGAATATTCCCTCATTAATCGCTCAAGTGAGATATGAGCGTAGTTAACAATGGCACGCTCGGCCAGAATCTGCTCCAGGAATAAACTTAATTAGATTAATGGCTTTTGATGCAGGAGGGCGGCGACTTTTCGCGCCAGACTCGGCTGACGCGAAAAGCGTGAGGGGGCGCGTTACTCGTCGTCGCGCGCCTGGGCGGCGCGCTGGCGTGCGTAGAAGTCGTCTTCGGCGGCGATGATTTCATCCAACAGCGCGCCCATATCGACCTCGTGCGTTTCTTCTACCACGTGACCGCTCAGCGGCGTTTCCGGCGTAAGTTTGCCGTCTTCATACAGCGCCCAGATCTCTTTGCCGTAGCGCGTTTGCCGCAGCGACGGAGCGAACTGCGCGTAATACTCGGTGATGTTGGTGACATCGCGCATGAACATCGCTTGCGCGTGGTTGTTGGCGGCGGCATCCACCGCCTGGGGCAGGTCGATGATCACCGGACCTTGCGCGTCGAGCAGCACGTTAAATTCTGAGAGATCCCCGTGAACGAGGCCGGCGCACAGCATGCGCACGATATTGCGCAGCATCAGGTTAAAGTGCGCCACCGCCGTCTCTTCCGACAGCGTAACGTCGCTCAGACGCGGTGCCACTGCGCCCTCGGCGTCGGTGATCAACTCCATGATCAGCACGCCATCCAGGCAGATAGAGGGCTGAGGCACGCGCACGCCGGCGTGCGCCAGACGAAACAGCGCATCCACTTCCGCCGTGTGCCACACCTCTTCCTGCTGCTTGCGGCCAAATTTGGAGCCTTTTTGCATGGCGCGCGCATCGCGTGAATTGCGCACTTTGCGCCCTTCCTGATACTGCACGGCCTGGCGAAAGCTGCGCTGCGAGGCTTCTTTATAGACTTTCGCGCAGTGGATAGCGTCACCGCAGCGTACGGTGTATACGTCGGCTTCTTTACCGCTTTTCAGGCGCTGAAGCACGTCGTCTATCAGGCCGTCATCGATCAGAGGTTGGAGTCTGTTTGGCGTTTTCATTTCGGCTTTATACCGTATTTAAGCGCTTTTTCGAATGAAAAAAGCGGGTATTTCACGCGCAAGGTCAGTACGACCTGACGCTGCATGGGATCGCGAAGCCCCCACAGAGCGATGCCAGCCAGTGCCTATCGAACAAATTCGTCAGCATGGCGAGCAATCCTGGCGCCTCACGGTATAAACTAGGCGCAACGTTAGCACTAACGTATTCATTTTACTGGCGGTTCAGGGCAAGGCGCGCCTTATCGCCAGCGCCTGACGCATGTGGCTATGCTACAGTATCGTGGCGCTATTTTTCATGGTTTTTCAAAGGTACCGAATAATGACGACGAAACCGGGTGTGTTACTTGTTAACCTTGGAACACCAACCGAACCGACCCCGCAGGCCGTAAAAAAATTCCTCTCTAAGTTTTTGCACGATTACCGGGTAGTGGATCTGCCACGCATCATTTGGTGCCCGATTCTGCACGGCGCAATCATTCCTCTGCGTGCCAAACGCGTCGCCAAAGCCTATGCCTCAATTTGGATGGAGGAAGGCTCCCCGCTGATGGTTTACAGCGTCCGCCAGGCGCGCATGCTGGCCCAAGAGACCGGCTTGCCGGTGGCGCTCGGTATGAGCTACGGCGAGCCCTCGATTGGCGGCGCGATTGACGAGCTGTTGGCGAAAGGCGTAGATCGCATCATCGTGATCCCGCTCTATCCACAGTTCTCCTCTTCCACGGTGTCTTCAGTGTGGGACAGCGTAAGCCGCCACCTGCAAACCATGAAAAATCGCTACACCCCGGCGATCAGCTTTATTAACGATTACGCCGATCATCCGGCGTATATCGAAGGATTACGCGCTTCGGTGGAAGCCTCGTTTGCAGCGAACGGCGTGCCGGATGCGCTGCTGGTTTCCTATCACGGCATTCCGGTGCGCTTTGAGAAAGAGGGCGATAACTACCGCGAGCGCTGTGAGTTAACCACCAAGCTGCTGATTGAGGCGCTGAATATGCCGTCGGTGAAGATCATGATGACCTTCCAGTCACGCTTTGGCCGCGAGCCGTGGCTGACGCCGTTCACCGACGAAACCATTCAAGGCCTGCCCGCCCAAGGGATTAAACGCCTGCAGGTGATCAGCCCCGGCTTCGCCGCCGATTGCCTGGAAACCCTGGAAGAGCTGGACGAGCAAAACCGCGAATTCTTCATGCACGCGGGCGGAACGTCGTTCCACTATATTACAGCCTTGAACGACACCCCTGCGCATATCGAACTGCTGCGCCAGTTGGCGGAAGGGGCGAAGTGAGGGGGGGGGATGCGATATTTAGGTAAAAGAATGGTGGATTGAGCCGTCCTGAATAAGTGGTAGTGCAGTGCGCGCTGTATTGAGGTAAAACGCCTTCTTGGGAGATCGGGGAGGCGTTTTTTATTTGGATTGGCTGGCGGAGTCTGAATTGGTTTTTTAATTCATTGAATTTACTTTGGTAACTACTAGTTCAACTTTTCGCTGGTGCCTATTTGGGTGCCTAAAAGTTTTTTCTCCCCTTGTTTTGTACTAGGCATTGCGACGACTCCTTAAGCCCAATTCCGCAGCGACTTGACTGCAGCATCCATTTTTTTTAACAGTGAACGCAGCGGCGGGCAGTCGGGGTAGTGCTGGTTCAGCAGCGTCCTTGCTTTCGTTAGACTTTCAGCATGGCGTTCCCGCTCAATTTCAGGGAGTGATCGAGAAAACGTTGAGCCGGACTCGTGATAATACAACTCGAAAAACTGCTCGTTCGGCAGTTCTGCGTAGTTGTATTCACGCTGCACCCATTCGTCGAGTTCGCAGCGGATCGCACTAACACGGTTGTAGACACCCTTGCGGTGATAGGTGGCCACCAGAACTGATTTCAGCAGCCGTCCGACTTCAGCATGCGCTTCGATCGACATCCGTCCCTTCGGGCGGCGTTGCGGACCGACAAAGGTCTGCACGTAGCCGACCGAATTGCGTTGGCCATTCGACTTAGGCGGTGTTTTCTGCTTGTCCTTCTTGGTTTCCGCCTTGGCGATGGTACCGGGACTCACGAAATACGGCAGCGTTGGTGCGGATTCGCCTCCCCATGCAGATTCCACGATAGGTGCTGGCAATCTGTCCAGCGCAGCGGCGATGGGCTGCAGCGGGATGCCCTTCGTCTCATCGGCAACTAAGTAGAGGCGCGAGCCGCCATCTGGTGCGTACATACCGGCCCATTCAGGCTTGACGATGGTGAAGCCGTGCCGCTGTGCCCAATCTTCGCGCTCCTGGACCTTGTTCTCGACGGCCTTCTCGTAAGGCTCATCCGCAAACAGATAACACTTCGTCTCGCGGTCATACCAGATGCTGTAGTGATCGTGGCCGGGGATAGCGTTGCTCGAACGACCACCTGGAAAGGCTCGGCTGTGGCTCTTGGATGGACGCAACTTCGTTGCGTCCATGAAATGCAAGGCACGTGCCGCAGCGCAAACTGTGCGCCGTGCCTCGGACTGAGTACGCAGCAGATGCTCGCGTGCTAGATGGTCTGGCCCCTCTGCACGGAAATTCATCAATGCGCGATGATTCTGGAGTTGAAGAGGGATAATCAGCTCAGCCCAAGGCGCGGTCAACCAGATGGTCAACGTCTCACGTCCGCTTCCATTGCTCTTGCGGTCCTTCCAGTATGCGGTCAGGAAGGTACAGTAGCCGGGGCGTGGGCGCTCCGCTTTGGGGGCTGCTGCTCGCAGCACATTGCTGGCATGACGAAAATTCTGGAATCCCGCTGTCTGTGCGGCATAGTCCAAAGCTCGGAAGTGTTGGATACCCCGCTCGCTCTTGAGCGATTTGGCAAGGCGTTTGATACCGTCCAGGGTGGACGGTCGAATAGCTTCACTCGACATGACAGTTCTCCCGGTTCATGACGAAACGTCACCCGTCTGCCGCTTCTCGAACCTGAACGTGACATGTACAGGAAGAGAGGGAAGTACCGGCAGTGCTGTCAACAGCTTTGCTATGACGGGTGGCAGGCTTCTGCCCGAAGCCTTGCCATTAGTATCCCACAAACCCGGGCAATTGGCGAAAGCTAAATATCATGGTAATGTCAAAACTGGTTGCAGTCCCTAGCCGTATGAGCCCTTCGGGGTACGACGAAGACGGAGTATTTCTGTGCCATACCCATTCCATGTTTGATTTCTTAGGTGGCCCGCAAAGCCTGCACCGGCTCGACGCCCGATGGAGATCAATCTATGGACACCCAGCAGCTCAAGGAGTTTGCGGAGCGCTTATGCGCTTACCCCGTACCTCGCAACATCATCCTCAAGCGTAGCTAGGCTCTCGATTTGATTGACGCCATTCCCGGCCTGCACAATTGGCCCGAAGTCAATGCCTTTCCTGCAAACGTCGCTACTGCGCAGCGGGATGACTACTCGGTTAACCGGCTTGCTCAATGCATCAAGAAACGGTATAGCCTGAGCCTGCCGATTGATGAATTGCTCTCAATACTGGACCCGGAATCCGCCAGTGGGCTGTCCCAGTCCCCTGCCATTGATATTCTGTTCCGCGCTCTTCAGGCTGCACTACTCAGCGCCGTAAAAGGCGTTGGAGCGGCGACTGTTGCCGCGCTACTTGCAGAAGTTCCAGAGCTTGGATCTCTGTCACGTCGTGAAATCAGTGCGCTAATTGGAGTTGCGCCAGTCAATCGTAATTCTGGAACAATGTGTGGCCGACAAAAAGTATTTGGAGGACGAGCCTCATCCGTACGGCCCTGTATATGTCAGCGCTGGTAGGAGCCCTACACGTTCCTGGAATTAAAGAGTTTTATGAGCGCCAGGTTGCTACCGGAAAGCCTAAAAAGGTCGCATTAACAGCCTGCATCAGAAAACTACTGACCATTCTGAATGCAATGCTTAAAAAGAATGAAGCATGGGATCCTTCGTTTCATCGCCATGCTTCGTAATGAGCGGCTAAAGACAGTTGCTATGCTCAAAACTATAGGGCAGGGCAGTCCAGTCCACCTATTCTTTTTGCGGTCTATTTTCAATAGAACTTTAAATTACTCATATTTACTTTTCTATTGCCGATAACTTTAGTATCAAATTCACGTCATAAAAATACTGATGCCTGGCATGCAAGGGATAACATGGAACTGATCGATTACGATAAAAATGCACTTCAGCAAATTCGCGACTGGAAAAACCCACAGCGCGGTTTTCTGGCTAAATCATTTGAATTAATCAGTAAACCTCTAAACAGCGCCGGAGAGTTGGTTCTTTCAACACCTGTCGTCGGCGAAGCCATTCAATCTTCTGTGCAGGGGCTAGTGGGAGTTTGTAACGATGCCGCGCTGTGGTCAGTGCGACCAGAAGCGATTTTCGAAGAGTTCCGTAACGACGGCCATATCCATATCAATCACTACGAAGATATTGAAACGTTGCGTCTTGAGGACATCGATAAAACCGTCGGCTGGCTGGCAGCCAAATACAAGGGCATCGCATTGGCGGAAGGCGCAGGCGCTGGCGTGATGGGGATTGCAGGAATTGCCATCGATATACCTACCCTCATTACATTGAATCTGCGAGCCATCGGGGAATATGCAACGTATTACGGTTTCGATATCACCCGTCAGGAAGAACGACTTTTTGCCTTTAACATATTGGGGCTCTCTTCTGCTTCATCAACTATGGCGAAAAACGTCGCCATGGCGCAACTGGTAAAAATATCGCAGCAGGTCGCCAAGAAAGTAGTCTGGGAAGAATTGGAAAAACAAGTATTTGTGAAGATTATTAAGCAAATTGCCAACAGCCTGGGGATTCGTCTCACCAAAGCAAAACTGGCCCAAGCGATTCCTATCGCAGGGGCGGGCGTTGGCGGTGGTTATAACGCCTATTTCACTAGTAACGTCTGTGATGCGGCCTACCACCTTTATCGCGAGCGTTTCTTAGCAATAAAATACGATCCGTCTGTGATTGATGTCACGGTAAAACCTGCGGATGGTTTTTTTCCCGGCGATGGCGAGCCGGCTTTCGAATGAGTAAAAACGGGTCGTCCTTCGACCCATTTTACCGTCTCAAAGCCTGATTTCAGAAACGATAAGTGAATCTGGATAGCCACGGGTTTAGCAGACACATCATCAATCATCTTTCAACTTGTTGGCGAAAAATACCAACTTCCGTTTTTGGCACTTAACGGACCGCTGCGAAGGTCTGCTGTGAGCGAAAAACGGACTATTTTGCAAAATTAATGAGTTTGGCAAAGGTTGTGCTTGAACTACTGTATTAAGCGGCGAGGTTATCTCGCGCACTTATGTGTGTCGGGAATAGATATCGATCTTCTCTCATTTCTGGGAATTGAACGGTGTTTCATCCGGTCCGTGAGTCATGACCAGTAACAGTGGAACATGACTGCTTGGTAAATTGCTTGGTGAGTCTTGTAATCTGTTTACAGGGGGAACATCAGCCGCATCTCTCCCTCGTATATATGATCCTAATTCTATGTGTTTCAGGATCTCGTTTGTTAATACGAAGTTCGTCAACTCTGTATGCCCAGCAGCTGCCGCAACAAATTCATATATCTCTTCCAATGAGGCATGAAAGAGCATGGGTACCCCCGAGAGATAATTCAGGTTTTGACCGCGGAGGTGCGAATCGACGACTCCTTGACTCGCGAGCTTATAGACATAATCGCTCTTGTCGGAAAAGGCAAAGGACAGCATTTGATTGATAAAAAGAGACCAGTGGTCAGATGTCGGTGAAACCACCCCGGGCTGAAAAGATCTTCCTTTTTTTCCAAGAAGAAAATCACAAAACGTGTTACTGAAATCTGTTTTGCAATCGACTCCTTTTTTAGCGGGACTCGGTACTGGCGGGCAAATCCCCGAGGACCAAGTTGATGCGTTGGGATAGTTCTTTTTCACGAATCTGAAGTCAGGGCCATTACTGATGGCTGCTGTCCACTGATAAGGATTGGTAAATGGGGTGCAGTAGGCATGTCCCTTAAAAATCGTCAAATATTCCGCCCCTTCTGTTGCTGATTGTGCGTTAACACTCGGATTTTGAAAATTCCAGGATGGAGTAACTTTATCTGGCTGCCGATCCAAGCGCGTTTCCCCTGTAAACTCTGGCCATGATTGATAAAGTTCAAACTGTATTTCTTCGGTACCATTTGCTAAAGACCCGGTACGTGAAGTTCTCGTTTTCTTCGCCTGAAAAAGAATAGCGCGACCACTGGCTGGCTTTAATGGAGATGAGAAGTGCTGATGAACAATCAACAAGTCGCCGATTTCAACAGACTTTGTTTTACCTTTTATTAAAACCTTAGGTGTCTGATGAGTAAATATTCCCCGTACGAGAACCTTAGTTGACGGTGATACGTATTTTCGAAGTATGTCCCTGAGTCCTAGATACGTCTCGTTGCTCAGAAATGCACTCACTAGAGCTGGTTCATCGGGGGGGTTAGGGGCAGAGATCCGCCATGCATTCCCGTGACACATATTGAGGTAAATACGAATTTCATCTTCTAATGTCATTTGTTTTTTTTCTCTGTGTAAGTTTTAAATTACTTCCCCAACATCTAGCCCAAGAGCCTGCACGTGTGACCTGCGCCCCCATGATTAACATATCTCAATGTTATCAATGTCTGCTTTTGGCACGGAGCGGAAATGCCAGTAGGACTTTGGGGGCCGCTGTGAGCGCTCGGCGGAAGCTGGCAACGGTTCTGACCAATGATGATGGAATTGCTAAAATCGCGGTGCGTTAATCAGCGGGGAGCAAGTCATGATAGCTGGAGAGAATTTTTTCATATAGACCTCGTGATTGTGGGTGAAAGTCACCCACATCGGTTGTGTGATTCTCTATTCGAGATATAGTGCTCGAACATACATGTTTGATTCTATTCTCTTACTCGTGCATGTGGAGGGCAGTGTGTCATTTCGCTGTGTTGCCAATGTAGAACGCACGATCCTTTGGGCTTGATGCTATATGCCCCGTCAAATTCGGCATCTGACTGAATTACATAGGCTGTGATATCGAATCGCTTCAGACCGTGCTGCGCGCGTAAATTTATCAAGTCACTCCAGGTTATAACGCCATGCTCTTTCAGTTCGTTATCTAGCAACGTCACAATAGATGCAGGGATTTGGTAATCCTCGACCTGACGAAGCGTATGCCGAAGACTCATGACTAACCAACCCCATCCACGGGCGTGCGCCCATGCTCGCCCTGCATTTGATTTGACCCGGTTGATGCTTAGCGCCATTCTGTCTGTCGGTTTTATCTCTATAAGCAAGCCACGGCCGTCTACCGTAGCGATGAACAGATCTGGGTAATAATATCGATTTCTCCCCCCGAAGGTATAGGGGATGACGGCTGGCTGTTCCTGGTAATAGGTGATCTGTTCACTACGTTCCAGCAGTGTCAATATTTCAAGCTCAAGCCCGGATTCGTATTGCACCATACGGTCGAGTTTCTCAGAGTAGAAATCACCGGCAATATCCGAATCGTTGACCAGACGTTGGTTTGAAAGCTGCTCAGTGGGTGGGGGCGGTGCGATGGCCTCTGGCCATTCACTGTCATTCAACCAACCAGTGATGACAGATTCGGTTCTTTCCATTACAGCTCGATTGCGGTTCTGCTTACGCAATTGCGCCTTATGTGACCGCTCTATAGCGGGCAACAATGCCGACACTTCAGTTACTTTCTGAACGGTGAAACCGGCGGTGCGAAGAATGAATTTCGCAGCCAGTCTAAGCGGAATGACGAAGTCAAAACGAACTGTATTAAACAACCACAATGCCAATTCATCGGTGGAGGTAGAAGCTGGCTCCAGCAGTTTTTTCAGTGCTGAGCCATATGTGCCCTCATAGCGTGCGCGTGCTGCTAAACGTTTAAATCCTCGTTCCTGAATTTGACGCACTCTCTCCCCGGATACGCCCCATTCCTCCCCAATTTCAGCCAAGGTGTGTGGCTGATCATCTACACCGAGGCGCATTTCAAGCGCGTTCCGATCACGCTCTTTGGGCAAATTTGCCACTGCAGCAGTGACGAGCATCAGTACATCGGCGTCAGTGGCGTTATCAGCCAGGAACTCTGTGTATACGTTAAGCTCATGGCTTTTATTCGGCGCTTGTAAGTTGCCAGCGCCACTTGTTGATTGCTGACCATCAGGCGTTGGTTGTAATGTTAAGTTTCGGGCAGAAACGGCACACTTGCGGATAACAGGTGCCGGACAAATGGCTTGAACCAGCGAATTGAGATCGACATCTCCCTTCTCGCGCATATAGCTGGCTAGCACGTCCACCGCATGAATATAGCTTTCCGGTTTGTCTGCTGATGGGATCAAACGCATTGCTGCTGCAGTTATGCTGCCGGAGGTGCGCTGGTGGAGCTTTGCAAGTTGGGTTGTAGTGAGTCCACATTTGATCCCGTTGACCAGTTCAAGAAACTCTCGGTACTCCCAGGGCGCGCCATGCCGGGCCGGCAAGCGTTTGGACTCTTCAGACTCAGATGCAGCTTTAAGCTCGGTCATTATCGTTTACTACCTGCTCCATGCGGGAAATACATTCCACTTTGATGCTTGTCACTTGCCAGTGCAACTTTTGTGTTTGGCATAACTGGCATGAATAATATCATTTCAGACTGTAGTTAATTACGTTAGGTATGCATGAAAGGGGCCAGGGTAACATTCAATCTGTACGTTTTGATATAGGAGCCAGACCTCGACTACCTCTAACCGAACATTGAAGTCGTAGTGTCAGTATTATCGGGAAAACCCATCCTGGAAGAAGGACTGCCATGGTCGTGCTGCTTTTTAATCAGCTTGCCTATATTTAACATGAATTGCCTGTTCAGCAATGCGTCCGACAAACTCTGATCGCTTACTTTCTGGATCGCCGTTTACGGTGCGGATGAAAGTGCGTGTGCTACTTCCGCTCTTGTCACAATGCTGCCCCATTGCAAGGTTTAAAGGGCAGCGAAGAGCGGAAGTTGACACTTTTGCGACCACAGTAGTGATTATTAAAACACTTACTATTCATTCTTACTGTTTGATGACTGAAAAGTCAGGCTTCTTTGTTTCTTCTCCCTTGACGCCTTGCCTTGGCTTCAGCAAGGCGTTGAGGTTCAGTGTATAGCCGTTCCAGAAACAAGTATGTGAACTCCTCAAGATCTTCTGCTGTTGCCCTATCTAGAATCCCTTCATGAGCACCATCATTCCCATCATCTTTGACACACTCAGCTAGTTCTCTAAGAGTTTCCGGAATAAGTTTATTATCAAATAACCACTCCATTCTCAGTCCCAAGCTCCTCTTAATTTTTGCTGCTGGGCCACCATCGCCATCAGGGATAAGTCCTTTTGTTGCATAATCAAGACAAAGCCTAAACATTGTTCCAGCCGCATTATTGCAACCAATTGCGAGGCATTTTGCCCCTTCTTCATAAGCATCATTGATTTCTTGCGGTAAAAAATCAGGTGGTTCACCGACGCTCAAATCCGCTGGCGAAATCGGTCTTAATATCTTGGCTACATCTTTCAACCCGAACATGGCCACGCCCCAACTGATTCTATGAAGCTCTTGATGTTTGTCTATGCTGATCCCAAGGAAAATCGTTGTTTTATGACATTCTCGACACACGCAAAAAAATTCATATGCGGGAACTTCCGGCTTTGGAAACTCTTTATAATTACCAAAATGATTAGCACCGTGGACATCAAAAGTTATATTTTGACTAGCGCACCTTGGACAGTTATCTACATATATTGCCATCTGTATGTATTCCTCACTCCAGTAAAAAAATGCCACTCTTAGTATTCGAATAACGTTATTTAGCTCTATTATGAAGCTTCAAATACTGTTTAACTCAGCTTGAGTGTGCTCATACCCCTGCCCAGATTGTGTGCACATATTCATCTCAGCAACAACAGCTCCTGGCACTAAGTAGTCACTCGAGTCCAACACCTCCCAAAATAAATCGAACTATAACTCTTAGCTTCCCTCAGTTCTCGGTCGCCCCATATTCGACTCATCATCATTGCCATTAGTATTGACCAAGTTGACTTGGTTCTATTAACGCTGACGGTCTTTTAGACAGCATTTCTATTAGGGGAGCATACTTTTCTTTTATTAATGGGAACGATGCCTGACTTGCCATTTTTTTTAATTTTTTTACCAACAGCACTCTTTCTTCGTCTGTGACACACATCTTATAAGGATCCAACACAATATAGCCGTCAACATCCTTTCTGAAATTGTCAATTAGATGCTCCACAATTCCGCTTGAATAGTTACTAGCCAAATTAGCTAGTAGCTTATTTAATTTTGACGAAGCAACAACCCTTGAAACTCTTGCTATTTCTGATTCAAGGCGATAAGCATTTATAAATGCCGGGCCCACCAGTTCGTTTTTGTCCCAATAAATCTCACCAAAATCAATAGCTCCTCGCAGGGTGTAGCCTAGTTCTATTGCTGTACGCCAAACTTCTCGTACATTTGCCAGCAGTACCTCCAAACCTAAAACCGTATCACCAATTATCAGCTCTTTCTCGAGTCCAAAAGCTATCGTGATGCTATCTGAGACAGTATTAACACGGCACACGTAATTACGGACAGACTGGCTAACTCCTGACTCGACTTCATCGTCGTGCAGCACTGGCAGTGCTGATTTTATAGCTAAGAGCTTATCCAATGGATTAGACTCAGTTGCGTTCCAGTTTGATAAAATATCTTGAGAGAACCCAAGTATATCGAGAAAGCAGACGTAACCAATTCCTTTGAAAAGCTTTACATTACCAAGCTGCATTTTTTTCCTTAAATATGATTTTTGATCAAGGGAAGGGCTTTAGCCCATCTCCGATATGAGGCTAAAATTTAAAGCCTCATTCAGCAAAGTACTAAAGTAGGAACTGTCATTAGTTATCCGTCACACCGCTAAACGCATTCCTTTCGTACCTCCCTCAATCATACTTCCGCGATCTGCAGCCATCACGAAGTCAGCCCACCATTGCATCATAGGTCGCCGCTGTTCCAGATAATCGCTGCGATTATAAGCGCGACGAACCTCATTCTTATCCACGTGGGCCAGTGCAGCTTCAATAACATCAGGCGGAAAGCCTTGCTCGTTGAGGGCTGTACTGGCAATAGATCTAAGACCGTGTGAAACGAGCACCCCACCAAAACCTGCGCGTTTCAGCGATGCATTCACTGTCTGGCTGTTCATCGGCTGGGTAGGCTTAATGCGACTGGGAAAGATAAATTCTCGATTACCACTTAACGGCTTCATCATCTCCAGTATCGCGATTGCTTCATCTGACAATGGAACAGTGTGGTCGCGGTTCATTTTCATGCGTGATGCAGGAATCTTCCATTCTCGTGCCTCCGTGTCTATCTCTTCCCAACGAGCCTCAGCCGCTTCGGCAGGGCGGGTTATGGTAAGAAGTTGCCACATGAACAGGCAGCGTGTGGAAAGGCTAATGCTGGCTGTTCGCATTGTCTGCATTAGTTGAGGTAGCTGATCCGGTCGAATGCTGGGCATGTTCTTTTTCTGAGGCTTCTCGAAGGCTTTACCGATATTAACGCTGGGAACAGCATCAATCAGGCCTGTGTTCTGGGCATATATCATGACTTCATTGATTCGTTGGCAAAGGCGACGAACGGTTTCCAGTGCTCCTCTGGCCTGAACCGGTTGGACGGCCTGAACCAGTGTGTGAGCTTTAATATCTGTAACGCTAACGTCGCCAATCGCAGGAAAAACATCTCTCTCAAGAGAGCGCCAGATATCCTCTGCGTAGTCTTCGGTCACACTGGCTTTCTTCACATTCCACCAACGTTCAGCCACGAGCTGGAAAGTATTGGTTTTAGCTTCCAGCGAACTGCGAAGTTGTTCTTGCTGATGTTCCTGAGGGTCGATTTGTTTCGCCAGAAGAGAACGAGACTCTGCGCGATAGTTTCTGGCATCGGCAAGCGTAACTGACGGGTAGGGGCCTATGCTCTTCTTCGCACGTTTCTTGGTGACAGGGCGAATGTAGCGAAACTGCCAGATTTTACTCCCGCTGGATTTGATGAGTAGCTCAAGGCCATCACCATCATAGAGAACGTAGTCTGCTTCTTTGGGTTTGGCGGATTCGATTTCTTTAACGGATAGAGGTTTGGTTTGTCTTGCCATTACCGGGTTTCCATAGTTTTAGGCACCTCAAAAACAATAAAGCTTTATGAGGTGCCTAACAAGGTGCCTAAAAGGTTCGGATTTAATTAGTTGGCTTCAGACTTCGCGGGACAAATTGAGGGCACAAAAAAGCCCGCAGGGCTTGCGCCGTGCGGGCTCTTAGGACTTCATCGGATGACTCTGGTAATCACCGATGGAGAATTTTGGTGGAGCTGGCGGGAGTTGAACCCGCGTCCGAAATTCCTACATCCTCGGCACTACATGCTTAGTCGGTCTTTACATTCGCCTGGCAGCTGCGGACAGACACGCCACTGACAGACTAGCTTGATTGGATTTAACGCTTCAGCCCCAAGCTAGGCATCCACGCGATCTCTTTTGGGTTTGACCTCTCTTGATCCCCGTCCTAAGAGCGGAGGCTAGGGAGAGAGGACACCTTCAGTTTCTTAGGCTGATTAAGCTGCGATTGCAGCAGGTGCGTAGGTTTCGTCGTTTGCGACTATTTTTTTGCGGCTTTTTTACGAGGCCAACCGCACCTCGGCATGCACCTTGGGTTTCGCGAATCCCGTCGAGTCCAGAATCAGCCCCAAGACTTCTAATACTAGCAAAAAATCAGCTGAGAATCCAGTGCTTAACGCTTGGAATTCTTCATAATGCGCGCTTTATCCATCTGCCATTCGCGATCTTTGATGTCTGCGCGCTTATCATGCTCTTTCTTACCGCGCGCCACGCCAATTTTGAGCTTGGCCCACGCGTTTTTCCAGTAAATGGAGAGTGCGATAATGGTGTAGCCTTCACGATTCACGCGACCGTAAAGCGAATCCAGCTCGCGCTGATTCAACAGCAGCTTACGGTTGCGCGTTGGGTCGCATACCACGTGAGTAGAGGCAACGGCGAGCGGCTGAAAGGTCGCGCCAAACAGGTAAGCTTCGCCGTCACGCAGTAAGATATAGCTATCACTGATGTTGGCTTTGCCGGCGCGGAGAGATTTGACTTCCCATCCTTGTAACGACAACCCCGCTTCGAACTCTTCTTCAATGAAGTATTCATGGCGTGCGCGTTTATTGAGGGCAATCGTGGCTGAACCGGGTTTGTGGGCTTTTTTCTTCGTCATAGTGCGGCGTAGTCTACATCACTCTGTCTGTGGGCGCATCCGCTGTCCTGCGGGGCGATAAAAACAGCCTATTTTAGCACAGCTGGCAACACCGTGAATTTTTGTTTGCGGGCCAAAAATGCTATTATTGAACGGTTTTTTGATGAACAGGAACCATTATGGCCCAGATTAGCCGTTCGGCGTTGGTCCCCTATAGCGCCGAGCAGATGTACCGGCTCGTAAATGACGTGGATGCTTATCCTGAATTTCTGCCGGGCTGCACCGGCAGCCGCGTGTTGGATAATAGCGGAAACCAAATGACGGCGGCGGTGGATGTCTCAAAAGCAGGCATCAGCAAAACCTTCACTACGCGTAATACCTTAACCGATAACCAGAGCATTCATATGCAACTGGTTGATGGACCGTTTCGCAGGTTGACCGGTGGCTGGCAGTTCACCTCGCTGGGTGACGATGCCTGTAAAGTTGAGCTGAGCCTCGACTTTGAGTTCACCAATATGCTGGTTGAAATGGCGTTTGGCCGCGTGTTCAAAGAACTGGCTAACAGCATGGTTCAGGCGTTTAGCCAGCGGGCGAAAGAGGTCTACCGTGGCTAAAGTCCACGTTGAAGTCGTCTATGCGCTGCCGGAGAAGCAATACCTTCATCCGGTGACGTTAGAAGAGGGCGCCACGGTGCAGCAGGCGATTGAGGCATCTGGCGTGCTCTTGCTGCGTAAGGAGATCGATCTGGCGGAGAACAAGGTGGGCATTTTTAGCCGGCCGGTGAAGTTGGGTGATGTTGTGCAGGAGGGCGATCGCGTAGAGATTTATCGTCCTCTGATTGCCGACCCGAAAGAGCTGCGACGTCAGCGCGCTGAACGCTCAGCAGAGAAGAAAGCGTAAACGTCGAGCATTAAAAAAGGCGCCTCAGGCGCCTTTTTTGCATCAAACTCAGCCTTCGTTGCCGGTGAGAGCAGGCTTGTTATCAATGTTCACCAGCGTGCCGTTAGCGTCGAAAGTCAGCGTCAACGTCTGCTGTTTCACGCGCTCATGCCCTGGCTCCTGGCGAAAAACGTAATACCAGACGTTACTGCCAAACGGGTCGTGCATCATCGGTGTACCGAGCGTATAGGCAACCTGCTGCTGTGTCATACCGGTATGAATTTTTGACACATCGTTGGCGACCAGGTAGTTCCCCTGGTTGATATCCGGACGATATACAACACGTTCCAAAGTCGAGCATCCGGCGGTCGTCATCAACATTACCACTGCCGCGGCAGTCAGCGTTTTACAGCGCATCTATACATTCCTTTTTTGGGCCAAACACCTTTCGCAGGCTGTTTTGTTGCCATCAAATTCTGAACTCTGCTACGGCAGGTTTATTACGTGAGCACGTTTCCTGGGTTCATCAAGCTCAGCACACTGCTTACAGTCTCTGATTTCCGGACGCAGGGATGTCGAAACGGGCCCGCTGCGCCTGACTGCTTTCAAGACATCAGGTAAAACTGAACAGCGATGATAATAAACCTTTTCCTCGTTGGGAACCTCTACAGAGCAAGCATATGACCACCAAGCCGGAAAAAAGTGCGATGTTACGCCGCTAAAAGTTCCTTGGCATTCGCCAGCGTGTTACGCGTGACCTCGCTGCCGCCGAGCAGGCGGGCAAGTTCTTGCAGTCGAGCACGCTTATCAAGCGGTTGCATGTGGGTTTCGGTCATGGCGCCGTCGGTCTCTTTGCTCACGAAGAAGTGATGATGCCCACAACCCGCGACCTGCGGCAGGTGGGTGACACACATCACCTGGGTGGATTCGCCCAGCTGGCGCAGCATCTTACCGACCACAGCGGCGGTCGGGCCGCTGATGCCAACATCCACTTCATCGAAAATCATGGCAGGCGTTTCCATTTTCTGAGCCGTGATGACCTGAATCGCCAGGGCAATACGCGACAGCTCGCCGCCCGAGGCCACTTTGCCCAGCGGCTGCAACGGTTGGCCGGGGTTGGTGGTCACGCGGAAATCGATGCGCGTCGCGCCTTCCGCCGTGAGCTGATCGGCGTTGAAATCCAGCACAATGGCGAACTGGCCGTGCGGCATCGCCAGCGTACGCATGCTTTCGGTGATCAGGTGGGTTAACTCCTGCGCCGCGCGTTCACGACGCTGGTGCAGCTGTTCCGCACTGGCGACGGCTGCGTTGTAGTGCGTAGTGACATCAGCTTGCAGGCTCTCCTGATCGCTCTCCTGCTGATTAAGCTGCTCAGCTTCATCCAGCAGCTGCTGATACAGGGCAGGCAGTGCTTCTGGCGTTACATGGTGTTTGCGCGCCAGCGAGATTTGTCGGGACAGACGCTGCTCAAGTTCGTACAGGCGGTTGGGATCGAGATCGAGACGTTCACAGTAGTGACGCAGCTCGTCGCTGGCCTCGCTCAGCTGAATCGCGGCGTCTTCCAGCAGGGTGGCGATGCCGCTAACTTTGTCATCAAGCGAGGCCAGCTCTCCCAGCAGGTTGCGCGCGCTGTAAAGCAAGCTCTGCAGATTCGTCTCGTCGCTGTCGGCCAGCATCTGCAGCGCCTGCTGACTGGTTGAGAGAAGTTGGCCGCTGTTGGCAAGGCGCTTGTACTCTTCATCGATCTGTTCAAATTCACCCGCCTGCGGGGCAAATTCGTTAAGTTCTTTCAGCTGGTACTGCAGCAGCTCACGACGCGCTTCGCGCTCCTGCGACAGCTGCTGGTGCTGCGCCAGCGCGCGGCAGCTCTGATGCCAGCGTTGATAGCGCTGACGCATGTCGCTGAGCAGATCGTCATGTGCGGCATAGGCGTCGAGCAGGTGCTTTTGGTGATCGGGCTTTAGCAGCAGCTGATGCGCATGCTGGCCATGAATTTGAATCAGCAGTTGGCCCAACTCGCGCAGCTGCGACAGCGGCACCGACGTACCGTTAATAAACCCACGCGAGCGGCCGTCGGCGCTCACGACGCGGCGCAGCAGACATTCGTTGCCGTCATCAAGTTGGTTTTCCACCAGCCAGCGCTGGGCGGAAGGGGAGGATTTAAGCTGGAACCGGGCGCAAAGATCGGCGCGGTTTGCACCCTGACGCACCATATCTGCTTCGGCACGACCGCCGAGGCACAGGCCCAGCGCGTCAATGGCAATGGATTTACCCGCGCCGGTTTCGCCCGTGATCGCGGTCATGCCGCGTTGAAAGTCGATCTCGAGTTCACGGACGATAGCAAAATTACTGATGGTCAGTTGTGCCAGCATAAGTCACCTGTATGTAAAAACAGATATGGTTTTTCATACAGTATAAACTGGTTTTTTATCCAGTAAAGTGGCGAAACGGGGTTTTCAAAACAATTTTTTTGACCAGCCGAGCTTTGAGCTTAACGTATTAAAATAGTTGTAATTTTTAGGATGAATCAGGTTGAGATGATGGCTGCTGCGGCGGATCAGGACTTCTTCTCCCTCCTGAATCGGTAAGGCGATTTGGCTGTCGCAGCTGATTTCAAGGTCGCTGCGCAGGGAAGAAAAGCGCAGGCGTATGGTGCTGCTGCTATTGATCACCAGGGGGCGGGCTGAGAGCGTATGCGGGAACATCGGTACCAGCGTAATCGCCTCCAGTGACGGCGTGAGAATGGGGCCGCCCGCAGAGAGCGAATAGGCGGTTGAACCGGTTGGCGTGGAGATAATCAGGCCGTCAGAGCGCTGTGAAAACGCAAAAACTTCATCGATATACACTTCGAATTCAATCATATGTGCCACTTTACCCGGGTGCAGCACCACTTCATTGATTGCGCTGCCAATGCGCGGGGAGCAGGCATCCTTACAGACTTGCGCCTCCAGTAAAAAACGGCTTTCAACGAAATAGTCGCCCTGCAGGACATCATCCAACTGCTGTTGGGCATTATCAGGATCGAGATCGGTCAAAAAGCCCAGATTGCCGCGGTTAATGCCAATCACCTTGATATCGTAGCGCGCCAGCACGCGCGCCGCGCCGAGCATATTGCCATCGCCGCCAACCACAACGGCGAGATCCGCACGCTGTCCGATATCGGCAAGCGTGCCGGTTTCGACATCCTGAAGATTCAGCTCCCGCGCGATTTGCTGTTCGACAATCACCCGATAACCTTTGTCGGTAAGCCAGCGCCAAAGCATTTCGTGCGTGGTCAATGCCGTGGGATGACGCGGGTGGCCAACAATCCCAATGCAATTAAAATGTGTCTTCATTTAGCGGGCGTTCCTCGTAGGCCAAAACGGCCAGGCAATGTGATGGGTTCACTTGAAACCCTCAAACTGATCCCCATAATAAGCCAACCAGCGAGATGAATGTGCAAAACGCGGAGAAATTCATGAGTAGTAAAGAACAGAACACCCCAAATGAGCAAGTCTCTGAAGAGATGGAACAGCAGCAAGCGCAGCAGCACGAGGACGCCGAGACAACATCGGAGGTGGATCCGCGTGATGAGCGTATCGCACAGCTCGAAGCAGAATTAGCCCAGTCGCAAACCGGCGTGCGCGATGCGCAGCTGCGCGCTCAGGCTGAGATCGAAAATATCCGTCGCCGTGCAGAAATGGACGTTGAGAAAGCGCACAAATTTGCGCTGGAAAAGTTTGCCAACGAACTGCTACCGGTCATTGACAGCCTGGAGCGCGCGCTTGAAGTGGCAGATAAAGAGAGCGCAGAGCTTGCCTCGATGGTTGAAGGCATTGAGCTGACGCTGAAATCTCTGCTGGGCGCGGTTCGTAAGTTCGGCGTGGAAGTGGTCGGTGACACCAATGTGCCTTTCAATCCGGATGTGCACCAGGCCATGTCGATGATTGAGTCTGACGAAATGGCCCCTAACCACGTATTGATGGTGATGCAGCGCGGCTATACCCTTAACGGGCGTCTGCTGCGTCCCGCCATGGTTGCAGTGACCAAAGCCAAAGGCTAATCGCCTGCGAACCCATGAACAACGGCCGCCCTGTGCGGCCGTTGTTGTTTTTACGGCAATACCGGCGTCCAGTCGATGGGGCGTTGACCTGCTTGGGTCAGTAGGGCGTTCGCCTGCGAAAAATGTTTACAGCCAAAAAAGCCCCGATGCGCAGACAGCGGCGAAGGGTGCGGCGCTTTCAATACATGATGGCGCTGCGCATCAATGATGCTGCCTTTTTTCTGCGCATGGGAGCCCCACAGCAGGAAAATTACGCCTTCACGGTGCGCGTTGATGGCGCTAATCACGTTGTCAGTGAACGTTTCCCAGCCAAGGCGCGCGTGGGAGTGGGCTTTGCCCGCTTCGACCGTGAGCACGGTGTTCAGCAGCAGCACCCCTTGTTTGGCCCAGCTTTCGAGGAAACCATGCTGCGGGCGCGTGAAGCCAGCGATATCCTGCTCCAGTTCCTTGTACATATTCAGCAACGACGGCGGGATGGCCACGCCGGGCAGCACGGAGAAGGCCAGTCCGTGAGCTTGGTTCGGGCCGTGATAGGGATCCTGGCCGAGAATCACCACCTTGATATCGCCTAACTCTGTCAGGCGAAACGCGTTGAACACATCCTTCTGTGGTGGGTAGACAGTAATGCCCGCGGCGCGCGCCTCGGCGACCGCCTTTAACGTCTCCTTGAAGTAAGGTTTTTCTTTCTCTTCCGCCAGCACGTCATGCCAGGTGAGCGTTTCAGCCATGGTTTCCCCCTCAGTTTTGGTGCACGTAGCTTAACGGTTCGTCCCGCCGAGCAGAAGGGAAAAGAGGGCGAACGCCGTCGTCATCGCCTGCATAACCCTCTGATTGATGCAGGTCAACGCGCGCATCGACCCAGGATGCTATACCGGAAGCGCGTAGACATCACGCGCCTTGCGGCCCATTCCGCGCCGCGCATCGCTTCAGGAGGTTTTCATGATTACCGGTATTCAAATTACCCAATGTCGCAATCCTGCACTGCTGCACTCTTTCTGGTTACTTGACGAGGAAAGCGAAGAGGTTCGCTGCCTGTGTGCAAAAGGGGAGTTCAGCGCAGATCAGGTGGTGCCGCTCAGCCAGCTGGGTGAGATTACGTATCGCACGCTGCCGCTGGAGGTCACACCCGGCGTGCGCGTGGAGGGCGGTCAGCATCTCAACGTCAATGTGCTGAGTCGCGAAACGCTGGAGGATGCCATTCAGCATCCGGAAAAGTATCCTCAGCTGACGATTCGCGTCTCGGGTTACGCGGTGCGTTTTAACGCGCTCACCCCTGAGCAGCAGCGGGATGTGATCACCCGGACCTTTACAGAAAGCCTGTAACTGCTCGCCTGGATAAACGCTGCTCAGCGCAAAGCGGCGCGTTCAGGCACCCAGGTAAGCGCGGCGGCGACAAAACGGCTAAAAATCATCGTGTAAGTTTAAAACGCACGCATTCGCGGCGTTTTGGTGTTCAAAGGGCAAAAAAAATCGCCTCCTGAGAGGCGATTGAGCGTTGGGGTGCTGTTTTATTCCGCACCGGACTCTGGCGCTGTGCTACCGCTTGGCTTGCGGCGCTTACCGACATTTTTGGTGTCGCGATGGCGCTTTTTCACCCGCGGTTTTTCATCTTCCTTCGCTTTGTTCTCTTTACGCTTGGCGAGGGCTTTTTTCGACGGTTTTCCCGTCACTTTAGCACTTGGCGCACGCGTTTCCGGACGCAGCTCTTCAATGATGCGCGGTTTCAAGGGTTCGTTGATGTAACGTGCAATTTTGCCCAGCAGCACGTGGTCGTGCGCTTCAACCAGCGAAATGGCAATCCCCTTACGGCCAGCACGCGCGGTGCGGCCGATGCGGTGCAGGTAAGTGTCTGCGGTGCGGGGCATATCGAAGTTAATCACGTGGGTGACATCGTCAATGTCGATGCCGCGCGCGGCAACGTCGGTGGCAACCAGCACATTGACGCGACCATCGTTAATACGCTTGATGGCTTCGTTGCGGTTGGCCTGCACCATGTCGCCTTCCAGATAGCTGCTGCGAATGCCCGCTTCGTGCATCCAGGTCACCAGCTCATGGAGACGCTCACGTTTACGCACAAACACCACCACTCGCTTCGCTTCTGGTTGCTTTAACAAATGCACCAGCAGTTTGGTTTTGTGTTCGAGGTTGTCAGCGCGGTAGTACCACTGCTGAATTTTCTTGCGCTCGCTCTTGCTGGGATCGGCCTCAATGGCAACGGGCTCGTTCAGCAGACGCTCGGCGAAGCTTTTGATGTTCTCGCCTTCCAGCGTGGCAGAAAACAGCAGGGTTTGCTTACGCCAGCGGGTTTCGCCCGCGATGGTTTCGATATCCTGCGCGAAGCCCATATCCAGCATGCGGTCGGCTTCATCAAGAATTAAGGTTTCGACGGCGCGGCAGTCGAAGTTCTC
Organism: uncultured Pantoea sp.; assembly: GCA_913778495.1. Lineage (GTDB taxonomy): Bacteria > Pseudomonadota > Gammaproteobacteria > Enterobacterales > Enterobacteriaceae > Pantoea. Next base: position 53,906 of record CAJYVD010000016.1, read on the forward strand.
TTCTTTGATGTATTGCAGCAGGCGACCGGTGGTAGCGACCACGATGTCCTGATTTTCGCTAAAGACTTCAGCATGGTTCATATACGCCACGCCGCCGGTGATGGTGGCGATATCAAGGTGCGTGTGCTTGGCCAGCTCACGCGCCTGATCGGCAACCTGCATCGCCAGCTCGCGCGTGGGCGTTAAGATCAAAATACGTGGCGGGCCGGATTTTTTGCGCGGGAAGTCGAGCAGATGCTGCAAAGCAGGCAGCAAAAACGCGGCGGTTTTCCCCGTTCCGGTGGGAGCCGAACCCAGAACGTCACGGCCTTCCAGCGCGGCAGGAATGGTCTCAGCCTGGATGGCAGTAGGGCGCGTAAAGCCTTTTTCCTGCAGTGCTTGCAGCAGGCTTTCGTCGAGTTCGAGTTCGGAGAATGTGGTTACGGTCATGGTCTACCTCAGTTTGGGGCGCTGATTATAGACAGAACAAATAGAATCTTCATCTGTTTGTGTCGCGTCAGGATGGATGAATTCAACGCTAGCCCACGTTACACTTTTGGCAGAGAGAAATTCAACGGTAGTGAAATATGCATCAGGATCGGCCGCCAGCGCGGGCTACGCTGAGAAAAGACGGGTTTACCTTTAAGCAATTTTTTGTGGCACACGATCGCTGTGCGATGAAAGTGGGCACCGATGGCGTGCTACTGGGGGCGTGGGCGCCCGTCGCGGGCGTGAAGTGCATTCTCGACGTGGGGTGCGGCAGCGGATTGATCGCGCTGATGCTGGCGCAGCGTACATCCGACAGCGTAATCATTGATGCCGTCGAGCTGGAGGCCAGCGCCGCCGAACAGGCGCGAGAGAACATTGCGGCGTCGCCATGGCCGGCGCGCATTACCGTCCATCATCAAGATTTTGTGCGCTGGAGCGAGCAGTGTGACAAACGCTATTCGCTGATTGTCAGTAATCCGCCTTTTTTTGTGCCCGGGATGGCATCGCGCAGCGTTGAGCGCGACACCGCGCGCAGCACTGCGACGCTGGATCACGCTGCGCTGCTGCGTGGCGCAGCACAATTAATTGAAGAAGATGGCCTATTTTGCGTGGTGTTGCCGGTGGACGCGGGCGAAGCGCTGTTGCACATTGCGCGAGAAGAGGGCTGGCACCTGCGCTTTCGCATGGACGTGGTGCCCTATGCGCATCGTCCGCCTAATCGCCTGGTTCTGGGGCTTTCTCCCATGCCCGCAGAGCCGCTGTTTGAACGTCTCGCCATCCGAGATGAAGATAAAAGTTATTCGGCAGATTGGTTAAGCCTGGTAAAAGACTTTTATCTCTTCCGATAGTTATCCGGTTGCAGCACCGTCGGCTGTGCCTCCGGCAGTCGTTCAGGGTAGTCGCGAGTAAAATGCAAACCGCGACTCTCTTTGCGCGCCAGGGCGCAGCGAACCATGAGCTCAGCGACCTGCACTAAGTTACGCAGTTCCAGCAGATTATTTGATAGACGGAAGTGCGCGTAGTATTCATCAATTTCCTGCTGCAATAGGGTGATGCGGCGTAAAGCGCGGGCCAGCCTTTTGGTGGTGCGCACAATCCCCATGTAATCCCACATACACAGACGAAGTTCGTGCCAGTTATGATGGATGATCACGCGTTCATCGGCGTCATCAACGCGGCTCTCGTCCCAGGCTGGTAGGGAATCTGCTGCGGTGACGTCCGGCAGGTGGCGCAGAATATCCTCTGCGGCGGACCAGCCATATACCAGGCACTCAAGTAGGGAGTTTGACGCCATACGGTTGGCGCCGTGCAAGCCGGTACAACTCACTTCGCCTATCGCATACAGTCCTGCGACATCGGTTCTACCCTGACGATCCACCAGCACGCCACCGCAGGTGTAATGCGCGGCAGGCACGATTGGAATAGGTTCTTTCGTCAGGTCGAAGCCAAACGTCAGCAGCTTTTCATAAATCATTGGGAAGTGCGCGCGCACGAAATCGGCGGGCTGGTGGCTGATGTCCAGATACAGGCATTCCACGCCCAGTCGCTTCATTTCGTGATCGATAGCGCGGGCGACAATGTCGCGCGGCGCCAGCTCGGCGCGGGCATCAAAGTCGGGCATAAAGCGCGTGCCGTCGGGACGTAACAGTTTGGCGCCTTCACCGCGCAGCGCCTCGCTCAGCAAAAAGGTTTGCGCCTGCGGATGGAACAGGCAAGTGGGGTGGAACTGATTAAACTCCAGATTGGCGACGCGGCAGCCCGCTCGCCAGGCCATGGCGATGCCATCGCCAGACGCCACGTCCGGGTTGGTGGTGTACTGATACACTTTTGCGGCACCGCCGGTAGCCAGTACTACCGCGCGTGCGCGACAGGTCTCCACGTGTTCGCGATTGCGATTCCAGATCCATGCGCCAACCACGCGCCTCTCTCCCGGCAGACCGATTTTGTCAGAGAGAATGAGATCCACCGCATTGGTGCGCTCAATGATGCGGATATTCGGGTGTTTCATGGCTTTGCTGACGAGCGTGGTTTCCACCGCGCGCCCGGTGGCATCGGCGCTGTGCAGAATACGGCGGTGGCTGTGCCCGCCTTCACGCGTGAGGTGATAGCGCGCTTCGCCGTTGGACGGCGTTTCACGATCGAATGCGACACCGTTTTCAACCAGCCATTGTACGCAGTGGCGCGCATTGCTGGCGATGAAGTTAACGGTGTCTCGGTCACAGAGGCCCGCGCCGGCGTCCAGCGTATCCTCAACGTGAGAGGCGATGCTGTCCCGCTCATCAAATACCGCAGCGATGCCGCCTTGGGCATACAGCGTCGCGCCTTCATTGACCTGCGCTTTGCTCAATACGGTAACCTGGAAATGGGGCGCAAGCCGCAGCGCGAGCGACAGGCCTGCTGCGCCGCTGCCAATCACCAGCACATCGCAATGATAATCGGGAAGTGAAGTCATTTTGTTTAATTTACTAAACTAAGATGGACTGAGAATAATCTTGATAGCCAGTTTTGTGAAGTATTTTAAACATGCGGGTCGGCACCCACGCGCCACCTGCGCCTTTGATTGCCATAAGCGCGTGACATGAAAGCGTAAGAGGGCGGCGTTTTACCTTCTCTGTGCTGATGTTTCAGGGAATATAGATGAAAAAGACAATGCCATAGGGTACTCTGCCAGCGATTATCCGCGCCGCGCAGCTACACTTTACGATGATCAACAACGACGTTGCCGCGCAGCCGATACGTAAAACATTTGGTCGTAATGAACTTTAGGCCAACCTATGACTCTAAGCGCATGCTTGCTCACAACCATGAGATGTGCTGGCAGTTCACTTACGCATACAAGAGATTTGGGGAGATATTACCTCGGATGAGCGAGCAGTTAACGGATCAGGTTCTCGTTGAGCGGGTGCAAAAAGGAGATCAGAAGTCATTCAATTTACTGGTTATTCGATACCAGCATAAAGTGGCGAGCCTGGTTTCACGCTATGTACCCTCCGGCGATGTCCCTGATGTAGTTCAGGAATCTTTTATCAAAGCCTATCGCGCACTGGAATCGTTCCGTGGCGACAGCGCTTTTTATACGTGGCTCTACCGCATTGCGGTCAACACGGCGAAAAATTACTTAGTGGCGCAGGGACGTCGTCCGCCATCCAGCGATGTGGATGCGATTGACGCAGAAAACTTCGAAAGTGCGGGTGCACTGAAAGAAATTTCGAACCCTGAGAACTTAATGTTGTCAGACGAACTGAAACAAATTGTTTTCCGAACAATTGAGGCGCTGCCCGAAGATCTGCGTATGGCCATCACGTTGCGTGAGCTGGATGGCCTAAGTTACGAAGAAATCGCCGCCATCATGGATTGCCCGGTCGGCACGGTACGTTCGCGTATTTTCCGCGCCCGAGAAGCTATCGATAACAAAGTTCAACCGCTTATCCAACGTCAGTGATAACGGCTACTGGAAGGGTACCAAAGCATGCAGAAAGAAAAACTTTCCGCTTTTATGGATGGTGAAACTTTTGATAACGAGCTGGTTGGCGCGTTATCCAAGGACAAGGAACTGCAAAAAAGCTGGGAAAGCTACCATCTGATCCGTGACACCTTACGAGGTGACACCGGTGAAGTGCTGCATTTTGATATCTCCGCGCGTGTTGCAGCGGCGCTCGAAAACGAGCCGCAGCGCAGCGTGGCAACGTTGATTCCTGAAGCACAGCCCGAACCTTCTCGCTGGCAGAAAATGCCTTTCTGGCGCCGTGGTGGTGCATGGACGGCGCAGCTGGCGCAGATTGGCGTGGCTGCGTGTGTGTCGCTGGCTGTGATCGTTGGCGTACAACATTACAATGGCGCATCTTCGGGTAGCGCAACGCAAACCTCTGACGCACCCGCGTTTAATACCCTTCCGATGATGGGCAAAGCCTCACCGGTGAGTTTGGGTGTGCCGTCGGACGCTTTCGACACCAACAGTTCGAATCAGCAGGTGCAGGAGCAGCGCAGACGCGTGAATGCCATGCTGCAAGACTACGAGCTGCAGCGTCGTCTGCATGCCGATCAGGTGCAGTTTGAGAAGAATGATCCTCAGCAGGCTCAGGCCAATGTCCCTGGAAACCAGTCGTTAGGAACGCAACAGCAGTAATGAAGCCGTTTTGGTGTGCCATTAGCCTGCTGGCAGGCAGCCTGTTTTGGTCCTCCATCGCCCCGGCGCAGACCACTGCGTCCGGGGCGTTGTTGCAGCAGATGGAGCAGGCAAGTCAGAACCTCAATTACGAATTCGCTTACATCAATGTTTCTCGCTTGGGCATTGAATCCCTCCGCTATCGCCATGCTGTGATTGATAACCGCATTTTTGCCCAGTTGTTGCAAATGGACGGTCCCCGGCGTGAAGTCATTCAGCGTGGAAGCGATATCAGCTATTTTGAACCCGGCCTCGATCCTTTTTCGCTGCCTGGCAATCACATCATCGATGGGCTGCCGGCGCTGATGTTTGCCGACTTCTCCCGCCTTGAAAGTGCGTATGACTTTATTCCGGTGGGGCGCTCACGCATTGCCGACCAGATGTGTGAAGTGGTGCGCATCGTTTCACGCGACGGGACGCGCTACGGCTACGTGGTCTGGTTGGACGTCGATACCAAATTACCGCTGCGCATGGATCTGCTCGATCGCGATGGCGAAACGCTTGAGCAATTCCGCGTGATCAGTTTCGCCGTGGACGAAGGCGTGCGTAATCTGATGCAAGGATTGGAAAAAGCCAATCTGCCGCCAACGCTCTCATTGCCGGTGGGTGATAAGGTTGCGCTGAGCTGGCAGCCGGGTTGGTTGCCGGCGGGTATGACCTTGATCTCGCAGAGCCGCCGCGACATGCCGGCCATGAACAAAACCGTGGAATCGCGCCTTTACAGTGATGGCCTGTTCAGCTTCGCCATTAACGTCACCGCGGCCGATAAAAGCAGCGCACCGCAAACATTGCGCACGGGACGTCGTACGGTGCAAACCGAAGTGCGCGATAATCGTGAAATCACCGTCGTAGGCGAGTTACCTCCCGCTACGGCCAAACGTATCGCGGACAGCATTGATTCAGGTGCACAAAAATGATGAGAGAGTGGGCCACAGTGGTGGCATGGCATGAGGGCGTTGCGACGCTGCACTCCGAAGCCAAAACGTCGTGTAACAGCTGTTCGGCGCGTAAAGGCTGCGGCAGCCACGCGCTGAACCAGCTCGGGCCTAAAAACGCCCATGTTATGACCATCGCCAGCCCGCAGCCGCTGCAGCCCGGCCAGCGTATTGAACTGGGGATCCGTGAGAGCAGTTTGCTGGGGTCGGCGCTGCTGGTTTACATGACGCCGCTGTTCGGTCTGTTCCTGGTGGCCGGTCTGTTTCAAATGCTGTTTCACAGTGATTTGGCTGCGGCGTGTGGCGCGCTGTTGGGCGGCACCGGCGGCTTCATTGTGGCGAAGGGCGTCTCCAGCCTGTTCGGCGATCGTGAAGCCTTCCAGCCGGTTATTTTAAGCGTAGCTTTACCGCCAGACGCACTGCGCGTGGAAAACGACGCCTGAACGCCTACTGAAGCCGCGCCTGACGCGGCTTTTCTCCTTTAGCCTGACGGCTGAAATCTGTTGCGATTCCCGACAGTTCCATTCTTTAACGCGCGGCGTTAACAGTGTAATATGCGTCGTCATTAATGAGGCTGACAGGGTTCCGGGTAAAGCTCACTTTCCTGAATGTGTCTGTGCTCACGTTTCCCACTGAATTTTTACGTGAAGATATTCTTATAAATGAAGCACATACGAAATTTCTCTATTATCGCTCACATTGACCACGGTAAATCAACGCTCTCTGACCGATTGATTCAGATTTGTGGTGGCCTCAGCGATCGTGAGATGGCGGCGCAGGTTCTTGATTCAATGGATCTGGAACGCGAACGCGGCATCACCATCAAAGCACAGAGCGTGACGCTCGATTACCACGCCCCTGACGGTGAAACTTACCAGCTCAATTTTATCGATACTCCCGGTCACGTTGACTTCTCCTATGAAGTGTCACGCTCCCTGGCGGCCTGTGAAGGGGCATTGCTGGTGGTGGATGCAGGCCAAGGCGTCGAAGCCCAAACCCTGGCGAACTGCTATACCGCGATGGAAATGGATCTGGAAGTGGTACCGGTTTTAAACAAAATCGATTTGCCTGCCGCCGATCCTGAGCGCGTAGCAGAAGAGATTGAAGATATTGTTGGTATCGATGCCGCGGACGCGGTGCGCTGCTCCGCCAAAACCGGCGTCGGCGTGCCGGATGTGCTTGAGCGTTTGGTACGCGATATTCCGCCGCCAGAAGGCGATCCGGAAGGCCCGTTACAGGCGCTGATCATCGACTCCTGGTTTGATAACTATCTGGGCGTGGTATCCCTGATTCGTATCAAAAACGGTACGCTGCGCAAAGGCGACAAAGTCAAAGTCATGAGCACCGGCCAGGTGTACAACGCCGATCGTCTCGGTATCTTCACGCCAAAACAGGTTGATCGCACCGAACTCAAGTGCGGTGAAGTGGGCTGGCTGGTTTGCGCCATCAAAGACATCCTTGGCGCGCCCGTGGGCGATACCCTGACGCTGCAGCGCAACCCGGCCGATAAAGCCCTGCCAGGTTTCAAAAAAGTGAAGCCGCAGGTGTATGCCGGTCTGTTCCCTATCAGCTCTGATGATTACGAAGCGTTTCGTGATGCGCTGGGTAAACTCAGCCTGAACGACGCGTCGCTGTTTTATGAGCCAGAGAGTTCAACCGCGCTGGGCTTTGGCTTCCGCTGTGGCTTCTTGGGCCTGCTGCACATGGAGATCATTCAGGAGCGTCTGGAGCGTGAATACGACCTCGACCTGATCACCACCGCACCGACCGTGGTGTATGAAGTGGAAACCACCAGCGGTGAGGTTGTGTATGTCGACAGCCCGTCCAAGCTGCCGCCGCTGAATAATATTGAAGAACTGCGAGAGCCTATCGCAGAGTGCCATATGCTGCTGCCGCAGGAGTTCCTTGGCAACGTTATAACGCTGTGTATCGAAAAGCGCGGCGTGCAGACCAATATGGTGTATCACGGCAATCAGGTTGCACTGACGTATGACATTCCGATGGCAGAAGTGGTACTCGACTTCTTTGACCGTCTGAAGTCGACGTCGCGCGGCTATGCCTCGTTGGATTATAACTTTAAACGCTTCCAGGCCTCTGACATGGTGCGCGTCGACGTGATGATTAACTCAGAACGTGTGGATGCGCTGGCGCTGATTACCCACCGAGATAACTCTCAATATCGTGGCCGCGAGCTGGTAGAGAAGATGAAAGATCTGATCCCACGCCAGCAGTTTGATATTGCGATTCAGGCGGCAATCGGCAACCACATTATCGCTCGCTCAACGGTAAAACAGCTGCGTAAAAACGTCCTGGCGAAATGCTATGGCGGCGACGTCAGCCGTAAGAAAAAACTGTTGCAGAAGCAGAAGGACGGTAAGAAGCGAATGAAGCAGGTCGGCAACGTTGAGCTGCCGCAGGAAGCATTCCTTGCCATTCTGCATGTCGGTAAAGACAGCAAATAAGGAACTTTAATGGCTAACATGTTCGCCCTGATCCTGGTGATTGCCACGTTGGTAACCGGCGTGATTTGGTGCATCGATCGCTTTAAATGGGCGCCCGCGCGCCGGGCTAAACAGGCCGCTGCGCAGGCGCAGACCGGCCATACGCTGGATGACAAAACGCTGGCCAAAGTGGCCGCGCAGCCGGGCTGGGTAGAAACGACCGCATCGGTGTTCCCGGTGCTGACCGTGGTGCTGATTGTGCGCTCGTTCATCTTTGAGCCTTTCCAGATCCCCTCTGGCTCAATGATGCCCACGCTGCTTATCGGCGACTTTATTCTGGTGGAGAAGTTTGCTTACGGGCTCAAAGATCCCATTACGCAAACCACGCTGATTCCCACGGGCCACCCGCAGCGCGGTGATGTGGCGGTGTTCAAATACCCGAAAGATCCTAGCGTCGATTACATCAAACGCGTGATCGGTTTGCCGGGTGACAAAGTGGTGTTTGATCCGGCCAGCAAAACGTTGACCATCAATCCGGGCTGCGGCACCGGCAAGTGTGACTCCGCGCTGCCGGTAACCTACACCAACATTGAACCCAGCGATTTTATTCAGACCTTTAGCGGCTTTGATGGCAACGAGACCGGCAACGGTTTCTTCCAGGTGCCGCAGGGAGAGACCATGCGCGGTGGGTTGCGCCTGGGCACGCGTAAAGAGACGCTGGGCGACGTGACACACAATATATTGCTGGTTAACGAAGCGCAGAGTCAGGCGAACATGTATTATCAGCAGCCCGGTCAGCCGCAATCCACGTGGGTTGTACCGCAAGGACAATACTTCATGATGGGCGATAACCGCGATAACAGCGCGGACAGCCGTTATTGGGGCTTTGTGCCTGAGAAGAATCTGGTTGGAAAAGCCGTCGCTATCTGGATGAGCTTTGAGAAACAGGAAGGTCAGTGGCCTACGGGCGTACGCCTGAGTCGCATTGGCGGCATTCACTGACAATAAATACGGTTGGCCTCCTTTAGGGGGCCACTGCAAACGAAACAGAACGTGTTGGATATTCAGCCCTGTTTCGTATGCAGAGTCACAGACGCACAGAACAACTGGAATCGCATGAACCCCATCCTCATTAACAAGCTTCAGCGTAAACTGGGCTACACTTTTACTCATCCGGAATTACTGCAGCAGGCACTGACGCACCGCAGCGCCAGCAGTAAACACAACGAGCGTCTTGAATTTCTTGGCGATTCAATCCTCAGCTACGTGATCGCCAATGCGCTGTATCACCGCTTCCCGCGCGTGGACGAAGGTGACATGAGCCGCATGCGCGCCACGCTGGTGCGCGGCAATACGCTGGCTGAGATGGCGCGTGAATTTGAGCTGGGCGAGTGTTTACGCCTTGGCCCGGGCGAGTTAAAAAGCGGGGGATTCCGCCGTGAATCCATTCTCGCTGATACCGTGGAAGCGCTGATTGGCGGTATCTTCCTCGATAGTAATATTCAAACAGTAGAAAAACTGATTCTCGACTGGTATCAAAATCGCCTGGAGCAAATCAGCCCCGGCGACAAACAGAAAGATCCGAAGACGCGTCTGCAGGAGTATCTGCAAGGCCGTCATCTGCCACTGCCCTCTTATCTGGTGGTGCAGGTCCGTGGCGAAGCCCACGATCAGGAATTTACTATTCACTGTCAGGTGAGTGGTATGGCCGAACCGGTGGTGGGCGTAGGCTCCAGCCGGCGTAAAGCCGAGCAAGCTGCCGCCGAGCAGGCGCTGATTAAGCTTGGCCTCGAATAAATGTTACATCGCAGCGCCCGGTGGGCGCTGATCACGTCAGGACTCGAATGAGCGAACAAGAAACTTATTGCGGCTTTGTCGCGATTGTCGGTCGACCCAACGTCGGCAAATCCACCTTATTGAACCAGCTGCTGGGACAAAAGGTGTCGATCACGTCACGCAAAGCGCAAACCACCCGTCACCGCATCATGGGCATTCACACGGAAGGCGCCTACCAGGCGATCTACGTGGATACTCCCGGGCTACACATGGAAGAAAAACGCGCCATCAACCGCTTGATGAACCGCGCGGCCAGTAGCTCAATGGGCGATGTTGAGCTGGTGATCTTTGTGGTGGAAGGCACGCGCTGGACGCCGGATGACGAGATGGTGCTGAACAAACTGCGCGCCGGTAAAGCGCCTGTGGTGTTAGCCATCAATAAAGTGGATAACATTCAGGATAAAAGTATCCTGCTGCCGCATCTGCAATTCCTTAGTCAGCAGATGGACTTCCTGGATATCGTGCCGATCTCAGCTGAACACGGCAACAACGTTGATACGCTGGCGCAAATTGCCCGTAAACGCCTGCCAAAAGCCGACCACCATTTCCCGGAAGATTACATCACCGATCGCTCGCAGCGTTTTATGGCGTCTGAGATCATCCGTGAAAAACTGATGCGCTTTCTTGGCGCAGAACTGCCCTATTCCGTTACGGTGGAAATTGAGCAGTTTGTGGCCAACGACCGCGGCGGCTACGACATCAATGGTCTGATCCTGGTTGAGCGCGAAGGTCAGAAGAAGATGGTTATCGGCAATAAAGGCACCAAGATCAAGACCATTGGCATTGAAGCGCGCAAAGACATGGAAGAGATGTTTGAAGCGAAAGTGCATCTTGAGCTGTGGGTGAAGGTGAAATCTGGCTGGGCAGACGACGAACGTGCGTTACGCAGCCTGGGTTACACAGACGACCTCTGATTAGATGGAAGGCTGGCAACGCGCCTTTGTGCTTCACAGTCGCCCTTACAGCGAAACCAGCCTGCTGCTCGATCTGTTCAGCGAAAGCGAAGGGCGTGTGCGCGTGCTGGCCAAAGGCGCGCGCTCGCGGCGCTCCCAGCTCAAAGGGGCGCTGCAGCCTTTTACCCCGCTGCTGGTGCGTTGGAGCGGGCGGGGCGATGTCAAAACGCTGCGCAACGCGGAAGCCGTCTCGCTGGCGCTGCCGCTGAGCGGTATCACGCTCTATTGCGGGCTGTACGTGAACGAGCTGCTGTCGCGCGTGCTTGAGCAACAAATTCCTTTCTCCGATCTCTTCTTTGATTACCTGCATTGCCTCCAGACGCTGGCAGCCGATAACGGTTCACCCGAACCCGCGCTGCGGCGTTTCGAGCTGGCGCTGCTGGGGCACCTCGGCTACGGCGTGGACTTTCTGCACTGTGCCGGAAGCGGCGAAGACATCGCTGACGACATGACTTACAGCTATCGCGAAGAGCGCGGTTTTATCGCCAGTCTCGTCGTGAATCAGCGTAGCTTTAGCGGTCGCCAGCTGCGTGCGCTGTGGGCGCGAGATTTCCCGGATGCAGACACGCTGCGCGCGGCCAAGCGCTTTACGCGCATTGCGCTCAAGCCCTATCTCGGTGGTAAACCGCTGAAAAGCCAGGAGCTGTTTCGCCAGTTTGTGCCCAAGAAGCGACCTGACGCGTCAAGCGGCTAGCGCGCGGGTCTCGTTTGTTATATCCAAGCCGCGGTACACTGCATTCACACTGAACATCGTAGAGGATTATCATGGCTGAGTTGCTGTTAGGCGTTAATATCGACCACATCGCCACTGTGCGTAATGCACGCGGTACGCATTACCCCGATCCGGTTCAGGCCGCGTTTGTCTCTGAACAGGCTGGCGCAGACGGGATTACCGTGCATTTACGTGAAGATCGCCGCCACATTACCGATCGCGATGTGCGCATCCTGCGTGACACCATCCAGACGCGCATGAACCTGGAAATGGCCGTGACCGATGAGATGATCGCCATTGCCTGCGAGATTAAACCGCACTTTGTGTGCCTGGTGCCGGAGAAGCGTCAGGAAGTCACCACCGAAGGCGGACTCGATGTGGCCGGGCAGCAAGATAAGCTAGATCGCGCGGTGAAGCAGCTCAGCGACGCCGGTATTCTGGTCTCGCTGTTCATTGATGCCGATCGGCGCCAAATTGAAGCGGCGGTCGCGAGCGGCGCGCCCTACATCGAAATTCATACCGGTGCCTATGCCGAGGCGCCGGAAGGCCCGGCGCGTGAAGCGGAATTGACGCGTATTCGCGATGCCGCGACCTTTGCCGCCGGCCTGGGGCTTAAGGTCAATGCGGGGCATGGCCTGACGTATCACAACGTGCAGCCCATCGCCGCGCTGCCGGAAATGCATGAATTGAATATTGGCCATGCCATTATTGGTCGTGCCCTGTTCAGCGGTCTGGCGGATGCCGTGAAAGAAATGAAGCAGCTGATGCGGGAAGCGCGCCGCTAATGGCCATTTTAGGGCTCGGCAGCGACATCGTCGAAATCGAACGCATCGCGGGCGTGATTGCGCGTTCCGGCGATCGCCTGGCGCGACGGGTATTGAGCGAGGCTGAATGGCAGCAATATCAGGCGCATCAGCAGCCGGTGCGCTTTTTGGCGAAGCGTTTTGCAGTCAAAGAGGCGGCGGCCAAGGCATTCGGGACCGGCATTCGCGGAGGGCTCGCGTTCAACCAGTTCGAAGTTTACAACGATGCGCTGGGAAAACCCGGGCTGCGTTTCTTTGAGCAGGCGGAAGTGATTGCCAGGCAGCTTGGCGTTAACCACGTTCACGTCACGCTGGCGGACGAACGGCATTATGCGTGCGCCACGGTGATTATTGAGCGCTAATTAACGCGTGAGTGCAGCGTGACAAACTTGTCCCACAGCGCATCCCGGCTCTCGGTGTGCTGTGGGTCCGTCACGATGGTGTTATCAATCGGGCAAACTTGCTGGCAAGTAGGCGCGTCATAATGGCCGATGCACTCGGTGCAGCGCGCCGCGTCAATTTCATAGATTGCCTCACCCAAGCTTATTGCCTGATTGGGGCACTCCGGCTCGCACATATCGCAGTTAATGCATTTTGAGGTGATCAGTAACGCCATCGCGGTCACACGCAGGGGTGGGGGAGGCGCGCACCTTATCATAAAAGGCGCGGCCGCGTCAGGCGGGTTTCTTGCGCCTAATCAAACCGCGGGCACATTTCCGCCTGTTCACCGCTCCGCCCGTGACGGCGCATCGTTTTCACCCCCGTTAAACCAACTTTTTAACCAGCGCTTCACTGTGGCGAATATGGCTTGATGCGCGCTCGGGATCGTGCTGCACCAGGGCCATAAAGAGCAGGTCGGTCAGCGCCAGCTGGGCGCTGGTAGAGGAGATTGCTGCGCTGCGCGTGCTCTGCTCTTCTGCAACCGTATACAGGCAGATGGAGGCAATTTGCTGCAGCGAATTGGGCGTGAAACCGGTAAAAGCCAGCACATCGACACCCAGCTGCGCCGCTTCCTGCGCGGCCAGATTGATTTCGCGGCGTTCACCGGTGTACGAGAGCGCCAGCAGTACGTCGCCTGGCGCCATCCCCTGCACGCTGGCCAGCAGGGCATGCATATCCTGCTCTGCCACCGCGTTGATGCCGATCTTCATCAGCTTCCAGGAAAAATCTTTGGCCACCAGACCGGACGCGCCGATCCCCACCAGCAAAATACGGTTGGCGTGTTTCAACAGCTGCAGCGTCTCCAGCAGCTTCTCTTCGCTATTGATATCCAGCGTGGCGCGAATCGCCGATATCTTTTCCGTCAGCAGCTTTTCACCCACCACTTTCAGCGGATCGTCGCTGAGAATATGGTTATGCACGGTAATCGCGTCGCGTTCGGCCAGCGATTCACTCAAAGCCAATTTAAGCGCCGGAAAGCCTTTGTAGCCCAGCTTTTGCGCGAACTTCACCACGCTTGACTGACTGACGCCCGCTTCTTCCGCAAGCTTTTGTGAACTCAAATGCCGTGCCCGGTCGGGCTGCGACAGTAAAAAATCGGCCAGCCGTCGCTCATTGAGCGCCAGTCGAGGGTAGAGCTGGCGAATACGCAGTAAAGAGCTCATGTCCTATCCTTCATTCCCCGTTAGCGTGGAGCATAGTTAAAGGGCGCACTGTCGCGTTAAGGGACAACCGCGTGACAGAGAGAATAAACTATTCTGCGCTTATTGTAGTCATTGGAATTAAAAATGAGTGGTTTCGACCTCAAGCGCGAAGCTGGCTACACTGTAGGCAAGCCGTAAAACGCATTAATTAAGGAGTGGAGTTTGACAACAGGTACGCAACGCCGCGTGGTTTTCTTCGATCTGGATGGCACGCTCCATCAGCAGGATATGTTTGGCACTTTTATGCGCTATTTACTGCGTCGCCAGCCGCTGAATCTGCTGCTGGTGATCCCGCTGTTACCGGTGATCGGCGCCGGACTGCTGTTCAAAGGACGCGCGACGCGCTGGCCGATGAGCCTGCTGCTCTGGGCGATCACCTTTGGCCACAGCGAAGCGGCGCTGCGCCAGCGCGAAGCGGAATTTGCCGCCTGGTTTCGGACGCGCGTCACGGCGTTTCCCGTGGTACAGCAACGCCTGAGCGACTATCTCAGCAGCGGTGATGCGGACGTGTGGTTAATCACCGGCTCGCCGCAGAACCTGGTGGAACAGGTCTACTTCGACTCGGCATTTTTGCCTCGCGTAAAGCTGATTGCCAGCCAGATGGCGCGCGGATATGGCGGACGGGTGCTCGCCATGCGCTGTCTTGGCCATGAAAAGGTCGCCCAGTTGGAAGAAAAAATCGGCACACCGCTGCAGCTTTACAGCGGCTACAGTGACAGCAAGCAGGACAACCCGCTGCTCTATTTTTGCCAGCACCGCTGGCGCGTTACGCCGCGCGGCGAGTTACAACAGCTGGAGTGAATCATGCCGCGATTCCGTCTATAATGCGCGGCCTTTCCACCCGCAGGAGCAACGCGTTGAACCCACAAACTGATGAATACTGGATGCGCCACGCGCTTGAGCTGGCAAAACGGGCGTGGGCGCAGGGCGAAGTGCCGGTAGGTGCGGTGCTGGTGCAGGGCGATCGCGTGCTGGGTGAAGGCTGGAACCGACCCATTGGTCAATGCGATCCCACCGCGCATGCCGAGATCATGGCGCTGCGTCAGGGCGGCAAAATTCTGGAAAACTATCGCCTGCTCGATACCACGCTGTATGTCACGCTCGAGCCGTGCGTGATGTGCGCCGGGGCGATGGTTCACAGCCGCATTACCCGTCTGGTGTACGGCGCGAACGATGAGAAAACGGGGGCGGCGGGTTCGCTGCTGGATGTCATTGGTCACCCGGGCATGAATCACCGTATCGCAATCCAGTCAGGCGTATTAGCCGAGGAGTGTGCGGCGATGCTGAGTGATTTTTTCCGCATGCGCCGTGAGCAAAAGCGTGCGCTGCGCCAGGCGCAGCGCACGGATTAATTCATCGCGATTTTAGGCGCTACGGCGGGATAGCCGGCGCCCAACTCCGCTTCCAGCGCCGAGCGCTGCGCCAGCCGCTTCTCCTGCTCCTGCAAATACCCCACCAGGCTGAGCTGATATTTACGGATGTTCTCAACGTAGGTGTAGGCTTCGTGACCGCGCGCATAGCCATAGGTGGTTTGCGTGTAGTAACGCTTCTGGCTCAGCATGGGCAAGCGCAGTTTAACGTCGGCCCAGCTGTCAGGATTGCCGCCCTGTTTCGCCGTGAGTTTGCGCGCGTCCAGCATGTGCGCATAGCCCATATTGTAAGCGGCGAGCGCGAACCAGATACGCTCATCGTCCGGAATGGTCGTGGGCACTTTCTCCATCATGCGCTGTAAATACTCGCTGCCGCCGCGAATACTTTGTTCGGGATCGAGACGGTCGCCGACGTTAAGGCTGTCAGCGGTGTTGCGCGTCAGCATCATCATGCCGCGCACGCCGGTGGGCGAGGTGGCCTGGGGATTCCAGTGTGACTCCTGATAAGACACCGCGGCCAGCAGCCGCCAGTCGATGGCGGCGGCGTATTTCTCAAACAGCGGTTTGATGTCCGGCAGCGTGTTGTCGATCGCGCGCAGGAACGTGCGGGTATCGACATAATCAAAAGTGCCGACGTGGCCGAGATACTTCTCTTCCAGCCGCGCCATGGTGCCTTCTTCGCCCATTTGACTGTAGAAATCCAGCATCGCGGCATTCAGGCTGTCATCGTCGTTGCGCGGCAAATACCAGGTGACCGGCTCTTCATCGGTGATATCAAAGGCGACCGCCAGCTGCGGATGAATACGCTGTAGCAGGCCGATCGTCACCGAGTCACCCACGGTGTAATCCAGTTTGCCGTCCGCAACCGCTTCCAGCAGCGCCTTTTGGCCCTGATCGGTGGCGATCGCCCAGTCGAGATCGGGATAGCTGTCAGCTTTGGCGGCGCGCAAAGTTGAGAGGTATGCCGAACCGGACTGCACCAGCAGGCGGCCTTTGAGATCGCCCAGATTGCGTGGGCGCGGTTTGTCGATGCGATACACCAGCTGTTGGGACACCGAGTAATAACTCGGGCCGCTTTGGTAGCGTGTCAGACGCTCACTGTTGTAGATCAGTCCGGCGGCCAGCAGATCGGCTTTACCGTCATCCAGATCGTCGAACAGATCGCCGAGATTAGGGCGCACGGTAACTTCGAGCTTGACGCCCAGATAATCGGCAAAGCGTTTCGCCAGCTCGTAATCCATACCCGCCGGAGCATTATTAATGGTGTAGTAAGTCAGCGGAGAATTAACGGTACTGATCCGCAATACTCCGCGTGATTTGATCTGTGATAACGCGTCTGATCCCCCGCCATACCACGGGATAGATGGCCACAGCGCCAGCGCAAGCAGCACGGTGATCAGACCGATAAACAGATAGTTTAATTTTAGGCGTTTCAAATAGTTGTCTCGTAATGGCTCACAGGCCTCTGTCTTTTAAAGGCAGTATTTATGTTGTTTCACTTCCCAGAGCGAGGGGCATTTTGCGCAACAAAGCGGGGCAGGGCAACTCATATAGCAAGTTTTGCGCAAAATTCAGTCAAATCCTGTGTCCGATAAATTCTGCGCAAACGGTTTCGTAACCGGTGCTGTTTCTCTATAATACTGCCCGTTTTCCCTGTTGCGCCCAAAGAAGCGTCGCCCGGCGCTTCGAAGACGAGAGATCTTTAATGATGGAAATTCTGCGTGGTTCGCCCGCTCTGTCGGCATTTCGTGTAAACAAACTGCTGACCCGTTTTCAGGACGCTCACCTGCCAGTGAGTGATATTTACGCCGAGTACGTCCATTTTGCCGATGTCAGCGCACCGCTTAATGCCGATGAACATGCCCGTTTGCAACGTCTGCTGAAATACGGTCCTTCTCTCGCCGAACACGCGCCACAAGGGCGTCTGTTGCTGGTTACGCCGCGCCCCGGCACGCTTTCACCCTGGTCATCTAAAGCCACCGATATCGCCCACAACTGTGGTTTGCCGCAGGTCGTTCGCCTGGAGCGCGGCATCGCGTTTTATGTGCAGGCGCCCGCGTTAACCGACGCGCAGTGGGCACAGCTGGCCAGCCTGCTGCACGACCGCATGATGGAAACCGTGTTTAGCGACCTCAATGACGCAGAGCAGCTGTTTGCTCAACACCAACCGCAGCCGCTAAAGAGTGTAGATGTGCTCAACGGCGGCCGCCAGGCGCTGGAGCAGGCCAACACCACGCTGGGGCTGGCGCTGGCAGATGACGAAATTGACTATCTGCTTGAGGCCTTTACCCGCCTCGGCCGTAATCCCAACGACATCGAACTTTATATGTTCGCGCAGGCTAACTCTGAGCACTGCCGCCACAAAATTTTCAACGCCGACTGGATTATTGACGGCGAAAAACAGCCTAAGTCGCTGTTTAAAATGATTAAAAACACCTTTGAGCAGCATCCCGATCACGTATTGTCTGCCTATAAAGACAATGCCGCGGTGATGGAAGGTTCCGAGGTAGGCCGCTTCTACGCCGACGCGCAGAAGGGCGAATATGCGTTTCATCAGGAAGCCGCACACATCCTGATGAAAGTGGAAACCCACAACCATCCCACCGCGATTTCTCCCTGGCCGGGCGCGGCTACCGGTTCGGGCGGGGAAATCCGTGACGAAGGCGCTACCGGGCGCGGTGCGAAACCCAAAGCGGGCCTCGTGGGCTTTTCCGTCTCTAACCTGCGCATTCCGGGCTTTGAACAGCCGTGGGAAGAGGATTTCGGTAAGCCCGATCGCATCGTCACCGCGCTGGACATCATGACCGACGGCCCGCTGGGCGGCGCGGCTTTTAACAATGAATTTGGCCGTCCCGCCCTGAATGGCTACTTCCGCACTTATGAAGCGCGCGTCAATAGCCATAACGGTGAAGAGCTGCGCGGCTACCATAAGCCGATTATGCTGGCGGGCGGCATAGGTAATATCCGCGCCGATCACGTGCAGAAAGGGGAAATCGTTGTTGGCGCGAAGCTGGTGGTGCTGGGCGGCCCGGCGATGAATATTGGCCTTGGCGGCGGCGCGGCGTCGTCCATGGCGTCCGGTCAGTCGGATGCCGATCTCGACTTCGCCTCGGTGCAGCGCGACAACCCAGAAATGGAGCGGCGCTGTCAGGAAGTGATCGACCGCTGCTGGCAGTTGGGCGAAGACAACCCGATTCTGTTTATTCACGATGTGGGCGCGGGCGGCCTCTCTAACGCCATGCCGGAATTAGTGAGCGACGGCGGTCGCGGCGGTCGCTTTAATCTGCGCGATATCCTCAGCGATGAGCCGGGCATGAGCCCGCTTGAAGTGTGGTGTAATGAATCGCAGGAGCGCTATGTGCTCGCGGTGGCGCCAGAGAAGCTGGCGCTGTTTGACACGCTGTGTCAGCGCGAGCGTGCCCCCTATGCGGTGATTGGCGAGGCCACGGAAGAGCATCACCTGACACTGACCGACAGCCACTTCGGCAACGATCCCATTGATATGCCGCTAGACGTTCTGCTGGGTAAAACGCCGAAAATGACGCGCGACGTGACGCGCCAGCAGGCCAACGGCGCGGCGCTTCAGCGCGACGGCATTACCGTGGCCGATGCGGTGCATCGCGTCCTGCATCTGCCTGGCGTAGCTGAGAAAACCTTCCTGATCACCATTGGTGACCGTAGCGTGACCGGCATGGTGGCGCGCGATCAGATGGTGGGGCCGTGGCAAATTCCGGTAGCAAACTGCGCGGTGACCACCGCCAGCCTCGACAGCTATCACGGTGAAGCCTTTGCCTTGGGCGAACGTGCGCCGGTCGCGCTGCTGGACTTCGCCGCGTCGGGACGTCTGGCCGTGGGGGAAGCGCTGACGAACCTGGCGGCCACCGCCATTGGCTCGCTCAAGCGCGTTAAACTCTCCGCAAACTGGATGGCTGCCGCCGGCCATCCAGGCGAAGACGCCGGCTTGTACGAAGCGGTGAAAGCGGTTGGGGAAGAGTTATGTCCCGCGCTCGGCATCACCATTCCGGTGGGCAAAGACTCCATGTCCATGAAAACCCGCTGGCAGCAGGGTGACGAGCAGCGCGAGATGACGTCGCCGCTGTCGCTGGTGATCACCGCCTTCGCCCGCGTGGAAGATGTGCGTCAGACGGTGACGCCGCAGCTGCAGGCCGATGGCGATAATCTGCTGCTGCTGGTGGATCTCGGCAACGGCGCCAACACGCTAGGCGCGACCGCGCTGTCGCAAGTGTATCGTCAACTGGGTGACAAGCCAGCTGACGTGCGGGATGCCGCTCAGTTGGCTGGCTTCTTTAACGCCATTCAGGCGCTGGTTACTCAGCAGAAACTGCTCGCCTATCACGACCGCTCCGACGGCGGCTTGCTGGTGACGCTGGCAGAGATGGCCTTCGCCGGTCACTGCGGCATTGACGTCGATATCGCGGCGTTGGGCAGCGATGCGCTGGCGGCGCTGTTTACCGAGGAGCTGGGCGCGGTGCTGCAAATCAACGCGGCCGATCGCGCGCAGGTTGAGCAGATCCTCGCGGAACACGGCCTGCGCGACAACGTGCACGTGCTAGGACAGGCGCAGCCTGGCGATCGCTTCACGATCCGCGCGGGCGAACAGGCGGTCTATAGCGAAAGCCGTAACACGCTGCGCACGTGGTGGGCTGAAACGACCTGGCAGATGCAACGCCTGCGCGACAACCCGGCTTGCGCCGATCAAGAGCACGCGGTCAAGCAGGATGACAACGATCCGGGCCTGAACGTCACATTGAGTTTTGATCCGGCAGAAGACGTGGCGGCACCGATGATTGCAACCGGCGCCCGCCCGCGGGTGGCGGTGCTGCGCGAGCAGGGCGTTAACTCCCACGTGGAGATGGCGGCCGCCTTCCACCGCGCAGGTTTTACGGCGGTAGATGTGCACATGAGCGATCTGCTGGCGGGGCGCCACGATCTGGATGGGTTTAACGCGCTGGTCGCGTGTGGCGGCTTCTCCTATGGCGACGTGCTGGGCGCGGGTGAAGGCTGGGCAAAATCGATTCTGTTCAACGATCGGGTGCGCGATACGTTTGAAGCGTTCTTCCATCGTCCACAGACGCTGGCGCTGGGCGTGTGCAACGGCTGTCAGATGATGTCCAACCTGCGCGAGCTGATCCCAGGCAGTGAACTGTGGCCGCGCTTTGTGCGTAACCAGTCCGAGCGTTTTGAAGCGCGTTTCAGCCTGGTGGAAGTGACCAACAGCGGTTCACTGCTGCTTGATGGCATGGCCGGTTCGCGTATGCCGATCGCCGTATCACACGGGGAAGGTTACGTTGAAGTGCGCGATGCCGCTCATCTGGCCGCGCTGGAGACGGCGGGTCTGGTGGCGCTGCGGTTTGTGGACAACTACGGCGCTGTCACGGAAACCTATCCGGCAAACCCGAACGGGTCACCGAACGGTATCACGGCGGTCACCAATGAAAGCGGCCGCGTGACCATTATGATGCCGCACCCTGAGCGCGTGTTCCGCACCGTCAGCAACTCCTGGCATCCGGCTGAGTGGGGCGAAGATGGACCGTGGATGCGGATTTTCCGCAACGCGCGCAAGCAGCTGGGCTGATCTCTCCTCTCTTTTGCAATCCAAGGCCGCCGCGAGCGGCCTTTTTTTTACAATAAATATGAGCAGGGCCGATGCGGCTGTCGGAAATCAGCGACAGAGCTGGCTTAGTAGTGTTGCTAAATGGCGACATCTAATCCCTTGATTCTTATCAGGGCAGGAAAAGGGCGCGCTGCGGTGTTGCTCAATAGCGACACTTTTTGCCGTGCCCGCCCAATGTTTGTGACGCTTCAGCCCGATGAGCACGGGAAACCGCTGAAAATATAAGATATTTATTTTTTGGCACGGTTGTTGCTATAATTAACTTGCTGCTCATTCACCTGTTTATGATTGCCCCGTTCTGCGGTTGAGCTCATAAAAATAGAATGACGCACAAAACGGAGCCTGCCGTCCACACGACCGATAATCGCGTGCTTTGCAACGTTATCAAACACCGGACGTCACGTTGAGTAAGGCTCCACCTCATTCCCCGGTGATGCTGCGGCGTTACCTGAACGGCAGGCCTTCTGGCCTGCCGTTTTTGTTTCCTGCTTTCTTACGTACGCAGACTCCGCTAGCATGCCAGCAGCGCATTTTTTAAGGACGCACGGCTGTGATCACATGGCGTTTTTTTCCTCGTTCCCTTCGGCAATTGGTGTTGATGGCGTTTCTGCTGGTGCTGCTGCCGCTGTTGGTCCTGGCGTGGCAAGCGTGGGAGAGCCTCTCGGCGCTTAGCGACCAGGCCGCTGATACCAACCGCAATACGTTTACCGATGTGCGCCGCAGTGAGGCGATGGCGCGAACCGCGCTGGAGCTGGAGCGCAGCTATCGGCAATATTGCGTCCTGGACGATCCTTCACTGCTGAAACTCTACCAAACGCAGTGGACGCGCTATGGCCAGATGCTGGCCAGCCATACCGCCAGCCTGCCCGATCTGCCCGCCTTTATCCCTCTGCAACAGGCACTGCCGCCGCTGCAAAGCGTGCAATGTCAGAACGGCGCGCCTTCAACACAGGCGGGCGACGCCCTTGAGCAATTCTCCGCAGCCAATGCGAAAATGGTGCAGGCGACGCGCGAAGCGGTTTTCGCACGCGGCTTACAGCTGCAACGCGAAATTGCCGAACGCGGTCAATTTTTTGGCTGGCAGGCGCTGATTCTGTTTTTAATTAGCCTTGCGCTGGTACTGCTGTTTACCGGCATGATCATCGGTCCCGTAAAACGGGTTGAGCGCATGATTAATCGGTTGGGTGAGGGCAAAGCGCTAGGCAGCAGCCAGCGTTTTCGCGGCCCGCGTGAAATTCGTTCGCTGGGGCAGCGCATCGTCTGGCTCAGTGAGCGCCTGAGCTGGCTGGAAGCCCAGCGTCACGAATTTTTGCGTCATCTCTCCCACGAGCTGAAAACGCCGCTTGCCAGCCTGCGCGAAGGCACGGAGCTGTTGGCCGATCAGGTTGCCGGGCCGCTCAATGCCGATCAGAAAGATGTCGTGGCAATACTGGACACCAGCAGTCGTCACCTGCAGCGTTTAATTGAACAGCTGCTTGACTACAATCGTCAGCTGGCAGAGGAGCCATTGGCGCTGAGGCCGGTCGCACTGGAGGAAATAGTGGCCTCGGTGATGGCTATCCATTCGCTTCCTGCCAGCGCGCGCGGCATGAAAACGCATCTCGATCTGCGCGTGCTTCACTGTCTGGCGGAACCCACGCTGTTGCAGCGGGTGATCGACAACCTTTATTCGAACGCCGTGAACTACGGCAGTGAATCCGGTAACATTTGGCTGCACAGCCAACAGAAGGGTGGCGAAGTGTGGATTGAGGTGGCGAATACCGGTACGCCCATTCCACTCGACGAGCAGACGATGATTTTTGAGCCGTTTTACCAGGGCAGCCAGCAGCGGCAGGGGCCGGTAAAAGGCAGTGGTCTGGGTTTGAGTATCGCCAAAGATTGCCTGCGCCGTATGCAGGGTGACTTACAGCTGGTGGCGCACAAACACGCTGACGTCTGTTTTCGCATTATTTTACCAGCCGCGCCGGGAACGCCTGACCAATGAAACGATTTGCTAGCTGTGTGTTTGGCACCCTGATGATCCTGGGGCTGAGCGCCTGTCAACTTGCTGCACCGCACTCTCCGTCTCGCGACGGTTCTACCCTCGCCGAGCCAGATGTCCGCCTGGCGGACTATCTGACCGTAGCCTGTGCCAACGTCTGGAAAACGGACAGTCCTGCGGCCATGAATAATCCGCTTTACTGGCAGCGCGCCATGGACTGCGGCGAACGGCTCTCGGCGGCGGAAGCGCGAGCGGAGGCGCGACGCTGGCCGGTGCAAGGCTGGGCGCGCGCGTTTAAGCAGGGCATTTTGCTAGCCAATGGCAATCTGACGCCGCTGGAGCGCCGCCAGATGTTGACTACGCTGGATAGCTACAGCAGTGACTGGCCCAGCAGCGTACGCCCCTTGCTACAGCTATGGCGCAGTCACCAAAGCGCGTTGCTGGCGCTGAGTGCGGAGCGAAGCCGCTACGCCGCCCTGCAGCAGTCCAGCGATGCGCAGTTGGATAGCCTGCGCCAGCAGCAAACGCAGCTGCGGCAGTCGCTGGACGACACGCAGCGTAAACTCGAACGCCTGACCGATATTGAACGCCAGCTCTCCTCGCGCAAGACGCCAGATAGCAGTGACACATCGCACGGCAATAGCGATGACCAACGTGAGGATCCGTAGCATGAACCAACGCGCACATTTACTGCTGGTGGACGACGATCCCGGCCTGCTCAAACTCTTGGGCATGCGTCTGAGCAGCGAGGGCTATCAGGTGACCACCGCCGCCAGCGGGCCTGAAGCGCTTCGCCAGCTGCAAAAAGAGCGCGTGGATCTGGTGATAAGCGATCTGCGCATGGATGAGATGGACGGCCTGGCGCTGTTTGCGGAAATTCAGAAGCGCCACACGGGCCTGCCGGTCATCATTCTTACCGCGCACGGATCCATTCCCGAAGCCGTGTCAGCCACCCAGCAAGGTGTATTTAGCTTTCTCACGAAACCCGTGGATCGTGACGCGCTTTATAAAGCCATCAACGACGCCTTGGCTCAGCGCGCGCCTGCCAGCGATGACCGCTGGCGGGAAGCGATTGTGACCCGCAATCCGCAGATGCTGCGCCTGCTGGAGCAGGCACACATGGTGGCGCAGTCAGACGTAAGCGTATTAATTATCGGGCAAAGCGGCACCGGCAAAGAGGTGCTGGCGCAGGCCATTCATGCCGCCAGCCCGCGTGCCGCGCAGCCGTTTATCGCCATCAACTGCGGCGCACTGCCTGAGCAGCTGCTGGAGTCAGAATTATTTGGCCATGCCAGGGGCGCCTTTACCGGCGCCGTCAGCGCCCGTGAAGGGCTGTTTCAGGCGGCAGAGGGCGGCACGCTGTTTCTCGACGAAATTGGCGATATGCCGCATGCGCTGCAGGTGAAACTGCTGCGCGTGCTGCAAGAGCGCAAGGTGCGTCCGCTAGGCAGCAACCGCGATCTCGACATTAACGTACGCATCCTTTCCGCGACGCACCGCGATTTGCCGAAGGCCATGGAGAAAAAGAGTTTTAGGGAAGATCTTTACTATCGTCTGAACGTGGTGAATCTTAAACTGCCGGCGCTGCACGAGCGGGCAGAAGACATTCCGCTGCTGGCGAATCACCTGCTGCGCGAGGCGGCGCACCGGCATAAGCCGTTTGTGCGCAGCTTCTCGGCTGACGCGATGAAGCGCCTGGTGAGTGCCGCCTGGCCCGGTAACGTGCGGCAGCTGGTGAATGTCATCGAGCAGTGCGTTGCGCTGACGACGTCGCCGGTGATCGGTGAGGCACTGGTTGAGCAGGCGCTGGCGGGCGAGAACACCGCGCTGCCCACGTTTGTGGAGGCGCGCAACCAGTTTGAACTCAACTATCTGCGCAAGTTGCTGCAAATGACCAAGGGAAATGTCACTCACGCCGCACGTCTGGCTGGACGCAACCGCACTGAGTTTTATAAGCTGCTGTCGCGCCATGAACTGGACGCCAGCGATTTTAAAGAGTAGCGTGCGGCAGCGTCAGGAACACTTATACTATTTGTTATCCGTCCGGCCACGGAGGGAGTGAAAAAGGGATCTGTGATGAAAAAGATCGATGCAATTATCAAACCATTCAAACTCGATGATGTGCGTGAAGCGCTGGCAGAAGTCGGCATCACCGGCATGACGGTAAGCGAAGTCAAGGGGTTTGGGCGCCAGAAAGGCCATACAGAGCTGTACCGCGGTGCAGAGTATATGGTGGATTTTCTGCCAAAAGTGAAAATCGAAATGGTGGTCGGTGATGATATTGTCGATACCTGCGTTGAAACCATTATGAAAACCGCGCAGACCGGCAAAATCGGTGACGGCAAAATTTTCGTCTTCGACGTGGCCCGCGTGGTGCGTATCCGTACCGGTGAAGAGGATGAAGAGGCCATCTGAGTCGCCTCACCGTCCTGCCCGAAAAGCCTGCCTGAGCAGGCTTTTTTCATTTATAGCACCTTGTGCGGACCAAACACTTCGTAGTGAATACGATCGGCTGTCACGCCCGCGTCCAGCAGCTGGCGCGCGATAAACTGCATAAACGGCAGCGGGCCGCAGATCCAGAACGTACGCTCCGACTGCGTCAACGCGTCGGTGACAACCGACAGATCCATAAATCCCGCGCGTTGATCGCATCTCGTATCGTTTCCTTCCGGCGTCCGATACCAAACGTGATGGCTAAATTGCGGCAGTTGCGCGCCCAGCGTTTTAACCTCAGTCGCAAAGGCGTGCTGTGCGCCTGTTTCCGTCGCGTGTAGCCAGGTCACCGGCCCTGCATGGTGCCGCTGCGCCAGGGACGCGAGCATGGCAAGCAGTGGCGTTTGACCGACGCCGGCGGAAATGAATGTGACGGGCGTGGTGGGATCCACCTCGAGCGTAAAATCACCCGCCGGTATGGCACACTGCACGACATCGCCCACTTGGGCGCAGGTGTGCAGCCAGGTTGAGACGCTGCCCTGCAAGTCGCGCTTGACCGCAATGCGATAAGAAATGCCGTTAGGCAGTCGGGTGAGCGAGTATTGACGATGCTGCAGATAGTCGCTGCCGGCCGGTCGTAGCGTCAGGGTGAGATATTGACCGGGAAGATAATCCGCAACCGGCTTGCCGTCACAGGGCACAAGCTCAAAGCTTTTGATTACGCTGCTTTCCTGGCGGATGGTGTGGATACGAAAATCACGCAAACCGCGCCAGCCGCCGGGCTTATCTTCAGCGATCTGGTAGATCGCCGTTTCGCGCTGAATAAACACTTCCGCCAGCACCGTATAGGCTTTTCCCCAAGCCTCAAGCACATCGTCGCCGGGATTTAGCATCTCTTCCAGGGTAGCAAGCAGCGTCGAACCCACAATGGCGTACTGGTCAGGTTGAATATTCAAGCTGGCATGCTTTTGGGCGATCTTTTCAACGGCGGGCAGCAGCGCTGGCAGGTTATCAAGGTTGCTTGCGTAAGCGGCAATCGCATTGAACAGCGCTTCACGCTGATTGCCGCTGCGCTGGTTATTCATATTGAACACGTTCTTCAGCGCCGGATTTTCCTGCAGCAGGCGCTGGTAAAAACGCCCAGTGAGTTGCGGTCCAAGTGCGGCAACGGCGGGCAGGCTGGCTTTCACCGTGGCGATAGTCTGAGCATCTAACATGGCATTGTCCTGGGTGTGATTTAAACATGTATTTAAAATGCATGTTATGCCTGTTTGGGTGCGCTGTAAATCGCGTTAAAGCCGCATGAGCGAAAAATACAAGTTGGTGACCGTGATAAGATTTCTTCGTTTGGTGAAAGGATAAAAGGGGCTTTACAGGTGCGATTGAAAGCGTAAAAAACCCGTTCCAGCGCCCTGCCAATCGTTTGCGTAAAAAGAGGGTATTGGCGCTACCGTCACCCAACAAAACCGTTTACACTGTTGCCCTTCGCCCCTAACCGGGGCCAAACTGCTGTTAAAAGTTAGCTGAGTCAGGAGATGCCGGATGTTAAAGCGTGAAATGAACATTGCCGATTATGATGCCGAGTTGTGGCAGGCGATGGAGCAAGAGAAGGTGCGTCAGGAAGAGCACATTGAACTGATTGCTTCTGAAAACTACACCAGCCCACGCGTTATGCAGGCGCAAGGTTCACAGCTCACCAATAAATATGCGGAAGGGTATCCGGGCAAGCGCTATTACGGCGGATGTGAATATGTTGATATTGTCGAGCAGCTGGCGATCGATCGCGCCAAAGCGCTATTCGGCGCTGATTACGCCAACGTGCAGCCGCACTCTGGCTCGCAGGCCAACTTCGCCGTGTACACCGCGCTGCTGCAGCCTGGCGATACGATCCTTGGCATGAACCTGGCACACGGCGGTCACCTGACCCACGGCTCTCCGGTTAACCTGTCTGGCAAGCTGTACAATGTGATCCCTTACGGCATCGATGAAACCGGCAAAATCAACTATGACGAGCTGGCCGAGTTGGCGAAAGCGCATCAGCCCAAAATGATCGTTGGCGGCTTCTCCGCTTACTCCGGCGTCTGCGACTGGGCCAAAATGCGTGAAATCGCGGATAGCGTTGGCGCGTATCTGTTTGTGGATATGGCGCACGTCGCCGGACTGATTGCGGCGGATGTTTATCCAACGCCCATTCCGCATGCCCACGTGGTTACCTCGACGACCCACAAGACGCTGGCCGGTCCGCGCGGCGGGATCATCCTGGCGAAAAACGGCGATGAAGAGTTTTATAAGAAGTTGAACTCGGCCGTGTTCCCGGGTGGACAGGGCGGTCCTCTGATGCACGTGATTGCCGGTAAAGCGGTCGCGTTCAAAGAAGCGATGGAGCCTGAGTTCAAAACGTATCAGCAGCAGGTGGCGAAGAATGCCAAAGCGATGGTCGAGGTGCTGATTGCGCGCGGCTACAACATCGTGTCAGGCGGCACCTACAACCACCTGTTCCTGATTGATCTGGTTGAGAAAAACCTGACCGGTAAAGAAGCGGATGCCGCATTAGGTCGCGCTAACATCACCGTCAACAAAAACAGCGTGCCTAACGATCCCAAGAGTCCTTTTGTGACCTCAGGTGTTCGTATCGGTACGCCAGCCGTCACCCGTCGTGGTTTCAAAGAAGGTGACGTGCGTGAACTGGCCGGCTGGATTGCCGACGTGCTGGACAACATCAACGACGAAGCCACGATTGAACGCACCAAAAAGAAAGTGCTGGATATCTGCGCACGTCTGCCTGTGTACGCGTAATCGCGCTGGTCACGTTGGGTTAAAAAGGATGGCGAAAGCCATCCTTTTTCGTTTTCACCGCACCGCGCGATGTTACCTTTACTTCATGCGCTCCGCTTTTATTTTGCCTCCGGCTCTGACAAAGTTGCGCCTCCACGCTATCCCTTTGTTGTTTGAGCACCTGCGAGAAACACTATGAACATCACATCAGCCCGCTGGCTGGGTCTGAGCTACTTCACCTATTTTTTTTGCTACGGTATTTATCTGCCTTTTTGGGGAGTATGGCTAAAAGGCGCAGGCCTTGATGCGGGTAAAATTGGCGTGCTATTGGGATGTGGCATGGTAGCGCGGTTTGTCGGCAGTCTGCTCATTGCTTCGCAGGTGCGCAATCCCTCTCAGCTGATCCTTGCCTTGCGCCTGCTGGCGCTAATGACATGCCTGTTTGCGCTGGGATTCTGGCTGGGAAGTCAGTGGTTGTGGCTGCTGCTGGTAATGATTGGCTTTAACCTGTTCTTTTCGCCGCTGGTGCCGCTCAGCGACGCGCTGGCCGCGACCTGGACGCGGCAAATCGGTCTGGCTTATGGTCCGGTAAGGCTGTGGGGATCGCTGGCGTTTGTGATCAGCTCGGCATTAACGGGTCTGCTGGTGAGCGCCTGGTCAGAACACGCGATTTTGCTGCTGCTCAGTATCGGGGTGCTGGCGATGTTCGCCGGTATGCTGCTACCGCCGCGCACAATGCCGCAGGGAGAGGCACGGCAGGTTGAACGTGGCGGCTGGGAGGCATGGCGCGATCTGCTGCGGGAAAACGCCGTGTGGCGGTTTATGGTGTGTGTAACCTTATTACAAGGGGCGCATGCTGCATATTACGGTTTCAGCGCCATCTGGTGGCAGGAATCCGGCTATTCTGCCAGCCTGGTAGGCTATCTCTGGTCGCTAGGCGTCGTGGCTGAAATCGTGGTTTTCGCGTTCAGTCATCGTATCTTCAGCCGCTGGGGCGCTCGCGATTTACTGCTGCTTTCCGGCGTGTGTGCCGTGATTCGCTGGGGGCTGCTGGGCGCCACTACAGGACTACCGTGGCTGGTGGTGGCGCAAATTCTTCACTGCGGCAGCTTTACCGTGTGTCATCTGGCTGCGATGCGATTCATTGCGGCACGTCAGGGCGCAGATGTGATTCGATTACAATCGCTTTATTCCGCCCTGGCGATGGGCGGCGGTATTGCTGTGATGACGATGATATGCGGCGTGCTGTTTACGCATCTGCACGGTCATCTGTTCTGGGTCATGGCGCTGGTGGCGCTGCCTGCGCTGTTCCTGCGCCCGCGCGCGGCTTAGGACTCCAGCAGTAACCTGATTCGCCGCTGCTGCTGTTCGTTTAACGGCAGCTCAGCGTGGATCAGCGGCGGTGAAAACAGTGGCAGGGCCGTGGCGTAAGGGGTGATCACCAGCGCCACGTCGCGCGGGGCGCCTTCACGCTGAAAATGCAAAATATCCTGATGAGTAATGTTCACGGGCAGTAGCATCATATCGCGGATCTGCTGCTCCAGCAGCTGTTCCAGCGCGGCGTCTGCGCCGGTGAGCAGCAGCACCTGTTTTTCCTGAAGCGCGCTCTCTTGCATCAGCCAGGCGCCAAACAGCACGGCGACCAGGCTCACTTCTTCTGCGCTGAACGTGGTGGAAAACGCCAAGCCAAAAGGTTGGAGGGCGCGCTCGGTGGTGCGCAGCAAACGGGGGTAGAGCTGGGCGACATCCAGCGCCACGCTATTATCAATCCCAATGGCAAAATGGCTGCGGTCCAGCGCCTGCGCCAGATGCGTATAGAGCTGAAGCTTGAGCTGTTGCTGATTTTTAAAGCGCGTCTGCGCCAGCTGTTCAAAGCGCAGCACCAGCGCATCCACTGCCGCCATTAACCTCTGTGCAGTCGCGTCGGCGAGATGCTGACCGTTTGGCGCGTGGATCAAACTGAACAACAGCGTCCAGAAATCAGTCTCACTCACGTCCGGGGCGAGGTGACAGCGTTTTTGCCAGTGGTGGATCACGTCATCGGCGGCGGCACGCTCACTCTTTTCTGCCAGCCAGGCGCGCTGCTGTGCGTTGAACAGCGCGCTCTGACGCTGGCAGAGCGCATATTTCATATAAATTTGCAGAAAAAGGCGATCGCGGGGGCTAAAGTCTCGGTTCAGCCTTACGCTGCAGTGTTGAATCAGGGCGTGTAAATTGGTTTCATCCCACAGCGCCTTTTCAATTTTCATAATTTTAAGACGCTGGCGCAGCACCGGGGCAAACTGTTCACAGACAAAAGCCTGCGACACGCGCAGGGCGCGTCGCAACCAGTGCAGCAGGCAAAGCCGCCGATCCAGTTCCGTGCCATGAATGCGAAAGCTGCCGTCAACCATCTGATGAAGCTCAAGTTGATGGTAACGCTGTATCTCATCGCCGACATCCGCGATATCCTGACGGGCTACCGCAGCCTCTACGCCGTTTATCTGGCAGAGCTTTTCCAGCGTTAGCGCTGGCGCGGGCAAAAACAGCAGCAGCAGAAGATGGCAACGGCGCTGGGCGCGGCTGAAGAGTGGTGCTGTGACAGGCGCAGAACTCATCATTAACGTTATCCACAGGTCCGTTTGAGCTAAGAATAGCGAATTTCGCATGCGCGCCCGCTATTTGTAGCGACTTTTGCTCAGAGCTTCGTGGCAGGTCACAGTTTTACCTGGCACCTGTTATCTTCCCTGTTAAATTGTTACTTTATAACACATGAAAATTGCGCTCACTGCTCTTATGCTGGCTATCAGTACCAGCGCCTGGTCACACCCGCACAGCTTTATTGCGATGAAAACTGAATTTATCGGCGATAACAATCGCCTGACAGGAATGAAAATGGTGTGGACCATGGATGAAATCACCTCGGCAGACTTGTTATACGACGCAGGTCGCGCCAAACCCGGCGAGGTGGTGTGGAAAAAATTAGCCGCGCAGGTGATGGCCAATGTGCTGGGTCAGCACTATTTCAGCGAAGTTTGGCAGGGCCAGAACCGCATCAAATTTCTCAACCTACCCAAAGAGTACAATTTGTCGCGCAGCGGCAATAAAGCGGTACTGGAGTTCATTGTGCCCTTTGGCGAACCGCCCAGCTTGAGCCAGCGTACCTATCGTATCCAGACCTTCGACCCCAGCTATTTTGTCGACATGTCTTATGAAAATGCGCAGGATCTCACCATGGATGAGACGGTCAAAGCCCACTGTCAAATTGCATTACATACCCCCAAGCCCGCGGATTCGCTGAAGCAATATGCGCTGTCGCTGGATAAAGCGGACGCGCCGCCTGAGCAGATGGATCTTGGCCAGCAATTTGCCCAAACGGTGACGCTGGCATGTCACTGAAGCGTCTTTCTCATCGTTCCGGACGCTTTTGGCCGTTATGGCTGATGGGCGGACTCATGTTGCTGGCGGGCTTCACGCTGTGGCAGTTTTGGCCGACCCTATTGCTCCAGAGCGTGATATGGCAAAAAACGCTGAATCGTGAGATGTCGCAGCTGCTGCAGCAGGTCGCCGCGCAGCCCGACCGCGCGGGGGCGACGCTGCTACTGTTTAGCCTGGCCTACGGGGTGCTGCATGCTTTAGGGCCCGGCCACGGTAAAATGGTGATCACCACCTTCTTAGCCACTCACCCGGCAAAACTTAAAACCAGCGTTAAATTGACGCTGCTCGCGGCGCTGCTGCAGGGCGGCGTCGCGATTGCATTGGTTACGGTGATGCTGGTGCTGCTGCAAACCTCGTCGCGGCAGCTGCATCTTGGCAGCTACTGGCTGGAGAAAGGCAGCTATTTGCTGGTTATCGCCTTGGGAATAGGGGTTAGCGGACGTGCGCTGCACGCGCTGCGCCAGCGGTGGCGGATGAAACCCGCATTAACGTTTCATACCTTTCGACCTGCGCATCATCATCATGACGCGCACTGCGGCTGCGGTCATGCGCATCTCCCCAGCGCCGCGCAAATGGAGCAGGCGGTAAGCGGCAAAACACAGGCGCTGGTGGTGCTCTCCATGGGGTTACGTCCCTGTTCTGGCGCTATCATGATGCTTCTTTTTGCCCGCGTGATCGATGTCTACAGATGGGGCGTGGCGTCTGCCGTGGCGATGGCGATGGGCACCGCGCTGACCGTCACGCTGATCGGGTTGGTGGTGACAAGATGCCGGGCATTTGCTCAGCGCCTGAGCAGGGCGAACGCACCACCGCGCACAGTGCAGTGGGCCATGCCGCTGCTGGGCCTGCTGGGCGGCGTAATATTAATTATTACTGGCCTCTTGCTCTGGCAGAGCGCCGCCGAAATAGTCGGTGGGATTGCTAGGCCATTTCTCTAAATTTGCAAGCTAAGCGCAGCCGGAAAATGATTATTCTCGCTGCGTTTAACACCTTTCTCGCGAAATAGTTTTTTCTCTCTTCTCCTCGCTGGTTAAAACACTTTTCTCTGTCTACGCTGAGTATCACTAGTAGGATTTAATCATTGCAATATTTTATTTTATGAGGAGTGAAACATGCCTGAAACTTGGACTACTAATGGCACTAAGGAAATCATTACGGAAACGCATTCAGCGCTGCCGTTAAAACGTATTTCCTGGAGTGCGGTATTTGCTGGCGTTATTGCGGCGCTTATCGTACATATTTTATTAGGACTGCTGGGCACGGCGATTGGCGCCACGACAATTGATCCTCAGCAGGAGCAAAACCCGCTGCAACACCTTGGCACGGGCGCATTGATCTGGAGCGGCGTCAGCATGCTGATTGCGATGGCTGTCGGCAGCTACGTTGCCGGACGCCTGGCGCAACGCGAAGGTGCGCTGCACGGTTTGCTGATGTTTGGCGTCAGCACGGTTATTACACTGTGGCTGGCAATTTCGTTAGCGAGCGGAATTATTGGCGGTGCGTTTAATATTCTGGGAAGCGGCATGAACGCGCTGGGTAGCGGTATTTCCGCTGTGGCGCCGTCAGTGACAAATATGGCGAAGGAGAAGCTGCAGGAAAATAATATTAATCTGGATGATTTAAAAGGCGAATTGGAAACAACGCTGCGTCAAACCGGAAAACCTGAACTGCAGCCGGAAAACTTAAAGCAGGATGCAAATAACGAAGCAAATAACGCGGAAGATCAGGCGAAAAATACCGCACAGAATCCGCAAAATGCCGATACGGATATTGCCAACTGGATGAAGGGCGTAATTAACCGCCACAGTGATACGCTGCAAGCAGCCGACCGCGATGCGTTGAAAAACATTATCAAAGCGCGAACCGGTAAAAGCGACGCTGAGGCAGAACAGATTGTGAATCAGACCGAACAGAGCTATCAAAAAGCGATGCAGCAGTACCAGCAGTTGAAGCAGGAAGCGGAGCAGAAAGCCCGTGAAGCTGCCGAGAAAGCGGCAGCCGCCACGGCGAAAGCGAGCTGGTTTGCCTTCTTCATGCTGTTAATTGAAGCGGTGCTGGCGGCAGTGGTAGGACGGATTGGTCGTCGCACTCAGCCGCGCGAAGTGCTGACGCACGAACGCCACTAACCTGGAAGCAGGCAATAAAAAGGCGGCTATATCATTAGCCGCCTTTTTTACGCTTAGCGCTTGAGCGCTTCGCTCAGTTCTTCACGCATGGTCGCCAACATCGCTTTTACCACGCGCGGGTTACCGGCGACAATATTGCCCGACAGCAGGTAGCCATGGTTGCCGGTAAAGTCCGTTACCAGACCGCCCGCTTCACGCACCAGCAGTTCACCCGCCGCAAAATCCCACGGCTTCAGACCGATCTCAAAGAAACCATCCACGCGACCCGCTGCCACATAGGCCAGATCCAGCGCGGCAGAACCGGTGCGGCGGAAGTCAGCGCACTGCGTAAACAGTTTGCCCACGATATTGATAAACGGCGTCGCGTGCTGCTTGAGTTTGAACGGGAAGCCGGTCGCCAGCACGGTGCCATCGAGATCGCGTGCATTGCTGCCGCGTAAGCGATAGCCATTCAGCTGCGCGCCCTGACCGCGAACCGCGGTGAACAGCTCATTGCGCATCGGATCGTAAACCACCGCCACTTCGGTGCGACCTTTAATGCGTACGGCGATGGAAACTGAGAAATGGGGCAGGCGTTTAATGAAGTTGGTGGTGCCATCCAGCGGATCGATTACCCATTGCACGTCCTGATCTTCACCCGCCAGTTCACCGCTTTCTTCGGTGATAATGGTGTGTTGCGGGTAGGATTTACGAATCACTTCGATAATCAGACGTTCTGCGTCACGGTCAACATTGGTAACGAAGTCGTTGCTGCCTTTCTGGCTGGCTTCGACGGCGTCCGGGGTTTCATAATTCTTGGCAATTAAATTTCCGGCCTTGCGCGCTGCGCGCACGGCGATGTTGAGCATCGGATGCATCGGTATCTCTCGCTGGATGTTAAAGAACGGTTTAAAACGGCGCGGAGTATATCAGGGTGTTCAGCAAATGTCCTGCATTTATGTTAGGATGCGCACCATCATTTTTCTGACTGTGCCTGATTATGCTGCAAAATATTCGAATCGTACTGGTAGAAACCTCTCACACCGGGAATATGGGCTCGGTGGCGCGCGCCATGAAAACCATGGGGTTGAGCAACCTGTATCTGGTCAATCCGCTGGTAAAACCGGACTCGCAGGCCATCTCGCTGGCAGCCGGGGCGAGCGACGTCATTGGTGACGCGCATATCGTTGACACGCTGGATGAAGCGATCGCAGGCTGCAGCCTGGTGGTGGGCACCAGCGCACGTTCGCGTTCGCTGCCGTGGCCCATGCTGGACGCGCGCGAATGCGGCGTTAAAAGCGTAGAGGAGGGCCAGCAGGCGCCGGTGGCGCTGGTGTTTGGCCGCGAACGCGTGGGGTTGACCAACGAAGAGCTGCAGAAGTGTCACTATCACGTGGCTATTCAGGCTAACCCGGAATACAGCTCGCTGAACCTGGCGATGGCGGTGCAAATTATCGCGTATGAAGTCCGCATGGCGTGGCTTGCCGCACAGGACCACTCTACGCCGCAGCCAGAGGTCGAAGCCACACCGTATCCGCTGGTGGACGACCTGGAGCGCTTCTACCAGCACATCGAGCAAATGATGCTCGACAGCGGGTTTATTCGAGAAGGCACGCCAAGCCAGGTCATGAGCAAGCTGCGTCGACTGTATACGCGTGCGCGTCCTGAGCGTGACGAGCTCAATATCCTGCGCGGCATGCTCTCCTCTTTCCAGAAACCCAAGAGCGACAAGCGGGATAGTTGAGTAAAACACCAGGTTAAATAGTTGAGTATTTTACTTGGTTAAATAGTTGACCAAAATACTCGGGAATGTCAGACTGGCCTCCATTCATCAGATAACCCGCCTGTCACGGCGGACGCTTACGAGGTTGTACGCTATGAGACTGACATCCAAAGGACGTTATGCCGTTACCGCTATGCTGGACGTTGCGCTGCATTCCCACGAGGGACCGGTGCCGCTCGCTGACATTTCTGAGCGGCAGGGCATTTCGCTCTCTTATCTGGAGCAGCTTTTCTCGCGCCTGCGTAAGCACGGTCTGGTCGCCAGCGTACGCGGCCCGGGCGGCGGTTATCTGTTAGGTAAAGAAGCCGCGGCTATCGCCGTGGGTGAAGTGATCACTGCCGTTGATGAATCGGTAGATGCCACCAAATGCCAGGGCAAAGAAGGCTGCCAGGGCGGCGAGCGTTGCCTGACGCACGTCCTGTGGCGTGACCTGAGCGAGCGCATCAGCGAGTTCCTGAACAACATCACCTTGGCTGAGCTGGTGAATAATCAGGAAATCCTTGACGTGGCCGACCGCCAGAACACCCTCGACAATCGTCGCTTCCAGCAGCATCGCGTGCAGGAAACTATCAACGTTAATCTGCGAGCCTGATTCACATCCCCACGGCCTTTCCTGTTAACGCGGGCAAGGCCGAATCGTGCTATAAAGACGTATGATTTTTTATACGGAGCTTTAGCGCAATGAAATTACCGATTTACCTGGATTATGCAGCCACTACCCCTGCAGATCCGCGTGTTGCCAGCAAGATGATGCAGTTCCTCACATCGGATGGCACCTTCGGTAACCCCGCTTCCCGCTCACACCGTTTTGGCTGGCAGGCTGAAGAAGCCGTTGATGTCGCACGCAATGACGTCGCGGCGCTGATCAACGCCGATCCGCGTGAAATCATTTTTACCTCCGGTGCCACTGAAGCCGACAACCTGGCGATTAAAGGTGCGGCGCACAGTCATCAGGCGCGCGGCAAACACATTATAACCAGCCAGACCGAACACAAAGCGGTACTGGACAGCTGCCTACAGCTGGAGCGCGAAGGCTTTACGGTCACCTTTTTACAGCCCGGAGCGGATGGCATCGTCACGCCTGAGCAGTTGGACGCCGCGCTGCGTGATGACACGGTGCTGGTGTCGCTCATGCATGTAAATAATGAAACGGGTGTGGTCCAGGATATCGCCGCGCTGGGCGCACTGTGCCGTGCCCGTGACATCGTTTTCCACGTAGATGCGACCCAGAGCGTCGGCAAATTACCCATTGACGTTAGCCACTTGCCGGTAGATTTGCTCTCGTTCTCCGCCCATAAACTCTATGGCCCTAAAGGCATTGGCGCGCTGTGGGTACGCCGTAAACCCAAACTGGACATTGAGGCACAAATGCACGGCGGCGGGCACGAGCGCGGCATGCGTTCCGGTACGCTGCCTGTCCACCAGATTGTGGGCATGGGGGAGGCTTACCGCCTGGCGCGTGAAGCGATGGAGACGGACGTGTCGCACCTGAGCGCGCTGCGTTTACGGCTGTGGGACGGCATTCGCCAACTCCAGGGCGTGACGCTCAACGGCTCGCTGGCGCACGGTGCGCCGCATATTCTTAATGTGAGCTTTGCTGACGTCGACGGTGAATCGCTGATCATGGCGCTGAAAGATGTGGCGCTGTCGTCCGGTTCTGCCTGTACTTCTGCCACCCTTGAACCTTCTTATGTGCTGCGCGCAATGGGCGTTGAACAAACGCTGGCGTACAGTTCGCTGCGTTTTTCCCTTGGCCGCTTTACCACCGAAGAAGAGATCGATCGTGCCATTGAGGTGGTGACGCACGGCGTAACGCGCCTGCGCACCCTCACGCCAAACGCACCTCGCTAATCATTTTCCGCCTTGCGCCGACACGGGCGCAGGCCGGACACCCTACGTAAATGGAGCTACGCGATGACAACACAACCCATGATGATTACGCTCAGTTCGCAAGCCGCGGATGCGCGTTGGGGAGAAAAGGCCCTGTTGAGCAGCACGGAACAGGGCATGACCATCCACCTTACCGGCAACGATGCGCTGATCAGCATTCAGCGCGCCGGACGCAAGCTGGATGCACAAGGTATCCGCCACGTTGCGTTGAGCGGCGACGGCTGGGATATGGAAAAATGCTGGGCATTCTGGCAGGGCTACCGCAGCCCCAAAGCGCAGCGTCAGGTGGTATGGCCCGCGTTCAGTGAGCAGGATCAGCAGGAATTTGATCGCCGCTTGAAAATCGTTGATTGGGTACGCGACACCATTAACCTGCCGGCGGAAGATCTGAGTCCGGAACAGCTGGCGCACAGCGCCATCGATCTGATCGCGGAAGTGGGCGGGGACGCGGTAAGCTACCGCATCACCAAAGGCGACGATCTGCGCGAGCAGGGCTACGCTGGTCTTCACACCGTTGGGCGCGGCTCGACGCGCGTGCCGGTGCTATTGGCGCTTGATTTTAATCCCAGCGGCGACGAGAACGCACCGGTTTATGCCTGTCTGGTCGGGAAAGGCATCACGTTCGATACCGGCGGTTACAGCCTGAAGCCGAGCGCTGGCATGGATTCCATGAAATCGGACATGGGCGGTGCGGCAACGGTCACGGGTGCGCTGGCGCTGGCCATCGCGCGCGGTCTCACTAAACGCGTTAAGCTGTTCCTGTGCTGCGCAGATAACATGGTGAGCGGCAATGCATTCCGCCTGGGCGATATTATTCGCTACCGCAATGGCAAATCCGTTGAGGTCATGAACACCGACGCGGAAGGGCGGCTGGTGTTAGCCGACGGCCTTATTGATGCCAGCGAACAGCAGCCCGAACTGCTGATTGACGCGGCGACCCTGACCGGCGCGGCGAAAACCGCACTCGGCAACGACTATCACGCGCTGTTTACCTTTGACGATGTGCTGGCGGAATCGCTGCTCGGCAGTGCCACCAGTGAAAATGAAGCCTTCTGGCGGTTGCCGCTGGCAGAGTTCCACCGTCAGCATTTGCCGTCGAATTTTGCCGATCTCAATAACATTGCCAGCGCGGCGCACACCGCAGGCGCCAGCAGCGCGGCAGCGTTCCTCTCCTGGTTTGTCAGCAACTATCAGCAAGGCTGGTTGCACATTGACTGCTCGGCGACCTACCGCAAGAGCGCAGTGGATCAGTGGTCGGCGGGCGCAACCGGACTGGGCGTGCGTACCTTAGCGAATCTGCTGCTGAAATAAGCACAGCGCCCTGAACGTCGCCGCAGACAGAGAACGCGCTTATTGCCCGATGCCTTGCGCTCGGGCCTGCGCTGTGGGTTCTGCCTGCTGCGACGGATCGGGCATATTGACGGTTTTTTGAAAAGTGAATCTGCATGAGTAATCGTCTTGAAGAAGTGTTGAAACTGGCCGCTACCGAGCCCGCGCATCGCCCGGAGTTCTTTCAGCTGCTGCTTGAGGCCGACGTTTGGGTGCCGGGGGTCAGTGAAAACGCGCAGTTTGATGCTAACTCGCCGGTGGAGCTTCAGCACTGGGAAAAAGAGGGCGGCGGCAGCGTCATTCCGTTCTTTACCTCTGAAGAGGCAATGGGTGAAGCAATCCAAGAAACCCAGCCCTGGCTGCGCTTGCCCGCCAGAACGCTGTTTGAAATGACGCTGGGCAAGAGCCTGTTTCTCAATCCAAAACTGCCGGTGGGCAAAGAGTTTTCGCCGGGAGAAATCGCGCATTTGATCGGGGAAGAGGGCAGTGCGCTAAGTCAGCAGACCGTGTTAGAAGGTGGGCATGCACTGCTGCTTTCTGAGGTGGCAGCGCCGCCCGCCCAGATGGTGGATTCGCTGACTCAGCTGTTTGCCAAATACAAGCAGGTGCGGCGCGCCTGGATTGCCAGCCTGCGTGAAGGCGCTGACCAGCCTGCGAATTTTTTGATTGGGATTGAAGCCGAGAGCCACATTGATGAGATTATTCAGGCGGCGGGCAGCGTGGCGACTGATACGCTCACCGATGACGCGCCGATTGATATCTGCGAAGTGGTGGCCGAAGAAAAAGGCGTCAGCCACTTTTTTATCGCGCACATTACCCCGTTTTACGAACGCCGCTGGGGCAGTTTTCTGCGCGACTTCAAAGGCAGCCAGCGCATTATTTAAGCCAGGGCGCGCGCATGCGCACCCGCTTTCCGCCTTAAATATCGCTACTTCTCAATGGGCAGATCGTCGCGGCTGCCCCATTCACCCCACGAGCCGTCATACAGGAACAGGTCGCGCTTGCCCAGCGCGGTAAGCGCCAATAGCACCACCGTTGCCGTCACGCCTGAACCACAGCTCGCCACGACTGGCCGATCGAACGCCAGGCCCGCTTTGGCAAACTGCTCGCGCAGTGCCGGTTCAGGTTTCAGGGTTCCGTTTTCCACTAGCGTATTCCACGGCACGTTAAGACTGTGTGGAATATGGCCGCGCAGCAGGCCCGGACGCGGCTCATCCACTTCGCCATTAAAGCGGTTGGCCGCCCGCGCATCGACGATCTGCGCGCTACCCTCGTGGCTGATCAGCAGCACATCGTTGAGACGTTTTACCTGGGTGCTGTCATAAGTCGCCTCAAATTCGCCTTCGGGCAGCGTAACCGGGCCGCTTTCTACCGTCAGGCCCGCGGCTTTCCAGCCCTGCAGTCCTCCCGCCAGAATGGACACGTTGGCGCAGCCAAAGGCGCGCAGCATCCACCACGCGCGCGGAGCAGAAAACAGATTCCCTTCGTCGTACACCACCAGATGCTTGTCCTGACACACACCCAGTTCGCGCATCGCCACCGCGAAGGTTTCTGCGCGCGGCATCATATGTGGGTAAGGGCTGGTGTGATCGGATAACGCGTCAATATTAAAGAAAGCGGCGCCTGGCAAGTGCGCGGCCAGATATTCCGCATTCACATCGCGCACCGCTTCCTGGCCTGGCGGCACCATGCGGGCATCCAACACCTGCAGTGTGCCCTCGTTGTAATGCTCGTTTACCCAATCGGCAGAGACAAATAGCGGAGCTGACATCGCAACAACCTCGTTGTAATCAGAGAAGGCGTCCAGTGTCAGCGAATGGCCCGGCTATCTCAAGGGGAGCGTGATAAAAGTGCGCGGCGTGAAAGACATGCATCAGCGACGTAACCGCACCAGGCAGCAGGTCAGGCTATCGTGAACCGCGGCTATGGGCGGTCAGACGCGATAAAAATCACTTATTTTCAATAATTCCTGCATTCGCTAATAGGCAACGCGCAACGATATCCCTATAATCGGCGCGTTTTCTTACCGGGAGCGTTCCCGGTTTCTTCAGGATGCTAAATAGAGGTTAACATGGCAATCGAACGTACTTTCTCCATCATCAAACCTAATGCCGTTGCTAAGAACGTCATCGGTGCTATCTACAACCGTTTCGAAAGCGCAGGCTTCAAAATCGTTGGCGCGAAAATGCTGCACCTGACCAAAGAGCAGGCTGAAGGCTTCTACGCAGAACACAAAGGCCGTCCTTTCTTCGACGGTCTGGTTGAGTTCATGACTTCTGGTCCCGTTGTGGTGTCTGTTCTGGAAGGCGAAAACGCCGTTCAGCGTCACCGTGATCTGATGGGTGCCACCAACCCAGACAACGCGCTGGCCGGTACGCTGCGTGCCGATTACGCAGACAGCTTCACCGAGAACGCCACTCACGGTTCTGACTCTGCTGAGTCTGCAGCACGCGAAATCGCGTACTTCTTCGCAGAAAACGAAGTCTGCCCGCGCACTCGCTAAGCGCGTTGAGGTCAGCGGGCACGACGCTTAGCGCTTTTTAGCCTGAGTAAAGTCGTTCCCCTGGCATCGTGCGACAGATGTAGTACAATAATGCGCCCTTGTTGAGCTAGCCTCAGCAGGGGCGCTGTTTTATTTCATTTCCTAACCAGAGCCGTAACGTGTAACAACGAGGCCAGAGAGCATTATGTCCGAACAGATTGTGACGCCATCGTCCGCTTCCCCCGTGGTTGTTTCCCCCAAAAGTGAAAAAATTAACCTGCTG
This sequence comes from uncultured Pantoea sp., assembly GCA_913778495.1. Taxonomy (GTDB): domain Bacteria; phylum Pseudomonadota; class Gammaproteobacteria; order Enterobacterales; family Enterobacteriaceae; genus Pantoea. The sequence continues at coordinate 95,345 of CAJYVD010000016.1, forward strand.
GATTTAAACCGTCAGCAGATGCGCGAGTTCTTCGTGGAGATGGGCGAAAAACCGTTCCGCGCCGATCAGGTCATGAAGTGGATGTATCACTACTGCTGCGATGATTTCGAGCAGATGACCGATATCAACAAAGTGCTGCGCGGCAAATTGATGCAGCGAGCGGAGATCCGTGCGCCGGAAGTGGCGGAAGAGATGCGATCCAGCGATGGCACCATCAAGTGGGCGATTCGCGTCGGCGATCAACTGGTCGAAACCGTGTATATCCCGGAAGCCGACCGCGCCACACTGTGTGTGTCCTCGCAGGTTGGCTGCGCGCTGGAGTGTAAATTCTGTTCGACCGCGCAGCAGGGCTTCAACCGCAACCTGCGCGTATCAGAAATCATCGGCCAGGTATGGCGCGCGGCAAAAATCATCGGCGCAGCCAAAGTCACGGGCCAGCGTCCCATCACCAATGTGGTGATGATGGGTATGGGCGAGCCGTTGCTGAACCTCAACAATGTGGTGCCGGCGATGGACATCATGCTGGACGATTTCGGGTTTGGGTTATCAAAACGTCGCGTTACGCTGTCAACCTCAGGCGTGGTCCCCGCGCTGGATAAGCTGGGTGATATGATTGACGTCGCGTTGGCCATTTCGCTGCATGCACCGAACGACACCATCCGCGATGAAATTGTGCCGATCAACAAAAAGTACAACATCGAGGCGTTCCTCGGCGCGGTGAAGCGTTATATCGGCAAGTCCAACGCCAATCAGGGGCGCGTGACCATCGAGTACGTGATGCTGGACCACGTCAATGACAGCACCGATAACGCGCATGAGTTGGCTGCGCTGCTGAAAGATACGCCGTGCAAAATCAACCTGATTCCGTGGAACCCCTTCCCGGGCGCACCCTATGGCCGCAGCTCAAACAGCCGCATCGATCGTTTTTCTAAAGTGCTGATGGATTACGGTTTTACCACTATCGTGCGTAAAACCCGCGGTGACGACATTGATGCTGCCTGCGGTCAACTGGCCGGGGACGTGATCGATCGTACCAAGCGCACGCTGCGCAAAAAAATGGCAGGTGAAACGATCTCTGTGAAGGCGCTCTGAAACCTTTTCTGACTGCATTTTCGCGCTGCGCCTGACGTGTCAGTCTCTCGTGACGTTTAGTCATGGAGAGATGAAAATGCATAAGGGATGGTTAACGCTTGCTGCTTTTGTTGTAACCGGTTGTGTCAATCAGCCAGCGCGTCACGGCGCTGCTGATATCCGTTTGCAGCTGGGCCTGCACTATTTGGCCGCCAAACAGTATGCCGCTGCGCAGCGCAATCTTTTACGCGCGCAGCAGGCTGCGCCGCAGGATTACCGGGTGCCGCTGGCGCTTGCTCGTTTGTCAGAGGCGCAGCAGAATGGGGCGCAGACGCGGCACCATTACCAGCGTGCGCAACGGCTAGCCCCGCACAATGGGCTGGTGGCGAACAATTACGGTGCGTTTCTTTGCGGTTTAAGGCAGTATGACGATGCGCATCAACAGTTTAAGCTGGCAGCGCAGTCGCAGGCTTTCGATGCCCGGCAAGATGCTTTATTGTTTTCGGGCTATTGTTACCTGCAGGCGGGAGAGCATGACGCCGCGCGAACCTCGTTGGGGAGCGCACTCGCGGCTGCTCCCGAGCAAGGGCAGCTGCTGCTGGCAGAAGTAGAAAAGCAGCTTAAGAAGGGCGAGCTTGCAGCGGCCCAGCTGCTGTTAGAGATTTACCATCAGCATTTGCCCGCGACGGCAAACAGCTTGTGGTTACACATACGTTTCGCCGCGCAACAGGGAAACGCTGCTGACGTTACACGTTATGGCGACCGGTTGGCGCGACGTTTTCCGCAATCGATACAGTACCAGCGTTATTTAGCTAATGAATACTGAAGCCACTCAAGAAAAATCCGCAGTACACTCCACAGGTGAACGCCTGCGTCTGGCCCGTGAACAAATGGGGCTGACGCAGCAAAACGTCGCAGAGCGTTTATGCCTTAAACTCACCACCGTACGTGATATTGAAGAGGATAAATCCCCAGCGGATTTAGCGTCCACGTTCCTGCGTGGCTATATCCGCTCTTATGCGCGTTTGGTGCATGTGCCAGAGGACGATCTGCTGCCCATGATGGCCAAGCAGGCGCCCGTTCGCGCGGCCAAAATTGAGCCAATGCAGAGCTTCTCGCTGGGCAAGCGCCGCAAAAAGCGCGATGGCTGGCTGATGATTTTCACCTGGCTGGTGATTTTTGTCGTGGTTGGGCTGACCGGTGCCTGGTGGTGGCAGAATCACAAGGCGTCACAGGCCGATCTGGTCTCAATGGCCGATCAAAACGGCAGCAGCAACGACAGCGGCCAGTCTATCCCGCTGGGTGATAACAGCGCGGAAAGCAGCAGCGGCAACGATGCCAGCGCGGCGGGAACGCCCATTGACAATGGCGCAGGCGCGGTTGCGACACCGGATTCCAGCAGCACCAACACCAGTGCTTCATCGGCGCAAACGCCGTCCACCTCATCTGCGCCTGCGGCGACCAACGATAACGCGGTAGTTTCACCGAGCCAGGCTCCGGTTGATACTCATCCTCCAGCGGCGACCTCACCCGCACCGGCGAACAGCGTTCCGGCCGCCTCTATGCCAACCGCCAATGCGGCGGTAAGTCAGACGGCCACCGACCCCAATGCGGTAGTGATGCATTTCAAAGCGGATTGCTGGCTTGAAGTCACCGATGCCACCGGTAAAAAGCTGTTCAGTGGTATTCAACGCAGCGGTGGCAATCTCAGCTTGTCCGGCACCGCTCCGTATCGTCTGAAAATTGGGGCTCCGGGCGCGGTTGACGTGCAATATCAGAATCAGCCCGTTGATTTAAGTCGTTTTATCCGTAATAACCAGGTTGCCCGATTGACGCTGGGTGCGCAATAACGCGCAGCGCGCTTTCCGGGTAATTGTGGAGAGAGAATATGCATAACGAAGCACCCATTATCCGTCGCAAATCAACGCGAATTTACGTCGGCAAGGTGCCAGTCGGCGATGGTGCGCCCATTGCCGTTCAGTCAATGACCAACACCCGCACCACGGATGTTGAAGCCACAGTGAATCAAATCCGCGCGCTGGAGCGCGTGGGCGTTGATATCGTGCGCGTTTCGGTGCCCACGATGGATGCAGCTGAGGCGTTCAAACTGATTAAACAACAGGTCAATGTGCCGCTGGTGGCGGATATTCACTTTGATTACCGTATCGCGCTTAAAGTGGCGGAATACGGCGTTGATTGTCTGCGCATCAACCCCGGCAATATCGGCAACAACGAACGCATCCGTCAAGTGGTTGACTGCGCACGCGATCACAACATTCCGATTCGCATTGGCGTTAACGCCGGTTCGCTGGAAAAAGATCTGCAAGAAAAGTACGGCGAGCCTACGCCGCAGGCGCTGCTGGAATCGGCTATGCGCCATGTTGATCATCTCGATCGTCTGAACTTCGATCAATTTAAAGTCAGCGTAAAAGCCTCCGATGTGTTTCTGGCGGTGGAGTCCTATCGACTGCTGGCCAAAGCCATCGATCAGCCGCTGCATCTCGGTATTACCGAAGCGGGCGGCGCACGAGCGGGCGCGGTGAAGTCGGCTATCGGGTTGGGTCTGTTGCTCGCCGAAGGCATTGGCGACACGCTGCGTATCTCGCTGGCCGCCGATCCGGTTGAAGAAGTCAAAGTGGGTTATGACATCCTCAAGTCACTGCGTATTCGGTCACGCGGCATTAACTTCATCGCGTGCCCAACCTGCTCGCGTCAGGAGTTTGACGTGATCGGTACAGTTAACGCGCTTGAAGAGCGGCTGGAAGACATCATTACGCCAATGGACGTCTCCATCATCGGCTGTGTGGTAAACGGGCCGGGCGAAGCGACGGTGTCGACGCTTGGCGTCACCGGCGGCAACAAGAAAAGCGGCTTCTACGAAGATGGCGTGCGTCAGCGCGATCGTCTCGATAACAATGACATGATTGACCAGCTGGAAGCGCGTATTCGTGCCAAGGCCGCCATGCTGGACGAGAGCCGCCGCATCAGCGTGCAGCAGCTGGAAAAATAAGGGAAGGTGCGCGCCAGACGCGCGCCAGATTGTGATTGAACCTGTGCGGTTTCATCCTCATAAGGTATGATGCCGGACAGGTTTTTTTGTATTAAGAGATTCTAACGTGGCGAAGAATATTCAAGCGATCCGTGGGATGAACGATTATCTGCCAGCGGATACCGCGGTCTGGCAGCGTATTGAAGGCACCCTCAAACAGGTTCTGGCCAGCTATGGCTACAGTGAAATCCGTCTACCGATCGTTGAGCATACGCCCTTATTCAGCCGCGCTATTGGTGAAGTGACCGACGTGGTTGAGAAAGAGATGTACACCTTTGAAGACCGCAACGGCGAGAGCCTGACCCTGCGCCCGGAAGGTACTGCGGGCTGCGTGCGCGCCGGTATCGAGCACGGTCTGCTCTACAATCAGGAGCAGCGTCTGTGGTACGTCGGTCCGATGTTCCGCTATGAGCGTCCGCAAAAAGGCCGCTATCGCCAGTTCCACCAAATGGGCGTGGAAGTGTTTGGTCTGCAAGGGCCGGACGTGGATGCGGAACTGATTATGATGACGGCACGCTGGTGGAAAGCGCTGGGTATCGCCGATCACGTTGAGCTGGAGCTGAACTCCATTGGCTCACTGGCAGCACGCGCCGACTACCGTAATGCGCTGGTTGCCTTCCTTGAGCAGCACAAAGACGTGCTGGATGAAGACTGCAAACGCCGCATGTACAGCAATCCGCTGCGCGTGCTCGACAGCAAAAACCCGGATATCCAGGCGCTGCTGAACGATGCGCCAACGCTGGGCGAGTTCCTTGACGCAGAATCACGGAAACATTTCAGCGGCCTGTGCGCGCTGCTGGATGATGCCGGAATCAAATACCGTATCAATCAGCGTCTGGTGCGCGGCCTTGATTACTACAACCGCACTGTCTTTGAATGGGTCACCAGCAGCCTTGGCTCGCAAGGTACCGTATGCGGCGGCGGTCGCTATGATGGGCTGGTTGAGCAGCTGGGCGGGCGCGCAACGCCAGCGGTTGGCTTCGCCATGGGCCTGGAGCGTTTGGTACTGCTGGTACAGGCGGTCAACCCTGAATTTGAACCGACGCGCATTGTTGATGTCTATGTTATCGCTTCGGGGCAGGGCGTGCAGTCCGCCGCGATGCAGCTGGCGGAAACATTGCGCGATGCTGACCCAGCCCTGAAGCTGATGACCAACTTCGGCGGCGGCAATTTCAAGAAGCAGTTTGCTCGTGCAGACAAGTGGGGCGCACGAATCGCGCTGGTGCTGGGCGAAGATGAAATGAAAGCGGGCCAAGTGGTAATCAAAGACCTGCGCACTGGCGAACAGCAAACGCTGGCGCAGAGCGAGGCTGCTGTCACGTTGCGCACGCTGCTGCAGTAAGCGCTATAGGCATTTTAAAGAGAGGGATTGCGTGGAAGTTTACAGCAACGAGAACGAACAGGTTGACGCGCTGCGTCAGTTTTTCGCCAATAACGGTAAAGCGCTGGCGGTTGGCGTGATCATCGGCATTGCCGCGCTGGGCGGCTGGCGTTTCTGGACCAGTCATCAGGAAGGTGCGGATAAGGCTGCTTCTGCGCAGTATCAGCAGCTCACCACGGCGATGCGTGCAGACCAGCCGCAGACGTTAGATGCGGTAGCAGAATTTGCGCGCGATAATCAAAACACCTACGGTGCGCTGGCATCGCTGGATCTGGCGAAACAGTACGTGAGCGCGAATCAACTGGATAAAGCGATCGCGCTGCTGCAAAACGGCTTAAAAGACACCAAAGATGCTAATCTGCAGGCGGTCATCAATTTGCGCCTGGCACGCATCCAACTGCAGCAAAATCAGGCAGATGCTGCGCTCAGCACGTTGAATAACGTGAAGGGCGAAGGCTGGACGGCGATCATCGCGGACATTCGCGGCGAAGCGCTGTTGAGCAAAGGTGACAAGCAGGGCGCACGCGATGCATGGAGCAAGGGAGCAGAATCGCAGACGTCTCCCGCGCTGAAGCAGATGCTGCAAATGAAAATGAATAACTTAAGTTAAGCCAGTCAAGAGAGCGCACATGGAATTACGTAAATACCTGCTGCCAGGGCTGATTTCGGTCACTCTGCTCAGTGGTTGCTCGCTGTTCAGCGGCGAAGAAGATGTCGTGAAAATGGCCCCGCTGCCTAAAGTGGAAAATCAGTTCACTCCGCAAACGGCATGGAGTACGTCGGTGGGTGATGGCGTAGGTGACTTCTACTCTAATCTGCATCCTGCATGGCAAGACGGCACCGTTTACGCCGCCGACCGTTTTGGCATCGTTAAAGCGCTCGACGCCAGCAACGGCAAAGAGAAGTGGAAAGTCGACCTCTCGCAAAAAACCGGCTTCTTCTCCAGCAACGTTTCTGCGCTGCTCTCTGGTGGCATTACCGCTACCGGCGATCGCATTTATATCGGCAGCGAGCGCGGCCAGGTCTTTGCCTTGAACACCAGCGACGGCAGCGTTGCCTGGCAAACCAAGGTGGCCGGCGAGGCGATGTCTCGTCCGGTGGTCAGCGATGGCCTGGTGCTGGTGCATACCAGCAATGGCATGTTGCAGGGTCTGGACCAGACCAGCGGTGCGGTGAAGTGGAGCGTTAACCTTGATATGCCTGCGCTGTCGCTGCGTGGCGAATCTGCCCCCGTGGTCGCCTTTGGCGGCGCCATTGTCGGCGGTGATAATGGTCGCGTAAGCGCAGTGATCATGAATCAGGGTCAGATTATTTGGCAACAGCGTATTTCACAGCCCAGCGGGGCGACTGAAATCGATCGTCTTAACGATGTGGATACCACCCCCGTTGTTGTCAACGGCGTGGTCTACGCGCTGGCTTACAATGGCAATCTGACGGCGCTGGATTTGCGCTCCGGCCAAATCCTGTGGAAGCGTGAGATTGGCGGCGTAAAAGACATGGTGGTGGATGCAGGCCGCATCTATTTAGTGGATCAGGACGATCGCGTGATCGCCCTGAACGCAGACGGTGGCGTGGCGATCTGGCGTCAGAGCGATCTGCTGCACCGCAATCTCACCTCGCCGGTGCTGTTCAACGGTTATCTGGTGGTTGGCGATAGCGAAGGCTATCTGCACTGGATCAATACCGTGGATGGACGCTTTGTTGCGCAGCAGAAACTGGACAGCGATGGCTTCCAGACCGAGCCTGTGGTGGCCGGTGACAAACTGCTGATCCAGGCGAAAGGCGGTGAGGTTTACGCCATTACGCGCTAAGGCGCGATTCTGACGGGAAGCAGTATCCCGCAGTATAAACGGCTCCTGATTCGTCAGGGGCCGTTCTGTTTTTAATCAGGCGTGGTATTCTTAGCGCCTTCTGCCTGAACCTGACGGTGAATGTCGTTATAATCACGCCATTCGGGCGATTCATTTTTAAAACTGAGGCAAGTGTTATGGTACCTGTGGTCGCGCTGGTTGGGCGTCCCAATGTGGGAAAATCTACGCTATTTAACCGTTTAACCCGCACACGAGATGCGCTGGTAGCGGATTTTCCTGGACTGACTCGCGATCGCAAATATGGTCGCGCCGAAGTGGAAGGGCGCGAATTTATTGTTATCGATACCGGCGGTATTGATGGCACCGAAGACGGTGTTGAAACGCGCATGGCGGAGCAGTCGCTGCTGGCGATTGAAGAAGCCGACGTTGTGCTGTTTATGGTCGATGCTCGCGCAGGCATGATGGCCGCCGATCAGCAAATTGCAAAGCATCTCCGCTCTCGTCAAAAAGCAACGTTTCTGGTGGCGAATAAAACCGACGGACTGGATCCGGATCAGGCGGTAGTGGATTTCTATTCTCTGGGCCTGGGTGAAATTTACGCTATCGCGGCCTCGCACGGTCGTGGCGTAACCAGCCTGCTGGAAACGGCGCTGCTGCCGTGGATGGAAAAGGTCGATCCGGTTGAGGTCACCGAAGAAGATGAAAACGAAGCTTACTGGGCAGCTTTAGCGGCAGAAGAAAACGGTGAGGAAGAGGAAGAAGCCGATTTCGATCCTACAACCTTACCGATTAAGCTGGCGATTGTTGGCCGTCCTAACGTAGGTAAGTCTACGTTGACCAACCGTATCCTCGGTGAAGATCGCGTGGTCGTTTACGACATGCCGGGCACCACCCGTGACAGTATTTACATTCCGATGGAACGTGACGGTCGCGAGTATGTGTTGATCGATACGGCGGGCGTTCGTAAGCGCGGTAAAATTACGGATACGGTAGAGAAATTCTCAGTCATTAAAACGTTGCAGGCGATCGAAGATGCTAACGTCGTCATGCTGGTGATTGACGCCCGTGCCGGCATTTCCGATCAGGATCTGTCGCTGCTGGGCTTTATTCTCAACAGTGGGCGCTCCCTGGTTATCGTCGTAAATAAATGGGATGGCCTGTCGCAGGAAGTACGTGACGAAGTCAAAGAGACGCTGGATTTCCGCCTGGGCTTTATTGATTTCGCACGCGTGCACTTTATTTCTGCGTTGCACGGCAGCGGCGTAGGCAACCTGTTTGAGTCCGTTACGGAAGCCTACGACTGCTCGACAAAACGTGTCAATACCTCGCTCCTGACGCGCATCATGAATATGGCGGCGGAAGACCATCAGCCACCGCTGGTGCGCGGTCGTCGCGTTAAACTGAAATATGCCCATGCGGGCGGTTACAACCCACCGATTGTGGTGATCCACGGTAACCAGGTTAAAGACCTGCCGGATTCCTACAAACGTTATTTGATGAACTATTTCCGCCGTTCACTTAACGTGATGGGAACGCCTATCCGCATTCAGTTTAAAGAGGGTGAAAACCCTTACGAAGGCAAACGCAATCTGCTGACACCGACGCAACAGCGCAAGCGTAAGCGTTTGATGGCGCATATGAAGAAGAATAAGCGTTAATTGATCGAGGGCCAGGTGGCCCTCTTTTTTTTGCCCTAAGATTGCGTTTATTTGCATAGTCGGGTGAAAGTATGCGCGCAACCTGTGAAAAATGTTACCAACCCCTGGCCCCTGGCGAGATCGATCTTATCTGCACCGGGTGCGGTGTTCGTTATCGCTACCAGCCTGTCTGCCCCGACTGCCATCAGCCCCTTGAGCAACTCAAAAGTTGCGGCGCGACCGACTATTTTTGCCATCATGGTCACGGCTTAATTTCCAGACGTCGTCTCACTTACAAGATTTTTCCTGTCTGACGTCTGGCCACTTTACCCATGCAACACATGAAGATCCCAACGCTGCGAACCGTAACGGCGTAGTAATTTGTAGCGAAAATGCTATTGCTTCGTAACAAGTCCGTTTAAACCTTCACGGGATAACGTACCAGGTGGTACAATTTTGCCGCGTCATGACGGGGCCGCCCCCGTGCGGGCTGTCTCCGGTGCACATCATGCATTTCATGAACGCGGGTCCGCTTTAATTAGAATAAAACAACGCTGTTTCTTTTACCTGCAACGTGACTGGCGATAAGCCGGGTCGCGTAGCGGGCTGGAGTGGCTTTGTTTATCAGGAGAGTAAGTGTTATGGCTGAAACATCATCTCGATCCGGTAAAGGGTTGAGAATATGGTCCGTGCTGCTCGGGCTGGTGCTACTGGCAACCGGCCTGTTCTTTGCGGTTGGCGGGGGACAACTCGCGACGCTTGGCGGCAGTTGGTATTTTCTGGTGGCAGGCATCGTTACGGTGCTGTCGGCCATTCAGTTTTTCCGTGCGAAATCTTCCGCGGTTGTCCTGTTCCTGCTGGTGTTTGTCGGAACGTTAATCTGGGCCGTCATTGACGCCGGACTGCAATTCTGGCCTCTGGTTTCCCGCCTGATGGTGCCTGCGGGCCTGATGATTCTGGCGTTCATCACCTGGCCTGCACTGCGCAAGCGCGAAAACAAGCCTTCGCTGGCAAAAGTGTCGTATGCCTTTTCTGCCGTGATTGCCGTGGGCATGGTCGCGACCTTAGTTCAGATGTTTCAGCCCCATCCTACCGTTGCCTCAACCGGTCAGGAACTGCCGCTGATTCCGGTAGATAAGTCAAAGCAACAGCAAAACTGGGATCACTACGGCAATACCGCAGGGGGAAGCCGCTTTGTTGCGCTGGACCAGATTACACGCGATAACGTCAAAGATCTGCAGGTCGCCTGGACGTACCGCACGGGTGACATTCCAGAAAGCCCCACCGGTAACGGTGCGGAAGATCAGGAAACCCCGCTGCAGGTCGGTAATACGCTTTATCTCTGCACGCCGCACAATAATGTCATCGCCGTCGAAGCAGACAGCGGCAAGCAGATCTGGAAACGTGAAATTAATGCGCAGGCAGAAGTCTGGCCACGCTGCCGCGGTCTGGCCTATTTTGACGCGACTAAGCCGCTCAACCAGCCGACTCAGCCGGGCTCAACGCCGGTGCCGGGCGCCACGCTGGCGGCCGGGGACACCTGTCAGCGCCGTATTCTGATGAACACCATCGATGCGCGCCTGATTGCCATTAATGCTGATAACGGCGAGTTCTGTGAGGACTTTGGTAACCACGGCATCGTGGATCTCAAAAAGGGCCTGGGCGATGCACCCGATCCGCTTTATCAGCTCACCTCTGCCCCCACGATTGCCGGTACCACCGTTGTCGTAGGCGGGCGCGTGGCTGACAACGTTAAAACAGATATGCCTGGCGGCGTATTACGCGGTTTTGACGTGATCACCGGCCAGATGCGTTGGGCCTTTGACCCGGGTAATACCGATCCGAATGCTATTCTGATGCCGGGCAAGGACTATACGCGCAGTACGCCAAACTCATGGGCGCCGATGTCCTACGATCCGGCCATGAACACCGTGTTTATTCCGATGGGCAGCTCATCGGTTGACCTGTGGGGCGCAAACCGCAACGCACTCGATCATAAATACGGTGCCTCCGTACTGGCACTCGATGCAACAACCGGTAAAGAGAAGTGGGTTTATCAGACCGTGCATAACGATCTGTGGGACTTCGACCTGCCGATGCAGCCAAGCCTGATCGACTTCCCGATGAAAGACGGCAGCACTAAACCTGCCGTCGTCATTGGGGGTAAAACCGGCATGATCTTTGTGCTGGACCGCCTGACCGGTAAGCCGCTCACAAAGGTCGAAGAACTGCCGATGCCGCAGGGTGATATCCCGAATGAGCAATATACGAAAACCCAGCCGCATTCGACCGGCATGCCGATGATTGGTAATCAGACGCTGAAAGAGTCGGATATGTGGGGTGCCACGCCGTTCGATCAGTTGGCCTGCCGTATTGCCTTTAAGTCAATGCGCTACAACGGCCTGTTTACCGTACCAGGGACCGATAAGTCGCTGAGCTTCCCGGGTTCGCTGGGCGGGATGAACTGGGGCAGCATGTCCACCGATCCAAATAATAACCTGTTGTTTGTAAACGACATGCGTTTAGGATTGTGGGTACAGATGATTCCGGTTGATACCAGCAAGGTTTCCCGTGGCAGCAACGGCGGTGAAGCTATTAACACCGGTATGGGTGCTGTTCCGCTGAAAGGCACGCCGTATGCCGTGAATAAAAACCGCTTTATGTCACCGCTGGGCATTCCTTGTCAGGCACCGCCGTTTGGTACCCTGTCTGCCATTGATATGAAAACCCAGAAAATCGTCTGGCAGGTGCCGGTTGGCACGGTAGAGGATACCGGCCCGTTTGGCATCAAAATGCGCGCGAAAATGCCGATTGGTATGCCAACGCTGGGCGGTACGCTGGCGACACAAGGTGGACTGGTATTTATTGCCGGTACGCAGGATTACTATCTGCGCGCGTTTGACAGCGCCACGGGTAAAGAAGTGTGGAAAGCCCGCCTGCCTGTTGGCAGTCAGGGTGGCCCGATGAGCTATGTCTCGCCGAAAACCGGTAAGCAGTACATCGTAATTTCAGCAGGCGGCGCACGTCAGTCGCCTGACCGCGGTGATTATGTGATTGCTTATGCGCTGCCAGACAGCAAGTAAGCGGTAATAAAACACAAGGGCCGTAAAGGCCCTTTTTTACGTCTGGCGAATAACCCCTCCGGATGAATTGTCCGGGATAGTGCGATGGATGCCAGGACAGAAACGGCTTTCTGAGAAGGCCGCTTTTACTTGCCTTCGCGCAGCAACGACTTGAGTTCTGGCGGGGCCAACTGTTCAGGCACCAGTATGACCACCGTTCCCGACTGCCGCTGTGTTGCATATTGAATCTGGATGCGAAAGTAGCATTGATCCCCGCGTCCCACCTCTGCAGCTTTTTCCTCGGGCTTGCCCAGGGGCATCGCCTGTTCCAGCACCTGACAGACGCGTGCTTTTTCAGGAGGAGGCAGTTCGCCCAGGGGGAATCGACGCTCACTCCGTAAGCCCGGAATAAAAGCAAAACCGCCTTCATGTGTTACCACAATGGTTGCGTCATCGGTGAGCTCGGGGAGTTGACTCATAACACGCCTACCTCTTTCCACGCCTGTTCAATTGCACCTGCCACCTTCGTGTCAAAGCGCTTTTTGCCATGCTGCACGGTTAACTGTGCAAAGGCGTTGAAGTCAGCATCCTGCCGTAAGTCTTTATCGCACAACGTGTCATACCAGGCCTGACCCGCCTGTTCCCAGGCAAATCCGCCCAGGGCTTTTGCGGCCAGATAAAAGGCCCGATTGGGAATACCGGAGTTCAGGTGCACGCCACCGTTATCCTCACGCGTTTTGATATAGTCCTTCATGTGGCCCGGCTGCGGATCTTTCCCCAGCATCGGGTCGTCATAAGCGGTGCCGGGGTGCGACATCGATCGTAAACCTTTGCCATTGATGCCTTTTGCCAGCAAGCCTTCACCAATAATCCAGTCGGCCTTATCGGCCGTCTGCTTCAGGCTGAACTGTTTCACCAGGGAGCCGAAGACGTCAGACATGGACTCATTCAGCGCGCCAGCCTGTTCAAAGTAGATCAAACCGGCTTCAGTTTCTGTGACGCCGTGCGACAACTCGTGTGCCACAACATCAATCGCGATGGTGAAACGGTTAAAGATTTCACCATCACCATCGCCGAACACCATCTGCTGACCGTTCCAGAACGCGTTTTGGTACTTCTCACCGTAGTGAACGGTGCCCGCTAATTTCAGTCCGTGATTATCCAGTGAATTTCGCTTATAGATTTGCCAGAAAAAGTCGTGTGTGATGCCCAGATAGTTCCAGGCTTCATCGGCAGCAACGTCGCCATTTGAAGACTGGCCTTCTTTGCGCACCAGGGTTCCCGGCAACGTTTCCTTATTTTTGGCATCATAGATTTCACGCTCAATCTTCCCGGCCTGCGTGGTTTTCGGCGCCGCCGTCTTTTGCCAGTGCTCCGCCATCAGGTGCTGAACGTGGGTGAGGGTACGGCGCGCCTGCTCCTGCTGATGACCGGAACCGTGGGCGATAATCTTACGGAGAATATGGGGAGGGATAACGCTGAAAGCCATTGTTAACTCCTTGGCACGAGGGATGTACCAGGAAGTATAGTTAAGAAATGCTTTTCTTTCGTTTCGGTTTTTCGGGAATAAGCTGCGTGACCTGACTTTCTACCCAACCATCATCGAGACGGGTACGCAGTAAATCGCCTGTGCTCACCTGCCGCGTTTTCTTCACCACCTGGCCAGCGTTGTCGGTCGTAACGCTAAACCCACGCGCCAGCGTGGCTAAAGGACTGACGCCTTCCAGTTGGGCCGCCAGCTGACCGAAGCGGTTTTTGTCACGGTTAAGCAATTTTTCCATGCTTTGTTGCAGACGATAGTGCCAGCTTTGTAGGCTTTTTTGCGCCAGATACAGCCGCTGCTGTGGCTGCTGCTGCGCCAGGCGCTGTGACAGGCGGTCCTGCTGGCGAGTGGCATGGCGAAGCCGCTGTTCCATCGCCTCGCCCAACCGCTGCTGCAGGCGAAACAGTGCGGTTTGCTGGCGGGCCAGACGCAGTTGAGGATGCTGCTGCTGCAGGCGATGATCCAGACGGCTGAATACCCGCTGCTGGCGCGCCAGATAATAATCCATTGCCATCTCCAGCCGCTGTTGCTGTGACTGCAGCTGGCGCAGGAGTTCAAGTTGATTACGGCTGACAATCTCTGCCGCGGCGGAAGGCGTTGGCGCGCGCAGGTCAGCAACAAAATCGGCAATGGTGACGTCGGTTTCATGGCCAACCGCGCTGACTACGGGAATGCGACTGGCAAAAATCGCACGCGCAACGCGCTCGTCATTAAAACTCCACAGATCTTCCAGCGAACCGCCGCCGCGCCCCACGATCAGTACGTCGCAATCGGCACGTTGGTTCGCAAGCTCAATTGCGCGCACGATAGCGGCAGGCGCATCTGCGCCCTGAACGGCAGTGGGATAAATCACAACGGGCAGTGAGGGATCGCGACGATGCAGCACGCGCAGAACATCGTGCAGGGCTGCGCCCGTGGCAGAGGTGACCACGCCAACCTGCTTTGCCGGCTGTGGTAAGGGCTTCTTGTGTTCGGGTTCGAACAAGCCCTCCTGCGCCAGCCTGGCTTTCAGTTGCTCAAACTGCTGCTGCAGCAGGCCTTCACCGGCGGGATGCATACTTTCAATAATCAGCTGATAATCGCCGCGCGGTTCATAAAGTGTGATATTTGCGCGAACCAGGACCTGCTGGCCATGCTGAGGCCGGAAGGTCACACGACGGTTACTGTTGCGAAACATGGCGCAGCGGACCTGGGCGCCATCATCTTTCAGGGTAAAGTACCAGTGACCCGAAGCGGGCTGGGTGAAATTGGAGATCTCGGCGCTGAGCCAAACCAGGCCCATCTCATTCTCCAGCAGCTGACGCACTGTCGTATTGAGACGGCTGACGGTAAAAATATTGGCGTTTGGCGGCAGCGACATGTGACGAAGATCAAATTCCAAATCAGTAGGTTAATCAGTCGATACTACATTGCTGATTGCGCGGATCAAGACTTTTTCTCAAAAAATAGTGGAGGCAATCGATTACGGCCTGTATAATGCCGCGGCAATATTTTATCTATTCTCACGCACCCGAGGTGGAGTATTGCCATGTTAAGAATCGCTAAAGAAGCACTCACTTTTGACGACGTCCTGCTCGTTCCTGCACACTCCACCGTCCTGCCGAATACGGCCGATCTCAGCACTCAGCTGACCAAAAACATTCGTCTGAACATTCCCATGCTTTCTGCTGCAATGGATACCGTGACCGAAGCGGGTCTGGCTATTGCGCTGGCGCAAGAGGGCGGTCTGGGCTTCATTCACAAAAATATGTCGATTGATCGCCAGGCAGATGAAGTGCGTAAGGTTAAAAAGCATGAAAGCGGCGTTGTCACCGAACCGCAGACCGTGTTGCCCACCACCACGCTGGCGGAAGTGCAAGAACTGACCGAACGCAACGGTTTTGCCGGTTACCCGGTCGTAAACGCGGGTAACGAGCTGGTGGGTATTATCACCGGTCGCGATGTGCGCTTCGTCACCGATCTTACCCAGCCCGTGACGGCCGTGATGACGCCAAAAGAGCGTCTGGTGACGGTGAAAGAGGGTGAAGCCCGTGATGTCGTCCTGCAAAAAATGCACGAAAAACGCGTCGAGAAAGCGCTGGTCGTGGATGACAGCTTCCATCTGCTGGGCATGATCACCGTTAAAGACTTCCAGAAAGCCGAACGTAAACCTAACGCCTGTAAAGATGCGCAGGGTCGTCTGCGCGTCGGTGCGGCTGTAGGCGCCGGTGCGGGCAACGAAGAGCGCGTAGATGCGCTGGTTGCTGCCGGTGTGGACGTCCTGCTGATTGACTCGTCGCATGGCCATTCAGAAGGCGTACTGCAGCGTATCCGTGAAACCCGCGCTAAGTATCCTGACCTTGAAATTGTCGGCGGCAACGTTGCAACAGGTGCGGGCGCGCTGGCCCTGGTTGAAGCGGGCGTGAGCGCAGTTAAAGTCGGTATCGGCCCGGGCTCCATCTGTACTACGCGTATCGTTACCGGTGTGGGTGTCCCTCAGATCACTGCCGTTTCAGATGCCGTGGCCGCGCTGGAAGGCACCGGCATTCCGGTTATCGCAGACGGCGGTATTCGTTTCTCTGGGGATATCGCGAAGGCGATTGCCGCGGGCGCGTCCTGCGTCATGGTGGGATCGATGCTGGCAGGGACCGAAGAATCGCCGGGTGAAATCGAACTTTATCAGGGCCGCTCTTTTAAATCCTACCGTGGAATGGGCTCGCTGGGTGCCATGTCCAAAGGTTCATCGGATCGTTACTTCCAGACCGATAACGCTGCTGACAAGCTGGTGCCAGAAGGGATTGAAGGCCGCGTGGCTTATAAAGGCCGCCTGAAAGAGATCGTGCATCAGCAAATGGGCGGCCTGCGTTCCTGCATGGGCCTGACCGGCTGCCAGACCATTGATGATCTGCGTACCAAAGCCGAATTCGTGCGCATCAGCGGCGCGGGCATCAATGAAAGCCACGTGCACGACGTGACCATCACCAAAGAGTCACCGAACTACCGCATGGGTTCATAACCCCGTAAGATTTCCCGCCCGGCAACAGCCGGGCGCTTTACTTTAAGTCACCGTTCTGGAAACCCCTCAATGACGACGGAAAATATCCATAAGCACCGCATTCTGATTCTCGATTTTGGTTCTCAATATACGCAGCTGGTTGCGCGCCGCGTACGTGAGCTTGGCGTGTACTGTGAACTCTGGGCCTGGGATGTCACCGAAGAGCAGATTCGCCAGTTTAATCCCAGCGGCATCATTCTGTCTGGCGGCCCGGAAAGCACAACTGAGCATGGCAGTCCGCGCGCGCCTGACTATGTGTTCGCAGCTGGCGTGCCAGTTCTGGGTGTGTGTTATGGCATGCAGACCATGGCGATGCAGCTGGGCGGCAAGGTGGAAGGATCCAACGAGCGTGAGTTTGGCTATGCGCAGGTTGAAGTCAACACGGCAAGCGCCCTGATTCGCGATATCGAAGACGCTATCAGCGCAGCCGGTAAACCGTTGCTGGACGTCTGGATGAGTCACGGTGACAAAGTGACCGCTATCCCTGCTGACTTTGTGACCGTTGCCAGTACAGAAACCTGTCCATTTGCCATCATGGCGAACGAAGAGAAACGCTTCTACGGCGTGCAGTTCCATCCCGAAGTGACGCATACGCGTCAGGGGCTGCGCATGCTGGAACGTTTTGTTATCGATATTTGTGAATGTGAAGCGCTCTGGACACCGGCAAAAATCATCGAAGATGCCGTCGAGCGCCTGCGTGTGCAGGTCGGCAACGACAAAGTGATTCTGGGCTTATCTGGCGGTGTGGATTCGTCAGTGACTGCCATGCTACTGCATCGCGCCATCGGTAAAAACCTGACCTGCGTATTCGTCGATAACGGCCTGCTGCGTCTGAACGAGGCCGAGCAGGTGCTGGACATGTTCGGTGACCATTTTGGTCTGAACATTGTGCACGTTGACGGTGAAGCACGCTTCCTGGATGCCCTGGCCGGGGAAAACGATCCGGAAGCGAAGCGTAAAATCATCGGCCGCGTCTTTGTTGAAGTCTTTGACGAGCAGGCACTGCGACTGGAAGACGTGAAGTGGCTGGCGCAGGGTACCATCTACCCTGATGTGATCGAATCGGCTGCCTCTGCTACCGGTAAAGCGCACGTGATCAAGTCGCACCACAACGTCGGCGGCCTGCCGAAAGAGATGAAAATGGGGCTGGTCGAGCCGCTGCGCGAGCTGTTTAAAGACGAAGTACGCAAGATCGGTCTGGAGTTGGGCCTGCCTTACGATATGCTCTATCGTCATCCGTTCCCGGGGCCAGGCCTTGGCGTGCGCGTGCTGGGTGAAGTGAAGAAAGAGTACTGTGACTTGTTGCGTCGTGCGGATGCCATCTTTATTGAAGAGCTGCATAAAGCCGATCTCTACAACAAAGTCAGCCAGGCCTTTACCGTGTTCCTGCCTGTACGTTCTGTTGGCGTCATGGGCGATGGCCGCAAGTATGACTGGGTCGTTTCACTGCGCGCGGTAGAGACCATCGACTTCATGACCGCCCACTGGGCGCACCTGCCGTACGACTTCCTGGGCCGCGTGTCCAACCGCATCATCAACGAAGTTAACGGTATTTCCCGGGTGGTTTATGATATCTCCGGCAAGCCACCGGCGACGATTGAGTGGGAATAATTTAGCCCCCGTTTACTGAAGACATCATCAAAAAAGCCCGCTGCGATGCGGGCTTTTTATTTCGTCTGTGATTAAGAAGTAAACTGATGCATCAATACCAACAAAGGCACTTACACTGCCGGCATCATATCGGATGAAAACAATAATCCGTTTGAGCTACAGGCTGCACAAATGCTTGTCATGCGTCAGTTACATGATGCCAGCAACAGATTTTGCCAGTTGTGCTTCTAATACAGGCTTAGCTTCTTCAAATTTCAGGTTTACTTTGTTTGCATTTGATACCACACGCGTCTGGTATTTCATGCGATTGCCTTGTTCGCTGCTGGTCTGGAGTTTGATTCCGGATGTACCCTGGCGCAATGCTGAAATATTGTCAGTCGTGACTGCTGATTTATTGCGCTCCGAAATTTGTAAATCAGTCACCATGGTAAAGTTTACATCTTCCACCAGTGCGTCGGCAGCTAATCCGGCCAGGCCTGCGGCCAGACCTATGCCAAGTACGGCACCGCCCGAGTTGCCATTGTAAGCCGAGATACCGGCACCTAAAGCTGCGCCTGTTGCTGCGCCTTCATAGCCACTTGTCAGAAATCCCTGAGACTGACGCAAATCCATTTTCTCTGCTTTTAAAATGTTTGCCTGAATCCAGTAGTATGCGCTGTCTGGGCTGGAAGTAATGCTGTAGCCCTTGGCACGCAGATCTTGTGATAAAAGCGTCTGCAAGTCGCTCATATCCTTGTCTGATGTGTTGCGGACTTGTATCCAGACGGTTTTTTCACTGGCGGGCTCCAACCACACGGTCTGGCTCATTTGTGTTTTTACTTCAAGATTACGTTTTTTGATTGCGGTGCTCATCGCACCACATCCCGTAAGCATCAAACACGAAGCGGCAACAGCGGCGACCAGAAGAGAGCGGTTTTTCATTTGAGTTCCTTGTTAAACGAAAAAATGAGGAAGAAATCCCCCGAAGTTTTTAGCCAAAACGTACCCCCGCAAAGATGATCCTCTCTGTCAGAAATACGTGCGAGTTATCGGCAGGGGGCAAAAAATAATTAATTTTTATTTATGATTCGATTCAGGTAATCAAGGCGTTATCGGCTTTTCAGAAGCAACGATGTTTACTTTCGATTAACGAGGGCAGTAAGGGAAATGTTACGTGCAGAACAAGGTGACGACTACAGACAAGCTGGATGAATGTTCAGATTGAGCATAGTCATTAAAATGCAGGTGCCTGCTTACCGCAGCCATAAAAACCAGTCAGCAAAAGTGACTGGTTTTATGACTCCGCCAGGGTTCTGGCGGAGATCGGTCTTCACGGATCAAGACGCGTTTTTTTATTTCAGATGCGCCTTAAGTTCCGCAGATGCCTGGCTAATCGCCGTGCGCACCGTAGGCTCTTTACTTAATGCATTCAGTAAACCGAAGTCGTGGATCATGCCATTGTAGCGGGTCACCGTTACCGGCACACCGGCGGCATCCAGCTTGCGACCAAAGGCTTCACCTTCATCGCGCAGCACGTCGAGTTCGGCAGTCTGGATCAGCGTAGGCGGCAAACCGGCCAGTTGCGCCTCAGTGGCACGCAGCGGAGAAGCCAGAATGTTATTCCGATCTTTATCTGACGTGGTGTAGTTATCCCAGAACCACTTCATCATGTTTCGCGTCAGGAAATAGCCATTGGCGAATTGCTGATAAGACGCATCATCAAAATGAGCATCGGTAACAGGCCACAGCATCACATCGTAACGAATCGCCGGGGTTTTATTTTGTTTGGCCTGCAGCGCGACGGCGGCCACCATGTTGCCTCCCACGCTGTTACCGACCAACGCCAGGCGCTTACCGTCAACGCCAATTTCCGCACCGTGCTCGGCTACCCACTTAGTTGCTTCATAAGCCTGAGTAATCGCGACCGGGTAATGGGCTTCGGGTGAGGGCTCATAGTTGACAAACACCGCCGCCGCGCCAGATTCGTTCACAAGGTCTCGCACCAGACGTTCGTGCGTTGGGAAGTCACCCAGTACCCAGCCGCCACCGTGGAAGAACATGAATACCGGGAGCACGCCGGTTGCGTGTTGGGGTTTAACAATCGTCAGTTTGAGTGGTTTGCCCAATGCTGTGATGGTTTTTTCAGAAATCTGTGCGGGCGGCAGCGCGGCGCCTTGCTGCGCGCCGGTGAGCACTGCGCGTGCTTCTTTCGGCGTTAAGGTCTCGATGGGCTTGCCGCCGCCGCTGTTGAGAGCTTTAAGAAAGGCGGCGACGCCAACGGTAGGTTCAGGCGCATTCTCTACAGGGCTGGCCCATGCTGATGTGATCTGGCTGGCTAACAATAAAGCACCTGCGGTGAGTTTCACGTTCATTTTGATTTCCTTGTTTTTGCGATTAAGTAGCGTGCTATTTAGTTTGGCTAAGATGACAGGTGTTTCTTGAATTGTAAACTATTAAATAGTGCGCTATTTAAATTTCATAACTGGAGCGAGCGTATTGCTGATGGCGAAAAGGCGCCGGAAGCGGCGTGGCGTCTGTATGGGATGGCATTTTTTTTACGATTTACCCACGGGTTAATCGATTTCGTGCCAGTTGTTTTTTTGAGCGCTACACTCATCTCTGAACCGCAACTCTGTCAGCGTGTAAAACAGCCTGCATGTGTCCATTTCATGGCATGATAGCGACGGGCAATCAGGCTTTTTGATGACTCAAACTCAAGGACTGAATTAACTATGTTTAAGCGTCTTCTCTCTTCTTTGCGCAATAAAGACCAACCCGCTGATGCCGCACCAGACGAGCCCGCTCAGGAACGGGAGATGATTGTGGCTTACGATGCTCATGGGCAGGAAATGCACATTGAACACAACGAATGGCGTGAGAAGGTCTTTCTGCCCGATCTGGAAAAGAATTGGGATGATGCAGACGCGTTGTACAACGCGATTTTGATGGGGTTGAAAGACGGATTTGGGTCCGATCTGGTTGCGGCAGCGGAGCGCCTGGTGGACATTGACCGTAATCCTGAACGAAGTCATACCCTTCACGGCATTGTACTGATGGAAACCGGCCACCTGGATGCGGCAGAACAAACCCTGCGAGAGGGAATGGATAAATCTGGCGCGACAGGAACCTTACTCACCAATCTGGCAAAAGTGTTTGCCGAGCGCGGTGAGGACAAACGGGCAGATGAGACGCTCTGGCAGGCTATTCAAACCGATCCGAACCTGGATAACGGCTTACTCTGGTGGGTGAGCATTCAGCGCGAGCGCGGAGGCGAGAACGCTTACATTGAGGGATTGCGCAGCGTTGCCGCGATGCCGGGAAGCTGGCGGGCACAGCTCTGGATGGCCCGTTTTTATCTGGAGCATAACGAAACCGACAAGGCTCGTGCGCTTTATGAAGAGGTGCTGTCGGGCGGACGCTACGATGCTGAGGCGCTGTATATGATCTCTGGCGACCTGGGGAAAAATGGTCAGATTCCGCTTCTGATTGCCCTCGTGGCACCCCATTACGATATTCAAAAGCACGATCCCAAGGCCGGGATAAATTTACTGCAGGCTTATCTTGAGCAAGGGCAGACGGATCAGGGACTCACGCTTCTTAACCAGCTGTATGCACTCAATTTTGCCCCGATCAAGCAGCATCTTGATTATTACAGACAAGCGTTTGAAGAGAAACGTTGCCAAACGGAACCCGTTCAGCAGCTGGTGCCTGATGATGTGAAAATCACAACGTTATCCGTTACGCAGCCCATTTGGCATTACGGCTTATGCAAAGCCGACTGGCTGTTTAACCAAAAACCCGAAGAGACAGCGAAGATCGGTTTCTTTGCGTTATCAAAAATACCGGATGGCACCGCAGCCCAGGGCATACAGCGTGAAGATGAGCTTGGCCGACTGTCGCGTGCAATTCCGCTCTATCTGGCTAAAGCCGTACATTACTGGAGTGATTATGCAGCGTGCACCTATCTTCTGATGGCGGAGGGCCACGGTCCTGTTCTTACTGGCGAACCGATGGTGGGTGAGGATATTTATGCGATCCTGCCGCCTGACATGAAGTATGTGGTGACGGGAGAAATTGGCTGCACTGGCGAGGGCGAACAGCGACGTTGGCAGATTGCGTTGTCGCTGTGGAACTGTACCACGCGCAGTAAACAGTTGACCGAAGCTGAAGAGGCAACGGATGCCGGGTTAGGCAACGTGATGCAGAAGTTGGAGCAAAAATTACTGATGCAGGCCGGCCTGACGCGCGAACACCCCCTGGATGCCTTTTATCAACGTCCTCCGGCTGACGCGTTGCCTGTCTATCTGACCGGGCTGGGGCAATCGTTAATGCTGACGTTGCTGGCTAACCAACAGGTTCCGTATTCGGAGGTCTGGAATGAGCGCGCCATGTTGGACTGGCCGCTGAATATTGTCCGTCACTGGCCATCCCTGACTGCCGCTAAAATCATGTATCTTTCCGGGTTGGGCAAAGCTTTCGATTATCACTCCGAGGCACTGCCGGGCTACCAAACATCCAGTCTGGAATTGCTGAGAATGGAGAGCATTCAAAGCAGCGTGATTGCAGGACTCGCGCCGCTGATGTGGAAAATATTTGGCATCGAAGGTGAGATAAACTCACGCAGCCAACCTGTCGCGCCGGAGGCGCAGCAGCGCTATGACGCGTGGTTGCAGCGTGTAGCGGAAAAGGCGACAACAGGCTAGTTTTCAGACGACGAGTTCAGGATAACCTATGCTGTCGTTGAAATCGCCAGGCATGAAAAGCATGTGGAATCTCTTATCCGCCTTATGCGTTTTTATCCTGCCTGACGTGAAGGCTGCTCGCGCATTCGGGATGGACAGCACCGCCTTCTGTCCTGACGGCAGGGCAAAGCCAGGTGCGGCCGAGGCGGCTGTCCGCTGTGCATGCCCGAGAAGCATTCCTGCTTGCGTCCTGAACCTGAGCCGGATCTCGCTCAGGCTGGCTGATTCTGTTTAGCCCGCCTTTCAGCGCGGGAGGTGATGGTCACGGCGGCCTTTCATTACGGCTGGCGCTAAGCCCGCAGCCGCTCACCAGGATGAACCAATATCGGGATGACATCGCAGCATAGTTAGTGAATACAAACTTTCTATTTCATTGCAAAATCATCCCTTATCTCTTACCTACAGGAACCGCGATGCTGACCCTGAAAATCTTCAGTCTCTGTTTTCTCACCGTGATTTTACTGTCGTTAGCGGCAAGCCTGGCACAGGCGACGCGCGGGGGCGATGCCACCGGTCAGGGCGGTTGGGCAACTGCCCGAAGGGATTCGGCCGGTGTCGCGCCCGATCCACAGGCCAACGCCAGTCAGGCCATCGTTCAGGTCTATGCCGCACCGACATACGGCTGGAAAGGCGCTATCGCGGTGCATCCGTGGATTATCTTTAAACGTGCTGGTGAAAGCCGCTATACACGTTACGAAGTCATTAGCTGGGGGAGCGGCGATAAGGTGAGACGTAATTCATCGTTGCCTGACGGCTACTGGTATGGGGCAAAACCGCGGCTGTTGGTCGAGCATCGTGGCCCGGATGCGCAAAAACTGATCCCGCAGATTGAAGCCGCCATAAAATCCTACCCCTGGCCCACGACCTATCATGCCTGGCCCGGGCCAAACAGTAATACTTTTATGGCGCACATTGGTCGCAATGTGCCGGATCTCAAGCTTGATCTGCCTGCCAACGCCCTGGGAAAAGACTACCGGCCATTATGGCGCCCCGTGGGCTTGCCGCCGTCAGGTCGTGGGGTTCAGGTATCAATACTTGGCGTCGTGGGCATGACGCTGGGGGCGGAAGAAGGGGTTGAAGTGAATCTTTTGGGACTGAGCGTGGGGATAGGCTTTGCGCCGTTTCGGCTGAGACTGCCTTTTATTGGCGGTTTAGGAAACAATAATCTGCAGGAAAATAAAATCCGACAGCCGTTTGATGGATGACGCGGCAGGCGGAACAGGTTATCCGAAGGTTGGGCGGCCGCGTAACCCAACTTCGGATTGTCTTGATCGTGGCGGTCCGCCTGAGTCACATCACCCATTTTAACAAACGCCAAAATCGCCATCTTCATGGTAGAGATTTACGCTGTCCGCGTTAACTTCGATTTCTTTTTGAGTAGCATCGTCCACGCGAGCGCACCACAGCGTTTCCCCTTCGGCACGTAGCACCACCATTTTGGGGCCGCCCGTTTTCGATTGAACCAGGTCATCAGTTTTAAACATACTTCCTCCTTTGTTGACATTGATTTTAGCCCGTCACGTCAGACTGACAATTTTTTGCGTAACCTTTTCCATTTTAGCCGCAACCTGTTTTACCTGCTGCCCGACAACCTCCATGCTGATCATCTACCGCATTAAGGATAAGTGAGTTGTCAGTTGACAACCCATTAAAAACAAGGAATGATAGGCACCATGGTGGTCAGAAAGCGACATCCCAGCATAGAGATTGAAGCCGCATTATGTTACGCAGAGTTCCATGGATGGCTGGTGGTTGCTAAAGGCCATCACGCATGGGGCAAAATGTACTGCCCGGCAAATCTGTCGGCGTGCCGCTGTGGTGAATACTGTCTGACCTGTATCTGGCGCACCCCGAAAAGCGCGCAAAACCATGCCAAAGCGCTACGGCGCGTGGTAGACAACTGTATGGCCACCCGTGAGTGGAAAAAGAGGGAAGGATTATGACGGACTATCATTTCACCCTGCGGTTTGAACTGCCTGAATCAGCCAAATCCATTGACGCATTACTGGAAAAACTGGCGGAGGCAGGATGCGACGACGCGCTGGTCGGTGCCGGTATGGCAGGTAAGCTGGCACTGGAGTTTACGCGCAAAGCAGATTCGGCGAGCCACGCACTCGGCAGTGCGATAGAGGATGTGCAGTCTGCCATTCCGGGCGCTGTCATGGTTGAAGCCGCACCTGACTTTGTCGGCCTAACTGATGTCGCCGATCTTATCGGCGTATCCCGTCAGAACATGCGTAAACTGATGGTCACGCACAGCAAACAGTTTCCGCTGCCGGTTCACGATGGCAAAACAGCCATCTGGCATTTAGCCGATGTGCTGGAGTGGCTGGCACAGCGTAATCACTACCAACTGCCTGCGGTCACCTGTGAGCTGGCACAGGTGACGCGTCGGCTTAACGTGATGGGATCCCTGCAGCGCTACGGTTATCAACATTCGTGATCAGTGCGGTATCAGAAAGAGTGTCGCCAGGCCCAGAAAAATAAAGAAACCACCCGTATCGGTGATGGCGGTAATCAAGACGCTTGAGCCCACGGCGGGATCGCGTTTCATTTTCGTCATGACCAGCGGCACCATGACGCCCATAACCGCAGCCAGCAGGAGATTCAGCACCATCGCCAGCATCATGACGCCGCCCAGCGCCATGTTATCGTACATGAGCCATGTCACTCCGCCCATAATCGCGCCCCAGAACAAGCCGTTAATCAACGCGACGCCGAGTTCACGCATAAACAGGAACGAAAAGTTGCCCGGCTCAACCTGATGCAGGGCCAGGGCGCGAACAATCATGGTGATGGTCTGATTACCGGTGTTCCCACCAATCCCGGCAATAATCGGCATGAGCGTAGCAAGGGCGACAATCTGCGAGATAGTGCCTTCAAACAAACCAATGACGCGCGAGGCAATAAATGCCGTACACAAATTGATTGCCAGCCATGCCCAGCGGTTGCGCACGGATTTGCGCACCGGCGCGAAAACATCTTCTTCCTGGCTGATCCCGCCCATTTTTCGGATATTGCTTTCGTTCTCTTTGTTAACCAGATCAACAACATCTTCAATGGTTATGCGACCGATGAGTTTACCCTGTGCGTCGGTGACCGCCGCTGAGATCAGGTTGTAACGTTCAAAGGCACTGGCTGCATCTTCGGCTTTATCATCAAGCTGAAACGTGGTGGGATGCGAATTCATCACGTCGCTGACCATGGTCTTGGGTTTGTTCAGCAGGATATCGGTTAACAGCAGTTCGCCCAGCAGCTGGTTGTTTTCATTGGTGATAAAGATTTTGTCTGTACCGTCCGGCATGCTTTTGCCTTTACGCAAAAAGCGCTGCACTGTGGCTAAGGTCACATCCTCGCGCACCGTGAGGATATTGAAGTCCATAATCCGACCCACACGATCCCGGTCAAACTGCATTACGCTCAGGATGCGGGCGCGCAGATTGGGCTCAAGCGAGGTCAGCAGGCGTCCGGTGAGGTCGCGTGGCAGGTAACGTACCAGCCAGGCCTGATCGTCTATGTCCAGGGGTTCCATAGCCTGCAGGATGGCGCGATCGCTCATCGCTTCGGTCAGGCTGTCCCAGACGGTTTCAGAGGCTTCAACCAGCACATGACCGCGTTTTTCACCCGGTACCAGGCTCCAGAGTGCCAGACGCGCTTCTTCAGGCAAGGCTTCAAGAATATCGGCAAGGTCAGCGGCATGAAGTTGGTTGATGTCTTGCTGAAGAATTTCATGATTTAACGCATTTTCACGTTGCTGCTCAGCGGTGAGATGGCTGGCTTTATCCAGCAATTCATCCACCAGATCGTGCTCATTGAGCAGCAGCGTCAGAATACGATGACGAATTTCACTTAAACGTTGAGTGTGTGAGGCCGACACATTGCATCCCTATAGTCTGAAAGCACCTGCACGAAGTGTAGCGTTTTGACCGAAAAAGGGATGTAAAAAATGGCGCTGATGCGGGGGATCGCGCGTCGATTAATCAGGTTATGACATCTTAGGATTAACGGCTGTCAGAAAGCGTGGTGATCGCCGGAGGAGAGTCGGTTTGTTTTTGCTGATGATGCTCGAAAGCCGCGGGCAGGATAAAGACGAGGCGACTAAACAGAATGATAAAACTGATGAGTAAAACAATCCGCGTCATGCTGACGCTTTTTTTACGTCTTCGTGGAGAAAGGGCGCTGTTCACGCAGTGTAATTCCTGTAAAAACCCAAGACGGGCGACAGCAATATTTAGTCACAGTCGCCCGCTGAAATCAACCGCTGTTTAAAAAAAATACAACAATGTTAATAACTGGCTTTCTGCGCCAGGAGCGTCGCAAACCGGCAGTTTATCCGGTTGCCATTTTCATCTTTGCGATGTAACTGACCCCAGTTTTCGTTGTACTTCACAATGTGCCAGTTGCGATAGTAATGACTTAACTCGCCGGATTTAAAGGCAAAAGTGAAGTCAGACGGACAGGGTGCATCCTCGGTATTCATGGCGGCAACAATCAGGTTGAAGCCATTTTTCACGGTGCAGGCCTGCATATCGGCAATAAGCTGGGGGATCGTTTCCGGCTTTAAAAACATCATCACCACCGTAGAGAGCGCCAGCTGGTAGGCGCCGTTGAAACGCACCTGGTTTAAATCCTGCTGCGCCGTATGAATGCCAGTCAGCCCTTCGGCGGTAATAATCTGATTCAGGCGTGACAGGCTTGCCGGATTATGGTCCCAGGCCGTCACGTCGAAGCCATGTTGATTCAGAAACAGCGTGTTGCGCCCGCTTCCGCATCCCAGGTCAAGCGCTTTGCCGGGCGTCAGCTTAGGCAAGGCGTCGACCACTTCAGAATGGGTGGGCGTTAAGCCGTAGGTATCGGCAAAATAATGTTCAGTTCGTAATGTCATCGTCATCGGTTCGGTGATGCGGGCAGTCAGTGCCCGCACAATCAGGCTTCTGCGAGAATCAGTTTCCAGCCGGTGACTTCATCCCAGTAGGTTTGCTCACGCTCCAGGTCGAGTTGCACCAGGTTATTCTGACTGAAATAGCCTGCCGGAAAAGTGAGCGTCCAGTGACCGTCATCGCAGGTGAGTTTTAACGCGTCCGGGCGAGTCGTGGCCTGGCGCTGGTTATTCAGCAAGGTCCCCAGACGAAGCAGGAAGATAAGGGGCAAAAACTGCTTCTTCTTAAACAGCGTCACGCGCGGCAGCTCATCTACCTTCACCGCTTTACGGTGAAATCTGACCAGTGCCGCCAGCAGCATTTGCTGATCCTGATTGAAGCCTGGCAGATTGGTGTTCTGCAGGATATAGGCTGAATGGCGCTGTAAACCACTGTGATTAATGGTCAGCCCCACCTCATGCAACATGGCTGCCCATTTCAGTAGCGCAGCCAGCTGCGGATTCGCCAGTTTGGGATTTTGATCGCGCCACTGCAGATAAAGCTGTTCCGTCGTCTCCAGGACGCGTCGGGCCTGATCGCTGTCGATGGCGTAGTGATTCGCCAGGCTCTGAGCCGTACGGCTGCGAATATCACGATGGCGGAAACGGCCTTCCATTTCGTACAGCACACCTTCACGAAGTGCGCCATCACTCAGCGTCAGTTCACGGATAGCCAGCGCGTCAAAGACGCCGCAGAGAATGGCCAGGCCCGGAACGAACACGCTTTTACGCTCCTCAGACAGGCCCGGCAGGCTCAGCGCAGCAAAGGACTTGTGCTTAATGACTTCGTCATACAGTTTCGTCAGGCGCTCAGGGGTAATCAGCTTCTCTTTCTCACCCATCGCCAGCAGCACCTCACAGGCGGCTTTGATGGTGCCAGACGCGCCCAACGCATATTGCCAGCCGTGCAGACGGTACTGCCAGGCCAGCGTTTCCAGCTTCTGCGTGGCGGCCAGGCGGGCGCGACGAAAGTTCTCAACGCTGATTTCACCGCCGGGAAAATAAAGCTGGGCAAAACTCACGCAGCCCATGCGACGGCTTTCTACCAGCTGCGGCTCAAAATCTTCACCGATCACTAATTCCGTTGAACCGCCACCGATGTCGATGACCAGCTTACGGCCTTTTTCCGGCTGCGTATGTTCAACGCCCATAAAAATCAGGCGCGCTTCTTCGTGACCGGAAATCACCTCAATCGGGTAAGGAATCACGTCAGCCGCGCGCTGCAAAAAGGTTTCGGCATTCACCGCCTGCCGTAACGTATGTGTGCCCACAATCGTCACGTTGCTGGCGTTAAAGCCCTGCAGACGTTCAGCAAACAGCGCCAGGCAGTTCAGCCCACGTTCCATTGCCTCTTCGCTCAGGTAATTTTTGGCATCCAGCCCATCGGCCAGATGTACCCGTTGCTTAAGACGCCCCAGGACCTGCAAAGCGCCATCCACCACGCGGGCAATTACCATGTGGAAACTGTTGGAGCCAAGGTCAATTGCCGCAAACTCTTGTGGTTTCGGCGTACTTTTTTGGGATATAGGCATAGGCGTTATTCAGGTTGTTCCAGCTTCTTAATGTAATCGTAAATGGCCATCTGCGACCGTACTTTACGACGATTACCGCGCTGAACGTATTGGTTAGTCAGCTCTTTATCCACAACACGTGCTTTAACGGTGTCGCTAAGCTGAATAGCAATAATGTCCAGGATGCGCTGCTTTATCTGTGGATCAAGGATCGCCACGGCCACTTCGATGCGATAATCAATGTTACGCGTCATCCAGTCCGCGGACGAGAGAAACACTTTCTTATCACCACCGTTTTCAAAAATGTATACGCGGTCGTGTTCCAGGAAGCGGTCAACAATACTAATCACACGAATGTTTTCACTGATCCCGGGCAAGTCTGGAATCAATGAGCACATTCCGCGCACCAGTAAATTAACATTTACGCCAACGCTGGATGCGGTATAAAGCCTGTCCACCAGCCCTTTGTCCACCAGGTTGTTAATTTTCAGCGTAATCCCACTCGGGCGTTTTTGCTGCGCGTTGGCGATTTCGTTATCGATCAAATCATACAACATGCGACGCGAGTTTTGCGGAGAAACCATTAAGTGGTCAAAGGTCACTGGGCGATAGGGATTTTCAATAAAGTTGAAGACCCGGCGCACTTCATTGGTGATACGCGCATCGGCGGTTAACAGGGAATAGTCCGTGTAAAGACGAGCCGTTTTTTCATTGAAGTTACCCGTACCGATGTGGGCGTAGCGCACGATCTCCTCGCCTTCCCGGCGGGAAATCAAAAACAGCTTGGCGTGAATCTTCAGCCCGGGCGCGGAGAAAATAACGTGTACACCGGCTTCGGTCAGGCGTTTTGCCCAGTAAATATTGGCTTCTTCGTCGAAACGGGCCTGCAGCTCGACTACAACGGTCACTTTTTTCCCGTTATAAGCGGCATGAATCATCGCATCCATAATGCGCGAATGCTTGGCGACGCGGTAAATATTGATTTTGATCGCCAGCACGCTCGGGTCGAATGACGCCTGACGTAGCAGTTCAAGAACATGCTCGAAGGTGTGGTACGGATAGTAAAGCAGCACGTCGCGATTACGAATGGCATCGAAACCGTTACGGAAACCGTCAAAGCCAATATGGCGGATTTGCGGCATCGGCCGGTTAACCAGGTTGTTTTTCCCGACGTTAGGGAAGCCGATAAAATCTTTAAAGTTGTGGTAGCGCCCCCCCGCCAACACGGAGTCGTAATTTGAAATCGACAGCTTGTCGCACAGCAGCGCCACCATCGAATCCGGCATGTCGCGCTGATAAACAAAACGCACCGGTTCAGCGGTCAGACGCTGTTTCAGGCTGGACGACATCAGTTCCAGCAGGCTGGATTCCATTTCTGTCACCAGGTCGTACTCCGCATCACGCGTCATTTTCATCGAATAGGCGTTGAGCGTGTCGTAGTCGTAGAAACCTTTAAAAATATCATCCAGACAATACCGCAGGATGTTATCAAGCAGGATCATAGGTTTACGGCGACGTGGCGGTTCGGCTGGCAGATTGATGAAGCGTGGCACTTTATCCGATGGAATTTCCAGCAGGGCGTACTGAATATCCTGACCGCGAATAATTTCAACCGCCAGGTAGGTGTAATCGTCTTTCAGAAACTCGGTTAAATCGGTTTCATGAGTAATTAAAATCGGCGTGATGTGCTGACGCAGCTCATGCTTAAAGTAGTGGCGCAGCCAGCTTTGCTGGTTAGGTGACAGCTGACGTTCGTTTATCAGGAAAATTTGATTACGCGCCATCTCCAGCAGCAGGTCGTTATACAGGGCGTCAAATTCCTGATCTGACTTCAGGACGCGCTGTTGGATCTTTTTTAACAAATGGCGTGGCGTGCTGGCGGAGCCTTGCTCTTCGCCAATCAGGATACGGCGTTTCAGATCGGCGAAACGTACCTTGTAAAATTCGTCGAGGTTGTTCGAGTAAATACCTAAAAAACGCATACGTTCAATCAGCGGATTACTTTTATCTGCCGCTTCCTGCAAAACACGTTCGTTAAAGCACAACCAGCTCATTTCTTTTTCGATATAAAGCTTTACCTGACCCATTCTCACTCCGTATGACGGTTGCAGGACTGACGACGATACAGTATCCAACCGCATTATGGCGAGAGTATGGCAGGGTTGTCCAACAGCAAAAGTTGTCTTATCAACCCGCTACGGGCAACATAGCGACTCATTTCTGCCGCATAACCAGGGCCGCATGAGCGTAAACCATATTCCTGTGCAGTTTAGCGATCGCCGACGTCGTGCTATTGACCGTTTCACGCGGCGCCTCGTCACGTGTTGCGGAGCGGCCATTCTGCTGCTGATGATGCTGTTGTTCTTTTGGTTGCTTTGGGTGGTCCTGCCGTTATTCAGCGCGCCGGGCGTGCAAAGCGTCAGCAGCCAACGTCTGTGGGATTCGGCACCGGCTCTGGCGATCGGCAATCTGGGCGACGTAGGTTGGCGCATCAGCCGCGACGGAAAGGCGCGCTTTATTCCGCTGAACGGACAACCGGCAGCCCCGGCATTAGGGCTTTCGCCCGTGCCGGAGCAGATCGTGACCAGCGCAGACGACAAGACGTTGCTGCTTAATGCCCAGGGCAGTTTAACGCTGCTACAACCGGTGATAAGCCAGGGCGAAGGCGAATGGCATTTCCCATTGGGCGACAAGGTGTTTCGCCTGCCACTGAGCGGGATTAAAAAGATGGCGCTGGCCACGATTACCCCTGACCAGTGGCGCATCGCCGCCTCCGGTGAGTCCGGAGTAAACCTACTGACGCTGGGCAGCAACCAGCAGGCGTCGCTGATTACGCTGCCGGTCCGGCAACCTCAGCATCTGTTACTGTCGCCCAAAGGCGACCTGCTGTATACCACCGAAGGTAACCTGCTGCAGGTCTGGCAAATTGATGACGCGCGAGCATGGCTGCGCGAAACGCAGACGCTGGCTCAGCCGCCCCGGCAGTTGCTGTTACTGGCTGGCGGGCAAAGCCTGCTGATCCAGGATGACAGCGGCATTTCTCAGTGGTTCTCCATCGCGGGTCAACAGGGTCTGCGCTTACACCGCATCCGGACCTTTGAGCACAGCGCCGGACAGGCCACGATGATCGGTGAGCCACAGCGGCGAGTGTTTGCCACGGTTGATCAGACCGGCATGCTGAAGGTGTTCGCCAGTAAACAGAACGGGCCTGTCCTGCAACGCCAGCTGGCTGCGGGTATTCTTCAGGCCCAATTCTCCCCCCGTGGTGACAGCCTGCTGCTGGAGCGGCAGTCAGGCTGGGAAACGCTGAAGCTGACGAATCCCTGGCCGGATGTGACCTGGCGTAATTTCTGGCAAAAAATCTGGTATGAAAACTATCCCAGGGCCGACTGGGTCTGGCAATCCACCAATGCCGGCGACAGCTACCAGGCGAAATTCAGCCTGATCCCAATGGTCGTGGGCACGCTGAAAGCGGCCAGTATGGCCCTGCTGTTCGCCACGCCGCTGGCGCTGGCTGCCGCGATGTATACCGCGTGGTTTATGGCGCCGGGCCTGCGTCGTTGGGTTAAGCCCGCCATTGAGATGATGGGGGCCCTGCCCAGCGTGGTGATCGGACTGATCGCCGGATTATGGTTAGCGCCGCACGTAGGCCAGGCGTTGGTGGGCGTGTTGCTGCTGCCCATGACGCTTGCCGGCAGTCTGCTTGGCTGTGGGGTAGTGAGCCGTCGCCTGCCTGAGCGCTGGCGCCAGCCAGGACGAGAGGTGTTGTTGCTTCTGCCTGTGCTGCTGAGTGTCACTCTGCTGACATTAGGGTTGCCGACCCTGATCGTACCTGATGCCGGCGACTGGCTACCACATTACGCGCAACGTAACCTGTTGGTGGCGGCGCTGGCGATGGGGTTTGCGCTGGTACCGTTAATTTTTACCCTGGCTGAAGATGCCCTGTTTAGCGTGCCTGCCTCGCTGGGACAAGGATCGCTGGCGCTGGGTGCCACGCCCTGGCAAACCCTGACGCGCGTTGTGCTGCCGGGCGCGTCGGCGGGGATTTTTGCCGCCTTGATGATTGGCTTTGGCAGGGCGGTCGGCGAAACCATGATTTTATTAATGGCGACCGGTAATACGCCGCAAAGTGAAGGCGGCTTGTTCAGTGGCCTGCGTACGCTTTCCGCCAACATCGCGATCGAGATGCCTGAAGCGGCCGTGGGCAGCGCCCATTACCGAATTCTGTTCCTGAGTGCGTTTTTGTTGCTGATATTTACGTTAATGATTAATACCCTGGCAGAGCTCATCCGGCAGCGCCTGCGTCATCGCTTTAGTCAGTACAAGGAGCAGGCATGACGGTCATGCGACAAAACGACCGCTGGCGCTGGTTAACGGCCGGTGCCGTGACGGTGTGCCTGTTGGCGTTTACCTTATTGATAGGATTGCTGGGATGGCAGGGGCTGCGTACCTTTTGGCCTCATCAGGTTGAGCTCTATACCTTTACGCAGCCTGACGGCAGTCACTCCCGGCTGCTGGGTGAAACCCTTGAGCGGCAGTCACAGTATCCGGCCCCGGCTGGCAATGCAGATGACCCGCACCCGACGCTGCATCGCTATTTGATTAAAACCGGCAACCGTGACTGGGCCGCACCGGATTTTCGTATTGCGCTCAGCAAGAATACACCGGCAGTCAGCCAGCCAGAGGCCATCATGGTGTTACAACGCCGCAGTCACGGCAATGCTTACGGCTGGTTTGTGGGCCTGCGTGAAGACAATGAAGCGCTGACGGCCAAAAACATCAATGCACTTTTACAGCAGCGCCTTGAACAGGTGCAGATCCTGGTACGCCAGGCCAGCGAAATCCGTCGTGTTGATATGGCCCGGCTGAATCAGCAACTGGATCAGCTAGACGATCAGGCTGAACAGCAGCGTGAGGCAAAGCAGTTTGATTTGCAGGCGCAGTCAGAATATGACGCCAATCGGGCTGCACTTGAGCGTCGGCTTATTCAGCTCAATGGCAGGCTGAACAACCTGCAAGAGGAAAGTCAGCGTGACGCCTTAATTCTGCGTGACGTTAACGGTATTGAGCACAGTATCCCGCTGTCGCAGATCGTGACGGCCTGGCAGCCCAATGCCATGACGTTGACAGAAAAAACAGGGCACTTTTTCCACCAACTGTGGCGCTTCGTCAGTGATTCGCCTGCTGAGGGCGAAAGCGATTTTGGCGTTTTCCCCGCCATCTTCGGCACGGTTCTGATGGTGCTGCTGATGTCCGTGGTTGTCATGCCGTTGGGGGTGATTGCAGCCGTCTGGCTGCATGAATATGCCGGACGCAATGCCCTGACCCGACTGGTGCGCATCGCGGTGGTCAACCTGGCGGGCGTGCCATCCATTGTATATGGTGTGTTCGGACTGGGCTTCTTTGTCTGGCTGGTGGGCGGTTCGGTCGATCGACTGTTCTATAGCAGCGCGCTGCCGAATCCCACCTTCGGTACGCCGGGCTTGCTCTGGGCATCGCTCACGCTGGCCCTGCTGACCCTGCCAGTGGTGATCGTGGCTACGGAAGAGGGCTTATCGCGCATCCCGAACAGCCTGAGACAGGGATCGCTGGCGCTCGGAGCGACCCAGGCCGAAACCTTATGGAACGTGGTGCTGCCGATGGCGGTTCCGGCGATGTTAACCGGGCTGATTCTGGCGGTAGCGCGCGCCGCGGGGGAAACCGCGCCATTGATGCTGGTCGGCGTGGTAAAAATGGTACCGGAATTGCCGGTTGATGCGGTGTTTCCCTATCTGCACCTCGACAGAAAATTTATGCATCTGGGCTTTCAGATTTATGATTTAGCCTTTCAAAGCCCCAATACCGAGGCCGATCGGCCGCTGGTGTTTGCCACGGCGCTGCTGCTGGTGCTCATTATTCTGTTGCTGAACCTGCTAGCCATGGGCCTGCGTCACCGTCTGCGTGAACGCTATCGCCTGATGACTCAATAACTGACGATGACTACAATGCCCGAAACTGATATTGCGCTAACCGTTGATCACCTGTCGCTCTGGTACGGTGAGCGCCAGGTGCTTCAGGACATCTCGCTGCAGCTACCCAAAAACCGTATTACCGCCCTGATTGGGCCGTCCGGCTGCGGCAAATCAACGTTGCTGCGCTGCTTTAATCGTATGAATGACGTGATCGATAACTGCCGCATCGACGGCGAGATTCTTCTGGAGCAGCAGTCGATCATGCGGCCTGCCCAGGATGTCTCTGCGCTGCGTCGCCGGGTCGGTATGGTTTTTCAGCGACCCAATCCTTTTCCCAAGTCGGTCTACGAAAACGTGGTGTACGGATTGCGCTTGCAGGGCGTGCGTGACAAACGGGTGCTGAATGAGGCCTGTGAACGCGCACTCCGTGCGGCGGCGTTATGGGGAGAAGTGAAAGATCAGCTGGCACAGAATGCCCTGACGCTCTCCACGGGGCAGCAGCAGAGGCTGGTTATCGCCCGCGCCATTGCGATTGAGCCGGACGTGCTGTTACTGGATGAGCCGACGTCGGCGCTGGACCCGATTTCAACGCTGGTGATCGAAGAACTGATGAGCACCCTGAAACAGCACTTCACGCTGGTGCTGGTCACCCATAATATGCAGCAGGCCTCACGTGTGTCGGATTACACGGCCTTTATGCATCAGGGATCGCTGGTGGAGTTCGACACAACAGACAGGATTTTCACGACGCCGAAGGTGCGCCGGACGGAAGATTACATCACCGGGCGCTATGGTTGAAAAGGGCAGGGAGCCGGGCTCCCTGCCTGTTACTCGTGGGCGTAGCCCTGAAGCGGTAACGGCTTACCATCCAGCCAGGCCTTTCCCTCACGCATGGCCAGGCGGCCTTCAACAAACCAGTTAATCACCAGCGGATAGATGGCATGTTCCTGATGTTGCACACGCTCGGTAATGTCCGCTTCGCTGTCTTCGGCAAAAACGGGCACCTTGGCCTGCAGAATCACCGGACCACCGTCCAGTTCATCCGTTACGAAATGCACTGACGTGCCATGTTCCGCATCGCCATTTTCCAGAGCCTGGCGATGAGTATGCAGTCCGGGATATTTGGGCAGGAGCGACGGGTGAATATTCAGCAGCCGGTCGTGATAATGCGCCACAAAACCCGGGCTTAAAATGCGCATATATCCTGCCAGCACCACAACATCCGGCGCGCAGGCGTCGATCTCTCGCATAAGCTGGCGATCAAAACTTTCACGGTCGCTAAAGTCACGGGCGTCCAGCGCAATAGCCGGAATGCCTGCCCGCTCTGCGCGGACTAAGCCATAGGCGGAGGCTTTATTACTGAACACGGCAGCGACGCTGCCGTGAATACGCCCGTTTGCACAGGCGTCAAGGATGGACTGAAGATTACTTCCGTTGCCGGAGATCAGCACAACCAGCTTTTTCATGACGTGATGACCACACGCTCTTCCGCTTCTGATGCCTTAATCACGCCGATTTTCCAGGCATTTTCACCGGCGGCGCGCATCAGTTCAACGGCTTTATCCGCGTCGGCAGGGCTCAGGGCAATCAGCATACCCACGCCACAGTTGAACGTACGGTACATTTCGTGACGGCTGACGTTACCGGCCTGCTGCATCCAGCTAAACACAGCCGGCCATTCCCAGCTTTCTTCGTCAATCACGGCCTGAGTGTTATCGGGCAGCACGCGTGGAATGTTTTCCCAGAAGCCGCCGCCGGTGAGATGCGCGATAGCGTGCACATCGACCTGTTCGATCAGGCTCAGAATGTTTTTGACATAAATACGGGTAGGTTCCAGCAAATGATCGGCCAGCGGTTTGCCTTCGAGCTGCTCAACCTGCGGATCGGTCCCGCTGACTTCCAGAATTTTTCGCACCAGGGAATAACCATTGGAGTGCGGGCCGCTGGAGCCTAATGCGATCAGGACATCGCCGTCCTGCACTTTGCTGCCGTCAATGATTTCTGATTTCTCAACGACGCCAACGCAGAAGCCGGCCACGTCGTAGTCTTCGCCATGATACATGCCCGGCATTTCGGCCGTTTCGCCGCCTACCAGTGCGCAGCCTGACTGCAGGCAACCCTCGGCGATACCGGTGATGACCGCCGACGCGGTATCTACATCCAGTTTGCCGGTGGCGTAGTAATCCAGGAAGAAGAGCGGTTCAGCGCCTTGTACCACCAGATCGTTGACACACATCGCGACCAGATCAATGCCGATGGCATCGTGGCGCTTAAGATCCATCGCCAGACGCAGTTTGGTGCCTACGCCGTCGGTGCCGGAGACCAGCACGGGTTCACGGTATTTTTGCGGCAGCGCACAAAGCGCACCGAAGCCGCCTAGTCCACCCATAACTTCCGGGCGACGCGTCTTTTTCACTACGCCTTTAATACGGTCAACCAGAGCGTTACCAGCATCAATATCAACACCGGCGTCTTTGTAACTGAGAGAGGTCTTGTCGGTCACTGCGAGGTCCCCACGCGAGTTGCGGTTGGTGGTTTAATATAAAGCGCGGCAATTCTACCAGTGCAGGCAAACGTTTGCGAGTCTCAGATTGCGTCCCCGGCGATTTTCATCAATCCTTACTTTGCCATGACAAAATGCCTCTGATTGCGCAAGCACATGTGGCACTGAGGCGAAAAGGCGGTATAATCCCGCGATTTTTTTTTAGCTCAACTCACTCCGGGAGAACAACAATGAAGATCGTGGAAGTCAAACACCCGCTGGTCAAACATAAACTGGGACTGATGCGTGAGCATGATATCAGTACAAAGCGTTTCCGCGAGCTGGCCTCTGAAGTCGGCAGTCTGCTGACCTATGAAGCGACCGCCGATCTGGAAACCGAAAAGGTCACCATTGAGGGCTGGAATGGCCCGGTTCAGGTTGATCAAATCAAAGGTAAAAAAATCACCGTCGTGCCTATTCTGCGAGCCGGTCTGGGCATGATGGAAGGCGTACTGGAGCACGTACCCAGCGCGCGCATCAGCGTGGTTGGCGTCTACCGTGATGAAGAAACCCTGGAGCCGGTGCCTTACTTCCAGAAACTGGTTTCGAATATCGAAGAGCGCTTGGCACTGGTGGTTGACCCCATGCTGGCCACGGGCGGCTCAATGATTGCCACGATAGACCTGCTAAAGAAAGCGGGCTGCAGCAGTATCAAAGTGCTGGTGCTGGTTGCGGCGCCTGAAGGGATTGCCGCGCTGGAAAAAGCGCATCCGGATGTGGAACTTTACACCGCTTCTGTGGATCAGGGTCTTAACGACAAGGGTTATATCATCCCAGGCTTGGGTGATGCCGGTGATAAAATCTTCGGCACCAAGTAATGACGAAAATTCGCGGCGCCATGCATCACGCTGTTTTCAGCCTGCAGAAGCAGGCCGAGCCGCTTTTTTCTGTCGTGACAGACAATGAAATACATCAGCCGACCAGAGAGTCGGCTTTTTTTTGCCTAAAAACAGTCAATTAACTCAAGGGGACTTTTAATGACTCGTCGCGCGATCGGCGTTAGCGAACGGCCGCCATTACTGCAAACGATTCCGCTCAGCCTGCAGCACCTGTTCGCCATGTTTGGCGCCACCGTGCTGGTGCCGATTCTGTTCCATATCAATCCGGCGACGGTATTGCTGTTTAACGGCATCGGCACGCTGCTGTATCTGTTTATTTGTAAGGGGAAAATCCCTGCCTATCTGGGATCCAGCTTTGCCTTTATTTCACCCGTGTTGCTCCTGCTGCCGCTGGGTTATGAAGTGGCGCTGGGCGGTTTTATTCTGTGTGGCGTGTTGTTCTGCCTTGTCGCGCTGATCGTCAAAAAAGCCGGAACAGGCTGGCTGGACGTGATGTTTCCGCCAGCAGCAATGGGGGCTATCGTTGCCGTCATTGGTCTGGAACTGGCTGGCGTGGCCGCGAATATGGCGGGGCTGCTTCCAGCCGAAGGCCAGTCGCCAAACGGCACAACCGTGATGATTTCGCTGGTGACCCTGGCGGTTACCGTGTTTGGATCGGTCTTATTCCGTGGATTTATGGCGATCATTCCTATCCTGATCGGTGTGCTGGCCGGTTACGCGCTTTCCGCCTTCATGGGCATCGTGGACTGGAGCGGCGTTGAGCGGGCGCACTGGTTTGCCTTACCGACGTTTTATACGCCGCGCTTTGAATGGATTGCCATGTTGACCATTCTGCCCGCCGCTCTGGTGGTCATTGCCGAGCATGTGGGCCATCTGGTCGTGACGGCGAACATCGTTAAAAGAGATCTGGTGCGCGATCCCGGACTGCATCGGTCCATGTTCGCCAATGGCTTATCGACGGTCATTTCCGGGTTCTTTGGATCAACCCCGAATACGACATACGGCGAAAACATTGGCGTCATGGCGATTACCCGCGTTTACAGTACCTGGGTGATTGGCGGCGCGGCTATTTTCGCGATTTTGCTCTCCTGCGTCGGCAAACTGGCGGCCGCTATTCAGGCGATTCCGGTGCCGGTGATGGGCGGCGTATCCCTGCTGCTGTATGGTGTTATCGGCGCGTCAGGTATCCGTGTCCTGATTGAGTCCAAAGTGGATTACAACAAAGCGCAAAACCTGATTCTGACCTCCGTTATCCTGATTATTGGCGTCAGCGGGGCGAAAGTGCATATCGGGGCTGCCGAGCTGAAAGGCATGGCGCTGGCCACGTTGGTCGGCGTTGCGCTGGCCTTAATTTTTCGCGTCATTTCCCTCCTGCGTCCTGAAGAAGTGATTCTGGATGCGGAAGACAACCGCGAGTCGTAATCCCACCGTCAGCTGTCAAAAGTCGGGCAGGGATGCCCGATTCATCTCTGGCTGAAAACTATGATAGACTTGCCCCGATTCTTGCTTGTTCTCTTGCTGAGGTGCTTCTGAACACGCCGGCACAATTGTCATTGCCACTCTATTTACCTGACGACGAAACCTTCGCCAGCTTCTGGCCGGGTGAAAACCCCTCGCTTATTGCCGCGATTAAGGGTGCGCTTAGCCAGCAACATGGCAGCTATCTTTATTTCTGGTCTCGTGAAGGGGGCGGTCGCAGCCATCTGCTGCATGCCGCCTGCGCTGAAATGTCTGCACGCGGCGAAGCCGTGGGCTATGTGCCGCTCGATAAACGTACCTGGTTTGTCCCGGACGTGCTGGAAGGCATGGAGCAACTGCCACTGGTTTGCATCGATAATATTCAGTGCATTGCGGGCGAAGAGGCCTGGGAAATGGCGATTTTCGATCTCTATAACCGCATTCTGGAAACCGGCAATACCCGGTTGTTTATTACCGGCGATCGTCCTCCGCGTCAGCTCAATCTGCATCTGCCCGATCTGGCATCGCGCCTCGACTGGGGGCAGATTTATCGGTTACAGCCGCTCTCCGATGAGGATAAACTGCAGGCTTTACAGCTGCGCGCAGGACTACGGGGATTTGAACTGCCTGAAGACGTCGGGCGCTTTTTGCTAAAGCGCCTTGACCGGGAAATGCGCACGCTGTTTGATACGTTGGATCGTCTCGACAGCGCATCCATCAGCGCCCAGCGTAAGCTGACGATTCCTTTCGTAAAAGAAACCCTTGGCCTTTAAAGGATGTCCAGTACCGCTTCTGGCGGACGTCCCAGCCGGGCGCGATCGCCGTTGATCACAATAGGGCGCTCAATCAGTTTGGGATTTTCCAGCAGCTCGTCCAGCAACGCGCTTTCCCCGATGTCAGGCCGATCCAGCCCCAGCGCCGCATAAAGCGGATCCTTACGACGCATTAACTCACGGGCACTTTGCATACCCAGCTTTTGCAGCAGGATCTGTAACGTCTGGCGATCCGGCGGCGTGTCCAGATAGTGCACGATCTCGGGGGCGATGCCGCCCTCTGCGAGC
Organism: uncultured Pantoea sp.; assembly: GCA_913778495.1. Classification (GTDB taxonomy): domain Bacteria; phylum Pseudomonadota; class Gammaproteobacteria; order Enterobacterales; family Enterobacteriaceae; genus Pantoea. Next base: position 136,545 of record CAJYVD010000016.1, read on the forward strand.
AGCGCCAGGGTTTCCCGGCTCTTGCTGCAGCGCGGATTATGATAAAAGGTCACCATGCTGTTTATCCTCGTTGATACTGCTTAAAGCGTTGCTGGAGCTGGCGTAGCTGGTCGATGCGGGCATCGTAACGGGCCTGTTTCAGGCTGCCGAGCGGCACCAGTGAACTGGCCCGGCTCAGGGCGCTAATGGCCTGATCCAGCTGACCGCTCAGCGCCAGACTTTCGGCGCGGGCAAAGAGCTCCTCATCTGTCAGCCCCTGCTGCGCGGAAGCCTGGGCCAGCAGGTCCCATCCGTTGGTATCGTCTTTATGAGTCCAGGTGTAGCGGTTGAGAATACGGCTGGCGTTCGCCGGCTGTTTCGCTTCCACATAGGCATTAGCGAGGTTCAACTGGACGACCGGGCTGGTTTTTGACGCCTGGGTCGCTGTCAGCATCGCTATCGCCTGCTGAGGCTGATTCAGGCCGATATCAATGTCAGTCATCAGGTCCAGCAGCCAGACATTTTCAGGTTGTTTCGCCAGTAACGGTGCCACGATCCTTTTCGCCTCACCAAAGCTTTTAGCCTGCAGGAACTGCACGGCTTTACCGTACTGCGAGGCCAGCTGTTCGCGGGAATTACCGTTAGCATATTGCGTAAGCAGTTCGTCCGTTAACTGGTTACGGCCGGTCGAATACATGCCTAATGACCGCACTTTGGCCAGATAAAAGTCTTGAGACGACTGCACCACCACCGGACGCATCTGGTTCGCACGGTTGCGCGCATCGGCAAGACGGCTGTCAGGCAGGGGATGGGTTAACAGGATTTCCGGAGGCTTCGAAGAAAAGCGGCTCTGATCGGCCAGTTTTTGCAGAAAGTTGGGCATGGCTTGCGGGTCAAAACCGGCACGCTGTAAAACCTGTATACCGATGCGATCGGCTTCCTGTTCATTATTTTGGGTAAAGCTGATAATCCCCTGTTGGGTACCGGCCAGCGTACCTGTCAATGCGGCCATGCCCATTTGTGGGCTGGCCATCGCCAGTAAAATTGAACCCAGCGCGCCCACCCAGGTGAGCGGTGCATTACGTTTTTGATCTTCCATTGCCCGCGCCAGATGGCGCTGCGTGACGTGGGAGATTTCATGGGCCATGACTGAGGCCAGCTGGCTTTCGTTATCCGTAAAACGGAACAGGGCCGCATGCAACACCACATTGCCACCAAAGAAGGCGAAGGCGTTGAGCTCATCGTTCTGAATCAGGAAAAAGTGGAAGGGCGTTTTAACGGCGTCCGCATGCGAAACCAGCCGCTGCCCAAGTTGGTTGATGTACTGATTCAGCAAAGGATCGTTAATCAGCGGGGCACTGGCGCGGAGCTGGCGGACGTAGAAGTCGCCCATCTGTAGCTCCTGATTAATCGACAGGGTCGATCCTGCCGTGGTCCCCATATCCGGCAGCGAATCACTGATATCCGCACGGGCGGTCAACGGGCCGGATAACATCAGTGCAGGGAGTAGCGCAGCAAGCAGCGTCTTTTTAAACCGGTTCAACATGCCTTAATCCTGTAATGAATCCCTGATTTGGACAGGTAAGCAGCGGAAATGTTCTGTTTTTTCATCAACAGCGCTACGGTCTTGGTATCTTAACCACAGCCAGGGAAGAATGAAATGGCGTTGTGGCAACCGGGATCGGCGCATTGCCCCTTCCGGGCTTATCGGATGCTTGCCAACCCCAACCGCCCTGTATCAGCAGTCAGAAAAAGGCATTCGTCGTGCTGCCCGTGCGTTGACGACGTGGTGAACCGCTGTCACCGCAATGTCATCTCTCCGTGATGTTGATGTCACACAACCCCGTTAGGTTAAGCGCCAATGAGATCGATCTCATTATCGATTAACCGGGGGAGAAATGAGTGATTTAATCAGCGTGGCGGTTCTGGCCGGCGTTTCGCGAGCAACCGCGGCGCGTGCCTTTTCCGATCCCCATCTGCTTAAGCCCGGCACGTTAAAAAAAGTGCTGGAGGCCTCGGAGCAACTGGGTTTCAGACCTAACCACATTGCACGCCAGCTCCGTACGCAAAGCTCCACAACGCTGGGCGTTTTGCTGCCTTCGCTCAGTAACCCGGTGTTTGCCTTGCAGCTTCAGGCTATGGAGCAACAGGCGCGTCTGGCGGGCTATGGCCTGCTGGTGGCCACGACCGATTACCAGCCCGAGCGTGAAGCTGCCATTATTGAACATATGCTGCGCCAGCGCGTCGCGGGCATGGTGCTGACCGTCTCCGACGCGGACAGCAGCAGCGTATTAGCCCCGCTGGCAGAGGCGCGGATGCCGTTTGTTCTGGCGCATAACGTGCCGCAACAGCAAAACTGGCGCTGCGTCTATGTCGATAACCGTCGCGCAATGGCCGAAGCCACGGCACACCTTATTGCGCTGGGCCATCAGCATATCGTAATGGCGGCGGGGCCGATGCTGCAGTCGGATCGTGCCCGTCAGCGCTATCTTGGCTATTGCGATGCGATGCAGCAGGCAGGATTTGTCCCGAGGGCGCTAGTTGATATGCCCAGCCATACCCAATCCAGATTCGAGCCCCTTTTACCGCTGATCAACAGCCCGGACCCGCTGACCGCCGTTATCTGCAGTAACGATCTCCTGGCGATCAGCCTGCTGGGCGCGGCCGCCCGTGCCGGCATTCAGGTTCCGCACCAGCTGTCGGTCATGGGGTTTGACGGCATTGCGATAGGCGAACAGCTTTCACCCTCGCTGGCCAGCGTGGTACAGCCCAGCGATCGGTTAGGTGCCTGTGCCATCGATATGCTTCTTCAACCCTCTCATGATGACTCGTGCCTGCTGGACCACTGGTTGCGTTCAGGCGAGAGCATCGCTGCCGTCTTTCATTCGTCAACATCAGGGAACCATCATGTCTACACACAATAAAATCACCGTGCTTGCCAGGGCGGCGCTCTTCACCGCCTGTGCATTTTCCAGCCAGCTGGTGCAGGCTGCTGAGAATGCTATCTGTTACAACTGCCCACCTGAATGGGCAGACTGGGCGACCGAGCTGCAGGCTATCAAGAAAGATACCGGCATTGTGGTGCCGCAGGACAACAAGAACTCTGGGCAGGCGCTGGCTCAACTGGTCGCCGAGAAAAATAATCCCGTTGCCGACGTGGTGTATTACGGCGTCAGCTTTGGTATCCAGGCGGCTCAGGCTGGCGTGATTGCCGACTATAAGCCGGCCAACTGGGACCAGGTGCCGGCAGGCATGAAAGATCCAGAAGGGAAATGGGTTGCGCTGCATTCCGGCACGATGGGCTTTATGGTCAACGTAGATGCGCTGGGCGGCGCACCCATTCCAACATCCTGGGACGATCTGCTGAAGCCAGAATACAAAGGGATGGTGGGCTATCTCGATCCGGCCAGTGCGTTTGTGGGTTACGTGGCCGCCGTGGCGGTGAATCAGGCCAAAGGCGGCAGTATGCAGGACTTCACTCCCGCGCTGGCCTGGTTTAAAAAGCTGCAGGCGAACAAACCTGTCGTGCCGAAACAGACGGCCTATGCCCGGGTGATCTCCGGCGAGATCCCCATTCTGCTGGATTACGACTTCAACGCTTATCGCGCCAAATATAAAGATCATGCCAATGTGGTGTTTGTGATCCCCCAGGAAGGGACGGTCACGGTGCCTTACGTCATCAGCCTGGTGAAAAACGCCCCGCACGCCGCTAACGGCAAAAAAGTCATGGACTACGTGCTGTCGGATAAAGGCCAGGCCATCTGGGCCAATGCCTATCTGCGCCCGGTACGACCTTCAGCCATGTCTGCCGAGGCCAAAAAGCGCTTCCTGCCAGACAGTGATTACGCCCGTGCGCACACCGTGGACTATCAGCAGATGGCCGATGCACAGAAAGCCTTCTCTGCCCGCTATCTGAGTGAGATTCGGTAATGACAGCGTCTGACGCCCGCAGCGATTTACCGGTGGCCACGCGCCACCGGTCACGCCGACGCGAGCAGGGGGCAAACTGGCCATGGATGCTGCTGCCAGCCTTACTGTTTTTTGCCGCGTTCTGGCTGTTACCTTTTGCCCGATTATTACAGATGGGTATGACGCCAGATCGCAGCACACATCACAGTGGCTACTGGACGGTAATTACCCAGCCGCAGTATCTGCAAAGCCTGGTGAATACCGTGCTGCTGTCGCTGACGGTAACGCTAATGACGTTGGTCATCGCCACCGTGGTAGGGTGCTTCCTCGCTCGCCAGCGTTTCACCGGACGCGGCACTCTGCTGGCCCTGCTGACCTTTCCTCTGGCGTTTCCCGGCGTGGTGGTGGGGTTTTTAGTGGTGATGCTGGCAGGACGACAGGGCGTGCTGGCGCAGATCAGCCTGCGCCTGTTTGATGAGCGCTGGACACTGGCCTACTCACTCACCGGGCTGTTCATTGGTTATCTCTATTTTTCGCTGCCACGCGCCATTGTGACGTTGGTGGCCGCGAGTGAAAAACTGGATCGCTCGCTGGAAGAGGCCGCCCGTTCGTTAGGCGCCAGCCAGTGGCGCATTGTCTGGGATGTGATCGTGCCGGGACTTAAACCGGCGCTGCTCTCCAGCGGTGCGCTCTGCTTTGCCACCAGTATGGGCGCATTTGGTACTGCGTTTACCCTGGGAACTGACCTGAGTGTGCTGCCGCTGACCATTTATGGCGAATTCACCAACTACGCAAACTTCGCCACGGCGGCGGCGTTATCGGTGGTCATGGGCGCTGTCGCCTGGGCTGGCTTAATGCTGGCGCGCGTACTCACCCAGTCAAAACAGGAGCCGTCATCATGAAGCGCCGTGGGCTGTTTTACCTGCAGGTTGCGATCACCACACTGACTGCACTGTTCATGATTGTGCCGGTGATCCTGTCGATGCTGGCGGGCGTGACGCAGAACTATTTTGTTGGCCTGCGCAGCGGACTGACGCTGAAATGGGTGGTGCAGGTTTGGGAGATGTACAGCGACACCTTTTGGCTGTCGTTGCTCATTGCCGTCAGCTGCTTGATCGTCACCGTGGCGATTGGCGTACCGGCCGCCTGGGGCTTACTGAAATCGCCCTCTCGCTGGGCATCGCGCATTGAAGAGTGCCTGATGTTGCCGGTGGCGCTTCCGGGCCTGGCCACCGCACTGGGCATTATCCTGCTGTATGGCCAGTTCAGCAGCCTGCGTGACAGCTGGGTGTTTATCCTGATTGGTCACGTTCTTTTTACGCTGCCGTTTATGATCCGCCCGGTACTGGCGGTGATGCAGGCGATACAGCTGCCCCGACTGGAGGAAGCTGCCGCCAGCCTCGGGGCCGGCTTCTGGCGTCGCTTTTTCACCGTGGTGGTTCCCAACTGCCGCAACGGCATTCTCGCCGGGGCCTTTATGGTGATTACGTTATCGGTAGGCGAATTTAATATCACCTGGATGTTGCATACGCCACTGACCAAAACCCTGCCAGTGGGCCTGGCCGACAGCTATGCCTCGATGCGGCTGGAAGTCGGTTCTGCTTATACCCTGATCTTTATTTTAATGATTCTACCGCTGCTGTTGATGCTCAACGCCTGTAATCACTGGCTTGAACGCCAGTCTCGCCAACAACCAAGGGAGGAAAAAGCATGAATGTTGATGCGGTTAACGTCACGCTGCGCGGCTGTGCGCGTCGCTTTCATCACCATCAGGCGCTGCATCCGCTGGATCTTAGCGTACGCGCAGGGGAAACCCTGGTTCTGCTGGGCCCGTCCGGCTGTGGCAAAACGACAACGCTGCGCATTATCAGCGGGCTGGAGAGCACTGACGCGCCGGGTGAAGTCTGGTTTGACGATCGTAACGTGACCGACCTGCCTATTGAGAAGCGTAACGTAGGAATGGTGTTTCAAAACTACGCCCTGTTCCCCACGCTTAACGTGGCGCAGAACGTAGCCTATGGGCTGAAAGTACAGGGCATTCCGCGCCCCGAGCGTGAGGCCCGGGTCAATGAGATGCTGGAACTGGTCGATCTCACGTCACTGGCACATCGTCATATCGACAAGCTCTCCGGCGGGCAGAAACAGCGCGTGGCGCTGGCAAGAGCGCTGGCAGCGCGGCCTAAAGTGCTGCTGTTTGACGAACCGCTGGCGGCGCTGGATGCCAAACTGCGTGAGCGTCTGCGTCTGGAAATCGGGGGCCTGTTAAAAAAGCTGGCTATCACCGCCGTGTATGTCACTCACGATCAGCAGGAAGCGATGGCGCTTGGCGATCGTATCGCCGTCATGGAGCAGGGGCGCCTGGTGCAGATCGATACGCCGCAGGCCATCTATCAGCGTCCGGCCTCGCGTTTTGTGGCGGATTTCGTTGGCGCGATTAACTGCATCGCACGTGACGATCAAGGCCATCCAGTGCGTTTTTGTCGGCCAGAGGATGTGCTGCTGGCAGACGAAGGCCACTATGCGCAGCATGGCTGCATTGTTGCCAGCACCTTTCTCGGCGCGTCTCAACGCCTGATGATTGATATCGGGCTGGACAAGCCGATTCAGGTTGAACGTCACGCACGGGAAACCTGGCACGCCGGGCAGCGAGTGAGCTGGTCGCTGGCTGAGCAGGCCGCACTCGAATTTACCCTTTAAGGAGTCACCGTTTGTCCGTTAAACCTGTGCTGATTGCTCAAATCAGCGACTTGCATATTAAAGCGCACGGTCGTCTGTCGTATAAAAAAGTCGATACGTATAATGCCCTGTTACGGGCGATCGCAACCCTGAATGGCCTGACGCCCCGGCCCGATGCGGTGGTCATAACCGGTGACCTGGTGGATTTTGGTACGGCAGAAGAGTACCAGACGCTGCGGCAGGCGCTGGCCACCCTGGCGTTGCCGTTTTACCTGATGGCGGGAAATCATGACGATCGCCAGGCGCTACGGGCGGCGTTTCCCGATCATCCCTATTTGCAACAGGGCCCGACGCTCAACTGGCAACGGGAGGTCAAGGGGGTTCAACTGCTGGCGCTCGATTCCAGTGTGCCGCAGCAGCCGTGGGGCGAGCTTGATGACCAGCAGCTTGACTGGCTGGATGCCGCACTGACCGCGTCACCGGACAGCCCCGCGCTGGTGATGTTGCATCACCCGCCGTTTGTCTGCGGTATCGATCATATGGATCGCCAGCGTTTACGCGCCCCTGATGCGCTGGCGGCGATCGTCAGTCGTCATCCGCAGGTCGAACGTGTGCTGTGCGGCCATGTACACCGCGCAATTCAGACCCGCTTTGCTGGTACGCTGGCCTGCATTGCTCCCGGCGTGTCTCATCAGGTTGCGCTGGATCTGCAACCGGATGGCCCGGCAAACTTCATGCTGGAACCGGCAGGATTTTTACTGCATCGCTGGCATCCGCAGCAGGGAATGACCACGCATCAGTGTGCGATTGGAGACTATGAGGGTCCCTGGCCCTTTTATGATCAAAACGGGTTAATCGATTAAAAGCCATACGGGCTGACTTTTTGGTTAATGCCGCGCTTAAACCTGCTCAAATTGTCCTACAGCGTGTAGACTTACACGCTGTAGGACCGCAATCACGATAAAAACTACAGAGTCAGGCACAGCAAAATGAATCTTTGCACTGTGGCGTTCCCGCCATGCTAATGAATTACCGTCCCCGGGCGGACTTACGCACGCTTATTGCGCTACTGGTTATTGCCAGCATAGTCATCACGCTTGCCAATAATTTATATGCAACCTGGCGCGTGCAACGCATGGTGCTGATCGACAGCACGCTGGAAGCCAATCGCGCTTACGCTGCCAAACTGGCCTCCACCAGCGAAGTCTTTTTCCGGCTGGCGCAGTCTCAGCTGCACTTCAGTGCTAATTTACTGGGAAAAGATTTCAATAATGAGGCACTGCTCAAAGCGGAGGTGAACCGTCTACGTGAGCAGACCGACAGTTTTAACTCGGTCGCCGTGGTGGATGATACGGGTACGGTGCGCGCAATATCTCCCGAATCGCTGACCTTAAACGGGATGCATCTGACCAGCGATGCGTCCCGCGAAGCGCTGCAGACCCGGCAACCGCTGATTAGCAGACCGACACTCTCTGCCGCCAATAACCTGCTGATTTTTGTCTCATGGCCGATATGGAATAACCAGGGGCGCTACCTGGGCTATATTGGCGGAACGATTTACCTGAAAAAGAAAAGTATTCTCAATGCGCTGCTGGGTGAACAGTTTTACCGCGACGGCACCAGCGTATTTGTGCTCGACGGCGATAATCAGGTGCTGTATCACCAGAACCGCCAGATGGTGGGCAAAACCATGCCGCCCCTGATGAGCGATCGGGAGCGTCAGGAAAAAGATAACGGCTCGCTGGTCTTAACTGAGCCTGACAAACCGACCCGGCTGGCCGGCTACGCCATCGTCCCCACAACGGGCTGGATGGTGGTGGCGTTGAAACCTGTCGACGTCACGCTGCAACCGCTGTCGGGGTTGCTCCTGAAAGTCCTGAAGCATTCTGTGCCCTTTGCCTTGCTGACTTTGCTGGTGGCGGTCATTCTGGCACGGATGATTGCCATGCCGCTTTGGCAACTGGCCCGCAAGGCCAGCAAGATCGATGCCTCAAGCGTCACCCACGAAATTGGCGGCATTCGGGCATGGTACTTCGAAGCTGCCCAGGTTAAACGGGCGCTGTTAACCGGTATTGGGCTGGTACAGGACAAGATTGGTCGCCTGAGTTCGGAAGCGCAGACCGATTCGCTAACGCTGTTACTCAACCGCCGCGGGCTTAACGCGGTGCTCGATTACTACCAGACGATGCGCCAGCCTTTTGCCGTGCTCGCCCTTGATATCGATCATTTCAAAAGCGTCAATGACAACTGGGGACACGACGTGGGCGATCGGGTGATTCGGCAGGTGGCGCAGACGCTACGACAGAGCGCCCGGCAGTCGGATGTGGTTTGCCGTAACGGTGGCGAAGAGTTTTTAATGCTGTTGCCCAATACGCATCTTAAAGAGGCTGAGGCGATGGCCGAGCGCATACGCATCAGCATCGCGGATAACGCTATCGAGACGGTCGGCCATATCTCGATTTCCATCGGCGTGGCGGAATGGGATGCCCGGCGGCTGCCGCTGGAAAGCAGCCTGAAGCGGGCTGACGATGCCCTGTATCAGGCTAAGAACAGCGGTCGCAACTGCACCGTGGTTGCCAAACGCGCAAAAGCCTCTTGATCAAGACTGTGCGCTAACGGTTTCTGGCCCGCCCGGCAATGCGGGCGAGCTATCAGGAATTGATATGCTCCCGGCAATAGCGTCGCTTCCAGCTGGCAGGTGTTAACCCTGTATGCTTACGGAATATCTGACGGAAATAGCCCACATCATTGAACCCACACTGACGCGCTACCTCGGTTGACGGCAGCTTATCGCCGATCAGCAGCTTTTCTGCCATTCGTACGCGCTGCCGGTGAAGGGCTTCCGTCAGCGTCAGGCGAAACACGCGCCGGTAAACACGTCCCAGATAATCGGCATTGCAATGCCGCGTTTTCGCCAGCGTGGAGGTTGAAAGCGTCAGGTGATACTGCGTGCGAATAAGCTGATTGGCTTTCCAGGCCAGGTCAACGCCGGGGCTGTCGACAACATCCTCGTGCAGCGCCGGAGCCGCGAGCAGCTGCAGTATAAGCAGTAAAATACACGCCAGCGCGACGCTGCGGTGAATGTTTTCCTGCTCGCTGAGGAACTGCCGGAACAGGGCGATGATATAGGCCGGATCGCCAACGCGAGTATGCTGGGGAAGGTGGAGCAGTGCCTGGTGTAGGCCATGCTGCTCAGGCTGTTTCTGCCAGTCAAAATGCAGCCAGTAAAATTTCAGTTCGGCCGGAAATCCCTTCTCCCATATGCAAATGCCCTGGTCTCAGCAGCAGGCTTTCGCCCGCCTGCACGCTAAACAGCTCGCTGTCCTCCCGAATTGTTAACTGCCCGCGTTCAACAAAAATGATCGCCCGGGAGGTCAGCCTGCGTGCAGGATGGGTTCCCACGCCGCGCGAAATAAACAGCCCGCCATTTTGTACCTGTATCGGAAACGTTATGGATAATTCGAACATCGTCATTCATTTTCCCGCTGTGAACAGAATTGATGGTGATTCGCCTGCCAGTGGACAGCCTTAGCCAGGTTCAAACTCCCGTTAACAGGGCCGTGCAGGCCCACCATCGCCTGGTCAACGAAAGCTGTCAGGCGACAGACTGCTTTTCACACCTTTCCCACACCAGAATATCCGGTACAATCATGGCCCTTTTTGACGTTATGGACCTGACGGCATGCTGGCTTTATTGATTCAATGGTACAAACGCCGTTTTAGCGACCCGCAGGCGATTGGCCTGCTGGTGATTCTGCTGGCGGGATTCTGCATTCTTTTCTTTCTGAGTGGGTTGCTGGCGCCCTTGCTGGTGGCGCTGGTTCTCGCTTACCTGCTTGAATGGCCGACGGTACGGCTGCAACGCATTGGCTGTACGCGGAGCTGGGCGACCAGCATCGTATTGGTGCTGTTTGCCGGGATTCTGCTGGTTCTGGTTTTGATTGTCGCCCCCGTCGCCTGGCAGCAGGGCATCAACCTGACGCGGGATCTGCCCAACATGCTGAACAAGCTCTATCTGTATGCGGCGGGCTTACCCCGACGTTTCCCCGCGTTGGTCGATGCGGGCATCATTGACGTCATCGTTGAAAACCTGCGCGGTCGTCTTAGCGGGGTAGGCGATTCGCTGGTGAAATATTCCCTGGCCTCGCTGGTCGGCTTGATGACCCTGATGATTTATCTCGTGCTGGTGCCGCTCATGGTGTTCTTCCTGCTGAAGGACAAAGAGCAGATGCTGAACGCCGTTCGGCGCGTGCTGCCGCGCAATCGCGGGCTGGCGGGGGAAGTGTGGCAGGAGATGAATCAGCAAATTACTAACTACATTCGCGGCAAGGTGCTGGAAATGGTGGTGGTCGGGATCGCCAGCTGGCTGGCTTTCATGTTCCTCGGCCTTAACTACTCGCTTTTGCTGGCCGTATTAGTGGGGGTTTCGGTTCTGATCCCCTATATCGGCGCGATGCTGGTCACCATTCCGGTTATTGGCGTAGGGTTGTTTCAGTGGGGGCTTGATAGCGAGTTCTGGACGCTGTTAACCGTCTATCTGGTGATTCAGGCACTGGACGGCAATGTGCTGGTGCCGATTTTGTTCTCTGAAGCGGTCAATCTGCATCCGCTGGTGATCATCTTGTCAGTGGTGATCTTTGGCGGAATGTGGGGATTCTGGGGCGTGTTTTTTGCGATTCCGCTCGCAACACTGGTCAAGGCGGTGGTGCACGCGTGGCCTGAAGCCCTGCCAGATGAAACGCTGAGTCGCTAAACGTTCAGGGCGCGGACGATGCCGCGCCCTGAAGACATCAGGCTGACTTGAGGTAGTCCATCACGATGTCGTGGTGGTTAGACGTTTTAAAATCGTCGAACACCTTTTCGATTTTGCCCTTCGCATCCACCAGGAAACTGATGCGATGAATGCCGTCGTAAGTTTTCCCCATAAAGGTTTTTTCACCCCAGACGCCAAACTGCTCGCAAACCTGATGCTCCTGGTCCGACAGCAGCGTGAAGTTAAGCAGCTCTTTTTCTGCAAAACGTGACAGCTTTTCGGGTTTATCCGTGCTGATCCCCAGCACCTCGACGCCAGCTTTTTTCAGCTCATCCATGTTGTCACGCAGACCGCATGCCTGCACGGTGCAACCCGGCGTCATGGCTTTTGGATAGAAATAGACCAGAACACGCTGCCCCTGGAAGTCGGCTAAATTTACTTGTTCGCCATCCTGATCGGGCAAGCTAAATTTCGGTGCGGTATCACCGGCTTTCAGTGGATTCATCACATCTCTCCATTTTGAGTTCATGCTGTGGTTAATACACCAAGAGGCGAGAAACTGCCAAATGGAAAATTATCTGTTTAAGACGGTTTCCTCACCCGACTGCACTTTTAACGTAGCAGAACAGTCACGGGGGCGCTCGTCTTTACCTGCCGGGTGCGGCCGGTTCACGATTATCGGCATCGCTCAGGCTGTAGAGACGCAACGAACCCTGCGCGTTAAGCTCCTGGCACAATTCATTAAAGGCCTGTTCAAAGGCAGGACCATCGCTCCGCGTCGGGCTGTGCGCCGTCATCTGAATATAGAGCGTAGCGGGCCTGTCGTGCTGGGCTGGCTGAATGCGTGACACCAGTTCAGCGATGTTCATCAGGTGCTTGTCCGTTAAATCCGTAAAGCGCTCAATAATATGCGGTGAGTCAGCGACTTCAACCTGCATAAATGCCGTATCCGGCATCGGCGGGCGGGCGGTCGCATGGGTGCGTTTCATCACGATGAGCAGCTCCAGCTCTGCGCCTTTAAGCGGCAGCGTTGACTCAATCAGTGTAATGGCGTTCCAGCTACCGGACAGCAGCATAATGAACGTGAATTCATCCCCAAGCATGGCAAGGCGACTGTCTTCGATGTTGCAACCGCAACTGCTGACGTGACGGGTAATCGTATTGACGATACCCGGGCGGTCAACACCCAGTGCGGTGATCACCAAGTGGTGGGGTTGAGATTGCTGCAAAATAGGATTCCCTGTGCATTTGCTAATAACCATAAGGTAAACATAAAAAAAACTGCTGACAAGCGCGGGAATAGCGGAGCTTGCTTGCTTTTCCCTAAGTGTAAAACGTACCATGAAGCACTTGTTTGTCGAGGGGATCGCCAATGTTTACGGGAAGTATTGTTGCACTCGTTACGCCGATGGATGACAAAGGTAATGTCTGCCGTGCGAGTTTGAGAAAACTGATTGATTACCATGTCGCCAGCGGTACGGCGGCGATCGTTTCCGTCGGCACCACCGGCGAGTCTGCCACGCTGAGCCATGACGAACATGGTGATGTCGTGCTGCAAACCCTGGAACTGGCGGATGGGCGTATTCCCGTGATTGCCGGAACCGGTGCGAACGCCACCGCTGAAGGCATCTCTCTAACCAAACGCTTTGAAAATTCTGGCGTTATTGGCTGCCTCACCGTCACGCCTTACTATAACCGCCCCACGCAGGAAGGCCTGTTTCAGCACTTTAAAGCGATTGCTGACAGTACCAGCCTGCCACAAATGCTGTATAACGTACCTTCGCGCACCGGCTGTGATATGTTGCCGGAAACCGTTGCCCGCCTCGCCGAAATCAAAAATATTATCGGAATCAAAGAGGCAACGGGGAACTTATCACGTGTCAGTCAGATCCAAGAGCTGGTTAATGATGAGTTCATCCTGGTGAGCGGCGACGATGCCAGCGCACTGGACTTTATGCAACTGGGCGGCAAAGGCGTCATTTCGGTGACGGCTAACATAGCAGCACGCGAAATGGCCGAGCTGTGCAGGCTCGCACAGCAGGGTAATTTCGTTGAAGCTCGCCGTCTCAATCAGCGTCTGATGCACCTGCACCAGACGCTTTTCTGTGAACCTAATCCAATCCCGGTTAAATGGGCGGCAAAACAGCTAGGATTAATCGCTAATGACACGCTGCGTCTGCCCATGACGCCACTGACTGCGGTTGCACAGCCGAAAGTGGAGCAGGCGCTGGTGAAAGCGGGTTTGCGATAATTTAGGGAGTGTGAATGAATTACTCAGTAAAGCGGTCAACGATTGCAACAGTGGTGGGGCTTTCCACCCTGATGCTGTTGTCGGCCTGTTCGAACGATCAGCGTTACAAACGCCAGGTCAGCGGTGATGAGTCCTACCTGCAGGCCAGTGGTCTGCGGGAGCTGAAGGCACCGTCGGGCATGATTCTTCCTGTCCAGAACGGGGAATACGATATTCCGCCTTCAACCAGCAAAGCGCCGGTTGGCAAGCAGCTGGATATTCGTCCACCGGCCCAGCCTCTGGCGCTGATGAACGGCTCACGCGCCCAGTTCAGTAATAACACGGGTGTGCTGATGTTTGATAACAGCCGGGGATCGATTTGGTCGCAGGTTGTGGGTGTCGTCCAGTCTAATAACTTCCCGATCGCTTCCCGTAATGACGCCGGACAACAACTGACCACCGACTGGGTACAGTGGAACCGTGCAGACGAAGATAAGCAGTACCGTGGTCGTTACCAAATCAGCGTTCAGTCGCAGAGTTACCAGCAGGTCCTGACCGTCCGTCTGCTGGAGCTGCAGCAGGAAGGCAACAGCGTGACCTCGCCAGTGCAGATTCAGCGTTATACCGCGCAGATGCTGAACGACATCGCCGCAGGGATGGACAAGATCGCCACCTCGAATGAAAACGCTGCCGCTGGCCGCGTCAGTGGTGCAATTGATGTGCAAAGCGGTGCCGACGACACCGGCCTGCCGATGCTGGTGTTACGAACGCCATTCAACGTCGCCTGGCAGCGCCTGCCAGCAGCGATGAATCGCGTCGGCATGGAAGTGACGGACAGCACGCGCTCAACCGGCAGCATGAAAGTGACCTACAAAGCGCCGGGCAGCAGCACCTGGGACAGCGTGGGTGCCAAAGATCCTGAGTTGCCAAACGGCGATTACAAGGTTCAGGTTGGCGACCTCGACAACCGTACCAGCCTGCAATTTATTGATCCTAAAGGCCATGTGCTGACGCAGGCGCAAAACGACGCGCTCGTGGCAGTGTTCCAGGCCGCAATGAACAAATAAAAAATTACCCCAGGCCGGAGATTCTCCGGCCTTTTTATTTCGTTTTTTGGCATAATAGCGCGAGACGAGGTAATCGATTGCGTCACGGCAATCAACGCAAAATGCCTGCCTCAGAACCGGATCTTTCATGTTTGGAGTGAAATAAGATGCAAAAGCGAGCTGAGTTGTATCGCGGTAAAGCGAAAACCGTATATAGCACCGATAACCCGGATCTGCTGATACTTGAATTCCGCAACGATACATCAGCAGGCGACGGCGCCCGCATTGAGCAGTTTGATCGCAAGGGCATGGTGAATAACAAGTTCAACCATTTCATCATGACGACGCTGCAGGAAGCGGGCATCCCGACACAGATGGAAGCCCTGCTATCAGATAACGAAGCGCTGGTGAAAAAGCTGGACATGGTCCCGGTCGAATGCGTAATCCGTAACCGTGCGGCCGGTTCGCTGGTGAAGCGGCTTGGCGTTGAAGAAGGGATGGTGCTGAACCCGCCGCTGTTCGACCTGTTCCTGAAGGACGATGCTAAACACGATCCGATGGTTAACGAATCTTACTGCGAAACCTTTGGTTGGGTCAGCAAAGAGAATCTGGCCCGTATGCGTGAGCTCACCTATAAAGCCAACGACGTACTGAGCAACCTGTTTGATGAGGCAGGGTTGATTCTGGTGGACTTCAAGCTGGAGTTTGGCCTGTTCAACGGCGAAGTGGTACTGGGAGACGAATTCTCACCCGATGGTGCGCGCCTGTGGGACAAAGAAACCCTGGATAAAATGGACAAAGACCGCTTCCGTCAGAGCCTGGGTGGCCTGATTGAAGCCTATGAAGCGGTCGCCCGTCGCCTGGGCGTCAAACTTGACTGAGTAACGCTCAGCAAGTCACGAAAAGGAGAGCCCAGGCTCTCCTTTTTCATTTTGGTGTAAAGCTGGTGATTGCGCCGTCACGCATCTAAAATCATGCCATCTGAGTTAATACGCCACAGGGAGCAAAAACATGCGCTGGCAAGGACGTCGCGAAAGCGACAATGTCGAAGATCGCCGTAATCAGTCATCCGCTAACCGGGGAGGACGCATTCCTCTGCCACGCGGCAAGGCGGGCATTATCATGCTGATTCTGGTCGCGGTGGCGGGTTATTACGGTTATGACCTGACCCCGTTGCTGACCGGGGGCGAGGTGACATCGGGCAACCAACAGCAGTCGCGCAGCGCCAACCCGAATCAGGATGAGGCGGCAAAGTTTACTTCGGTCATGCTGGCGACGACCGAAGATACCTGGGACAAGTTGTTCAAACAGATGAACAAACAGTATAAGCCGCCGAAGCTGGTGATGTATCGCGGCGCGACGCGCACCGGCTGCGGCACCGGACAGTCTGTTATGGGACCTTTTTACTGCCCGGCAGACCAGACTGTCTATATCGACCTGTCATTCTATGACGAAATGAAAAACAAGCTTGGGGCAGGCGGCGATTTTGCCCAGGGCTATGTCATTGCGCATGAAGTCGGCCACCATGTGCAGAAGTTGCTGGGCATTGAACCCCGGATACGTCAGATGCAGCAGGGGGCCAGCCAGACTCAGATTAATCAACTGTCCGTGAAAATGGAGCTTCAGGCCGACTGCTTTGCGGGCGTCTGGGGCCACTATATGGAACAGGAAAAAATCCTCGAAGTGGGGGATTTACAGGAAGCGTTAAACGCAGCCGAAGCCATTGGTGACGATCGTCTGCAGCAGAAAACCCAGGGCCGGGTTGTGCCGGACAGCTTTACGCATGGTACGTCCGCGCAGCGCTATACCTGGTTCAAACGCGGATTCGACAGCGGTAACCCTGGCCAGTGCGACACCTTTGCTGTTAAAGGATGAACCTGAAAGC
This sequence comes from uncultured Pantoea sp., assembly GCA_913778495.1. Lineage (GTDB taxonomy): Bacteria > Pseudomonadota > Gammaproteobacteria > Enterobacterales > Enterobacteriaceae > Pantoea. The sequence continues at coordinate 153,023 of CAJYVD010000016.1, forward strand.
AGCGACCTGCGCCATGCAGGCCGCCGGTATACGGCGGCTGGCCGTGATCGGTGGCGATGCCGACTGGTGCCGGGACACCGCGAGCTCGTGGAGCCAGACGCTGGAAGGCGACTGGCTTTGGCTGAGCGATAACCCGCCGGAAACCGTCACGCACTGCGCCCCGACCGCATTTCGCACGCTGCTGGGGCGCGAATTCCATCATGCCGTGTTTGATGCCCGTCAGGGGTTCCATGCCGAGGCGCTGGCGGCGCTGGCCGGAACGCTGACGGCCGGTAGCTGGCTGCTTCTGTTAGTGCCCCCCTGGGCGCGCTGGGCGCAGCAGCCCGATGCGGACAGCCTGCGCTGGGCTGATGTCAGCGAGCCGATTGCCACGCCCCATTTTGTCCATCACCTGCAACGCCTGACGGAAGACGACAAGCAGGCGCTGTTACATCAGCAGCCGCAGCCGCTCGCGTTGCCCAACTGGTCGTCACGGCCGGCCTGGCACTGTCAGGCCGCAAGTCAGCAGCAAAGCATTCTGCAAGAGCTGGCGCATTTTTCCGCTGGCGTGGCGGTCATCACCGCCGCGCGCGGCAGAGGCAAATCGGCGCTCGCAGGCATGCTGGCGCGACAGAATACGCGCTGCCTGATCACCGCGCCGGCAAAAATTAGCACCACGGTGTTAGCCTCTTTCGCCGGAGAACATTATCGGTTCATGGCACCGGATGCGATTCTGGCGCTGCCCGACCCGCCCGAGTGTGACTGGCTCATCGTGGATGAAGCTGCGGCCATTCCCGCTCCGCTGCTCCATGCGCTGGTAGCACGTTTCCCGCGCGTATTGCTGGTAACGACCATTCAGGGTTACGAAGGCAGCGGCCGTGGCTTTATGCTCAAGTTCTGCGCTGAGCTGCAGCAGGTGCGCTACTTTACGCTGGATGAACCGCTACGCTGGGCTCGCCACGATCCCCTGGAACACTGGATCAACCAGGCTCTGCTGTTTGAGGATGCCGCTGAAACCCCGTCCCTGGAGGCGCGTGCGCCCCGGCGAGCAGAGGTGTGGGACTTCGCCGCCCAGCAGGCGGCTTACCAACTGCTGACCAGTGCGCATTACCGCACCTCACCACTGGATCTGCGTCGCCTGTTGGATGCGCCAGGCATGCATCTGTGGCTGGCGGGCGAGGTTCCGGCGCTACAGGGCGCGCTATGGCTGGTAGAAGAGGGCGGGCTGACGGATGAACTGGCGCAAGCGGTATGGGCGGGCCACAGGCGGCCGCGCGGTAATCTGGTGGCGCAGTCGCTGGCCGCGCACGCCGGGCTGACGGAAGCCGCCACGCTGCGCGCCTTGCGGATTAGCCGGATTGCCATTGCCGCACCTGCGCGCCGCCGGGGAATCGGCCAGCAGCTGGTGGCCGCCGCCTGCGCGGATGCCGCCGGATATGATTACCTCTCGGTCAGCTTTGGCTACACTGAACCTCTCTGGGCTTTCTGGCAAGCCTGTGGTTTTACGTTGGCGCGAATTGGCAGTCAGCGAGAAGCCAGCAGCGGTTGCTATGCGGCAATGGCCGTGCGGGGTCTTACGACGGCCGGCAAAGCGCTGCAGCAGAAGGCGGAGGGAAGCCTGGCCCGTGACTGGCCGCTGCTCAGACCGCATATTCCGCTGGACCTGCCGCTACCGGCAGCCTGCGACCAGACGTTTACCCGGCACGATGCCTGGCTGGCCGCCGGTTTTGCCTGGGCGCAACGCCCGCTGGAAGCGAGCCTGGCGGTACTTCAGCGGCTGGTTGGCATCAGCCAGCAGCCTTTGCCGCTCCTGCGACAGGCGGTGAACGCCGACACCAGCCTGGCTGAACTGGCTCAGTCTGCCCGGCTCAACGGACGCAAGACGCTGATTACGGCCTTGCGCGCTGAAGCCGCCGCTGCGCTACTGGCGTTACCCGGCAGAGAAGGCGAAGCGTTGCGCGAGCAATTGCAATAAATCCACCAAGACATTCAAATATTCCCACTATCATCCTGCGCCCGGTGGCGTAGAGTAGTCGCAGGAGGTCGATATGACACTGAAATATGTAATTGTTCAGCAGCCCACCCAGGCTGCCCAGCTGTTTCTGCTTTATCATGCCGTTGGGGACAATCCCGACGCGATGGGCCAAATTGGCAGCTGGTTTGCCAAAACGTTTCCGGCGGCGCTGGTGGTGTCGGTGGGATCGCCGGGGCCGGGCGGTCAATGGTTTAACGAAGCCGGCCTGCATGATAAAAGCGAGCAGGCCTGTGTAGACAGCAGCATGCCGCAGTTTGTCGAGTCGGTGCGTCACTGGCAGCAGAAAAGCGGGGTGCGCCCCGAAGCCACGGCACTGGTGGGGTTTTCACAGGGGGCCAGCATGGTGCTGGAAGGCATCAAAGCCCACGACGATCTGGCTGGCCGGGCGATTGCCTTTAGCGGCCGCTTTGTGACGCTGCCGGAAAAGGCCAGCACGCGGACCACCGTGCATCTGATCCATGGTGATTACGATGACCATATCCCGCTGATGCAGGCGCAACAGGCGGAACAGCGTTTAACCGCGCTGGGGGGGGATGTCACGCTGGATATCGTAGAGGATTTGGCGCATGCCATCGATCAGCGCAGTATGAATTTTGCGCTGCATCATTTGCAGTATACCGTGCCGAAACGTTACTTCGATGAAGCCTCAGGCGGGGCAAAACCTGGCGATGACGATGTCATTATGATGATGTAACCGCGCGCCCTCGCGATGGCGGGGGCGCATGACCGCTATTTTTTCTTCGGCCAGTCGTCGTCCTCGTCCCACTTGTCGTTGAAATCACGATGAGGCGGGAGATCGGGTTTGTTATCCATAAATTTTTTATGATCGATGCGTTTCAGATCTTTATAGACGTTCATTAACACGCCCACCATCAGCAGGATCACCAGGATCCACCAGTAATCTTTAATAAACTCCATAGGCCCGCTCCTTCCCTCGCTGTCAGGCGATCAATTGTTCCATGATGCGTTGATACATCCGACTCAGCATTTGTAAGTCTGATGCTTTCACGCATTCGTTAATTTTGTGAATCGTGGCATTCACCGGACCCAGTTCCACCACCTGCGAGCCCATACGAGCGATAAAACGTCCGTCAGAGGTTCCACCAGAAGTCTGCAACTGCGGCTTAATTTCATTATAGTGCGTAACGGCGTTGACCACGGCATCAACCAGCTTGCCGCGCGAGGTCAGGAATGGCTGGCCGGAAAGCGTCCACTCAATGGTGTAACGCAACTGATGGCGGTCCAGCAGTTCTGCGACACGCTGCTGAATCAGGGTATCGGTGAGTTCCGTACTGAAACGGAAGTTGAACTGCACAAACAGCTCGCCGGGGATGACGTTGTTACTGCCGGTTCCCGCCTGTATGTTGGCGATCTGCATGCTGGTGGCCGGGAAAAAGGCGTTACCCTGATCCCATTCCGTGGCGACCAGCTCGTTAAGCGCCGGCAGAGCACGGTGCACGGGATTATCCGCCAGTTGGGGATAGGCTACATGGCCCTGTACGCCATGCACGGTCAGGTTCGCGGTGATGGAGCCACGACGACCATTTTTCACGACGTCACCCACGACTTCGTTGCTGGACGGTTCTCCGACCAGGCAATAATCCAGACGCTCGTTACGCGCCATGAGGCGCTCAACCACTTTTACCGTTCCGTTCGCGCCGCTGGCTTCTTCGTCAGACGTAATTAAAAAGGCCAGACGCCCCTTGTGATGAGGATGAACGGCGACAAACCGCTCGGCGGCAACAACCATGGCGGCCAGCGATCCTTTCATATCCGCTGCACCGCGGCCAAACAGCATGCCGTCGCGGATGGTGGGTTCAAACGGGGGATTAATCCAGCGGCTGGCATCGCCCGGGGGAACAATATCGGTGTGGCCGGCAAACGCCAGGGTTTCGCCTTCGCCGCGCGTGGCCCAGAAATTCAGCGTGTCGTTGATGTTCATGGTTTCGATGTGGAAACCTATCGCTTCCAGGCGTGCAATCAGCAGCGCCTGACATCCGGCGTCATCGGGGCTGAGAGAAGGGCGACGAATAAGCTGCTGCGTCAGCTCAATGACCGGACAAAACATATTATGACTTCTCCTGAAGACGATTCTGGTAAAGAGATTCGCTGAAGCCCAGCAGCAGCGAGCCGTCGGGTGCGCGCAGGACAGGGCGCTTGATGATAGCGGGCTGGGCCAGCATCAGCGCTTTTGCACTGGCGGCATCGGTGATGGCCTCGCGCTCTGCCTCGGGCAGCTTGCGCCAGGTGGTGCCGCGCGTGTTGAGCAGATCCTGATAGCCCAGTACGTCGATAAACTGCTGCAGCTGGTCATCGGTCAGGCCGTCAGCACGATAATCATGGAAGCGATAGTCCACGCCCGCCGCCTCTAAACAGCGACGTGCTTTTTTAATCGTGTCGCAATTTTTAATCCCAAACATGACCCACTGCGCGCTCATCGCCTGCTCCTGTCATTAAAATCAGCTCTGGAGTTTACCATAGTGTGATCTGATGCAGCATCCGCCCGATCGCGCCTGTATCGAAAAATACCCCTCACAGAGGCGTTCTCTGTGAGGGGTAAACGGTTTCAGTTTCGTCTCTAATGATTTCGCGATTTATCATTTCTGAATTAAGAATTTCCTTAATTGTGATTTTTAGGCTACGTCCTGGTCAAAACCTCGTTAAAACCTGTCAGCTTAGGCCCTTGCTGAACTGTGCGTCAGCCAGCAAATCAGAAAATACTCAGCATTTTGTCGCCTTTGCCGATAGTAATGACAGGTGTAAACGTATTCACCAGGCGAAAAAAAAGGCGTAATATTGCCACTACAATAAGAGAGGGTTCTATGATTGACACCGAAATGGGGAACTGGAAAGAATTCATCGAAGCGATGTTACGCAACAAGTAACACGTGAAGAGAAAAGCAGGGCACTTTCCCCTCTGCTGTAATTCTGACCACACACACGAATAAAACGGCCGCTGCGAACAGAGGCCGTTTTTTTTTGCCTGATTGAGGCGCCGTCAGGAAAGCGGGTTAATCAGTCCCGATGCTTCTCTTTCAGGGGGAAGCGGCGACGCACCAGCACAAAGAACAGCGGCACAAACAGAATGGCCAGAATCGTGGCGGAAATCATCCCGCCCATCACGCCGGTTCCCACCGAATGCTGGCTGCCTGACCCCGCGCCGCTGCTGATCGCCATCGGCAGCACCCCGAAGATGAAGGCCAGCGACGTCATCAGGATCGGCCGCAGACGCTGGCGTGAGGCCGCCAGCGTCGATTCAATCAGCTCGCCGCCCTTGCTGTTTAGTTCGTTGGCAAACTCGACAATCAGGATGGCGTTCTTGGCCGAAAGCCCGACCACGGTCAGCAAGCCCACCTGGAAATAGACGTCGTTCTCCAGCCCGCGCGTCCAGGTGGCAATCAGCGCACCGATCACGCCAAGCGGCACGACAAGCATGACAGAGAACGGGATCGACCAGCTTTCATACAGGGCTGCCAGGCAGAGGAAGACAACCAGCAGTGAAACCACGTACAGCGCGGGTGCCTGAGAGCCCGATAACCGCTCCTGATAGGATGCCCCCGTCCACTGGAAACCCACGCCAAGCGGCAGGGATTCGACCAGTTTCTCCATTTCATTCATCGCTGTACCGCTACTCACGCCCTCTGCGGCTTCCCCCACGATTTCCAGAGAGGAGTAGCCGTTATAGCGTTCCAGACGCGGTGAACCGGTTTGCCAGCGGCTGGTGGCAAATGCCGAGAAGGGCACCATGGTGCCACTGCTGTTACGCACGTACCATTTATCGACATCGCCGGGCAGCATGCGATAGGGCGCATCAGCCTGTACATACACTTTTTTCACCCGCCCACGATCCAGAAAGTCATTCACGTAGCTCGAGCCCCATGCGGTGGCCAGCGTGTCGTTAATGGTATCCAGTGAAACGCCCAGCGCCTGAGCTTTGCGCTCATCAATATCAATTTGTAACTGTGGGCTGTCATCCAGGCCGTTGTGACGAACGCGAGACAAAAGCTTATCTTTACTGGCCTTGTCGAGCAGAATGTCGCGCATCGCCATGAGCTTGTCATGCCCGATGCCGCCGTGATCCTGTATTTCCAGGTCAAAACCCGATGAGCTGCCCAACCCGGTAATTGCCGGCGGGCTGCTCGCAATAACCATGGCCTCATTGATGTGTTTGAAGGCTTTTCCGGCACGTTTAATGATGGCGAATGAGGTGCGATCGGCCCCGGGTCTGTCACCCCAGTCTTTCAAACGAATAAACAGACGCGCGACGTTCTGCCCGTTCCCGCCGGGGCCGGAACCGATCGTTGAGAAGACCGACAGCACGTTATCTTTCTCTTTGGTCAGATAGTATTTTTCAACTTTTGCCACCACCGCTGAAGTCTGATCCATGCTGGAACCGGCGGGCAACTGGACCTGGGTCAAAATCATGCCCCGATCTTCCTGCGGCAAAAACGACGAAGGCAGATGAAGAAACAGGAACGCCATGATGCCAATTAACCCCACATACAGCAGCAGCCAGCGGCCGCCCGTGCGCAGAATGTGGGCGACACCGCGTTGGTAACGGTCGGCATTGCGGTTGAAGTGGTAGTTAAACCAGCGGAAGAAGCCGCGCTCGCCGTGGTGTTCTCCTTTGGCGATGGGTTTGAGCAGCGTGGCACACAGGGCGGGCGTCAGGATCATCGCGACCAACACCGACAGGATCATGGCGGAGACAATGGTCACCGAAAACTGGCGGTAGATTGCCCCGACGGTGCCGCAAAAAAAGGCCATAGGAATAAATACGGCGGAGAGTACCAGCGCAATTCCGACCAGTGCCCCCTGGATTTGCCCCATCGATTTGCGGGTGGCAGCGCGCGGCGAGATCCCTTCCTCGCTCATGATACGTTCAACGTTCTCGACGACCACAATCGCATCGTCCACCAGCAAACCAATCGCCAGCACCATAGCGAACATGGTCAGGGTGTTGATGCTGTAGCCGAAGGCAAAGATGACACAAAAGGTGCCAAGCAGCACGACGGGCACTGCGATGGTGGGAATTAAGGTAGCCCGGAAGTTCTGCATAAACAGATACATCACGCCAAATACCAGCAGAATAGCTTCCAGCAGGGTTTTGACCACGTCGGTGATAGAGGCTTTAACAAAGGGCGTGGTTTCATACGCGATTTTCGCTTCCAGCCCGTGCGGAAAATAGTGTGATAACTCATCCAGCCGCGCCCGCACCAGTTTATCGGTGTTCATCTCGTTGGCACCGGAGGCCAGTTTGATGCCCAGGCCCGAGGCAGCCTGGCCATTGTAGCGGCTGAGGTTGTCATATTTTTCAGCACCGAGTGCCACCGTCGCGACATCGCCCAGCGTGACCACCGAGCCATCGGGATTATTCTTCAGGGTGATGGCTTTAAACTGATCGGGGGTTTGCAACATCGACTGCGCGTTCACCGTGGCGTTCAGCGCCTGATTATTGACAGCCGGTAAACCGCCTACCTGGCCCACGGCCACCTGGGTATTCTGGGATTTAATGGCATTGACCACATCATCGGTGGTCAGGGCATAGGCGGTCAGCTTGTAGGGATCGAGCCAGATGCGCATAGCATATTGCGTACCGTAGGCATCCACTTGACCCACTCCATCAATACGGCTTAAGGGCTCCTGAATATTACTGGCGACATAATCAGCAATATCTTGTTTGTTCATGCTGCCGTCAGTGGAGACAAACGCCACCATCAAAATGTTACTGTCGCCGGTTTTATTGACGGTTACACCTTGTGACTGCACCGGTTGAGGTAACTGGCGTAGGGCCGACTGCAACTGATTCTGAACCTGCTGGCGGGCTTCATCGGGATTGGTACCTGCGGTAAAGGTGAGGGTGATTTGCGCCTGTCCGGTATTGCTGCTGTTGGAGGACATATACATCAGGTTATCGATACCGGTCATGTTCTGTTCGATAACCTGGGTGACGGTATTTTCCAGCGTTTGCGCAGAGGCGCCGGGATAAGTAGCGGTAATACGCACGTTGGGTGGCGCGAGATCGGGATATTGCTCAACAGGAAGTGTAATAATGGCGAGCGTGCCGCAAAGACACAATAAAATAGCCAAAACCCAGGCGAAAATTGGGCGGTCGATAAAGAAATTCGACATTGAACCGACACTCCTCACTGCTTTTATTATTAATATGAGCGATGCAGCGCGTGACGCACAGAAAAATCCACGCAAACCACGCACGGGTAGGACTCTACTTTACGTGCGAGGCGGGTTTGAAAAGTGGAGAAATTATAGAGAATGTGTAAGTTTGCGCGTTTTTTATCAACTGTTTCGGCGCTCAATCCACATAATTGTTGCAGCAACGCGTGAACGGACATCAAGTTTGCGCAGGACATTACGAATGTGGACCTTCACCGTTTCTTCCGAGATATGAAGTGCATGAGCCACTTCTTTATTGGACAAGCCCCGCGCCACTTCCTGCATCACGCCGCGTTCGCGTTCGGTCAGCAAGCGGAAGGGATCGTCACTGTTATGTCGCATGGACAGAGCGTGCCTTACCGCATCGCTAAACACCGTCTCACCCTGTAGGGCCTGCATGATCTGGCGCAACAAGATTTCGGGCTCGCTGTCTTTAAGTAAGTAGCCGTCCGCTCCCGCATCCACCAGGGCGTATATGTCACTGCGCGCGTCAGAGACCGTCAGCACCAGAATACGTGAGCTGATGCCTTCATGACGAAGCGCTTTTAACGTATCCAGCCCTGACATCCCTTTCATGTTGAGATCGAGCAGGATGATATCCGGTGTCAGACGGCGGGCTTCCGCCAGCGCTTCAGTCCCGTTGCTGGCTTCAGCGATGACCTGCAACTGCGGCTCCAGCGCCAGTAGCTGGCGGATGCCACGGCGCATAAGGGGATGATCGTCCACGATCATCATGGTTAAAGCAGGTTGTGTCATGTTAGCTCCCTGTGCCCTGAATGTCAGACTGCGGTAAGGGCAGTACGAACGATCGGCTTTCCAGACCGTTCCAGAATAGTGATGCGCAGAATGTTGATTGTAATGGTTAATTCTGCCTTCAGGTGTTGATCTGCCACATCTCGCACGATCTCAGGAGGTGATTAAAATACACAATGGCGTGTAACAGCACTACTCACGCGGCAGCGCAGGACCCGACGGAAAACGCAGTGTGACACGTGTTCCGCGTGGTTGTGCCGTAATCTGTAAGGATCCGGCTAGCCGTTCAGCTCGCTCCGTCATGGTCGTCAGCCCGTAATGCCCCTGCGGTTCCTCTGTCGTGCCGATCCCAATACCATCATCCGTCACGCTCAGTACATGTTCGCCTTCACCTGTGCGCTGATAGTCGAGGGTAATCATCTGTGCATTTGCATGGCGAATGGCGTTAAGCAGCGCCTCGCGGGCAATCTGGAGTACGTGTACCTGCTGTTGGGCATCCAGCGCCTCAAGCCCTGGCTGGCAGGTGAAATGGATTTCGGCCTCAGACTGCTTCTGCAAGGGGGCGATCATTGCGTGCAGGGCGGCCATCAGATCGGATTTTTCAATCGTTAAACGGAAGGTGGCAAGCAACTCACGGAGCTGACGGTAAGCTTCAGCCAGCGCAAGATCGAATTCGGCAATAATGTCATGTGCTGCCCGATCGCGCGCATCGACAGTGCGCCGTAGCAGTGTCAGTTGAATACGTAGGTAGGTCAGTGCCTGAGCCAGCGAATCATGCAGCTCGCGTGCAATGGTGGCGCGCTCTTCAATCAATAGCATCTGCTGCTGCTGTTTTTGAGGCTGCCAGATCCAGACTGACCGGGCCAGCATTGCCGCCAGGCTCTGCATTAAGGCTGCTGGCGGCGTCGTAACGGTCGTTTGCCAGTGCAGGGTGCCAATAGGGTGATCGCCCTGCTGCAAGGGTAACTGATGCCAGGGCTGAGAAGGGGCGATTTGCCCGGACTCAAAGGTAAACTGCTCGCCTTCCAGGCGAATAAACGCAAGCTTTTCTCTGGCAAGCACGCTGGCCAACACGCTGTCGAACAGAGCCGGATGCAGGGGGCCGCGCGTTAAAATCTGAGAGCTCTGATAGAGCAGCGAAAGCGTGCGGTTTGCCTGGGTCAGATCTCGGGTTTTATCGCGGACCCGCTGCTCAAGAAGCTGATAGTGCGCGTGCAACTGGGCGGCCATGCTGCTAAAGGTGTGTGACAGCACCTTGAGTTCATTCTGCTGCTGGACCTGCAGAGGCGGGAACGCAAAATTGCCCTTTTCCACATAACGACTGGCGGTCACCAGCGCGTTTAGCGGCTTAACGACCTGCTGACGGGTAAAGCGTATCGTCATCAACGCCAGCGCCACGATCGCCACCAGGCCCGTCAGGCTACTGATCGCCACCACCCGCATTTTCAGTTCAGCATAACGCTGCAGTTCCAGGACAAAGCGGTCAATTTCCCCCACGTAAACGGGGATTTGAAGCTGCCAGACTTCTGCTGCACCCGCATCAAGATGCTGAGCTAACGCCGGCCAGCCCGCGCGCAAACGTTGATAGTGGTTAATCACGTTATGTGGCACCCAGGGGCGATCGAGGCCTTGTAAAACGGGTGCATCAAGGGTGTGCTGGAACTGCGCCATGTGCGCGACCAGCAGGCGAGGCTCCAGCCTGGCATCCCAGGCCAGCCGGTAACTCTGCATCCGTAGCGAACCGGCCAGATTAATGGCTTCCGCGTCACGCAGGCTGCTGGAAAGGGTGAGCAAAGCCAGACCGGTTGTCAGCAAAGCCAGCAACACAATCAGCGTTAAAGACTGCGCAATACTTCGGGTAACAGAGCGTTTAACAATCACGGCAAATAACCCCTTCACTGACAGGGAAAGATAAAAGAGGTGGCAGAGGACGCCAGGCAAGCTGTCATGAAAAAGCCTGAAATGAGACCGTTCAGCAGCTTTACTCACCCGGATTGACGTTTCCCAGGAATCCCGACGTCAGACCGACCATTACTCGCACAGCTTTACAACGTAAAAAGGTTGCCTTGCATTATCTCGCCAATAATCAATAACGTGTTTAACCACAGCGACCAACGCGAGTACAGGAGTATTTATGAAACGATTACCTGCTTACCTTACCGCCGCCCTGTTGGCCACTGCGTCATTTTCTACCCTGGCTGCCACGGCGGTGGACCAACGCGAGGCACAGGATCTGCAAAAAATCGGCAGCGTCTCTGTTTCCAGCGTCAATGGTTCACTTGACGATGTGACCCGCCAGCTTTCACAACAGGCGAAAGCCGAAGGCGCCAGCCACTTCCGGGTCATCGGTGTGGACACACCAGGTGATTCCAGCCTCTGGACCGGCACCGCAGAAATTTACCGCTAAACCCTCTCCATTCCATCCCTGTAGTGTTTACCGGCCAGCCTATGGCCGGTTTTTTTGTGATCTCAGAAAAATTTTTTACAAATCGTCCTGCCTATCCCCTCGGTATCTTTTGCTTCGATGTTACATAACGGTTAGGATTCATCGCCGTAAATTCCCGCGCCGCTTTCCGTAAACTCACAGGCGGCCGCACAGAGGAAGACAACCCATTTCGCAGTGCTGAACGCAATCGTTTGGATGCGCTATGACTTATGGTCAGGACAAACAGGAAGGCTATGAAATCTACAAAAAAATCCGCAGCGGACATGCGCGCTGCGAAACGACGCTGGCTCAATTCCCACGACTCCGGCTATAAGAAGGCCATGGGCAATCGTCACGTGCAGATGATTGCCATCGGGGGAGCCATCGGTACGGGGCTGTTTCTGGGTGCAGGCGCCCGTTTACAGGCGGCAGGTCCGGCCCTCGCCATCATCTATCTGGTCTGCGGTATCTTCTCATTCTTCATCCTGCGTGCACTGGGCGAACTGGTTTTACACCGTCCCAGCAGCGGAAGCTTTGTCTCCTATGCTCGTGAGTTCATGGGCGAGAAAGCCTCTTATGTGGCGGGCTGGATGTACTTTGTTAACTGGGCCATGACCGGGATTGTGGATATCACTGCCGTTGCGCTTTATATGCATTACTGGGGGGCGTTTGGTGATGTGCCGCAGTGGGTATTTGCGTTAGGGGCGCTGGCGATTGTCGGTACCATGAACATGATCGGCGTAAAGTGGTTCGCCGAAATGGAGTTTTGGTTCGCGCTGGTCAAAGTGCTGGCGATTGTCGTTTTCCTGGTTGTCGGCGTCGTGTTCCTCGGCACCGGTAAACCGCTGGATGGCAATGCGACCGGTTTCCACCTGATCACGGATAACGGCGGCTTGTTCCCGCATGGTCTGTTGCCAGCGCTGGTGCTGGTGCAGGGCGTCGTATTTGCCTTCGCCTCGATTGAACTGGTCGGTACGGCAGCAGGCGAGTGTAAAGATCCGGAAACCATGCTGCCCAAGGCGATCAACAGCGTTATCTGGCGTATTGGTTTGTTCTATGTCGGTTCCGTGGTGCTGTTAGTGATGTTGTTGCCGTGGAATGCCTACCAGGCTGGGCAAAGTCCGTTTGTGACCTTCTTCTCTAAGCTGGGCGTGCCTTACATTGGCAGCATTATGAATATTGTGGTGCTGAGTGCGGCGTTATCCAGCCTGAACTCCGGTCTCTACTCGACCGGCCGTATTCTGCGCTCAATGTCGATGGGCGGTTCCGCACCGAAGTTCATGTCTAAAATGAGCAGCCAGCAGGTGCCCTATGCCGGGATTCTGGTGACCGTCGGCGTCTATATCATCGGCGTGGTGCTTAACTACTATGTGCCGTCTCAGGTGTTTGAGATCGTATTAAACGTGGCGTCACTCGGCATTATCTCTTCCTGGGGCTTTATCGTGCTTTGCCAGCTACGCCTGCGTAAAGCGATTAAAGAAGGCAAGGCAGACGACGTCAGCTTCAAGCTGCCAGGCGCGCCTTTTACCTCATGGCTGACGCTGCTGTTCCTGTTCAGCGTGCTGGTCTTGATGGCGTTCGACTATCCAAACGGCACCTATACTATCGCCTCCATTCCGTTGATTGCGGTGATTCTGGTACTGGGCTGGTTTGGCGTGCGTAAGCGTGTGAACGCCATCGCGGCGACCGAACACGATCATCACGAGCACGACGGAAAATCGTCGTAACCGAGACGTTTCGCATTGAATGCCAGCCCGCGAGCTGGCATTTTTTTGCCTGTGAGAATGGACGGTGACGTGCGCAAGGGCTGTAATTCAGATAGTTTTCTTTTAACACACGTCCTATTATTTCAGGCTCCCTTCCTGTCACTGCGGAGCATCCATGTCCTTCAAGATCAACATCATCAAAGATAAGCTGCTGTCAGAGAACTGGTTTGTCCTGCGTAATATCACTTATGAGATTACCGACAACCGGGGCGAACTCGTTCGTCACAAGCGTGAAGTTTATGACCGCGGCAACGGTGCCACCATTCTGCTGTATAACCGTGACAAGAACAGTGTGGTACTGACGCGTCAGTTCCGCATTGCCACCTACGTTAACGGTAATGAAGACGGCATGTTGATTGAAGCCTGTGCAGGCTTGCTGGATGATGACTCGCCTGAAGACTGCATTCGCAAAGAGGCCATTGAAGAAACCGGCTATGCGGTGGGCGAGGTGGAAACACTCTATTCGGTTTACATGTCGCCGGGCGGCGTGACCGAGCTGGTGCATTTCTTTGCGGCTGAATATCACGACGCGCTGCGGGAAAATGCGGGCGGCGGGGTAGAGGATGAAGCCATTGACGTGCTGGAAATCACGTTTCCTGAGGCCATGAAGTGGGTGAAGACGGGGCGCATCCGCGATGGCAAAACCATTATGTTATTGCAGCATGCGCTTATTGCAGGCTGGCTCACGCTCTGATGGAGTACAGAGCAGACGCGCCACCAGGCGCCTCTGCCTGAAGGTTACGCGCAGGCCAGCACGCTTTCGGCCACGCATTCCGGGTGCGCCTGCAGGCGCGCCAGGGCATCGGCATAAGCGGGCATAGCATGAGCGGCTCCCTGTCGTTCAACGCACAGGGAGGCAAACGCCGCAGCGAACAGTGCAGCCTGTTCCAGAGAAACGCCGGCGGCCAGCCGGGCAGCCAGCGCACCGTTAAAGGCATCGCCCGCGCCAGTTGTATCAAGCGGCGTGGCGGGAAACACCGGGATATGCAGCAGCTGTTGCCCGTCAGACAGTAAGGCGCCCGCCGTACCCAGGGTAATAATGACCTGACGTGCGCCTTTGCGGTGCAGCACAAGGGCGGCCTGCCGGGCGCTGGCGAGGTCCGTGACCTTCACCCCGGTCAGCAGCATGGCTTCGGTGCTGTTGGGCGTCAGCAGATCGACCTTTGCCAGCAGCGCGTCACTGATTTTTTGAAACGGGGCCGGATTAAGGATGACAAAGGTATTTGCCGCCCGTGCATGATCGATCATGCGCTGAATCGCGCTCAGATTATTTTCCAGCTGTACCAGCAAAATATCCGCCGCAGCAACGGTCGGCCTGCAGCGCGTCACTTCCGCTGCGCTGACGGTGAGATTCGCCCCAGGATAGACAGAAATCATATTCTCAGCGTCATTACCGGCCACGTAAATCAACGCATTGCCGGTAGGTTTCTCTTTGCAGGTGAACAGCGTAATGGCATCAAAGCCGGTTTTTTCCAGATGCCGGCGGGCAAAGATGCCGAAGTCGTCGTTGCCCACTTTGCCGATATAGTGCACCCGGGCGCCCGCACGAAGCGCGGCGGTGGCCTGATTCGCGCCTTTGCCGCCGGGCCCCATCATGCTGTGCTGGGCAATTAACGATTCACCCGGTAGCGGAAAGCGGGCCATGCCTGCCACGATATCCAGGTTGAAGGAACCGAACACGCACACTTTGCCTTTCATTTTTCTCCTCCAAAACAGCGCTCGGCGGCCAGACAGGCACCGCGACAGCCCGTGTGATCGGTTGCATGGCTGAAAACGATTTTTAAACCCTGGCGCGTAACGGGCGGTCGCAGATGTTGCTGGATGGCGCTGCGCAACTGCGTCAGGGGAAAATCCGCCATCGACAGTACGCCACCTCCCAGAATCAGGTATTCGGGATCCAGAATGTTCATTTCGCTGGCGATCAGCTGTGCCAGCCGCTGCACAAACGCCCGCAGATCAGGATGATCGCCATGTCGGGAAAAGAGTTGTGAAATCTCCGTATCCGGCTGTTGTGCTGCCGCCCAGGTGCTGAGCCAGTGACCGGATATCAGGGTTTCGGCACAGCCCCGGTTGCCGCACGGGCAGGGCAGGTCGTTGTTCGCCAGCGGAATATGGCCCAGTTCGCCTGAGCCGCCATGATGACCATGATAAAAGCGGCCTTCCAGCCACAGGCTGTTACCCAGACCGGTGCCGGGATATAACCCCACGGCATGATTGGGTAACGTCTCCAGCTGCAGCAGATCCCACAGCATCAGGTGGTTTACATCTTTATCCATGGCAACCGGTACGCCCAGGCGCGCGCTAAGCCGTGCCACGACGGGTTGTTGATCCAGCGCCTGAATAAAGGGCAGCGAGATCACCTGCTGGCGGTCACGGCTGAGAATGCCCGGCAGGCCAAGCATCACCCCGCTTACCGGCTGCGCCTCCAGCGTGTCGCAAATCAGATCGCCAAGCGCGACCAGCGCATCCGCCTGTTGCGACCAACTGGCGGTCGGCACTTTACGGAAGCCGCACCAGTTCCGGCCTTCTTCCATCAGCTGCAAACGGGTACTGGTGCCGCCAATATCAATGCCAAGCCAGCGTGATTTCATGCAGACTCCTGCGCCAGTCCCTGGGCGGCATCAATACTGTCGCGCATCATTGTCCAGGCGGTGGAGAGATCGTCATGCAGGTTGAACAGGCCCGAGGTGCCGACAATCAGCACTTCCGCTCCGGCTTCCAGCAGGGTGCGATAAGTGCGTTGATTACAGGAGCCATCGATCTCAATCAAATAGTGGTGGCCGTGGGCGCGTTTTAACGCACTGAGTGCCTGAATCTTCTCAACCATTTCCGGTATGAAGGGTTGCCCGGCATAACCGGGATCCACCGTCATCACCGTAATCTTATCCAGCAGATGCAGGTAATGATGAATAAAGGACACCGGCGTGGCGGGGTTCAATACCACGCCCGGCTTTTTCCCCAAACTGCGAATCAGGTTGATCACCCGGAAGGCATCCCGATTGATCGTCTCTGCGTGCGGGCAAATATAGTCCGCTCCGGCGTTGGCGACGGCCTCAATAAAATCGGTGGGCTGCTCAACCATCAAATGCACATCGATAGCCACCGGCGTGTGCGGGCGAATTTGCTCAATAAAGAACGGTGAGAGCGTGATATTTTTGACGTAGTGACCATCCATGATATCAACATGCAGGAAGTCAGCGCGGGTGTTCAGCACAGCCAACTGCTGCTTGATCTCCATCAGGTTCATACACATCAATGACGGGGAGATTTGAATTCGCATCATACTTCCTTTTTCTCAGTCAGAGGATTCAGTACCGCACTCAGGCGCTTGCTGCGCTTCATGGCACGGCGTTCATTGAGTCGGGCTTTACCCTGTTTAACGGCCAGCACCACAATCAGCACTGCGCCCCACATCGCCAGGCTGACGTGCTGGCTGATATTCATCAGGTTGAAGCCGGTTGAGAGGATCTGCAGGGCGATCAGCGCCAGCACGACGCCGGTCACACGGCCAAAACCGCCGTTGGGATCGGTGCCGCCCAGAATAATGGCCAGTACGGTCAGCAGCAGGTACGCATCGCCATAGCCCATACGCGCAGAGTTAAATCGCGCCATCATGACCAGCCCCGCCAGCACGCACAGCAGGCTGGAAATTACATACACCAGCACAATCATGCGGTGCGTATTAATCCCGCTAAACCAGGTGGCATTAATGTTGCTACCGCCCATATAGATGCACTTACCTGCACGGGTTTTCCCGAGGAACACCGCCAGCAGCGCTGCGGCCACGAAAAAGACCCACAGCGGCAGAGGGATGCCTAACAGCGTGTCGGCGCCCAGTGCGCGCACCACCGGCGGCATACCGCTCACCGCGGCGCCTTTTGTCAGCCAGATGCCGATGCCGTTGAGGGTAATCATGGTGGCCAGGGTCACCAGAATGGGATGGGCACCGATGCGGGTTACCATCACGCCGGTGATCAGGCCAATCAGTGCAGCAATCAACATGGCACCCAGCACCGCCAGCAGCAGCCAGGCCAGCTGCTGACCGGTTCCCGCCCCGTCTGGCAACATGCCGAGTAGCACCCAGGCGATGAACAGGCTTGTCAGGTTGGCGGTGGTAATAATCGCCAGGTTTAATCCGCCACTCAGAATGGCAATAAACATCGCCAGGGTGAGCAAGCCCAGCTCAGGCAGTTGAAAGGCCATGCTGATAAAGGTGGCATCGGTAAAAAAACGGCCGGGCAGCAGGATGCTGAACAGCGCCAGCGTAAACGCGATGAGCAGCAGCAGGCCGGTATTGGTACCGTCAGGTTTCAACGCAGATAAAGGTTTCATGTGTGCTTCTCCCATCAGACAAAGCTGACGTCAGTCTCTTTGCGCTTTTTATAGTGCGTGACGGCAATGGCGACCATAATCACGCCACCGACCACGATGTTCATGAAATAGTTGGATACGCCAATCAGGTTGAGGCCGTTCTTTAAAATGGCGATCAGGAAAACCCCCATCAAGGTGCCGCTGACCGTGCCTTTTCCGCCCATCAGGCTGGCACCCCCCAGCACGGTGGCAGCCAGCACATCCAGTTCACCGCCGACCAACGCGTTTGGCACCACTTCACCCATGCGATAAACCTGCACCAGTCCGCCTATGGCCGCCATCGCGCCCAGCCAGCCGTAGGCAAAGAGGTGAATCAAACCCACGCGAATCCCGATTCGCCGCGCGGACTCCGCATCACCGCCCACGGCATAAAGCTGTCGGCCCAGATGCGTTTTGTTGAGTAACACGGCCGTCAGGGTGGCGATGACCAGCAGGACGAGCAGGGGCAGGCCAAGCTGAAACGTCTGGCCCTGCCACTCAAACGGCAGCACGTTGCGAAGGGTGATCCACCATTCAGGCAACTGATAGAGGCTGCGTCCGCCGGTTGACCACATCAGCAGCCCAAACAGCAGCGACTGCATGCTGATCGTGATGATGATGGAGACCACCCGCAGCCAGGTAATGAGCCAGGCGTTGATCATGCCGAACAGCGTGCCGCAGACCACCGCCAGGCCAATACTCAGCAGAGCGTGATCAAACTGATAGTGCACAAACAGGGTGGCGATGAAGTACTGCACCACCGAGGCCACGGCAGCAAAGGAGATATCGATGCCGCCGGTGACCAGCACCACAAAGAGCCCAAGCGCGAAGATGCCGGTGACCGCATAGCTCTCGGCTAAATCCAGCAGGTTTTGTACGCTGAGGAACTGGTCGCTGGACAGCGAAAACACCCCAATAAACAGCAGTAAAACCCAGGTCAGCCAGCCCTGGCTGGAATGAGGACGTAAACGGGATAAGTCAGGCATTGATGACCTCCGCCAGTTGCTGTTCTTGCACCCGGTCTGGCTGGTATTCGGCATGGATCGTCCCCTCGCGGAAATGCAAAATGCGGTCGCAGTTGTGCCAGACCTCCGGGACTTCATCGGAAATCAACATAATCGATAAGCCTTCTCGTGCCAGTTCGTGGATCAACTGGTAAATGCTGGCCTTCGCGCCGACATCGACGCCGACGGTGGGCGAATCAAGAATTAACAGGCGAGGTTGAGTGAGTACCCACTTGGCTAAAACAATCTTTTGCTGGTTGCCGCCGGAAAGCGTGGAAATTGCCTGCTCGGGATCGGCAACCCGGACGCCAAGCTGCTGAATCCACTGCAGGATCAGCCTGTTCTTACGGTATTCATCAATCAGGTGAAAGCGGTTTTGCAGCTTATCGAGAATCGGCAGCACCATGTTATCGGCCACCGACTGTTGCTGAACCAGCCCCAGCGTCAGACGGTCTTCTGAGACATAGCCAATACCGGCTTTGATGGCGTCTTCATGGCTACGGAAACGTACCGGTTTCGTGTCCAGCCAAATCTTGCCACTGTCGGGCTGGGTCATACCAAATAGCGACAGAGCCAGTTCGGTACGACCCGAACCCAGCAGGCCACAGAGCCCCAGCACCTCGCCTTCGTATAAACGAAAATTCACGTCGTGATACTGCCCGCTCCGGCTGAGATGCTCGACCTCGAGCAACACGCGATCGCGCCTGCGCGTGGCGTTTTTTAACGGATACTCCAGCTTCTGTCCGGTCATCAGTTCCGTCAGACGGTGCGGCGTCATGTCCTGTGCTGGCCAGCTGCCAACCCTGCGGCCATCGCGAATAACCGTCACCCGATCGGAGATTTCCAGTACTTCATCCAGTCGATGGCTGACAAACACCACACAGATGTTTTTCTGTTTGAGATAGCGCACCGTGCGCAGCAGCTGATTCACTTCTGTTCGGGTTAGCGAGGCGGTGGGTTCGTCCATGATCACCAGTCTGGCATCGGCAACCAGTGCCCGGCAAATCGCGACCTGTTGCCGCTGAGCAATGGAGAGGTGCGCCACTTTCTCGTTGAGATCGAGTTCAAACTGAAGCTCGTCAACGATACGTCGGGCGCTGGCATGCAGCCTTTTACGCTGATGCCAGCCGAACAGGCCACGCAGGTTGTGTTCAAACGCAATGTTTTCGGCCACGCTCAGGTTAGGGAACAGAGACAGATCCTGATAGATCACCTGTATACCAAAGTCTCTGGCCTGCTGGGTTGAGAGGCGGGGCAACATTTCCCCCTCGCCCAGACGGATCTCGCTGCCCTCATCCGGCGCATGAACGCCTGAAATCACCTTGATGAGCGTGCTTTTGCCACAACCATTGGTACCGGCAAGGCAGTGCACTTCTCCGGCCAGCAGCGTCAGCGAAATATCGCTCAGCGCACGATGACCACCAAACGTTTTCGACAACGCATCTAACGTTACGAGCGTCTGCGGTGCGACAGGTCTCATCTCTACAGCCCCAGCTTAATCAGTTTCGGCAGGTTAGCTTTATCCAGGCTTTCGGTGTTATTGCCCAGAATGGTATGCGTCGTGTCATCGACCCGGACCTTGCCTAATCCCTCAATGGTCATGCCATCTTTAATGGGTGTGTTTTTCTCCATCATCTCGGCAAGACGGACAAACACTTCACCGGCTGTATGGGGATTCCAGATATAGCCGCCTTTGATCGCGCCCCGATTGACGAGCTGCGCGCCCTGGCCCGGACTGAAGGCCCCGATGACGCACACCTGGTTAATCTTATTGCGGTTCATTACGGCCCGGCCTGCGCCGATAGGGCCCTGTGAGCCAAAGGCTAAAATCCCTTTCAGATTTGGATATTTAGACATCAGCTCGTTAGTGGTGCGGATAGAATCATCCAGCGATTCACCTACGCCAAATTTGTCGGTGACTAACTGCATGTTGGGATAATGCTGTTTTTGATACGCCAGCGCGGCGTCGGTCCACTGCTGGTGGAGCGGCACCGTCAGGCTGCCAACGTACATGGCGTATTGCCCTTCATCGTGCATGCAGGCTGCCAGCGCTTTCATATGGTTGATGCCGTGCGTGGCTGCATCCACTAACTCAAAGTCCCAGTTGGCGAATTTCTGACCCGGTGATTCATGGGTAATCACTTTGATGCCCGCATCGCGCGCCCGCTGTAAGACGGGCTCCAGGACTTTAGGATCGTTAGGAACCACGCCAATGATATCGACTTTCTGCGCAATCAAATCCTCGATAGCGCGTACCTGTAAGGCGGGATCGGCTGCGGTGGGTCCGACCATCCATGCATCTATGCCGCTTTTCGCCGCTTCACTTTTAATTCCGGCTTCCATCGCGTTGAACCATGGAATACCGCCAATTTTCACCACGATGCCCATACGTATTTTTTCTGCTGCCTGAGCCTGGAATGCGAATAACGCGATCAGGGAGCAGGCAATAAGCTGTTTTTTCATAGTGACTCCATTTATTGATTAATAAGCTGCACGGAGTGAGGCCGTTGTGAACAGTCGATAATATTTACCCCGTTCCACGCCAGTTCCTGTTCCAGCTCTTTATCTTTTAACTGGTCGGTAATAAGAAAATCCACATCGCGATAATGACAAACGCGCGCGAATGAGGGCCGAAGAAACTTAGAGCTATCCATTAATAAATGTTTACGTTCAGCTGCCAGAATGAGTTGTTGTTTTAAATGTGCATTATGTTCATTCCCCTCGCGTAAATAACCGTCGTTGCCCAGGCTGCTACAGGAAAAAAAGATTTTATTTATTTGAAACTCTTTTAACGGTTGTTCAGTCACGATGCCGTGAAAATCTTCATAGCGATCGGAATATTCGCCACCCAGGCAGATGGTGCGAATACTGCTGCGCGCCGCCAGGGTCTGCACAATACGTAAAGAATTCGTTAATACAGTTAATTCAATATCCGGTAACTGTCGGGCCAGATAAAAACACGTGGTACTACTATCGAGTAATAAACAATCACCTGGGCTGATAAACCCCAGCGCCCGCTTAGCAATGGTCATTTTGGCATCGACATGTTCATTAATTCGCTGCCGGAAAGATAATTCATACTCATTAATGGCCCGGTTATTTATCTGAATGGCTGCATTATATTGTTTAACCGGAACAGCGCCGCCATGGCTTCGCTGAAGTATGCCTTTCTTTTCCAGTTGCGCTAAATCCCGACGAATCGTTTCCTGTGAAACCTGACACAAGGCGGTCAGTTCAGCGACAATCACGCGTCCATTACGCATTAATTCATCAATAATTCTCTGCTGGCGTTCAATCGGCAACATGCTGGCCTCCGAGGGTTATAAAGTACTGGAAGGCACGCGGCAAAAATGTGGCCTGAGCGTGGCTACGCAGGTCACGCTTCTCACAGCGTACGTAAAGAGATATTTGTTAGGTTTTTTATGAAAAAATATGTAATAGGTATATTAAAGATGTGACTGATATCACTAAATTAGGGTTATTTAACCGTAAGAAATGGGGCTGACAAGTTTTTATGCCTGTGCCTGTGGCGACTATAACATGCCTGTTTTTGACCGTTTATGTGTATTTGACCGATTCGACTGCCGGGAATGTCCGACGAATCCGATTGAGCGCAACAAAGTGAAACAGCATGATGACTATTCTGCAGAGATCGCTGCCTTTCTTTTGTTGTAAAGCGGATGTTTTTTAGTCGGTTAGCTGCGCTTGCTGAGCACTTCACAGAATGCGTCCCTCGTGACGTGCGCTATTGCGCTATCATCTTCCACTCAAAGAAGTTGGGGTTCGATTTTCTTAATGTGGTATGGGATGAAATCGCTGTTTGCGTTGTCTTTTTTTATGGTTGCCGCTGCTCAGGCTGATCCGGTACAGAAGCTGTTTTCTGACTGGCAACTCACCTGCAATAATGCGGCGCATTGTGTTGCGCGCAGCATACCTGGCGACCAGGGCCTGGTGATGACGCTTTCCCGCAGTGCGGGATCCGATGACAAACCTTTACTGCGCATCGATTACGGCAGCGCATACAGCGGCGCGCTGCCCGGCCCGGCGCTGCAAGATAATCTGCTAGTCGATCAACGTCGGCTGCGGCCTGACTTCAAGCACTGGACGGTTGAGCCACACCATCTTGCGACCAGCAATCCTATCGCCATTAACGAATTTCTTGAACTGACCATGGATGCGAAAAGCCTGCAGCTGACGTTCAATGCCGGTCCGCAGATTTCGTTGCGCGGTATGAAAGCCGCGTTGTTATTTATGGACGATGTGCAGGGCCGGGTGAATAGCATGAGTGCCTGGGTCAGGCGCGGAGGAAGAACCAGCATCCCGGCCGCACCGACCTTACCGCAACTGCCGCCCGCGATGGCTGCGCCTGCGCCATTGACGCGTGACGAGACCAGCGGGCTGATCGACTACGGAACGTGGCGGGTGAATTCGGATACCTGTTCCCTTGATCCCCTGCGTCGCGAAGTCAGCGTCTCGCCGCTGACAGACAAAAAAGCGCTGCTGCTGGTCAGCTGTGAAATGGGCGCCTATAACGTGATCGATCTGGCTTTTGAAGTCACGCGTGCGCCGCCCTATGTGGCGCGTGGGCTTACGCTGACCTTGCCTTTTACCCCGCCGGGCGCATCAGAGCGCCAGCTGGAGCTGATTAACGCAGATTATGATGCCGCAAGCGGGCAGCTCTATACCTTTGGCAAAGGACGCGGACTCGGCGACTGTGGTACCGCGACCCGCTGGCAGTTTGACGGCGAGCATTTTGTTTTAGCCGAGTATGCCGAGGAATCAACCTGCGATGCCTGGCACAGCAGCGACGACTGGCCCACGCTTTGGGTGAGCCAGTCAGCCCCAACCGCGGTGAGCGGTTAGGGAATGGCCTGAACCATCATCGGCGAGCCGTTCTGATTGCCCACCAGCTCAGCGAGCAGGTTGTTTACGCCGTCACTCATCGGCGTGAAGCGCGTCAGAGGCGAGCGGGTAACGACCACAAAAACCCCGACGTTTTGCTGGGGAACCATCGCCATATAGGTGATGAAGCCGCCGCCGCCGCCGGTTTTCTGGATAATACCAGGGCGACCGTTGGCTGGCCCCATATAAACCCACCCCATTCCCAGCGCGTCGGCTTTGCCCGGCACATCCATGCCGTCAACTTTATGCAACTGGTCGCGACGGTAGATCAGCGTCTGCAGGCGGTCGATCTGGGGCGTGCGATGATTTACCGAGGAGTTGAGGAACTGCTGCATCCAGCGCCCCATATCATCAGGCGTCGAATACACGCCACCACTGCCGATGGCCGCCAGCGTGTTATTACAGGGGCTGGCGCCTTTTTCCGCCACCATCAGGCGTGCGCACTGCTCAGGTGACGGCGTAAAGGTGGTGTCTTTCATCCCCAGCGGACGGGTAATTAACTGCTGCAGCAGGGCAGGATAGGGCTTACCGGCCGCGCGCGACAGCGCATCGCCCAGCAGGTCGTAACCAAGATTGGAATAGGCCGCATTGGTGCCGGGGGCGGCTTTCAGGCTGGCCGTGTTTAACCAACGCCAGCGTTCACTCTGTGTCGGCCAGACAAACACCGGACGATGGGGTTTGCCGCCGGGCTGCTCTCGCGGCAGACCGCTGGTATGGGTAGACAGGTTAATCAGCCGAATGGGCTGGCCATCAAAGCTGGGCACCCGCTTTCCGGGCGGTGCATATTTACTGAGCGGATCGTCAAGGCGAATCTCCCCGCGCTCGGCCATTTTCACCATGACTTCACTGGTCATCAGCTTGCTGAGTGAGGCAATACGAATTAACGAATCTTTTTGGGGACGAATATTGTTCCCTGGCCGCGTGTCACCAAAGCTGGCGAAAACCCGCTGATTACCATCTATTGCGACCAGCGCCATGCCTGTCGCACCGCTGGCATAGAAGATATGTTCTGCATAGCGGTCAACAATTTGGGATGCCAGCAACGGATCGGGCGCAACCTGCGCCATGCTTTTAAGGGGAAGCAAAGAAACCAGTAGAGCCAGGACGTAAGGAGTGCGCATTTTCAACGGAGAGGGCTTCGCTATAGGAATCGGGTGAAAACCTATAGTAATCCGTTTGCGGATGACGGGAAGAGCAAAGGGCAGTTTTTTTTGTTTCGGATTACAGCATGCGGGCCAGACGGGCCTGTGACGTCATGAGATTAGCGACGCATTTTGCCCCTGAAAGCCACCTGACTGAACCGGCGCAGGGCGAGCGCGGGACACCCGTTCGGTCAGGTGCGTTTGTACATGCGCCTGGGATGGCCCACCTTGCCATACAGCATTTCGACCGTCAGAAAGCCGGTTTCCACGCAGTGCTCCAGGTAGCGGCGGGCGGTTGTTTTACTGAGCCCGGTTTCGGTCATCACCTCATCGACCGAAAAAAGGCGCGTTGTGGCAGGCGTAAACAGTGTCTGAACCCGGGCCAGGGTATTTTCCTCGATGCCTTTGCTGCCGTTGTCGTGCGGATAGTTCTTCGCCTGCAACTGATACAGCACATCGACATTTTTTTGATCGACAATTTTCCATGTGCGCTGCTGATCTGCGAAGGCGATGAAGTTGGCAAGCGAGCGGTTAAGGCGTTTCCAGGATACCGGTTTAAGCACGTAATCAAAGGCGCCGTTGCGAATGGCCTGGCTGCAGGTATCCATATCACTGGCCGCCGTAATAAAAATAATGGAGCAGTTCGCGTTGGCCAGCAACGGATCGCCAATCAGGGTGATGCCTTTGCCATCAGGCAGGTAGTTATCCAGCAGCACCAACTGTGGCGCGGTCAGTTCAAGCTGCTGTCTGGCTTCTGCCAGGGAGCTGGCTATGCCGACCAGCCTGAGCTCAGGGTGCTTACCAATCAGTTCTGCATGAAGCTGAGCCAGTTCAGGCTCATCTTCAACAATCAGGACAGTAACAGGATCATGTTGCATCGCGGGCTTTCTCCGTTTCCGTTACGGGACAGCTGTGGGTTTGCGCACAGGGGATAAACAGCGAGAACACCGCGCCACGGGGAACGTTGTCACTGACCTCAATGGTTCCCCCTGCACGGGTAATATAGCGTTCGGTTAAATACAATCCGATGCCGTGATCGCCTCGGGTTTTGGTCGTCATGCCACGTTCAAACATGCGCTCGCGGATCGCCGGCGTAATGCCCACGCCGCGATCCGCCACTTCAATGATCAGCTCACGGGTACCGAGTTTAATCAGTACTTCAACAGGTTCATGAGGCAACGGGGCGCGCTGGGTGGCTTCAATGGCGTTGTCCAGCAGGTTGCCAATGACCGAAATCAGTTCGGCATCGGTCAGCGCGGGAAACGGCTTATCCATCAGGCACGCGGGATCAAAGTGGAGAATGACGCCTTTTTCTCTGGCGCGCGCCGCTTTGCCCAGTAATAAGCCGCACAGCAGAGGCGAAGTGAATCGTGCCGAAACAAAGTCCAGCAACTCCTGCTCGTGCTCGGACTGCGCTTCAATATAACCAATCGCTTCGTCAAAACGCCCCATGTGCAACAGCCCGGAAAGCGTGTTCATGCGGTTAAGCTGTTCATGACGCATGATGCGCAGGTTATCGACATAACGTTTCACCTGGCTGAGTTGGGCGCTGAGGGAATCGATGTCGTTAAAATCGCGAAAGGTGATCACCCATCCCATTAGCGCGTCCTCCAGCATGATACGCACCCGGCTGGCGATGACGGTCAGCGCGTTAAATTGGCAAATCTCATCGTGGGTATCTTTTTCCAGCATCACGGGCTGCGATAAAAAGGGCACGGGGGAGACGATCTGGCTGACAGACTCGCCGCGCAGCGCCTCGGCGGACTGGGACAGTCCCAGCAGCTTGCGGGCAGCCTGATTAATCACTTCGATCCGCAGCTGTTCATTGATAACAATGACGCCTTCATAGATCGATTCCATCATGGCTTTTTGCTGGCGGACCATCAGGCCGATCTCGCGCGGTTCCAGCGAGAAAATCTGTTTTTTAATATTACAGGTAAAAAACCAGGAGAAAATAAACAGGGCAATAAGCACCAGCGCCGCTACGATCAACAGGTTGATCATGTTGCTGAAGGTGATGGCATCCAGATAGCGGGCGAGGTAGCCAACGGAAACAATACCGACGACCTGGCCGCGATCGTTGAGGATGGGCGCCTTACTTCGCAGTGACATTCCCAGGCCGCCTGTGCGAATGGTGGTGATACTTTTCCCTGCCAGCACCGCTGCGTTATCGCCGCCCACCAGCGGTTTGCCAATCCGGTCCGCCGTCACCGAGTGAAAAAGATGCCGGGCCTGGTTATCGCCAATCACAATAAAACTGGCATCGCTTTTCCGGGCGATAGCCTTCATGAGCACATTGATGGTCGGGATGTCACGATCCGCCACCGCTTTTTTCAGTTCCGGAATCAGCGCGATCTCGTCTGCCTGAACCTTCGCGCGCATGCTCATCGCCTGATAAAGCTGCCGGGTAATGCTGACGTAATAATAGCTTCCCAGTAACACGAACAGGACAGACGAAAAAACAACGAGCGAAAGAAACAGCTTCGTTTGAAATGACAACTTCATGACTGTCACACGTATTTTGGAATAATAACTTCAATGTATCATCTTTTTAACAATAGGAACTACATCGGTTTAATTGTCTGATAAGTAGTAATTTTTATCGAATGCCTACGCTAAAAAAGCTCCCTGGAAGGGCGAATAACGGTAGCGGTGAATAAAAACCATAAACACCACGGCGATTATCACGATACGGATCACGCTCTGGAAATAACACCATTAAAACTTTATGCCAGATACCTTCTTGTTCACGTAATTCCGCCTTTTTTCCCGGCATCCTGAAAAAAAACGATGACGCAAAGAGGATAATAATGAGCTCACCTGATAATTCTTTTCTGTCTGACACGCTGACCCGTTCACCGCGCAGGAAAACCCTGAAAGAGCAGTGGTGGCATATTATGGATAACTGGAAAGTCGGGATTATTCCTCTGCCGCTGTTTGTGCTGGCCGGTGCGCTCATTGCGGTAGACTGCCTGAGTGGAACGCTAAAAAGCGATATCGTGGTCATGGTCGCCACGCTGGCCTTTTTTGGCTTTGCCTGCGGAGAGTTTGGCAAACGCCTGCCCGTGGTGGGCCGTTTAGGGGCAGCGGCGATCTGCGCCACCTTTATTCCTTCTGCGCTGGTGTACTACGGTTTGCTTCCCGACATCGTGGTAACGTCCACGACGCAATTCTACAAATCGACCAATATTCTCTATCTTTACATTTGCTGCATCATTGTCGGCAGCATCATGAGCATGAACCGCACGGTGCTGATCCAGGGCTTTCTGCGCATCTTTTTCCCCATGCTCTGTGGTGAAATCGTGGGGATGGTTGTCGGCATGGGCGTGGGTTTAGCGCTGGGGCTGGAACCCTTCCAGATTTTCTTTTTCATCATTCTGCCCATTATGGCGGGAGGCGTCGGTGAAGGTGCCATTCCGCTCTCCATCGGCTATGCGGCATTGCTCCATATGGATCAGGGCGTGGCGCTGGGCCGCATCCTGCCCATGGTTATGCTGGGCGGCGTGACCGCCATTATTATCTCCGGCTGTCTGAACCAACTGGGTAAACGTTATCCGCACCTCACCGGGGAAGGCCAGCTGATGCCAAACGTGACCAATGTTGAACCCGAGCCGCTGCAGTCCGTTTTCTCCGGTAAAGTTGACGTGACGGCGATTGCGTCCGGGGCGCTGCTGGCGGTGCTGCTCTATATGGTGGGGATGTTAGGGCAGAAGCTGACAGGGCTGCCTGCGCCGGTAGGGATGCTGTTTCTGGCCGTGCTGGTAAAACTGGTGAATGGGGTTTCTCCGCGTATTATTGCCGGTTCTCAGGTGGTCTATCGCTTCTTCCGCACGGCGGTAACCTACCCGGTTCTGTTTGCCGTCGGTGTCGCCATCACGCCCTGGCATATTCTGGTTACCGCGTTTACGCTCACCAACCTGCTGGTGATTATAAGCACGGTCAGTGCGCTGGTTGCAACGGGCTTCTTTGTCGGGAAAAAGATTGGCATGCATCCCATCGATGTTGCCATTGTTTCCTGCTGCCAGAGTGGGCAGGGCGGTACGGGCGATGTGGCGATTCTTACCGCCGGTAACCGCATGGGCCTGATGCCGTTTGCGCAGATCGCCACGCGCATCGGCGGGGCGATTAACGTTTCTCTCTCGTTGCTATTACTGAGCCATTTTCTCAAGTAAACCTGTTACGCCGACTGACGCGCTCGCAAAGCAGCATGGCTCCCGAACGGTGCAGGCGTGAGATAGCCTGAATCCCTGGTAGTGGGCTGAGAAAGCGGGAGAGGCTGAGAGAGACGAAAACAGGCGTTCAGAAAAGCGACGTGCCAGCGCAGGGCTGGCACGTCGTGTTTGTCAGGCGACCTGACGCGAAGCAGCAGGTCGCTCAGCAGCAAGTGGATTATGCGGGTTTCAGCAGTGCTTCTGCATGGCTAACGATGTTTTCCACCGTAAAACCAAATTCAGCAAACAGCTTCTCAGCTGGCGCCGACTCGCCGAAGGTTGTCATGCCCACAATGGCACCGTCCAGGCCAACATATTTATACCAGTAGTCGGCGATGCCCGCTTCTACCGCCACGCGCGCTTTAACCGCAGAAGGCAGCACCGACTCACGGTAAGCGGCATCCTGTGCGTCAAACAGGTCAGTGGAGGGCAGTGAAACCACGCGCACCTTGTGACCGCCAGTTGTCAGCTTCGTCGCGGCACCCAAGGTTATTTCTACCTCTGAGCCGGTCGCAATCAGGATGATGTCTGGCGTGCCGTCGCACTCCTTCAGCACATAACCGCCGCGCTTGATGTTAGCCACCTGCTCTGCGGTACGCTCAGGCTGAGCCAGGTTCTGACGCGACAGGATCAGCGCTGTCGGGCCGTGGTGGCGCTCAATCGCTGCCTGCCAGGCTATTGCCGTCTCCACCTGGTCACAGGGGCGCCATACGCTCATGTTTGGCGTCACGCGCAGGCTGGCAATTTGCTCAACAGGCTGGTGGGTCGGGCCGTCCTCGCCCAGGCCAATGGAGTCATGGGTATACACCATAATCTGCCGGGCCTTCATGAGTGCCGCCATGCGCGCCGCGTTACGGGCGTACTCAACGAACATCAGGAAGGTTGCGGTATAGGGCACAAAGCCGCCGTGGTGGGCAATGCCGTTACCGATCGCCGTCATCCCGAATTCACGCACGCCGTAATGGATATAGTTTCCGGCGGGATCGTCTTTGATAGATTTTGAGCCAGACCAGATGGTGAGGTTGCTCGGTGCCAGGTCGGCGGAACCGCCCAGAAACTCTGGCAGCAGTTTGCCATAGGCTTCCAGGGCATTCTGCGAGGCCTTGCGGCTGGCAATTTTTTGCGGATTGGCCTGCAGTTCAGCGACAAACTTCGCGGTTTCCGCTTCCCAGTTTGCCGGCATGCCGCCGTCCATGCGGCGCGCGTATTCGGCGGCCAGCTCTGGATAAGCCTGCTTATACGCCGCCAGTTTGTTGTTCCAGGCTTTTTCGCGCTCAGCGCCGGCCTGTTTGGCATCCCACTGCTGGTAAATCTCTTTGGGGATCTCAAACGCCGGGTAGTTCCAGCCCAGTTGCTTGCGGGTCAGCGCCACTTCTTCTTCGCCCAGCGCCGCGCCGTGAGCTTCTTCTTTACCGGCTTTATTCGGTGAGCCGAAGCCAATGACCGTACGGCAGATGATCAGTGACGGTTTGTCGGTGACGCTCTGTGCTTCCTGAATCGCGGCTTTAACCGCATCGGCGTCATGACCGTCGATTTCACCCACAACGTGCCAGTTATAGGCTTCAAAGCGTCTATGCGTATCGTCGGTAAACCAGCCTTCGGTTTCACCATCAATAGAAATACCGTTGTGATCGTAGAAGCCAATCAGTTTGCCCAGGCCCAGCGTACCGGCCAGCGAGCAGACTTCATGAGAAATGCCTTCCATCAGACAACCGTCGCCCATGAAAACATAGGTGAAGTGATCGACGATATCGTGATCGGGACGGTTAAACTGGGCCGCCAGCGTGCGCTCAGCAATCGCCAGACCAACGGCGTTCGCCAGGCCCTGGCCCAGCGGACCCGTGGTCGTTTCCACGCCTGGCGTATAGCCAATTTCCGGGTGGCCCGGCGTTTTAGAGTGGAGCTGGCGGAAGTTTTTCAGCTCTTCAATAGGCAGATCGTATCCGGTCAGGTGCAACAGGCTGTACAGCAACATGGAGCCGTGGCCATTTGAAAGGATAAAGCGGTCGCGATCCAGCCAGGCGGGGTTGGTTGGGTTGTGCTTGAGGAAATCGCGCCACAGGACTTCAGCGATATCAGCCATGCCCATTGGCGCACCAGGATGACCTGATTTTGCTTTTTGTACCGCATCCATACTTAATGCGCGAATCGCATTCGCCAACTCTCTGCGTGAGGACATAAAGGGTCTCCCTTGTTAAGCATCGGGGCGGGAGTGTTCCCGCCCGGTAAAAGAGGGGGGAAAACTACAGGCGCGCCGCCAGCACATCTTCCAGTTTTTGCTGGTCAACGGCGAACTGGCGAATACCGTCTGCCAGTTTCTCTACCGCCATCGGGTCCTGATTATGCTCCCAACGGAATTCAGCTTCGGACAGCGGGGAAGGCTGGTGGAAACATTCGGTTGAGGGTTCGAGCTTGCGCTCTACGGGCTCGTCACTGTTTTGCAACTCTTCCAGCAGGTCAGGCGAAAGCGTCAGGCGGTCACAACCGGCCAGGGCAAGTATCTGCTCAACTTTACGGAAGCTGGCACCCATGATGATGGTGTCATAGCGGTGCTTCTTATAGTAATCGTAAATGCGGCGGACGGATTTCACGCCGGGATCTTCATCCACGTGGTACGGATCCATTGGTTTGCGGGTGTTGTACCAGTCGTAAATACGGCCCACAAAAGGTGATATCAGGTAAACACCGGCTTCGGCACAGGCACGGGCCTGCGCGAAGGAGAACAGCAGGGTCAGGTTGCACTGGATACCATTTTTTTCCAGTTCTTCAGCCGCCTTGATGCCTTCCCAGGTCGAAGCCAGTTTGATCAGGATGCGTGAGCGGTCAATACCGTGTTCTTCATACATGCGAACCAGCTTTTCCGCTTTCGTGACGCACATGCCACGATCGAAGGAGAGGCGCGCATCCACTTCGGTCGAGACACGGCCCGGTATGCTTTTCAGGATTTCCATACCGAGATTGATTGCCACTTTGTCGCTGGCGTTGATGATCTGCGTCTCTTTGCTGCCGCCCTGCTTTTTCGCATAGTCGATGGCGTCATCAATCAGGTGTTTGTAAGGCTGGAGAGCAGATGCTTTCAGAATAAGCGAGGGGTTGGTGGTTGCATCTTGTGGGTGATAATTTCGAATCGATTCGATATCGCCACTGTCAGCCACCACGGTAGTGAACTGTTTAAGGGCTTCAAGCTGGTTCATTTCTACACTCCTTGAAAAAAAACGTTGTAACGAAAGGGAACACCTCTGGCCTCGTGCCCTAATCAGTGCAGACATTACCGGTCGCAGTAACGCCGACTCACCACCTTGCAACAGACTAGGTGCAGTGAAAATGCGTTTTCTCTGAATGTTGTGCGATGAGGGTAGCGCGCAATCATCCGGGATGACATTTCTGCGGATAACGACTGCCCGTTTATTAAGAATAGCAGCCATGACAAATGACGCAGACCAGACTGTAACAATCTGTGCCTTAAGAAATGAGGTTCTTTGAAGCGCCTCACCGCTTTGTGGTTGTCTGCTTTTTATACTGGGCGTTCACTTACCTGGCGAAGAAGGATGTCAAATGGATGACCAACTGAAGCAAAGTGCGCTCGATTTTCACCAGTATCCCACTCCCGGCAAGATTCAGGTCTCGCCCACTAAACCGCTGGCCACCCAGCGCGATCTGGCCCTGGCTTATTCACCCGGCGTCGCCGCACCCTGTTTAGAAATTGCCGCCGATCCCCTGG
The DNA here is from genome assembly GCA_913778495.1 of uncultured Pantoea sp. GTDB lineage: Bacteria > Pseudomonadota > Gammaproteobacteria > Enterobacterales > Enterobacteriaceae > Pantoea. The sequence continues at coordinate 185,485 of CAJYVD010000016.1, forward strand.
CCGCCCATAAATACACCGCACGCGGTAATCTGGTGGCGGTCATTTCTAACGGCACGGCGGTGCTGGGCCTGGGCAACATTGGTGCACTGGCCGGTAAGCCGGTGATGGAAGGCAAGGGCGTTTTGTTCAAGAAGTTCGCCGGGATTGACGTGTTTGATATTGAGGTCGATGAGCACGATCCCGATAAGCTGATTGAGATTGTCGCGGCGCTGGAACCCACTTTTGGCGGCATCAACCTGGAAGATATCAAAGCGCCAGAGTGTTTCTACATTGAGCAGCAGTTACGGCAACGCATGAAAATCCCGGTGTTCCACGACGATCAGCACGGCACGGCGATTATCTGCACTGCGGCGGTGTTAAACGGGTTGCGTATTATCAAGAAGGCGATTTCCGACGTGCGGCTGGTGGTTTCCGGCGCGGGCGCCTCGGCGATTGCCTGCATGAATCTGCTGGTTGCGTTGGGTTTGCAGAAGCACAATATTCAGGTGTGCGATTCAAAAGGGCTGATCTACCGTGGGCGCGAGCCCAATATGGCGGAGACCAAGGCCGACTATGCGGTTGAGGATCAGGGAAAACGTACGCTGGCCGAGGTTATTGAGGGCGCCGACATTTTTCTGGGCTGCTCTGGCCCGGACGTCCTGACGCCTGACATGGTCAAAACCATGGCCAGCGATCCGCTGATTCTGGCGCTGGCGAATCCGCAGCCAGAAATTCTGCCGCCGCTCGCTAAGGCCGTGCGGCCCGACGCCATTATCTGCACCGGCCGTTCTGACTACCCTAATCAGGTGAATAACGTCCTGTGTTTTCCGTTTATCTTTCGGGGCGCGCTGGATGTTGGCGCAACGGCCATCAATGAAGAGATGAAGCTGGCGGCGGTACACGCGATAGCCGAGCTGGCGCAGGCTGAGCAGAGCGATGTGGTGGCTTCGGCCTATAGCGATCAGGACCTGAGTTTTGGCCCGGAATATCTGATCCCCAAACCCTTCGATCCCCGGTTAATCGTGCAGATCGCCCCGGCGGTGGCGAAGGCGGCGATGGATTCCGGTGTGGCTACCCGGCCCATTAGCGACTTCGACGCCTATCGCGAACAGCTCACGGAATTCGTCTATAAAACCAATCTGTTTATGAAACCAATTTTCTCTCAGGCGCGCAAAGCGCCGAAGCGCGTGGTGCTGGCAGAGGGAGAAGAGGTGCGGGTGCTACATGCGACGCAGGAATTAGTGTCGTTGGGGCTGGCAAAGCCTGTTTTGATCGGCCGCCCGAACGTCATCGCGATGCGCATTGAAAAGCAGGGGCTGAAGATCGAAGCCGGAAAGGATTTCGAAATCGTCAACAACGAATCCGATCCCCGTTTTAAAGCATACTGGAACGAGTATTACCAGATGATGAAGCGGCGCGGCGTAACGCCCGAGCAGGCACAGCGCGCGGTGATCGGAAATCCGACGCTCATTGGGGCCATCATGGTCTATCGCGGTGAAGCGGATGCGCTCATCTGCGGCACTATTGGGGATTACAACGAGCACTACGAGATTGTGGAGAAAGTGCTGGGCCTGCGTTCCGATGTGAAAGTGGCAGGGGCCATGAATGCCTTGCTGCTGCCGCACGGCAACACCTTTATCGCGGATACCTACGTAAATGAAGATCCCACACCCGAGCAGTTAGCGGACATCACGTTAATGGCAGCCGAAACCGTGCGGCGATTTGGTATTGAACCGCGGGTTGCCCTGCTGTCGCACTCCAGCTTTGGCACCTCAAATTCCCCTGGCGCTCGAAAAATGCGTGACGTACTGGCGCTGGTGCAGCAGCGCGCACCTGAACTGGAAATTGACGGCGAGATGCACGGCGATGCGGCGCTGGTAGAGAGCATTCGTCGGGAGATCATGCCTGACAGCCCGCTGAAAGGCAGCGCCAACCTGTTGATTATGCCCAATGTTGAGGCGGCACGAATCAGCTACAACCTGCTGCGCGTCTCGCACGCTGACGGCGTGACGGTGGGGCCGGTCCTGATGGGAATGACCAAACCGGTACACGTTCTTACCCGTATCGCCTCCGTGCGGCGCATCGTTAATATGGTGGCGCTGGCCGTGGTTGAGGCACAAACCCAGCCGCTGTAATACAACGGGGCCGCATGCAGCCCCGATTTTCACCTTCGCGCATGAAAGCGCTGTAAACGTTGTCTTCCTGCCCGTTACGCGGGGCAGGAAGACGAACGTCACTCGGGCAGGTTAAGCCAGTTTTTGACCGGCAGAAAATCGCGGTAGAGCGCGGCCTCTGGCGAATCCGGCTCAGGATGATAATCATATTCCCAGCGTACCAGAGGCGGCAGAGACATCAGAATTGATTCCGTTCTGCCTCCGGTTTGCAGGCCAAACAGCGTGCCGCGATCCCACACCAGATTAAATTCCACGTAACGACCACGACGATAAAGCTGAAACTGACGTTCACGTTCGCCAAACGGCAACGACTTGCGGCGCGCCACGATGGGCTGATAGGCATCCAGGAATCCCCGGCCCACCGCCTGAATCAGCGCGAAGCTTTTTTCAAAGCCAGGCAGATGAACATCATCGAAGAACAGGCCACCAATCCCGCGCTGCTCGTCACGGTGTTTCAGGTAGAAATAGTCGTCGCACCACTTTTTAAAGCGCGGATACACGTCCTCGCCAAAAGGCTGGCAGAGATCAAATGCCGTCTGATGCCAGTGCAGCGCATCCTCTTCGAAACCGTAAAACGGTGTCATATCGAAGCCGCCGCCAAACCACCAGACAGGCTCGGCACCCGGTTTTTCGGCAATAAAGAAACGGACGTTGGCATGGCTGGTTGGCACATAGGGATTGTGCGGATGAATCACCAGCGACACGCCCATGGCTTCAAAACTGCACCCGGCCAGTTCAGGCCGATGCGCGGTAGCGGACGCGGGCATCTGGTCGCCATGAACGTGCGAAAAGTTGACACCGGCCTGTTCAAAGACGGCGCCATCACGCAGCACGCGGCTTCGTCCGCCGCCGCCGCCGGGGCGCTGCCAGCTGTCTTCAATAAAATGGGCACCGCCGTCTTCGGCGGTCAGCTTGCGACAAATCTCATCCTGCAAATCCAACAGGAACGTTTTTACACGGGAGATATCTGGCATGTGATGAGCTTCTCTTGGTAAAAATTGGACGTGATTATAGCTGATTCATTATGACATTCGGCGATCGTACTCATCAAAGTAGTTGATTATTCCCTTGGCGATAGCCGACGCGATTTTTTGACGAAACGCGCTGGTGCCCAATAGCTGCTCTTCCCGTGGATTGGTGATAAACGAGGTTTCCACCAGTACCGAGGGAATCGACGGCGATTTTAATACGGCAAAAGCGGCCTGTTCCGTGTGCTGACTGTGAAGGTGGTGCACCGGACGAATCTGATCCAGCACATGTTTGCCCAGCGTCAGGCTGTTCTTAATGGTATCCGTTTGCACCAGGTCAAACAGGATCTGCTGCAGATAGTGATCCTGTGCTTCCACCTTTGCGCCACCGATCTTGTCGGCGTCGTTTTCTCTGTTCGACAGATAACGCGCCATGCTACTGCTGGCACCGCGGTTGGACAGGGCGAAGACTGAGGCGCCGTTGGCATCGGGGCTGGTATAGCCGTCGGCATGGATGGACATAAACAGATTCGCCCCATGCTGATGGGCAATTTCCACGCGCTGATAAAGGGGAATAAAGTGATCGCTTTCGCGCGTCAGCCGCACTTCAATGCGCGGATGAGACTGCAGCTCACGGCGAACGTTGTTGGCAATTTCCAGGACAATATGTTTCTCTTCCGCGCCTTCTTCGCCCACCGCACCCGAATCAATCCCGCCGTGCCCCGGATCGATCATCACAATGCGTTTACCGTTACTGGCGGTTGGCCTGGGTGAGGAGTGACGGGAAGAGAGCGAAGCCTGCTGTTCTTTCGCCTGTACGGCGCGCGGGGACAAAACAGCCAGCGCCAGTCCTGACAGCAGAAGCTGGCGGCGGTGAATCAAACGTTTAAGCAAATGCATGTGCAGGTCCATAAGCAACAATCATGCAAAGTGTTATAGCGTAACGTTAGCGCCAGGGCGATCTTTCAAGCATTTCAGGTTATTACTTTGTATTTCAGCTCACTAACAGCCAAATCCCTTTTTTTTAACGTTGCCGCCAGTGGGGAGGGTTGCGCCCGACGAAGAAAGCGTGATAATCAGCAAATTGTGGTAAATAGCAGGAAAAGAAGATGGAAATCCGCACCTTCCGCCAGGAAGATTTTGAAGAAGTGATCACGCTCTGGGAACGCTGTGATTTGTTACGCCCGTGGAACGATCCGGAACTGGATATCGAACGCAAAATGCATCACGACGCCGATCTTTTTCTGGTGGCTGAAGTGGGCGGTGAAGTCGTCGGAACGGTCATGGGCGGCTACGACGGGCATCGCGGGGCGGCCTACTATCTGGCCGTGCATCCTGACTATCAGGGGCGCGGTTTTGCCAATGCCTTGATGAACCGACTTGAAAAAAAGCTCATTGCGCGCGGCTGCCCAAAAATCCATTTGATGGTGCGTGAAGAGAACGATCAGGTCGTCGCCTTTTATGAAAAACTCGACTATGAAACGGTCGATGTGGTGTTGCTGGGTAAACGTTTAATCGAAGATCGTGAATATTAATTCCGTCTGGCCGCCTGAAGAGTACGACGATAAAGGTCAGCTGCGCCTGCCGTTTCTTTTTTGGCTGATTCTGCTGCTGCAGTCGCGTACCTGGCTGCTGCTGATCATGGCTGGCGCCTCACGCCAGCAGGGAAACGATCTTCTGGCGCTCTTTTACCCCGATCGCCAGGCCTTCTGGGTAGGGCTGGCGCTTGGCTTACCGGCGCTGGCGGGCCTGCTGCTGACCGGCTATCGTTCGCGTTTGCCCCGACTGTGGCGCAGCTGGCGTCAGGTGTTGATGCTTTCCGTAGCAGTTAACCTGATTTGGCAAGGCGCACAGCTGTATCTGGCGGACTTCCTCAGTTCACCGCTTCCCCTGTTACTGACGCTATTCGATCTGCTCGCGCTGCTCTGGTTATTTAGCAGCGTTCGGCTTCGCGCCTGCTTTTTACCCCAACCGCATGCTGAATAAACTTTTTGCCGCTTTGCGACTCCAATCAGTTCTGCCTTAATGTTCTTTTATTAACAGGAGTTTTCATGAAAGCTGTTCGTTACACGTTACTGACTGTGGCCATGCTGGTCAGTGGGTGTGCCAGTTCCTCCGGTACTGATGCTAACAGCAGCCAGCAGGTAAGCTGGTGGAATCCACTGAGCTATCACTGGTCTGCTGCGCTGCCGTGGAACTGGTTTGGCTCCTCGCTTACGGCCACAGAGCAGGGCGTGGGCGGCATCAATGGCTCAACGGCCATGACCGAAGCCGCCATAAAAGAGGGGTTGAAAGGCAAGTACGATCTGCGTCAGGGCATGCGCGGCCATAACGGCCAGGTTGTGTCATTCTGGCAGGCTATGGATGACGGCAAAGTGATGCTGGTGATTTATGGTCAGACGCAGGTCGATCGCATTGAGGTGCTGGACAGCCGTATCGCCAGCGCCGACGGCAGCAAAGTCGGTGACGCGTTCAGCGCCAAATTCGACAAAGCCTTCAATAACTGCGTGCTGGCGAGCGGACTGGACAACCGTGACGTGGAGTGTCGCGCGCCCAACAGTCAGCATCTTCGCTACGTTTACAGCGGCACCTGGCACGGCCCGGAAGGCTTAATGCCGTCGGATGACACACTCAAGAGCTGGACGCTCAGCAAAATTGTCTGGCAGCGCTAAGTCTATTTTTACACCGCTCAATCGCAGGGCATAACCGGCCCTGCGCGTCCAATTCTGTTTTTCTTCTGTCTTTTCCCGCCGCCTTATGCCTTTTTCGACTTTGAAATCAGTAAACGATATATAAAACCGTTACGGGTTTACGCTGAGTTATAAATAAACTGCTGTATCAGCAGATGAGATCTGCATCAAATTTCCTCAGGGTGAACCATGACCTTACCAGCGATGAAAAAGATCGTGAGCGGACTCGCACTGTCGCTGAGTCTGGCCGGTGCCGCAAACGCGACCGAGCTGTTGAACAGCTCTTACGATGTCGCACGTGAATTATTCGTCGCCCTGAATGCGCCGTTTGTCAGCCAGTGGGATGCCAGCCATCCTGACGACAAGTTGACCATTAAGATGTCCCATGCCGGGTCATCCAAACAGGCGTTGGCGATCCTGCAAGGCCTGCGTGCCGATGTGGTGACCTATAACCAGGTCACCGATGTGCAGGTACTGCACGATAAAGGCAAACTGATCCCTGCCGACTGGCAAACCCGCCTGCCGAATAACAGTTCGCCGTTTTACTCCACCATGGCGTTCCTGGTGCGCAAGGGAAACCCAAAGCAGATTCACGACTGGTCTGATTTAACCCGTGACGATGTGAAGCTGATTTTTCCTAATCCCAAAACCTCCGGCAACGGACGTTATACCTATCTTGCTGCCTGGGGCGCCGCCAGCAACGCTGACGGGGGCGATCAGGCTAAAACCCGCGCTTTTATGACAAAATTTCTGAAAAATGTTGAAGTCTTCGATACCGGTGGCCGGGGTGCGACGACCACCTTTGCTGAACGCGGTCTGGGTGATGTGTTGATCAGTTTTGAGTCTGAAGTGAATAACATCCGCAACCAGTACGGCAAAGACGACTACGAAGTCGTGGTGCCTAAAACCGATATTCTCGCGGAGTTTCCCGTTGCCTGGGTGGATAAAAACGTCGAGCAGAATAAAACAGCCGATGCAGCGAAAGCCTATCTGACCTGGCTGTATTCTCCTGCGGCGCAGAAAATTATTACGGATTTCTATTACCGCGTGAACAATCCGCAGTTAATGGCGCAGCAAAAAGCCCGTTTTCCTGCCACGAACCTGTTTCGTGTTGAAGACATTTTTGGCGGCTGGGATAACGTGATGAAAACCCATTTCGCCAGCGGTGGCGAGCTAGACCAGTTATTAGCGGCGGGGCGGTGATCATGTTTGCAGCCAGCCAAAAACGCGTCCTGCCCGGTTTCGGTCTCAGCCTGGGCACCAGCCTGCTCTTTACCTGTCTGGTGCTGCTGCTGCCAATCAGCGCACTGATTATGCAGCTGTCGCAGATGACGTTGCAGCAATACTGGGACGTGGTCACCAATCCGCAGCTCATCGCAGCCTATAAGGTCACGCTGCTGTCGGCCGGTGTGGCCTCACTGTTTAATGCCGTATTCGGCATGTTAATGGCATGGATCTTAACGCGTTACCGTTTTCCGGGCCGCACGCTGCTCGATGGTCTGATGGATCTGCCGTTTGCGCTGCCGACCGCCGTGGCTGGCCTGACGCTGGCCGGTCTGTTTTCCGTGAACGGCTGGTACGGACAGTGGTTCGCGCATTTTGATATCAAGATCTCCTATACCTGGATCGGCATCGCGCTCGCAATGGCCTTCACCAGTATTCCGTTTGTGGTGCGCACCGTGCAGCCGGTGCTGGAAGAGCTGGGGCCTGAGTATGAGGAAGCGGCTCAAACGCTGGGCGCCACGCCCTGGCAGAGCTTCCGCCGGGTCGTTCTGCCTGAAGTGGCACCGGCCTTACTCGCGGGCACCGCGCTGTCGTTTACCCGCAGTCTGGGCGAGTTTGGTGCGGTGATCTTTATTGCCGGCAACATTGCCTGGAAAACCGAAGTGACCTCGCTGATGATCTTCGTGCGCCTGCAGGAGTTTGACTATCCGGCAGCCAGCGCCATTGCCTCGGTCATTCTGGCGGCATCGCTGCTGTTACTTTTCGCTATCAATACCTTACAAAGCCGCTTTGGTCGTCGTCTGGGAGGCCATTAATGGCAGAGATTTCGCAACTCAATCATGCCGACCGCCAGCCTGTTAACTGGGCCAAGTGGCTGCTTATTGGTCTCGGTGCGCTGATATCCTTGCTGCTGCTGGTCGTGCCGATGGTGTCCATCTTCTGGGAGGCCCTGCATCAAGGACTGGGCATCACCTTAAGCAATCTGACCGACAGCGACATGCTCCATGCCATAGGGCTCACGGTGCTGGTTGCATTGATTACCGTGCCGGTGAATTTAGTGTTCGGCATGCTGCTGGCCTGGCTGGTGACACGCTTTACCTTTCCAGGACGTCAGCTGCTCTTGACGCTGTTCGATATTCCCTTTGCGGTATCGCCTGTCGTGGCGGGTCTGATGTATCTCCTGTTCTGGGGCATCAATGGCCCGGCGGGCGGCTGGCTGGATGCCCATAATATTCAGGTGATGTTCTCCTGGCCTGGCATGGTGCTGGTCACCGTCTTCGTTACCTGTCCGTTTGTGGTGCGCGAACTGGTGCCGGTCATGCTGAGCCAGGGCAGTCATGAAGATGAAGCCGCGGTGCTGTTAGGTGCCTCGGGCTGGCAGATGTTCCGTCGCGTGACGCTGCCGAATATTCGCTGGGCCATGCTGTATGGCGTCGTGCTGACCAACGCCCGCGCAATTGGTGAGTTTGGCGCGGTTTCCGTGGTTTCGGGTTCTATTCGTGGTGAAACCTATACCTTACCGCTTCAGGTTGAATTGCTGCATCAGGATTACAATACGGTGGGCGCCTTTACTGCCGCAGCCTTACTGACCGTGATGGCAATCGTGACGCTGTTTCTGAAAAGCATTGTGCAATGGCGTTTAGAGCAACAGCACAAACGCCTGCAACTGGAGGACAATCATGAGCATTGAGATTAACCAGATCAACAAATCCTTTGGTCGCACAGCGGTGCTGAACGATATCTCACTGGATATTCCGTCTGGCCAGATGGTGGCCTTACTGGGGCCGTCCGGTTCGGGTAAAACTACGTTGCTGCGCATCATTGCTGGACTGGAACATCAGAACAGCGGTCAGATTCGTTTTCACGACCACGATGTCAGCCGCCTGCACGCCCGCGATCGCCAGGTCGGATTTGTCTTCCAGCACTATGCGCTGTTCCGTCATATGACGGTCTTCGACAATATTGCCTTTGGCCTGACCGTGCTGCCGCGCCGTGAGCGTCCGTCCAGTGCGGAAATAAAAAAACGCGTCACGCGCCTGCTGGAGATGGTGCAGCTTTCCCATCTGGCGAACCGTTTCCCGGCCCAGCTTTCGGGGGGGCAGAAGCAGCGCGTCGCACTGGCAAGAGCCCTGGCCGTGGAACCGCAAATTTTGTTGCTGGATGAGCCCTTTGGTGCGCTGGACGCTCAGGTGCGTAAAGAGCTGCGCCGTTGGTTACGTCAGCTGCACGAAGAATTGAAGTTCACCAGCGTGTTCGTCACGCACGATCAGGAAGAGGCGATGGAAGTGGCCGATCGCGTGGTGGTGATGAGCCAGGGCAGCATCGAACAGGTGGGGACGCCGGATGAAGTCTGGCGCGATCCCGCCACGCGCTTCGTGCTGGAATTCCTGGGTGAGGTTAACCGCTTCGACGGTGAAGTGCATGGTTCTCAGTTCCATGTCGGGGCGCACCACTGGCCGTTAGGCTATACCTCTGCACATCAGGGCGCGGTCGATCTGTTCCTGCGCCCGTGGGAAATCGACGTTTCACGCAGAAGCAGCCTGGAAACGCCGCTGCCTGTTCAGGTCTTAGAAGTGAGTCCTCGTGGTCACTTCTGGCAGCTGGTGGTGCAGCCAACGGGATGGCAGAGCGAGCCCTTCTCGCTGGTCTTTGACGGTGAACAGACCGCGCCATTGCGCGGCGAGCGCCTGTTCGTGGGGCTGCAGCAGGCCCGACTGTACCAGGGCGCGACACCGTTACGGGCGGTTGCCTTTGCACACAGCGCCTGATATTTTCTTTTTCACGCAGGGCGGGACAGTGTCCCGCCTTTTTAATGACCTGAATACCGCGATAACCCGGGCTGTGGCCTGGAGCAGGGCGGAGAGGGTTTTGCCAGGAAATGCATCGTGACCACTCTGGAAGACACCATCGGCAATACGCCGCTCATCAGATTACAGCGCCTGGCGCCTGACAACGGCAGTGAAGTCTGGCTTAAGCTGGAAGGGAATAACCCTGCCGGTTCAGTGAAAGATCGGGCCGCCTGGTCGATGATCCACCAGGCCGAGTTGCGCGGTGACATTACCCCGGGCGACCAGTTGATCGAAGCCACCAGTGGCAACACCGGCATTGCGCTGGCGATGATTGCCGCGATGAAGGGTTATCGGCTGCGGCTGCTGATGCCCGACAACATGAGTCAGGAGCGGCAGGATGCGATGCGCGCCTACGGCGCAGAACTGGTGCTGATTAGCCGCGAGCAGGGGATGGAAGGCGCACGAGATCGGGCTCAGGAGATGGCGGCACGGGGCGAAGGCAGGGTACTGGACCAGTTCAATAACCCGGATAACCCGCTCGGCCATTACCAAACCACCGGGCCTGAGCTGTGGCAGCAGTCGAAACAGCGAATGACCCACTTTGTTTCTAGCATGGGTACCACGGGAACCATTACTGGCGTAGGCCGGTTTTTAAAGGATCACCAGACCGGCGTTAAGGTGATTGGCCTGCAGCCTACCGAAGGCAGCAGCATTCCCGGCATCCGCCGCTGGCCGCAGGCTTACATGCCGGGCATTTATCGCCCTGAGTTGGTGGATGACATCATTGATATGGGACAGCAGGAGGCCGAAGAAACCATGCGCGCGTTAGCGCGACGTGAAGGCATCTTCTGCGGCGTCAGTTCCGGCGGTTCGGTTGCTGGCGCACTGCGCATCGCCCGGGCGAATCCGGGGAGCGTGGTGGTGGCTATCGTCTGCGACCGGGGCGATCGCTATCTCTCAACCGGAATTTATCAGTAGCGTCCTCCTTATTACCGATGCGTTAAAAAAGGCGTGTGTTGCCCACCAGGGCGCATAAGCCTTTTTTGTTTACCGGAGTTGGCACTATGCTTAGTCGCATCTGTAAGGATCGCGTAAAACCGGCTGCGCATTACGTTGGCTCGGTTCAAAATAGCGCCAGTTACGCATGAGAGATAACAATGAAAATCTTGCTGGTAGATGACGACGTAGAGTTAGGCACCATGTTAAGCCAATACCTGATAACAGAAGGTTTTGACGCTCAGCTGGTGTTAACCGGCAGTGCCGGGGTTCAGGGAGCGCTGTCGGGGGAGTTTAGCGCCATGATACTGGACATTATGTTGCCCGATATGAGCGGCACCGACGTGCTGCGCCAGGTGCGTCAGCAAAGCCGCCTGCCGGTAATTATGCTGACCGCCAAAGGCGATAATATTGATCGGGTCATCGGGCTGGAAATGGGCGCGGATGACTATATGCCCAAACCCTGTTATCCACGCGAGCTGGTTGCACGTTTGCGCGCGGTCCTGCGCCGGGTTGAGGAGCTTGCACCCCAGCAGGACAAAAAAGAGATACTGCAGTGGGGCGAGCTCACCCTTAATTCTGCCAGGCGGATTACGGAGTGGAAGGGCAAAACGTTTGACCTGACCGCCTCAGAATTTAACCTGCTCGATTTGCTGCTGCGTTCACCTGACCGGGTAGTGACGAAAGACGAACTGTCAGAAAAAGGTCTGGGCCGACCGCGCGAAGCTTACGATCGCAGCGTGGATGTTCACATCAGTAATATTCGTCAGAAGCTCAGTGCGCTCACGACAGAGAGCATTACGATTGAGACCGTTCGCAGCATTGGCTATCGCATTCGATGAGTCACAGCTATCGCGGACGCATGTTCTGGAAAATCCTGCTGGGCTTTTGGCTGGTATTTTTCATCATTAGCCAGCTTATCTGGCTGGGGTTTTCACTTTCCGGAACCCGCCACCATCCGCCTGAACTCCAGGTAACACAGCGTCTGGCGGATGTGTTAATGGCATCTGCCACGTCCGTGCTGGAACGTGAAGGGCCAGCCGCACTCAAGGTGATGACAGCAGAGTGGACGCCTGAGGAACGCCAGTTCCTGAGCATGAGTCCTGTTGATGACCTTCAGCCCGCCGTCAGCGCGCCGCCGCCGGTTTCCGATACCACTGATACAGCGTTTTTCCCCGACAGGCTGGTGCGTCAGGTAAAGGGTGCAGACGGCAACGATTATGAACTGATGTATGACCTCAGAGGAATGCGTAAACTGAGTCGGGAAGGGCGACCACACAACTTTCTGAACATACCCGAACCCATGTTTATTTTTGCTGGTTCGGTAGGGCTGCTGTTCAGTTTGCTGTTGGCCTGGAACCTGACCCGGCCGATGCGACAGCTGCGCGAAGGGTTTTCGCGCGTGGCTAATGGGGATTTACGCGTCCGGCTTTACCCGGCGCTGCGTAAACGCCACGATGAGCTGTCGAGCGTGGCTCAGGCATTCGATGCGATGGTAGAACGGCTGGATACGCTGGTGAAGGCGCGTGAGGCGCTGCTTCACGATATCTCTCACGAACTGCGCTCACCGCTCGCTCGCCTGCAGTTGGCCACCGGGCTGGCACGTCAAAGGCCAGAGAATGTCAGTACTTCACTGGATCGCATTGACGAAGAAGCGCAACGGCTTGATAAGATGATTGGCGAGCTGTTGGCTCTGGCGCGTGCAGAACACGAAAGCATGCCGGGAGAACACTATTTTGACCTTGCGGGATTGCTGGAGGCGGTAGTGACAGACTTGCGTTATGAAGCGCAGATCCCTGGTGTGGATGTCGTGTATGACGTTGATGAGCGCGCCGATCATACGGTGCGTGGCAATGCGGAACTGTGCCGCCGTGGCATTGAAAACGTATTACGCAATGCCCTGCGCTTCTCGCTGCCGGGACAACGTATTCATGTGAGCCTGAAGGTGGAATCGCAGTGGCTGGCTATTCACGTACGTGACCAGGGGCCGGGTGTGGAAGAAACCAAACTTTCCAGCATCTTTGACCCGTTTGTACGCGTGAATTCGCCGCTGATGGGCAAAGGTTACGGGCTGGGTTTGGCAATCGTACGTAAAGTGGTGTTGGCGCATCATGGGGAAGTGCACGCCGTCAATAGACCGGAAGGCGGGCTGGAGCTCACGCTGCGTTTGCCGCGCTGGCAGCCGGATTAACGCGGAAAACGAGCAAAAAAAACGGCACCCTCAGGTGCCGTTTTTCGTTTACTTCCTGATGCGAATCACAGGGGTTTCACCCACAATGACCTGACCAGAAAGCTTCGTCAGATCTTTGATTTCATCCATGTTGGAGATGACAACAGGCGTCAACGTTGATTTTGCTTTCTCTTCCAGCAGTGCCAGATCGAACTCAATAACCACGTCGCCTTTTTTAACCTTCTGACCTTCTTCAGCGATACGTTTGAAGCCTTCGCCTTTCAGTTCAACGGTATCAATACCGAAGTGAACAAAAAGCTCAATGCCGTTATCTGATTCGATTGAAAAGGCGTGGTTGGTTTCGAAAATCTTGCCGATAGTCCCGTCAACCGGCGCAACCATTTTGTTGCCGCTTGGTTTGATCGCAATACCGTCACCCACGATTTTTTCTGCAAACACCACATCTGGTACGTCTTCAATGTTCACGATTTCGCCTGACAGAGGCGCTACGATATCAATTGTCCCAGCGCTATCTGTTTTTTCGCCAAAAAGTTTAGAAAACAAACCCATGATCTTCTCCTAAGCAGTAATTTGGGGCCAGCATCTCGTGGATCAGCAGAGCGTTTTTTCTTTAATGAACTTGTTGACCAGGTTCATTAAGTCTTCCGCCGTAGGTTGAGCCAGTGCCTGCTCTGCCAACGCCTTCGCATCTTCGAAATGTGTATTACGAATAATTTTCTTGATGCCAGGGATAGAAATGGCACTCATGCTGAATTCGTCCAGCCCCATTCCCAGTAACAGTAGTGTAGCACGTTCGTCACCTGCCAGCTCACCACACATGCCAGTCCATTTACCTTCAGCATGAGACGCATCAATAACTTGCTTGATGAGGTTCAGCACTGACGGTGTCATTGGGTTATACAGGTGCGAAATCAAATCATTACCACGATCTACTGCGAGAGTATACTGCGTCAAATCGTTTGTCCCAATGCTAAAGAAGTCGACTTCTTTCGCCAGGTGACGGGCAATCACGGCTGAGGCAGGCGTTTCGACCATAATGCCGACTTCGATTGACTCATCAAACGCTTTGCCTTCTTCGCGTAACTGCGCTTTAAGCATGTCCAGCTCGGCTTTCAGACTGCGGACTTCTTCGACCGAAATAATCATCGGGAACATGATGCGCAGCTTGCCGAATGAGGAGGCACGCAGAATAGCGCGCAGCTGTGCATGCAGAATTTCTTTACGATCCATCGCAATACGGATGGCGCGCCAGCCCAGGAACGGGTTCTCTTCCTTCGGCAGGTTCATGTAAGGCAGGTCTTTATCACCGCCAATGTCCATGGTAC
>CAJYVD010000017.1 GCA_913778495.1 uncultured Pantoea sp.
GCGGAGTGAGGGAACAGCGCAGGCTGGCGCAGGGCGCGGATTGCAAAGGGCCGCGCCCATCGGCCCTTTGCCCGTACGCCGCAGCGGAGCGGCTGAAACTGCCGTGCGGTTAGCGGGCGGAACCCGCTCAGCGTCAGGCCAGCGCAGCAGCCAGCGCGCGAGCCCGCGCAAAAAAAACGGCTTTGCGGGCGGAACCCGCGCAGAGTCATACCGGCTGAGCGGCCGGACTCCGCTCAAGCTTTACCGGCTTTGCGGGCCGGACACCCGCAGCGCCAAGCCAGCGCACTGGCCCTCACCGCATTGTCACAAACTCTTCTGCTGCCGTTGGGTGAATTGCCACAGTGTTATCGAAATCTTTCTTGGTGGCGCCCATCTTCAAGGCAACCGCGAAGCCCTGCAGCATCTCATCCATGCCGTTGCCGATACCGTGAATGCCGACAATCTTCTCGTCTGCACCCACGCAGACCAGCTTCATGCGGCACGGTTGGCGATGCTGCGTCACAGCGGTGTACATGGCGGTGAAGGACGATTTGTACACTTTCACTTCCGCGTCACCGTACTGCTCGCGCGCCTGCGGTTCGGTAAGGCCCACGGTGCCAATCGGCGGGTGGCTAAATACCACGGTCGGGATGTTGCTGTAATCAAGGTGCTCGTCTGGCTTATTGTTAAACAGACGCTCAGAGAGACGACGACCGGCGGCCACCGCAACGGGCGTCAGCTCAACGGCACCGGTGTTATCGCCCACCGCGTAAAGGCCCGGCACGCTGGTGTTCTGGTACTTATCCACCTTGATGTAGCCTTTCTCATCGAGTGCGACGCCGGTAACGGCCAGATTCAGGTTATCGGTTTCCGGCTCGCGACCAATCGCCCACACCAGACAATCCACCGTTTGTTCGTGACCATTTTCCAGCTGCAGCGTCAGGCTGCCATCGGCATTCTTGATCACCGCTTTTGGTGTAGCGTCGGTATGGAGCGTCGGGCCTTCGGCCTGCATCACTTCGACCAGCGTGTCGACAATCAGCGGATCAAAACTGCGCAGCGGCGCATGTTTGCGCACAAACAGATGCGTTTCAGCACCCAGCGCGTTGACGACGCCAGCCAGCTCAACGGCAATATAGCCCGCGCCCACTACGGCCACGCGCTTGGGCAACGCATCCAGCTCAAAGAAACCATCGGAGTCGATACCGTACTCAGCGCCCGGCACGTCGGGATGGCTGGGGCGACCGCCGGTGGCAATCAGGATATGATCGGCGGTGATTTTTTCGCCGTTCACTTCAACGATGTGCGCATCCACAAAACGCGCGTAGCCGCGAATCACCTCAACCTGATTTTTACCCAGCACGTTATCGTAAGAGGCATGAATGCGATCGATATACGCGCTGCGATTTTTCACCAGCGTAGACCAGTCAAAGCGGTTTACCGTGGTATCGAAGCCGTAGTCAGGGCCGTACAGGTGGATCGCTTCGGCGATCTGCGCCGCATGCCACATCACTTTTTTCGGCACGCAGCCGACGTTGACACAGGTACCGCCCAGCGCTTTGGCTTCAATCAGCGCGCATTTTTGACCGTGCATCGCCGCACGGTTAATCGAGGCAATACCGCCGCTGCCGCCACCAATGGCGAGGTAGTCATAATGTCTGGTCATCCGTTTTGTCCATCTGTTGAGGGAAAATAGTCGTAGAGTTTACCGCTTCACCTAAAATCAGCGCAAAGGTTCAGCCTATGTTTATGATAGGGTCAAATTCGAGCTTCGCTTAACGGGAAGAGCACTATGCAACTGACTTTTTTAGGCACGGGCGGCGGTGCGCCGAGCCTGCAACGCAATGTCACCGCGATTGCATTAACGCTGTCGGCGCGCGGGGACACCTGGCTATTTGACTGCGGTGAAGCCACGCAGCACCAGTTTATGCGAACCGCATTGAAGCCCGGCAAGCTGCAAAAAATATTCATTACCCACCTGCACGGCGACCATATTTTTGGCCTGCCCGGTCTGCTGACCAGCCGATCCATGGCGGGTATTCCCGAGCCGCTGACGATTTATGGACCAAAAGGTATCCGGCAATTTATTGATACTGCGCTGAGTCTGAGCGGCTCTTACACCAGTTATCCCTTAGAAATCATTGAAATTGAAGCGGGAGAAATTCTGGATAACGGGGAATTTCGCGTGATTGCCTATCCGCTCAACCACGTGGTGGAGTGCTATGGCTATCGGATTGAGCAGCACGATAAACCCGGTTTTTTGGATGCGCCGCGCCTCAAGGCGGAAGGCGTACCGCGCGGGCCGTGGTATCAGGATTTGAAGCAGGGAAAACGCGTTCGGCTGGAAGATGGTCGCGAGATCAACGGCGCAGAGTATCTGGGACCGGCCACAAAAGGCAAAGTGCTGGCGATCTTTGGTGATACCGCGCCCACCGCGGCGGCAATCCCGCTGGCCGCTGGCGCTGATCTTATCGTGCATGAAACCACGCTGGAAGCGGCGATGGCGGAAAAGGCTAACGGACGCGGCCATTCCACCACCGTGCAAGCCGCCGAGTTGGCAAAGCAGGCGGGCGCGAAACGCATGATCGCCACGCACTTCAGCTCGCGCTATGTGTCACAGGATCGGGAAAGGTTGCTGGCAGAGTGTCGGTCAGTGTTTGCTGCGACCGAACTGGCGCATGATTTTGCGGTCTTTACGGTGGAGTAAACAGGCGGGCCAGACTGCCCGCCTTAAACGCCAGCGGCTTATTCCGGGACGATCTGCGTCACGCTGAAGTGGCCGGTGCCAGCGGGCACCAGCGTCTGATGCAGCCATGGCAGCAGCGACTCCATCTGCGACTTAAGCTTCCACGGGGGATTGATCACAATCATGCCGGACGCGGTCATGCCGCGCTGATCGCTGTCGGGACGCACCGCCAGCTCAATCTGCAAGATGTTGCGGATCTGAGTGGCTTCCAGATCTTTAATCATGTGCTTAATCTGCTGACGCAGCACCACGGGATACCACAGCGCAAACACGCCGGTGGCAAAACGCTTGTGGCCTTCCTGAATGCCTTTCACCACATCTTTGTAGTCGCTTTTTAGCTCATAAGGCGGATCGATCAAAATCAGGCCGCGCCGGGTTGGCGGGGGCAGTTTCGCTTTCAACTGCTGGTAGCCATCGCCACGGCTTACGCGCGCACGCGCATCTTTACTGAACTCGTTGCGCAAAAGCGGATAGTCCGAGGAGTGCAATTCGGTCAGTTCAAGCTTGTCGTCGGCGCGCAGCAGGTGGCGCGCAATCAGCGGCGAGCCCGGATAATAACGCAGCGAGCCGTGGGGATTGAGGTTACGCACCGCAGAAAGATACGGTTTCAGCAGTTCAGGGGCGTCCGGCTGCTGCCAGATGCGTGCAATCCCTTCGAGGTATTCACCGGTACGCTCGGCATGCTCGCCGCTCAGTTGATAGCGTCCGGCACCCGCGTGGGTATCCAGATAGAGAAACGGTTTTTCCTTCTCCATCAGGGCGGTGAGGATCAGGCTTTCAACGGTGTGTTTCAGCACGTCAGCATGGTTGCCGGCGTGAAAACTGTGGCGATAACTCAGCATAAAAAAGGAGATTCCGGGGTTGGCGTATAAAGAATGGTCACTGCAATAGAGGGCGATTATACCGCGCGGCCAGCAAAATTGCTGAACGAATAGGCGTGTGGGCGATAAAAAATCGTTTAAGAATGTGCCCCCGCGGTCGTCTTAGTGGGTTGAGGCGAATCTCCACAGAGATGTCGCGCAAGATCGTCAGCAATGCGACTCGAAATGTTTTGAATTATTGAGTAAGTTAGCCTTCTGGTTTCGCTTTTAACATTAACAAAAGTGAATATTGATAGCAGGGCAGAGGAATAGGCTCTTTACCTCTTACGCATTTGACGCATCTTTCAATTTATCTCGGTGAAAATAATGAAAAAATTATCAGGATTCGCGGTGGCGAGCGCGTTGGTCTTAACGGGCTGTGCAAAACAGCCGCCGGTGCACAGTCTGGTGACCCCGCCTACGGTGACCGCTTCTACAGCGGACACGCCAGCGGCCCCTGTGCAAGGCACACCGTTTACGGAAAGTGAACGTCAGGCAACGCCGGCACAACAAAGTGCAGACAATCGCGCTGATCAAGTGCAGCAGTGCCGTAAAGAGTTAGATGCCATGCGCATGTACAGCGAGGCTTCGTATACGGCTTACGCGGCAGAATTTCAGAAAATTGGCGCGCAGACCAATAAGTATCTGCAGATCAAAGATACCCTTGGCGCAGATATCAACGATTTAGTCATGCCGCGTTACCAGTTTCAGATTCGTGAGCTCTGCTTCCGTATCAAGACCCGTTTGGCGCAGCTGATTATTCGTCAGGCAGGCTAAGTAGCGCGGCGAAGGCCGCGGCTTTTCCACCCAGCGCGAACACCCTGCGCTGAGGATAGGCTTCATCTTTGGCTTAGCGTCGAAGATGAAGCCTTTTGTTTTCTGGCGCGCTGAACGTGCCGCAAGAGGAGAGTGTGATGACAGGACGCCATCTATTGGCTGCGCTGGCGAGCGCAGCGTTGCTGCTGCCTGATGCGACCCAGGCCAGTGACGATGCGATGTTGCGCGCGTTTGGCGACGCGGTTCGCACCTTGCCCGCGGCACCCGCACCGGCACCACGCGCCGCGCCGCCAACGAAGCCGCGTACTCACGCGGTGGACACACCACGTCCACGCGCCACGCCACCGAAAAAAGCGAAAGACGCCGCCATCGCGCCAAAAAAAGACGCGGTGCCGGATACGCATCAAGCCAGGCTTCAAGCTGAAATTCAGCGGCTGACGCAGCAGGTCGCTACGCTGACGCAGGCGCAAAAAAACGCCCGAGAGCAGCAGGAGGCACGCAGTGCGCAGCTCATCAAGCAAGTGAATGACGCGATAGCGGCAGCAATGCACAGCGAGGAGGCGCTCAAAAGCGAGCAGGCAAAAAGCGCCAAGGCGCTGGCTGACGCACAAAACCACAGTAAAAAACAGCAGCAAGCGCTGCAGGCTGAATTTGAGAAACAGCGGGCGCAGCAGCAGCGTGAAGCCACAGCAAAGCTCACTGCGTTGCAACGCGATCTCGAGCAGCAACGCGCGGCGCTGGCTACGCAACAACGCGACAGCCGCGAGACGCTGAACAAAGAAAAGCAACAGCTGGAAAAACGCGTCGCCAGCCTTCAGGCGGCGCTGGATGCCGCACTAAAAACGCCAGACGCGCTGATTGAACCGCAGGGCGACACGGCGCGCAGCAGCTATAGCCTGGGGCAGTTCATCGCCAGTAACGTCGTAGTACAATTGCAGATGGTGAAAGACAGCGGTATTCCGTTTGATTTGAACCAGCTGATCGCCGGGCTTACCGCGCAGCTCAAAACCGGTCAATCGGCACTGGCAAGCGCGGAAATGGCGCAGCGCTATGCGGCAATGCAGAAGGCGCTAACCCAAGGGCTCGATAAGCTGCTAGAAAAAAATCGCGCGCAGCTGGCCAAGCTCGGCACGGGGCGCAAGGTACTAAAAAGCGATGGAGGTATACGCTGGTTTGCTGTGAAACCGGCCAAAAAAGCGCTCAATGCCGATCAGAATGTTGCGGTGGAAGTGAAGGTCAGCACGCTGGGCGGCAAGCTGATCAACGATTTCAAGGATAACCACGTTCCCTTTAACCGCAGCGTGCCACCGCTGCTGTATGACGCGATGGCGCTGAGCGGCAAAGGCGGCGCCGTCGAGGGCTGGGCGTTGGCAAAAGATATTGCTGCGCGTGAGCCGCTTCCGCCGTGGGTGGCACCGTATGACATCATTCATTACGCACTGACCCTGCGCTAAACGTATCCGGTTCGCCGCACGCTCGGCGGGCTGGATACGATTCATCCTCTCGCCGGCGTTTTTTACGCCCCCGTACGCGGCACCATTGATTTTCCCTTATTGAGGACGCATGTTAGAGAAATTGCGCCGCGCGAGCGCGCGCCGCCCACTCACGAAAAAAGGACTGCGCTTATGACCAATCCGTTACTCACCCCTTTTACGCTACCGCCTTTTTCCGCTATCAAGCCTGAACATGTGGTGCCGGCCGTTACTGACGCGCTGAACGCCTGCCGTGCCGAAGTTGAACGCGTGGTCGCGCAAGGCGCGCCTTATACCTGGGAAAATCTGGTGCAACCGCTGGCTGACGTTGACGATCGCCTCAGCCGGATCTTCTCACCGGTTAGCCACCTGAATTCTGTGAAAAACAGCCCTGAACTGCGCGAGGCCTATGAGCAGACGCTGCCGCTGCTGTCGGAATACAGCACTTGGGTTGGACAGCATGAGGGTTTGTATCAGGCTTATCGCAACCTGAAAGATGGCGACAGCTATCAGGCGCTGGATACCGCGCAGAAAAAAGCGGTAGACAACAGCCTGCGTGATTTTGAGCTGTCCGGTATTGGCCTGGATAAAGCGAAACAGAAGCGCTACGGCGAAATCGCCGCGCGCCTGTCCGAGTTGGGCTCCACCTACAGCAACAATGTGCTCGACGCCACCATGGGCTGGAGCAAGCTGATCACCGACGAGGCCGAGCTGGCCGGTATGCCGGAAAGCGCGCTGGCCGCGGCGAAAGCCCAAGCGGAGGCCAAGGGTCAAGAAGGCTGGCTGCTGACGCTGGATATTCCCAGCTATCTGCCAGTCATGACGTATTGCGATAACGCCGCGCTGCGTGAAGAGATGTATCGCGCCTACTCTACGCGCGCCTCGGATCAAGGCCCGAATGCGGGCAAATGGGACAACGGCCCCATCATGGCTGAAGAGCTGGCGCTGCGTCATGAACTGGCGCAACTGCTGGGCTTTGACTCCTTTGCTGATAAATCGCTGGCTACCAAAATGGCGGAAAGCCCGTCGCAAGTAATTGGATTCCTGAGCGATCTCGCCACACGCGCCCGTCCGCAGGGTGAAAAAGAGCTGGCGCAGCTGCGCGCGTTTGCCAAGCAGACGTTTGGCGTGGAAGAGATGAATCCGTGGGATCTCACCTACTACGGCGAAAAGCAGAAGCAGCACCTTTACACCATCAGTGACGAGCAATTGCGCCCCTATTTCCCGGAAGCACGCGCGTTGAGCGGCCTGTTTGAAGTGGTGAAGCGTATTTATGGCATCACGGCAAAAGAGCGCAAAGACGTGGACGTTTATCATCCCGACGTGCGCTTCTTCGACCTGTTTGACGAAAGCGGAGAGCTGCGCGGCAGCTTCTATCTCGACCTGTATGCCCGCGAAAACAAGCGCGGCGGCGCCTGGATGGATGATTGCGTAGGGCAAATGCGCAAAGCCGACGGCACGCTGCAAAAGCCGGTGGCCTATCTCACCTGCAATTTTAACCGTCCAGTGCAAGGTAAACCGGCCCTGTTTACGCATGACGAAGTGATTACCCTGTTCCACGAGTTTGGTCACGGCTTGCACCATATGTTGACGCGCATTGAAGCTCCGGGCGTGTCGGGCATTAACGGGGTACCGTGGGATGCGGTCGAACTGCCAAGCCAGTTTATGGAAAACTGGTGCTGGGAGCCGGAGGCGCTGGCCTTTATTTCAGGCCATTACGAAACCGGCGAGCCGCTGCCGGAGGCGCTGCTGGAGAAAATGCTGGCGGCGAAAAACTACCAGGCGGCCCTGTTTATTCTGCGCCAGCTGGAATTTGGCCTGTTTGATTTCCGCCTGCACACGGAATTTAACCCGGCGCAGGGTGCACAGATCCTTGAGACGCTGCGTGAAGTTAAAAAGCAGGTGGCGGTGGTGCCCAGTCCAGAGTGGGGACGCTTCCCGCACGCGTTCAGCCATGTGTTCGCAGGCGGCTATGCGGCGGGCTACTACAGCTACTTGTGGGCTGACGTGCTGGCCGCCGACGCCTACTCGCGCTTTGAAGAGGAAGGGATCTTTAACCGCGAGACCGGGCAGTCCTTCCTTGACAACATCCTGACGCGCGGCGGTTCGGAAGAGCCGATGGAGCTGTTTAAACGCTTCCGCGGTCGTGAGCCGCAGCTGGATGCCATGCTCGAACATTACGGCATTCAGGGATAAGTTCACGCGTGAAAATTGGTTTAGTGGATGAAACAGGCGCCGGAGACGGCGCCTTATTGTCATTAGCCCAGCGCTGGTCGCTGGAGCACGACCCTGCCGCGCCGCTGGCGCTGGTGTTAACGCCCGACCATCTCGAACTGCGCAAGCTCGACGAGCCCAAACTCGGCGGGATCTTCGTGGACTTCGCGTCGGGGGCGATGGCGCATCGGCGTAAGTTTGGGGGAGGGCGCGGTGAGGCGGTGGCCAAAGCCGTGGGCATCAAAGGGGATTATTTGCCTGATGTGGTCGACGCAACCGCCGGTCTGGGCCGTGATGCCTTTGTGCTGGCAGCGTTAGGGTGCCGCGTGCGGATGCTGGAGCGCCATCCGGTGGTGGCGGCGCTGCTGGAAGATGGCCTTCAGCGGGGCTATGCCGATGCCGAAATCGGTGGCTGGCTGCGCGAGCGGCTCACGCTGCTGCACGTCGCCAGCGAGCAGGCGCTCAGTGCCATCACCCCCGCGCCCGATGTGGTTTATCTCGATCCGATGTATCCACACCGGCAGAAAAGCGCCATGGTCAAGAAAGAGATGCGGGTATTTCAGTCGCTGGTTGGGCCGGATATGGACGCCGATGCGCTGCTGGCGCCCGCGCGGCGGCTGGCAAAAAAGCGCATCGTGGTGAAGCGACCGGATTACGCGCCGCCGCTGGCGGGCGTGGTGACGCAATCCGCGGTGGTGACCAAAAGTCACCGTTTCGATATCTATCCGCCGTTACAGGCGTAAAAAAGGCCAGCGTTGCTGGCCTTTCTGTTATTCGTCGTCTTCATCCCGCAGCGGCACAATCAGCATGTCGATATGCACGGTGTTAATCAGCTGGCGTGCGGAGGACATCAACTTGCTCCAGAAGTCCTGGTGATGACCGCAAACCACCAGATCCACATCGTACTGCTTGATGGCATCCACCAGCACTTGCCCCAAATCGCCGCTGCCGCTTAGCGTTTCACCGATAGGATAACCCGCATTCGTGGAGAGCGCTTTCAGAGCGCTGTGCGTCTCTTCAGAAATCCGCTTTTGCATATCGCCAAGATTTACATCGATGAGCCCGGTGTAGAGGTCGGAATAGTTCACATCAACGTGAATCAGGGAAATTTTTGCGTCATAGGGGCGCGCCAGCGACACGGCTTTATCGACCAGCAGCTGGCTTTCCGGCGAGAGATCGACGGCGATCAGGATGTGTTTATAAGCCATGATTAAACTCCTTCTCAATATTCAGGGAACGCCGGGCCGCTGTCGCGGTGGCGAAGGCGTTAGCGCAAAACAGCGGAGCGCCTCAGCGATGTGGTGATGTCACGTGCAGGCGTCTGTAGTTATGCCCTGAGTATAGCCAGACTCGTCCGCGAATGCTGCAAACCGAAGCCCGGCTGTGAGTAGGATCAATGTCAGCGACTTTTTACTCGCGCTGAACGAAAAACATCGCTGGAAAAAAATTGAACAGATCTCCTACACTAAAAACGTGTGGCACGCCGTTTCGCCGGTGCGCGCAGGTTCGCATAACAACAACGTCAATTCGAATCATCTGTGGCTGGTCTATTTTCCGTGGGGCGTTTGCAGCCTTTCCCCGCTGCCTTTACGTCATTGCGGTACCGGCCGGGAGGGGAACATGGTCAGCACTATCGCGCTTTTTTGGGCTCTGTGTGTGGTTTGTTTGGTGAATATGGCGCGCTATTTCTCTTCGCTGCGCTCATTACTGGCGGTACTGCGCGGTTGCGATCCGCTGCTTTATCAGTATGTCGACGGGGCGGGCTTTTTTACGTCACACGGGCAGCCGAGCAAGCAGGTACGCCTGGTACGCTATATCTGGGATAAGCGCTATCACGACCATCACGATGAGGAATTTATTCGCCGCTGCGAGCGGGTGCGCGGGCAGTTCGTGCTCACCAGCGGGCTGTGCTTTTTGGTGGTGGTCAGCCTGATTGCGATGGCGATCTGGCACTGACTTGCGTGCTGAGAGCAAAAAAAGGGCGACATTGCTGTCGCCCTTTGCACTGGCTTGAGAAGACTTAAATCAGCTTCAGCGCCAGCCAATACAGTGAACCCGACAGCGCAATGCACACCGGCAGCGTGAAGACCCACGCTAACGCGATGTTTTTGATGGTGCGACTCTGCAGTCCGCCGCCGTCCACCAGCATGGTGCCCGCCACGGAAGACGAGAGGATATGCGTGGTGGAAACCGGCATGCCGGTGTAGCTGGCGATACCAATGGAGACTGCCGCCGTCACCTGCGCGGACATGCCTTGCGCGTAGGTCATGCCTTTTTTACCGATTTTTTCACCGATGGTGGTCGCCACGCGACGCCAGCCAATCATCGTGCCGGTGCCCAGCGCCAGCGCCACGGCGAAGATAATCCACACCGGCGCATACTCTATCGTGCCCAGCAGATCGCCCTTCAGCTTGCTGAGGAAGCGCTTATCCTCGGCGTTGGTCTGCGGCAGCTTGGCCACTTTATCCGCGGTATCCGCGACGCACATCAGCAGGCGACGCATCTGACTGCGCTGCTCGCCGGTGAGCTGATCGTAGCTGTTGAGGTTGGTCAGCAGCAGCTGCGCACGGTCTATCGCCTGCACCGCGCGGCTGCTGTCGCAATGGAACTCCTGCGGGCCACCCAGGCTTTCGTCTGGGGTCGGCACAACAGGCGGCGCCATCTGCACAACGTGCGTCAGCGCATCGCTGTGCTGCTGATAATACTGCTCAAGGTGATTCACCGCATCGCGGGTGCGGGTGATGTCGTAACCGGACGCATTCATGTTGACCACGAAGCCCGCCGGCGCGACGCCAATCAGCACCAGCATAATCAGGCCAATGCCTTTCTGACCATCGTTGGCACCGTGGGAATAGCTCACGCCAATCGCAGAGACGATCAGCGCGATGCGCGTCCAGAACGGCGGCTTTTTCTTGCCGTCGATCTTTTCACGGTCAGCCGGGGTCATATGGATACGGGCACGCTTGGTGGTACCGCTCCAGTAGCGCCGCAGCAGGAAGATCAAACCGCCCGCAATCACCATGCCCACAATGGGCGACAGAATCAGCGACAGGAAGATATTGAGGACTTTTGGCAGATTCAGCGCATCCACCACCGAGGTGCCGGTCATCAGAGCATTGGTTAAACCGATACCAATGATGGCGCCAATCAGGGTGTGAGAACTGGAGGCCGGCAGGCCAAGATACCAGGTGCCGAGGTTCCAGATAATCGCCGCCAGCAGCATAGAGAACACCATGGCAAGACCATGAGCAGACCCCACATTCAGCAGCAGATCGGTGGGCAACATATGCACGATGGCATACGCCACGCTCAAGCCGCCTAACAGCACCCCAAAAAAGTTGAAAACACCCGCCATCAGAACCGCAAGTTGCGCCCGCATCGCACGGGTGTAAATTACTGTCGCGACCGCGTTGGCAGTGTCGTGGAAACCGTTGATTGCTTCGTAAAACAATACAAACAGCAGAGCAAGAACCAATAACAGGCCGGTGCTTAGGTCAAGACCAGCAAACAGATGTAGCATAAACGTTACGCCATTTTGGAGGACATGAACGCGGCGCATTATCTGCGACAACACACGCGATGGGAAAGGAAAATATAGCCCTTTTTTGTCTTAAAATTACCAGGCCGCCTGGCAGGCAAGGTAAAAAGGCTGAAAAATAAGCAAGTTACAATATGACATATTTACGGCATTTTTTTGACGCTGGCGTCGGTGGGCGCAGGTCTTTACAATCACCGCCTTTATCTCGGTGGGATGCAGCGCAGTGGAAAAGTTTGACGTTATCATTATAGGTGCAGGGGCCGCCGGCTTGTTTTGCGCGGCGCAGGCCGGACAGCGCGGCCGTCGCGTGCTGCTGCTGGATAACGGTAAAAAAGCCGGACGTAAAATTCTCATGTCGGGCGGCGGGCGCTGCAATTTCACCAATATGTACACCGAGCCGGCGGCATACCTGTCACACAATCCGCACTTTTGTAAGTCCGCGCTGGCGCGCTACACGCAGTGGGATTTTATCGATCTGGTGAATCGTCACGGCATCGCCTATCACGAAAAAACACTGGGCCAGCTGTTTTGCGACGATTCCGCACAGCAGATCGTCGATCTGCTGTTAAAAGAGTGCGAGGCGGGGCAGGTCACGCTGCGGCTACGCAGTGAAGTGCTCAGCGTGGCGCGTGACGAAGATGGCTATACGCTGCAGCTCAATGGCGCAGAGGTTCGGGCGGATAAGCTGGTGATCGCCAGCGGCGGATTATCCATGCCAGGGCTGGGTGCTT
This sequence comes from uncultured Pantoea sp., assembly GCA_913778495.1. Classification (GTDB taxonomy): domain Bacteria; phylum Pseudomonadota; class Gammaproteobacteria; order Enterobacterales; family Enterobacteriaceae; genus Pantoea. Next base: position 12,318 of record CAJYVD010000017.1, read on the forward strand.
CGCCGTTTGGCTACAAAGTCGCTGAGCAGTTTGGCCTTAAGGTCTATCCCACGCGCGCGGCGCTGGTGCCCTTTACGCTGCACAAGCCGCTGTTAACGCAGTTAAGCACGCTCTCGGGCGTCGCGTTGCCCACCACCATCACGGCGGAAGACGGCACGCTGTTTAAAGAAGCGCTATTGTTTACCCACCGGGGATTATCCGGTCCGGCCGTGCTGCAAATTTCCAGCTATTGGCAGCCCGGCGAATTTGTCACCATCAATCTCTCACCTGAGACATCCGTTGAAAGCTTTCTGCAGGCACAGCGTGAGGCGCATCCTAACCTCAGCCTCAAAAACAGCCTGGCGAAAATTCTGCCGAAGCGATTAGTCGAAGTGCTGCAGGGCATGGCGCTGCTGCCGGATATCACCCTTAAGCAGCTGAACAGCAAACAGCAAAATGAGTTGGTCACGCTGCTGCACCAGTGGCGCGTGCAGCCCAACGGCACCGAAGGGTATCGGACGGCGGAAGTGACGCTAGGCGGCGTGGACACCACGCAGCTCTCCTCCAAAACTCTGGAGGCGCGCGCGGTGCCGGGACTCTATTTTATTGGCGAAGTGGTGGATGTCACCGGCTGGCTCGGCGGCTACAACTTTCAGTGGGCGTGGAGCTCGGCTTGGGCCTGCGCCCAAGCGCTGTAGCGCTTACGCCTTGCCCGCCAGCGGCGATCCGGGGGCCGCTGAGCGCGGCGCGGGCCGATCCGCCAGCAGGACTTCGCCGAGCAGGCTGTCGCGGTTAACCACGCCATAGCGAAGATGGGTGGCGATGTATTTGCGGTCAAAGCTGGTGAGCTTAAACAGCGGCGGCAGGACAGCAGGGCGGCGATCAACCATCAACATGCGGCTGAGTTTAACCGGACGCCACTGGCTCAGGGTTTGATACAGCAAGCCGCTGGCTTCACACTTGCGCAGAAAGAAGTTATAGCGATTCTCTTCCCGTAGTGCCTGCTGCTGCGCCAGATACACCACTAAATAATCCGGCGTTTTGATGCCTTGCAAAATCAGCGCGTAATTTGGCAACGCCTTTAACTGCTTGAAGTAAGCCTCTGAGCCCAGCGTCACAATCGGGCGGAAGCAGGCCAGCCAGTGACCGATAAACGCATTGCCCGGCGGTGCAGCAAGGAACCAGGATTCAATCACCGGATAGGCGAGATCGAGCGTCGACTCCTCGCGCCAGAAGCCAATAAGGTCGTAATGGCTGTCAGCGTTGACCGCTAACAGCGTATCCAGCGGTTGATTGAGAATCAGTGTGGCGTCCATCCAGATGCCGCCGTAGCGATGAAGCAGCTCCAGACGAATCACGTCGCTTTTGTGCGAAGGGCGCATGTCCGGGTGGGCGAAAGCCAGCTCCGGAAGATAGTGTTTGAGGTTAAGGTTGTTGATCACCGTGACCTCATAGCCCGGGTTTTCGCGGGTGATTTTTTCCACGAAAAGGCGCACTTCGGCCGGCAGCGTTTCGCTTTCCCAATACATCCAAATTTGCCGCGGGATCGCCGCCGAGGAAGTTGTGCGCCCGCGCAGCGTGATATCGTGCTCGGCCTGTGGGCGATAGTCCGGCAGCGTTTTACGCGGCATCAGTTTTTTTTGCGCCAGCATGCCCAGCGATACCAGATGCATTTTGAGTTGATTTTTGTTCATTGCTGTGTCCGTTGCCACATCGCCCGCTATCCCACTTCCTGCCTGAACACAGGTGAGAAATGGCCCTGAAATAGCGGGCGTAAAGCGCGATTACGTGCGCGAAAGAGAGCTTAAAATTAACAAACGGCCCGGAACGGCTCAATAAATAAACGGCAAAAGCGGCACTTTAAGAAAATGCCCAGCACGGGCTGAGGCCGCGCAGATCTGGTAAGATCGCCGCGATTTTTTCCGCGTGGATGACCATCATTATGTTTAAACTGAAATTTATTGTGCCACTGCTGATCGTCCTTTGTGGCGCAGTGTGGTGGCTGATGCCGCACTACAGTGACGAAGATAAAGCGTATTACATCGCTATTTTCTGCACCCTGACGCATGACGGGCGCGATAACTCCCCGCAGGCGATGCAAAACATCGTTGAAGGCGGTAATTCTGACTATGCACTGCAGAAGATCCACTTCCAGTCAGGGCTGGCAACGCATCTGCAAACCACTTGGCAGACTCTGACGCCCGAACAGCAACAGTCGGCTCGCCAGGACGCGCTCACCTGCCGTCGCGCAATGGCAGATAAACTGTTACCCGGCCAGCCGGTACAATAAAATCCTTTAGCCTGTTGGCAGGAAGATTTATCCGACAGGCTAAAATTAGTTTTCAACCGCATACGTTGATGCAGTAAGGTATTTTAAAGGTGTAGCATAAATGCTATTTAATAGAGTGCATGATGGCGGCTGTGTTTAGGCGTGTGAAAAATATCACGCTTAATTAAGTGCTTCCTTTTCCTATTGAATTAACAAAGAAAATTATCTGTAAGCGATACGGTAAATAAGATCTCAGGAAATTAACGTGGCTAACAATAAGTGCTAAGGCAGTACGTTAACCTTTATCACATTGCGTATAAGCGCCTTTTTCTCACGCGCATTGGTATTAAAACCCCGAAGGTGGCACAGCGCACACGGCTCATCACTTTGCTGCAATAATGCAATGGCATCTGGGGCAAGTTGCCGCTTGCGGCAGTAAAGCGGCGTACAGCCCATCACCTGTTTAAAGGCGCGGGTGAACGACTGCTGGCTTTCGAAATGGTATTTGACCGCCAGAGAAATAATTGGTTTTTTACTAAACTTTAACTCACTCACGCAGTGTATAAGCTTCTTCTTGCGAATATAACGCGCCAGCGTTTCGTGATGGTACCTTGCAAAAAGTTTTTGCAAATACCACTTGGAATAACCTGACTTATCCGCGATATCATCAATGCATAAACGCTGATCAAGATTATCCATAATCCATTGGGTGATGGTTTCAATAACACCTTCATTGTATTTCGGCTGCATTTATTGTGTCCTCCGTTAACTCAATGCAGTGTAGATTAATTAATGTTTTGAGGCATCCGGCTAATGTCATTTTTTAAAAGAAATGTCTTATTTATTAATTCTAAAACAAGACATTTCTTGTGTTATTAAAATAATTAATTGGTTGAGTCGGTGTTAAATAACGCTCAAGAGGTATTTACTGCGTCAAGATGGGAGCAGGGCAACTGAACAGGGGGCGGTTCAGCTCAGGGGGCAAAACCCGACAGCGTGCGACAAGCGCTCAGGCACGCTGCGGGAGGGCGGAGAGATTAGCGCGGTTTCTTGCTGGATTTGGCTCGATACATCTGCGCGTCACTGTCGGCCAGCAGCTGCTGCAACGACTGCGGGTGCGCAGGGTCAAATTCCACTACGCCCGAGGAGAATTGTAATCTGTAGCGACGCTCCAGCGTGCGCGTTTGCTGCTGAAGTTGAGCGCGGAAACGCGTCAGTGCCGCTTCGGCATCGGCTTTTGACAGGCCGTCAAACAGCACCACAAATTCGTCGCCGCCCAGGCGGGCAAACAGATCGGCCTGGCAAAATGACATTTTCATGGCGTCGGCAAAATCCATCAGGGCACGATCGCCTTCGCGGTGCCCAAGCGTATCGTTAATCGCCTTAAAACGATCGAGGTCCAGGAAGGTGAGGCTGGCGCGACGCTGCTGCTTTTGGTATTCGTTGAGCGCTATTTGACCGAGCGCCATAAAGCCGCGACGGTTGGTGATCTGCGTGAGCTCATCAGACGTCGCGTTCTGAAACGCCACCAGCTCCGATTCCGCCATGGCCGCGAGATCGCGCAGCGTGTGCTTGTCCTCATCGTCAAACGCACGCGGCTGGTGGTCGACAATGCACAGCGTACCGACTTTCACCCCACCAGGCGTACGTAGCGGACAGCCGGCATAAAAAATCACCGGGCTCTCGCTGTTCAGGGCCAGCGGATTATCGTGGAAGCGTGGGTCGGCTAGCGCGTTCTCCACCACCATCACATCCTCCTGCAGTAGGGCATGCCCACAGAAAGAGATGTCGCGCGGCGTGGTGCGGCTGCCGTTACCGGCAATCGATTTGTTCCAGAGGTGATCTTCTTCCACCAGACTCACTAAGGCTAACGGCACGCCAAACATGCGGCGGGCAAGCCGGGTTAAGCGATCAAAGCGCTCTTCATCGGGCGTGTTGAGAATGTTGAGTTCACGTAATTCGGTCAGTCGGCTCGACTCGTCCGCTGGCAGGGCGGGTGCTTTCATTGCAGTACTCTTTTTTTGAGTGTTTTGGAGGGGGAACAGCCGTTAAAACGTAAGACGCCTGGGCGTGAATAATGTGCGATTCACGCCCAGGCATCAGGAGGATCAGAGCACTTTTTGCTCAGCAAGATCAAGGGCAAAATAGCTGAAAATTAAGTCTGCACCGGCACGCTTGATGGCACCGAGGCTTTCAAGCACCACATTGCGCTCATCGATGGCACCCGCTTGCGCCGCGAACTTGATCATCGCGTATTCACCACTGACCTGATAGGCCGCGAGCGGCAGCGTGGTGCGCTCGCGCACGTCGCGCAGGATATCAAGATAGGCGCCTGCCGGTTTCACCATCAGGGCATCCGCACCTTCCGCTTCGTCGATCAGCGATTCACGAATGGCTTCACGGCGGTTCATCGGGTTCATCTGATACGTTTTACGATCGCCTTTCAGCGCGGTGCCCGCCGCTTCACGGAAGGGGCCGTAGAATGAGGAGGCGAATTTGGTGGAGTAGGACATGATAGCGGTATCGGTGAAGCCCGCTGCGTCCAGCGCCTGACGGATCGCCTTCACCTGGCCGTCCATAGCAGCGGACGGCGCAATAAAATCAGCGCCCGCCTGTGCGGCCACCACGGCCTGCTTGCCGAGGTTAATCAGCGTTTGATCATTGTCGACGCCGTGGTCGCACAGCACGCCGCAGTGGCCGTGGCTGGTATATTCGCAGAAGCAGGTATCCGACATCACGATCATCTCGGGCACGGTTTCTTTGCAAATGCGTGACATGCGCGCCACCAGACCGTTCTCGTTCCATGCGTCGCTGCCGGTGGCGTCAGTGTGGTGGGAAATGCCAAACGTCATCACGGAGCGAATGCCGGCTTTGGCGATGCGCTCAATCTCATAGGCCAAACGCTTTTCCGGAATACGCATGACGCCGGGCATCGCATTAATCGGAACGTAATCGTCCACGCCCTCTTCAACGAAAATCGGCAGGGCCAAATCGTTCAGGCTGAGGCGTGATTCCTGGAACATTTCCCGCATTGAGGCGCTTTTACGCAATCTTCTGGGACGTTGGATTAGATCGAAATCAGACATAGATAAATAACTTATGCTGGTGAAAAAAGTGACACCAGTTTACTCCCTTTCGCACAGGGGCATGAAGGATTGTGTGCGGAATGGCGTGGGAAAACAGCACTCCCGCCGGGCGGCGGGAGTGAGGGACAAGCTTACTCGTTGATATCCGGGTGCTGCTGCACCAGGTTTTTGCGTTTCGCCTCCAGACGGGCGATCTCCGCATCGATATCTTCGATTTTCTGCTCAATGTTGTCGTGATGCTCCTGCAGGATTTCACGCGCTTCATTGAGATCCGACGCGGCTGGCGTCGCACCGCGCAGCGGTTTGTTGGCGGTTTCTTTCATGTACAGACCGGTGATCAATCCGACGACCGCTACCACCATCAGATAATAGGCGGGCATATACAGGTTGTTGCTGGTCTCTACCGCCCATGCGGTCACGGTCGGCGTCAGGCCGGCGATTAGAATGGAAATGTTAAACGCACTGGCCAGCGCACTGTAACGAATATGCGTCGGGAACATGGCGGGCAGCGACGAGGCCATGACGCCGGTGAAGGCGTTGAGAATCACCGCCATGAGCAGCAGACCCGCGAAAATCAGGCCCAGCACGCCGCTGTTGATCAGCGAGAAGGCCGGAATGGCGAAGACGAACAGCGCGATACTGCCGATGATGACAAACGGACGGCGACCAAAACGGTCACTCAGCATGCCCATAATCGGCTGCACAAACAGCATGCCCATCATGATCGCGATGATAATCAGCACGCCGTGATCTTCGGAGTAGTGCAGATTGTGCGACAGATAGCTCGGCATGTAGGTCAACAGCATGTAGTAGGTGACGTTGGTCGCCAGCACCAGCCCGATACAGGCCAGCAGGCTTTTCCAGTGCTTGGTGGCGATCTCTTTAAACGACACTTTCGGGCCGTCACGCAGGCCTTCGCGATCGCCCTGCTCAAGCTTGTCCACGTGCTGCTGAAACGCCGGCGTCTCTTCCAGCGCGTTACGCAGATAGAGGCCAATAATGCCCAGCGGCAGCGCCAGGAAGAACGGGATGCGCCAGCCCCACTCAAGGAAGTTGGCTTCGCCAATAATGGTGGAAATCAGCACCACCACGCCGGCACCCAGCACGAAGCCGGCGATCGAACCGAAGTCCAGCCAGCTGCCCATAAAGCCGCGCTTGCGGTCAGGGGAATATTCCGCGACGAAAATCGACGCGCCGGTGTATTCACCGCCCACCGAGAACCCTTGCGCCATTTTTGCCAACAGCAGCAGCACCGGAGCCCAGATGCCAATCGACGCATAAGAGGGGATGAGGCCGATACAGAAGGTACTGATCGACATAATGACGATGGTAATCGAGAGGATCTTTTGACGACCGTATTTGTCGCCCAACATGCCGAAGAACAGCCCACCCAGCGGACGGATCAGGAAGGGGACCGAGAAGGTGGCCAGCGCCGCAATCATCTGTATGCCTGGTGAGGCATCGGGGAAAAATACTTTACCCAGCGCATAGGCCACAAAGCCATAAACGCCGAAGTCGAACCACTCCATCGCATTACCCAGCGAGGCGGCGGTGATGGCTTTACGTAAACGCGCGTCATCAATAATGGTGACGTCGTCCAGTCCGATAGGTTTTACACGCTTCCTACGTAATTTCATGAAATTACCCTGTATTGGAATTCGAAAAGTCCTCAACGCTGCAGACTGTACTGTGGCTCAAAGTCCGCGGCGTTGAGAAAATTTAAGCATAGCCGCGAACAGCCGTTTTTCCCTGCCTTCGCGGTTATCATCAGCAGCGAAATGATTGCGCTGCGCGACAGAGTATACTGTTTTGATGTGATGGATGTCATGTTTCCGCCAATAACTGCTCATTTTTTGGCTAAAACTGTGGTTGAAGAAGCGGCAGCAGACCGGGAGGATTTTTTTCAAATTGCGTACCACGCCGCAGATTACGCGGCGTGTTTAAAACGCATAAGAAAAAGCCCAGCGTGCGATCAGGAGCAGAGGAGAGCGTGCGTTAATGCAGCGAGCGCAGCGGCGCGCCGGTTAACCAGCCATGAATATCTTCAACGGCTTGCGTGAAGTAGGTGTGGTAGTTGCTGTCGGCCACATAGCCCAGATGTGGCGTCGCCAGCACCTTGGGATGCTGACGCAGCGGATGATCGGCGGGCAGCGGCTCTTGCTCGAAGACGTCCAGTCCCGCGCCCCCGAGAGTACCGGCGTTCAGTGCGGCGAGCATCGCTTCCTGGTTGACCAGGGCGGCGCGCGAGGTGTTAATCAGCAGCGCACCGGGTTTCACCTCCGCCAGCGCCGCGCGATCGATAAGATTGCGCGTGCGCTCGCTCAGCACCAGGTGCACTGACACAACGTCGCTTTCTCGCATCAGCGCATGCAGCGAGGGCATCAGCCTGGCGTCGCAGGCGGCGGCGCGGTCCGCGGTCAGATTTTGACTCCAGGCGCAGACATCCATCCCAAAGGCGCGCGCCACTTTCGCCATTTCGGCGCCGATTTTCCCCAAGCCCACTAGTCCCAGCGTTTTACCGTGCAGACCGCGACCCAGCGTCTGCTGCCACGGACCATTCTGGCGCAGCGCCTGGTGCTCGGTGACCAGATGACGGGCGAGACCAAGCAGTAAGCCCCAGCTCAGCTCCAGCGGCGCGGCGCTGCTGCTGGCGGTACCGCACACCGCAATGTAGCGCTCGGCGCAGGCGTGTAAATCAATCGATGCGTTGCGCATGCCGGATGTCACCACCAGCTTGAGCTTTGGCAAGCGGCCAATCAGCTCTGCGGTCAGCGGCGTGCGCTCGCGCATCACCACCAGAATATCTGCTTCGGCGATCTGCGCCACCAGCGCGTCCTGGTCGGCGTAATGCTGGTGCAACGCCGTGGTTGTCACCTTGGGTGCCAGCGAGGCCCAATCTGCGAGAGAGAGGGCAACGTTTTGGTAATCATCCAGAATGATGCAGCGCAGGCTCATGTGATTTCTCCACGGGAAGGGGCTGATGCTCATGCTGACGAAACCAGTCGAGCACGCGGGTATTGTCCATTGGATGGGCATAATAATAGCCCTGGATAAAGGTCACGCCACGCTGTTGCAGATAGGCAAACTGCAGCGCTGTCTCGACGCCTTCGCCCAGCACCGCGAGTTGCAGCTTGTGGCACAGATTGATGATGGCATCGAGCACGGGCGCTTCCCGATCAAGCGCTTCGATTGCGTGAATAAATCCGCGATCGATTTTCAGGTAATCCAGTGGGAACGTCAGCAGGTAGGAGAGCGAGCAGTGACCGGTACCAAAATCGTCGATGGCCACTTTCATGCCGTGCGATTGTAAATAGCGCAGCTTACGCGCCACGCGCTCGCCATCTTCGATCAGGCTACGTTCGGTTAACTCCAGCGTCACCACCATGTGTTTATCTTTGATGCGGCGCGCGAAGCGCTGAATATCTTGAATGAAGTCATCATGTTGCAGATGCTCTGCCGCCACATTCAAACCGATATGGAAACCCGGCGCAACCGACCAGCTCTGCAGATCCTCCGCCATCAGGTCGAGCAGATGCTGCGTAAGCGGCACAATCATGCCCTCGGCTTCGGCATGGCTAATAAAAATATCCGGACGCACCTTTTCACCGTTAGGCAACTGCCAGCGCAGTAGCGCCTCCGCGCCGCTGCACCGCTGCAAAGTATTGCTGTAAACCGGTTGATAGTGGACTGAAAATTGGCGGTTGGCGATGGCGCGGCGAATGTCATCAGCCCAGGAGATACGGCGGTTTAGCCAGTTGGCGGTTAAGACCATGAGCAGAACAGATAAAATGGCCGCCATCGGTAAAAAGATAAACACCGTCTGCCGCCACGCTTTGAGCAGTTCACTGGTGGGCACCGTGGTCGTTACGCTGATGGGATAGCGGCTGGACGTTGCCCGATAGGCTTCATTTACCAGATACGACGCAGGCGCAGCCTCGTCCGGGCCGCTGGCAATCACGGCGCCGCCGTTAACCTGCAAGCTCAGCTGGTAGCCGCGCGACTCGCCAATCGCTTGCATGAAGTCCATCAGGTATTGTCCATCGATGGTGGCCCAAATACCGCTGCCGTCCGGCAGATTGCGCACAAATACCACGGCTGGGCGATTCGGTACGCCCACGGTGCCGCGCACGGACTGGCTCCACCAGGCTTTGCCGGTGATCGGCGGTGGCTGCATCATCATTTCAGACAGGGTGCCGTGCTCGACGCCATACGCGGAGGAGCAGGTAATGTTGTCGCCACTCAACATGCCGATGGACCGAAAATAGGCGTAAAGCGAGCCGTCACGCTGTAGCTGCGCTTCAATCTGTGCACAGGGTTGGCCATTAAACTGGCGCAAATGGGTGATCATATCCCAGGCGTTATCGCTCATTTTTTCAGCCTGGGTCAGCAGCGTGTTGGCCACCGCAATTTGCTGCTGATTCACGGTGTGCCGCGCTTCGATTGCCGTAAAAAGAATCCCTAGCACCAGGGGCAGCAAACCGGCGCACGTAATGAGCAGCCAGTTGATGTCACGATGTCGTTTTTGCAGGGGCACCGGGATATTCCTCAATGAATCAACGCCGCGGATGGGTTTAGGACAGACGCTTAGCAGCATACCATTTTCCAGCAAACATGCTTTATGCAGTTGTTCGCCGCAGGTAGGTTTGCCGCAGGCAGCGGCTGGGTGCTTTTGCCACGGGCTGTGGCGGAGCCTTTTCGCTGGCGCGAGGCGCGGTGCAACTTTCGTTCGCCATAGCAACGGCAGTTGCCTTGCCCGCCGTGCGGCGCACGAGCAGAGGGCGCCTGGGCCGCGCCCTCTGCACTCCCCGGCCCTGCGCCAGCCCCACTCGCCGCTGCGCGGTCCCTTCACTCGCTCAGACTTCCTGACGGACCGGCGTCGATTCGCTCCTGCTCAACGCCGCCTCTC
>CAJYVD010000018.1 GCA_913778495.1 uncultured Pantoea sp.
TCATGATGCTGCTGTTTTCTAAAGTGATTGGTGTATATCTGTGGGGCGTCCTTTCTGCCGCCGTTATGGCGGTGGGGACGGCCCTGACCATTTCTGCCATTGGCTTACTGGTGCAGCGTTCCCGCGCACTGGCGCAACGCCTGGGCGCGAACAGCCAGGTGGGTAAAGGTGCGCGCAGCCTGTTGCCTGTGCTGGCGTTAGTAGGCAGCCTGACGTTGATTGTTGTGGGCTGTGCGCTCTGGCAGTCTGCTCAGCCTGGTTTTACCGGCGGTATCCGACCCTTTTAATTCTTGTAGCAGCGGAAGTTGTTTTCCGCTGCTGAATTTACATTTTTTTCCTCACTATTTTTTATTTTTCTGCTGACTGTTTAGTGGTGAAATTTGTTTTCACTGTCTACGCTGTTAATAGTTAAACCCACTCCCAATTTGGGAATGAATAAAAACGGCACGACCGTGTGTTGCGAGGAAAATATCTCATGGCTGATACCCGTATTAATAATGGCTATAACGATCCGCTGGTAACTGGAACAGCGGGTGTGCCCCTTAAACGTATTTCATGGAGTGCCGTTTTTGCCGGTGTTATTTGTGCGTTGATAATTCATATATTATTAACCTTGTTGGGAACGGCAATTGGTGCTACCACGATTGATCCTTTACAGGAAGACAACCCCTTTAAACATCTGGGCACCGGGGCGCTGGTCTGGACGGCCATAGAAATGCTACTCGCCATCGTGGCCGGTGCCTACGTTGCCGGACGTCTGGCGCAGCGCGAAGGCGCATTGCATGGATTGCTGATGTTTGGTATTAGCACCGTGTTAACTATTTATCTGGCTGTCAGCCTTGCCAGCAGTGTGTTAGGCGGTGCCATGAATATTCTTGGTAGCGGTTTTCAGGCGGTCGGCAGTGGTATTTCAGCCGCTGCGCCATCGGTTACCCAAATGGCGAAAGAGAAACTGCAGCAAAACAATATTAATTTAGACAATATGCAGCAAGAACTGGAAACGACGCTGCGTCAAACGGGTAAGCCCGAATTACAACCCGAAAAGCTGAAGCAGGATGCCAATAATGAAGCGCAGAATGCCGAAAATCAGGCAAATAACACGGCTAATCACCCACAAACGGCAGACACAGATTTAGCAAACTGGTTTAAAGGCGTTATTGCGCGTCATTCAGATACGTTGCAGGCCGCCGATCGTGATGCTTTAAAAAATATTATTAAAGCACGGACCGGAAAAAGCGATCAGGAAGCTGAACAGATCGTCAATCAGGCAGAACAAAGCTATCAACAGGCTATGCAGAAATATCAGGAACTGAAAAAACAGGCAGAGCAGAAAGCGCGTGAAGCCGGCGAGCAGGCGGCGAAAGCAACCGCGAAAGCCAGCTGGTATGCATTCTTTATCCTGATTATTGAAGCGGTACTGGCAGGCGTGATGGGAATGGTAGGACGTCGTACTCAGCCACGTCAGGTGTTAACGAACGAACGTCGCTAACCCAGCAATAAAAAAGGCGGCACGTTATCGTGCCGCCTTTTCTTTTAGCGCTTCAGCGCTTCGCTCAGCTCTTCGCGCATCGCTGATAACAGCGATTTCACCACGCGAGGATTACCGGCAACAATGTTGCCTGAATGCAGGTAGCCGTGGTTGCCTGTGAAGTCAGTGACCAGTCCGCCCGCTTCGCGCACCAGCAGTTCACCCGCCGCGAAATCCCACGGTTTCAAACCAATTTCAAAGTAGCCATCAACGCGGCCTGCGGCGACGTACGCCAGATCCAGCGCAGCGGAGCCGGTGCGACGGAAATCGGCACACTGCGTAAACAGCTTCGTCATGATGTTCATATAAGCTGGGGCGTGCTGTTTGAGCTTAAAGGGGAAACCGGTGGCAAGAATGGTGCCATCCAGATCGCGAGCGATACTGCCGCGCAGGCGGTAACCATTCAGCTGTGCGCCCTGTCCGCGTACGGCGCTGAACAGTTCATTACGCATAGGATCGTAAACGACAGCCACTTCCGTACGGCCTTTAATACGAACGGCAATAGAAACAGAGAAGTGGGGCAGGCGTTTAATAAAGTTGGTGGTGCCATCCAGCGGATCGATTACCCATTGAATATCCTGATCTTCGCCCTCAAGCTCACCGCTTTCTTCAGTGATAATGGTATGTTTTGGGTAAGATTTACGAATGACTTCGATAATCAGGCGTTCTGCGTCGCGGTCAACATTCGTTACGAAGTCGTTGCTGCCTTTCTGGCTGGCTTCGACAGCGTCCGGGGTTTCATAATTCTTGGCAATTAAATTTCCGGCCTTGCGCGCTGCGCGCACGGCAATGTTGAGCATTGGATGCATCGGTATCTCTCGCTGGATGTTAAAGAACGGGGAAAACGGCGCGGAGTATAGCAGGGTGTTCGGTAAATGTCCTGCTTTATGTTAGAGTACGCGTCATCATTTTCTGACCGATCCCAACTCTTATGCTGCAAAATATTCGTATCGTGCTGGTGGAAACTTCTCATACCGGCAACATGGGCTCCGTAGCGCGCGCCATGAAAACCATGGGGTTAACTAACCTTTATCTGGTGAATCCGCTGGTGAAGCCAGACTCCCAGGCTATCTCACTGGCAGCGGGTGCCAGTGATGTTATCGGTGAGGCAAAGATTGTTGACTCCCTGGATGAAGCGATTGCTGGGTGCAGTCTGGTGGTCGGCACCAGCGCCCGCTCGCGGTCTCTGCCGTGGCCGATGCTGGACGCCCGCGAATGCGGCGTGAAAAGTATTGAAGAAGGGCAGCAGGCGCCTGTCGCGCTGGTGTTTGGCCGTGAACGCGTCGGGCTGACAAACGACGAATTGCAAAAGTGTCACTACCACGTGGCCATTCAGGCGAATCCGGAATACAGCTCGCTGAATCTGGCGATGGCCGTGCAGATTATTGCTTATGAAGTGCGTATGGCCTGGCTTCAGGCGCAAGAGACCCAAACCCCAAAACCACAGTACGACGCTTCCCCTTATCCGCTAGTGGATGATCTGGAACGCTTCTATCTGCACATGCAAAACATGATGCTGGAAAGCGGGTTTATCCGTGAAGCCAACCCGGGCCAGGTCATGAGCAAACTGCGTCGTCTGTATACGCGCGCCCGTCCTGAACGCGATGAACTCAATATTTTGCGCGGTATGCTCTCGTCTTTCGAGAAGCGAAAAGGAACCAGAACGGACGGCGAATAATAGTTGAGTAAATTACCAGGTTAAATACTTGAGTAATTTACTTGGTTAAATAGTTGACCAAATTACTCAGGAATGTCAGACTTGTTGCCATCTTCGCTAATCCTCCGATAACCGGACGCTATTGAGGTTGTATGCTATGAGACTGACATCCAAAGGACGTTATGCTGTCACCGCCATGCTGGACGTTGCCCTTCACTCTCACCAGGGCCCGGTTCCACTGGCTGACATCTCTGAACGCCAGGGCATTTCGCTTTCCTATCTGGAGCAACTGTTCTCGCGTTTACGCAAACACAGTCTGGTAGCAAGCGTCCGCGGTCCGGGTGGCGGTTATCTGCTGGGTAAAGAAGCCAGCGCGATTGCGGTGGGTGAAGTGATCACGGCGGTCGATGAGTCCGTGGACGCCACTAAGTGCCAGGGCAAAGAAGGCTGCCAGGGCGGCGAACGCTGCCTGACTCATGTCCTGTGGCGCGATCTGAGTGTGCGCATTAGTGAGTTCCTGAACAACATTACGCTGGCTGAGCTGGTGAATAATCAGGAAATCCTGGACGTGGCCGACCGTCAGAACGCCAATGACAACCGCCGTTTCCAGAACGCCCGTGCTCAGGAAATCAACGTCAATCTTCGCGCCTCCTAATCCTCCTCTTCTCCGGCCCTTACTGCTAACGCGGTAGGGGCTGAATCTGCTATAAATACGTATGATTTTCTATACGGAGCTGTAGCGCAATGAAATTACCGATTTACCTGGATTACGCCGCAACCACCCCGGCCGATCCGCGTGTGGCCAGCAAAATGATGCAATTCCTGACGCTGGATGGCACGTTTGGTAACCCGGCCTCTCGTTCACACCGTTTTGGCTGGCAGGCTGAAGAAGCGGTAGACGTTGCGCGTAATCAGGTGGCAGAGCTGGTGAACGCTGACCCGCGTGAAATCGTGTTTACCTCCGGCGCCACAGAATCCGACAACCTCGCCATTAAAGGCGCGGCCCATTTTAATCAGGCGCGCGGCAAGCATATCGTCACCAGCGTAACCGAACATAAAGCGGTGATTGATACCTGCCTGCAACTTGAACGTGAAGGCTTTGACATCACCTGGCTGACGCCCGCCGCGAATGGTCTGATCGCGATTGAGAATTTGCGCGCTGCACTGCGTGAAGACACCGTTCTGGTGTCGATCATGCACGTGAACAATGAAACTGGCGTGATTCAGGATATCGCCGCGATGGGCGCGCTCTGCCGCGAACGTGGCATCCTGTTCCATGTTGATGCCACACAGAGCGTAGGTAAGCTCCCTGTCGATCTGAATGAACTCCCTGTCGATCTGATGTCCTTTTCCGCCCATAAAGTATATGGCCCCAAAGGGATCGGCGCGCTGTATGTGCGCCGTAAGCCGCGCGTTCAGGTCGATGCACAAATCCATGGTGGCGGCCATGAACGCAATATGCGTTCGGGCACCTTACCTGTGCACCAGATCGTGGGGATGGGTGAAGCCTATCGCATTGCCCGTGACGTTCGCGAAGAAGAGATGGCCCGCTTGTCTGCCCTTCGGGAGCGGCTGTGGCAGGGGCTGCGCCAGATCGGCGGCGTCAGCGTAAATGGCGATTTGCAGCAAAGCTGTCCAAACATTCTCAACGTAAGTTTCACCGACGTTGAAGGTGAGTCATTGATCATGGCGTTAAAAGATCTTGCGCTGTCGTCTGGATCGGCCTGTACTTCTGCCAGTCTTGAACCCTCCTATGTCCTGCGTGCGCTTGGCCTGAACGAAGAGCTGGCACACAGCTCGCTTCGCTTCTCGTTGGGGCGTTTTACCACGGAAGACGAGATCGATTATGCCATCGCGCTGGTGCAGAAGTCCGTTACGCGCCTGCGTGAACTCATGAACTCATGAACTCATGAACTCATGAACTCATGAACTCATGAACTCATGATGCATTTGCCAGCCGAGGCTGACAAACTGTGCGCTGACAACATCTGCGGCGTGCAGCGTAACATCTGAATGAAAAAGCCGTCTTAAAACAGGCTGGATGAAACGAATAACGAATACGGAGCCCTACAATGAATACACAACCGATGAATATTACGCTCAGCAGCCAGCCCGCCGATGCGCGCTGGGGCGAGAAAGCGCTGTTAAGCAGCAATGATAACGGCATGACCCTGCACCTGCGTGAAGCGGATGCCTTGATGACCATTCAACGCGCCGCCCGTAAACTGGATGGCCAGGGCATTCGTCATGTGTCACTGGCTGGCGAAGGCTGGCACCTTGAGCAGTGCTGGGCATTCTGGCAGGGTTATCGCGGGCCTAAGGGCAAAAACCAGGTGGACTGGCCGCAACTGGGTGAACACGAGCAGGCGGAGTTCGATCGCCGCCGTAAAATTGTTGGCTGGGTGCGCGACACCATTAATTTACCAGCAGACGATCTGGGCCCGGAAACGCTGGCGCACAGCGCCATTGACCTGCTTAGTGAGCTGGGTGGTGAGGCCGTCAGCTATCGCATCACCAAAGGCGACGACTTACGCGAACAAGGCTACATGGGCCTGCACACCGTCGGTCGCGGCTCTAACCGCCCGCCGGTCTTTCTGGCGCTGGATTTCAACCCAACCGGAGACAGCGAGGCGCCTGTTTACGCCTGTCTGGTGGGCAAAGGCATTACCTTTGATACCGGCGGCTACAGCCTGAAACCGAGCGCTGGCATGGACTCAATGAAGTCGGACATGGGCGGCGCGGCCACTGTTACCGGTGCGCTGGCGCTGGCGATCGCGCGCGGGCTGAATAAGCGGGTTAAACTTTACCTCTGCTGCGCGGATAACATGGTCAGCAGCAATGCCTTTAAGCTGGGCGATATCATTCGCTACCGCAACGGCAAGTCGGTAGAGGTGATGAACACCGACGCTGAAGGTCGCCTGGTACTGGCTGATGGCCTGATTGATGCCAGCGAGCAGAACCCGACGCTTCTGATCGATGCGGCAACCCTGACCGGTGCCGCGAAGACGGCGGTCGGCAATGATTATCACGCGCTGTTTACCTTTGACGATGGCCTGGCGCAGTCGGCGATGGGCAGCGCAGTCAGCGAAAACGAACCTTTCTGGCGTTTGCCGCTGGCGGAATTCCATCGCAACCATCTGCCGTCGAACTTTGCCGATCTGAATAACATTGCCAGTCCGGCGCATTCGGCGGGTGCCAGCAGCGCGGCCGCGTTCCTGTCGTACTTCGTCAGCCACTATCAGCAGGGATGGTTACATATTGACTGCTCAGCGACCTATCGCAAAAGCGCGGTCGATCAGTGGGCTGCCGGTGCAACCGGTCTGGGTGTCCGTACCCTCGCCAACCTGTTACTGAAATAAGCGCAATCCAGCGGTGACCTGGTCACCGCTTTCTCAAGGTAGAAGTAAACTATGAACCGTCTTGAAGAGGTGCTGAAGCTGGCCGCCACCGAGCCTGCTCACCGGCCTGAATTTTTCCAGCTGTTGCTGGAAGCTGACGTCTGGGTGCCCGGCGAAAGCACCAGCCAGCAACTGGATGCCAGTACGCCGGTGGATCTCCAGCACTGGGAAAAAGAGGATGGCAGCAGCGTCATTCCGTTTTTTACCTCCGAACAGGCGATGAGCGAAGCCGTTGAGCGCGAACAGGCGTATTTACGTTTACCCGTGCGCACCCTGTTTGAAATGACGCGTGGCGAAACCCTGTTTTTGAACCCAAAACTGCCGACGGGAAAAGAGTTCTCGGCAGCGGAAATCAGCCATCTGCTGGGCGAAGAGGGCAGTGCACTCACTCAGCAAAGCGTGCTGGAAGGCGGTCAGTCACTGCTGCTGTCGGAAGTGGCAGAACCGCCTGCCCAGATGATTGACTCTCTGACCCAGCTGCTCAGCAAATATAAGCAGGTGAAACGTGCCTTTGTTGCCAGCATTCGTGAACGCGCGGATGAGGAACCCAACCTGCTGATTGGGATTGAAGCGGACAGCGATATTGAGACCATTATTCAGGCCGCTGGCAGCGTCGCCAGCGACACGTTACTGGATGATGCACCCATTGATATTTGCGAGGTCACGGCAGACGATCGCGGCATCAGCCACTTCTTTACCGCCCACATCACGCCATTTTATGAACGTCGCTGGGGGAGTTTCCTGCGCGAGTTCAAAGGTGGTCAGCGTATACTCTGAGCCTGCGCGCGGCCTGTCCGGCCGCGCTTCCCTGATTCATTTCGCAATCGGCAAATCGTCCCGACTTCCCCATTCGCCCCAGGAACCGTCATAGAGCGTAGCCTCCCGAACGCCCAGCGACGTCAGCGCCAGAATCAACACGACCGCCGTAACGCCTGAGCCACAGGTGGCGACAACGGGTTGCGACAGGTCCACGCCCGCCTGAGCAAAAAGGGCGCGCAGTTCGGACGCCGGCTTCAGTTTTCCCTGCTCAACCAACGCGTTCCATGGCAGATTCAGACTGTTGGGAATGTGCCCACGATGTAAGCCGGGGCGCGGCTCATCCACTTCAGCATTGAAGCGGTTAGCCGCTCGGGCATCCACAATTTGTGCGCCGCCTTCATGGCTAATTAACAGCACGTCAGTCAGGCGTTTCACCAGTCCGTCATCGAACTCAGCCTCAAATTCGCCCTCAGGCAGGTTCACTTCCCCCTCCGCCAGCGCAAAGCCCGCGGCTTTCCAGCCCTGCAAACCGCCCGCCAGAATGGAAACCTGGGCCACGCCGAAAGCGCGCAGCATCCACCAGGCGCGCGGGGCAGAAAACAGATTGCCTTCATCATATACAATCAAATGTTTATCACTGCTGATGCCCAGCTCGCGCATCGCCACGGCAAAGCTTTCAGCGCGCGGTAGCATATGTGGGTAGGGGCTGGTGTGATCGGAAAGTGCTTCAATATTAAAGAAAGGTGCGTGGGGTAAATGACCCGCCAGGTATTCAGCCTGGATATTGCGAACCGCATCCATGCCTGGTGGCAGCATACGTGCGTCCAGTACCTGCAGCGTTTCATCGTTGTAGTGTTCTTGTAACCAGTCGGCGGGCACAAACAGTGGCGTCGTCATAACAACCTCTTCTCTGCAATCTGTCATGCCAGTGTCGTGTAATGTGCGCACCATCTCAAGGGAGGGTTGATTAAAATGTGAAATCGTTTAGCGTTACAAAACAATTCCCCTGGGGCCCGGTGAAGGATTTACCATGAAAAAACGCATTAACCGGCTGCTGTTCAGCATGCTGATCGGTGGTTCGCTGCTGTCTGTCGCCACGTTACCTGCTTTTTCCGTTAGCGCTGAAACGCCTGCCGCCAGCGCGCAGGCCAGCAAACCGCTCACCGTTATCGATCTCTCTGAATTACAGCTTGATGGCGCGGCGGCGTTGGTTTTAACCTTTAATCAGCCGCTGGATGACAAACAGGATCTGGCGCAAAAGGTCAGGTTGACCGACGATAAACGCGGCAAAGTCGATGGTGGTTGGGAGCTTTCCAGCAACCGTAAAGCCCTGCGTTTTCGCCATCCTGACCCCTCTCGTCAGTTCACCGTGACCGTCGATTCGGGCTTGCGCGCCGCCAGCGGTGAGATCCTGACAACGGCCTACAGCAAAAAAATCACTACCCGCGACATTGAGCCGATGGTGGGCTTTGCCAGCCGAGGCTCCCTGTTGCCATTGCGTATCGCTCAGGGGCTGCCGGTACTGGCGTTGAACGTAGACCAGGTGGATGTGGATTTTTTCCGAATCAAAAATGCGGGCCTGGCGGAATTCCTTTCCCAGTGGAATTACGGTAACAACCTGTCTACCTGGCAATCTCAGGAACTGCTGAAAACCAGCCAACTGGTGTATACCGGCCGCTTTGAACTCAACCCGGCCCGTAACACACGGGAAAAACTGCAGTTGCCGCTG
Source organism: uncultured Pantoea sp. (assembly GCA_913778495.1). Taxonomy (GTDB): domain Bacteria; phylum Pseudomonadota; class Gammaproteobacteria; order Enterobacterales; family Enterobacteriaceae; genus Pantoea. Next base: position 9,072 of record CAJYVD010000018.1, read on the forward strand.
AAAGACATTAAGCCGCTTCAGCAGCCAGGGGTTTATCTGGCGGTGATGAAGCAGGCGGGCACTTATCACTACAGCATGCCTGCAACGCTGTTTACCCTGAGCGATATCGGCCTGTCGCTGCACCGCTTTCCCACCCAGTTTGAACTCTTTGCACAGAGTCTGGAAAACGGCGCACCGCTTTCCGGCGTCAGTATCAGGCTGTTAAATGATAAAGGCCAGGTAGTGCAAAACGGCACCAGCGACAGCAGCGGTCATTTGCGCCTTAATGCAGACGAAAAAGGCAAGTTCCTGCTGGCCATGCAGGGCGAACAAACCTCGCTGATCGACCTGGCGCGTCCGGCTCTGGATTTAGCCGAATTCCCCGTAGCGGGGCCCGAAGGCTATGACAAACAGCTCTTCGTCTTCGGCCCACGCGATATTTATCGGCCTGGCGAAACGGTGATTGTCAATGCGCTGCTGCGTGATGCGGACGGCAAGCCTTTACCCGCCCAGCCAGTTAAGGCTGAGCTGGTCCAGCCCGACGGCGAAGTAGTGCGCACGGTGGTCTGGCAGCCGCAGGACGGTTTCTATCAGCAGCGGTTTGCTTTACCGGCTTCGGCGATGACCGGCGGCTGGATGCTGCGGCTGAATACCGGTGATAACCAGCTGCGACAGTGGCATTTCCGCGTTGAGGATTTTCTGCCTGAGCGCATGGCATTAACGCTGAAAAACGATGAACAACCCCAGCCAGCGGATGCCGATGTTACGTTCGACATTGAGGGGCGCTATCTGTATGGCGCGCCTGCGGCAGGGAATCAGCTGCAGGGACAGCTCTATCTGCGTCCGGCCCGTGAGGCGGTTGCTGCGCTGCCGGGCTACCAGTTTGGTGACATCACCGAACAGGGCCTGAAGCGCAGTCTGGACGATGTCGATCTTAAGCTTGACGCCAACGGCAAGGCGCAACTGACCGTGGATAATCAGTGGGACCAGCTTCACTCACCCCTGAACCTGATACTGCAGGCCAGCCTGCTGGAAACCGGCGGTCGTCCGGTCACCCGACGTGCTACTCAGGCCATCTGGCCGGCGGACGCGTTGCCCGGTATCCGTCCGCTGTTTGGCAACAAGTCGGTTTACGATTACCGCAGTGACAGCTATCACGATGAGCCGACCGTGCCGGAAAACAGCCTGGCAGAATTCGATATTGTTTATGCCAACAGTCAGGGCGCTAAGCTGGCGGCAGATAAGCTTGACGTACGTTTAATTCGTGAACGGCGTGACTACTACTGGAGCTTCTCTGACAGTGAAGGCTGGCAGTCACGTTACGATGCCAAAGACCTGCAGGAAGATGAGCAATCTGTCAGCATTCCCGCTGACGGCAGCACCAGGGTCAGCTTCCCGGTTGAGTGGGGCAGCTACCGGCTTGAGGTCCAGGCGGGTGAAAAAATCATCAGCAGCATACGTTTTCAGGCGGGCTATGACTGGCAGGATAATACCAATGGTACGGGCGCACTGCGTCCGGACCAGGTCAAACTGAAGCTGGATAAAGCCGCGTATCAGCCAGGTGAAACCGTCCATTTGCAGGTCGAATCGCCCACGGCCGGGAAAGGCTATCTGATGGTGGAATCCAGTAGCGGGACGCTCTGGTGGCAACCCTTAACGGTGCCGCAGGGTGGAACCCAGGTGGACGTGCCGATCGCGGACAACTGGCAGCGTCACGATCTCTATTTCAGTGCCATTGTGGTGCGGGAAGGGGACAAGGCCAGTGGCGCCACGCCGAAACGGGCGGTCGGACTGTTACATCTGCCGATGGCGACCGAGGCGCGACGGTTAACGCTGACGCTGGACGCACCCGATAAGGTCCGTCCTGAGCAGAACCTGACGGTGAAGGTTCAGGCCAGCCGTGAAGGCGGCCCGCTGCCTGACAAGGTACAGGTCCTGCTGTCAGCGGTGGACAGTGGCGTATTAAGCGTAACGGATTATAAAACCCCGGATCCCTGGACGGCTTTTTTTGGTCGCAAGCGTTATAACGTCGATCAGTACGATGTGTTTGGTCAACTGATTGACGGTGGGGGACGGCTGGCCGCTCTGCGCTTTGGCGGGGACGGTGAAGACGAATCCATGACGCGCGGCGGTAAAAAACCGGTCACCCACGTCAATATCGTGGCGCAGCAGTTGCAGGCCGTTACGCTGGATAAAAACGGCAAGGGCGCCATTACGCTGCCCATTCCGGCCTTTAACGGCGAGCTGCGCTTAATGGCGCAGGTCTGGAGTGATGACAGCTTTGGCGCTGCCGAACGTAAGCTGGTGGTGGCTGCACCGCTGGTCAGCGAGCTGGCTACGCCGCGTTTTCTGGCCAGCGGCGACAGCGCGTCACTGGCGCTGGATATCACCAACCTGACGGATCTGCCGCAAACGCTGAAGGTCGATTTGACTGCCAAAGGTCTGACAGAACTGTCGGGCGCGGCCACACAAAATGTGACGCTGGCAAAAGGCGAAAGGACCACCCTGCAGGTGCCCGTGACGGCGAAAACCGGGTTTGGTGACGGCGAAGTGCAGGTGCAGATTTCAGGACTGAACCTGCCCGGGGAGACGGTGCGCCCCAGTCAGCAGACGTGGAAGATTGGCGTCAGGCCGCCTTATCCTGCGCAAACCCTCAATTTTGCCGCCGTAATTGACCACGATCGCCCCTGGCAGGTCACGGCGGCGGCATTTGCGGGTCTGGATGCAGAAACCCTGAGTGGACAACTGACCCTGAGTAATCGTCCGCCGTTAAATATCGCCAGCTATATCAGTGCGCTTTATGCCTATCCCTATGGCTGTCTGGAGCAGACCACCAGCGGTCTCTGGCCGTCACTCTATACCAGTCAGGCGCAGCTCAGCGCTATGGGAATAAAAACCAGCAGTGATGACGTTCGTCGGGCCGCCGTTGACACCGGCATCGCCCGTCTGGCCGGGATGCAGCGTGCTGACGGCAGCTTTGGGTTGTGGAGTAAGCAGAGTGAAGAGGAGTTCTGGCTCACACCTTACGTTACTGACTTTTTACTGCGTGCCAGCGAAGCGGGCTATGCCTTGCCCCCTGACGTAATTGATCGGGCTAACGCACGGCTGCTGCGATATTTACAGGACCCTTCACAAATCACCGCCGCTGGCAGTGCCGACACCGATGCATTGCGTTTCAGCGTTCAGGCTTATGCCGGCCTGGTGCTGGCGCGTCAGCAGCGGGCGCCACTGGGTGCGTTGCGTGCGCTTTACGAAAAGCGTGACAAGGCCAAATCGGGGCTGGCGCTGATGCAGTTGGGCGTCGCGCTGAAGCTGATGGGGGATGGTCAGCGTTCGCCGCTGGCTGTGATGCAGGGCGCCACGCTGTCACGACCTGAAAGCAGCTGGTTTGGCGACTACGGCAGCACGGTGCGCGATGAGGGAATGATGATCGCCCTGTTAGCGGAATATCAGCTGCAGCCGGAACTGCAAAACAGCCTGCTGCTCTCTTTGTCGAAAGAGCTGAACGGCAAACGTTGGTTCTCAACACAGGAGAATAATGCGCTTTACCTGGCGGCGCGCACGCTGCAAACCACACAGGGTAAGGATTGGCAGGCGATATTACAGGGGCATCAACCGCCCGTAAGCAGCAGTGGGCCTGTGAATAAAGGGCTGGATAGTCAACAGCTGGCGCAAGGCGTTGACGTGAGCAATCCTGGCACGGCACCGCTGTATGGCAGTCTGAATGTGGTGGGTTATCCGCTGACGCCGCCGAATCCGGTCAGCCATATGCTGTCCGTTAAGCGAGAGTACTTCACCCTGGACGGTAAACCGGCGGATCTCAATAATTTGCGCAGCGGTGAATTGCTGGTTGTCCGTCTTACCGTGGCCGCGAAACGCCGCATCAGCGATGCGCTGGTGGTGGATCTGTTACCGGCCGGACTGGAGCTGGAAAACCAGAATCTGGCAGACAGCAGTGCCAGCCTGGGTGACAGTGCGGATGCGTTAAAAGAGAGCATGATGGATATGCAGCAGGCCAACATCCGGCATATTGAGTTCCATGACGATCGCTTCGTTGCCGCGCTGGCGGTGGATACGTATCGTCCTGCAACCTTGATGTATCTGGCGCGCGCAGTGACGCCGGGCAGCTACCATATGCCGCCACCGCAGGTGGAATCGATGTACGTACCTGAGTGGCGGGCAGTTGGAGCTACGCCGCAACAGCTGCATGTACAACAGTAGCCGGGCCGGGTTGTGATCAAAAACAGGCACATCAAAAAGCGGTGGGTCGTCCTGCCGCTGTTTATTCTGGCCTTGCTGCTTATCCCGCTGATTCTGGATCGGTTATTCCCCTTGCCCCTTAAAGAGGTTCAGCCGGCACGTGTGGTGGTCGCCGAGGACGGCACACCTCTGTGGCGCTTCGCTGACAACCAGGGCATCTGGCGCTATCCGGTCACTCCCGCTGACGTGTCGCCGACGTACATACAGGCGTTGCTGACCTATGAAGATCGCTGGTTCTGGTACCATCCCGGTATCAATCCGCTCGCCCTGCTTCGCGCGGCCTGGCAGGACCTGCGTCATGGCAGCGTCATTTCGGGGGGCAGCACCTTAACCATGCAGGTGGCCAGAATCATCGACCCACAGCCGCGAACGCTGCGCGGCAAGCTGATTCAGGCATGGCGCGCGCTGCAACTGGAGTGGCATCTCTCTAAATCCGATATCTTAACGCTTTATCTTAATCGTGCGCCCTTTGGCGGCACGCTGGAAGGGATTGGAGCGGCAAGCTGGAGCTGGCTGGGTAAAGCGCCGTCACAGATGACAAGGGGCGAGGCGGCGCTAATGGCCGTATTGCCACAGGCACCCAGCCGTCTGCGGCCCGATCGCTGGCCTGAGCGGGCTGAAGCGGCACGTAATAAGGTGCTGGATCGGCTGGCGCAGTATCATGTCTGGTCGACCCGACAGGTCGCTGAAATCCGCCAGGAGCCGGTCTGGCTCCCGCCGCGCCAGATGCCGCAGATGGCGCCATTACTGGCGCGGCGACTGCTATCGATGACTACGCACGATAAAATCGTCTCTACGCTGGATCCGTCGCTGCAGCGCGAACTGGAAAGCATGGCGCTGAATGTGAAAAACCAACTTCCTCCGCGCACCTCACTGGCGATCCTGGTGGTGGATCACACCACTATGGCGGTGCGGGGCTACGTGGGTTCCGCCGATTTCGGCGACGACAGCCGTTTTGGTCATGTGGATATGATTGCCAGCGTTCGCTCGCCGGGATCGGTCCTGAAGCCCTTTGTCTATGGCATGGCGCTGGACGAGGGGCTGATCCATGCCGAGTCTTTACTGCAGGATGTTCCGCGTCGTTTTGGCGATTACCGTCCCGGTAACTTCGATACCGGTTTTCATGGCCCGGTCAGCGCCAGCGAGGCGCTGGTGCGATCGCTCAATCTGCCCGCCGTGCAGTTGCTGGAGGCGCTGGGCCCGAAAAATGTGGCCGCACGCCTGCGCAACGTGGGGCTAAATCTGCGTTTCCCACCGGGTGCAGAGCCTAACCTGTCTTTGATTCTCGGCGGCACCGGAGCGCGCATGGATGATATCGTGGCCGCCTATAGCGCCTTCGCCCGACATGGCAACGCCGGTCAGCTGCGCTGGATGGCAGACCAGCCCTTACAGGAACGCCCACTGCTTTCGCCCGGTGCGGCCTGGATTATCCGCCGTATTCTGGGCGGTGAGGCTCAGCCTGCGGGTGATGGCAGCGCGCCCGCGGTGGTACCGCTGGCATGGAAGACCGGCACCAGCTACGGCTACCGTGACGCGTGGGCCGTGGGAATCAATCCGCGTTATCTGACTGGCGTTTGGGTCGGACGACCGGATGCAACGCCGGTTGCAGGGCAGTTTGGTTTCGCGTCTGCGGTTCCCGTCATGAATCAGGTTAACAGCGTATTGATGAACCGCCTGGCTGGCCGGGCCATCCCCACCGATCCGCGACCGGCGTCGGTCAGCGTGGCAGGCATCTGCTGGCCTGGCGGGCAGCCGCTGCCCGAGGGAGACGAGAACTGCCGACAACGGCGGCAGAGTTGGGTGCTGAACGACACGCTGCCGCCGACCTTGCTGGCGCCGGGGCAGGAAAGCCTGAGCGGATTGCACCTGCATTACTGGCAGAACGAGCAGGGATTACGGGTTGCGGCGGATTGCCTGCATGCCATCAGCCATGAACGTCTGGCGTGGCCTTTGCCGCTGGAAGCCTGGCTGCCGCCGCAGGAGCGTCGGGCGCAGCGCTTACCGGCGGTTGATCCCCGGTGTCCACCCTTGCAGCAGGGCAGTAGCGCGCCGCTGATTGTGACTGGCCTTATTGACGGACAGCGCGTTCAGCCGCTGCCGGGCACTACTACGCTGGTGATACCGGTGGCGGTGCAGGGCGGTCAGGGCGTTCAGCGCTGGTGGTTTTTAAACGGCGAGCCGCTCGAAACGCAAAGTCAGAACGGCACCCTGTCACTATCTCTTGATCGGGCAGGGGACTATCAGCTGGTGGTCATGGATGAGGCTGGTCAGCTGACCTCTGTCGTTTTTACCCGTGGGTGAGTGTTTTTTGCACTAAATCAGAGTTGAAAAGTATTGGCCCTGACTCAGATCAAGATTTTTCAATAAATTATGGGTTCGGTGATAGGCAACGTCACACTCAACCCCTATAATCGGCGCCGTTTCTTAGCCGGGGCGCGCGCCCTCGGTTTCTTCAGAACGTCAAGACAGAGGTCATCATGGCAATCGAACGTACTTTTTCTATCATCAAGCCAAACGCCGTCGCTAAAAACGTGATCGGTGCCATCTACAACCGTTTTGAAAGCGCAGGCTTCAAAATCGTTGGCGCAAAAATGCTGCAGCTGAGCAAAGAGCAGGCTGAAGGTTTTTACGCAGAGCACCAGGGCAAGCCGTTCTTCGACGGTCTGGTTGAATTCATGACTTCTGGTCCGGTTGTGGTTTCTGTTCTGGAAGGTGAAAATGCCGTTCAGCGTCACCGTGACCTGATGGGTGCAACGAACCCTGCTAACGCGCTGGCTGGCACACTGCGTGCAGACTACGCTGACAGCTTCACCGAGAACGCAACCCACGGTTCAGATTCTGCCGAATCAGCCGCCCGTGAAATTGCCTATTTCTTCGGCGAAAACGAAATCTGCCCGCGCACCCGTTAATTGCTTAACGACTGACGCGTACAGGGCTTTACAAAAATCTGCTGAACACGGGCAACTCTAGCCTGTTATCAGGCAGCAGATGTTGTACAATATTGCGCCTTCATTGAGCCAGCTTAGTGAAGGCGCAATTTTTTTCTTTTCCCAACAGCGCCATAACGTGTAACAACGAGGCCAGAGAACATTATGTCCGAACAGATTGTGACGTCCGCGTCCACCTCGCCTATTTCCGTCTCACCCAAAAGCCAAAAAATCAATTTGCTGGATCTCAACCGTCAGCAAATGCGTGAGTTTTTTGTCACGCTCGGTGAAAAACCTTTCCGTGCCGATCAGGTGATGAAGTGGATTTACCACTACTGCTGCGATGATTTCGAGCAGATGACCGACATTAACAAGAAGCTGCGTAACCGGTTAATGGAACTCACCGAAATTCGCGCCCCGGAAGTGGCTGAAGAGATGCGCTCGACGGATGGCACCATTAAATGGGCTATTCGCGTCGGCGATCAGCTGGTTGAAACGGTGTATATCCCGGAAGGGGATCGCGCCACCTTATGTGTCTCCTCTCAGGTGGGTTGCGCGCTGGAATGCAAATTCTGCTCGACGGCGCAGCAGGGCTTTAACCGCAATCTGCGCGTGTCAGAAATTATTGGTCAGGTCTGGCGTGCCGCAAAAATCGTCGGTGCGGCCAAAGTGACCGGTCAGCGTCCTATCACCAACGTGGTGATGATGGGCATGGGTGAGCCGTTGCTTAACCTGAACAATGTGGTTCCGGCCATGGAAATCATGCTGGATGACTTCGGTTTTGGTTTGTCAAAACGCCGTGTCACCCTGTCGACCTCGGGCGTTGTGCCTGCTCTGGATAAGCTGGGCGACATGATCGACGTTGCGTTGGCGATTTCGCTGCATGCGCCAAACGACAAACTGCGTGACGACATCGTACCCATTAACAAGAAATACAATATTGAAACCTTCCTGGCGGCGGTCAAACGTTATATTGGTAAGTCCAATGCGAACCAGGGACGCGTCACGATCGAATACGTGTTGCTGGATCATGTCAACGACAGCACCGATGACGCGCATGAACTGGCGGCATTGCTGAAAGAAACGCCGTGTAAGATCAACCTGATTCCATGGAACCCCTTCCCCGGGGCACCTTATGGTCGCAGTTCGAACAGTCGTATTGACCGCTTCTCCAAGGTGTTAATGGATTACGGCTTTACCACTATCGTGCGTAAAACCCGTGGGGATGATATTGATGCCGCCTGCGGCCAGTTGGCCGGTGAAGTGATTGACCGTACGAAACGCACCCTGCGTAAGAAAATGGCGGGCGAAGCCATATCTGTGAAGGCGCTCTGAAAGGCTGACTAACAGGGTTTTCCATTCCGTCTCTGCGTGGCAGGCTGCTGCCAGCCACAGCGATAACAGGATGGAAAGGCGATGGGCAAAGGAGTGTGCACGGCATTACTGGCCGTTTTTGTTGTAAGCGGTTGTGTCCGTTCGCCGACCCAACCGGGGGCAGCGGAGCTTCGCTTGCAACTGGGTATGCACTACCTCGCGGTAGAGGATTATCCTGCTGCGCGCCGTAATCTCCTGCGGGCGCAGGCGGCCGCTCCCCAGGATTACCGTGTGCCCCTGGCATTGGCCCGACTGGCTCAGCGACAGGGACACACTGCCGCAGCGCATTATCATTTTCAGCATGCGCAGCGAATTGCGCCACATAATGGTTACATCCCTAACAATTACGGTGCGTTTCTTTGCGCTTTAGGGCAGTATGATGAAGCGCATCAACAGTTTATCCGGGCGAAGGGTGCGCAGGAAGGAGACGCCCGTATCGATGCGTATGAACTGTCGGGGTATTGTTATCTGCGGGCAGGAAACAGAGAAGCAGCGCGTGCTGCTTTGTCATATGCGCTCGATGCGGACCAGAGTAAAGGAGCGTCGCTACTAGCCGAAGCTGAAAGCGCGGTCGAACATGACCAGTGGGCTAACGTAGCGCTATTATTAGAGCTTTACCAGCCGCTGCCGGAGACGGCACGCAGCCTGGCGTTACACATACGTTTCGCCGCGCAACAGGGAAATGCCGCAGACGTTTCACGTTATGGCGACCAGTTAGCGCGACGTTTTCCGCAATCGATACAGTACCAGCGTTATTTAGCTAATGAATACTGAAGCCACTCAAGAAAATTCTGCAGTTCATTCCACAGGTACACGCCTGCGTCTGGCCCGTGAACAAATGGGACTCACGCAGCAACATGTTGCTGAACGCCTGTGCCTGAAACTTACTACCGTACGTGATATTGAAGAAGACAAATCACCTGCGGATTTAGCCTCTACCTTCCTGCGCGGTTACATCCGTTCTTATGCGCGTCTGGTGCACATTCCTGAAGAGGAACTGCTGCCGATGTTGGAAAAGCAGACGCCGGTTCGTGCCGCAAAAATTGAGCCGATGCAAAGCTTCTCCCTTGGCAAACGGCGTAAGAAACGCGACGGCTGGCTGATGATTTTTACCTGGCTGGTGGTCTTTGTCGTGATCGGCCTGACAGGCGCCTGGTGGTGGCAGAACCATAAAGCCTCACAGGATGAGCTGGTGTCGATGGCCGATCAAAACGGCAGTAACAGCGACAGCAGCCAGTCTATCCCCCTGGGACAGACAAACGGTGCATCAACCGATAACAGCACCAGCGTGCCGTTGAGCAATAATGCCGCCAGCACACCGGCGAACGCCGATGAATCCACCGGCACAGCGCCTGCTGAAAACAGTAACAGCACTGCCGCTGCTGCCCAGCAGGAAGAGAATAACGCCGTTGTTTCGCCTTCTCAGGCACCGACTACGACCAGCCCTGCACCGGCCAGCACAAGTACGGCGCAGCAGATGCCAGTGGGCGCGGCGGCGGTTAGCGAACCGGCGGCGGATCCGAATGCCGTGGTGATGACCTTTACCGGCGACTGCTGGCTGGAAGTCAGCGATGCAACGGGTAAGAAACTGTTTAGCGGTATCCAGCGCAGCGGTGGCAAGCTGAGCCTGTCAGGCACGGCTCCGTATCGTCTGAAAATTGGCGCACCTTCCGCCGTTCATGTTGAATATCAGAATAAACCCGTTGATTTAAGTCGCTTTATCCGTAATAACCAGGTTGCTCGCCTGACGTTGGGTGCGCAATAACAGCGTAACGCGTGTTCCGGGCAATTGTGGAGAAGAAATATGCATAACCAAGCACCCATTATCCGCCGTAAGTCCAAACGTATTTACGTCGGCCAGGTGCCCATTGGCGATGGTGCACCCATCGCCGTTCAGTCGATGACCAATACCCGCACGACTGACGTCGCCGCGACGGTCAATCAGATCAAAGCCCTTGAGCGCGTAGGCGTCGATATCGTCCGTGTCTCAGTGCCCACGATGGATGCCGCCGAAGCGTTTAAGCTGATTAAGCAGCAGGTAAACGTCCCCCTGGTGGCTGATATCCACTTTGACTACCGTATTGCGCTAAAAGTCGCGGAGTACGGAGTGGACTGCCTGCGTATCAATCCGGGTAATATCGGTAATAACGAGCGTATTCGTGCGGTGGTTGACTGCGCCCGCGATAACAACATCCCCATTCGTATTGGCGTTAACGCCGGATCGCTGGAAAAAGATCTGCAGGAAAAATACGGTGAGCCTACACCGCAGGCCCTGCTGGAATCGGCGATGCGCCATGTCGATCATCTGGATCGTCTTAACTTCGATCAGTTTAAAGTCAGCGTGAAAGCCTCGGATGTTTTTCTGGCGGTTGAATCCTACCGTCTGCTGGCAAAGCAGATCGAGCAGCCGCTGCATCTTGGTATTACCGAAGCGGGTGGCGCACGTGCCGGTGCGGTGAAATCGGCGATTGGTCTGGGGCTGTTACTGGCCGAAGGCATTGGCGACACGCTGCGTATTTCTCTGGCAGCCGATCCGGTCGAAGAGGTAAAGGTTGGCTTTGATATCCTGAAGTCGCTGCGCATCCGCTCTCGCGGAATCAACTTCATCGCCTGCCCGACCTGTTCACGTCAGGAGTTTGACGTGATTGGCACGGTAAACGCGCTGGAGCAGCGACTGGAAGACATTATCACGCCGATGGACGTTTCCATCATCGGTTGCGTGGTGAATGGGCCTGGCGAAGCCACCGTTTCCACGCTGGGCGTGACTGGCAGTAATAAGAAAAGCGGTTTCTACGAAGATGGCGTGCGCCAGCGCGAACGTCTGGACAATGACGATATGATCGATCAACTGGAAGCGCGCATTCGTGCCAAAGCGGCCATGCTGGATGAAACCCGTCGTATTGACGTGCAGCAACTGGAAAAATAATCCCTTGCGTGTACGGCATGCATGACTTTTTTAGCTGAGCCTGTGCGGTTTCATCCTCATGAGGTATGATGCCGGACAGGTTTTTTTGTATTAAGAGATTTTAACGTGGCGAAGAATATTCAAGCGATTCGCGGGATGAACGATTTTCTGCCTGCGGATACGGCCATCTGGCAACGGGTTGAAGATGTACTGAAGTCAGTGCTGGCGAGTTATGGTTACAGCGAAATCCGCTTGCCTATCGTCGAGCAAACTCCCCTGTTCAAACGCGCTATCGGTGAAGTCACCGATGTGGTTGAAAAAGAGATGTACACCTTTGACGATCGCAATGGCGAAAGCCTGACGCTTCGTCCGGAAGGCACGGCGGGCTGCGTGCGCGCAGGTATCGAACACGGTCTGCTTTATAACCAGGAACAGCGTCTGTGGTACATGGGGCCGATGTTCCGCTACGAGCGTCCTCAGAAAGGGCGCTACCGCCAGTTTCATCAGATAGGCGTTGAAGTCTTTGGTCTGCAGGGGCCGGACATCGATGCCGAACTGATCATGCTGAACGCACGCTGGTGGAAAGCGTTGGGCATCGCCGACCATGTTCGTCTGGAACTGAACTCCATTGGTTCGCCTGAAGCTCGTGCCAACTATCGTGATGCGCTGGTGGCGTTTCTGGAACAGCATAAAGAGGCGCTGGATGAAGACTGTAAGCGCCGTATGTACAGTAACCCGATGCGCGTGCTCGACAGTAAAAATCCTGATATTCAGACGCTGCTGAACGATGCGCCTCAGTTGGGCGATTATCTGGATGCAGAGTCACGCGAGCATTTTGACGGGCTGCGCGCGCTGTTAGACGACGCGGGTATTGCTTACACGGTGAATCAGCGGCTGGTGCGTGGGCTGGATTATTACAACCGCACGGTGATTGAATGGGTCACCGACAGTCTGGGTTCCCAGGGCACCGTTTGTGGTGGCGGTCGTTATGATGGGCTGGTAGAACAGTTGGGTGGCCGTGCCACACCGGGTGTCGGTTTCGCAATGGGAATGGAACGCCTGGTGTTGTTAGTGCAGGCGGTGAATCCGGAATTTGAACCCGCGCGCAATGTCGATGTCTATGTTATCGCTTCAGGTCAGGGCGTTCAGTCAGCGGCGATGCAGCTGGCAGAAAAACTGCGCGACCAGTTGCCTGAAATGAAGCTGATGACCAACTTTGGCGGCGGTAACTTCAAGAAGCAGTTCGCCCGTGCGGATAAATGGGGCGCCCGCGTTGCCCTGGTGCTGGGTGAAGATGAACAGAAGGCAGGCCAGGTCGTGATAAAAGATCTGCGCAATGGCGAACAGCAAACGCTGGCGCAGGCAGATGCGGCGGCTGCACTGCGCGCGCTGTTACAGTAAGCGCGTCATAGCACAACCATTGAAAGGAGAAGGATTGCGTGGAAGTGTATAGCAATGAGAACGAACAGGTTGATGCGCTGCGTCGCTTTTTTGCCAACAACGGCAAAGCATTAGTCGTTGGCGTCGTTATCGGTATTGCTGCGTTAGGTGGCTGGCGCTACTGGTCCAGCCATGAGCAGGACTCTGCTAAAACGGTGTCGGCTGAGTACCAGAAACTCACCAGCGCAATGCAGGCCGGAAAGCCAGAAACCCTGGAAGCCGTCAACACGTTCGCCAGCGAAAACATCAACACGTACGGCGCGCTGGCTGCACTGGATCTGGCGAAGCAGTATGTTGACAGCAATCAGCTGGACAAAGCCGCTACCTTGCTGCAAAACGGATTGAAAGACACGAAAGATGCCAACCTGCAGGCGGTGATCAACCTGCGTCTGGCACGCATTCAACTGCAACAGAATCAGGCCGATGCGGCACTTAAAACCCTTGACGGTGTGAAGGGTGATGGCTGGACGGCCATTGTTGCTGACATCCGCGGTGAAGCGCTGCTGAGCAAAGGCGATAAGCAGGGTGCGCGCGATGCATGGAGTAAAGGCGTAGAATCTGACGCGTCTCCGGCATTGAAGCAAATGATGCAGATGAAGATGAATAACTTAAGCTAAGCCAGTCAAGAGAGAGCGCATGGAATTACGTAAATACCTGCTGCCGGGGCTGATCTCAGTCACCTTGCTCAGCGGTTGCTCGCTGTTCAGCGGCGAAGAAGATGTAGTGAAAATGGCCCCATTGCCGAAGGTGGAAAACCAGTTTACGCCTCAGACGGTATGGAGTACCGGCGTGGGTGATGGTATCGGTGATTTTTACTCCAACCTGCACCCCACCTGGCAAGACGGCACCGTTTATGCTGCTGACCGCTTTGGTATCGTAAAAGCGCTCGACGCGGTCGATGGTAAAGAAAAATGGAAAGTCGATCTCTCTGAGAAAACCGGCTTCTTCTCGAAAAACCTCTCTGCCATGCTGTCCGGCGGCATCACCGTCAGCGGCGATCGCCTCTATATCGGCAGTGAGCGCGGCCAGGTTTATGCCCTGAACACCAGCGATGGTGCCATTGTCTGGCAGGCGAAAGCGGCGGGTGAAGCGCTGTCGCGTCCTGTGGTCAGCGATGGTCTGGTATTGATTCATACCAGTAACGGCATGCTGCAGGGCCTTGATCAGGCCACGGGAGCGGTGAAGTGGACCGTGAACCTGGACATGCCCGCGCTGTCGCTGCGCGGAGAATCTGCGCCGTCTGTTGCCTTTGGTGGTGCCATCGTGGGCGGCGATAACGGCCGTGTGAGTGCCGTTATCCTGAACCAGGGCCAGTTGATTTGGCAGCAGCGTATTTCACAGCCCAGCGGCGCAACGGAAATTGATCGCCTGAGCGACGTGGATACCACGCCGGTCATTGTGAATGGCGTCGTTTATGCGCTGGCATACAATGGTAACCTTTCCGCGCTGGATCTGCGCTCCGGCCAGATTCTGTGGAAACGTGAAATTGGCGGTGTGAAAGATCTGATTGTTGATGCCGGACGTATCTACCTTGTGGATCAGGACGATCGTGTCATTGCCCTGAACGCGGATGGCGGTGTCGCTATCTGGCGTCAAAGCGAGCTGCTGCATCGTAATCTGACTTCACCGGTTCTCTATAACGGCTACCTTGTGGTCGGCGACAGCGAAGGTTACCTGCACTGGATGAACACTACCGACGGTCGTTTTGTTGCCCAGCAAAAGCTGGACAGCTCAGGCTTCCAGACTGAGCCAGTCGTCGCCAGCGACAAACTGCTGATTCAGTCGAAAGACGGTGAAGTTTACGCCATTACTCGCTAGCGGGTAAGTTGTCAGGCAGGGGGGTTCCCTGGCACAACGGCTCCTGATTTTATCAGGGGCCGTTTCGTTTTTAGTCAGGCATGGTATCCTTAGCGCCTTAAGCCTGAACTGAGCGGCTAAAGCCGTTATAATCACGCCATTCGGGCGATTTAATACATTATTGAGGCATTGTTATGGTACCTGTGGTCGCGCTGGTTGGGCGTCCCAATGTGGGAAAATCTACGCTATTTAACCGCTTAACGCGCACTCGTGATGCGCTGGTAGCGGATTTTCCTGGACTGACTCGCGATCGCAAATATGGTCGCGCCGAAGTGGAAGGGCGCGAATTTATTGTTATCGATACCGGCGGTATTGATGGCACCGAGGAAGGTGTGGAAAACCGTATGGCCGAGCAATCGCTGCTGGCTATCGAAGAAGCGGACGTCGTGCTGTTTTTGGTGGATGCGCGCGCGGGCGTCATGCCAGCGGATCAGCAGATCGCCAATCATCTGCGTTCGCGTGAAAAGCCCACGTTCCTGGTTGCCAACAAAACCGACGGCTTAGATCCGGACGCTGCCGTACTCGATTTCTACGCACTGGCGTTGGGCGAAATTCATCCGATTGCTGCCTCACACGGGCGTGGCGTCACGAATCTGCTGGAAACCGCGCTGCTGCCATGGATGGACGAAGTCTCACCGCAGCCGCTGAGTGAAGAAGACGAAAACGAGGCCTACTGGGCCGCGCTTGCCGCCGAGCAGAACGGTGAAACGCTGGAGGAGGAAGAGGAAGAAGAAGACTTCGATCCCACCACGCTGCCTATTAAGCTGGCCATTGTTGGCCGTCCTAACGTGGGTAAATCAACGCTCACCAATCGTATATTGGGCGAAGATCGCGTCGTGGTTTACGACATGCCAGGCACCACGCGCGACAGCATTTATATCCCTATGGAGCGCGATGGCCGCGAGTACATCTTGATCGACACCGCTGGCGTGCGCAAGCGTGGCAAAATCACTGACACGGTTGAAAAATTCTCGGTGATTAAAACGCTGCAGGCCATCGAAGACGCTAACGTGGTGATGTTGGTGATTGACGCCCGCGCCGGTATTTCCGATCAGGACCTGTCGCTGCTGGGCTTTATTCTTAACAGCGGTCGCTCCCTGGTCATCGTGGTCAACAAGTGGGATGGCCTGTCGCAGGAAGTCAAAGATGAAGTAAAAGAGACGCTGGATTTCCGTCTTGGCTTTATCGACTTCGCGCGCGTGCATTTTATTTCTGCCCTGCACGGCAGCGGCGTTGGCAACCTGTTTGAGTCGGTTACCGAAGCCTATGACTGCTCAACCAAGCGCGTAAATACCTCCATGCTGACCCGCATTATGACCATGGCGGCAGACGATCATCAGCCGCCGCTGGTGCGTGGGCGTCGCGTCAAGCTCAAGTATGCGCACGCGGGCGGCTATAACCCACCGATCGTGGTGATTCACGGCAATCAGGTCAAAGATCTGCCGGATTCCTACAAGCGCTATCTGATGAACTATTTCCGTCGTTCGCTGAACGTGATGGGTACGCCGATCCGCATTCAGTTCAAAGAAGGGGATAACCCCTATGCAGGAAAGCGCAACCTGCTGACGCCGACGCAGCAGCGTAAGCGCAAGCGCCTGATGGCGCATCTTAAAAAGAACAAAAAGTAAGACATCAGGCCCCGTAAGGGGCCTTTTTTATGCCCGGTCCCCAGGCGCAGCGTCGGCATGTAGCAAAAATGCTATTGCCTGATAACTTCCCTGTAACAGTTATTCACTTTTAAATGTACCAGGTGGTACAATCCTGCCGCCTTATGGGCGAGTCGCCGTCAACTGCGTGACGCGCTCGCGCATGAGCGCGACTTCACGGGCCATCCCCCCGTATTCAGAAAGCTAAAATAAAGCGTAACGGAGACGTGAGCGATCGCCAGGCGCCTGTTAAGGGCCGGTCATCACCTGACTCCGGCCCGCGCGCGTTATTTTCAGGAGAATGTTATGGCAGAAAATTCTGCTCGTCCCGGCAAGGGATTGAGCGTCTGGTCCGTGCTGTTCGGGCTGGTTATGTTGGCTATCGGCCTGTTCTTCGCCATCGGCGGCGGCAAGCTGGTTGCGCTGGGCGGCAGCCGCTATTTCCTCGTGGCAGGCATTGTGATGGTGCTATCGGCGGTGCAATTTTTCCGCCGTAAATCCTCGGCGGTCACGCTGTTTATGCTGGTTTTTGCCGGTACGCTAATCTGGTCACTCTACGACGCAGGCTTCGTATTCTGGCCGCTGGTGTCGCGTCTAATGGTGCCCGCTGGCCTTATGATGCTGGCTTTCCTCACTTGGCCTGCGCTGCGTAAACGCGAAGGTAAAGCATCGTTGGCGAAAGTGTCCTATGCCTTGTCAGCCCTGATTGCCGTGGGCATGGTGGTCACGCTGGTGCAGATGTTCCAGCCGCATCCTACCGTGGCGTTCACGGGAAAAACGCTGCCGTTGATTCCGGTGGATAAATCCAAACCGCAGCAGGACTGGAGCAGCTACGGGCGCACGCCAGAAGGCGACCGCTTTGCGGCGATCGACCAGATAACCCGCGATAACGTGAAAGAGTTGCAGGTTGCATGGACATTCCGCACGGGCGATACGCCAATCAGCCCAACCGGTAACGGCGCGGAAGATCAGCAAACCCCGCTGCAGGTCGGCAACACCCTTTACCTCTGCACGCCGCACAACAATGTCATCGCTGTGGAAGCGAACAGCGGTAAGCAGATCTGGAAGCGCGAAATCAACGCGCAGGCAGAAGTGTGGAACCGCTGCCGTGGTTTGGCCTACTTTGATGCCACGCAGCCGGTTAAGCAGCCGACCCAGCCCGGCTCAACGCCGGTGCCAGCGCCGGTATTGGCGGCAGGCGACAGCTGTCAGCGCCGTATTCTGATGAACACCATTGACGCACGTCTGATCGCCATCAACGCCGACAACGGTGAATTCTGCGACCACTTCGGCGATCGCGGCGTCGTGGATCTGAAACAGGGGCTGGGCAAAGCGCCCGATCCGCAGTATCAGCTGACCTCCGCGCCGCAGGTAGCCGGTACCACCGTGGTGGTGGGCGGCCGCGTGGCGGATAACGTGCAAACCGATATGCCAGGCGGCGTACTGCGCGGGTTTGATGTGATCACCGGCCAGATGCGTTGGGCATTCGATCCGGGCAACGACGATCCGAACGCGGTATTGATGCCGGGTAAAAACTACACCCGCAGTACGCCAAACTCGTGGGCGCCGCTCTCTTACGATCCGGCCATGAACACGGTATTCCTGCCGATGGGCAGCTCGTCGGTGGATCTGTGGGGCGCTAACCGCACCAAACTGGATCACACTTACGGCGCCTCCATTTTGGCACTGGACGCCACCACCGGTAAGCAGAAGTGGGTTTACCAGACGGTGCATAACGACTTATGGGATTTTGACCTGCCGATGCAGCCAAGTCTCGTCGACTTCCCAATGAAAGATGGCAGCACTAAGCCCGCGGTGGTGATTGGCGCCAAAACCGGCATGATCTGGGTTCTGGATCGCTTGACCGGTAAGCCATTGACCAAAGTCGAAGAGCAGCCGATGCCGCAGGGACATATCCCGAACGAGCAGTACACGGCAACCCAGCCGCACTCGGTGGAAATGCCGAGTATCGGTAATCAGACGCTGACTGAATCCGATATGTGGGGCGCGACGCCGTTTGACCAGCTGGCTTGCCGTATCGCCTTCAAAGGCATGCGCTACAACGGCCTGTTCACCGTACCGGACACCGATAAGTCACTCAGCTTCCCCGGCTCGCTGGGCGGCATGAACTGGGGCAGCATCTCCTTTGATCCGAACAATCAGTACATGTTCGTCAACGACATGCGACTGGGCCTGTGGGTGCAGATGATTCCCCAGGACACCAGCAAAGTGGCGCGCGGCAGCAACGGTGGCGAAGCGATTAATACCGGTATGGGCGCGGTACCGCTGAAAGGCACGCCGTATGCGGTGAACAAAAACCGCTTTATGTCTCCGTTGGGCATTCCTTGCCAGGCGCCGCCGTTTGGTACGCTGTCGGCTATCGATATGAAAACCCGTCAGATTGTCTGGCAGGTACCGGTGGGTACCGTGCAGGATACCGGTCCGTTCGGCATCAAAATGCACGCGCAGATGCCTATCGGTATGCCGACGCTCGGTGGCACGCTGGCCACCCAGGGCGGCTTGGTGTTTATTGCCGGAACGCAGGATTACTATCTGCGCGCCTTTGACAGCGCAACCGGCAAAGAAGTGTGGAAAGCGCGGCTGCCGGTAGGCAGTCAGGGCGGCCCAATGAGCTATGTTTCGCCGAAAGACGGCAAGCAGTACATTGTGATTTCCGCCGGGGGCGCACGTCAGTCGCCGGATCGCGGAGATTACGTGATTGCCTTTGCGCTGCCTGAGAAGAAGTAACGGTTAGCAACACGCGCAACCGAAAAGAAAGGCCGGCATCATGATGCCGGCCTTTTTTATGCCCTCCGTAGCGTGACACATCCCTAAGGGTACGTACCGGTTTTACTGCTGCTTAGAGGGGCGACGGCTTTTTTGACCGCCTTTTCTTCCAGCTTCCCTGGCTCTTTCAGGATCGTTTCTGAAATTGCCTCCGCTGACTTTGCCGCCCGCGCGACCTGCTTCCTTGGCGCGCTCCGGGTCCTCTGCAAAGTTCCCGGCACCGCCTCGTTGCTTTTGTTGTGTCATAGCAGAGACCTCATCTAAGGGTATTTTCTTTGATGTGGACTAGCTAGCCACGTAGAGCAGTATAGTGAATGCGTTACGCTTCGCTCCAGTCGACAGCGCACAAATCAGTTACCCTCTTTCCACAGCGATTGCAGTTCAGGCGGCGCCTCCGCTTCGGGGATCAAAATCACGATCGAACCGGCGTTATGCTGGGTGCTGTAGGTGATTTGAATGCGAAAATAGCGCTGATCGCCGCCGCCCATCTTCGGTGCTTCCTCTTCCGGTTTACCCCGCGCCATCGCCTGTTCCAGCACCGAACACACGTGTTTTTTCTGCGGCTCAGGCAGCTGCGCCAGCGCGATACGCCGTTCGGCGCGCAGGCCCGGGATAAACGCAATCCCGCCTTCGCGCGCCAGCTCAATAATGGCATCGTCGCTCAGTGGAATGTTCACAATACGCCCACTTCCTTCCAGGCCGCTTCGATCGCCTGCGCCACCGTATGATCGAAGCGTTCACGGCCGTGCTTGATCGTCAGGTTAGCGAAGGTTTTGAAGTCAGCGTCTTGCGGTAAGGTTTTGTCGCACAGCGTGTCGTACCAGGCCCAGCCCGCGCGCTCCCAGGCGAAGCCGCCCAGTGCTTTAGCCGCCAGATAAAACGCGCGATTAGGAATGCCCGAGTTAAGATGGACGCCGCCGTTGTCTTCGCGCGTCTCGACGTAATGCTGCATATCGGCCGGCTGGGGATCTTTACCCAACTGCGGATCGTCATACGCGGTGCCAGGCGCCGACATCGAGCGTAAACCGCGCCCGTTAATGCCTTTTGCCAACAGACCTTCACCGATGAGCCAATCGGCGTCCTCGGCGCGCTGCTTAAGGTGGTACTGCTTCACCAGCGATCCAAACACATCTGACATCGATTCGTTGAGTGCGCCTGCCTGTTGAAAATAGATCAAGCCCGCTTCGGTTTCGGTAACGCCGTGGGTCAGCTCGTGCGCGACCACGTCCAGCGCGATGGTGAAGCGGTTAAATATCTCGCCGTCCCCGTCACCAAACACCATCTGCTGGCCGTTCCAGAAGGCGTTTTGATAGTCTTGCCCATAATGAACCGTGCCATCCAGCTTGAGGCCTTTGTTGTCCAACGAATTACGCTGATAAACCGTCCAGAAAAAGTCGTAGGTTACGCCGAGATAGTCCCAGGCTTCGTCTGCCGCCACGTCGCCATTACTCGCCTGGTCTTCCGTGCGCACCAGCGTGCCAGGCAGGTTTTGCGTGTTTTTGGCGTCGTAAACCGCGCGCAGAACGTGGCCGGGCTGTGTCGTCTGACTGGTGCTCGGCACGTGCCGATGGGCGGCCATTAATTGCTGGACATGCGTGAGCGTGCGGCGTGCGGACGCCTGCGGGTTGCCGGAGCAGTGTTCGACAATATTACGCAGGATATACGGAGGAATAACGCTGTAAGACATAGTGAACTCCCTGAAGAATGGCTTCATCAGAAAGTATAGACCCCGACAGCGGACGCGACGCGATCGCGTCCGCTGTTGGTTAACGCGCCTTACGCCGCGCGGTTTTCTGCGGTACCAGTGCGGTAACCTGGCTCTCGACCCAGCCATCGTCCAGCCGCGTGCGCAGCAGATCGCCTTCATTCAGCTGCTGGGTTTTTTTCACCACCTGGCCTTGTGTGTCGGTGGTGACGCTAAAGCCGCGTGCCAGCGTGGCAAGCGGACTCACGCCTTCCAGCTGCGCCGCCAGGGTGCCAAAGCGCTGACGTGAATGATTGAGCTGCTTTTCCATGCCCTGCTGCAGGCGGTAGTGCCACTGCTGGAGCTGCTGCTGCGCGCGGTAAAGGCGGCCTTGGGGCTGTTGGGCGGCGAGCCGCTGCTGCAGGCGATCCTGCTGACGCGTGGCGCGGCGCAATCGCTGATCCATCGCCTCGCTCAGACG
The DNA here is from genome assembly GCA_913778495.1 of uncultured Pantoea sp. Lineage (GTDB taxonomy): Bacteria > Pseudomonadota > Gammaproteobacteria > Enterobacterales > Enterobacteriaceae > Pantoea. The sequence continues at coordinate 30,412 of CAJYVD010000018.1, forward strand.
ACGCTGCAGCTGGAACAGCGCCGTTTGCTGGCGTGCCAGCCGCAGTTGGGGGTGCTGCTGTTGTAAACGGTGTTGGAGGCGCGTAAAGCGGCGCTGCTGCTGGGCCAGGTAATAATCCATCGCCATTTCCATGCGCTGCTGCTGCGATTGCAGGCGGCGCAGCAGCTCAAGCTGATTGCGGCTCACCAGTTCAGCAGCGGCAGAGGGCGTCGGCGCACGCAGGTCGGCCACGAAATCCGCGATGGTCACGTCGGTTTCATGCCCCACGGCGCTCACAATCGGCAAGCGACTGGCGAAAATCGCCCGCGCGACGCGCTCATCGTTGAAGCTCCAGAGATCTTCCAGCGAGCCGCCGCCGCGGCCCACAATCAGTACGTCACACTCGCCGCGCTGGTTAGCCAACTCGATGGCGCGCGCAATGGCGGCAGGCGCATCCAAACCCTGCACCGGCGTGGGATAAATCACCACCGGCAGCGAGGGATCGCGCCGCTGCAGCACGCGCAGAACATCGTGCAGAGCCGCGCCGGTCGCCGAGGTGATCACGCCCACCTGACGTGCAGGCTGCGGCAGTGGCTGTTTGTGCCGCTCATCGAACAAGCCTTCCGCTGTCAGGCGCGCTTTAAGCTGTTCAAACTGCTGCTGCAACAGCCCTTCGCCCGCCGGATGCATGCTTTCCACGATCAGCTGATAATCGCCGCGCGGCTCATAAAGCGTGACGCTGGCCCGCACCAGCACCTGTTGACCATGCTGAGGACGGAACGTGACGCGGCGGTTGCTGTTACGGAACATCGCGCAGCGCACCTGCGCGCCGTCATCTTTCAGCGTGAAATACCAGTGGCCCGAGGAGGGCTGCGAAAAATTCGATATTTCAGCACTCAGCCACACCAGCCCCATCTCATTTTCCAGCAGTTGACGCACCGTGGTATTGAGGCGGCTGACGGTAAAAATATTGGCGGTTGGAGGTAGCGACATGTGATGGAGATCAAATTTTAAATCAGGGGGCTAATCCACTGATACTACAGGGCTGGTATCGAGGATCAAGACATTTTCCTAAAAAACACTGGAGGCAATCGATTTCGGCCTGTATAATGCCGCGGCAATATTTTATCTGTTTTAATCACCCTCAGGTGGAGATATTGCAATGTTAAGAATCGCGAAAGAAGCCCTCACATTTGACGACGTCCTGCTCGTTCCCGCTCACTCCACTGTTTTGCCCAATACCGCTGACCTCAGCACGCAGCTCACGAAAAACATCCGTTTAAACATTCCTATGCTCTCTGCGGCGATGGACACCGTGACCGAAGCCGGTCTGGCTATCGCGCTGGCGCAAGAAGGCGGCCTCGGCTTTATTCACAAGAATATGTCGATTGAGCGCCAGGCGGATGAAGTGCGTAAGGTCAAGAAGCATGAAAGCGGCGTGGTTACCGATCCGCAAACCGTGCTGCCGGAGACCACCTTGGCCGAAGTCCAGGCGCTGACCGAGCGCAACGGTTTTGCCGGCTATCCGGTCGTGAACGGCGACAACGAGCTGGTGGGGATCATCACCGGCCGTGACGTGCGCTTCGTGACCGATATGTCGCTGCCTGTCACTGCGGTGATGACGCCAAAAGCGCGTCTGGTGACGGTGAAAGAGGGTGAAGCGCGCGACGTGGTATTGCAAAAAATGCACGAAAAGCGCGTCGAAAAAGCGCTGGTGGTGGATGACAGCTTCCACCTGCTGGGCATGATCACCGTGAAAGATTTCCAGAAAGCCGAACGTAAACCCAACGCGTGTAAAGACGCGCAGGGCCGTCTGCGCGTGGGCGCAGCGGTAGGCGCAGGCGCGGGCAACGAAGCGCGTGTTGATGCGCTGGTTGCCGCTGGCGTTGACGTACTGCTGATCGATTCGTCGCACGGCCACTCTGAAGGCGTGCTGCAGCGCATCCGCGAAACCCGCGTCAAATATCCTGACCTCGAAATCATCGGCGGCAACGTGGCTACCGGCGCTGGCGCGCTTGCTCTTGCGCAGGCTGGCGTAAGCGCAGTGAAAGTTGGGATTGGCCCCGGCTCTATTTGCACCACGCGCATCGTGACTGGCGTCGGTGTACCGCAGATTACCGCCGTTTCCGACGCGGTTGAAGCGCTGGAAGGCACGGGCATTCCGGTTATTGCGGATGGCGGCATTCGCTTCTCCGGCGATATCGCCAAAGCGATCGCAGCAGGCGCTTCGGCAGTGATGGTAGGCTCAATGCTGGCAGGGACCGAAGAGTCTCCGGGCGAGATTGAGCTGTATCAGGGCCGTGCGTTCAAATCCTACCGTGGTATGGGATCGCTCGGCGCGATGTCTAAAGGTTCGTCCGATCGCTATTTCCAGAGCGACAACGCAGCAGACAAGCTGGTGCCAGAAGGCATCGAAGGCCGCGTGGCGTATAAAGGCCGTTTGAAAGAGATTGTGCACCAGCAGATGGGCGGCCTGCGCTCCTGCATGGGCCTGACCGGCTGCCAGACCATCGACGATCTGCGCACCAAAGCCGAATTTGTTCGCATCAGCGGCGCCGGCATCAACGAAAGCCACGTGCACGACGTGACCATCACCAAAGAGTCACCGAACTACCGCATGGGTTCATAAGCTTTAGCATTCAACGCCCGGCACCCGCCGGGCGCTTTTTATTTAATACATCCATCCCAATGGAAACGCCTCAATGACGACTGAAAATATTCATAAACATCGCATTTTGATCCTCGATTTTGGTTCTCAGTATACGCAGCTGGTTGCGCGCCGGGTGCGTGAGCTGGGCGTCTACTGCGAACTCTGGGCATGGGATGTCACCGAAGCGCAAATTCGTGAATTCAACCCCAGCGGCATTATCCTTTCAGGCGGCCCTGAAAGCACCACCGAGTTAGACAGCCCGCGTGCGCCTGAATACGTGTTTAACGCTGGCGTGCCGGTGCTGGGCGTGTGCTACGGCATGCAGACCATGGCGATGCAGCTCGGCGGCAAAGTTGAAGGTTCCAATCAGCGTGAATTTGGTTATGCGCAGGTTGAAGTAACCACGCAAAGCGCCCTGATCCGTGATATCGAAGATGCCATCAGCGCGGCAGGTAAACCGCTGCTGGACGTGTGGATGAGCCACGGCGATAAAGTCACCGCCATCCCCGCTGACTTCGTGACCGTTGCCAGCACCGAATCCTGTCCGTTTGCCATTATGGCCAACGAAGAGAAGAAGTTTTATGGCGTACAGTTCCACCCGGAAGTGACCCACACGCGCCAGGGCCTGCGCATGCTGGAACGCTTTGTGCGCGACATTTGCGGCTGTGAAGCGCTGTGGACGCCGGCCAAAATCATCGAAGATGCGGTCGAGCGCATTCGTCAGCAGGTCGGCAACGACAAAGTGATTCTCGGCCTGTCGGGCGGTGTGGACTCGTCCGTTACCGCTATGCTGCTGCACCGTGCCATCGGCGAACGCCTCACTTGCGTGTTCGTGGACAACGGTCTGCTGCGCTTGAACGAAGCCGAGCAGGTGATGGAGATGTTCGGCGATCACTTCGGTCTGAACATTGTGCACGTGCCGGCGGAAGCGCGTTTCCTCGATGCGCTGGCAGGCGAGAACGATCCCGAAGCCAAGCGTAAAATCATTGGACGCGTGTTCGTGGAGCTGTTCGACGAGCAAGCGCTACGCCTGGAAGACGTTAAGTGGCTGGCACAGGGCACCATTTACCCGGATGTGATCGAATCTGCGGCGTCTGCTACCGGTAAAGCGCACGTGATCAAATCCCACCATAACGTCGGCGGCCTGCCGAAAGAGATGAAGATGGGCCTGGTTGAGCCGCTGAAAGAGCTGTTCAAAGATGAAGTGCGCAAAATCGGCCTTGAGCTGGGTCTGCCGTATGACATGCTTTACCGTCATCCGTTCCCAGGGCCGGGCTTGGGCGTGCGCGTGCTGGGCGAAGTGAAGAAAGAGTATTGCGATCTGCTGCGCCGCGCAGACGCCATCTTCATTGAAGAGCTGCGTAAAGCGGATCTCTACAACAAGGTGAGCCAGGCGTTTACCGTGTTCCTGCCGGTGCGTTCGGTGGGCGTGATGGGCGACGGCCGTAAGTATGACTGGGTGGTGTCACTGCGTGCGGTGGAAACTATCGATTTCATGACCGCGCATTGGGCACACCTGCCGTACGATTTCCTCGGCCGCGTCTCCAACCGCATTATCAACGAAGTCGACGGTATCTCCCGCGTGGTGTACGACATCTCCGGTAAGCCACCGGCGACGATCGAGTGGGAATGATCCCGCGTCCGGCATAGACCAGCACCAAAGAGCATTAAAACACCCCTAAGCCCGCGTAAATGCGGGCTTTTTCCGTTATTGGCGTGGCACTGTCTGGCAAATTTTCGCATCGCCAAGCACCCAGTTTCTATGGCATGGTAGATGGTACGATTTGAACCTGATGCCATGTTCGGTGCTCGATACCATGCCGCCTCTGATTGAGTGTTCATGGTATTGAATAGATTTAACTCATTGTCCTTAAAGGGTTTTTTGCGAGGATTTGTGGGGTTTTTGAGCATGGTATTTTTAAGAGGAAACCCAATCCGACCATGCTGACTGATACCAAGCTGCGCAACCTCAAACCAAAGGACAAGCTCTATAAAGTGAATGACCGTGACGGCCTCTACGTGGCCATCACGCCTGCGGGTTCGATTTCATTCCGGTACAACTACTCAATCCACGGCAGGCAGGAGACCATCACCTTCGGCCGTTACGGCGTCGGAGGGATCACGCTGGCGGAAGCTCGCGAACGGCTGGGCGAAGCCAAGAAGATGATCGCCGCAGGGAAATCTCCAGCCAAGGAGAAGGCGCGGGACAAAGCCCGCGTCAAGGATGCTGAGACATTCGGCGCTTGGGCCGAAAAGTGGTTGCGCGGCTACCAGATGGCCGAGTCCACCCGGGATATGCGCCGCTCGGTCTACGAGCGCGAGCTAAAGCCCAAATTTGGTAACCACAAGTTAGCCGAGATTACCCACGAAGACCTGCGAGCGCTGACCGATGCCATCGTGGAGAGAGGCGCACCGGCAACGGCAGTACATACAAGAGAGATTGTCTTGCAGGTCTACCGCTGGGCTATCGAACGCGGCCAGAAGGTCGAGAACCCGGCCGATTTGGTGCGTCCCACGACCATCGCAAAGTTCGAGCCGCGAGATCGAGCGCTGACACCCGATGAAATCGGCTTGATGTACCAGTACATGGAACGCATTGGCACTACGCCTTCCATCCGAGCAGCCGCCAAGCTGCTGTTGCTGACGATGGTGCGCAAGAGCGAGCTGACCAACGCAACGTGGAGCGAAATAAATTTCACTGAGGCACTCTGGACGATCCCCAAGGAGCGGATGAAGCGTCGCAATTCCCATTTGGTGTTCCTATCTAAGCAGGCGCTGGACATTTTCATTGCCCTGAAAACCTTCGCGGGCGGCTCGGAGTACGTGCTGCCATCTCGCTATGACTCGGACTTGCCGATGAGCAGCGCCACGCTCAATCAGGTGCTAACGCTGACCTATCGTCTGGCTCAGAAGGAAGGGCTGTCTCTTGGCAAGTTCGGCCCGCACGACTTGCGGCGCACAGCCAGCACACTGCTGCATGAGGCGGGCTATAACACTGACTGGATCGAGAAGTGCCTTGCGCACGAACAGAAGGGTGTTCGAGCCGTCTACAACAAGGCCGAGTACCGCGATCAGCGCCGGGCAATGCTCCAGGACTGGGCGGACATGATTGATGAGTGGACGATCAGGAAGCCCCGCCTCAAGGACTGATTCGGAGCCTTGAGACCTGAATTTTTGTCGCGAAATGCCCACTCCGGTGGGCTTTTTTTTGTCCCGAAATAGACTTTTTGGGGACGCTTTTTCTCTCCTAAATCTCCTTAAAAAACTTTCGGAAAAACAAGCGATTGGGTGATTATCGCTGTCCCGAAACTACACGTTTGCGAGACGACTAACTCATTGATTTTCAAGGAAAAATTAGGCTAATAGTGCTGGAACTTACCGGCATTGTGTAGCAATAATTAAACCTCGGACGATGAGAAAACGAGGTATTCGGTATGGAAAGACAATTAAGGAAATCGAGTAAAGTTCTCATAAGCAAAAAGCAACTACTGGAGATGATTCCACTGTGCGAGCGCACGATCTACAACTTTGAAAAGCAGGGAAAATTCCCTCTGCGCATCGCACTTAGTAGTCGAAAGGTCGTGTGGGATTTAGCCGAGGTCGAGGCATGGATTGATGCATGCAAACATTCCGGCTCGGCCCCTCGTCCCGGAATGGGGGCCTGAATTGTGGCGATTGACTTACGGGCAGCGTTCGAGAACGAACCGCCCGCACTAGACTTTATTTGGCCGGGCTTTCTTGCTGGGACGGTAGGCGCGTTGGTGGCTCCCGGAGCCACGGGTAAGAGCTTCTGGGCGCTGGAAGCGGCAATGGCCATCGCGTGCAGCGCTGCCGGTGGCGATCTTGTAGGCCTTGCCCCCGCGTGCACTGGCCGCGTGGTCTATTTCGCTGGAGAAGATCCGGAAGTCGCACTGGTGCGCCGTATTCATGCCATCGGTCAGCACCTGAATCAGCAGGCCCGTGAAAACATCGCCGAGAACCTGACAATCAAGCCAGTCATGGGTACGCTCATGAACGTCTTAGATGACGCTCAACGCGCTGCCCTAATCAAATTCTGTTCCGGCGCTCGACTGATCGTACTAGATACACTGAGCCGGATTCATGACCGCGACGAGAACAGCAATGGCGACATGGCCAAGCTTGTCGCCACGCTGGAGCACATTGCAGCGCGTACCGGGGCCTCTGTTCTTTACCTGCATCACGTTAGCAAAGGTAGCGCTCGTGAGGGGCAAACGGATCAACAACAGGCCGCAAGAGGCGCATCCGCCCTAATCGACAATGCCCGCTGGTGCGGCTTCGTCGCAAAGATGACCGAGGACGAGGCCAAGAGCCTAAGCGACCGCGCCTATGACCGTCAGCCCATCGGCAAAGACCGGCGCGGCTTCTTTGTTCGTTTTGGTGTTAGCAAGCAGAATTACGACGCTACTCCGCATGACCAATGGTATCAACGCCGCGACGGCGGCGTTTTGCTGCCGGTGGAGCTATTGGACGCCAAGCAGGACAGCGGAAAGGGGCGTCAGCGTGAGCAAGCATGACTTGACTCACGCCCGGCACGACCCGGTGCATTGTCTAGCACCCGGCCTGTTCCGTAGCCTCAAACGTGGCGAACGAAAGCATAGCAAGCTTGACGTTGCATATGACTACGGCAATGGCAAGCGTATCGAGTTTAGTGGGCCGGAACCGCTTGGGGCTGACGATCTCCGCATCCTGCAAGGATTGGTAGCAATGGCTGGGCCTTCTGGCCTTATGCTTTCTCCCGATCCTCAGACAGAAGCCGGTAGGCAGCTCCGGCTATTTCTCGAACCCAAATGGGAAGCCGTCCAGCAGAATGCGATGGTGGTCAAGGGTAGCTATCGGTCGCTAGCCCGTGAGGTTGGCTATGCGGATATCGACAATACTAGGCCAGTACGCGATTGCATTGAGAGGCTCTGGAAAGTCTCTATCATTGCGCAAAACGATAGGAAGCGGCAGGGCTTCCGTTTGCTGTCCGAGTACGCAAGTGATGAGCAGGACGGCAAGCTGTACGTGGCATTGAACCCCCTTATTGCTCGCGCAATCATGGGCGGGCAGCACATCCGCATAGATATGGCCGAAGTTAGGAAACTACGGACCGACCCCGCCCGCTTGATTCACCAACGACTGTGCGGCTGGATTGACCTCGGTAAGTCGGGGCGGATACAGCTAGACACGCTATGCGGCTATGTTTGGCCGGATGAACCGACGAACCCGAATACCGTCAAAAAACGCCGACAGACGGCACGCAAGGCGCTGGCCGAGCTTGCTGCCGTGGGTTGGAGGGTAGGCGAGTATGCTAAGGGCAAATGGGAAATCGGGCGACCCAAGGCATCCGACTGTAACGCTGCTGCCCCCTGTTTAACGGCACCCCACCCCCTGTTTAACAGTACCCAATCCCCTGTTTGACAGTACCCGGCCGGTTTCTGAAATCCCCGCAACGGCGGGCCTTTGCGGGCCCTTCGCAAATTCCATCCAAGATTCTCTAAGAATCTCCAGCATGCGCGCTAAGCGCCGCGCCTTGTTGGCGCAGCTCATCGCTTGCTGGTCTTGGTCGGCCTACGGCCGTTGGGCACCAAAAAGGGAAGTGGGTAGTGCGGCGGGGCTGGTTGAAATTGTTCGAAGGCCGAAGAGGCTCCAGTAGCGCGTGTAGGGGCATGTACCCCTAGAATCGCTCAGAACGCAGCGTCGGGCTTTACAGAGGGTGATGGACGGAGTGAGACAAGTCCGTGCGTATTACTAATGGCAAAGCCCCACGCCAGCACTGAGGCGGGGTTGCGTGGGGCTGGTCAGCGATCACCGCTTGCCGGGACTATCTTGTTTCTGTGCTTCCTGCGCTGCCTGGATGGCCATCAATGCTTGCTGATTCAGCGATGCGTTATTCTTGCTGCCCAGCAAAGGCAGGCGATTCATAGCCTGTGCCCCGGCAAACATGTGATAGGAGGCCGACAAGGCGAGCGGGCTTACTCGAAGCTGCAAGGCCGTGTACTGGCGATCCAACCTATCGAGTTGCGGCCCGTAGCCCTTGCTACGTAGCCATCGACCGAGCGCCCACATACCAATTGCGAACGTCGATGCAAATACTACGAATCCAGCGAACATTAGTACGGCCATCATGGTTATTACTCCAAGTTATCGTTGTTTGAGGCAGTGCCGGGCACATTGAGCGAGGCTAGGCGACTTGTAGCGGGGCTTGCGTCCGAGACTGGACGGATGATGTTAGATTCCGTTTGTGCAGTTTCCCCGCTATCGGCTGGAACGGTCGAGTTGGCGTCAGGCGCAGATGGCGGAGCTCCTGCACCAAGAGACAGAGAGTGTGCATTCTCCATTCCCGGCACTGCCATCGAGGTCATCACGCCGAGCGCCTTTGCGCTAGCGTTGGCCGCTTGGGAAAGGGCGTTACCAGAGCCAACAAGTCCAGCTTTCGGTGTCCCTTGCTGGTTTTTGTCGTCGTTGCCCTGTGCGTCCCTCCCCGCCTGCCTGGTCGCCTGCTGCACGCCACTGCTAGGCTGCTGCGGAGCCGCGCCCGACGATTGAGGGGCGGCACTGCCACCCACGCGGGCACCGGCCGATGAAGCGCTCTGGGCGGCCGCTTGGCCGCCCGTACTCGCAGCGCCGCTAGTTGCCGCTGCTGCTGGCGTACCACCACCGGCAAAACTGGAATTGATCGCAGAAGCCAGACCACCGCCGCTAATCCCACCTGCACCAGCTACCCCTGCACCAGTGGCGCCGCTAGTACCCGCAGCGCCAAGAGCACCGGCAGCAGCTGGAGTGGCCGCCCCTGCCGTGGCGATGGTGGCAACCGCCGCCGCCGCCCCGGCTGCCCCGGCCACAGCCATCCCACCAATGGCCGAGCCACCGCCCATGGAAGTGCCGCTAATCATGCCGCCGATCAGGTCAGGAATAGTCTTGGTCAGATAGCAGCACACTAAGGCTAAGCCGACCATCGTCATCAATGACGCTTCATCATTTGTATAGGCTGCTAACCATTGCTTAGCAGACTGTACAACTAGGCCGACAATCAAGGTCAATACAAATAGCTTGGCACCAATCGCAACGGTGAAACGCATTGGCGCAATTGCAAAGTCCCGCGTCCATTGCGAGCCACCAAAGCCTAAGAACAGCACGGACGCGTTGATGATTACGTAGGACTCTACGAGCGTTACAAACATAAATGCAGCGATGAAGGCGAAACACGCCAACACAAGGATTGCGCATACAGCGATCAGAAGTCCCTTAGCTGGAGAAAATACCGAAATGCCCTTTACCATTGTGCGGCCAAAATCCAGCGCAACGGCAAGCATATCGCCGGGTTCTAATGCGCGCCCGAGGCCGCTCGCCGATGCTGCTGCATCGCGGAAGCTATCGACAATGGCCGTCGACCACTCTACTGAGTACTTCATGACTGCAAGAAAGAAGCCGATCACCAGCACGAAGCGCAGAAGTTCGCCGACAATCTCACCGAAGTCGGCTTGCTTCATGACCAGAGGCATGAACGTCCAAATAAACTGAATCGAGGCCAGCAGCCAGAACAGTCGGATCGCATACTCATAGAGCTTCGCTGACCACTGGTGCGACTGTTGTAGAACTAGGTCGAGTAGGCCTTGAACCGATGTATCGGCATGTGAAAGGTCGGTTGCGGCCATAGCATCTCCGGCCACGAACAGACTTGCGAAGGCGAGAAAGAACAATAGGCGATCCATAGCTAGTACCCCTTCACGCCGCCACGAGTGTTCGGGCGTGCCTCAAATGACGCATCAGCGTCACGCTTTTGCATTTGTTGCTCTGCCACCGCAGTACATTCACCGTTGCTTTTAACCATTACGGTAACCATGTAACCGGCCAGGGCGGAGCCGGCGCACATCAACGCAATGATCCATTTTGAAATAGTCATTCTCAGTACTCCTTAACGCCGCCGCGTGTGTTTTTGCGGGCTTCAAACTGCTGTTCGGTGGCTTCGCTCGCAGCCTTCCTGTCGCCTTGCTGAGCCATGTAATTGCCCTGCATGTTGATTTGCGTGGCCAGCAGGTCGCGCAGCTTTTGCAATTGCTGCACGTTTTGCCCGGCAATTTCATTGCCCGCCTGAATCGCCTGCATACGACCAACGGCCGACTGCGAACGAGCCACCATGCGGTCTAGCTGGGCATCCTCGGACTCGAAGGTGCTGGTATTGAAGTTCGCCGCTTCCATCGCCGTTTTTACGTTGTCGCGGCCCTGTTGCGACCACTTTTGATAGCGATCCTGCGCCGGGGCCTCTGCCGAATTAGCTGCTTGATTTAGGTAGTATTCGAAGCCCGGAAAAACTGTGTTGAACTGCGAATCCATGTTCTGGATTTGGCGGCCCAACGCCTGCGAGCGGTTGTAGATGTTGACGACGCTTTTCAAGTCAGACGCGATGCTGCTGAACATTGAATCGGGCAACCCTGTGCCTTGCGTGACCATATTTTGGTATTGCTGAATCTGCGTTTGCAATTGCTCGGCGGTGTTCAGCGCTGTGTTGACCTGCTCGGCGTACTCGAACATCTGTTGATAGAACGTCGAGCAGTTAGAGCAGTAGATGGCGTAAGCCGGTACAGGTGTCATGTAGAGACCTACGCCGAAGCCTGTAGTTGCCATTGCCACAGCTAGTGCCGCACCTCGGCGAAATATCCGGGCGGTAAAAGCTGACGTACTTTGCGATTCTTTTTCCATATCGAATACCTCGTTTCGTCGTCGTCCGAGGTTCGATTATTGCCGCATTTCCCGATGACCTCTAGGGTTTGTGGCTTCTTTTTTCAATAGAAACAGAGACTTACTGTTCCCGCAAACGTCGTATTTCGGGACGAAAGTAGACGCTTAAGTACCTGTTTTAAAGTATGTTCTTAGAAGAGTTTTGAGGGGGAGGATAGTGTCCCGAAAACGTCTGTTTCGGGACAAAAAAATGCCCACCGAAGTGGGCTTTTGACAGGGCTGCGTGCGGTGTCAGTGAGCCGCGTAGTAAGGATTCTGAACGCGATAGAGGCAACGTTCCGTTTCAGGGATGTGCAGCGTCTCCAAGTGCCACTCTTCAAGTGAAGAAGCGAGCCGGGCGGCAATGCGCTGAGCCTCCACAACGTACCTATTAGATTGGCTGCTAGCTTGACCTAGGCAGGCTTGCAGTTCATTGAGTTGATCAGCCAGAGCACTTATGCGGTGAGTTGTCTTCATGGTCTATTCCCCTTGCTTATCCTTTCAACGATTCTGTCGAATTCTTCCCGGATCAGATCGTCCGTAAGCTCCAGATTAACTAATCCCGATTTTATTGCAATTCTCCCGATTCTTTCTGCTGCTTCATTGTCGAGTTTTGCAAGCCTCGCCTTAGCCATCTCTAGTTCAGAAAAAGCATCAGATCGGCGCTCAGAAAGAGTTTTCCTAGCCATTTTTCGTGCTCCTTTTTGGTGCCAATTAGGCCCTGCTCAGTTGTGGAACACGGGCATTCTAGCGACCACAGGAATTCTTGACTATCTGAGGATCGGAGACGCTATAACCGAATCGTCGGAGCGGTATGTTGGCTTCAGGTCATGGCGTTCTCTTCCCTGCTTGCTCCGTCCATTTAAATTTTTTCGGCCAAGTGAATTCAAGGCAATTTTAGGCAACTTTAGGCAATTCACTCCTGAATTAAGGCAGCGCTAGGCAACTTAAGTAAACCGAACGAAATTCAAGGAAATTAAAAGCAACATGCCTTATCGAAGCGGCTATCAGAGTTAAATTTCTTTGAGTTGCGCTCAGACAGACGGCAAGATGTGTGTTGTGGGTCCACAGGCTTCGCCTGTTCCCCCCCAACACCGCCCCTTACTCACCTGCGGTTCGACGGCATCTTGCTCTGCGAGGCTTACCGTCGCTGCCGCGACCAGATACGAAACGCCCGAGCGGCACCAAAGGAAAGGCGCGCTGCTGCGCCACCTGGCTGTCGCTGCGGCAAGAGCGAGAGACGAATGGCAGAGAAGAAAAAAACGACTTACGGCACCCGGCCCCGGAACGAATACATCAAGGTATTCGTGACCGAGGACGAACGCGCCGAGCTGGTAGACCGTGCCGCGCAAGCGGGCATGTCTCAGTCGGCGTTCCTGCGCGCCGTTGGATTGAATGAGCCGATCCGCTCGGTTGTTGATCTGCAAGCCGTGGCCGACTTGGGCAAGGTCAATGGCGACCTTGGCCGAGTCGCTGGCTTGCTGAAACTTTGGCTTGCAGAGAAGCGCGGCCAAGGTGCGCGGCCGGTGGATGTTGAAGCGATGATGAACGACTTTCGCAGGCTGCAGGGTGACGTCCTCGCTATTATGGCGCGAGTCATCAAGTAATGACGTGAGTGATAATTAGGAATCGTCAAGGTTATTTAAAAAAATCGGCTTGGTCGTTTTGCGCGCCGGTGAATATTTGGAGAAATATATTGCACCTAATAATGCTCGATACCTGCGTTTGGCTTGATATTTCATCTCAGAAAGCGGAATTGCCTATGCTTGCTGCCCTAGAGCAATTGGTACAGGATGGTAGTATCAGAATACTTCTTCCAGATTTGATACGTGTAGAGTACGAGCGAAATAAAGATAGGGTCATTGAGGCTACACGCAAGCGACTTGCAAATGAGTTTCGGGTAGTTAAATCTGCTGTTGAGTCTTTTGGTGGCCAAGGAAAAGATGCTGCGCTAAAAGCCTTGGATGATGTTAATCATCGGCTTCCAATACTGTCGGAGGCGACTCAGGGCACGGTAAATCGCGTTCTAAAGCTTTTCGAAACTGCCCACAAAATTGCGGTCTCCGATAACGCTAAAATAAAGGCAGCAGAGAGGGCGATCGCGAAGAAAGCGCCGTTTCATAAGCAGAAAAACAGTGTTGCCGACGCGGTATTGGCCGAGTTGTTTCTAGAGTTTAAAGTAGCACGCGCGAACGAGTACGAAACGTTCAGGTTCGTTACACATAATGTCACAGATTTTTGCGGAAAAGATCATAGGCAGCCACACGAAGACTTTGCAGATATTTTCGACGGAAGCGCATCAATATTCTTTAACTCTACGAACTCTGCGATTGAAGATCTCCTCGATCTGGAAGAGTTTCACTATGAGAATAGCTTTGCCTGGGAGGATGAAACTCGCGGGCTTCAGGAAATAATGTCAGCGATGGACGAGTTGTTCGATAAGGTTTGGTACAACCGTCACATGAACATGATTTATCACTTAGATAATGGTGATATAGAGGTTGTTCCCGCTGGAACCAATCGCTACGGCAATGATGTGATCCACGAAGATATCCTGAGTCAAGCAAAAGTAGCAGCTCAGCGGGTCAGAGAAAAGTATGAGGATACTGGGCCTTGGAGCGACTTTGAATGGGGTATGCTCAATGGGAAGCTTTCTGCCCTGCGATGGGTACTAGGTGACGAGTGGGATATGCTCGACACGTAAATTATGGCGAACGAATAAACATCTATCATTGTGGTAAGGGCAATGCCGAGACCAAGACGTGGCCAAGAGAACTCTATCAAATGAAAGACAGATCACATCTACAGGCGATGGCCGAGTACTTTCGGGCTGATCCGGCTTATGCAGCGGAGTTGCTTGCCGATGTTCGTTCCGGCGGCGATCAGGACGAGTTAGCTATTTTGATGCGGCAAATGGACGAGGCCTTCATGATCGACCACAAGCTTCCCGGCTCCGCGTCCGAGGAACAGTCATGACACAGGCAGCTTGGACACATGACGGCAAGCCGGTAGATGCAGCCTCCATCTCCTCCGACGAGTGGGAGAGGCTGAAACAGGCCGCCCGGCTAGGTGATTTTGTGATGCCATGTTGCAAAGCGCCAGCGGTACTCAAGACAAGCATCAATGGTCTGCCGTTCTTCGCACACCTGTCAGACGAGTGCAGCACAGCGCCCGAGACGAAATGGCATAAGTCGGGCAAGGCCGCAGTGATGGCCGCCTTAACTGGCATGGGTATTGAAAATCGAGACGAGGTTCCCGGCCGATCACCGAGCGGCGAGAAGTGGGAAGCTGACGTGCTCTTTTCAGTCTCAGGCCGCACCATTGCCATTGAGCTACAACGCTCCTACCAACATCTACGCGAATTCACTCGCCGCCAAGAGCGATACGCTGCATCAGGAGTAGAGTGCTACTGGCTGGTTCGCAAAGAGACCTTTCTGACCCTAGGCAAAGCGACGTCTCGCCTGCTTTTGAAGCGTGATTTCGGCAGTGTTTTCCCGTCTGGCGGCATCGGCACTGGCATGCTGCCTGAGCTTCCTGTGGCCATGCTAGACACAGAAGGTGAGTTGCTTGTCCAATTTGGCGGTTTCAAGGCTGCAACGATCCCTCTGTGGCTGGGGGGCATCATTGATCGGGCCTTCAAGTATCGAGGGGGCTCTTGGAATCTTGGCTAACTCAAGCATGCTGCAATGGTATTTTTAATGGTATTATTCTCTCGGTCTTTCATAAGTCGTTGATTTTAAATGATTTTTAATTGCTCTAGATAATAGAGTGGGAGTAACGCCTTTTTAGTTTGCCTCTAAGCCCGCTTAATCGCGGGCTTTTTTTATATCGATAAAAGCAGTAATGGGTAGCTGTGCAGACATAGAAAAATGCATTTCTTGCGGCTGAAACTGGCGAGAATCCAATAATGCTGCATGTAACGTTGATATAGTGTCGATAAATCACAAACTGCTGCTTATATACTTTTGCAAAAGCACAGGCGGACTTCGTATGCGTGAGGATAAAGGGATTTATGGTTTCGATTCACATAGGTAACGTGGAGAAAACGGCGCAGATCAGCGACTGGGTAATTTACTGGAGTGATAAATATGAAGCGTTGCAGTTAACCTGTTATTACCCGTCTAAAAAAACATTCACTCGCCCGCTAAGTGATTGTCGTGTGAGTCCTTACCGAGAGCTGAATGAGGTGTTACTGACCAAGCCGGGCAGCAGCATTGTCACACCGGTTATGAAGGTTATGATCTACGACGAGCGCTATGCCGTCGTTTATTATCCTGACGGTCGAAAACCTTACGTCTATAAGATGGAAGGTATTAGTTTTACCACGTCAACGGGTCTTAAAAAGACGAGGGTGTTTGACTATTTTTTAGCGGTGGCAAGGGCGCGTCAGGCTTGTGCGAAGTCTAAGCTTGATGAAGATATTGCTGCGAACGTAGTGCGTCAACTTGAAAAACTTCCCGACAGCGCAAGCACCGCATTGCAGGCTTATTGCAGCAAGCAAAATGGAACGTTGACGCGTGACCATGCTCTTATCTTTCCTTTCGGCCTGAATGAAAGTCAGCTGGCCGCGGTTGAGCAAGCTTTTCGCAAACAAATTAGTGTGATAGAGGGGCCGCCTGGCACTGGTAAGACTCAGACAATCCTGAATATTATTGCCAATATTTTATTGAGAAGTCAGACGGTCGCCGTGCTGTCTAACAATAATGCCGCCGTAGAAAACGTTTACGAAAAACTCGATAAATGTGGTTTAGGACATCTCATTGCCAGACTGGGAAATACTGAAAATCGTACTGAATTTTTCGCGCAACTGCCGTCCTTGCCTCCAGGCGAACCGGAGCCCGCGCCGTCTATGGAAGCGATTCAACACCATCTGAAAAATGTGAAGCAGTCTTTGCATGATTACAATCGTGCAGCGCAATTACAGGTTGAACTCAACGAGCTCAATATTGAACGTCGCTATTTACAGCAGTGGCAGGATGAAAGCAATGTACAAACGAATATTTCATTGGAAAAATATGGGCTAACACCAGGCAAAACAACAGATTTAATGGCTTACCTGGCTTATTTGGGCGAAAAGCGCATCCGCCTGAAAGAGCGCATTGAGCTGTTATTTAAATTTGGCGTTTTTCGCACCAAACCTCTTACGCATGAAGGTGCCCGATTGTCGGTATTCCATGCATTACAAATGCATTACTACGACAAGGCGATCGATAATAAAGAGGAGGAGTTGCAGGCCTGCCTGAAGCGACTTGAACGCGGTCATTTTGACTCGGAGCTGAAGCTGTTGACCCGTGCGTCCATGCTCTGTTTAAAGCAGCATCTGCACTCGCACATGCCATCATCAGGCTCATACGATGTCAAAACGTATCGTACTTCTCAGCTGTTTGATGCCTTCCTTAAACGGTTTCCAATTATAGGAAGCGGTACCCACTCGATTGTGAATTCAATCGCGCCCGGCGCCATTCTTGACTATGTTATTATTGATGAAGCCTCGCTGCAGGATATCGTGCCGGGTATTTTGCCGCTTGGGTGCGCCAAAAACCTGATTGTGGTGGGGGATAATCATCAGTTGGCACACATCCCCGTGAAATTAGGTTTGGCTGCGCCTGAGCAAGCTTACGATTGCGAGCGATACAGTCTTCTTGATTCATGTATTAATGTATTCCAGACATCGCTACCTAAGACGCTGTTAAAAGAGCACTACCGTTGTCATCCCAAAATCATCCATTTTTGCAATCAGCAGTTCTATGATAATGCCCTCATTCCTATGACCGAGGACCATGGGGAAAAAGCCCTGCGTTTGATCGTGACGGCTAAAGGAAATCACACGCGTCAGAATACAAACTTGCGCGAGCTGGATTCTCTGATTCACGTACTCGATGCAGCGCACGAACCCGTGATGGTCACTGATGAAAATCGCGGCTTTATTGCTCCGTTCCGAGCTCAAGTGATGCTTTCGGGCACCTATTTACCGGAGGATTTCGTCAAAGACACCGTTCACAAATTTCAGGGCAGGGAGTGCGATGAAATAGTCTTTTCAACCGTCCTCGACAAAAAGCGTTATAACCAAAACCTTGACCGGCTAAATTTTGTAGATGATCCGCGAATGATTAACGTGGCCGTTTCACGCGCTAAAAAGTGTTTTACTTTGGTCACAGGCGATGAAGTCTTTAGCAATAATAACGGCCATATCGCCGCCTTGATGCGCCATATTGAGTACTATGCAGAGGAAGAGCAGGTGGTACGTGCGCCGGTTGTGTCTGCTTTTGACCTTCTCTATCGAGAATATGACCAATCTCTTGCGCGTTTAAATACTCGCTTAAGGCCACAAGACTCGCGTTATAAATCCGAGCAAATTGTGGCTGCGTGCCTGCGTGAGGTTTTATCCGAGCGCGCGAGCAGGGATCTAATTTACCATGATCAAATAAAATTGGATCAATTGGTATCACCGAGTAATACGCTTTTAACAGATCGGGAGCGCAGCTTTATGGCGCGCGCAAGTTGCGACTTTGTGATCTATTACAAAATTGGTAAGACACCTGTGGGTGTTATTGAGGTTGATGGCGGGTTCCACGAGCGTCCTGAGCAGGCAGCACGGGATGCATTAAAAGATAGTATTTTAGCTAAAAGTGGAATAATGATCCTGCGCTTGCGGACGGTTGAAAGTCGTGTTCAAGAACGGATTGCCGAGTTTATCGCTCAGTGGATAAATCCAGCGCGCAGTGAATAAGCCTTTGCGGAGAGAAGATGATTTATATCAACTCAATAAGCTTCAGTAACGTCATCTTTATTAAGGCAACCATACACCGCATAGTGAGTAAATACAAACGTCCTCGTTTCGGTGCATGATGGTGCTCGTCTACCGCTTCCAGGATGAAATAATGCTGCCATTTAAAGTGATATTACTCGCGTTTCTGTGCGCGGTGCTGCTGTCGTTGGCAGCCAGTTTGGCGCAGGCCACGCGCAGCGAGGAGGGCCTCAGTCCGCGCGGCGGGTGGGCCAGCGCGCGGCGTGACTCGGCGGGGTTAGCGCCCGATCCCAGGCGTTATGTTAACGAGGCGATCGTGCAGGTTTACGCGGCGCCGACCTACGGCTGGAAAGGGGTGGTGGCGGTGCATCCGTGGATCATCTTTAAGCGTGCCGGTGAAACACGCTATACGCGCTACGAAGTGATCAGCTGGGGCAGCGGTGACAAAGTGCGGCGCAACGCCAATCTTGCGGATGGCTACTGGTACGGTGCTCGCCCGCGCGTGCTGGTGACGCAGCGCGGTGACGCCGCCGCCGCCCTGATCCCACAGATTGAGGCGGCCATTCGCCGTTACCCGTGGCCGACCACGTACCGCGCGTGGCCGGGGCCTAACAGCAATACGTTCCTCGCGCACATTGGGCGTGAGGTTCCAGCGCTCAAGCTGGATCTGCCCGCCAACGCGCTGGGCAAAGATTACCGTTCGCTGTGGCATCCGCTAGGGTTGCCGCCGTCCGGGCGCGGAGTGCAGCTCTCACTGCTGGGCGTTTTAGGCCTAACGGTAGGCGCGGAAGAGGGCGTTGAGGTGAACGTACTGGGCTTGAACCTGGGCGTGGATTTTACCCCGCTGCGCCTGCGGCTGCCTTTTATTGGCGGCATTGGGCGGGATAATGTGCAGCAAGATAATCCCTGATCGCACGCCGCCATGGCCGTTGAGAAGGCCATGGCGGCGTCAGGGGAGATCAGCAGACGCCGAAATCCCCGTCTTCGTGATAGAGGTTAACGCTGTCCGCGTTGACTTCAATCTCTTTTTTGACCGGATCGTCCACGCGGGCGCACCACAGCCTATCGCCCTCCACGCGCAGCACCTGCATCTTCGGGCCGCCGGTTTTGGCCTGGACGAAATCATTTACAGTAAACATGGTTGCTCTCCTTACGGTTAGTGATTATTCACGGGTACGGTGATCGTGCTCTGGTTGAGCTTAATGCGGCAGCAAAAAGATCGTGGCCAGACCGAGAAAAATAAAGAAGCCGCCGGTATCGGTGAGGGCGGTGATCAGCACGCTGGATCCCACCGCCGGATCGCGTTTCATTTTGGTCATCAACAGTGGAATCAGCACGCCCATCAGCGCGGCCAAGAGCAAATTCAGCAGCATAGCCAGCATCATCACGCCGCCAAGTTGCAGATTGTCATACATCAGCCACGTCAGGGCGCCCATAATGCTGCCCCAGAACAAGCCGTTGATCAGCGCTACGCCGAGCTCACGCAAAATCAAAAACGAAAAATTACCCGGCTCAACTTGGTGCAACGCCAGCGCGCGCACGATCATCGTAATGGTCTGGTTGCCGGTATTCCCGCCGATGCCCGCTACGATCGGCATCAGCGTCGCCAGCGCCACCAGCTGGGAAATCGTCGCTTCAAAAAGTCCAATTACGCGCGAGGCAATAAACGCCGTGCAGAGGTTGATCGCCAGCCACGTCCAGCGCTTGCGCACCGCTTTGCGCACCGGCGCAAACACGTCCTCTTCCTGACTAATACCGCCCATTTTACGGATATTGCTCTCGTTCTCTTCGTTCACCAGATCAATCACATCTTCCACGGTGAGGCGACCCATCAGCTTGCCTTTGGCATCGATAACCGCGGCGGAGATCAGGTTGTAGCGCTCAAACGCGCTGGCCGCATCCTCCGCTTTATCGTTGAGCTGGAACGTGGTGGGATGCGCGTTCATCACGTTCGCCACCTGCGTATCCGGCTGATTCAGGAGAATATCGGTCAGCGCCAGCTCGCCTAGCAGCTGATTGTGCTCATTGGTAATGAACAGCTTATCCGTGCCGGCGGGCATGCTTTTTCGCTTGCGCAGGAAGCGCTGCACCGTTTCCAGCGTGACGTCTGCCCGCACCGTGAGAATGTTGAAATCCATCACCCGGCCCACGCGGTCGCGGTCGAGTTCAATCACATCCAGCAGGCTTGCGCGCAGGTCCGGCTCCAGCGTGGTCAACAGACGTCCGGTCAGGTCACGCGGCAGATAGCGGGCAAGGTAGACCTGGTCGTCGATATCCAGCGGCTCAATGGCGCGCAGGATATCCCGATCGCTCATCTCCTCGGTCAGGCTGTCCCACACCGTTTCAGACGCTTCCACCAGCACGCGTCCGCGCCGTTCAGTAGGTACCAGACGCCACAGCGCCTGGCGCTCCTCCTCCGGCAACGCTTCGAGAATATCGGCAAGGTCAGCCGCGTGCAGCGGCGCGATGGCCTGTTCAAGCTGGTGCCGCCAGCCGGTTATCTCGCGCAGCTCGGCGGCATTAAGATCCACGGATTTGTCCAACAGGACATCCACAAGATCGTCTTTACTGAGCAGCAGATGAAGAATGGATTGGCGGGTTTCTAAGAGTTTTTGTGCGTGCGAAGCAGACATAACGCGTCCTTTGTGTCTGTAAAGTCACACAAAGTGTAGCGCGTTGAGCGAAATCAGGGCGTTATGCTGGCGAGAGCGTGCGTCAAATAGCCGTTAGCGGGCACCGGGCGGCGCGGTAACCGATTCAGACGCGGTTTTATTTTGCTGGTGATGCTCGATAGCACCGGGGATGATAAAGATCAGTCTGCCCGCCAGAATAAGAAAACTGATGAATAAAACAATGCGGGTCATGTTACTGGTTTTGTGACGTCTTCGTGCAGGTATGGCGCTGTTCACGCGAGGTGTTCCTGTGATTACCCAAATGGGCGGGAGTAATATTTAGTCACAGTTCGATTTTAAGGTCAATCGCTGTGTGAAAAATAAACAAATTGCCGGCGGGCTATTATGCCGATAGCTACAGCAGAGGGACGCGGTGCGTCCCTCGGTGCGTGATCAGTAGCTGGCTTTTTGCGCCAGCAGCGTGGCGAAACGGTATTTCAGGCGCTGGCCGTTTTCATCGCGCCGATGCAACTCGCCCACCTCTTCGTTGTATTTCACAATGTGCCAGTTGCGATAATAGTGGCTCAGCTCTCCGGATTTGAACGTAAACGGAAAGTTTTGCGTATTGGGATAATCGTCGGTGCTCATCGCCGAGACAATCAGGTTATAACCGTATTTGCGGGTGCTCGCCTGCATATCGGCGATCAGCTGCGGAATGGCCTGTGGCTGCAAAAACATCATCACCACAGTGGAAAACACAAACTCATAGCTGCCGTTGAAACGCACCTGGTTGAGGTCGCAGCGCTCCGTGTGCAGGCCCTGGAGCTGCTCTTGCTGAATGATGGCGTTCAGCGAAGCCAGGCTGGCGGGATTATCGTCCCAGCCGGTGACGGTAAAACCGTGCTGGTTCAGAAACAGGCTGTTGCGCCCGCGGCCGCAGCCGAGATCCAGCGCGTTGCCCGGCGTGAGCTTGGGCAGCGCCGCCACCACTTCGGAGTGGGGCGGCGTCAGGCCGTATTTTTCGGCGAAATAGGTATCAGGACGTGAAGTGCTCATGGTGAACGGGCCCACAGGCCCGAATTACTCCTCTTTCAGCGTGAGTTTCCAGCCGCTGACATCGTTCCAGTAAGTTTGCTCGCGCTCGAAGTCTAACTGCACCAGCGTATTCTGGCTGAAGTAGCCCTGCGGGAAGGTTAATGTCCAGTTGCCTTCGTCGGTGGTCAGCGTGAGCGAATCGGGACGCGTAGTGGCCTGTCGCTGGTTATTTAACAGCGTGCTTAAGCGCAGTAAAAACACCATCGGCAGAAACTGTTTCTTTTTAAACAGGGTGAAACGCGGCATTTCGTCCGCTTTCACCGCCTTACGGTGGTAGCGTACCAGCGTCGCCAGCAGCATTTGCTGATCCTGATTAAAGCCCGGCAGGTTAGAGTTTTGCAGGATATAGGCCGAGTGGCGCTGCATACCGCTGTGGTTGATGGTCAAGCCCACTTCGTGCAACAGCGCCGCCCACTTTAGCAGTGCCGCCAGCTGCGGGTTCGCCAGCTTGGGATTCTGCGCCTCCCACTGCTGATAAAGCTGCTCGGTGGTCTCCAGCACGCGGCGCGCCTGATCGCTATCAATCGCGTAATGATTGGCCAAACTTTGCGCGGTGCGGCTGCGAATATCCTGATGGCGGAAGCGGCCTTCCATCTCATACAGCACACCTTCACGCAGCGCGCCGTCAGAGAGGCGCAGCTCGCGCAGCGCCAGCGCATCAAACACACCGCACAAGATCGCCAGACCGGGCACGAACACCGCCTTGCGCTCTTCCGAGAGGCCAGGCAGGCTCAGCGCATTGAACGATTTATGCTTGAGCACCTCGCTTACCAGCATATCGAGCGAATCGGGCGTGATGAGCTTCTCTTTCTCGCCCATCGCCAGGAGTACTTCACAGGCCGCCTTGATGGAGCCGGACGCGCCCAGCGCATACTGCCAGCCGTGCAGGCGATACTGCCACGCCATGGTCTCCAGCTTTTGTGCCGCAGAGAGGCGCGCGCGGCGGAAATATTCCGGGGTGATCTCGCCTTTCGGGAAGTAAAGATTCGCAAAGCTCACGCAACCCATGCGGCGACTTTCCACCAGCTGAGGCTCAAAATCTTCGCCAATCACCAACTCGGTTGAGCCACCGCCGATGTCGATCACCAGCTTGCGGCCTTTTTCTGGCTGCGTATGCTCTACGCCCATGAAAATCAGACGCGCTTCTTCATTGCCTGAAATCACTTCGATCGGATAGGGAATCACCTCTGCGGCTCGCTGCAGAAAGGTTTCCGCGTTAGTGGCGATGCGCAGCGTGTGGGTGCCCACAATGGTGACATTGGCCGGGCTAAACCCTTGCAGACGTTCAGCAAACAGCGCCAGACAGCTCAAGCCGCGCTCGATGGCGTCCTCACTCAGGCGATTTTGCGCATCCAGACCGTCGGCCAGATGCACGCGCTGCTTCAGGCGACCCAGCACCTGTAACGCGCCATCCACCACACGGGCAATCACCATATGGAAGCTGTTAGAGCCGAGGTCAATCGCAGCAAATTCCTGCGGTTTCGGCGTGTTTTTATGAGAGATTGGCATAGGCGTTATTCAGGTTGTTCCAGTTGCTTGATGTAATCGTAAATCGCCAGCTGCGCTCGCACCTTTTTGCGATTGCCGCGCGGAACATAACGGTTACTCAGCTCTTTGTCCACGATGCGCGCTTTTACCGTATCACTCAGCAAAATGGCCATGATATCGATAATGCGCTGCTTCAGGCGTGGGTCCAGCACGGACACCGCCACTTCAATACGGTAATCGATGTTACGCGTCATCCAGTCGGCCGAAGACAGGAACACTTTTTTATCGCCGCCGCTCTCAAAAATATAGACGCGGTCGTGTTCCAGATAGCGGTCAACGAGGCTGGTGATGCGAATATTTTCGCTGATGCCAGGAATGTCAGGGATCAGCGAGCACATACCGCGCACCAGCAGATTGATTTTTACGCCGGCCGACGAGGCGGCGTAAAGCCGATCAACCAGGCCATTATCCACCAGATTATTGACCTTGAGCGTGATGCCGCACGGCTTCCCTTGCTGTGCGTTGGCTATTTCTGCATCAATCAGTCGGTAGAGCATGTCGCGTGAGTTTTGCGGCGACACCATCAGGTGTTCAAACGACACCGGACGGTACGGATTCTCAATAAAGTTAAACACCCGGCGCACTTCATTGGTGATACGCGCATCGGCGGTCAGCAGCGAATAGTCGGTGTAAAGGCGGGCGGTCTTCTCATTGAAGTTGCCGGTACCGATGTGGGCATAGCGCACCACTTCCTCGCCTTCGCGGCGGGAAATCAGAAAGAGTTTGGCGTGAATTTTCAGGCCCGGCGCCGAGAAAATCACGTGCACGCCCGCTTCGGTCAGGCGCTTCGCCCAGCGAATGTTGGCTTCTTCATCGAAGCGCGCCTGCAGCTCGACCACCACGGTCACTTTTTTGCCGTTGTGCGCGGCGTGGATCATCGCATCCATGATGCGTGAATGCTTCGCCACGCGGTAAATGTTGATTTTGATCGCCAGCACGTTGGGATCGAAGGACGCCTGACGCAGCAGCTCCAGCACGTGCTCAAAGGTGTGGTAAGGGTAGTAAAGCAGCACATCGCGGTTGCGCACCGCGTCGAAGCCGTTGCGGAAGCCATCAAAACCGATATGGCGAATCGGCGGCAGCGGACGGTTTTCCAGATTGGCTTTGCCCACGTTAGGAAAGCCGATAAAATCTTTAAAATTGTGATAGCGGCCGCCGGGCACGATGGAGTCATAGTTGGAGATGGAGAGCTTGTGACGCAGCATCTCCACCATCGCGTCGGGCATGTCACGCTGATAAACAAAGCGCACCGGCTCGGCGGTCAGGCGCTGCTTGAGGCTGGAGGACATCAGTTCCAGCAGGCTCGACTCCATCTCTGTCACCAGGTCATATTCGGCGTCGCGCGTCATTTTCATGGAGTAAGCGTTGAGCGCATCGAAATCAAAGAAGCCTTTGAAAATGTCATCCAGGCAGTAGCGCAGGATGTTATCCAGCAGGATCATCGGTTTGCGTCGACGCGGGGACTCCGCTGGCAGATTGACGAAGCGCGGTACCTTATCGGATGGGATCTCCAGCAGCGCGTAGCGAATCTCCTCGCCGCGAATAATCTCCACCGCCAGATAGGTGTAATCGTCTTTCAGAAACTCAATCAGGTCGGTGTCGTGATTAATGAGAATCGGCGTCACGTGCTGGCGCAGCTGGTGTTTAAAGTAGTGCCGCAGCCACTCTTGCTGATTGGTCGACAGCTGACGTTCGTTGATCAAGAAGATTTGATTGCGCGCCATTTCCAGCAGCAGGTCGTTATAGAGCGCGTCAAACTCCTGATCCGATTTCTGTACCCGCTGCTGGATTTTCTTGAGTAGATGGCGCAGCGGCGTTGGGGTGCCTTGCTCTTCACCGATCAGGATGCGCCGTTTTACATCGGCAAAGCGGACTTTATAGAATTCTTCGAGATTGTTGGAATAAATGCCTAAAAAACGCATGCGCTCAATCAGCGGATTGCTCTTATCAGCCGCTTCCTGCAGCACGCGTTCATTGAAGGTTAACCAGCTTAGTTCTTTTTCTATATACAGCTTTTCCTGACCCATTGTGACTCCGTAAGGCTGTTGCTGGACGGAATGTCCGGCGGGAAATATCGCAAAATCGCGGCTCCGCTCAGTGTCCATCACCATTATGGCGAGAGTATGGCAAGCTTGTCCAACGTCAACAGTTGTCTTATCAATCAGCTACGGGCAACATAGCCACCTGTCTTCGTGAATACCCTGGCCTGCATGAGCATAAATCGCATTCCCGTCCACTTCAGTGACCGTCGTCGCCGCGCCGTCGATCGGCTGGTGCGCCGCCTGGTCACGGCGTGTGGCGTGGGCATTTTACTGCTCATGCTGCTGCTTTTTTTCTGGCTGGTCGCGGTGGTGTTGCCGCTGTTCAGCGCGCCTGCTCTGCATGCGCAGCCCGCCCAGCAGCTGTGGGACAGATCGCCCGCGCTGGCAATCGGCGTTGAGGGGAATCTGGGATGGCGGATTAGCCGCAGCGAAGCCCGCTTTATCCCGCTGGATGGTCAGCCCGCCGCTGAAGCGCTGGCGCTGCCGGGCGAGGCGAACGCCGCCGTGACCAGCAGCGACAATCGCAGCGTGTTGCTCAATATGAACGGCGAGCTGCTGCTGATGCAGCCGCGGGTGCACCAGCAGCACGGTGAGTGGGTCTTCCCCTTTGGTCATCGCCCACTGCGCCTGTTGCAAGGCGCGGTGACGACCATGGCGCTGGCGACAGTGGACGATCAACAGTGGCGACTTGCGCTGCAAACGCCTGGCGGTATCACGCTGGTAACACTGCGCGATAGCGCCACGGTGACGCAAATCGTATTGCCACATGAGCAGGCGGATCGCCTGCTGCTGTCGCCGGATGGTTCGCTGCTTTTTGCCACAAAGGGGCGCTTGCTTAACGTCTGGCAAATTTCCGCATCGGGCGCCCAGCTGCGCGAAACGCAAACCCTGAACCAGCCGCCACAAAGCCTGCATATGCTGGCCGGAGGGCGCACGCTACTCATTCAGGATGCACAAGGGATCAGCCAGTGGTTTGCTATCGTGGGCGATCAAGGCCCGCGTCTGCATGCCATTCATCGTTACGCGTCGAGCGAGCAGGCTCAGGGCGTGGTGACAGAGCCGCAGCGTCGGGTGTTTGCCACCTTTACGGCGCAGGGCGGGGTACGGCTGTTCGCCAGCAAGCAAGCGGGGCCGATTCTGACGCGCCAGCTCGCAC
Organism: uncultured Pantoea sp.; assembly: GCA_913778495.1. GTDB lineage: Bacteria > Pseudomonadota > Gammaproteobacteria > Enterobacterales > Enterobacteriaceae > Pantoea. The sequence goes on from CAJYVD010000018.1 coordinate 56,963, forward strand.
CGGGCATCACGGCGCTGGCGTTCTCCGCGCGCGGCGATCGCCTGATCGTCGAGCGGGCGGGGCAGTGGCAGCCGTTTGTACTGGATAATCCGTGGCCGGATTTCACCTGGCGCAACCTGTGGCAGAAAATTTGGTACGAAAACTACCCACAGCCGGATTGGGTATGGCAATCCACCGCGGCGGGCGATAGCTATCAGGCTAAATTCAGCCTGGTGCCGATGGTGGTGGGCACGCTCAAAGCCGCCGCGCTGGCGCTGCTGTTCGCTACGCCGCTGGCGCTGGCGGCGGCCATGTACACCGCGTGGTTTATGTCGCCGGGCTTACGCCGCTGGGTCAAACCGGGCATTGAGATGATGGGCGCGCTGCCAAGCGTCGTGGTCGGGCTGATTGCGGGCGTCTGGCTGGCACCCCACATCAGCAGCGCCCTGCCAGGCGTACTGCTGTTGCCGCTGGTGCTGGCGGCGACGCTGCTGCTGTGCGGGCAGCTTACGCCGCGTCTGCCCGCGCGCTGGCGTCGTCCTGGCCGTGAAGTGCTGCTGCTGATGCCGCTGCTGCTGGCCGTCACGCTGGTAACGCTGTGGCTGCCCGCGCAGCTGTGGCCTGACGTCGGCGCGCGGCTGGCGCACTATGAACAACGTAACCTGCTGGTGGCGGCGTTGGCGATGGGATTTGCGCTGGTTCCCCTTATTTTTACCCTGGCGGAGGATGCGCTGTTTAGCGTGCCGGCTGCGCTGGGGCAGGGCTCGCTGGCGCTGGGCGCGACGCCCTGGCAAACCCTCACGCGAGTGGTGCTGCCGGGCGCGTCGGCGGGCATCTTTGCTGCGCTGATGATTGGCTTTGGCCGCGCCGTGGGAGAGACCATGATTGTGCTGATGGCGACGGGCAATACGCCGGTGACTGAAGGCGGGCTGTTTGCCGGGCTGCGCGCGCTCTCGGCCAATATCGCCATTGAGATGCCGGAAGCCGCCGCGGGCAGCGCCCACTATCGCATTTTGTTTTTAAGCGCGCTGGTGCTGCTGATCTTTACGCTGGTGATTAACACCGTCGCCGAGTTGATTCGGCAGCGTTTGCGCCAGCGCTACAGTCAGCATGAGGCACAAGGATGAAGGCGATGCGACAAAACGATCGCTGGCGCTGGCTTACCGCCGGTGCCGTGGCGGTTTGCCTGCTGGCGTTTGCCCTGCTGATAGGCCTGCTCGGCTGGCAAGGTCTGCGCGCGTTCTGGCCTCATCCGGTAGACCAGTACCTGTTTCAGCCGCCCGAGGGCGCTGCAGTGGCGGTATTGGGTGAAACCGTACAGCAACAGCAGCACGGCTCGCGCTGGCACTACACAGTGAAAACCGGCAACCGCGACTTTGCGGCGCCCGATTTTCGCCTGTTAGTCAGCGAAGGGGCCGCCAAAACGCGCCGCCCGGCGGATGCCATTGTGCTACAGCGCCGCAGCGGTGGAAACGCGTATGGCTGGCTGATCGAACTGCGAGAAGATAACGAGGTGCTGACCGCGCGCAACCGCAACACCCTGCTGCAGCAGCGCCTGCGCCAGGTGCATGAACAACTGCGGCAGGCCAGTGAAATCCGCCGTATCGACATGGCGCGGGTCAATGCGCAATTAGACGCGTTGCAGCTTCAGGCCGAGGCGCAACGGCGCAACCGCACCTTCACGCCCGAGGTGGAATCCGAATATGAAGCCAATCGCGCAGCGTTGCAGCGCCGCTTTAGCGCGCTGGCGCAACAGCTGACGCTGGTACAGCAGGCCAGCCAGCGCGACACGCTGGTGCTGCGCGATGTCCACGGACAGGATCATCTTATTCCGCTCGCCAACGTGGTGGATGCCTGGTATCCCAACGCCATGAGCCTGGGTGAAAAAACGCAGCACTTTTTGCGGCAGTTGGGCCAGTTTGTCAGCGATTCTCCTCTGGATGGCGGCAGCGAAAACGGCGCGTTTCCGGCAATCTTTGGCACGGTGCTGATGGTGTTACTGATGTCCGTGATGGTGATGCCGCTGGGCGTGATCGCCGCCGTCTGGCTGCATGAATACGCGGGCCGCAACGCCTTGACGCGCTTAGTGCGCATCGCGGTGGTGAATCTGGCGGGCGTGCCGTCGATTGTGTACGGCGTGTTCGGTTTGGGCTTTTTTGTCTGGCTGGTGGGCGGCACCCTCGACCAGCTGTTTTTTGCCAGCACGCTGCCGAATCCCACCTTTGGCACCCCCGGCCTGCTGTGGGCTGCCTTGACGCTGGCGCTGCTGACCTTGCCCGTGGTGATTGTGGCGACCGAAGAGGGATTATCGCGTATCCCGGATAATCTGCGCCAGGGCTCGCTGGCGCTGGGCGCCACCCAGGCGGAAACCCTGTGGCGGGTGGTGCTGCCGCTGGCGGTGCCCGCCATGCTCACCGGGTTAATTCTGGCCGTGGCGCGCGCCGCGGGTGAAACGGCGCCGCTGATGCTGGTGGGCGTGGTTAAGATGGTTCCGGAGCTGCCGGTGGATGCGGTCTTTCCTTATCTGCATCTCGACCGCAAATTCATGCACCTCGGCTTTCAGATATACGACCTGGCGTTCCAGAGCCCCAATATCGATGCGGATCGCCCGCTGGTTTACGCCACTGCACTGCTGCTGGTGGCGATTGTTCTCTCGCTCAATGTGCTGGCCATGGCGCTGCGCCATCGGCTGCGCGAGCGCTACCGGCTTATGCTGCCCTAGAAGGTTTTCTCATGACGCCCGATTACGACATCGCGCTTACCGTTAATCAGCTTTCGCTGTGGTACGGTGACCGCCAGGCGCTGAATAACATTGCGCTGCAGATCCCGAAAAACCGCATCACGGCGCTGATCGGCCCTTCCGGCTGCGGCAAATCAACGCTGCTGCGCTGCTTTAATCGCATGAATGACGTGATTGACGGCTGCCGCATTGAGGGGGAGATTGGGCTCGATCAGCTGGTCATCACCCAGCCCAACCAGGATCTGCCGGCCCTGCGCCGTCGCATCGGCATGGTGTTCCAGCGGCCCAACCCGTTTCCCAAGTCAATCTACGAGAACGTGGTATACGGCCTGCGTTTGCAGGGCGTGCGCGATCGCCGGGTGCTGAACGCCGCCTGCGAGCGTGCGCTGCGAGCGGCGGCGTTATGGAGTGAGGTAAAAGATCAGCTGGGGCAGAATGCGCTGACACTTTCAAGCGGGCAGCAGCAGCGGCTGGTCATTGCCCGCGCTATCGCTATTGAACCGGAAGTCCTGCTGCTCGATGAGCCGACATCGGCGCTGGATCCCATCTCCACGCTGGTAATTGAAGAACTGATGACCACGCTCAAGCAGCATTTTACGCTGGTGCTGGTGACGCACAACATGCAGCAGGCGGCGCGCGTGTCCGACTACACCGCGTTCATGGATAGCGGTCAGCTGATCGAATTTGACGAAACCGATCGCATGTTTACCGCCCCGCGCGTGCGTAAAACCGAAGAGTACATTACCGGACGCTTTGGCTGAGCGATGCCGCTGGGCAGGGCCGTACAGAAGAGAAGCCTTCAGGCGTTAGCGAGAACACGGTGAAGCGTCTGCGGGCGCTGGCTGCCGCACCCGCAGACTGAGAACAGGCGTGAAAATCAGTCGTGCGCGTAACCGTGGGCGGGCAGCGGGGCGCCATCCAGCCAGGCCGCGCCTTCGCGCATCTGCAAACGGCCATCAATAAACCAGCCGATCACCAGCGGATAAATCGCGTGCTCCTGATGCTGAACGCGGGCGATGACATCCGCTTCCGTGTCCTCGGCAAACACCGGCACGCGCGCCTGCAAAATCACCGGGCCGCCATCCAACTCCTCCGTGACAAAGTGTACGGAGGTGCCATGTTCAGTATCGCCGTTTGCCAGCGCCTGACGGTGCGTATGCAGGCCAGGGTATTTCGGCAGCAGCGAGGGGTGAATATTGAGCAGGCGGTCGTGATAGTGCGCCACAAACGCGCTGCTCAAAATCCGCATATAGCCTGCCAGCACCACCAGATCGGGGGCGTAGGCGTCGATCTCCTGCATCAGCTGGCGATCAAAGGCTTCACGGTCGGGATACTCGGTGGCCGTCAGCGCGTGGGCGGGAATACCCGCCTGTTGCGCGCGGGTCAGCCCGAAAGCGGAAGCCTTATTGCTGAAAACGGCAGCGACGCTGCCGTTGATGCGCCCGCTGGTGCAGGCGTCGAGGATGGACTGAAGATTACTGCCGTTACCGGAGATCAGTACAACCAGTTTTTTCATGGATTGATAACCACGCGCTCGTCGGCGTCGGAGGCGATAATGGTACCAATTTTCCACGCCTGCTCGCCGGCATCGGTCATCAGCTGGACTGCTTTATCTGCGTCCGCTGGACTCAGCGCAATCACCATGCCGACGCCGCAGTTAAAGGTGCGGTACATTTCGTGGCGGCTGACGTTTCCGGCCTGCTGTAACCAGCTAAACACTGCGGGCCACTGCCAGCTTTTCTCATCCAGCACCGCCTGCGTGTTGTCTGGCAGTACACGCGGGATGTTTTCCCAGAAACCGCCGCCGGTGAGATGGGCGATAGCGTGTACGTCAACCTGCTCAATCAGGTTCAGAATATTTTTGACGTAAATGCGCGTCGGGGCCAGCAGATGGTCAGCCAGTGATTTGCCCTCCAGCTGTTTGGTCTCGGGATCGGTCTGGCTCACTTCCAGAATCTTGCGCACCAGCGAATAGCCATTGGAGTGCGGGCCGCTTGAACCCAGCGCGATCAGCACGTCGCCGTCCTGCACTTTACTGCCGTCGATGATCTCGGACTTTTCCACCACGCCCACGCAGAAACCGGCGACGTCATAATCTTCACCGTGATACATGCCCGGCATTTCGGCGGTTTCGCCGCCGACCAGCGCGCAGCCAGACTGCAGGCAGCCTTCAGCGATGCCGGTGATCACGGCGGAAGCGGTCTCCACATCCAGCTTGCCGGTGGCGTAATAATCCAGGAAGAACAGCGGCTCGGCGCCCTGAACCACTAAATCATTCACGCACATTGCCACCAGATCGATGCCGATGCTGTCGTGACGCTTCAAATCCATCGCCAGACGCAGCTTGGTGCCGACGCCGTCGGTTCCGGAGACCAGCACTGGCTCGCGGTATTTCTGCGGCAGCGCACAGAGCGCGCCGAAGCCGCCCAGTCCACCCATCACTTCCGGGCGGCGGGTTTTCTTCACTACGCCTTTAATGCGGTCAACCAGATCGTTACCGGCATCAATATCAACGCCGGCGTCTTTGTAGCTGAGAGAGGTTTTGTCGGTCACTGCGGAATCCCCACGCGATTGCGGTTGGTGGCAAAAATTAAGCGCGGCAATTCTACCAGCGCAGGCAAACGTTTGCGAGTCCGATCTCACGCCCGTTGCAGCGCGCTATTTTTTTGCGCATCCTTAGATTAGACGCATCCAACATTGACCAATCCTTTGTGGCGCATTGACAAAAAGGCGGTATAATCCGGCGATTTTTTTTTAGCTCAACACATTCCGGGAGAACAATCATGAAGATCGTGGAAGTCAAACACCCGCTGGTCAAACATAAACTGGGCTTGATGCGTGAGCATGATATCAGCACCAAACGCTTCCGCGAGCTGGCGTCAGAAGTGGGGAGCCTGCTGACGTATGAAGCCACAGCCGACCTGGAAACCGAACGCGTCACCATTGAAGGCTGGAACGGCCCGGTGGATGTCGATCAAATCAAAGGCAAAAAAATCACCGTAGTGCCGATCCTGCGCGCCGGTCTGGGCATGATGGAAGGCGTACTGGAGCACGTGCCGAGCGCGCGCATCAGCGTGGTAGGCGTTTACCGTGATGAAGAGACGCTTGAGCCGGTGCCGTACTTCCAGAAGCTGGTGTCCAACATTGAAGAGCGCATGGCGCTGGTGGTGGACCCGATGCTGGCCACCGGGGGGTCCATGATCGCCACTATCGATCTGCTGAAAAAAGCGGGCTGCAGCAGCATTAAGGTGCTGGTCCTGGTCGCGGCGCCCGAAGGCATTGCGGCGCTGGAGAAAGCGCACCCGGACGTGGAGCTTTACACCGCCTCTATCGATCATGGACTCAACGAAAAAGGCTATATCATTCCTGGCCTCGGCGACGCCGGGGACAAGATTTTTGGTACCAAATAACCCGTGAGCCGGCCAGAGAGTCGGCTTTTTTTTGGCAAAAAAACACCACAACAACACTCCGTAGCTTCGTGCAGAGGGCCGCAGCGCTGTGCGCCCTTTGCCGGCATACGAAATAGGGGATAGATGATGACAAGACGCGCTATTGGCATAAGCGAGCGCCCGCCGCTGCTGCAAACCATTCCACTCAGCCTGCAGCACCTGTTTGCCATGTTTGGCGCCACGGTGCTGGTGCCGATTCTGTTTCACATTAATCCGGCGACCGTGCTGCTGTTCAACGGCGTTGGCACGCTGCTGTATCTGTTTATCTGTAAAGGCAAGATCCCGGCCTACCTCGGCTCCAGCTTCGCCTTTATTTCACCGGTGCTGCTGCTACTGCCGCTGGGATATGAAGTGGCGCTGGGCGGATTTATCCTGTGCGGCGTGTTGTTCTGCCTGGTGGCGCTGATTGTGAAAAAAGCGGGCACCGGCTGGCTGGACGTGATGTTTCCACCGGCGGCGATGGGTGCGATTGTGGCGGTTATCGGCCTGGAGCTGGCAGGCGTGGCCGCTAACATGGCGGGATTGTTGCCCGCCGAGGGCAGTGCGCCAGACGGCAAAACTATCACCATCTCCCTGGTGACGCTGGCGGTGACGGTGTTCGGCTCGGTGCTGTTCCGCGGTTTTCTTGCCATTATCCCGATCCTGATTGGCGTGCTGGTGGGCTACGCGCTTTCGTCAGCCATGGGCATCGTGGACTGGCGCGCGGTGGAAAATGCGCCCTGGTTCGCGTTACCGACTTTTTACACCCCGCGCTTTGAATGGGCGGCGATGCTCACCATTTTGCCCGCCGCGCTGGTCGTGATTGCCGAGCACGTCGGCCATCTCGTGGTTACCGCCAACATCGTGAAGAAGGATTTAATTCGCGATCCCGGCCTGCATCGCTCCATGTTCGCCAATGGGTTATCCACCCTGATTTCCGGCTTCTTTGGCTCCACGCCGAACACGACATACGGTGAAAATATTGGCGTGATGGCCATTACCCGCGTTTACAGCACGTGGGTGATTGGTGGCGCGGCGATCTTTGCCATTCTGCTCTCGTGCGTGGGAAAACTGGCCGCCGCGATCCAGGCGATTCCGGTGCCGGTCATGGGCGGCGTGTCGCTGCTGCTGTACGGCGTGATTGGCGCGTCCGGTATCCGCGTGCTAATTGAATCCAAAGTGGATTACAACAAAGCGCAGAACCTGATCCTCACTTCGGTGATCCTGATCATTGGCGTCAGCGGGGCCAAAGTGCACATTGGCGCGGCGGAGCTGAAAGGCATGGCGCTGGCCACGCTGGTGGGCGTAGGTCTGGCACTGATTTTCCGCGTTATCAGCCTGTTACGGCCGGAAGAGGTGATTCTGGACGCGGAAGAGCAGCGCGACGCCTAGCGTCGACGTGCGGGCACGGAAGCCCGTTTTGCCTGCGCTAAGGATCGTGCTAAACTTGCGCCGTTTTCTGCCCGCTCATCCGTTGAGGTACTTCTGAACACGCCGGCACAGCTCTCACTGCCACTCTATCTACCCGATGATGAAACCTTTGCCAGTTTCTGGCCGGGGGAAAATCCCGCGCTGTTAGCCGCGCTTAAGGGCGCGCTCGCGCAGCAGCACGGCAGCTACCTCTATTTCTGGTCACGCGAAGGCGGCGGGCGCAGCCATCTGCTGCATGCGGCCTGCGCCGAGATGTCCGCGCGCGGTGAAGCCGTGGGCTACGTGCCGCTGGATAAGCGCACCTGGTTTGTACCGGAGGTGCTGGAGGGCATGGAAAACCTCGCGTTGGTGTGCATCGACAACATTGAATGCATCGCGGGCGATCCCGCATGGGAAATGGCGATCTTTGATCTCTATAATCGCATTCTGGAACTGGGGAAAACCCGGCTGTTGATCACCGGCGATCGTCCGCCGCGCCAGCTCAATCTGGGCTTGCCCGATCTCGCCTCGCGCCTCGACTGGGGACAAATTTATCGCCTGCAGCCGCTGTCTGACGAGGACAAACTGCAGGCGATGCAGCTGCGTGCCGGACTGCGCGGCTTTGAGCTGCCGGAAGATGTCGGACGCTTTTTGCTGAAGCGCCTCGATCGTGAAATGCGCACGCTGTTCGATACCCTGGATCGCCTCGATCGCGCCTCCATCAGCGCGCAGCGCAAGCTCACCATCCCCTTCGTGAAAGAAGCGTTAGAGCTTTAAAGGATCGCCAGTACCGCCTCGGGTGGTCGGCCGATGCGCGCCCGATCGCCGTTCACCACGATGGGCCGCTCAAGCAAAATGGGCGTTTCGACCAGCGCCTGCAGCAGGCGATCCTCACTCAGCGCCGGGTTGGCTAAATCCTGCTGTGCATACGCCACTTCACCTTGTCGCATCAATTCGCGTGCGCTCTGCATGCCCAGCTGGCGCACCAGCGTTTTCAGCGTGGCGCTATCCGGCGGCGTCTCCAGATAGCGTATTTCTTCAATCTCCACGCCCTGCGCCTGCAGCAGCGCCAGCGTAGCGCGACTCTTGCTGCAGCGCGGATTGTGATAAATACGCACCATTCTGCTTATCCTTTTTGGTACTGACGGAAGCGCTTTTGCAGCTCCCGGAACTGATCGATACGCGCATCGTAGCGCGCCTGTTTCAGACTGCCCAGCGGCACCTGGGCGCTGGCGCTGCTCAGCGTGGTGATCGCCTGATCGAGCTGGCCGTTCAAGGCTAAGCCTTCCGCCCGTGCCGACAGCTCCTCATCGCGCAGCCCCTGCATCGCAGACGCCTGCGCCAGCAGATCCCAGGCATTGACATCATCGGCGTGGGCGAAGGTATAGCGATTCAGGATGCGGCTGGCGTTGGCAGGCTGCTTCGCTTCGACATAGGCGTTTGCCAGGTTCAGCTGCAGTACTGGATTGCTGCTGCTGCCTTTGGCGGCCGTTAACATCGCAATCGCCTGCTGGGGCTGGTGCAGACCGATCTCAATGTCGGTCATGATGTCTAACAGCCACACGTTGTCAGGCTGTTTAGCCAGCAGCGGGGCAATGATTTTTTTGGCGTTATCAAAGCTTTTGGCCTGCAAGAACTGTACCGCGCGCCCATACTGCGCCGCCATTTGCTCGCGCGTGTTGCCCCTGGCGTACTCATTGAGCAACTCATCAGTGAGCTGGTTACGTCCGGTAGGATACATACCGAGGGCGCGCACTTTGGCCAGATAAAAGCCTTCGCTGGACTGCACCACCACAGGACGCATTTGATTGGCTCGATTGCGCGCGTCCGCCAACCGGCTGTCTGGCAGCGGGTGCGTGAGCAAAATCTCTGGCGGTTTAGAGGAGAAGCGGCTTTGGTCCGCCAGCTTCTGCAGAAAATTCGGCATCGCCTGCGGGTCAAAACCGGCGCGCTGTAGCACCTGAATACCAATGCGATCCGCTTCCTGTTCATTGCCCTGTGTGAAGCTAATGATACCTTGCTGCGTGCCCGCCAGCGTTCCGGTGAGCGCTGCCATACCGACCTGGGGGCTGGCGATGGCCAGCAAAATCGATCCGAGCGTGCCCACCCACGTCAGCGGGGCATTGCGCTTCTGCTCCTCCATGGCACGGGCAAGGTGACGCTGCGTGACGTGCGAGATTTCGTGCGCCATTACCGACGCTAACTGACTCTCATTGTCGGTATAGCGAAACAGCGAAGCGTGCAGCACCACATTGCCGCCAAAAAAGGCAAACGCATTCAGCTCATCATTTTGAATCAGGAAGAAGTGGAAAGGCGTGCGCACCGAATAAGCATGGGCAACCAGACGCTGGCCCAACTCATTGATGTATTGGTTCAACAGCGGATCGTTAATCAGCGGCGCACTGGCGCGCAGTTGGCGCACGTAGAAATCGCCAATTTGCAGCTCCTGATTAATCGAGAGCGTGGAGCCTGCGGTGGTGCCCATGTCAGGCAGGTTATCGCTCAGGTCGGCGCGGGAGGGCAGCGCGGCCGTGAGCAGCAGAGTGGAAAGGAGCGTCGCCAACGCTGATTTTTTCAACCGGTTTAACATGCCTTGATCCTGTAAATGTTGCCGCCAGCGAATCGGGCGCGCGTTCAGGGATGCTGCGCGGAATGCGGTGTCCGTTGGGCTCTATCTTAGACAAGCGCGTCACGCAAGCAAGCGGCCGATCCGCAAAAAAGGACGCGTCGTGCGCGAAAGCGCGGGGAGCAACGCTAACGCCCTCTGCGCGCTGGTGTGTCTATATTTTGGCGAAGTAAGCAAAAATTGCAGTAAAAAATTGAACGTCGCAGCGTTATCGCACGCTGTTTATTCGTCTGCTTTGCTTAATTTTACGTAAATTCACTCAAAAATATTGAAGTTGGCATGAATTTTTCCAGGTTTAGTCTGAAAAGCGCAGGCAAGCGTCCCCTGCGCTGCATAGCGATCCATGAGCATTATTAATCGTGCCGCCACTCCGGTGCGTGCGACACGCAGTTAAGGGTGGTCGCGAGAACGGCCACCGGAAGATTTCTCCGCAACGTCTCATGCATTCTCATCGCGACCAGTCATAGCCAGAGCAGCGACAGGGCCTCCATCAACGTCTTGATTCGTTGCGCCGATCTTCGCGACATTTCTGCCGCAAAGCGCCGCCGCCGCGCCGCAGGCGGAACGTTTAGCGCTGCGTTCGCTGTGGTATAGATAACGCACTTTAAGGCGGACGGGCGGGAAGGGTTTACGCCTGCCTGCTGGGATAGTCCGCCAATTTTTGATGCGGTTTTACAGGCGCAGCAGGGCTGCTTTGTAACCGGCGTCTTTTTCTATGGTTGAGGAGAAATGTAATGCGTCCAGTATCGTATGTGGTGATTGCCGCGTTAGCGGGTTTTGTTGGCGGCAATCTGCTGCAACTGCCTGAGTGGTCAGCGAAAATCAGCGATAAATTTGCCGAGAAAAAAACCGAACCGGCAGATTTCTGGAGTACGCCGGCGATTGAGGGATACGGGAAAATTCATTTTGTTAATGTGCCTGACTATAACCCGGCGAGCACGCCAGGCCTGAGCAACAAAATCGTCTTCCAGATAAACCGTAACGAAGGGGACATTCACAAACCGAATCTGGGCCTTGAGCGCGTCGCACGCGTCACCAACCTGTATTACGCAGCTGGCGTGCCGCTCGACAAGCTGAATTTCGTGGTGTCCATCAACAGTGATGCGGTGCCGGCCGCGCTCAACAACGAGCAGTTTAAGAAAGCCTACGGCAGCGACAACCCGAATCTCAAGCTGATTGATGAGCTGGAAAAAGCCGGTGTGAAAGTCACGATTTGCGATCAATCGGTGGCGTTTCATCAGTTGGAGCGTAACTGGATCGATACGCGCGTGACGCACACGATCTCCAGCGGTACGACTGTTGCCACGCTACAAAACGAAGGTTACGCCATCCTGGTCCTGTAAGGGGCACCGACAGCAGCGTTCGCTGCTGTCATCTCTCTGTCACGCCGTCGCGATGTTCCTGTCATACGTTACCGCTAGTTTATGCGCCGATGAGATCGATCTCATTGTAAGCAGACGAGGCGAAGATGACGGATTTAGTGCAGGTGGCAAAGCAGGCTGGCGTATCCCGCGCGACGGCGGCGCGCGCCTTTTCCGATCCACATCTACTGCGCCCAGCCACCCTGCAAAAGGTGCTTGATGCCGCCGAATTGCTGGGTTTTCGCCCCAATCATATTGCCCGTCAGTTGCGTACGCAAAGTTCCACCACGCTCGGTGTCTTACTGCCTTCACTCGTTAATCCGGTCTTTTCTCACCAGCTACAGGCCATGGAGCTGCGCGCGCGTGAGGCGGGTTACGGGCTGCTGGTCGCGACCAGCGATTATCAACCTGAACGCGAAGCGGCGATTGTTGAGCATATGCTGCGCCAACGCGTAGCGGGTCTGGTGTTAACCGTGGCGGATGCCGATAGCAGCGCGGTGCTGACAACGCTGCGTGAGGCCGCTATGCCGTTTGTGCTGGCGCACAACGTGCCGCAGGCCTCTCCCTGGCGTGCGGTATACGTGGATAACCACGCGGCGATGCGCGAGGCCACCAACGCTCTGCTGGCGCTTGGCCATGTGCATATTGGCATGGTGGCCGGACCCATGTTGCAGTCCGACCGCGCCCGACTGCGCTATCAAGGCTACTGTGAGGCGATGCGTGCGGCCGGACACCGGGCTCGGCCGGTCATCGAGATGCGCAGCCATACCCACTCCGCGTTCTCTTTACTGATGCCACATTTGCGCGGCACCGCGCCGCTCAGCGCGGTGATATGCACCAACGATCTGCTCGCGATGAGCCTGATGGGGGCCGCCGCACGGGCCGGCGTGCGGGTGCCGCAGCAGCTGTCGGTAATGGGGTTTGATGGCGTAGCGATTGGCGAGCAAATCGCGCCGTCGCTGGCCAGCGTGGTACAGCCTGCCGACCATCTTGGGACGGCGGCGATTGAGATGCTATTACAACCGGCTCGCGAGGACCGTCGCGTGCTGGCACACCATTTACGGCGCGGTGAAAGCGTTGCCGCGCCTCATTCTGTCTGTTCGCCACTTCCAGGAAACCGCTATGACGCTTTGTAAGAAAGTGACCATCATTATCGGCACGCTTGCGCTGACTGCCACTTCGCTGCTAAGTCTGCCGACCCGCGCGGCGGAAACCGCCATTTGTTACAACTGCCCGCCTGAATGGGCGGACTGGGGCACGCAGCTTAAAGCGATTGCCAAAGATACCGGCATCGTGGTGCCACAGGACAACAAAAACTCAGGCCAGGCGCTGGCACAGCTGGTGGCGGAGCAGGGCAATCCGGTAGCCGACGTGGTGTACTACGGCGTCAGCTTCGGCATTCAGGCTGATAAAGCGGGCGTCACCGCCGCGTATAAGCCTGCGCACTGGGATGACATCCCGTCAGGCATGAAAGATGCCGACGGCAAATGGGTGGCGCTGCATTCGGGTACGTTGGGCTTTATGGTTAACGTGGACGCGCTAGGTGGCGCGCCAATACCGCGCTCGTGGGACGATCTGCTGAAGCCCGAGTATAAAGGCATGGTGGGCTATCTCGATCCGGCCAGCGCCTTTGTGGGCTACGTGGCGGCGGTGGCAGTGAATCAGGCCAAAGGCGGCACGATGCAAAACTTTAGCCCGGCGCTGAACTGGTTCAAGAAATTGCAGGCCAATCAGCCAATCGTGCCGAAACAGACGGCCTACGCGCGGGTGCTTTCCGGCGAAATCCCTATTTTGCTTGACTACGATTTCAACGCTTACCGGGCCAAATACAAAGACCATGCGAATGTGGCGTTTGTGATCCCACAAGAGGGCACGGTCACTGTCCCTTACGTAATCAGTCTGGTGAAACACGCACCGCATGAGGCCAACGGCAGGAAAGTGATCGACTACGTGCTTTCCGATAAAGGCCAGGCGCTTTGGGCGAATGCGTTTTTACGTCCGGTGCGCCCGGCGGCGATGTCGGCAAGTGCGAAGGCCTTGTTCCTGCCGGACAGCGACTATGCCCGCGCGCAAACCGTTAATTACGCGCAGATGGCTGAGGCGCAAAAAGCGTTTTCTGCCCGCTACCTGAGCGAGATCCGCTGATGGTGCTCGCCGACACGTTTACGCTGGCACAGCGACGCATCAGGCGCTCACACGGTGCGTGGTGGTGGTTGATGTTGCCCGCGCTGCTGTTCTTTTGCGCCTTTTGGCTGCTGCCGTTTGCCAGACTGTTGCAAATGGGCATGCAAGCCGATCGCAGCACCCAGCACAGCGGGTATTGGACCGTCATCTCACAGCCGCAGTATCTGCTGAGCCTGCTGCATACCGTGCTGCTGTCACTGGCAGTCACGCTGGTGACGTTAATGATTGCCGCCACGGTGGGCTGCTTTTTGGCCCGTCAGCGCTTCGCTGGACGCAGTACGCTGTTGGCGCTGCTGACCTTCCCGCTGGCGTTTCCTGGCGTGGTGGTTGGGTTTCTCGTGGTGATGCTGGCCGGGCGGCAGGGGCTGCTGGCGCAGATTAGCATGTCCCTGCTGCACACGCGCTGGACGCTGGCGTACTCGCTGACCGGGCTGTTTATCGGCTACCTCTATTTCTCGCTGCCGCGCGCCATTGTCACCTTGGTAGCGGCCAGCGAAAAATTGGATGCGTCATTAGAGGAGGCGGCGCGGTCGCTGGGCGCAAGCCAGTGGCACATCATCTGCGACGTGATTGTCCCCGGGTTGCGGCCGGCGTTGCTCTCCACCGGTGCCCTCTGTTTCGCCACCAGCATGGGGGCGTTCGGTACCGCCTTTACGCTGGGGACCGATCTCTCCGTGCTGCCGCTCACCATTTATGGCGAGTTCACCAACTACGCGAATTTCGCTACTGCCGCCGCGCTGTCCGTGGTGATGGGCGGCGTCGCGTGGCTGGCGCTCATGTTGGCGCGGGCGCTGACGCACAGGGAGCCAACATGAAACGGCGCGGGATGTTTTACCTGCAGCTGCTGGTTACCACGATCACTGCGCTGTTCATGATTGTGCCGGTGCTGCTGTCGATGCTGGCGGGCGTGACCCAAAACTATTTTGTGGGCCTGCGCAGCGGCTTTACGCTGCAGTGGGTAAAACAGGTGTGGCAACTTTACGGCGACACGTTTTGGCTCTCGCTGTTCATCGCCCTCTGCTGTCTGCTGATGACACTCGTCATTGGCGTGCCCGCCGCGTGGGGCTTGTTGAAAGCGCCGAAACGCTGGGCCGCTCGAATCGAAGAGTGTTTGATGCTGCCCGTGGCGCTGCCGGGACTCGCTACCGCCCTGGGCATTATTTTGCTCTACGGGCAGTTCTCTGCGCTGCGCGGAAGCTGGCTGTTTATCCTGATTGGTCACGTGCTGTTTACCTTGCCGTTTATGGTGCGTCCGGTGCTGGCGGTGATGCAGGCGGTCGACATGCCGCGGCTGGAAGAGGCCGCCGCCAGCTTGGGTGCCCGTGGCTGGCAGCGTTTTTTCACCGTGGTGATCCCCAACTGCCGCAACGGCATTCTGGCCGGCGCGTTTATGGTGTTCACGCTGTCGGTGGGCGAGTTCAACATCACGTGGATGCTCCATACCCCGCTCACCAAAACGCTGCCGGTCGGCCTGGCAGACAGCTACGCCTCGCTGCGGCTGGAGGTAGGTTCGGCTTATACGCTGCTTTTTATTCTGCTGATTTTGCCCCTGTTGCTCATGCTTAACGGGCTTAATCACTGGCTCAATCGCGCGGTGTCGCGCACGCCCAAGGAGGCAGCATGAATCACGCTGCGGTTACCGTCACGCTGCGCCAGTGCGCGCGTCATTTTCATCATCATCAGGCGCTACATCCGCTTGATTTGACCATTCATTCCGGCGAAACGCTGGTGCTGCTCGGACCCTCCGGCTGCGGCAAAACCACCACGCTGCGCATTATTAGCGGACTGGAACGCTGCGACGAAGGCGGAGAAGTGTGGTTCGACGATCGCAACGTGACCGCCTTGCCCATTGAGAAACGCAATGTGGGCATGGTGTTTCAGAACTACGCGCTGTTTCCTCATCTCAACGTGGCGCAGAACGTGGCCTACGGGTTGAAGATGCAGGGCGTTGGGCGCGTTGAACGTGACGCGCGCGTGGCGGAGATGCTGGCGCTGGTGGATCTCAGCGCGCTGGCGCAGCGCAGCATAGATAAGCTCTCCGGCGGTCAGAAACAACGCGTGGCGCTGGCGCGCGCATTGGCCGCTCGTCCGCGCGTGCTGCTGTTTGATGAACCGCTGGCGGCGTTGGACGCGCGTTTGCGCGATCGGCTGCGTATGGAGATTGGTGAGCTGTTGAAACAGCTGGCGATTACGGCGGTGTACGTCACGCACGACCAGCAGGAGGCGATGGCGCTGGGCGATCGCATTGCGGTGATGGAGCAAGGGCGACTGGTGCAGATCGACACACCGCAAAATATTTATCAGCGTCCTGCGAGCGCATTCGTGGCCGATTTCGTCGGCGCCATTAACTGTATTGACGTCGATGCGCGCGGTGAGCCGCGCCGCTTTTGCCGTCCAGAGGACGTGCTGCTGGCCAGCGATCCTCGCTATGCGCGCCACGGCGTGATCCTTTCCAGTACCTTCCTGGGCGCGTCACAGCGGCTGATGATCGACATCGGCCTGGCAAAACCGATGCAAGTGGATCGTCATGCGCGCGAGGCGTGGTGGCCTGGGCAGTCAGTGAGCTGGACGTTGGCGCAGGACGCGGCGCTGCAATTTTCACCTACATAAGGCATTACGCTATGTCTCAATCGATGACGCTGATTGCGCACATCAGTGATTTACATATTAAAGCGCAGGGACGTTTGTCCTATAAAAAAGTGGATACGCTGGCGGCACTGCATCGGGTAATTGATACGCTCAACGATCTGATGCCGCGCCCGGATATGGTGGTGATCAGCGGCGATCTGGTCGATTTTGGCACTGCGGAAGCCTATCAGACGCTGCGCGAGGCGCTGGCGCGCTTGACGCTGCCCTTCAGATTGATGCCGGGCAATCATGACGATCGCGTGCGTTTGCGCGCCGCCTTTCCCGATCACGCCTACCTGCAGCAGGGCGAAACGCTGCACTGGCAGGTGGAGGTGAACGGGGTGCAGCTCCTGGCGTTAGACTCCAGCGTGCCACAGCAGCCGTGGGGAAAGGTGGATGATGCGCAGCTGGCGTGGCTGGAGGGGCAGCTAGCGCGCGCGCCGCAGCTGCCGACGTTGGTGTTTCTGCACCACCCGCCTTTTTTATCTGGCATTGAGCATATGGATCAACAGCCGCTGCGCAACGCCGAGGCGCTGGCGGCGGTGATCCAACGTCACCCTCAGGTGGAGCGGGTGCTCAGTGGACATTTGCACCGTGCAGTTCAGGCGCGATTTGCCGGCACGCTCGCCTGCGTGGCGCCCGGCGTGTCGCATCAGGTTGCGCTGGACTTCTCTGCCGCCGGCCCAGCCCATTTTGTCCTGGAGCCGCCCGGCTTTCTGCTGCATCGCTGGCAGCCGCAGCAGGGCATGACTACCCACCAGTGTGCGATTGGCGACTATCCCGGCCCGTGGCCGTTTTATGATGCGCACGGGCTGGTGGATTAGCGCCGCGCCCACGCCGACTATTTCTGCGCGCCGTTAATTCAGTACCGTGATTAGCTTCATTTCTCGGTGTACAATTAGGGATCTTTTCACTGCGGTCAGCACCCCTACCGACAATAAGAGCCACAGGCGCGCACATGACAATGATTTCTCTCCAGACGGCTGCGAGATGCTGATGCGCGTCTGGCCCAAAAAGGATCTTCGCACCCTCATCGCGCTTCTGGCTATTGCCAGTGTTGTTATCACGTTGGCGAACACGCTCTACGCCACCTGGCGCGTGCAGCGTATGGTACTGATTGAAAGCACGCTGGCGGCGAATCGCGCTTACGCGACGAAGCTGGCGTCCACCACGGAAGTGTTTTTTCAGTTAGCGCAATCACAGCTGCACTATAGCGCCAATTTGTTAGGTCAGGACTTCGATAACCCCGTGCTGGCACAGCAGGAAGTCAATCGCCTGCGCGAGCAGACCAGCAGCTTCAACTCCGTGGCGGTGGTGGACAGCAGCGGCGTGGTGAAAGCCATCTCACCCGAATCATTGATGCTGAAAGGGATGCAGCTTACCAGCCAGGCCTCACGCGAGGCGCTGGCGCAGCGTCAGCCGCTGGTCAGCCGTCCCTCTATTTCAGCGGCCAACAATCTGATTGTGTTTGTTTCATGGCCGGTGTGGAACAGCGAAGGGCGCTATCTCGGTTATGTCGGCGGCACCATTTATCTGAAGAAAAAAAGCATCCTGAATGAACTGCTGGGCGAGCAGTTTTATCGCGACGGGACGCGCGTGTTTGTGCTGGATCGCAATAATCAGGTGCTGTATCACCACAATAGCCAACTGATCGGTAAAACGCTGCCCGAGATCGTGAGCGATCGCGATCGCAAAGAGAAGGGCAACGGCGAGTTGCAGCTCGATGAAGAGGGGACCGGTCGACTGGCAGGTTATGCGGTTGTTCCCACCACCGGCTGGCTGGTGGTGGCGCTAAAATCCACCAACATGACGCTGCAACCGCTGTCAGGTCTGCTGCTGCAGGTGCTCAAAAATTCCGTGCCCTTTGCGCTGCTTACGCTGCTGATGGCGGTGATTTTCGCGCGCTTGATAGCCCTGCCGCTGTGGCAGTTGGCGCGTAAAGCCAGCCAGATGGATGCACAAAGCGTGTCGGGAGACATTGGTCGCATCGATGCATGGTACTTTGAAGCGGCACAGGTCAAGCGCGCGCTGCTCACGGGCATTGGCGTCGTGCAGGATAAGATTGGTCGGCTGAAATCCGAGGTGCAGACCGATCCAATGACCAATCTATTGAACCGCCGTGGTCTCAGCGCGGTACTGGATTATTTCAGCACCGTGCAGCAGCCTTTCGCCGTGCTGGCGCTGGATATCGATCATTTTAAACGGGTGAATGACAATTATGGTCACGACGTCGGGGATGAAGTGATCAAGCAGGTGGCGCGTACGCTTCGCCTGAGTGCGCGCCAGAGCGACGTGGTGTGCCGCAACGGCGGGGAAGAATTTTTAATGCTGCTGCCCGCTACGCCGCTGAATGAAGCGCGTGAGATCGCCGAGCGGGTGCGCGCCAGCATCGCGGAAAGTCAGATTGAGCGGGTTGGGCATATCACCCTCTCGGTTGGGATTGCCAGCTGGCAAGTCGAGCAGGGCAGCCAGGAGCAGAGCCTCAAGCAGGCCGATGCCGCGCTGTATCAGGCAAAAAACGCCGGGCGAAACTGCGTGATGATTGCCGGACAGGATGCGCTGGTGAGCAGTATTAAACGCTAGCAGGAAGGATGCCCGCCTGACGCGCTGCGCCGGGCGGGACGAGAACAGCGACTCAGGCAGATTTCAGGTAATCGAGTACGATATCGTGATGGTTAGCGGTTTTAAAATCATCAAACACCTTTTCAACCTTGCCGTTCGCATCGATCAAGAAACTGATGCGATGAATGCCGTCGTAAGTTTTCCCCATAAAGGTTTTTTCGCCCCATACGCCAAACTGCTGGCAAACTTCATGGTTTTCATCAGACAGCAGCGTAAAGTTCAGCAGCTCTTTCTCCGCGAAACGTGACAGCTTTTCCGGCTTGTCGGTGCTGATACCCAGCACTTCTACGCCGGCTTTTTTCATCTCATCCATATTGTCGCGCAGACCGCAGGCCTGCACGGTGCATCCGGGTGTCATGGCTTTCGGGTAGAAGTACACCAGAACGCGCTGTCCCTGGAAGTCGGCCAAATTTACTTGTTCGCCGTCCTGATCGGGCAAGCTAAATTTCGGTGCGGTATCACCGGCTTTCAGTGGATTCATCACAACTCTCCATTTTTCTCTGCATGCTGTGGGTCAACGCCGGCATCGCTCAACGCGTCAGGCGGCGTGACCCTCTGGGTTATTTCACAACACGGCATGTCACGCGGACAGAGTGTGTGGCGAAATAACCCGGCGTTTGATTAGACGGTGCGGTCGGCGCCGTCGTTGACACTATAAAGACGAATCGCCCCTTGCGCATGCAGTTCTTCACACAGCGCGGTAAAGGCCTGCTCAAACGGTGCGCTGGCGTGATTCGCCGGACTGTGCGCTGTCATTTGAATATAGAGGGTGGGCGGCGCATTGTCCTGGGCGGGTTTAATCCGCGACACCAGCTCCGCGATGTTCATCTGGTGCTTGTCGAATAAATCCGTGAAGCGTTCAATGATATGCGGGGAGTCCGGCACTTCAACTTGTACCCAAACGGTGGCCGGCATAGGCGGCGTCACGCGCGCGTTGGTGCGCTTCATGACAATTAACAGTTCCAACTCCGCGCCTTTCATCGGTAGCGTGGATTCAATCAGCGTTATCGCGTTCCAGCTGCCGGAAAGCAGCATGATAAAGGTGAATTCATCGCCCAGCATCGCCAAACGGCTGTCTTCTATATTACAGCCGCAGCTGCTGACGTGGCGGGTGATGGTATTGACGATACCCGGACGATCGACGCCCACTGCGGTGATCACCAAATGGTGAGGCTGTAACTGCGACAAAGTGGCGTTTCCTGTACGTTCGCTAATAACCATAAGGTAAACATAAAAAAAACTGCTGACAAGCGCGGGAATGGCGTGGCTCGCTTGCTTTTCTTTCAGGGTAAACCGTAACATGAGGCACTTGTTTGTCGAGGGGATAGCCCATGTTCACCGGAAGTATTGTTGCGCTCATTACGCCAATGAATGAAAAAGGTAATGTCTGCCGCGAAAGTCTCAAAAAACTGATTGATTATCATGTTGCCAGCGGCACCGCAGCGATTGTTTCTGTTGGCACCACCGGCGAATCTGCCACTCTGAGCCACGAAGAGCACGGCGATGTGGTGCTGCAAACGCTTGAGCTGGCAGACGGTCGTATTCCCGTGATTGCCGGCACCGGCGCGAATGCCACTGCGGAAGGCATCTCTCTCACTAAACGTTTTACTGGCACCGGCGTGGTCGGCTGCTTGACGGTAACGCCGTACTACAACCGTCCCACCCAGGAAGGGCTCTATCAGCACTTTAAAGCCATTGCTGAAAGCACCGATCTGCCACAGATGCTCTACAATGTCCCCTCGCGCACCGGTTGCGATATGCTGCCTGAAACCGTCGCACGCCTGGCCGAAATAAAAAATATTATCGGAATCAAAGAAGCAACCGGGAACTTATCGCGCGTTTCTCAGATCCAAGAGCTGGCTGGAGAGGCGTTCATTATTGTCAGTGGCGATGACGCCACGGCGCTGGACGCCATGCAGCTGGGCGGCAAAGGGGTTATTTCGGTCACTGCCAACGTCGCTGCACGTGAAATGGTTGAACTCTGTGCGCTGGCACAAGAGGGCAAATTCGCCGAAGCGCGCCGCCTGAATCAGCGTCTGATGCACCTGCACCAGACGCTTTTCTGTGAACCCAATCCAATCCCGGTAAAATGGGCAGCAAAACAGTTGGGATTAATCGCGGATGACACGCTGCGTTTGCCGATGACGCCGCTGACCGAGGCTGGTCAGGCGAAAATGGGGCAGGCGCTTATCAAAGCGGGTTTGCGCTAATTTAGGGAGAGTCAATGAGTTATTCAGTTAAGCGCTCGACGCTGGCAACGGCGGTGGGCCTTTCCACGCTGATGCTGCTAACAGCATGTTCCAGCGATCAGCGTTATAAGCGCCAGGTCAGCGGTGATGAATCTTACCTGCAGGCGCCTGAACTGCGTGATTTAAAAGCTCCGTCAGGCATGATTCTGCCGTTGCAGAACGGGGATTACGATGTACCGCACTCCGTGGCTAAAGGTGCCGTCGGCAAAGCGCTGGACATTCGTCCACCGGCGCAGCCGCTGGCGCTGGTCAACGGTACCCGTGCCCAGTTTAACGGCAATACCGGCGTGCTCGCGATTGAAAACAGCCGCAGTGCAATCTGGCCGCAGGTAGTGAGCGTGGTGCAATCCTACAAATTCCCTATTGCCCAGCGTGACGACGCGTCTCAGCAGTTAACCACGGATTGGGTGCAGTGGAACCGCGCCGACGAGGATAACCAGTATCGCGGACGCTACCAGATCGGCGTGCAGAAACAGAGCTACCAGCAGGTACTGACGGTCCGTCTGTTAGAGCTGCAGCAGAAGGGCGAGACGGTCACGTCTCCGGCGCAGGTTCAGCGTTATACCGGTCAGATGCTTAACGACATCAGCACCGGACTGGATAAAATTGATACCGCCAGTGCCGATGCCGCTGCTGGCCGTGCCAACGGCCAAATCGACGTGCAGAGCGGCGCAGATGACACCGGTTTGCCGCTGCTGGTGCTGCGCGCGCCGTTCAACGTGACCTGGCAGCGCCTGCCTGCGGCACTGAAGCGTGTGGGCATGGAAGTGAAAGATGATAACCGCTCGCAGGGCAGTCTGAAGGTCAGCTACAGCGCACCGGGCACCAGCGCCTTCGATGCGATTGGCGCGAAAGATCCTGAGCTGCCAAACGGTGATTATAAGTTGCAGGTCGGTGATTTAGATAATCGCAGCAGCCTGCAGTTCATCGATCCAAAAGGGCATGTGCTGACCCAGACGCAAAACGATGCGCTGGTGGCCGTGTTCCAGGGCGCGCTGAACAAATAAATTGCCAAAGGGCCGGAGATTCTCCGGCCTTTTTGTTTTGGTTTTGGCATAATAGCGCCCGGCGAGGTAAACGATTGCGTCACGCAGTCATCGCGCGGTGCAACACCGCTGAACACGGGTTCTTTCATGTTTGGAGTTAACAAGATGCAAAAGCGAGCTGAGTTGTATCGCGGTAAAGCGAAAACCGTATACAGCACCGACAATCCGGATCTGCTGGTACTTGAGTTCCGCAACGATACGTCAGCAGGCGACGGTGCACGAATCGAGCAGTTTGATCGCAAAGGCATGGTCAACAACAAGTTTAACCACTTCATCATGACCAAACTGCAGGAAGCGGGCATTCCTACGCAGATGGAAGCGCTGCTATCAGACAATGAAGCGCTGGTAAAAAAACTGGAGATGGTGCCGGTCGAGTGCGTTGTGCGCAACCGCGCAGCAGGATCGCTGGTGAAGCGGCTGGGTGTGGAAGAGGGCATGATACTCAATCCACCGCTGTTTGATCTCTTTCTTAAAGATGACGCCAAACACGACCCGATGGTCAACGAATCCTACTGCGAAACCTTCGGCTGGGTCAGCAAAGCCAACCTGGCGCGCATGCAGGAACTGACGTTCAAAGCCAACGAGGTACTGAGCAAGCTGTTCGACGATGCCGGTTTGATCCTGGTGGACTTCAAGCTGGAGTTCGGTCTCTTTAACGGCGAAGTCACGCTGGGTGATGAGTTTTCCCCGGACGGCGCGCGTCTTTGGGACAAAGAGACGCTGGATAAAATGGACAAAGATCGCTTCCGTCAGAGCCTGGGCGGCGTTATCGAAGCCTATGAGGCGGTGGCGCACCGCTTGGGCGTCAAGCTGGATTAACACCAGCAGCGCCAAGTTTTATCAGCAGGCCGTCATCCTAGACGGCCTTTTTTATTTCTGTCTTTCTGCCGCTTCCCTCACGCACCGTGCTGGTGCTTCGTCACGCCGACAACTAAAATCAGGCAACACCCGCTGAAATGGAAAGGAGCAGGCCATGCGCTGGCAAGGGCGTCGCGAAAGCGACAATGTAGAAGATCGCCGTGACGCGTCACCGGGTTTCGGCGGCGGCGGGCGGCAAATCCGTATTCCGCGCGGTAAAGGGGGAATTATTTTGTTAGTGGTGGTGGCGATAGCGGGCTACTACGGCTATGACCTGACGGCCCTGCTGCAGGGCGGCGCACCGGTTTCGCAATCGCAGCCGGTAAACCGCGCCAAGAGCGACGAGGATGCAAAATTTACCTCGGTGATCCTCGCCACCACTGAAGACACCTGGAGCACACTGTTTCAGAAGATGGACAAACAGTACGTACCGCCCAAGCTGGTCATGTATCGCGGCGCCACGCGCACCGGCTGCGGTACCGGACAGTCAGTGATGGGGCCGTTTTACTGCCCGGCGGACCAAACCGTATATATCGATCTGTCGTTTTACGATGAGATGAAAACCAAGCTCGGCGCGGGCGGCGATTTTGCCCAAGGCTATGTGATCGCTCACGAAGTGGGGCACCACGTGCAAAAGTTGCTGGGCATTGAGCCGAAAGTACGGCAAATGCAGCAGGGTGCGTCGCAGACGCAAGTTAATCAGCTGTCGGTAAAAATGGAGCTGCAGGCCGACTGCTTTGCCGGCGTATGGGGCCACTACGTGCAACAGCAGAATATGCTCGAGGTGGGCGATCTGCAGGAAGCGCTCAACGCCGCAGAGGCAATCGGCGACGATCGCCTGCAGCAAAAGAGCCAGGGCCGCGTGGTACCCGACAGCTTTACCCACGGCACCTCTCAGCAGCGTTACACCTGGTTTAAGCGCGGCTTCGACAGCGGCAATCCGGGACAGTGTAATACCTTTGCAGAACGTTGATGCCGCTCTCTGAATTTACCGCGGCGTTAACGCGCGCGGGCATTCGTGGTTTGTGCGTGATCGCCGGCGAGCCCGACTGGGCGCTGGCGCAAAGCAGGCAGTGGCAGCGCCAGCTGCCAGGAGATTGGCTCACGCTGAGCGATGCCGCTGATTTTCCCAATCGCGAAAGCGTCTCTGCCTTTCGTCACCTGCTGGGCCGCGAATTTCATCACGCCATTTTTGATGCCCGCCGCGGTTTTCACGCTGAAGCGTTTGCCGCCCTTGCGGGCACGCTGCGCGCCGGCAGTTGGCTGCTGCTATTGGCTCCGCCCTGGTCAGCGTGGGTTGCGCATCGGGATGACGATAGCCTGCGCTGGGCTGACGTGGCGCAGCCCATTGCGACGCCGCATTTCATTCGTCACTTGCAGCAGTGTCTGCTGCGCAATCCTGACATTATGCTGGTCCGCCAGGGCGAGCCGACGCGCTTGCCGCAGCCCCAGCGACGCCCGGCGTGGCAGCACGCTGCGCCGCAGCAGCAGGCGCAGGTTCTGCAGCAGTTGCTGCAGCTTGATGCCGGCGTGGCGGTGCTCACCGCCGCCCGCGGACGCGGGAAATCCGCGCTGGCGGGGATGCTGGCGCGCCACGTTCCGGGCAGCCTGGTCACTGCGCCTGCCAGAGTGGCTACTGATGTCATGGCACGCTTTGCCGGTGACGCTTTTCGGTTTATGGCGCCCGACGCCATTTTGGCTGAGGCGGTGACGCCATCGGCCGCATGGCTCATTATTGACGAAGCGGCGGCTATCCCCGCGCCGCTGTTGCAGCAGCTGGTGCAGCGTTTTCCCCGGGTGCTTCTCACCAGCACGGTGCAAGGCTACGAAGGCACCGGCCGCGGATTTATCCTGCGTTTCTGTGCCACATTACCCAACGTACACTATTTTCAGCTGGACGAGCCGTTACGCTGGGCAGCGAACGATCCGCTTGAGCGGGCGGTCAGCCAGGCGCTGCTGTTTGAGGACGCAGCGGACAGCGCGGCACAGGGGGAAATTAACGTAACATACGCCAGCCCCGACCATCATGAGGATGCGCTGAAAGCCGGATATCGCTTGCTGGCAAGCGCCCACTACCGTACCTCACCGCTGGATTTACGGCGCATGCTGGATGCACCCGGCATGCGCTTTTGGCTGGCGCAACAGGCAGGCTGCGTGGTGGCGGCACTCTGGCTGGTGGACGAGGGGGGGCTTGACCCAACCTTGGCAGCGGCCGTCTGGGCGGGCGTGCGCCGACCGCGCGGCAATTTGGTCGCGCAATCGCTGGCGGCGCACGCCGGCTTTGCTGAAGCGGCCACGCTGCGATCGCAGCGCATCACCCGCATCGCCGTTCAGGCGGCACGGCGTCAGCAGGGGGTGGGGAAACGGTTGGTGGCGCAAGCCTGTGAGCGGGCCGACTGCGACTATCTGTCGGTCAGTTTTGGCTATACCGAGCCGCTGTGGCACTTTTGGCGCAGCTGCGGTTTTACGCTGGTACGCATAGGCACGCAGCGCGAAGCCAGCAGCGGCTGCTATGCCGCGATGGCGATACGCGCGCTTACGCCTGCGGGGGAAGCGCTGGCGCAGCGTGCCGCGCAGCGCCTGGCACGCGACAGCGTCTGGCTGCGCGATCTCATCGATCTGCCCCTGGACACCGATGCCCACGAGGTGGATGCGCAGGTGAACGAGGACGATTGGTCGCTGCTGGCTGGGTTTGCCTGGGCGCAACGGCCTTATGAAGCGAGCTATGCCGCGCTGCAGCGTCTGGTGCGATGCAGCCCGCAGCCGCAGCTGGCGGCGCTGCTGCTTGAGAAACAGCCGCTACACCGCGTGGCTGCGCAGGCGGGCCTCAGCGGGCGCAAAGCCGTTATACAAGCACTGCGCAATGAGACCGCCGTCGCGCTCTCCACGTTGGATGGCGATGCCGCGCAGCAGTGGCAGAGACGTTTAGCCTTGTTGAAATAGATGCGCCAACGCATTCAAATTTTCCCACTATCATTTTTGTCCCTGCGGCGTAGAGTGATCGGAGGAGGAACGTATGGCACTACGATATGTAATTGTTCAGCAACCTAGCCGCGCCGCGCAGCTGTTTTTGCTTTATCACGGCGTGAATGATAATCCGGACGCCATGGCACAAATCGGCAGCTGGTTTGCCAACGCGTTTCCCGACGCGCTGGTCGTATCGGTGGGCGCTCCCTATCCAGGCAGCGTGCCGCAGGGACGACAGTGGTTTGCGGATCGCCCGGAGCACGATCGCTCGCAACAGCAGTGCGTGGATGCGGTGATGCCGATCTTTATTGAGTCGGTCCATCACTGGCAGCAGCAGAGCGGCGTGCAGGCGCAGGCCACAGCGCTGGTGGGCTTTTCGCAGGGTGGGACTATGGTGCTGGAAGGCATCAAGGCCGATCCGGGGCTGGCGGGGCGCGTTATCGCTTTCAGCAGCCGTTTTATTACGCTGCCCGAGCGCGCCACCACGCGCAATACTATTCATCTGATCCACGGCGATTACGATGAACAGGTGCCGCTGCACCATGCGGAAAACGCGATGCAGCAGCTAACGCATCTTGGCGGTGACGTGACGCTGGATGTGGTGGACGATCTGCCGCACGCCATCGATGACCGCAGTATGCAGTATGCGCTGAATCATCTGCGCTATACCGTGCCGCGCCGCTACTTTGACGAGGCGCTAAGCGGCGGTAAACCGGGCGACGACGATGTGGTCATGATGCTCTAAACGGCGGGGCAGGAAAGGCGCAGGGCGCAGCGTAATGCGCCCTGCTGAGGTTGGCAGGCGTTATTTCTTTTTGTTAGGCCAGTCGTCTTCGTCATCCCATTTGTCGTTAAAATCGCGATGGGGGGGCAAATCCGGTTTGTTTTCCATGTATTTCTTATGGTCGATGCGTTTGAGATCTTTGTAGACGTTCATCAGCACGCCTACCATCAGCAGGATCACCAGAACCCACCAGTACTCTTTAATCAACTCCATGCCTGTTCTCCTTCGGCGTGTTTACGCGATCAGCTGCTCCATAATGCGCTGATACATGCGGCTCAGCAGTTGCAGGTCTGACGCTTTTACGCACTCATTGATTTTATGAATGGTGGCATTCACCGGGCCAAGCTCCACCACCTGCGCCCCCATACGCGCAATAAAGCGTCCGTCTGAGGTGCCGCCGGTAGTCAGCAGCTGCGGCTTGATTTCATTATAGTGTGCAACGGCGTTGGTTACGGCATCCACCAGCTTACCGCGTGAGGTCAGGAATGGCTGACCCGATACCGTCCACTCCAGCGTATAGCGCAACTGATGGCGATCCAGCAGCGCCTGCACGCGATCTTTAATCATCTGGTCGGTCAGTTCGGTGCTAAAGCGGAAATTGAACTGCACAACGCATTCGCCCGGGATGACGTTATTGCTGCCGGTTCCAGCGTGCACGTTAGCAATCTGCATGCTGGTGGGCGGGAAAAATTCATTGCCTTGGTCCCACTCGGTCGCCACCAGCTCGTTTAGGGCTGGCATGGCGCGATGCACCGGATTGTCAGCCAGATGCGGATAGGCGACGTGGCCCTGCACGCCGTGCAGCGTCAGATTGGCTGTCATAGAGCCGCGGCGACCGTTTTTGACCACGTCACCCACGATCTCGGTGCTGGATGGCTCGCCAACCAGGCAATAATCCAGCCGCTCGTTGCGCGCCATCAGGCGCTCCACCACTTTTACCGTACCGTTGACCGCACTGGCTTCTTCATCCGAGGTAATCAGAAACGCCAGGCGGCCTTTATGCTGAGGATGCGCGGCCACAAAACGCTCTGCTGCCACCACCATCGCCGCCAGCGAGCCTTTCATATCCGCCGCGCCGCGGCCAAACAGCATGCCGTCACGAATGGTGGGTTCAAACGGCGGGTTAATCCAGCGATTAGCATCACCCGGTGGTACCACATCGGTATGCCCGGCAAACGCCAGCGTCTCGCCGTGGCCGCGCGTGGCCCACACATTGAGGGTATCGCCGACGTGCATCTGTTCGATGGTAAAGCCAATGGCTTCCAGACGCGCAATCAGCAGAGCCTGACAGCCCGCGTCGTCCGGGCTGAGTGACGGACGACGAATGAGCTGTTGTGCCAGCTCGATAACCGGACAAAACATGCTAGTCGTTCTCCTGAATAAAGGTGGGGTAGCGGGCGGCGTCGAACCCCACCAGCAAGGTGCCGTTGGGCGCAGCCAGCACCGGGCGTTTAATGATGGCGGGATAGGCGAGCATCAGGGCGCGGGCACCGGCCTCACTCTGCGCGGCGTGACGCGCTTCATCGGACAGCTTGCGCCACGTGGTTCCGCGCGTATTGAGTAGCACCTCGTGACCCACCTGTTCGATCAAAGTGTGCAGCAGCGCTTCATCAAGGCCGTCAACGCGATAATCATGAAAAACATAGTCGATGTCGGCGGCTTCAAGTGCTTTGCGCGCCTTTTTAATGGTGTCGCAATTCTTGATCCCGTACATCACCCACTGCGCCGTCATTGCCTGCTCCCCGTCCCGGAAAAATAAAGCGTGAGTCTATCATAGCGCCCGCGTGCGGGGGGACCTTTGCCCTGGGCATACCGCGCTTTTTTTAGGATGCCATTCAAGCATTGCTCGGGTGCAAACTCGGGCCAGTAAACGGTTTCACTCACGCGCCAAATTATTGCTGAGCGTATCATTAGTGCTCTAAGGATTATCCTAATCGTAAAAATGTGCTACAGGATTTCAGAAAGCATTTTTTTGAGTCGCAATAACAGGTTGCTGAAGTGTGCGTCAGTCCGCAATTCTGCTAATTGAGAAACTTTAAGTGTTTTTATCGATGGTGACGAGAGATGGAAACGTATTCACCTGTAGAAAAAAACGGCGTAGAATTGCTTCTACAATAAGAGAGGTAAAACATGGTCGACACCGAAATGGGGAACTGGAAAGAATTCATCGAAGCGATGTTGCGCAATAAGTAACACGCGGAGAACAAGCAGGGTATTCCCAACCTGTTTGCATTCTAACCACACAGAGCAATAACAGCCGCTATGTCGTCATAGCGGCTTTTTTATGTCAGTCGTGCGGCTTCGCGCGCAGCGGGAAGCGACGGCGCACCAGCACGAAGAACAGCGGCACAAAGAAGATGGCCAGTACGGTGGCGGAAATCATGCCCCCCATCACGCCGGTGCCAACGGCATGTTGACTGCCGGACCCCGCGCCGCTGCTGATAGCCATCGGCAGCACGCCAAAGATAAACGCCAATGAGGTCATGAGGATAGGACGCAGGCGCTGGCGCGAGGCTTCCAGCGTAGCGTTGACGAGTTCCGTGCCTTTGGTGTTGATCTCATTCGCAAACTCCACGATCAGAATGGCGTTTTTGGCGGATAAGCCAATGACGGTGAGCAGCCCGACCTGGAAATAGACATCATTCTCCAACCCACGCAGCCAGGTCGCGACCAGCGCGCCAACCACCCCCAGCGGCACCACCAGCATCACGGAAAAGGGAATGGACCAGCTTTCATAGAGGGCGGCCAGGCATAAAAACACCACCAACAGCGAAATGGCATAAAGCGCCGGTGCCTGAGAGCCGGACAGGCGCTCCTGATAGGATGCGCCGGTCCATTGGAAGCCCACGCCCAGCGGCAGTTGCTGCACCAGCTTTTCCATCACATCCATGGCGGTACCGCTGCTGACGCCGTTGGCGGCTTCACCGACAATCTCCAGCGACGAATAGCCGTTGTAACGCTCCAGGCGCGGCGAACCGGTTTCCCAGCGGCTGGTGGCGAAGGTCGAGAAGGGCACCATGCCGCCGCTGCTGTTGCGCACATACCATTTGTTCACGTCGTCTGGCAGCATGCGAAACGGCGCAGCGGCCTGAACGTACACCTTTTTTACCCGGCCGCGATCGAGGAAATCGTTCACGTAGGTGGAGCCCCAGGCGGTGGTCAGGGTGTCATTAATGGTATTCAGGGAGACGCCGAGGGCCTGCGCCTTGCGCTGATCGATATCAATTTGCAGCTGCGGGCTATCATCCAGACCATTGTGTCGCACGCGCGATAGCGCCGCATTACTGTCTGCCAGCGCCAGCAGTTTGTCGCGCATAGCCATCAGCTGCGTATGGCCGATACCGCCGTGATCTTGCAGTTCTAAATCGAAGCCGGAGGAGCTGCCGAGGCCGGTAATAGCGGGCGGGCTACTGGCGATTACCCGCGCCTCTTTAATTTTTTTGAAGGCGCTGGTGGCGCGATCGATGATGGCAAAGGCGGTGCGATCGCGACCGGAACGCACCTCCCAATCTTTCAGGCGCACGAACAGGCGCGCTACGTTTTGTCCGTTACCACCCGGACCGGCCCCAATGGTTGAAAAGACCGACACCACGTTCTCTTTCTCGGCGGTCATATAGTAGTGCTCAACCTTTGCCACCACCCTGGCGGTTTGCTCCAGCGTGGCACCCGGCGGAAGCTGGACCTGCGTCAGAAATACGCCGCGATCTTCCTGGGGCAGAAACGAGGTGGGAAGACGCATGAACAGAAACGCCATCACGCCCAGTAACGCCAGGTAGATCACCAGCCAGCGTCCGCCTTTCGCCACGATGCGCGCGACGCCGCGCTCATAGCGTACGGCACCGGCGTTGAAGTTGCGGTTAAACCACCCAAAAAAGCCGCGTTGACCGTGCTGCTCGCCTGCGGGTAACGGTTTCAGCAGCGTGGCGCACAGCGCAGGCGTCAGGATCATCGCTACCAGTACCGAGAGCACCATCGCGGCCACGATGGTGATGGAAAATTGCCGATAGATGGCCCCCACCGTGCCGCCGAAAAATGCCATCGGCACAAAGACCGCCGACAGCACCAGCGCAATGCCCACCAGCGCGCCCTGAATCTGGCCCATGGATTTACGCGTGGCCGCGCGGGGCGACAGGCCCTCATCGCGCATGATGCGCTCCACGTTTTCCACCACCACAATGGCATCGTCAACCAGCAGGCCAATGGCGAGCACCATGGCAAACATGGTCAGCGTATTGATGGTGAAGCCGCAGGCGTAAAGCACGGTGAAGGTGCCGAACAGCACCACCGGCACCGCGATGGTAGGGATCAGCGTGGCGCGAAAATTCTGCAAGAACAGATACATCACCAGAAACACCAGCACTATCGCCTCCAGCAGCGTCTTCACCACGTCCTTAATAGAGGCTTTGACGAACGGAGTGGTTTCAAAGGCGACCTTGGCTTCCAGCCCGTGTGGAAAATAGTGCGACAGCTCTTCCACCCGCGCCCGCACCAGCTTATCGGTATTCATCTCATTGGCGCCGGACGCCAGCTTAATGCCAAGGCCCGAAGCGGGCTGGCCGTTGTAGCGGCTCAGATAATCGTATTTTTCCGCGCCGAGGGCGACGGTGGCGACATCGCCCAGCGTCACCACGGAGCCGTCGCTGTTGCTTTTCACGGTAATGGCGCGGAACTGCGCCGGCGTTTGCAGCATCGACTGCGCATTGACCGTGGCGTTAAGCGCCTGTTTGTCCACCGATGGCAATCCGCCGACCTGGCCCACCGCCACCTGCGTGTTCTGCGCCTCAATGGCAGACACAACATCATCGGTGGTCAGCGCGTAAGCGATGAGCTTATTGGGGTCGAGCCAAATGCGCATGGCGTATTGCGAGCCGTAGGCGTCAACCTGACCCACGCCCTCAATGCGGCTCAGCGGATCCTGAATGTTACTGGCGACATAATCAGCAATATCCTGTTTGTCCATGCTGCCGTCGGTTGAGACGAAGGCAATCATCAGAATGTTACTGTCACCGGTTTTATTGACGGTCACGCCCTGCGATTGCACGGCGGCTGGCAGCTTGCGTAGCGCCGTTTGCAGCTGGTTCTGCACCTGCTGACGGGCTTCATCGGGGTTGGTGCCGGCGCTGAAGGTCAGCGTGATTTGCGCCTGGCCGGTGTTACTGCTGTTGGAAGACATATACATCAGATTATCGATACCGGTCATGTTCTGCTCGATAACCTGCGTCACGGTATTTTCTAATGTTTGCGCAGACGCGCCAGGGTAGTTGGCGGTAATGCGCACATTGGGGGGCGCGAGGTCGGGGTATTGCTCAATCGGCAGCGAAACAATGGCCAGCGTGCCACACAGACACAGCAAAATAGCCAGCACCCAGGCAAAAATGGGGCGGTCAATAAAAAAGTTCGACATGAAACCGACACTCCTCAGCTGCGTATTTTAAGTATTGTGTGGCGAACGCCGAAGCCCCTTCGGCGTAGACGGGCGCAGCGACGTCACCGCGCCCGTCTACGCTTGCCAGCGCTTACTCTACGCAGCATTGAGAAGAGAATAGTGGATAAATCATGGAGAAAGTGTAAATAAGGCCCGGCGCTGGACGGGCGCTCATCTTTCGCGCCGCTCCAGCCATAGCAGGGTTGCGGCGAGGCGAGAGCGCACGTTAAGTTTGCGCAGGAGATGGCGTATATGCACCTTTACCGTCTCCTCGGCGATGCACAGCAGGGTCGCTATCTCTTTATTCGACAGGCCGCGCGCCACTTCCTGTAATACTTGACGTTCACGCTCGGTGAGCTGTTGTAGCGGATCGTCCTGCGACGGTTGCGCGGCGATGGCGCTTTCCACCGCCGCGCTCAAGACGCGCTCGCCGCGTGCGCCGCGCGCGATCTCCGTCAGCAATAATTCCGGTTCGCTATCTTTTAACAGGTAGCCCGCAGCGCCGGCTTCCAGCAGCGCGTGAATATCGCTGCTGGCGTCAGAGACGGTAAGCACCAATACGCGGGCGGTAATCCCTTCGGCGCGCAGCGCATTTAACGTATCCAGCCCGGACATGCCTTTCATGTTGAGATCCAACAGGATGACGTTAGGCGACAGTCGGCGCGCTTCGGCCAGCGCTTCCGTGCCGTTATTCGCTTCTGCAATGACCTCAAGCTGCGGCTCTAACTGCAGTAGCTGACGAATCCCCTGGCGCATGAGCGGATGATCGTCAACGATCATCACAGTGAGGGGCAAAGACATCGTGATTTCTCCTGTTAAAGCGGCGCGGTTGGGCCCGTTTCACGTGAGGGAAACTGCAGCGTCACGCAGGTGCCCGTCGGCTGCGACGTCACCGTTAAGGTACCGGCGAGGCGTGCGGCGCGTTCCTTCATAATTGCCAAGCCAAAATGGCCCGGCACGGCGTCGTGCAGAGGTATGCCACAACCGTCATCTTCAATGGTGAGAGCACACTCACCGTTGTCCTGTGGCTGAAAGCGCACATGAATATGCCGTGCCTGCGCATGACGCAGCGCATTGAGTAGGGCCTCACGCGCAATTTGCAACACGTGTACCTGCTGCTGCGCATCCAACGCGGGTAAACCGGGATACGCGTGAAAGCAGATCTCTGCCGGCGTTTGCGTCTGCAACGGCACGATCATGGCCTGCATCGCCTGATTCAGATCGGCATGATTCATGGTAAGTCGAAAAGTGGTCAACAGCTCACGCAATTGCTGGTGGGCCTCTGTCAGCGCGCGATCAAACTCGGCAACAATCGTTAGCGTCTGCGGCGGGGTGTCATTGAGCTGCCGCCGCAGTAGCGTCAGCTGAATACGCATGAATGCCAGCGCCTGGGCCAGCGAATCGTGTAGTTCGCGCGCAATCGTCGCGCGTTCTTCCGTGAGTAACATCTGGTGATACTGCTTTTGCGTTTGCCAAATCCACAGCGATCGCGACAGCATGTTAGCCAGGCTCTGCATCAGCGCAGGGTCCGGCGAACGGCCTGATGTTTGCCAGCGCATCGCGCCACGTAGTTGGTTCATCTGCGCCACCTCGATGTGCTGCCAGCCGCGAAGGGCATCATGGCGGCCTGCGTGAAACGCCATATCGTTGACCTCAAGCGTCAAGGCGCTGAGGGATTCTCGCGTCATCACGCGATCCAGGACTTCCTGAAAGCGCGCGGGTTCAAGCGTGCTGCTGGTCAGGATCTGCGAACTTTCATACAGCAGCGTAAGGGTGCGGTTGGCCTCGGTTAAGGCTTCGGTTTTATCGCGCACCGCCAATTCAAGCAGCTGATAATGTGCGTGGAGCCGCGCGGCCATGTTGGTGAACGCTTCCGCCAGCACGCCCAGCTCGTTGGGGCGGGTGTTGCACAAGGGGGGAAAAGCAAAATTGCCCTGTTCAACATAGTGGCTGGCGGTCATCAGGGCATTGAGCGGTCGCACTACGCGGCGGCGGATAAAGCGCAGCGTCCACAGCGCAAGCGCCACAATAGCCAGCACACCAAACAGACTGCTGGCTGCCACCAGCTGCATCTTCAGTTCTGCATAGCGCTGCAGCGCCAGCACAAAGCGATCGATTTCACCGACGTAGCTGGCAATGCTCTGCTGATAAACACGGCCTGAGTCAGGCTGCAGCGTTTGCTGTAAATCCGGCCAGCTGTCACGAAGAGAGCGATAGCGACTGACCACCTCATTTGGCACCCAGGGCCGTTCCAGCTGGGTCAGGGCGGGGGATTGCAGCGTCTGTTGATAAAGTTGGATATGGCGCGCGAGTCGCTGTGCGTCGCGCGAATCATCCCATGCCAGACGGTAAATTTGCATGCGCAGCGAACCGGCCACATTCACCGCTTCGGCGTCGGAGAGGCTGCGTGAAAGCGTGATAAGCGCGAGGCCGGTCGTGAGGACCGAGAGCAGCACAATCAGCCCCAGCGCGCGCGCGATGGTGCGGGTAACCGGACGTTTGACGATCACGTAGGCTTCCTCTGAGCCGGCGCGCAAAACCGCGGGCAGGGCTGTGGCTGCGGTAAACGGAAGCCCTT
This sequence comes from uncultured Pantoea sp., assembly GCA_913778495.1. Lineage (GTDB taxonomy): Bacteria > Pseudomonadota > Gammaproteobacteria > Enterobacterales > Enterobacteriaceae > Pantoea. The sequence continues at coordinate 91,848 of CAJYVD010000018.1, forward strand.
CACAGAAATATCCACGTCTCTTTACGTTTCCTTATATTCCCGACGCAATGCTGGCGAAATATTGAGCGTATTTACGCATGCATAGCCTGATTTTCATTACAGCAATAATAATTCAGTTGTCCGTTTTCAATGCGAAGAACAACAGGAGAATTTATGAATAAGCCCCTTGCTATTCTGACTGCTGCCTTTCTGACCAGTGCCAGCTTTACCGCGCTGGCTGCGCAACCGCTCAGTGCCGCGGAAGCACAAAATCTGCAACCCGCTGGCACCGTGTCCGTGACCGGTGTTCGGGGATCGCTGGATGACGCGACTCGCCACCTTTCCCGAAAAGCGGAGGAGATGGGCGCCAGCCACTATCGTGTGATCGGCATGCAGAATCCCGGTGACTCGAGCTTGTGGAGCGGCAGCGCAGAAATCTACCGTTAGTCGTTGATTTTGGTTCTTTATTGACCAACTTACTCTCCATGTAATCCCTCTTTACCGGCCAGCTGGCCGGTTTTTTTGTGCACCGCGACCAATTCTTACAAAACAACTCGTGCAACCAAAAGGTATATTTTGCTTCGTTCTTGCAGAACGGGTAGGATTCATCGCCGTAATTTCCCGGCTCGCTGCGCGACACCGTTCCGCCGCGATGTGAGCAGGTTTTACTCCATTTCGCACCGCTAAACGCAATCGTTTGGTCTTGCGGTGATTGATGGTCAGGACAAACAGGAAAGCTATGAAACCTACTAAAAAAACCGCAGCCGAACAGCGCGCTGCGAAAAGACGCTGGCTCAATTCCCACGACTCTGGTTACCACAAAGCAATGGGTAACCGCCAGGTACAAATGATCGCCATTGGCGGCGCCATCGGCACCGGCCTGTTCTTGGGTGCGGGTGCGCGCCTGCAGATGGCCGGTCCAGCACTCGCGCTGGTTTATCTGGTGTGCGGCATCTTCTCCTTCTTTATCCTCCGCGCGCTAGGTGAACTGGTGCTGCATCGCCCCTCCAGCGGCAGTTTCGTCTCCTATGCCCGCGAATTTCTCGGTGAGAAAGCCTCTTACGTTGCAGGCTGGATGTACTTCGTCAACTGGGCAATGACCGGCATCGTTGATATCACCGCCGTTGCGCTTTACATGCATTACTGGGGCGCGTTTGGCGATGTGCCGCAGTGGGTCTTCGCGCTGGGCGCGCTGGCTATTGTTGGCACGATGAACATGATCGGCGTGAAATGGTTCGCTGAAATGGAGTTCTGGTTTGCACTGGTCAAGGTGCTGGCGATCGTCGTATTCCTGATCGTGGGCGTGGTGTTCCTTGGTAGCGGCAAACCGCTGGACGGCAACGCCACCGGCTTCCACTTGATTACCGATAACGGCGGTCTGTTCCCGCATGGTCTACTGCCCGCTCTGGTGCTGGTGCAGGGCGTGGTCTTCGCCTTTGCGTCGATCGAGCTGGTCGGCACGGCGGCAGGGGAGTGTAAAGATCCGAAAACCATGCTGCCAAAAGCGATCAACAGCGTGATCTGGCGTATCGGCCTGTTTTACGTCGGCTCAGTGGTGCTGCTGGTGATGCTGCTGCCGTGGAACGCTTATCAGGCAGGACAGAGTCCGTTTGTGACGTTCTTCTCCAAGCTGGGCGTGCCTTACGTGGGCAGCATCATGAATATCGTGGTGCTGAGCGCCGCGCTCTCAAGCCTTAACTCTGGCCTTTATTCCACCGGTCGTATTCTGCGCTCCATGTCGATGGGCGGCTCCGCGCCGCAGTTTATGTCGAAAATGAGCAAGCAGCAGGTGCCTTACGCCGGTATTCTCGTGACCATTGCGGTGTATGTGGTGGGCGTGGTGCTGAACTACTATGTGCCGTCGCAGGTCTTTGAGATCGTGCTGAACGTGGCATCGCTCGGGATTATTTCTTCCTGGGGCTTTATCGTGGTGTGCCAGATGCGCCTGCGCAAAGCCATCAAAGAGGGGAAAGCCGAAGATGTCAGCTTCAAGCTGCCGTGGGCGCCGGTGACATCATGGCTGACGCTGCTATTCCTGGTGAGCGTGCTGGTGCTGATGGCCTTTGACTACCCGAACGGCACGTACACTATCGCCTCTATTCCGCTGATTGCGGTGCTGTTGGTGCTGGGATGGTTTGGTGTGCGCAAGCGCGTACACGCGGAGGCCATGAAAGAGCACGAGCACCATGACGATCAGGATGATGCGTCAACGCTAGTAGAAGATCACTCGCGCTAATCGCATTCTCAATGCCTGACGGGAGCCTTGTGGCTCCCGTTTTTTTTGCCCCGCTTCTACGGTGACGCGCCTGTTCTCAGTGCACGCCCTGCCGCGTCGTGAGCGCCTGAAGAGCCTGCTCTTGTTTACATTTCGGATAGTTTTCTTGCGTACATAACCCTATGCTTTTAGGCTCCCTCAACGCGGCAGTGGAGCGACGATGTCGTTAAAAATCACCATCATCAAAGATAAGTTGCTATCAGATAACTACTTCATCCTGCGTAATCTCACCTACGAACTCACGCGCACCAATGGCGAGGTTATTCGTCATAAACGTGAAGTTTACGATCGGGGCGATGGTGCCACCATCCTGCTCTATAACCGTGCGAAAAACAGCGTGCTGCTGATTCGCCAGTTTCGCATTGCCACTTACCTGAACGGGAACGCAAGCGGCGAGCTGATTGAAACCTGCGCTGGCCTGCTGGACCAGGACACCCCGGAAGCGTGCATCCGCAAAGAAGCCATTGAAGAGACAGGGTATCAGGTAGGGGAGGTTGAAAAACTCTTTACGCTCTATATGTCGCCCGGCGGCGTTACCGAGCAAGTGCATTTTTTTGCTGCCGAATACAGCGACGCCATGCGCGCCAGCGCCGGGGGCGGCGTAGAGGATGAAGAGATCGCGGTGATTGAGCTGCCGTTTCCGGAGGCGATGGCGCGGGTAAAAGACGGGCGCATTCGCGATGGCAAAGCGGTTATTCTGCTGCAGCATGCGCTGCTGGCTGGGTGGTTAAAAGCCTGAATGTCCTCACGTGGCTCAGCGCTGCTATCGGCAGAATAACGAGCGGCGCGCCTGGCGCCGCTCGGCCATCACCTCAAGTCCGTTCGCGCTTGCCAACGACATCGCGCTTCAGTGATCTCCGTCAATGCGTCAGGCTCTCTTGCACCTCCGTCGGCGTATACTGATAGTTCCAGCGAAATTCTTTCCCCCTGGAAATATCTTGGGTAGCGTAAAGCGCAATCAGGCGTAGCTTGAGCTTAGGCTCTCTGGGGTTATACCCAGCGACCGTAATATCGAAACTTGCGGCCTCCGCGTTATACCCCGTTTTCGCCTGTCTTAGGCGAGCGCCATCGGCTTCGTAAACGGTATTGATCCTTGAAATTGCATTATCACCGGAATAGCGTAGCGTCCTTGTCTTGTCACCCGGTCCCGCTTTACGTTGAAACGCATGGGTTAAAAATTCATCGGCATCAGCGTGGCGGATATCCACGATGCGTCCGCTGTATACGCCAATGATCTCGCCCTGTTTGATGTCACGCGCGGCAAAACCGCCAAATTCGCCGATCAGTGCGCTTTCATGTTCGGGCACATCTTGCGCAGCGATCGGACGCACCACAATGTTGTTGTCGTAGCGCGCTTTTCTCTCTGGTTGATAAAGAGAATCATCGATACGTCCGCGTTCTGCCTGGAGTTTTTTGACATCACCTCTGTTCGCGCTTTTCATTAAAGGATTATCAATAAAGGGTTGTACCGTTTTACTGTCGTACACTTTCTTGCTCTGTGAGTTCACGCTGCTTTCACTGATATCAAGGATATAGAGCGGCCGGTTATTGGCGTCTCGTACCGGGTAAAGCCCATCAAACTGGGGATCAAAGGTGCCCACGGTATTCTTGCCGCCCGCTTTCAATCCCGCCTGCGCTTTAATCCATTTCTGGCCGTTCCAGACAATTTTGTCGCCCGGCACTTCAGGGCGATGTGAGTTGATCACGCGTACCGTGCCACTGCTGTCAATTTTGACCTGGTAAACCAGCGGCGATTCGCCCGAATAACCGCGCTCTCTGATGTACCACTTTCCTTGCTGCTCGAAAAACTCACCGGCCGGTTTTCCGTGCGGCGTGCTGCGCACTGCGGTGCCTAAATCGACATTTACCGCCCACCCGCGCTTTAACCAGCCTGCTTCAAAGGCGGATGCGTGCCGATTGGCAGCATCAAGCGCCTGCGATACCTCTGCGGTGCTGCGAAAGGCGCTTTTTCTATTCGCCCGAAGCAGACCCTTTGCTCCACCGGCAACCCCTTGTAGCGCCTCGGGAAAGCGCTTCGCGCCGCGGCTCACTGGCTCAGCGGCATGAGCAACCCCTTTAGCCGCTCTGCCTAAGAAGGGGAGATCAAGCAGGCCCAGGGTGGCCATTAATCCAGAGAACAACGCGGCATCGCGTTCATTACGTCGCCACGCCGATATCGCATTTTCGATGTTATTGGAGACCGTCACCCCGGTTAGCGCTGCACACAATACATTGGTGATCGGACCGCCCGATAGACAGAACGGCACCGATAAGATCTCGGCGGCGAGGATCGTGGCATCACGAATGACCTCCCCCCGGCTCACGGTTTGCTCATCGGCTGCCGCGATAAGTTTGGTCATCATGTCCGTGTAAAAGTCTCCCTCCGCCAGCAGCGTATAGCCAACCTGATATCGGCTTCCTTTATTGGGCGCGAACACGCTGCCCGCTTTTTTGGGATCAAAAAGCGCGACGCGAGATGTCACCATGTCTCGCACTTGGGCTGAGCGCTGCAGCAGCAACCGAAAATCATCCAGTGAGAAAAAGTGCGTGCCGAATAGCGCATCGGGCGTATACACATAGGCTCTAACGTTAAGGGGGGCCCGTTCACCGGGTGTCAGACGGTCGCGGATTGTGCACATCACCATATCCGGTACGGCAATATTACTGACCGTAAGCGGCGCTAAAAAATCATTGTCTTTTGTTGTGCTTGCGGGGTAGACCGCCAACAGTTGTTGAATACGCTGCCTGTCTGCCACCGGCAGCGTGCTGTTCATGCCAGGCCGCCGCTCTGTCTCAAGCGCCAGCTGCATTTTTGCTATTTTCGCAGCATGCCATGCGTCACGCAGCGCACGGTTTTGCGATTGGCTAAAATCCAATTTTTGTTGCAGCATCGCGATGTAGGCTGAGCCTGGATAGCCTGCCTTCATGGCCTCATCCAGCCCGCGCTTAACGGTGTACTGGTTCAACTTGCGGTACAGCTGCAGACCTTTATCAAGGCGCGCTTGTTCAGCGGGCGTCAGCGAAGCGATGTAGCGTTCATGCGCGGAGGGAAGCGTCGCCGGGGCCTGAGCACGGATCGCCGTCCGCAGCGCGCTGGCAAAGGCGTCTTTCTCCTGCGTTGCCAGGTCGCGAACGTAATCATTCTCGTCCACGGACGCCGGTAACAGCTCCATGACCGCCGCTAAGTCATGCGTTTCCTGCTCATGACGACGTTTCCAGGCGGCGAACTCGGTGATCGTCCCCCTCTCTTCGCGACCGCTAACTTTGATAAAAATTTGGTCAGGATCAAAATCTGCCGCCTGGGAAATTACCCGTTTTTCTTGCAGAAACAGGCCATATTCAGGCTGCGATCTGATCCACTGGCGTGTAAAACCGAGCAGAGAGGTTAGATGGGTATCCGCACTGACGCGTTCCCAATTCTCACTCAGATGCTGCGCGCGTAACGCGGGGGCGCGCGGGGCGTGATTGGCGGCAAGCAGGGCGAGATTTCTTGTCAGTAAGCGGGCGGAAAATGCCGCAATGGCCCGATCAAAGTTGGGGCTGTCGTCTGGCGTGATGTGCAAACTGGCGTGGCGATCAAACCACGTACCTGGATGCTGACTTAGCGCATGGAAAAATTCAGCCGCGCGCCAGCTCTGCGCGTTGCGCTCGGCCAGCGCAGATTGCTCCAGGCGGCCCGTCATGACGCTTTGCCGTAAGGTGTTTTCGCTGACAAACTGCAGCATAGCGCTTTCCTGCGGGAAGACATGGCTTCGTGCATTAACATCCGCGTCGTAGAGGACGCAACAGCCATCCTTATCGCGGAGCAGTAGCCAGCCGCTTAGCGGCACCTCAAAGACAGCGTTTGTGGCGTCTTGCGCGCGCAGCGTCAGTGTGCCCGCGTTGACGTCTGGCGAGCCTTGGCGGAATTTATTGACGATTGCTAACCCGCGAATGTGGTCGTTGCTTCTTAGCTGACCTTTGAGCTCCGCCTCCAGCGTACTGAGTTCGAACTGGGCATCGGTGAGCTGGTAAAACGCCAGCTGGAACTGTTGGTTATCAGCGAGCACCGCAGCCGTGGGCATTGGCGTGAGGCCTTTGAAGGCGGCACGAAACGCATTACGCTGCTGCGTATCCAGAAAAAGCCGTTCGCTCCGGCTCTCTACGCTGAGATCGGGTGCAGCCAACAGCGCCTCCAGCTCACCGGTTTGCCAGGCTTCATCCAGCGTCAGGCTAACAGGCACGGGCAGCGTCAGGCTGCCGGCGCGTTCCGTGACATTGGCATGAAGGACGATATGTTCAGGCGCGGTTCCCAGCGGGAAGGTCAACAGGCGCTGCGTCAAGGTTTGCCGCTGCGGCAAGGCTTCAACGACCTGCTTCAGCGTCGACGCCAGCGCCGCTTGCTTACTGGCCACCTGATCCAGCAACCGCTTAAAGGCTTTCTGCCGGTCCAGCGGCGCATAACGCAGCCAGTGAAATGCTTCGCTTTGCGGCAGGCTGTCCTGCCAGCAGGTAAAGTAGCGGTTTTCACTGTCAATGGCGTTTTGATCGGAGGGGGCTATCAGACGCTTCACGATCTCCAGCTGCGCGGCAAGCGGGGAAGCGAGTGGCGAGGGCGAGGCGGCCTCGCGCCGCAGGCGGGGATGGACACTGCCCGCCAGCGTTTGCGCGGGCGCGAATAACCGATTGAGTGCATCCAGCTCACCGTGCTGCGCAAAAAGCGCACGTACGGCGTCGATAAACGCCTGACTGTCGCCATATTGCTGCTGGAGCGCGCGCAGACGATCGCTGAGCGAGAGCACATGAAGCTGACCATCTGCACTTGGCACCACCGCGGCCAGCGTTGCGTCAAGCTCGCGCTGTAGCGCGCTCAACGTGTCGTCGGATCGTTCAAGTAGAGGCGAAACGGGCCACGTCGGCGTCGACTTGACTGCAGAGGTGGGCTGCGGGGCGGCGCCACGGTAAAGTTGTCTGATGCCAGCCCAACCGGCCCAGCCGGCCAGCGCTGCCACCCCGGTTAATGCGGCAAAGAGGCCCTTGGGCGTCACGCCAGAGAAACGGAGGTGCTGCGCGATGGGGACGGCGGGTGCTGTCACCAACAGCGCCTGTCGGCTGCTGTCCGAAGGGGCGGGCGCAGCCGCTTTCGCGCTGTCGGGCTGCCCGGGATAACCTCTTTCGGCCCGAAGTTCAGCCGCTGATTTTTCCTGACGCGTCATAAAATCACTGCGCTTTTCCGCTGCCAGCCAAAATTGATGGCGGGCATGGGCATCCTCCGGCGCGATTAAGGTGGATTTCCAGCTTTCCAAACACCGGATGTCCAGCGTCGCCTGACGCTTTTGTTTCGGAGAGAGCGCGTCAAGGCCCTTACGCTGTGCGCTGATTTCCGCCTCAATGGCCTCCAGTTCGCTTTTCAGCGCGCGCGTGTGATCGACGTTGTGCTTTGCAGCACAGAGCGCCGGACTGAACGTGGTGAGAAACCACTCGAAAAGCGCCACGGCTGGCGCGGTTTTCGTCTTGAACACAAAGGTGCTGTGTTCGCGACGGTGTGCCGCCGCACGCGCATTGTCCGCCACACGTTTTCTTAGTGGCCCGTTGACCAGCTCCGCCGGCGTTTTATGGGGATAGCGCGCTTCCAACTGCCTGATGGTGTGCTTAAGTCGCAAAAAATCGGGATCGTCATTTTTGAAGTGTCTGTGAATAATATCTGCCAACTCGCGGCAAGGCTGTGGCGGCCAGCCGGTTATTTTGTTCAGCACTTCAGCGTATATTACGGCGATATTTTTATTGAGCGTTTCATATTTCTCTTTAGCCCGCGACGGTGAAAAAATATTGCTCAAAGCGGTTTTAAAAGAATAGTACTGGGTGATCTCTTGCCATGCGGCAAACGCATCGGCATGAAGATCAATGACGCTGCCGCCCTGTTTACCTGTTGCGCCGACATTGTGCTGCGCTGACGTCAACGAAGCAGCAGAGTTACGAATGGCTGTGACCGTGTTGTACGGTGGTGAAGCGGCCGTCAATCGCCTGGCCAGTGGTAAAGCGGCTCCTGGGGCCAATGCTGAGGCATTGACAGGCAAAGCCGAAAGAGGTTGCGGCATGAGAAAGCTCCTTTTTTAATATCGTCTTTTTATTTCGAATAATTGATTGGCGGGTGGCGAGGGCGGTTTTTCCAGAAAAATAGCGGCAGTCAGCTTATTCATTGCGGATGATTTCCGCTCCCAGAAATAAGGTAACATTGGCACCGCGTAGTTAATTTTAGAAAGCGAGCAGCCGTCGGGATAATGATGATGGGCAGGCCTGTAATCGCGTTGTCAGAAAAAGCCCGGTGTTGGGCCATTAACGCGTGTCCACATACGCTGGTGAACGCGGTGCGGCAGATTAACGTTGATTTCGACCCTTGAACGGATGACGCCAGGGCAAGCGCATGGCTTATCGGCGAGGCCCGGTGTTTTTCCCGTGAACGCTCACCTTTCCCGTCTGCGGTGTCATTTGTCCGACGAATCCGATTGAGCGCAAAAACGGCGAAACCGATGATGGATGCTGACTTGTCCAGCTTATGACGTTACCAGGGCGGCGGCTTTTTCGGCAGTGAGTAGGGCTCTTTGGGCCAGCTCACAGTTTCACGCTGATAGAGACGCTGACGTTGCGCTATTATTTTCTTTCCGGGAATGGGGATTGGTTTTCGTTGATGTCATATTGGATGAAGTCGCTGCACGTATTGCCTTTTTTGTATGTCGCCTGCGCTCAGGCTGAGCCACTGCAAAAGGCGTTTTCTGACTGGCAAATCACCTGCAACAATGCAGCCTTCTGCGTGGCGCGGAGTTTCCCCGGTGACAAGGGGTTGGTTATGACGATCTCGCGTCATGCCGGCGTTGACGATAGCCCGCTGCTGCGCATTGACTATGGCAGCGCCTACAGCGGTGAACTGCCTGGCGGCACGCTAAAAGAGAATCTGCTGCTGGATCAGCGGCGTCTGACGCCGGATTTAAAGCACTGGACGGTCGAGCCGCATCATCTTGCTACCAGTAACCCGATTGCCATTGACGAGTTTTTGGCGCAAACCCTGGACGCGAGTAATCTGCAATTAACCTTCCAGCCCAGCGCCACGGTGTCACTGCGCGGCATGAAAGCCGCGCTGCTGCTGATGGATGACGTGCAGGGCCGGGTCAACGGTGCCAGCGCATGGGTCAAGCGCGGCACCCGCGCGCAGTGGGATGTACCACCGCAGCCCAATTTGCCCACGCTTCCTGCGCCGTTGCCGCCAGCCGCGCCGCTTACGCATGACGAGGCGGCCGGACTGATTGATTACGGCACCTGGCGCATCAACACAGATAACTGTTCACTCGATCCGCTGCGGCGGCAGGTCAGCGTTGCGCCGCTTTCCGACAGCAAGGCGCTGTTGCTGATGAGCTGTGAAGCCGGTGCGTATAACGTCGTGGATTTGGCGTTTGAAGTCTCACGCGCGCCGCCTTACATGTCGCGTGGCGTGACGCTGACGCTGCCGTTCACGCCGCCGTCGCACAGTGATACGCAGCTGGAACTCATGAACGCGGATTTCGATGCCAGCAACGGCATGCTGTATACCTTCAGTAAAGGGCGCGGGCTGGGTGACTGTGGCGTGGCGACCCGCTGGCAGTACGACGGTAAAACGTTTGTGCTGGCAGAATATGCCGAAGAGAAGACGTGCGATGCCTGGCACAGCAGCGATGACTGGCCGACGCTGTGGGTCAGCCAGCCGCAGAGTGCGCCGCTGTCACGTTAACGCGGCGCGGCGCGGCGCGATCGCCCCTGTCAGGGAATGGCCTGTACCATCATCGGCGATCCGTCCTGATTACCGACCAGCTCTGCCAGCAGATTATTTACGCCATCGCTCATTGGCGTAAAGCGTGTCAGCGGTGAACGCGTTACCACCACAAATACGCCCACGTTGCGTTGCGGTACCATCGCCATATAGGTAATGAATCCACCGCCACCGCCGGTTTTCTGGATGATGCCGGGGCGGCCCGCTTTCGGCCCCATGTAAACCCAGCCCATGCCAAGCGCATCAGCACGGCCTGGCACATCCATGCCTTCCACTTTGGTCAATTGATTGCGGCGGTAAATGAGCGTCTGTAGGCGGTCAATTTGTGGCGTGCGGTGATTCACGGCCGAATTTAGGAACTGCTGCATCCAGCGGCCCATGTCATCCGGCGTGGAGTAGACCCCGCCGCTGCCAATGGCGGCCAGCGTGTTGTTGCACGGGCTGGCACCTTTTTCCGCCACCATCAAACGCTGACACTGATCCGGCGACGGCGTAAAGGTAGTGTCTTTCATGCCAAGCGGGCGGGTCACCAGCTGCTGCAGCAGCGAGGGATAAGGCATGCCTGCCGCTTTTGCCAGCGCATCGCCAAGCAAATCAAAGCCAAGATTCGAGTAGGCGGCCTGCGTGCCGGGCGTGGCTTTCAGCTGCGCCCGCTGCAGCCACTGCCAGCGATCGGCGCGGGTAGGCCAGACAAACACCGGACGCTGCGGTTTGCCGCCCGGCTGCTCGCGCGGCAGACTGGCGGTGTGGGTCGCGAGGTTAATCAGGCGAATAGGTTGGCCATTGTAAGTTGGGACGCGCGCGCCGGCAGGGGCATATTTGCTCAGCGGATCGTCGAGGCGAATTTGCCCGCGCTCAGCCATTTTTACCATGACTTCGCTGGTCATCAGCTTGCTCAGGGACGCGATGCGAATCACCGAATCTTGCTGCGGACGCACGTTGTTGCCCGGGCGCGTTTCGCCAAAGCTGGCAAACACGCGCTGATTACCGTCAATCGCCACCAGCGCCATACCGGTCGCGCCACTGCCATAAAAGATGTGTTCTGCATAACGATCGACGATCTGCGAGGCCAGCAGCGGGTTGGGTGAGGTCTGGGCGATGCTCTTGAGCGGCAGAAATGACGCCAGCAGGGCCAACAACAAAGGGGTACGATTTTTCAACGGGAGAGCGTCCGGATTCAGAATCTGAGAAAAGCTTATAGTAATCAGTTTGCGCGAGGCGGGAAGGGGGGAGATGAGGTTTTTTTCTGTATCAGGCTATGAAACGAAACGGCCCTTTCCCGGCGGGAAAGGGCCGTGAGGTTAGGCCGGTTTGAGCAGGGACTCCGCCTGGCTCACCACGTTTTCTACGGTGAAACCGAAGGCCGGGAACAGTTTGCCAGCCGGCGCAGACTCGCCAAAGGTGGTCATGCCGACAATTTTGCCGTCAATCCCTACGTATTTGTACCAGTAGTCGGCGATGCCTGCTTCCACCGCCACGCGTGCGCGCACGGTAGCTGGCAGAACGGACTCGCGATAGCTGACGTCCTGCTTGTCAAACACGTCGGTGCTGGGCAGTGATACCACACGCACTTTATGGCCGTCGGCGCTGAGTTTGGCTTCGGCGCCCAGCGTAATTTCGACTTCAGAGCCGGTGGCGATCAGAATCACGTCCGGCGTGCCGGCACAATCCTTCAGCACGTAACCGCCGCGCGCGATGTTTTCCACCTGCGCCTGGCTGCGCTCCGGCTGCAGCAGGTTCTGGCGCGACAGGATCAGCGCGGTTGGGCCGTGATGGCGCTCAATTGCCGCTTTCCAGGCCACGGCGGTTTCTACTTGATCGCACGGGCGCCAGGTGCTGAAGTTCGGCGTCAGACGCAGGCTCGCCAGCTGCTCTACCGGCTGGTGAGTCGGGCCATCCTCACCCAAACCAATGGAGTCGTGCGTGTAGACCATGATCTGGCGCGCTTTCATCAGGGCGGCCATGCGCGCCGCGTTGCGCGCATACTCCACAAACATCAGGAAGGTGGCGGTGTACGGCACGAAGCCGCCGTGATGCGCGATACCGTTGGCAATGGCCGTCATGCCGAACTCGCGCACGCCATAGTGAATATAGTTACCCGCCGCGTCGTCTTTAAGCGATTTGGAGCCTGACCAGATAGTGAGGTTGCTGGGCGCCAGGTCCGCCGAACCGCCGAGAAACTCCGGCAGCATCTTACCGAAGGCTTCCAGGGTATTCTGCGATGCTTTACGGCTGGCGATTTTTTGCGGATTCGCCTGCAGTTCGCTAATGAACTTCGCCGTTTCGCTTTCCCAGTTGGCGGGCATTTCGCCGTTCAGGCGACGCTGGAACTCGGCGGCCAGCGCCGGGTGCGCCTGCTGGTAGGCGGCAAATTTCGCGTTCCACGCTTGCTCGTGCTGCTTACCGGCGGCTTTCGCATCCCACTGCTGATACATATCATCCGGGATCTCGAACGGCGGGTAATCCCAACCCAGCTGTTTACGCGTTAATGCGATCTCGTCGTCACCCAGAGCGGCGCCGTGCGACTCCTCTTTACCGGCCTTGTTCGGCGATCCAAATCCAATCACCGTGCGGCAGATAATCAGCGAAGGCTTATCGGTGACGCTCTGCGCCTCTTTAATCGCGGCGGCGACGGCTTCTGGATCGTGTCCATCAATCCCCTCTTTGCTGCCCACGACGTGCCAGTTATAGGCTTCAAAACGCTGATGGGTGTCGTCGGTAAACCAGCCTTCGGTTTCCCCATCAATTGAAATGCCGTTGTGATCGTAGAAGCCAATCAGCTTGCCCAGCCCCAGCGTGCCCGCCAGCGAGCACACTTCGTGAGAAATGCCTTCCATCAGGCAGCCATCGCCCATGAACACGTAGGTAAAGTGGTCGACGATGTCGTGACCAGGCTGGTTAAACTGCGCGGCCAGGGTGCGTTCTGCAATCGCCAGACCTACCGCATTCGCTAAGCCTTGACCCAGCGGACCGGTGGTGGTTTCCACGCCCGGCGTGTAGCCGATTTCCGGATGCCCAGGCGTTTTAGAGTGCAGCTGGCGGAAGTTCTTCAACTCTTCCATCGGCAAATCGTAGCCGGTCAGGTGCAACAGGCTGTACAGCAGCATTGAGCCGTGGCCGTTTGACAAAATGAAGCGGTCGCGATCGGCCCACGCTGGATTGGTGGGATTGTGCTTAAGAAAATCGCGCCATAGCACTTCGGCGATATCCGCCATACCCATTGGCATACCCGGATGGCCGGAATTTGCTTTTTGTACCGCGTCCATGCTTAAAGCGCGGATGGCGTTCGCCAATGCTCTGCGTGAAGACATAGGGTTCTCCCTTCTGATGTGGGGCACAGAGGACGAGCGAGTGCGATCGTCCTCGGTAAAATTCGGCTTACAGACGCGCCGCCAGCACGTCTTCCAGCTTCTGCTGATCCACGGCAAACTGGCGAATACCGTCAGAGAGTTTTTCTACCGCCATGGGATCCTGATTGTGTTCCCAGCGGAACTCCGCTTCTGACAGCGGGGAAGGCTGATGGAAACCTTCGGTCGACGGCGTGAGTTTGCGCTCTACCGGCGCGTCGCTGTTGGCCAGCTCTTCCAGTAAGTTTGGCGAGATGGTCAGGCGATCGCAGCCCGCCAGCGCGACAATCTGCTCTACCTTGCGGAAGCTGGCACCCATGATGATGGTGTTGTAGCGGTGTCTTTTGTAGTAATCAAAGATGCGACGCACGGATTTCACGCCGGGATCTTCATCTACCACGTAAGGGTCGAGCGGTTTGCGCGCGTTGTACCAGTCATAGATGCGTCCCACAAACGGCGAGATCAGGAACACACCGGCCTCTGCGCAGGCGCGCGCTTGCGCAAATGAAAACAGCAGCGTCAGGTTGCAGTTGATGCCATTCTTTTCCAGCTCCTCGGCGGCTTTAATGCCTTCCCACGTTGAGGCCAGTTTGATCAAAATGCGCGAACGATCGATACCGTACTCTTCGTAAAGACGCACTAATTTTTCCGCTTTGGTGACACACATGCCACGATCGAAAGAGAGGCGCGCATCCACTTCGGTCGAAACACGGCCCGGTACGCTTTTCAGGATTTCCATACCGAGATTGATCGCCACTTTGTCGCTGGCATTGATGATTTGCGTCTCTTTGCTGCCACCCTGCTTTTTCGCATAGTCGATGGCGTCGTCAATCAGATGCTTATAGGCATCCAGACCGGCGGCTTTCAGGATAAGAGAAGGGTTGGTCGTAGCATCTTCGGGATGATAATTGCGAATGGATTCAATATCCCCGCTGTCGGCCACCACGGTGGTAAACTGTTTTAATGCGTCTAGCTGGTTCATCGCTTAACTCCTTGAATAGCAATAAAGGGGGCAAAAGAGCCGCACTGGCAGCCGTGGGCCTCGTTGCGTCCCGGCCTCATGCCGGTTCAACACAGTGCAACAGTCACATCATGAAGAAAATGCGTTTTCTCTGATTGTGGCGTCAGGGCGCGTTTGTAAGAGAGGAGACTGCCTGAACGTTTCAGCTCTTTTTTATACCACCCCTAAGAATAGCAGGCCGCACCAAAGCCGCAGGCGAAGCCGTGACGAACTGTGCGACTTGGACTGTGTGATTTTTGAGCGCCTTCACCCTCTTGGCGCGCGGGCCTCCCTATACTGGTGCCTTTTCAGCCGAGCTACAGGATGCCCAATGGACGATCAACTCAAGCAAAGCGCCCTCGATTTTCATCAGTATCCCACCCCAGGAAAGATTCAGGTGTCTCCCACCAAGCCTCTGGCTACGCAGCGCGATCTGGCGCTGGCCTATTCGCCCGGCGTGGCCGCGCCCTGTCTGGAGATTGCCGCCGATCCGCTGGCCGCGCACAAATACACCGCACGCGGTAACCTGGTGGCGGTGATCTCCAACGGCACGGCGGTGTTAGGCCTTGGCAACATTGGTGCGCTGGCGGGCAAGCCGGTGATGGAAGGCAAGGGCGTGCTGTTCAAAAAGTTCGCCGGTATTGATGTGTTTGACCTCGAAATCGACGAGCGCGATCCCGATAAGTTAATTGAAGTGATTGCGGCGCTAGAGCCCACCTTCGGTGGCATCAACCTTGAAGATATTAAAGCGCCCGAATGCTTTTACATCGAGCAGCGACTGCGCGAGCGCATGAATATACCGGTGTTTCATGACGATCAGCACGGCACCGCAATTATCTGTACCGCCGCGGTGCTGAATGGGCTAACCATTGTAAAAAAAGCCATTAGCGAGGTACGGCTGGTGGTGTCAGGTGCGGGGGCATCGGCCATCGCCTGCCTGAATCTGCTGGTCGCGCTGGGCTTGCCGTCGCGCAACATTGTGGTGTGCGACTCCAAAGGCGTTATTTACCGCGATCGCGAGGCGGATATGGCGTCGACCAAAGCGGCCTATGCGATTGAGGATAACGGGGCGCGCACGCTGGATGAGGTGATCAGCGGCGCCGACATTTTTCTGGGTTGCTCAGGTCCCAAAGCGTTGACGCCAGAGATGGTGGCGAAAATGGCGCCCGATCCCTTGATTCTGGCGCTGGCCAACCCCGAACCCGAAATCATGCCGCCGCTGGCAAAACAGGTGCGGCCTGATGCCATTATCTGTACTGGCCGCTCTGACTTTCCAAATCAGGTGAACAATGTGCTCTGTTTCCCGTTTATTTTTCGCGGCGCGTTGGACGTGGGCGCGACCGCCATTAATGAAGCGATGAAGCTGGCAGCCGTGCACGCGATTGCCGCGCTGGCGCAGGCGGAGCAGAGCGATGTCGTGGCGTCGGCGTATGACGATCAAGAGCTGAGTTTTGGCCCCGATTATCTGATTCCTAAGCCGTTTGATCCGCGCCTGATTGTGCAGATTGCGCCTGCAGTGGCGCAGGCCGCGATGGACTCCGGCGTTGCGACGCGACCGATTGCCGACCTTGATGCCTACCGCGAGCAGCTCACTGAATTTGTCTATAAAACCAATCTGTTTATGAAGCCCATCTTCTCCCAGGCGCGTAAGGCGCCCAAGCGTGTGGTGCTGGCAGAAGGAGAAGAGGTTCGCGTGCTGCATGCCACGCAGGAGCTGGTCTCGCTGGGGCTGGCGAAACCCATCTTGATTGGTCGTCCGAATGTGATCGCGATGCGCCTGCAAAAGCAGGGATTGAAGATTGAAGCCGGGAAAGATTTCGAGATCGTGAATAATGAATCCGATCCGCGCTTTAAGGCGTACTGGAACGAGTATTACCAGATCATGAAGCGGCGCGGCATGACGCCAGAAATGGCGCAGCGTGCGATGATCGGTAATCCGACGTTGATCGGTGCCATTATGGTACTGCGCGGTGAAGCGGACGCGCTGATTTGCGGCACCGTTGGGGATTATCGGGCGCATTATGACGTGGTGGAGCAGGTGTTTGGCTTGCGCGATGACGTGAAGGTGGCAGGGGCGATGAACGCGCTGCTGCTGCCCAGCGGGAACACCTTCATAGCGGATACTTACGTCAATGAGGATCCCAGCGCGGAACAGCTGGCGGATATTACGCTGCTGGCAGCCGAGACGGTGCGGCGATTTGGCATAGAGCCGCGCGTTGCCCTGCTATCGCACTCCAGCTTTGGTACCTCAAACGCGCCCGGCGCGCGGAAAATGCGCGACGCGCTGGCGCTGATCCAGCGTCGCGCGCCCGACCTTGAGGTGGATGGCGAAATGCACGGCGATGCGGCACTGGTGGAGAGCATTCGCCGCGAGCTGATGCCGGACAGCCCGTTGAAAGGCACCGCGAATTTGCTGATCATGCCCAACGTTGAAGCGGCGCGCATCAGTTATAACCTGCTGCGCGTCTCGTGCTCTGAGGGCGTGACCGTGGGACCGGTGCTGATGGGGATCAGCAAGCCGGTGCATGTCCTGACGCGTATCGCCTCAGTACGGCGGATTGTGAATATGGTGGCACTCGCGGTGGTGGAGGCCCAGACAGAGCCGCTGTAGGGGCGCCTGGCCGCGCCAATGGCCTTGCCCTGCGCGGGCGGCTTTTACCGTGGGCCACGGGCTGTGGCGCAGGTTTAGCCGCAGGCAGCGGCTGATGTGCCTTTTCGCTGGAACGGTGCATCTTTCGTTCGCCATGGCAATGGCAGTTGCCTTGCCCGCCGTGCGGCGCACGAGCAGAGGGCGCCAGGCTGCACTGAACCCCTGATCCTGGACAAATTATCCAGAATCCGGAGGTTCAGAATGAAACATCCCTTTTCCGTCAGGCTGGCTGCCGTTCAGCAC
>CAJYVD010000019.1 GCA_913778495.1 uncultured Pantoea sp.
GGTTCGAAGCGGCTGACCTGATTGTTAAAGGCATGGAAGGCGCAATCGCTGCTAAGACCGTGACCTATGACTTCGAGCGTCTGATGGATGGCGCTAAACTGCTGAAATGTTCAGAGTTTGGTGACGCGATCATCGCGAACATGTAATCCGCGTCGCGGGTTGACCAAAACGGGAGCCAATGGCTCCCGTTTTTTTGTGCGCTATTCGGCGCTGTTGCGGGTGGCGATCTCATCGGCGCGCGGCTGCGAAAGCCGCCAAAAATCGTGTCCGGCGGGATGCTGATAGATCCGTAGGGAAAACTGGCCGAGAATGGCGTAAATATACTCGAATATCGCCGACTGTGAGTTCTCGTAATCCGCCCACAGCACCGAAGAGGTAAAGCAATAGACCTCAACCGGCAGCCCCTCGGGTGAGGGCTTCATGGCGCGCACCACGATGTACATGTCTTTTTTGATGTCATCGCGCTGGGTCAACCAGGCGGTCAGATAGTGACGAAACACCGTCAGGTTAGTGATGCCATTTTCAGCAAACCAGCGGTCGCCCACCACGCTGCTGTCGCGTCCATCCATGAGCACCGACAGCTGCTCGCTGACGCCGCGAAGCTGCGTCATGTGCTGCACCATGTTCTGGTCGAGAAAGCGGATAGAGGTTTGATCCAGCACGAAACTGCGCATAATGCGGCGTGCGCCCGACGAGAACATCGCCTGCCAGTTGGTATAGGTTTCGGTGAGAAAGTTCTTGGTGGGAATGCGCGAGAGCGTGTTATCCCAGTTACGAATAGTGATGGTATGCAGCGCGATATCGATCACCTCGCCGCTGATGCCGTTGTCCGGCATTTCGATCCAGTCGCCCAATTGCAAAACATCGTTGGAAGAGACCTGAATATTCGCTACCAGTGACAACAGCGTATGCTGAAACACCAACATCAGCACGGCAGCCACCGCACCCAGGCTGGATATAATAATCACCGGAGACTTGTTCGACATGATTGCCAAAATCATGATGGCGGAGAGGATATGAACCAGAATTTTCCCCACCTGAATGTAGCCTTTGATCGAGTGGTTCTTGCGCCGCGATTTTCGTGAATACGAGTTGTTCACGATCTCAAGCACTTCGGTGAAGAACAGCGATAAATAGACGAAGAACAAGATGCCGCAAATGGTTTTAATCGCGATTTCCAGGTGCTCGGGCAACCCCGTCATAAACTGCAACAGGAAATAAACGGTAATCACCGGCACAAAGTTGGAGAGTTTCTCCGAGAGGCGCACATCTTTATCCAGCGGCACCTCTTTTTTGTGTGCGCTAAAGAAAACCTTGCGCACCACCTTGACCAGCAGGAATTTACACAGCAAATGCGCCACCATGGCAACGACAACCAGCAACAGCAGACTGAACGTGGCGGACAGGGTGGAATTGCCTTCTATAAAGGTCTGGATTTCGTTTAGATAACTCATTGCAACCACATGCCTCACAAGATTGGCGTGCATTCAACCACAGTTGTATCACGCGAGATATGCGACAAATGCGCAATATTTGAATCGGTTAACACCCCGACATCACCGCAGGTGTAATTTCCGTCACAAACCGCTATGGTCAGGGAAGTTTTATCAGGAGGTGGTATGCAAGGTGTGATCAAATTTGCCAAAGGCTGGCTACTGTTTTCCGTGCTCTGGGGCGTATTCATGTGGTTTGTATCGTGGAAAGCCGAAGGTAAAGCGCCCGGATTAGCTATCGTTACCAGTTTGTATGCGGGATTGATTTATCAAGCGTTGATGACCATGGCTGCGCGTTACAAAGCACGTCGCGCACAGCAGTAAGGCACGACAAACAGAAAAAGGGGCCGCTTTCGGCCCCTTTGGCATTACTTACGGCCTAACAGGAAGCCGATAATCACGCCAACGCTGGCCGCAACGGCCAGGCCAGTAGTGGGATTGTCGCGCACGGATTTCACCATGCAGGCTGCGGCATCCTGAACCGCGTAGCTGGCCTGCGCCGGGTAACGGCGCGCGGCACCGCGTGCCTGATGCTTGTGCGAGCCAATCGCTTCGCCAAATTTTTCCTGGATGGCGCCTGCCGCTTCATTCAATTTTGCTTCCGCTCTATCAGTCATGGTGACTCCCTGCTGGTGGTTGTGAATGTTATGTTTCAGCGTAGTAAGAGAACCGGCAGGCGGCAACTCCACCCCCGTTTAGAATGTAACAGCGGTTTGCAGAAGAACATTTATGCACCAAAATTAGAGGAGGTTTGCATACAAAAGTCGGCAAAGGGGGAACGATGAAACGCGATGTGCTAAGCGACGAGGATTACGATGAAGTGTGCCGCGTGGTGGGTGACGCGGTGATCGTGCTGGCCGAAAGCGGCCATGAAACCCAACGAGCGGATATTGCGCGCCTGCTCACCCGCACGCGTCAGCAGCGTGCCCATGATGAACGGGATGAGCAGCGGATGCTTGAGCACGCTATCCGGCTGGTTAAGCCTTAAGCCATGCCGGGATGACTGCGCTGCGACGGATACCATGTGACTAAGAAGTGGCGCAGATGATCAAAGCACCATTCGGCGTCCTCGGCCTGCTGGCAATAGTAGCGCACGGTGATCTTTTCATAGTGCTGCTGCCGCAGGTTGAGCGGCGACCATCCCCAATCCAGCACCGCGCGAGCATAGTTAATCAGCGCCCCTGACGCCATGCCGTGCTGCGCTTCCTGCTGGCCAAGGTAGCTTTCAAACGCCACATCGAGCAGCGGGGCGGCCTGCTTGCTCTCTGCGCAGTAAGCGGGACGAAAGGCAACATCAACAAATCCACACACGCCATTTTCGCGCCGCTGCCAATCGCAGGCCAGCGTCATAAACAGACCGTCCTGCAGGTTCACCTCTTCCAACAGGCGCCGCAGGTTTTCGGAGCGACGGCCAGGCACAATCTCCTCAATGCGCTCGGTTTCCTGCGTCAGATCAAACCCGCAAGGGTTGACCGAGCCATCGGGCTGGGTAATCGCTGGAAAGGGGAAGTCGATGTAGCCGTTGTTGTCAAGACGCTTTTCCATCATGCCATTCCACAAAGTAAAGAAGCCTGACCATACGCCTTCTGCGGCAAGGACGCACGACTTATGGGCACGTCCAGGTGATCAACGCATTTTCATAGGGATTGATCAGGCGAAACTGCTTATCTGATAGACGCTGAGCGGTAAAACCCTCGGGCGTGACCGCAGAAGGCACATAGAGGAAGCGATCGCTGGAGTGCAACGCGCCGCTGTTTACCGACACGTCATCACGCGTCACGGTAAAGGCATTCACCAAGTCAAAAATGCGTGCCTGAGTGTGTCCCATCGGCTGACCGGAGAGGCTGGCTACTTCGCCGGGGCAGTCAACGCCTTTCGGCGCAGAGCTGCAGCCCGCCAATAAAAAAAGCGTGATTATCGCGCTGAGTCGCAACATGATGTGGTCCTGATTCATTCCCTGGTTTGCCCTGGCACGCACTTCGCCTTGAGTAAGAATAATAGCAGTTTTGCTCCTGTGGCCCATTTGCCTTTGCACAATTGTTAAGCGGTAAGAATGTAAAAGGGTGACTTTGCTAGCAGGTAAACGGTATTCTTGCCAGCATTGCGCACAATTAAGCAAAGCAAAGGTAGATTTATGAAAGAAGAAGAAGCCAATTTAATGATTCTTCAACACGCCATCGACAACCTTGAGGCCGACAAAAAGCAGCAGGTGTTGCGCTGCGTCGCCGCTATTCGTGAGGCGATGAGTCCATTCAATTCCGAAGCTGCCGGCCTGGCGTTAATGCTGGTGGCCGCCCAAACCGCCGCGGAATAACGCTCACGCGCGGGTGAGCTCTGTCACTAACCAGCGATGAATAACGCGCACCACATAGTGCTGTTGTTCCGCTGACAAAGCCTGATGCGCAGCGATGCCATGCCACTTTGCAAGGCAGCCCCGACAGCAGGTCGCGGTGGCATGCTGAGCGATAAACACCGGATGTCCGCGCATGGGCGTTTGCTTACCGTCATTTTTCGGCTCAGCGGCCGCCAGTCGCTGCTGTACAAAGTCGGCGGCGTGGCGATCGATGATTTCTGGTCCTTTCTCGATACAGTATTGCCGCTCTTTCGCACCCAAATGAAAACGGCGGCGGAAGGGCGACCGCGCCAGCCGCGCAAACAGATGATTTTCGTCTTGCATACTCTCCTCCGGGCGCAATCATAGCGCATTCGTCTTTATCCTGGTTCACATGATGTCGCGCTTTGCTACCGTGAGGACGAAACGTAAAAGGAGGAAACGATGAAAAAGACGCTCTGTTTTATCGCGACGTTTAGCCTGGGCCTGGCGTTAGCTGGCTGTGCTTCAGATCACGTGTTGCAAACCACCGACGGTAAAACCATCGTGGCGCAAGGCAAGCCCGTGGTGGATGAAGACACTGGCATGATCACCTATAAAGATATTGATGGCAAAGAGCAGCAGATAAACCGAAATCAAATCAAAGAGATGAACTCGGTTAACTGACCTGCACAGCGCTTTTGACCCAACCGTCGCCCGCCGCGTGCGGGCGTTTGATTCAATCCCACCGCCTCAGTGTGTTACCCTTTCTACTTAAAACCGCAATAAAATCATCACGTCACTTGTAGGGAGACTCTTGTGAAGGCGATCCTACCCGTTCTTGGCCTCTTGGTCAGCCTCAGCGCGCCCGCATGGGGTGAAACCGAATTTCAAATTACCTGTCCGGGCCGACCTACCATGACGGTTGGACGCGCCGACTACGGCCTGAGCACGCTGATGTGGCCGAAGCACCATTTTCAGGTAGCGTCCGGCCAGCAGCGTACGCGGTTAAAGCAGGGCGATAACGTCGCTATTACCCGCTTTCGCAACGGCGATCAGCTTATCGTGAACCAAGACACCAATGAGACTTTTTTTGTGTTTGCCAACAGTAACAAACTGCTGGCGTGTATGCGCAGTGAAAAGCGCGACGTTGAGGTGCTCTCTCTGGAGCGCAACGACAATAGCCAGCGCCCTGATGCCTGATTGCTTGTGGAGATTGCTATGGAAATGCACGTTACCGCCGCGGTAAGTCCGCAAGATTTAGATGACATGCGGTTAGCCCTCACCGCGTTCAACAGCCATCACATCGACATTAACGAGATTAGCCCGCTGGGCGTGTTTATTACCGACGCTGACGGGCAAAAGTTAGCCGGACTGACGGGCACCACCTGCGGTAACTGGTTGCGCATTGATATGCTCTGGGTCAGCGACGCGCTGCGCGGGCAGGGCAAGGGAAGTGCGCTAATACGTGCGGCGGAAGCCGAAGCGCGCACCCGAGGATGCCGCTACGCGCAGGTGGATACCGCAAGCTTCCAGGCGCGGCCCTTCTACGAAAAGCTGGGCTACACGTTGCGTTTTAGCCTCAGCCACTATCCGCGCCACCATCAGCGCCATTACTTAACCAAACCGCTCTAATCAGCGCAGCAGAGACTGCCGACGTACATCTAGCGGCGACTGCTCGGCTTCATCAATGGCCGCCAGCCAGCTTTGCAGATCAACCTGCGTCCAGGAAAGATGCCCGCGCGTGGTGCTCATTAACACCACGTCCGGGCGCAAGCTCCGATAGAACTCCAGTGAATCGCGCAGTTCCGCCGGGCTGCTCTCCGGCACCAGAACGCTGATCCAGCGGTCGTAATCGCGGGTCAGCGTGTCGCCCACAAACAGATAGGTGTGACCGAGTGGCGATTTGTACAGATAGCTGGCGCTGCCGGGCGTATGGCCGGGCGTGGGCAGCAGGTGAAAATCGCCGAAATGCGTCTCCTGCTGGCTAAAGGTCTCATCTGGCTCCGCCATCAGACTGACCGGCCCAAGCGAGCGGCTGTGACAATAAAGCGCGCTGCTAAAACGCTGTTGGATCAGGCGTGCACCGGGGGCGGCCTCATGCCAATGGGTGAGATAATGGCGGATTACGCCACCGGCGTCGGCAAGAACTTCATGGTCGAGCGGATTCTCAACCCGACCAATCAGCAGGTTACCGCGGGGATGCTTGAGCATAAAGCCGTGCATCATAATGTCATTTGCTTTCTCAACGGCAGGAAATTCCGGCGTGGAGATCCACAAGTCTTCGTACAGTGGCTTCAATGTCGGTCTCCTGCGACAGCGGTTTAGCGCAGCGTGGGGTGGCCGGTAAACGCGAGTTCCGCTTCATTGTTTTGACAGCTTAGCGTGGCGCTAGCGCCCAGCGCCAGCGTCACGGTGTCGGTGTCATGACCAAACGCCAAATCGCTGATCACCGGGATCTGATATTCATCACGTATACGCTGCCAAACGGTGGCAAAGTTAAAGCCATTGTCGTAGGCCGACAGCGCGGTGCTGGTAAAGCTGCCGGTGACGATCGCCCGTTGACGGGCGAGAATACCGCTCTGGTGCAGCTGAATCAGCATGCGCTCAATGCGGAACGGATGTTCATTCACATCCTCAATCACCAGAATGCCGCCGTCAATCTGCGGCATCCACGGCGTGCCAATCAGTGTGTTGATCATCGCCAAATTACCGCCCCACAGCGTGCCTTGCCAGCGTCCGCTATGCGGGCTTTCGCTGCGCCAATTTACCTTGACTGTAGGCGATGTCAGCGCCTGCCAAAAGTGAGCATGGGTAAATTCAGACAATGTCGGCGCGCCAAAATTGCCCGCCAGCATCGGTCCGCTAAAGGTCATCAGGCCGGTTTGCGCCAGCAGCGCCAGTTGAATAACGGTAAAGTCGCTGTGACCGCAGAGCGCCACAGGCTGATTCAGCAGACGACGCTGCAACCCCACATAATCCAGCTGATCAAGCAGGCGTGAAGCGCCATAGCCGCCGCGCACCGCGAGCACAATATCCGGCAGCGTGGAGAGCTGGGCCAGGTGATTGATGTCCGCCAGTCGCTGTTCATCGTTACCGGCAAAGCGCTGAAAGCGGCGTGTGATAGCCGCTTGGTTCTCGACGACATGACCTTCAGCCTGCAAGCGCGCCACGGCGCGCGCGGCAGCGTCCTGATTGTGGCAGTAGCCAGAAGGGGCAATAAGACGAATGGAGCGTGCGGTGAGCATAGCGAACATCCTGCTGAAAAGGGCCTGACGTGAGGACAAAATACGCCAGCGACGTCACGAAAGCGGCCCTGTTGGCGTGAATTAGGATAAACGGCAATGTTGTATTGCGGTTGGGTCAGTATGATAGCCTGCGCTAACCTCATTACGGAACCCAAAATAAGTGAAAATTCGACTACTTATGCTATCAGCGCTGTTACTCGCGGGCTGTGCAAGCGAGCCGGAAAAAAATATCGTGGTCCCGCAAAAAAATACCCCTTTAACGCAAGCACCGCCGTCCAAAGTTAATGATGCATGGTCCCTGTTTGCCGAAGATGCCGCCAGTCATTATGGCGTTGATCAAAAATTGATTAGCGCCATTATCAGTGTCGAATCCGGTGGAAACCCGCGTGTCATCAGCCGCTCTAACGCCGTAGGCCTGATGCAGATTAAAGCCGCGACCGCCGGACGAGAAGTGTATCGCGCGCAGGGCCGCCGGGGGCAGCCGAGCGCCTCAGAGCTACGCGATCCAGCGCGCAATATCGATATCGGCGCAGCCTATCTCAAGATTTTACAGGATTCAGCACTGGCGGGGATCCGCGATCCCTTAACCCTGCGCTACGCCACCATCGTCTCTTACGCCAACGGTGCGGGGGCGCTGCTGCGCACCTTCTCACGCGATCGCGATCGCGCCATAGCGATGATCAACGCCATGACGCCAGACGAGTTTTATCAGCACGTGCAAAATAAACATCCGGCTGCGCAGGCGCCGCGCTATTTGTGGAAAGTCACCACGGCTTATCGCACCATCGGCTAAGGCCTGGCAGGCGACGTCCGCCGCCTGCCATTAGGTTAGTGCTGTGCCGCCGTAGAGGACGCATCTTCGGCGAGGTTGATGCGCGGCAGGACGCCGCCGGTGAACGTGACGTGTCGCATCGGGAAACCAAAGCGGATCTGCTGCTGCTCTAGCGCCGCCATGATCTGCAAATTGATCTCCTGCTGGATATCCATGTACGTGTTATAATCGGCACTCAGCACAAAATAGACCACCTCAAACGTGAGTTGCGACTCATCAAATGCCAGAAAATGCGCGCGGTCAAAGCGCGTATTTGGTACCCCTTCGATAATGCCTTTCACCTGCTCGCCAATCTGGCGCACTTTCTCCGCAGGCGTATCGTAATGAACGCCAAATTTAAACACGATGCGGCGCTGCTGCATGCGCTTGTAGTTGTGGATGGTCTGCTGCAGCAAAATGGTGTTCGAACAGACAATCTGCTCGCCGCCAAGGCTGCGCAGCCGCGTGGTTTTTAAACCAATGTGCTCTATTGAACCGGCGATATCACCGAACACGATAAAATCACCGTGCTCAAACGGTTTGTCGAAGCCGATGGCCAACGAGGCAAACACATCGCTCAACACCGTTTGGATCGCCAACGCGATAGCGATCCCGCCCACACCCAGGCTGGCGACCAGCGCCGTGATATCGATGCCCATGTTGGAGAGGATGGCCAGCAGCATCATCACCCACACCACCATGCGCAGCAAAATGCCCAGAATCACCGTGGTCACCGGATTGCGCACGTGCAACGGATCGCGTAACAGGCTGTGCAGCCACAGGCGAATGCCACAATCCAACCACAGCGTCAGCTGTAAAATCAGCGCCAAAAACCAGCCGTGCGCAATCGCCACGCTCCAGCTGGGGGGAAGATCGATAAACTTCAAGGTGATAAGCAGCGAGAAGATCAGCAAAAGCAGTTGACTGGTGCTGCGGAGGATTTCCACCACAATGCCGGTGATGCGCAGATGACGCTGTTCGCTGTAGTGGGCGATGCGGTTGGAGACGAAGCGGATAATGTTGCGCAGCAGCCACCAGATAATCAGTGTGCCCAGCACAACCACAAGGCTGTTAATCCAGAAAGAATGATTAAAAAACAGAAGGTGTAAACGTTCGGCGGAAAGCCAGTTTTCCATTGGGGATATTCTCCTTGCTGGGGACGGTAAAAAAGAAGCAAGGAGAAAGCATAGCTTATCGCGACCTGACTGCGACCGCGACGGCGTGATTACTGGAAGCGGTTGACCTTGTCGCGCGCCTGACGCTCCAGTGCGAAGATCACCTGCTGCAGCTGACGCTCCTGTACTGGGTCAATAGCAATAAAACGGAAGCTGAGACGCGGCGTCACGCGGGTTTCGTTTTTACTGGTGATAACGCTGCGTTCACCAATCTGCAGCAGCTGCGCGGTCACGGCAAAGTGGCCGTATTGACCCAAATCGACGCGTAAATTATCGAAGCGATCGCCGCTGTGCAGATCCTCCGGCAGCGCTTCATCCACCAGCACGCCAGCGCCGCCCACCGACAGATCTTGCAGGCGGAAGCGCACCGGATTGCCGTTTGGCCACTGCCCGTGGCAGTAAAACGTTGGCTCAATAGGAACGCCGATGCGGAAGAACTCGCGGCGTTGAATCTGCAATAGCTGCTCAGGCAGCGGCGCAGCAAAGGCGGGCAGCCCCTCATATTCCGTCTGCTCGAGGCTTGACAGGCTAAATTCAACTTTCGCGCCGTAGGTCTCCGCAGTGACATTGACCGCGCCGCTCTCAAGCGCCAGCTGGTTGTCGAGCTGATTACTGCCGAGGTCGAAAATAATCCGATCTTCATCAGCAAACAGCATACGGCTAATAAACTGACCGCGTGCAAAGCTGGCCATCAGCGGTGCCTGAATGCGCAGTAAATCTTTCATGACGTTAAGCACGGCCAGCGTGCCGCGTTTTAAATATTGTTCGTTGTCCGCTTCTTTCACGTCCTGCTCCACTTCGGGATGGGTCTAACACGAATACACGCGCTTGAACGATTATCGACAGCGGCGCGTAAAGCTTTAATCGACCTGCGACACTTTCCAGTGGCGTTAACCAGGCAGAGCGAAAATCCGTGACTATACTTACGTCGGTGAACACCTTGATAAATAACGTAAGGAGCAGTACATGGGTATTCTTTCATGGATTATTTTTGGTCTGATCGCCGGTATTATCGCTAAATGGATCATGCCCGGTAAAGATGGCGGCGGATTTATTCTCACCGTGGTACTGGGGATTGTCGGTGCGGTGGTGGGGGGCTGGATCAGTACCCTGTTTGGCTTTGGGAAAGTAGACGGCTTCAACTTCGGCAGCTTTGCCGTGGCGGTGGTCGGTGCCATTGTGGTGCTGTGGATCTACCGTAAAGTGCGCAGCTAAACAGCGTGCAACAAGTTTAAAAAAACCGCAGCCTGCTCGGGCTGCGGTTTTTTTTTGCCGATTTAGAAGTCGTAGCCCACGGTTGCCGTGACGGTGCGCTCGGCGCCGCGATAGCAGTAGCCGATGCCGTAGCAGGCCGCGAGATAACGCTTATCCGTGAGATTATTTGCCGCAAGCTGCACCCACGCCCCTTTCAGCTGAGGAGTCCAGGCGCCCAGATCCGCACGCACGCTGGCGTCAAACAGCGTGGCAGACGGCAGACGAGTGGTATTTTCATTGTCCGCCCACTGTTTGCCGATGTAACGCACGCCCGCGCCCGCGCTCAGACCGTAATCAAA
The DNA here is from genome assembly GCA_913778495.1 of uncultured Pantoea sp. GTDB lineage: Bacteria > Pseudomonadota > Gammaproteobacteria > Enterobacterales > Enterobacteriaceae > Pantoea. Next base: position 10,592 of record CAJYVD010000019.1, read on the forward strand.
CTGATAGCGTCCCCACAGCGATGCCATACTGTTTGGCGTGACGTAAGGGGTATGGCCGCTGTTGCCGTCCACCGAGTCTTTGAAGCGCACGTGATTCAGCGAATAGCCCGCCAGCACGCTGAGGCGCGGTGTGATTTGGCTCTTGGCTTCTAACTCAATGCCCTGCGCATGCACTTTGCCCGATGGCGAATAGGTGCTGTCGATAACATTGCGGTTGGCGACATCTTTCTGCGTCAGGTCGTACAGCGCCACGGAGTAAATATCGCGCGTGCCCGGCGGCTGGTATTTCACGCCCGCTTCATACTGCTCGGCGGTAGTGGGCTTCAGCTGATTGCCCTCGGGATCGGTCAGCGATGCCGGCGTGATGGCCTGGCTCCAGCTCACGTAAGGTGAGATGCCGCTGTCGAACGCATACAGCAGCGCGGCGCGTCCGCTGACGTGATCGTCCTGACGGCGACGGGTGCCGTTGTCGGACACGATGCGGTCGTAGCGACCGGAGAGATCCAGGTGCCAGCGATCAAGCTGCAGCGCATCCTGCAGGTAGAGGCCGGTTTGCGCGTAGCGACGGGTGGAGGCGGTCCAGCTAAAGTCCGGCATCGCGCCAACCGCTTCCCCCGTCCACGGGTTCAGCTGATTGGCGTACCCGCCCGCGTTGCTCAGTTCATTCTTGTAGCGGTGATACTCGGCGCCGAGCACCAGCTGGTGCTGAACGGCGCCGGTGCCAAAATCAGCCTGCAAGCGGTTGTCCGTGGCCCAGGCACTGAGCGACGAACGCTCCCCGGAATAGTAGCGGTTCAGCAGCGCGGGGTTGTCCGTATCCCAGCCAAGTTGATAGACCTGATCGAGGTCAACGTTGCTGTGGCTATAGCTAGAGGTGGACGCGACCGACCAGACATCGTTGAAGCGATGCGAGAAGTCGTAGCTGTAAATCTGCTCGTTGCGCTTGAACTGATCCAAAGCGCTGTCGCCTTCATAGTAGCCGTTGGGCAGCATGCGGCCATTGTGGGAATAAAGGCTGCCTTCGGCGGGCACGGAACCGTGATAGCCGCCGGAGGGATCTTTTTGTAAATAGGCGCGCAGGTTCAGGCTGGTGTCTTCGTCCGGCTGCCACATCAGCTGGGGAGAAATCGCGTATTTCTCTTCGCGCGTGTGCGCATATTGCGTGTCGCTGTTACGCGTAATACCGGTGAGACGAAACGCCCACTGATTATTAATGGCGTTGGTGTAATCAAAGGCGGCGCTATTGGTGGCGTTTGTTCCCGTTGAAAGCCGGAAATGGCCCTCTTCGGCGTACTGCGGGCGTTTACTCACCATGTTAACCAGCCCACCGGGTACCGTCTGACCATACAGCGATGACGAAGGGCCTTTGATCACATCCACCCGTTCCAGGAACCAGTTATCAACCTGCAGGATGTTAAAGCTGCCGCCATCGCTCATCACGCGCAGCCCATCAAGGAACGTGTTATCGACGTCGCCGCCGTGGAAACCGCGTAGCGAAACCGTATCGTAGCGCGTTGCGGCGCCGCCAAAGTTGGTAAACACCCCCGGCGTATAATTGAGCGCCTCATTGAGATCGCGCGCGCCCTGATCGTCGATTTGCTGACGCGTTATCACCGACACCGACTGCGGGGTGGTGATCAGCGGACGGTCAATTTTACTCGCCCCATTGCTTTGCGTCGCCAGATAGCCTTGGGTGGGTGAGGTGGCGGTCTCCTGCGGTTGGGCAGTGACAATCAGAGCATCTTCAGCCGCGCTGACGCCGGGCAGCGACAACGCCAGCGCGCAGCACAGGCCAACGCGATTAAGAGGGAAGGGCAACATCGTATTTCCTTAATGATGAACGCGAACAAACGCAGCCGTCAGTCGGTCTGCAGTAAAATGAGAACAAGATTTAGTTTGATAGTGAGAATTATTATCTTTAATGCGTGTGAGTTTCAAGTGCTGAACGTATTTGTACGCGGCGCGGGCGAGCAGGCAGGGATAAAAAGCGCGGGGTCAACGCCATGTTGACCCCGCAGGTGAGACGAACGAACGCTATGGCGCGCGGTTGATGGCGGGCAGATTGGGAATATCGTGTGCGCTGTTACAGGTTTTCTCTTTCGGGCAGTACTTATCCAGCAGCTTCAGCGTGACGCCGTTGGTCCAGCCAAAGCCGTCCTGCAGCGGGTATTCGCCGCCGCCGCCACCGCCCAGCTGGTTGCCTTCGACCACGTATTTTTCCACCAGTTTATGTTCTTTATCATAAGTGGCCTGCACATTTTGCAGGAAGCGCTGGCCAATCTGCTGGGCCAGCTTCGGCTGACGATACTGCTCAAGGCCTTCCACCGCCACCCACTGCAGCGGTGCCCAGCCGTTAGGCGCATCCCACTGCTGGCCATTATTCACAGTGGTTGTCACCAATCCGCCAGGTTTCAGCAGCTGTTTTTCAACCGCTTGCGCGGTGCGCGCGGCCTGCTTATCCCCGGCAGCCTGAAGATAGAGGGGGAATAGCGCGGCGGCGGTCAGCTGCGGCTGAACCTGCTTTTTCTCCCAGTTGTAATCGGCATACCAGCCCTGTTTTTCATTCCACAGGTAGCGATTGATGGCCGCCTGACGTTTTTCCGCATCCGCCGCATACTGTTTGGCCCGATCCTGGTCATTGGCGAGGCCTGCGGCTTTTGCCAGCACCTGCTCCAGATGGAACATCAGGCTGTTGAGATCCACTGGTGCGATCTGTGTGGTGCGGATGGAGGCCAGATTATGCGCGTCACTGAACCAACGCGAACTGAAATCCCAGCCTGAAGCAGCCCCGGCGCGCAGATCGCGATAAACCTGCTGCTTGTTGCGCTCCGGCGCTTTGTTTGCGGTGTTCACGTCATCCAGCCACGACTCGGTGCGCGGGGCGTCACGGTCGTCCCAGTAGCGGTTAAGTAGCGTACCGTCCTGCAATTTGACCACGCGCTGCGCGGCGCTGCCGGCGGCAAGCTTGTCGCTGCCCGCCATCCAGTAGGCGTACTCTTTTTGCAGCTGCGGCAGGTAGCGGCGGTAGACATCGTCTCCGCCGTGGGTCGCCAGCAGATCCACCATTAAACTAAAGAAGGGCGGCTGGGAGCGGCTTAAATAGTAGCTGCGGTTGCCGTTGGGGATATGGCCATATTTATCCAACTCGGTGGCGAAGTTGTCCACCATGTCCTGCACGCGATCCCAATGACCGCTTTCTGCCAGGCCCAGCATGGTGAAATAGCTGTCCCAGTAATAGACCTCGCGGAAGCGGCCGCCCGGTACCACATAAGGTTTGGGCAACGGCAGCAGCGAATCGTACTGGCTCACCTCAGGGGTTGATCGGGTCAGCACCGGCCACAGGCCATTAATGTGCTCACGCAGGCTCTGTCCGGCGGGCGGTACGTAGGTATCTTGCGCTTTCGGTAGGGTAAAATTCGCGTCGACGAAGCGTTTTAAGTCGAAATTGCGTTGGCCCTTCTGCATCTGCCAGTCGGCTAAGATGGAAGACGGATTGTATTTCGGCACCGCGTCAGCAAACGTTTTTTGATCCGGGTAAAATTTTGCCTTTTGCACGACATCAAACAAGGGGCCCAGGCGCACATCGGGCGGCTGCGGCTGACTGTTGATCATGCGGCTGCTCTCTTCTGCCTGCGCGGCGGTCGCGCCGGTTAGCAGGGCAGCACTGAGCAGGAAGGCAAGACGTGCTGGCGTAAATACGACATTTCTTATCATCGGTTTTTCTCCTTGTCCGAAAAGGTGGCGTGCTAACGCGTTGACCACCCTGACAACTTTAGCCGCTATCGCGCCGCTTATCCGCGCGCAGCCGCGGAAATGTGAAGCGTGCGCACTTCATCACGCGCGAAATTATGATGCCAAACGGAATTTCGCTTGCCCTGCACCGCAATTTATCTGAGGCTGAAAAGAAAAAAGGAGTGCGGTATGGAGATTATTTGGTATCACCCGTCACAAGATCCTGACAGGTGGCTAAACGGCCTGCGGCAGCGTCTGCCGCAGGCGCAGGTGCGCCAGTGGCAGGTGGGCGATAAAGGGCCAGCGGACTATGCGATTGTGCGTTCGCCACCGGCAGAGATGTTAACGGATCGCAAGCTGCGCGGCGTGTTCGCCATAGGCGCGGGCGTGGATGAGATCCTACAGCAGCTGCGTGACAATCCCGCGATGCTGCCCGAGACGGTGCCGCTGTTTCGCCTGGAAGACACCGGCATGGCGCGGCAGATGCAAGAGTATGCCACCTGGTGCGTGCTGGGTTGGTATCGCCGCTTTGCCGACTATCGCCAGCAGCAGCAGCAGAGGCACTGGCAGCCGCTAACGCCGCCTGCGCGCGACCGCTTCACGGTCGGGGTACTCGGCGCCGGTGTACTGGGCCGCGGCGTGCTGGAAAGTTTGCGCCAGTGGGGATTTCCGCTGCGAAGCTGGAGCCGCTCACCGAAAAGCATCGATGGCGTGGAGACGTTTCATGGCCCTGAGCAGCTTGCCGCCTTTTTATCCGATACCCAGGTGCTGATCGATCTGCTGCCCGCCACGCCGGAAACCACCAATCTGATTGATACCCCGCTGCTGAACCAACTGCCGCGCGGCGCGTGTTTTCTGAATCTGGCTCGTGGCGCACACGTCGTAGAAGCCGATCTGCTGCGCGCCCTCGACAGTGGGCAACTGGCCGCTGCGGCGCTGGATGTCTATCAAACTGAACCGCTGCCTGCCGCGCATCCGCTGTGGTCTCATCCAAACGTCATGATGACGCCGCATACTGCGGCCATCACGCTGCCGGACGAAGCGATGGACTTTATTGCCTCAGCCATACTGACGCTGGAGCAGGGCAACATGCCCGACGGGTTGGTGGATCGTCAGCGCGGTTATTAATTCACTCGTGGACAGGAGAAGAGGATGTATCCCGTAGATTTGCATATGCACACCGTTGCCAGCACGCACGCTTACAGCACGTTGCATGATTATGTTGCGCAGGCCAAGCAGAACGGCCTCAAGCTGTTCGCCATTACCGATCACGGGCCGGACATGGCCGATGCGCCGCACTACTGGCACTTCGTCAATATGCGTATCTGGCCGCGCGTGATCGATGGCGTCGGCGTGCTGCGCGGCATTGAAGCCAATATCAAAAATCAGCAGGGCGAGATTGACTGCAGCGGGCCGATGCTGGACGCGCTCGATCTGATCGTCGCAGGCTTCCATGAGCCGGTCTACGCGCCGCGCGACAAGGCACACCACACCGAGGCGATGATCGCCGCCATGGCGGGCGGATTGGTGCATATCATCAGCCATCCCGGCAACCCGAAATTCCCGGTTGATATTCGCGCGATTGCCGAAGTCGCAGCCAAGTACAACGTGGCGTTGGAGATCAATAACTCGTCGTTTACCCACTCGCGCCCGGGCAGTGAACCCAATTGCCGCGCCATTGCGGAAGCGGTGCGCGATGCGGGCGGCCTGCTGGCGTTCGGTTCCGACTCGCACACCGCCTTTACGCTGGGCGATTTTCAGCATTGCGTGCGCATCACGCGTGACGTGAATTTCCCCGAAGATCGCATACTCAACGTCACGCCGCGTCGCCTGCTGGATTTCCTTGCGCAGCGTACCGGTAAGCACATTGCGGAGCTGGCGGCGTTTTAAGTGAAGATTCGGCACGCCGGGAAAGCGTGCCGATTGGCAGCGTCAATGGCATGCGCGATAGATAATTTTGGAGAGCATTACGCTTACTCCATTTGGGATAATGATGCTGCAAAATACGTTCTTGCTTTTGCGTTGAACAATCAATAAAAATCCCCGCAATGACAAAAGCCACCTCTCCAGTGGCTTTTGACATTTAAAGTATCAACTGTTCTGGGCGGCACTGATAGAGCTTTGCAAGCCGCTCACGTGTTTTCTTCTGTGGCTTACTCTCTATACGTTCTAATTGAGAGATGGCGCTCTGCGTTAACCCTAACTTTTCGGCGACATCATACTGACTTAAGCCACGATGGATACGCCAGGCAGCTTGTAGGCTAACATCCTGCTCAATCATGATGTTTACTACGGCACCAGGTACGGTTTCATCATCATCAGGGCCAGCTACAATCGGTATATTTTCCCATTCGCCTTCTGCGTCTGAAAGAAGCTTTTCATACTCAGCAACAGGCAGCACCACAAATTGTGGCTTGCCTGCTTCGTCGTAAATGTACTGTTTTGACATAGTTTATCCGGGTGTTTTCGCGTCGCGGTTCATGTCATGGGGTATAATCGGCGGGTTGCCCCGCCTTGTATCAGTAAGTCTTCGATGTTCTGCGCGTCACTTCTTCAATCCTTAGCACTACTGGCTCTCCCTCTATCAATTCAAAGATTATCCTGTAGTCACCAACACGTAACCGATACTGATTATCGGTATCTTGTAACTTCTTTACGTCTAACATCACAAGCGGGAAAGTGACTAACTGCTTCGTCTTCTCGTTAATGGCTTTCCGGTAGCGGCTATCGATCTTCGCAAGATGCTTCAATGCACGCTTAGACCAAACTACTTCAACCATTATGCCCCCAAAAATCAAAGAACATACCCCACAAGGGGTGATTAGATAATCAGTTTTTTATCTAATCAATGCAAGCATTTTACTAATTAAACAGGAGAGTGTCATGATGTGTGCTGCGTTATACTCCCGTGTTTATTCGCAGCGACCGTTACCGTCGCAATGGCTGTTTAGCTCATTTTTCTTTCATTGCTGTTCGCCATCTTTGGTTTTCCAGCCTTCCACCTCAGGCCTGCACCCTCTCAACCACCCCCACGGTAGCTTTTCCCGCCGAACGCGTGTTAAATGTCACGCCCCTTGCGCTGGCGTTTAACGCCCACGCCACGCAGAATAGTGCGGACGTAGCCCACTTTTACCTCAAGGATTTCTGTTGCATGAATGAATTTTCCATTCTCTGTCGTGTCATTGGCTCGCTGTTCAACCGCCAGCCGCAGGATCCGCTGCTGGTGCCGCTGTTTACGCTGCTGCGCGAAGGCAAACTCAAAGAGCAGTGGCCGCTGGAGCAGGAGGCGCTGCTGCAGCGTCTGCAACAGCACAGCGATCCACAGGCGCTGGCGGCGGACTACAACGCGCTGTTTGTTGGCAGCGATTGCAGCGTGCCGCCTTATGCATCGCAATGGCCCAACGGTCCGCAGGAAGCTGAAGTACGCGCTTTTCTCTCTTCGCGCGGTATGCCGCTGAGCGAGGCGCCCGCCGATCATTTTGGCGTGCTGCTGCTGGCGGCGTCGTGGCTGGAAGACCAGTCCAGCGCCGATGAGTCCGCTGCGCAGCGGGCGCTGTTTGATGACTACTTGCTGCCGTGGTGCGGGGCGTTTTTGGGCAAAGTAGAGGCACACGCCACCACCGCCTTTTATCGCACCCTGGCCGAGCTGAGCCGTGAGGCGATTCAGGCGATGTATGACGAGCTTAACGAAGAGCAGGCGGACTGATTACCAGCACGCGACGCTGCTACCGAGGCCAAAGGCGGGCGTCGCGCACACCATCGGCGTGCCGGGCAGATAAGCGGCGGCGCGCAGCCGCTTCGCGACGCCCCAGCGGTTGATCTCCAGCGCGCTCAAATTATCCTGCGGATGAGGTGTGATGCCGTTTTGTGCCTGCTGCGGAGTCGCCCCGGCGGTTTGCAGCAGCCGTGCCGTGCGCGCCAGCGAAAGCTGCGCCTGCCAGCCGACGTGGTGCATGCGCCGCTGGCGTAGCCCTTCCAGCACGGCGGCGGCCATCATGTAGCCGGTAGCGTGATCCAGCGCCTGCACCGGCAGCGGCGTTGGCACCGCGCTGTCGCGCCAGATCATCCCGCGCTCAGCAATACCGCAGCCCATCTGCACCAGGCTATCGAAGCCGCGTCGATTACGCCACGGGCCGCTCCAGCCCCAGGCATTCAAACTCACGTCCACCAGACCCGGAGCCAGCTGACGGCGCGTCTCGGCATCAAACCCCAGCTTCTCCAGCGCATCGGCGCGATAGCCGTGCACCAAAACATCGCTGTGCGCGATCAGCGCGCGCAGTTGCTGGCGTCCGTCTTGAGTATGCAGATCCAATCGGGCGCAGCGTTTACCGCTGGTCATCTCTTCTTCCAGCGTAGGCTCCTGCCAGTCAGGTGGATCGAGGCGCAGCACCTGTGCGCCGAGGCTGGCTAAAAAGCGCGTGGCCACCGGCCCGGCGATAATGCGCGTCAGATCCAGCACGCGTACGCCGCGCAAAGGGCGCGCCGGATGCAGCGGCCAGCCCGGCGTTGGCGCTTCGCCCACGGCCTGCTGGGAAATCAGCGCTTCCCGTTCAACCGCCATGCCCTGCGGATGCGCGAGCCACGCTTGCTCGCTGCGCATCACCGCGGCGCAGCCGCCAGCCTCGATCACTGCCTGTTCCAGCGCATCACCGTGCCAGGCCGCTACCGCGTTAGCCAGCGCCTGGCGGTCGCCGACGTGGCCCACCACGCGCAGCAGGGCGGCGCGGTGATGCGGTGCATTGGTGTGCAGACGAATCCAGCCATCACGCGTGGGGTAATCGCCCGCCAGCGCATCCCAGGTGGCGGCGGGGGGGCGGTTGACCGGTTTCACGCTCTGTTGAAACCAGCGTGAGGCCAGCCGCACATCGACGCTGACCGGCGCAGCGTTGCCCAATAAATCACTGAGCGCCTGCGCGGCGAGCCCGATGCTGGTGGCCGCCAGTTCGCTGACCGCAAAGGCAGAGGAGAACGTGTCCGTGTGTGTAAACGAGAGGTGAGGCAGGGGATCGGCGCCGCGCAATCCGTGCCAAAGTTGCTGCCACAGGGCGGCAGCGCAGTGCGTATCCATAGTGCGTCTCCGAAATAAGCGCGAGACTCAAGCATAGCAGAGCGCGTCAGCGACGCCGTAAGCGCGGGAAACGCGCATGCATGCGCAAACTGCGCAGGTTGATCACGGCAATCGCGGTGCCCAACACCACCAGCGAAGCGCCCAGCAGTTTAAAACTGTTCATGCTGTCGCCCAGCACTAGCACGCCCATCAGTACCGCCAGCACCGGCGTCAACAGCGAATAGGGCATGATCAAATTGACGTTGTACTTTTTCAGCAGCCAGTACCACAGCGTATAAGCCACAATCGACGAGGCGATGGCGCTGTAGAGAATGCCAAACCAGCCGCGCCAGCCCGCGTGACTCAGCGCGTAGAGCTGCTGCGACTCCGTGAGCCAGGACGCGCCGCCAACGATGGGCACGGCCAGAAACGAGATCCAACCGGTGAGCGTCAACGGTTTGATCGGGGGCGATTTTTTCACGATCATATTGCTTATCGCCCAGCCGAATGCGCTGCACAGCAGGATGCATAGCACCCACCAGGCGGGAATGGTTGGACTGCCGGAGAGCACCGCCACGCCGCTGAGTGAAATGGCGATACCCACCAGCTGAATCAGGCGCAGCTTCTCTTTTAGCACCACCATCGCCAGCAGCATGGCGATCGGGGTGCCAAGTTGAACCACAATCGCACCCGTGCCCGCGTCGGTGTAGCGCATGCCCACAAAGAGCAGGGAGAAGTGCATAAAGCCAAAGGTAAAGGCCAGCGTCAGCAGCCAGGGAAGCTGTTGACGGCTGATGCGGCAGAACGGCACCAACACCGCCGCCACCACCACAAAACGCATGGTGGTGAGAAACAGCGGCGGCAGCTCCAGCAAGCCCCATTTCACCGCCACGTTATTAAACGCCCAGATCGACACCACCATTAAAATTAAAAAAAAATGCCGCAACGCCACAATATCACCCTGCCTTGCCAAAGAAATGTCACTTTCTAATGATGGCACGAAGCGGCGTGCTTCTGTGACGCGCGCCCATATTTTTTTAGCATGCGCAGAGACTTACTGCGGAAAATTTCGCGACAGCGCGCGCGATCGATGCCACAGTAATGCTTCCTACCCAGGCGAAAAGGACCGGTTTAGCATGACAGATTCCCACGCATTACCTCTCGCGCTGTTTCAACTGGACGTGCCGCCGCCGGAAGTGGTGGCGCAGGTGGGCGAGCAGCCCGCGTGGTTTATCGCGGCGCTCAATTTACAGCCCGATGACTATATTATTGTCCGCCCCCATCTCGGCGAGACGCTGCCCAATCTCGATCAGATCAGCGGCGCGATCCTGAGCGGCTCGTGGGCGATGGTCACCGATCGTCCTGAATGGAGTGAACGCACGGCGGCGTGGATACGCGATGCCGTCGGCGCGTCACTGCCCTTGTTGGGGGTCTGCTACGGACATCAGCTGATGGCGCATGCGCTGGGCGGAGAAGTGGGCGATAACCCCCATGGCTGGGAGGGCGGGCTGAAAACGGTGACGCAAAACGTGCATGACGATCCCTGGCTGGCGCAGCTACCCGCGACGTTCCCGGCGTGGCTGTCGCATCGCCAGTCGGTGCTTATTCCGCCGCCGCACGCGCAGGTGCTGGCCCATTCAGCGCAAGAGAGCTGCCAGATTATTCGCTATACACCGCAGGCGATATCCCTGCAGTTCCATCCGGAATTTACCCACGCCATCGCCTGCGCCTGCCAGTCTGACGATCGGGCGCAGCCCGCTGACATGCCCGGTGAAGATTGGCCGCATGAATTGCTCCAGCGCTTTTGGCAGCAAACGCGGGCGCACGCCCATCAGGGCAGATAATGACGGGTGCAGCGGTAAACCCACGCTGGCGGAACATTTTTGAGTACCCGCTGACGCTGCCAGGTAAAGTAGCGCGACAGCAGCGGCTGCGTCAGCGACGTGTATTGAAACTGCACAAATACGCCGTGTGGGCTTAACGCGTCATGTACGGCGTGTAAAATCGCTTCACGCGTCTCAGGCGGCAGCGACAGCAGCGGCAATCCGGAGAACACGGCATCGTAGTGTCCTGAGAGGTATTCCGCTGAACAGGCGCGGATCTGCATGCGCGGATCGTGTAGCGCCTGCAGGTTCGTTACCAGTTCGGGACAGATCTCAAACACATCCAACTGCGCCTGCGGTGACATATTCGCCAGCAGGTGACGCGTGAGTACGCCGTCGCCAGCGCCCAATTCAGCGATGCGCAGACTCTGATTCCAATTGACAGCACGGCACATGGTGCGGCAAAGCGCGGCCGAGGAGGGCGTAATGCTGCCCATTTTGCGCGGATTGCGGATGAACTGCTGTACAAACGTCGCCTTCTCGCGCATTAACGTCAGAGCTGAAGCCAACATCTTTCTCTCCTGATTAGGGGTCTGCTTGATATTGACCGCATATCACGCTCAGGTTCCGCTTTTTCTTCCGATTATAGGAATAATTAGGAATTTTCTGGAGCGAGGTGCCAAAAGCACCCCGGCGTGCACCGCGCCGCTGCTCCCTCGTCATCCCACCCTTGCTGAGCTCCGCGCCAGATTTCTTCCGGCGGGGTCACAGTTTCCCGCATGGCGATCTGACAGGCTGGCAATGATCTCTCAGTGTTAATAACACGTTTAAATATTGTTAACCGCTCATCACTGCCGCAAGGAGATAGATCATGCGTTACGCCGCCCCCGGAGAACAGGATTCCCTCATCACGCTGAAACCCCGCTACGGAAACTACATCAATGGCGAATTTGTCGCCCCGACGCAGGGCCATTACTTCACCAACACCAGCCCGGTCAACGGCACGCCGATTGGCGAATTTCCGCGTTCGGACCGCAGCGATATCGACAAAGCGGTAAACGCCGCCCACGCCGCAGCAGACGCGTGGGGAAAAACATCGCCACAGGCGCGGTCGCTGGTGCTGCTAAAAATTGCCGATCGGCTGGAAGCCAATCTCGAATACATGGCGGTGAATGAAACCTGGGATAACGGTAAGCCGGTGCGTGAAACGCTGGCCGCCGATTTGCCGCTGGCGGTGGACCACTTCCGCTATTTCGCCGGCTGCGTGCGCGCGCAGGAAGGCAGTGCGGCGGAGATCGATGAATTTACCGCCGCTTATCACTTTCACGAGCCGCTGGGCGTGGTAGGACAGATCATTCCCTGGAACTTTCCGCTGCTGATGGCGGCGTGGAAACTGGCACCGGCGCTGGGCGCGGGCAACTGCGTGGTGTTAAAACCGGCGGAGCAAACGCCGCTCTCCATCACGCTGTTTATGGAGCTGATTGGCGATCTGGTGCCGCCGGGCGTCATCAATGTGGTGCACGGTTACGGAAAAGAAGCGGGTGAGGCGCTGGCCTCGCACCCCGGCATCGCCAAAATCGCCTTTACCGGCTCCACCGCCACCGGCGGGCATATTCTGGAGCTGGCGGCGAAAAGCCTGATCCCCTCTACGGTGGAGCTGGGCGGTAAATCCCCCAACATCTTCTTTGAAGACATTATGCAGGCGGAAGCGAGCTTTATTGAAAAAGCGGCCGAGGGCGTGGTGCTGGGCTTTTTGAATCAGGGCGAAGTCTGCACGTGCCCGTCACGTGCGCTGGTGCAGGAGTCGATTTTTGAGCCCTTTATGGCGGCGGTAATGAAGCGCATTCAAACCATCAAGCGGGGCGATCCGCTGGACACCGACACCATGATCGGCGCGCAGGCGTCGCAGCAGCAGTTCGATAAAATTCTGTCCTATCTGGAGATTGCCCAGCAGGAGGGTGCGCAAGTGCTGCACGGCGGCAGCGTGGAACACGTGGGTGACGCCTTTCGCAGCGGCTACTATATTCAGCCTACGCTGCTAAAAGGCGATAACAGCATGCGCGTGTTTCAGGAAGAGATCTTTGGGCCGGTGGTGGGCGTGCTGACGTTTAAAGACGAAGCGGAAGCTATCGCCATCGCCAATGACTCGATCTACGGATTGGGCGCGGGCGTCTGGACGCGAGATATCAACCGCGCCTATCGCGTGGGACGGGCGATCAAGGCGGGGCGCGTCTGGACCAACTGCTATCACCTGTATCCGGCGCACGCCGCGTTTGGCGGTTACAAGAAGTCGGGCATCGGACGCGAAACGCATAAAATGATGCTGGATCACTACCAGCAAACCAAGAATCTGCTGGTGAGCTACAGCACGCAGCCGCTGGGCTTCTTCTGATAATGCGGGCTGTCGCGCAGGCGGCGGCCCGCTGTCATCGCTCTGTCATGCCGCAGTGACACAGTGCCACTGGCGCGAAAGCGGAATATTCCGCTACATTTAAGCCTTGTCTTGTCGATAGTAAGCGTAGGCAATCGGTAATATCGCGCGCTTGTTAAGGAGAAAACATGAACACGCTATATGACAGCTTAGAGCAGGACGATGACGTGCTGGACGCCGTGGAAGAGAACCTCATCACCGTGAATCTGCCCAACCGCCCGCCAGTCTCTTTGGCTGGCCATTATCACGACGGGGCAGAGGCACGTTTTGACGTGTCGCGACACGGGATCTACCCCGGAATGTAGTGCCCGCCGCTTATCGCATCCATAAAAAAATCCGCAGCCGTGACGCCGCGGATTTTTTTGTTCGAACGTTAACGCGTTATTTTACGCACGCAGCACACTGGTTGTGGATCTGCTGGAAAAAGTCGTTGCCTTTGTCATCCACCAGAATAAACGCCGGGAAGTTCTCTACCTCAATCTTCCAGATCGCTTCCATACCCAGTTCAGCGTACTCCACGCACTCCAGGCTCTTGATGCTCTGCTGTGCCAGCACCGCCGCCGGGCCGCCAATGCTCCCCAGGTAGAATCCGCCGTGTTTCTGACAGGCATCCGTGACCTGTTTGCTGCGGTTGCCTTTGGCCAGCATCACCATGCTGCCACCGTTGGCCTGCAGCAGATCGACATACGAATCCATTCGGCCTGCGGTGGTTGGCCCAAGCGAGCCGGACGCGTAACCTTCTGGCGTTTTGGCGGGGCCCGCGTAGTAGACCGGATGATCCTTGATGTATTGCGGCAGACCTTCGCCGTTATCGATGCGCTCTTTCAGCTTGGCGTGCGCGATGTCACGCGCCACGATAATGGTCCCGTTCAGCGACAGACGCGTGGCAACCGGATAAGACGACAGCTGCGCCAGAATCTCAGACATCGGTCGGTTCAGATCGACATGAACCACTTCACCTTCGCCCTGCTGACGCAGCGCCTCTGGGATGTACCGGCCAGGGTTGTCTTCCAGCTTCTCGATCCAAATCCCTTCGCGGTTGATCTTGGCTTTGATGTTGCGGTCGGCAGAGCAGGAGACACCCATGCCAACTGGGCAAGACGCGCCGTGACGCGGCAGGCGAATGACGCGAATATCGTGCGCAAAATATTTGCCGCCAAACTGCGCGCCCAGGCCCAGCTCCTGCGAGGCCTTCAGCAGCTCTTGTTCCAGCTGGATATCGCGGAACGCCTGGCCGTGCTCGTTGCCTTCGGTCGGCAGCGAATCGTAATAGTGCGTGGACGCCAGCTTCACGGTTTTCAGCGTGCTTTCAGCCGAGGTGCCGCCAATCACAAAGGCGATGTGGTACGGCGGGCAGGCTGCGGTGCCCAGCGACATCATTTTGTCGATCAGGTAGTTCTTGAGCTTGGCCGGGGTGATCAGCGCCTTGGTTTCCTGATAGAGATAGGTCTTGTTGGCCGAACCGCCGCCTTTCGCGATACACAGGAACTTGTACTCGTCGCCGTCCACGCTGTAGAGATCGATCTGCGCCGGCAGGTTGGTGCCGGTGTTGACCTCTTTATACATATCCAGCGCGGCGTTTTGCGAATAGCGCAGGTTATCTTCGATGAAGGTTTGATAGACGCCTTCAGAGAGCGCGGCTTCGTCGCCGCCGCCGGTCCAGACGCGCTGGCCCTTTTTACCCATGATGATGGCGGTGCCGGTGTCCTGGCAGGTCGGTAGTACGCCTTTGGCGGCGATTTCCGAGTTGCGCAGAAACTGCAGGGCGACATATTTATCGTTTTTACTGGCTTCATCGTCGGCAAGAATGGCCGCGACCTGCGCCTGATGCGCCGGGCGCAGCATAAAAGAGGCGTCGTGGAACGCTTGTTTCGCCAGCAGCGTCAGGGCTTTGGGATCGACTTTCAGCACCTCTTCGCCATCGAAGTTGGCCACAGAGACATAGTCTCGGCTCAGCAGATAGTAGTCGGTGTCATCGTCGGCGAGAGGAAAGGGATTCTGGTAGTAGAAGGGTTTGTTCGACATGTTGGCTCACTTAGCTTTCGTGTCGCGCGCCGGACCGGCGGGCGTCAAATTAGGCGATCAGGTATTCGAGTTTTCTCTCGCCAGCCCTCCACAAGGGCTGACTGGCGAGCATCATAACACTTTCACAGCGTAGCGCGGCGCCGTTTTTAACATGGAAGCAACATCATCAGAACATCATCACCATCCACGGATAGGCGATGGCCATGAGCGCCACCAGGAACAGCGCGCCAAAAATCGTGCCCAGCCGCCAGTAATCTTTGGTGGGCAGATAGCCGCTGCCGTAATAAATCGGACTTGGTCCGGTGCCGTAAGGGGTGATAATGCCCATCACGCCCAGCGAGGTACACATCATCAGGCAGAACACCGGCATATTGATGCCCGGAATCGAGGCCGCAATGGTCAACATGGCGGGCAGCAGCGCCGTGGTGTGCGCCGTGGTGCTGGCAAACAGGTAATGCAGCAGGTAGAAGGCCACCAGCAAGACCACGGCGGAAACCTGCGGATCGTAGCCGTGCAGTAACGTCGCGCCCTCTTTGCCCAGCCAGGCGATAAAGCCCACGCGGGCCAGGCCATCGGCCAGCGCCACCAGCGTGGCAAACCAGGCAAAGGTATTCCAGGCCGCTTTGTTGCTGGTGATGTCGCTCCAGTTCAGCACGCCGGTCCAC
Source organism: uncultured Pantoea sp. (assembly GCA_913778495.1). Lineage (GTDB taxonomy): Bacteria > Pseudomonadota > Gammaproteobacteria > Enterobacterales > Enterobacteriaceae > Pantoea. The sequence continues at coordinate 26,315 of CAJYVD010000019.1, forward strand.
AGCATCAGTACAATCACCAGCAGCGCAGCCATGGCGGGCTCGATCCAGGCGGTAGCGAAGATCCACATCATCAGCGCCGCCACCACAAATATCAGCAGCAGGATTTCGTTACGTGACAGGCGGCCCAGCTTCGCCAGCTCAGCGCTTGCCCAGCGCGGCACTTCATCATTGATTTTGACTTCGGGCGGATAGAGCCAGTAAGCCAGCAGTGGCATGGTCAGAATCAGCAGCAGGCCCAGCGGCAGGAAGGCGAGGAACCACATTCCCCAGCTGATATCAAAGCCCACCACGCTTTTCACTAGCGCCAGCGCCAGCAGGTTCGGCGCCAGCGCCGAAAGGAACATCGAGCTGGTGATACAGGCTGCGGTAATGGCCACCCACATCAGATAAGAACCAATCTTACGTGCGCTGGGATCGTTGGGTTTGGAGCCATACAGCGGCGGCAGGTTGGCGATAATCGGGTAGATGGTGCCGCCGCTACGGGCGGTATTGGACGGTGTGAACGGCGCCAGCAGCAGGTCCGCAAACGTGATGGCGTAACCCAGCGTCAGGCTGCGCCGACCCAGATATTTCACCAGAATCAGCGCCAGGCGGCGGCCAAACTGGGTTTTATCGTAACCGGCGGCAAACATAAAGGCACCGAAAATCAGCCACACGGTGGAGTTGCCGAAGCCGCTCACCGCCCACTTAAATGACTGCGTCGCCGTTTTAAAGGTGGGATTGGCCAATTCCGTGGGGCTAAACAGCAGCCACGGACTGAACAGGGCGATAACAACAACGCCGGTCAGGCCAATAACCGCGCCCGGCAGCGGTTCAAAAATCAGTCCGACGATCACGCCGACAAAGATGGCGAAGAAGTGCCAGGCGTAGGGTTCCAGCCCGGCCGGCGTCGGGACCAACAGCAGCAGCACCGCGACGATAACGGGCAGGCTGAGCATCAGCAGGCGGTGTTTTTTCTCCGGTGTCACCGGAGGCGCTTTAGGCGGTTCACGATGTAGTGGTGTGTTCATAGTTTTGATCTGCAAGTTAGAGAGAATGCGATGGATTGCCCCGGCCCGCTTTGGTGTTGGATAACGTGCTACCGCAGCAATACGAATAAACGCTTAATTCACGCTGAGCTTTAAATTTTCTACGCGAATTATCTATTATCTGTCGCCATGATGCGATTAATTAAAAACCCGAAATTGATCGAGATCAATAAAATGTGGATTTATTTTTTATGCGGATTTTAATTTGGCGAGCATAAAATCTGATGGCAATTTTATGACAAGGGAAAAGGCCATATCTACCGGCAAAAAGGCCGTATTTTTAGCGCGAGGTTTGTTTTTATGATATTGATATTTAATGTTTTTGTTGGGATTTATCGCAGGGTTTGATTTTTGTTAACACTAGGTTAAAATTTATCCTGACGCGTTTTTTTATGTTTTCCTCAATCTTTATTTATTTCTGAATAAAACTTATAAAGCTAAAACAAAGCATTATGTAACTAAATTAAGTGTTATATTCATACCATGAAGTCGGACCACTAAAAATAATTTAATTGCGCGCCGATTTGCCGAAAGAATTAAATAGATGATTTATAAATTCTGGAGTTGAACATAATGAATACGCTCACCCCCATTCTTAACCCGCTGACGTTGCCCAAAGGTGCCGTGCTAAAAAACCGTCTGGTCATGGCACCCATGACCACCTGTACCGGCTACTATGACGGCGGCGTCACCAGCGATCTCGTTGAGTATTATCGCGTGCGCGCTGGCAGCATCGGCACCGTCATCGTCGAGTGCTGCTTTGTGGATAACCGCGGCGCAGCCTTCCCCGGGGCGTTAGGTATCGACAGCGACAACAAGATTGCCGGTCTGGCAAAAATCGCCCACGCCATTAAAACCCAAGGTTCAAAAGCCATTTTGCAGATCTATCATGGCGGTCGCATGGTCGAGCCGTCGCTGATTGGCGGAAAAACCCCGATAGCACCAAGCGCCATTGCCGCGCCGCGCGAAGGCGCCACCACGCCGCAGGCCATGAGCGCCGCCGAGGTGGAGACTATGATCACCAAGTTCGGCGATGCGGTTAACCGCGCGATTAAAGCCGGATTTGACGGCGTGGAGATCCACGGCGCGAACACCTATTTGATCCAACAGTTTTACTCCCCGCACTCCAACCAGCGCGACGATAAGTGGGGCGGCAGCCGTGAGCATCGCGCCCGCTTCCCGCTGGCCGTGCTGGATATCGCCCACCAGATGGCAGACCGCTTTGCCGCAGCCGATTTTATTATCGGCTATCGCTTCTCACCGGAAGAGCTGGAAGTCCCCGGTATTCGCTGGGAGGACACGCTGTACCTGCTGGAAAAACTGGCGGCGCGCGGTCTGGACTATGTGCACTTTTCCGTCGGCCAGCTGCTGCGTCCCTCTATTGTGGATACCCAAGATCCTACGCCGCTGATCGCGAAGTACCTCGCACAGCGTTCGCCAACCCTGGCAAACGTGCCGGTGATTGGCGTCGGCGGCGTCGTCAACCGCGAGGATGCTGAGCTGGCGCTGGAGAGCGGCTTTGATTTGGTGGCAATCGGCAAGGCCTGCATCGCCTATCCTGACTGGGCCGATCGCGCGATTCACCATCAGCATATGGAGCTGTGGATTGACAGCACCAAGCGCGAAGCCCTGACCATTCCTGAACCGCTGTGGCGCTTCTCGCTGGTGGACGCGATGATCCGCGACGTCAGCGACGGCCATCGCAAATACAAAGCCGGGGTTTATCAGGCGAAAGTGGAAGCGGAAGCGCTGAAGCTGAAAATCAATGTGACGCTGGATACCGACCGCATCACCGACATTGCGCTGGTGCCGGACCCGAATCTGGACGTTGATTTCACCAGTACCTTTGAAAGCCTGCGCGAGCGTATTCTGGTGGCGAACAGCCCGCACGTCGACGCCATTACCGGCGCGACCACGCAGAGTGAGGCGCTGAAAAAAGCGGTGTCACGCGCGCTGACCACCTCCAGCAAAGCGTATGTGCTGGAAGAGGGCGGCAATCCGAATGCGCCGGTCAGCTACGATGTCGTAGTGATCGGCAGCGGCGGTGCCGGCCTGGCTGCGGCCATTCAGGCCCACGATGACGGCGCACGCGTCGCCATCATTGAAAAAATGCCCACCATCGGCGGCAACACCATTAAAGCGTCGGTGGGCATGAACGCGGCTGAAACGCGTTATCAGCGGCTGAAAGGCATTACGGACAGCAAAGATCTGTTCTACGACGAGACGCTCAAAGGCGGCAAATTTAAAAATAACCCGACGCTGCTGCGCGAATTTGTTGAGCAGGGCCCGCAAGCCATTGAGTGGCTGGCGGCGAAAGGCATCGAACTGTGCGACATCACTATTACCGGTGGCATGAGCATCGATCGTACCCACCGCCCGGAAGATCGCTCGGCGGTCGGCGGCTTCCTGATCAGCGGTCTGGTGAAAAACATCAACCAGCGCAATATTGAGGTGCTGCTGGAGACCTCGGTTGAGGAAATTCTGCTGGAGAACGGCGCGGTAGCGGGCGTGAAAGTGGTGGATGAGTACAATGAGAGCCGCATCCTCAACGCCAAAAGCGTGATTGTGGCCACCGGCGGCTTCAGCGCCAACCGTGAGATGGTGGTGAAATACCGCCCTGAGCTGGATGGCTTCGTCACCACCAACCACAAAGGCGCCACGGGCAGTGGTATCGCGATGCTGCAGCATATCGGCGCGGCGACCGTGGACATGGGCGAAATACAGATTCACCCCACGGTGGAGCAAACCACGTCTTATCTCATCTCTGAAGCGATACGCGGCGGCGGCGCCATTTTGGTCAGTCAGGCGGGCCAGCGTTTCTGCAATGAGATGGAAACCCGCGACAAAGTGTCGGCGCAGATTATCGCGCTGCCGGAGAAAAGCGCGTGGATTGTGTTTGACGATCAGGTACGCGCCAACAACAAAGCGGCCGACGAATATATCGCCAAAGGCTTTGTAATCAGCGCGCCTACGCCGCATGAGCTGGCGGTGAAGCTCAATATGGATCAGGAGCAGCTGCAAACCACGCTGGGGCGTTACAACGAAGGCGTGATTAAGCAAAAAGATGAAGATTTTGGTCGCACCACTGCGCTGCGCCATCCGCTGAATCAAGGGCCGTACTATGCGATTCGCATCGCGCCCGGCGTGCACCACACCATGGGCGGCGTCACCATCAATACCGAGACGGCAGTGCTGAACGCCGATCAACAGCCAATCCCCGGCGCGTGGGCCGCCGGCGAGGTGGTCGGGGGCATTCATGGCGCCAACCGCATCGGCGGCAACGCCATCGCCGATATCATTATTTTTGGTATCAAAGCGGGCCACAACGCGGCGAAACTGGCCGCCCAACGCTAAACCGTTTGACTGCCCGCCACGCGCGGGCTTTTTCAGGAGGGCACGCATGACCACGCAGCCGGGCGTCTATTGCTATTCCGCGGTGTTGATGGGTTCGCCCATCCTGCTCAAGCTGTTTGACAGTAACCCGTCTTTGGCGCGTCAGGTCTTTCAGCTGATCAAGCAGCAGGAGAACCTGTTTACCGTGAATCGCGCAGATTCTGCCGTGATGGCGATCAATCAGGCGGCGGGACAGCGCGCAGTGGTGGTGAGCGAGCCGGTATTTGAGCTGATTCGCTTGGCGCACGCGGTGAGCCTGCTGCCGGACAGCGCCTTTAATCTCACGATTGGCCCGGTGGTGAAGCGCTGGAAAATCGGCTTTCAGGGACGCACGGTGCCGCCCGCGGAAGAGATCGGCGCGCTGCTGCGCCTGACCGATCCGCATCAGGTGGTTCTGGATGCCGACGCGCGCTCGGTGATGTTGCGTCAGCCAGGCATGGAGATCGATTTAGGCGCGATTGCCAAAGGCTATATCGCCGACGTGGTGCAGGCTTTTTTGCGCCAGCAGGGCGTCACCCAGGCGCTCATCAACCTTGGCGGTAACGTGCAGACGCTGGGTGCGCCGCCGCACGAGCCCGCAGGCTGGCAGATCGGGCTGAAAACCCCGTTTGCCAGCGACGATGCGCTGCTGGGCGTACTGCAGGTGAAGGAGAAATCGGTGGTCACGTCGGGGATTTATGAGCGCTACTTCTTGCAGGATGAGCGCTGCTGGCATCACATTTTCGATCCGCGTACCGGCTATCCGCTGGATAATGAGCTGCTTAGCGTCACGGTGATCGCCGATCGATCGCTGGACGGTGATATCTACACCACACTGCTATACGGCATGGGCGTCGCGCGCGGCCTGGCATACGTTGCCAGCCGCGCCGATCTCGACGTGATATTTGTGACGCGCGATCGGCAGATCGTCTGCTCTGCGCCGCGCCACTTCCGCTTTCAACAGCAGGATTTTAGCTGGCGGCTGCGCTATTGACAGTACTGCTGCAGCAGCGAGTGATACTCAGGCTGGAGCCGATAGCGGTACACCGGACGCCCGGTGGCGCCGTAGTGAATGCTGGTAAACAGAATATTAATTTGCGCCAGCCAGATCAGATACTTGCGGCAGGAGACACGCGAAATGTTGACTTCCGTGGCCAGCTCGTCGGTCGAGAACTCCTGGCCCGGATGAGCATCAATCCACTGACACAGCGTGCGCAGGGTTTGCGGCGTCAGCCCTTTGGGCAGGCGCTTGTTGTCATGCTGGGTGGCCGGACTGCCGTGAATCAATAAATCCACATCCGATTGCTGGTAGTAAGGATGATTGTCCATCAGCGATTTCTTCTGCCGCCAGCTGGTCAGCGCCTCTTCAAAGCGCGGGAACTGGAACGGCTTGATCAGATAGTCCACCACGCCGTAGTGCAGCGACGTTTTGATGTTCTCGGCATCGGCGGCGGAAGAGATAATGATCACTTCTACCGCACTCTGCGCTTTGCGCAGTTCAGGCAGCAGATCGAGGCCGTTTTCCTGCTGCATGTAGATGTCGAGCAGCACCAGATCCACCGGCGTTTCGCTGTTGAAAAGGATCTCTTTGGCCTGCTGCAGCGTCGACGCGGTGCCGCAGCAGGTGAAGCCTGCGACCTGTCCGATAAAGGAGCGGTTCAGTTCGGCGACCATGGCGTCATCGTCGACCACTAACACGTTGATCATGCGGATTGGTTTCCTCCATCCCAGGGTAATTGGACTAAAAATTGCGTAAACACGCCGGGCTCAGACTCGACGCTCACGCCGCCGCCCAGGCTCTCCGTTTGCTGCTTGAGCAGTGACAGGCCTACGCCACGGTTTTCACCTTTGGTGGAAAACCCTTTGTCAAAAATTGAGGCGAGATTCTCAGGCGCAATACCTGGCCCGTCGTCACTGACTTCGCATGCCAGCCAGCCGTTCTGGTAGTGCAGCATCAGGTGAATTTCACCTTCGGTCTGCCCGCTGAGCGCATCAATCGCGTTTTCAATCAGATTACCGATCACGGTAATCAGCGCGGCGAGTTGCGCTTCGTTGCCCGTGTCGGGGAGAAAGCTGGCGTCGCTAATGGTCAGGCGATGGCCGCAGTCGGAAGCGCGATTGATTTTACTCAGCAGGAAACCGGCAATCACCGGCGATTTTATCTTATCGAGCAGATAGCCAATCTCGGTCTGATAATTGTTGGCCGTCTTTAAAATATAGGCTTCAACCTGCGCGTAGTTTTTCATATGCAGCAAGCCGAGGATCACATGCAGCTTATTCATAAATTCGTGCGAGCGCTCACGCAGCGCATCCACGTAGTTTACCATGCCCGACAGACGCTGCATCAGTTGGCTGATCTCGGTTTTATCCCTGAACGTACAGACCGCGCCGATAATGCGCCCCTGGCTGCGCACCGGCACCGTATTGCTGACCAGCACGCGACCGTTTACGTGCAACTCTTCATCGCGTCGCGCGCGGCCGTGATGCAGGGCATCCTGCAAATGGTGGTGAAGCACCGGGGCGTGGTCCAACGGCGTTGTGGGGGCGCCGCTGTGTGGCACGGCATCGTGCAATAGCGTGCGGGCGGCCTGATTGACCAGCGTCACGTCGCCGCCATCGTCCATGGCAACGACCCCCTCTTTTACCGAGTTGAGGATGGCCTGACGCTGTTCAAACAGCGTGGAAATTTCATAAGGTTCAAGGCCAAACAGAATGCGCTTCAGGACGCGGACCAGGATAAACGTGCCAATGGCGCCCGCGAGGGTGCCGATCAAGATTGTCCAGAGAATGCTCCAGCGGCTTTCGTTGATCTGATCGGTGACGGCATCCAGTGAGATGCCGATGGCCACCACGCCAATTTGCCGATCCTGCGCGTCATACACCGGCGTGAATACCCGCAGCGCTTTCGCCAGCGATCCCTGGTTAACGGAGACATTTTCATGTCCGCGCAGCGCGGGCTGCAGATCTTCGCCAATAAAATGTTTGCCAACCAGCTGAGGATTGCGGTGCGAATAGCGAATACCTGCCATATTGGTGATGCTGATAAACAGCAAATTATTGCTCTCTTCGACGGCTTTGGCGATGGGCTGAATGGCGGCGCGCTCGGGCGGTAAGGTCAAGGCGTGCTGAATCTCCGGCGATCGTGCCAGGGTGCGCGCCACCGCCATGGCTTTATCTTCCAGTTGGGTGCGGGTTGCCGCGCCAATCTGGAAAAAATAGAACATATGCACGCTGAACAGCACGAGCACGATGACGGCGCTTAGCATCAGCGTGACCAGCGTATTCAGTTTCATTGGCCGTTTGCGTACGGCGGTAACCGGATGTGGCGCAGACATGATCGCTCCCTGAAAAGAAGAGCGGCTATTATGACGGAGAATAAGGCGAGGGCATACGGCGATTTCGCGGCAGGGAACAGCCGCGGTGCATCAGGCGATGCACCGCGCGCCATCAGGCAGATTTCACCCGATTGGCAAAACTTTTGCGTAACTTTTGCAGTTTAGGCGGAATAACAGCCAGGCAGTAGCCGTTGCGCTGGCCCGCGCCGTCCCAGTAATCCTGATGATACGCTTCCGCCGGATACCAGGCTTTTAGCGGCTCAATGGTGGTGACCACCGGATCGCTGTGGTCCGCTTGCGCGCGGGCGATGGCGGCAACGGCTTCCGCTTCCTGCTCGGGCGTGGCCGGGAAAATGGCCGAGCGGTACTGGGTGCCCACATCGTTGCCCTGACGGTTGAGCTGAGTAGGATCGTGCGTGGCGAAGCTGATATCCAGCAGATCGCCATAGCGGACTTTCTCAGGATCGAAACCGATACGGATAGCTTCTGCGTGCCCGGTTGCGCCGCTGCACACCTGCTCGTAGGTTGGGTTAGGGCGCTCACCGCCGGTATAGCCACTTTCAACGGACTCTACGCCGATAACATCTTTGAATACCGCTTCAGTGCACCAGAAACAGCCGCCCGCGATCACCGCATATTCGGTTGCCATGTGTCTTGCTCCTTTCAGGACTAAACCCCAAACATAGGGGCGCGCAGGCCTGAATTCAACCGGGCGACCTGCGCAATGTGTGCGCTACGCGCAGCGGAGAGTAAGGCGCAGGCGTTAGCCGAGCGCATAACCGTATAAAAAATAAAAATTCCTTTCCCACCAATTACTTTGCCGAAGCGGTAAAAAATCTGGCTTGATCGCGTGAAAAAAATGGCAATACTGTTTTTATATACAGTTATTATTTTAAGGCCATGAACATGGAGTTTTATCAGCCAGCGGAACTGCGCGCACTGCTTAGCTTGCCGCTCTTTATTAGTCGGGTGCCCTGCGGTTTTCCCTCGCCCGCACAGGACTACGTTGAGCAGCGCATCGATCTCAACCATTTGCTGGTGAGCCATCCGAGCTCGACCTACTTCATTAAAGTCAGTGGCGACTCCATGATTGAAGGTGGCATCAGCGATGGCGATATGCTGGTGGTGGATAGCGCCATCGGCGCAGAGCACGGGGACGTGGTGGTGGCCGCGCTGGCGGGGGAGTTTACGGTGAAGCAGCTCATGTTAAAACCGGCGCTGCACCTGCGGCCGATGAACGCCGCTTATGCCATCATTCCCATTCCCGATCCCGATCAGTTTGAAATTTTTGGCGTGGTGAAACACGTGATTAAAACGCTGGGGAAATGATGTTTGCCCTGGTGGATGTAAACAGTTTTTATGCCTCCTGCGAAACGGTGTTCCGGCCGGACCTCAAAGGAAAGCCGGTGGTGGTACTCAGTAACAACGACGGCTGTGTGATTGCCCGCTCGGCAGAGGCGAAAACCTTGGGTATCCCGATGGGCAGCCCCTATTTCAAAATTAAAGAGGCGCTGCGTCACCATCAGGTCGCCGTTTTCAGCTCGAACTACGCGCTGTATGCCGACATGAGCGAGCGCGTGATGACGCTCCTTGAAGAGATGGCACCGAGCGTTGAGATTTACTGCATTGACGAAGCCTTTCTCGATCTTCACGGTGTGCGCAACTGCTGCGTACTCGATACGTTTGGCCACCAAATACGCACGCGGCTGCAGCGGGAAACGCACCTTACCGTGGGCGTGGGCATTGCCCAAACCAAAACGCTGGCAAAGCTGGCCAATTTTGCGGCGAAAAAGTGGCCGAAAACGCGTGGCGTCTTGGATCTGTCTAACGTTGATCGCCAGAAAAAGCTGCTGCCGCTGATCGCCGTGGAAGAGGTGTGGGGCGTAGGGCGGCGTCTTGGCAAAAAGTTGAATGCCATGGGCATCGTGACCGCCAGCGATTTAGCCAATCAGAGCACATCACTGATCCGTAAACACTTCAACGTGGTGCTGGAGCGCACGGTGCGGGAACTGCGCGGTGAGCCCTGTCTGGCGCTGGAAGAGTTTACGCCGGTAAAGCAGCAGATTATGTGCTCCCGCTCATTTGCCGAACGCATTACGGCGTACAGCGATGTGCGCGAGGCGGTATGCAATTACGCGGTTCGCGCTGCGGAGAAGCTGCGCGTACAGCGGCAGTACTGCCGGCAAATTGCGGTGTTTATTCGTACCAGCCCGCACGCCGTTGGCGAAGTGTTTTACGGCAATCAGGCTATGGGGATGCTGCAGATTCCAACCAATGACACTCGCGATATTATCGACGTGGCCACGCAAGCGCTTGATGCTATCTGGCAGGAGGGGGGGCGCTATATGAAAGCCGGCGTGATACTGAGTGATTTTTACAGTCAGGGCGTGGCCCAGCTCAACCTTTTTGATGAACACCCACCGCGCCCCAACAGTGAGGCGCTGATGCGCGTCATGGACAGCGTCAATCAACGCGGTAACGGCACGCTCTGGTTTGCCGGGCAGGGGATTCAAAAAGCTTGGGCGATGAAGCGCGAAATGTTATCGCCTGCTTACACCACGCGCTACCGCGATCTGCCGATCGCAAAATGACGCCGCCTGGCTAAGTTGTACATTATTACTGTAAACCTGTACAGGTAAGCCTGTTTTTGGGCTATACTTGCCGGAGAGAACAAAGCGAAAGCCCACTTTCTCAGGAGGTTTTAATGGAAAACGCAGAGCAAAATGTCATCGGTGAAGCTGCCTACGCCCTGCTAATGCGTCGCGAGGCGGTAACAGTAAGCAGCCTTGTCAAAGAACTCAGCCGCATGGCTGAGAACAACACCTCGCCTGAACGTCATCAGGAAATTATTGGCGCCCAGCAGTGGCTGTTGGCGCACCGCGGGCATTCAGAGCCCGATAACCGAACCGTTTCTCCGGTACGCGGTATGAGCGCACAATCCGACAGCGTGCGCATGCCTGCCGACGAAAAAAACAAAAAGTAGCGTGCCGGGCGCTCAGCCCGGACGTGATACGACAAAAATCCTGTCTTCCTAATCTTTCCCAATAGCATTTTTTGCAAAAAGCCCCTGTTACGAATTTGAATAGAATTTCTGTATAGCTTTAAGGTGTTTTGTACAATTTTATGCGGGTCCAATACCCGTTTTTTTGATCACTTGTTGGGGGTGACTTATGCGTCAGAACGGATATGTGCCAGGTTCGGTCGAAGCCATTGCAAACTATTTCAGTAAAGCGACGCTGCCATCACAGCAAGAAACGCTGGGTAAAATCGTGGTGGAAATCCTGCGTGAGGGTCGTAGCTTAAACCGTAAGTCACTGTGCACTAAGCTATTACGCAAGCTGGAATGCGCCCAAAACACCGAAGAAGAGCATCATTATCAGCAACTCATTGGCTTACTGTTTGAGCGCGAAAACTGATACGAATTTTCGCAGGAACTGATACATTGTTCACTGTCCAGGTTGTACAACTATAAGTCTTTACTCTGATAACGTGCTTTTTATGTATAACTTGTGACGCGCCAGTCGCGCTACGCTTATTATGCAACGCCGTTTCTCTGCCGTAATGTCATTCGGGTAAGCGGCAATCAGAGATATGCCATGAATCAAGATGAAAAACAGAAATTAATCGACGAAATAATTGGTGAGGCAACCCTCGCACTTTTAGAACGTGCCGGGCCGGTCAATACCAGCGCATTGATTGAACAATTAAATGCGATGCATACCCAAGCGTCGGACGAGACGCAGCGTGGGGCAATCAGCGCTGCGATAAAAGAAGTGCACCACAGTTTGTCGTCAGGTCAAAAAACGCGTGAAAAGCAGGGTGGGGGCGATAACGTCCATCAACTGTTCAGTCACTCGCCACAAACTGACGGACGGAAACACTGATTCTTCCGGGTATAATAGAGCGTTTTATCGCTAACACGACGGTATAGAAATTATGGCGAATAATTACAATATTTATGATGCGCTGCCTGACACGGCGCTCGCAAAGCACTTTAAGGAAGCGGGCGAGTCACTGGGCAATGAGGCCACGGTATTGGGCACTATTATTCGTAATTTGCTGGCAACGGAAGGCAAAGTCAGCAACAAATCAGTGATCCTGCGCTTAATTATGGCGCTGGAGGCCACAGAGGATGAAGCGCAGGCGGCCATCCTGAGGCGCACGTTGGAAATCGTCGTAGGATATACGCCAGACGATGCCTGATGGGGCTCCCACCTTACTCTTCTCTGTAAAATACCTCACGCTGCTGCGTGTTTATTCTGGCCAGCCCCCTTCGCTGGCCAGAGACACAACGGCTATCTCACTCTCCACGCTTCTGTAATACGCGCGTATCAATTCAATATGCAGGCGTATCCGCTACAACCCCATTTTCGCTGCTACAAACACCTTCAAGCGTTAATTGAGCGTAATGGTCGGCTGCCCAGGAACATTAACCGAAACGTTACGTGTAAGCTTTGCAGCCGTACGACGGTGGCGTGAAATATTGCATTTAAGCAGCCAGCTTTGAAACTGTTTGCGTAAAGCACCCGCATCCTCCGCATTATCGACACTACAAATAAACAGCTGGCTAAGCGTCTGGTGATTATTGGCGGTGGCATATAATTCAAATTTATCGCTGCGCTGGTGAATTTCGATGGCGCTAAATTTCAAATGTTGCCAAAGATTAAGTCTGGCCTCAAATTTTGTAAATTCCACGTTATTATCCTTATACATTCTCATAACATCATCACCCGAAGGCTGAAAGTAAAATAGCTTAAGATCAGATAAATGCCATGTCGGCGGGCAATATTTTTGTAAGGTTTTCGATCGATTACGCGCAGCTGCGATTCGGTCGCATTCGCGTTACGTTTATAGCGGTCATCACGCTCTCGATTTACCGGCAGGCTCGCAGCTTCACCTAATCTCTATTAGCTTTAATAGACGATAAAATAGGTGAAGGAGACGACATGGCGAAGGCGCTGGCAAATGAAGAGTTAACCTTACTGGATCGCTACTGGCGCGCCGCGAATTATCTCTCCGTGGGGCAGATTTATTTAATGGGTAATCCACTGCTGCGCGAGCCGCTTAAAGCGGAGCACATCAAGCCGCGATTGCTCGGGCATTGGGGCACGACGCCAGGACTGAATTTTATTTACGCGCACCTGAATCGCATTATTCGACAGCGAGCGGTAGACCTGCTCTATGTGTGCGGACCGGGGCATGGCGGGCCAGGCATGGTGGCGAATGCGTGGTTGGAAGGCAGCTACAGCGAGATTTATCCGCACGTCAGCGAGGACGAAGCGGGCATGCAGAAGCTGTTTAAACAATTCTCTTTTCCCGGTGGCATTCCCAGTCACGCCGCACCGGAAACGCCGGGGTCAATCAACGAGGGAGGCGAGCTGGGCTATTCACTGGCGCACGCATTTGGCGCCGTCTTTGATCACCCCGATTTGATCGTGCCCTGCGTGATTGGCGACGGTGAAGCGGAAACCGGCCCGCTTGCCGCCAGCTGGCACGGCAGCAAATTTCTCAATGCAGCGCGCGATGGCGCGGTGCTGCCTATTTTGCATCTCAACGGCTATAAAATTGCTAATCCCACATTACTGGGGCGCACAAGCGATGAGGATTTAGTGCAGCTGTTCAGCGGCTATGGCTACGAACCGCTGTTTGTGAGCGGTCATGAGCCGAGCGACATGCACCAGCAGATGGCTCAAGCGCTAGATGACGCTTTTGACCGTATCGCGCTTTACCAGCGGCAGGCGCGCACGGGCCAGCCTGGCGACGCGGTGCCACGCTGGCCGATGATCATTCTGCGCAGTCCGAAAGGCTGGACCGGACCGCAGCAGGTGGATGGCAAAAAAGTCGAGGATTTCTGGCGCGCGCATCAAGTGCCGGTTTCCGCCTGTCGGGAAAATGAGGCTCATCGGCAGATTCTGGAAACGTGGTTACGCAGTTATCAACCGGAAACGCTGTTTGACCAAGACGGACGTCTGCGCGCCGAGATTCGCGCGCAGGCACCCGAAGGCGATAAACGCATGAGCGCTTCGCCTTATGCCAACGGCGGCCGTTTGCGACGCGACCTCAAGGTACCGGACATCCGTCGCTTTGCCCTGCAAGTCGACCAACCCGGTGCGATTGACGGGCAGGCGACCGCACAGTTTGGCCACTATCTCAGCGAAATTTTTCGCCTTAATCATGACAATTTTCGGCTATTTGGCCCGGATGAAACCGCGTCGAACCGGCTGTCAGCGGTATTTGATGTGACCGATCGGCGCTGGATGGCACCGCGTAAACCGTATGACGAACAGCTCAGTCGCGAAGGGCGAGTGATGGAGATCCTGAGCGAGCATCAGTGTCAGGGATGGCTGGAAGGGTATCTCTTGACCGGCCGTCATGGACTGTTCAACTGCTATGAAGCCTTTATTCACATCATCGACTCGATGTTTAACCAGCATGCGAAATGGCTCAAGGTGGCGCGTAAGCTGCCCTGGCGCCAGCCGATATCCTCGCTCAACTATCTGCTCTCCTCCCACGTCTGGCGACAGGATCACAATGGCTATAGCCATCAGGATCCCGGTTTTATGGATCACGTGGCGAACAAAAAAGCCGATATCGTGCGTATCTATTTGCCGCCCGATGCGAATACCTTGCTATGGGTAGGCGACCACTGCTTGCGCACCTGGGATCGCATCAACGTAATTGTGGCGGGTAAGCAGCCGTCGCCGCAGTGGCTGGACATGGAAAGCGCGATTGCCCACTGTGAAGCGGGCATGGGTGAGTGGCGCTGGGCCAGTGACGAAGGCGAGCCGGATGTGGTGATGGCTTGCGCAGGCGATGTACCGACCATTGAAACCTTGGCCGCGGTGGATCTGCTGCGTGGCTATGCGCCTAGCGTGCGCATCCGCGTCGTCAACGTGGTAGATCTCATGGCCCTGCAGCCACAGGCGATGCACCCGCACGGCAAATCCGATGACGCATTTGATGCGCTGTTCACGCCGGACAAGCCGGTCATTTTTGCCTTCCACGGCTATCCCAGCCTGATTCATCGCCTCACCTATGCGCGAACGAATCACCCTAACTTCCACGTGCACGGTTTCAATGAGGAGGGAACCACCACCACGCCTTTCGATATGACCGTGTTAAACGGTCTTGACCGCTATCACCTGGCCCAGGCGGCCATTCGTCATACGCCGTCGCTGGCTGCGGACCACGCCGAGGCGCTGGCGGATCTTGAGGCGAAACTCGCTCATCATCAAACTTACGTGCGGGAAAAAGGCGAGGATCTGCCGGAGGTCAATAACTGGCGCTGGAAAGGGCGATAAAAAAAACCGCCTGAGCGGCGGTTTAACGCTTAATCCGGCTGTTTATCGCCGGATTCTGGCGCCTGGGTATCATCATCTTTCGCCGGTGCGTCTGGCGCAGGCTTACGCGCGGGGTCACCAGGTCGCTCGCCGTGGAGAGGACGATCGGTCATAACAGTCTCCTTGCTCATTCGATCAGGTTAAAAAAGTATAATTATGTCTCGTCGTGGCAGCCAAGCGGCGCGGAGCGAATTATTTTGCGTTGGGGCTGATCGAGCGCCAGCGCGCTCGCCGTGGCCGGATCAAAAAGCGATAAACTTTCGATCTGCGACACCATGATCACTTTACGGAAGTCGAGCGCCGATTTAGGCTCGGACACGAAATTGATGCTGTGCTGGTCATACCATCGACTGTAATTATGCTCGATGGCCAGATTCAGCGTACGGGCATCGCGATAGCCGCTCAGCATCGGAATAATCACGATATTCGCCGTATTCGCATATTCAAACGTCGCCGCGTGAATCATGCCGATATAAATGCGACGAGATTTCAATGTGACCCACGCCAGCTCGCCTTCTTCCATACACTGGAGCAGCAGCTGTTCAATACCGTTGGAGCGGGAGAGGCGTTGATAAAGGTCTTTACGGCTGCTGGCGGTAAGACGCGCGCTGCCCGCCCAGTTAGAGCGATAAACGCAAAACAGTACGGCAAACGTGAGCATCACCACCACTGGGGCCTGGATGCCGAGAAAACTCCAGGTCATAAAGTCAACGTGCCAGCGAGCGTGCATCGCCTCGCTCAACGCCAGCGCATTATTTAGCGCCGACGCCGCCAGTAGCACCAGCCAGATAAAGGCCGTGGCTAATACGCCTTGTACCACGAAAATACAGCCATAAAGCGCGATCAAAAAATACACGTCCCAACCAAATGAACGCTTTATTTTCAACCGGCTGGACATATCGCGATTGGTGTACCAATAGCCGCACACCATTAACACCATAAATATTGCCGTTCCCATTTATATATCCTTTAGCGCGTCAATATGGCGGGCAAAATCTCGCTGTACTTCGGGACTCAACGGATTAACGGATGCGTTGCCGTCTTCATCAATAATAATTCGGTCACCTTCCTGAATTGACTCGGCTCTGTCCTCCTGGCTCATGACTTGCAGCAGAGATTCCGGACTGTTGAAAAGTGATGCAAATAAGCGAAACATAACCCCAAATTCCTTTATTCTTGAGAAAAAGGAGTATGGCACAACGCGGGGTAAGCCAGATTAAAACAGCGGTGAATAAACGATATTCCATCGTTTCCAGAATTATCTGTTGATGATAAATAAACAGCGAAGCGCTAATTAATTATTATGTCCGCGAAGGAAAATTACCGCAGTGGTAGAAATAATATGGCGCCTACGCGTTTCGCTTATTGAGAGAATAATCCACGCGCACGCGGCGCGTGGCAGAGCGTCAGCGGAAAAATGCGCTAACGCCAAGGTTGATGATGCCGCCGCCTATGATCAGCCAAATAAACAGGAGTAGACCCAGCAGCAGCGGGCGCAGTCCGGCCTGCTTCAGTTGGCTGAGGTAAGTGGTTAATCCCAGCGCTGCCATCGCCATGGCCAGCAGCACATTGTCGAGCTGGTTGATCAGCGCGATAGCACGCGCGGGCACAATATGCAGCGAGTTAAACAGCGCCACCGCAATAAAAGCCAGGGCAAACCAAGGGAAAGTCACAGGCGTTTTCGTGTCGCTTGCCTGGGGTAGACAGCGGCGCACATACTCTCCCAGCAGCATTAAAAAGGGCGCCAGCATCATCACTCGCAGCATTTTTGCAATCACCGCCGCGTTTTCAGCCTCCGCGCCTACGGCGTGTCCCGCAGCCACGACCTGCGCCACTTCATGCAGGGTTGAGCCCGTATAAATACCAAACGCATGCCGTGTCAGGCCGGGCAGCAGAGGCACGGCCAGGTGCCAAATCCACGGATAGAGAAAAATCGCGGCGGTGCCAAACAGCACCACGGTGGCGACAGCCACGGCGACGTGAGAGGCTTTCGCTTTTACCACCGGCCCGGTCGCCAGCACCGCGGCTGCCCCACAGATGCTACTGCCTGCACCAATCAGCCAGACGGTGCGGGCATCCATCTTCAGCCAGCGAATACCGAGCCAGCAGGCGAGCAAAAACGTGCTGGATAGGGTTAGCACATCGGTGACCACGCCGCTGATGCCGACATCCAGCACCTGCTGAAAGGTCAGGCGGAAGCCGAACAGCACGATGCCGATACGCAGCAGTTTTTGTTTAGCGAACTGCACGCCTGCGTCACAGTGTGCGTGAAGATGACCGTAAATCGTGTTACCCAGCAGGATACCGCCCATGATCGCCAGCGTAAGCGCCCCGAATCCCCACTGCGCAACGACAGAGAAGTGACTGAGCCACGCCGTGCACAGGGCGAGGCTTGCCGTCAGCGCGATGCCGGGAATCAGCGGCGGTACGCCGCGGATTGTTTGAGGAAGAGAAATGTCAGCCATATGCGCTCCTTAGTTGCACACAGCATGCAAAGAAGCGCCTTAAAAGAAAAACTGATTATATCGTTATATTAAACCGGAATAAGTGGTAAAGCGGGATTAAGCCTAAATGACCATACCTAAAATTAGCAGGGTGCTTTGCTGCGACGCGGTGATGAAAGGAATATCTTTAATATGCTGCATACCAAACCCTTCCCAAAATTTACGCGCACGCACGTTTTCCGCCATCACCTCCAGCCACAGGTATCCTTCGTGGCGATCCCGCGCCTCACAAATGATGCGTTCAAACATCAGGCGTCCATAGTTTTTGCCGGTCTGAGCGGGATCCAGATAGAGCTTATTCAGCTGCGCGCCGGTCATGCCTGAGTCGGGTACGGGCGTATTCCAGGTCACTTTTGCGAAGCCAATGGGGCAATCGGTCTCGGCAATCAGCCAGCTCTCATGCGAAGTCGCCAGGCTACTCTGTAATACCGCCAGGCCATACTCTTTATCGATAAAGGCGTCCATCTCGTCTGGTGAGATCCACATGTGTTGAAAATGGGCGCGGTAGGTCATGCGGCCTAACTGGTGCAGCAGCGGCGCATCCTCACACTGTGCGTTACGCAGGCTAAAATTCATGGTGGATATCCTTATTCTTGGCGCGCTGGTTGGGAGGCGTTTCCACGCGTGCGCGGTTTTATCAGGGTGGGGTAATTTAGCAGGCCCGTGGGTAAAACCCAACGGACGCACTCGCTGAGGGATAAATCAGCGTGCCATGCGCAGCGCCTCAGCGCGTTTTGCGGTGTCATAAACGTACTGCAACATCGGCTCAAGATCGGCATCGGGGCCGGCACCAATAATTTTGCTGCGTAGCCACACAATTTCGCTGGTGACGTCGGCGGCAAACAGCGCGTTGTTTTGTGCGTTGCGCAGCCATTTGAGCAAGAAGTTGTTCTGGCTGCGCACACCGCGCGCTTTTGCGGTTTTGGCATGGATTTTCAGCGCCACCAGCACACAGTAGTAAAAGTGGACGCGCTGGCTATAGCTTTGCGTCATCATAGGAGGCTACCTGCGAAGCAAGGGGGGAGGGACGAAGGTCATCGATTTTTCATCTCTGTGATTTGCCTGACTCAAGGCGTCGTATGACGCTAAACGGTGTGTTTGCTGCTTGAATTCCAACGGTAAGCGCACATTAAGCGAATCTGCGCCACTGATGCAAGTGAGGAAAATCCGGTAATGCTGCGCGGTACGCATCAAACCGTCACATCGGGTGCGTGTGAAATCGCCAAGCGAAGCGTGAGGAAAACAGCCGGAATCGAGCCATTTTCACCAGCAATGCCTAAAAGAATAACTTTGCAGACGGTGACCACAGCCTGTTACTGGCGAAACCTCAATTGTTGTCTACACTTATTGGCTCAGATGTTCTTTGTCTGGTTGCTACGTTGGTGCGTCCAGCGAGTATTTTTGGCGTGCACCTCCCCGAAATCTCGTTTCCATTCTTCACGACCTCGTCCGCAACCCGCTGAGAACGCTGTTTATTAATAAATGAAAGATACAGGAGGAGATGTGACCCCTGCGGTTAATGAAAACAGCACCTTGCCGTCGTTAAGTGGTGGGCTTTACGCCTTCTTTTTTGATGTCGACGGGACGTTGGCGACCATCCAGTCTCAACCCGAGTCCGTTTCAATCCCCGCGTTGGTTCGTCAGCATCTGCAACAACTCTCCAATCTTACCCACGGCGCCGTTGCACTGGTATCAGGGCGACCGATAGCGCAATTGGATGCGCTCGTCGCGCCGCTGGAAGCGCCTGCGGCAGGCGTACATGGCGCAGAACGCCGTGACGCCACCGGCCGCATTCATCGCCGCACGTTGCCTGATGACATCGCGCAGACCTTGCAAAGTGAACTGCAAGCGACGCTGGACCAGTGGCCCGGCACGCTGTTGGAAGTAAAAGGCATGGCTTTTGCGCTGCACTACCGCAACGCACCCGATTACGAAAACGCCATCCTGGCGCTGGCGCACGACGCCGTAGAACGCTTTCCGCTGCTCACGCTGCAGCCCGGTAAGTGCGTGGTTGAACTGAAACCACAGGGCGTAGATAAAGGTGCCGCGGTACAGGCGTTTATGCAGGAAGCCCCTTTCAGCGGCCGCATCCCGGTTTTTGTGGGTGACGATCTCACTGACGAGAAAGGGTTTGCAGCGGTGAATGCCCTGCAGGGTATCTCCGTGAAGGTGGGTGAAGGTGCCACGCAGGCTCACTATCGCTTACAGGACGTTGAGGCGGTCTGGCACTGGCTTGAGCAACTATTATTACAATTAGAGCACGACATTGTTGGTAAGGAGTGAAGGTTATGAGTCGTTTAGTCGTAGTATCAAACCGTATCGCGATTCCAGACGGAAGCAAATCTAGCGCAGGCGGCCTGGCGGTCGGCATTTTGGATGCGCTGAAAAATACCGGCGGTCTGTGGTTTGGCTGGAACGGCGAGATCAGTGAATTCACCGGTGAAGAAGATGAAGTTTCACAGGTTGAACATGACGGCATCACCTATGCCTCTCTGCCGTTGAATCAGGATGATTACGATCAATATTACTGCCAGTTTTCGAATACCGTGCTCTGGCCCGCGTTCCACTATCGCCTCGATTTAGTGCAATACCAGCGCGAAGCGTGGGACGGGTACTGCCGCGTTAACCACCTGCTGGCGAAGCGCCTGCAGCCGTTGATCAAACCCGATGACATTCTGTGGATCCACGATTATCACCTGCTGCCTTTTGCGGCTGAGCTGCGCAAGCTGGGTATCAACAACCGTATCGGATTCTTTCTGCATATCCCGTTCCCGACGCCAGAAATTTTCAACGCGCTGCCGCCGCATCAAGAGTTGTTGGAGATGATGAGCGACTACGACTTGTTGGGTTTCCAGACAGAATCCGATCGCGTGGCGTTTCTCGATAGCCTGAGCCAGCTCACGCAGTTGCAGAATAAAGGAGAGAAGTGTCACCGCGCCTTTGGCAACACCTTTATGACCGAGGTCTATCCTATTGGGATTGAGCCAGACAGCATTAAAGAGATGGCCCAAGGCCCGCTGCCACCGAAGATGGCCGCCATGAAGCGCGAGCTGGGTGATTTGCAAAATATCATTGCCTGTGAGCGTCTGGATTACTCCAAAGGCTTGCCGGAACGTTTCCTGGCTTACGAAGCGCTGCTGGAAAACTATCCGGAACACCGCGGAAAAATTCGCTATTCGCAAATTGCACCGACCTCACGCGGTGACGTGCAGGCCTATCAGGACATCCGCGCACAGCTGCAGACCGAGGCAGGGCGCATCAACGGCAAATATGGCACGCTGGGCTGGACGCCGCTCTACTACCTTAACCAGCACTTCGATCGCCGTCTGCTGATGAAAATCTTCCGTCTGACCGACGTCGGCCTGATTACGCCGCTGCGTGACGGCATGAACCTTGTGGCGAAAGAGTACGTGGCCGCTCAGGATCCGGATGACCCGGGCGTCTTGGTGCTGTCACGCTTTGCCGGTGCCGCGCATGAATTGACCTCGGCGCTGATCGTCAACCCCTACGATAGGGATGACGTGGCGGCGGCGTTGAACCGCGCGCTGACCATGCCGCGCACCGAGCGTATTTCACGTTATAACGACATGATGGCCGTACTGCGCAAGCAGGATATCACCCGCTGGCGCGAAAGCTTCCTGGCGGATTTGGATCATCTGCCCGTCCGCAGCGCCGATCATGGCACGCAGAACAAGGTGGCCACCTTTCCGCGTTTAGCGTAAGTCTGGTTAATAAGGCGCATTAATGACGCGCCTTATTAACGCCGCCGCGCAATGACGGCAGTCGTTGCGTCGGACAAAATGCCGTCAAAATCCTACGCAAGCGAAGAGCAAAGGCCGTGGAGAAATCGATTTCATTATCAAAGTGCGATCCGCGGCAAATTCATCAGAAATTTCTATGAGAGTTGCACAGAGAATGTGCACTTTATCAACAAAATGGTTTTATTTTACCCCAAACCTAAAGTTTTCCATGGTCAGGCCGATACTTAATGTGCATCGGTATGCAATTTCTGCAATAGATTCATAATGCTAATGTAACCCCCTGTTACATCGCTTGCCATATCCTTGACCCCCCTTACAAAACCCTGACAAATCGCAGCGGCGCTACGCGCACGCTTCACGCTACGTTTACATCACCCATTTATGCCTGTCGGGAAATATTCCCTGTAAGTGACTAATTTAAATAGGGATATTTATGCCTTTTTTTAGCACTTTATGCTGCATTGCGTTGTGATGATGGAGAGTTATCACTCGCTAACGGCAATCGCATGGATAAATGCGCATCGCTAGCGCAGTAAAGGCGGAGGGGATAAAGCAGGCCGTTTTTCCAGTGTCTGATTAGCGAAACGATTCGCTAATGATTAAAAATTGAACAAAATAAAAGCGGCGCTGAACCTTCAAGAAAAAAATTTGCGTTAAAAGTGTGATGCAGATCACACTTTATCTAAAATTTCGCTCCACTCACGTTGTATGTCGAAATCAGACGATATAGATTTGCGTTGTTTTCAGATTAGTCCTAAAAAACTGTAAGCAGACGTCACGGAAGATGGTTACAACTCAAGAAAAGATTGGCCTGGAGTTTTGACTACTACTGAATCATCGTCCCGGCGGGAAGTGAAACAGTTCAGTACATGTTGGTTTAAGCCTGATTATTTTTTGCCATCTTTAGATTTACCAACCAGCAACCCGAACCACAGATAATCTTATTTTGTGGCCGTAAATGTCGTGTTATCAGGATGGAAAAAAATGGGTACATCAGAATTATTAAAACATATCTATGACATCAACTTGTCATATTTGCTTCTCGCACAGCGTTTAATAAACCAGGAAAAAGCCTCTGCAATGTTTCGTTTGGGAATTGATGAAGCAATGGCTGACGCATTATCACAATTGACGTTGCCAGAAATGGTTAAATTAGCGGAAACCAATCAGTTGGTGTGCCAGTTCCGGTTCACCGACCACAATCAAATTACGCGTTTGACGCAAGAGTCGCGCGTTGACGATTTGCAGCAGATTCATACCGGCATTTTATTATCGAGCCGTTTACTGCGTAATGCGTCAAAAAATGACGTGTCTGCGAAGAAGAGGGCGGTATAAATGAGCGAGAAAAGTATCGTTCAGGAAGCGCGCGACATTCAGCTGGCAATGGAGCTGATTTCATTGGGTGCCAGGCTGCAGATGCTTGAAAGTGAAACCCAGCTCAGCCGTGGTCGACTGATTAAGCTGTACAAAGAGCTACGTGGTGCACCACCGCCAAAAGGCATGCTGCCGTTCTCAACGGATTGGTTCATGACGTGGGAGCAAAACATTCACGCCTCAATGTTCTGTAACGCGTGGCAGTTCTTACTGAAAACCGGCCTGAACAGTGGCGTAGAAGCCGTGATCAAAGCTTACCGTTTGTATTTGGAACAGTGTCCACAATCGGACGAGGGCCCGCTGTTGGCGCTGACGCGCGCCTGGACCCTGGTGCGATTCGTGGAGAGCGGTATGCTGGAGCTTTCGGACTGCAAATGCTGCAGCGGTAGCTTTATTAACCATGCGCACCAACCGCCGGGCAGCTTTGTTTGCAGCCTGTGCCAGCCGCCATCACGCGCGGTAAAAAGACGTAAACTTTCTGCAGATTCTGCCGATACCTTTCCACAACTGCTGGATGAACAGGTTAAACACGCCGTTTAAGTTTGTTCGCATCGTGGAAAAAATCCAGCAGCGGTTAACCCCGCTGCTTTTTTTTTGCCCACGGTTTACGGATAACGCCTTCGGCTCTCTGGCTTAACTTCCACCCACACGTTACGGACGTAAGGATTATTTGTGCTGATTATTCTGGGTTATATCGTGGTCGTCGGCTCCGTGTTGGGCGGCTATATGATGGTCGGTGGCCATCTGGGCGCATTATATCAACCTGCCGAGTTGGTTATTATTGGCGGAGCCGGTATCGGCGCATTTTTAGTGGGTAATAATGGTAAAGCGATTAAGAAAACCTTAAAAGCCCTGCCTTTGTTAATGCGCGGATCAAAATATAACAAATCTGTTTACATGGATTTGATGGCGCTGCTTTATCGCCTGATGGCCAAGTCTCGCCAGCAAGGGATGCTGTCGCTGGAACGCGATATCGAAGATCCAAGCCAAAGTGAAATCTTCACTAACTATCCACGCATATTAGCCGATAAACAGTTGGTGGATTTTATTACCGATTATTTGCGTTTGATGGTCAGCGGAAATATGAACGCGTTTGAAATTGAAGCGCTGATGGATGAAGAGATTGAGACTTACGAGCACGAGTGCGAAGTCCCGGCGCAAAGTTTATCTGCGATGGGAGATGGCCTGCCCGCATTCGGGATCGTGGCGGCGGTAATGGGCGTGGTACACGCACTCGCTTCGGCGGATCGTCCCGCTGCGGAATTGGGCGCGCTGGTGGCGCACGCCATGGTGGGAACCTTCCTCGGCATTCTGCTGGCGTACGGCTTTATTTCGCCGTTGGCTTCCGTACTGCGCCAGAAGTGTTCTGAGACCACCAAAATGATGCAGTGCGTCAAAGTCACCTTGCTCTCAAGCCTGAATGGCTACGCACCGCAGATCGCGGTCGAGTTTGGGCGTAAAACCCTCTACTCCACAGATCGTCCCTCTTTCTCTGAACTGGAAGAGCATGTGCGTAACGCCAAGAACCCGGCGAAACAGACATCGGAAGAGAGCTCATGAAGCATGGCAATCGCCCCATTGTGCTGGTTAGAAAGCGCAAACATAAAGGTCATCATGGCAGTCACGGTTCGTGGAAAATCGCTTATGCCGACTTTATGACGGCGATGATGGCTTTTTTTATGGTGATGTGGCTTCTCTCCATCGCCAGCCCTAAAGAGTTGGTACAAATTGCCGAATACTTCCGTACGCCTTTGAAAGTGGCGTTAACCGGCGGCAATCGCAGCAGTGACAGTGAAAGCCCGATTCCCGGCGGCGGAGACGATCCAACGCGTAAAGAAGGGGAAGTGAAAAAAGTGGTCGATTTGGATGCGCAGAAGAAGAAGCTGGAAGAGATCCGCCTGAATCGCCTGCGTGAAAAGCTCGATCAGATGATTGAAGCCGATCCGCGTCTGAAGGCGCTGCGCCCGCACCTGATCATTAACATGGTGGAAGAGGGGCTGCGCATTCAGATTATTGACAGCCAGAATCGGCCGATGTTTAAAACCGGCAGCGCGGAGGTGGAGCCCTATATGCGTGACATTTTGCGCGCTATTGCGCCGATCCTGAACGATATCCCAAACAAAATCAGTTTGGCGGGGCATACCGATGACTTCCAGTATGCCAACGGCGACAGAGGATACAGCAACTGGGAGCTGTCAGCTGACCGCGCCAATGCTTCGCGCCGTGAGCTGGTGCTGGGCGGGATGGACGGTTCCAAAATGCTGCGCGTGGTGGGCATGGCCGACACCATGCGCCTGAAAAATCGCGGCGCGAACGATGAAGTGAACCGCCGCATAAGCCTGCTGGTGCTGAACCATGACACCCAGGCCGCGATTGAAAAAGAGAATGCCGAGAGCGACGCCGTTCAGGTGACCGACCCGGCACAGATTATTCCCGAGATTACCGCACCTGCCGGGCCAAAAGCGCCTGCCGCCGCGGGTTCCAACACCCCAGCCCCAGCGGCTGCGGCAGCGACCCCCACGACGGCAGCGCCAACAGCAGCGGGCGCGGTGACACCAGACCAACCCTCACAGCCGAGGTGATCCCGTGAGCATGGACATCAGCGATTTTTACCAAACGTTTTTTGATGAGGCCGACGAGCTGTTAGCGGATATGGAGCAGCACCTGTTGGGACTGGATCCCCAGGAACCAGATTCCGAGCAGTTAAACGCCATCTTCCGCGCCGCCCACTCCATTAAGGGCGGAGCCGGTACGTTTGGCTTTACCGTTTTACAGGAAACGACCCACATCCTGGAGAACATTTTGGATGGTGCACGCCGTGGCGAAATGCAGCTCAGCACCGACATCATCAACCTGTTTTTGGAAACCAAAGATATTATGCAGGAACAGCTCGATGCCTATAAAACCGCGCAGGAGCCAAATGCCGAGAGTTTTAACTACATCTGCGAAGCCCTGCGTCAATTGGCGCTGGAAGCAAAAGGCCTGGCGCCCGTCGCTGCACCCGTAGCGGAAGTGATTGACATCGCGAGCGCGCCGGCGGCGTCAAAAGGTTTGCACGTTCAGCTGGTCTCGCTAAAAGAGAAAGAGCCGGACTTGCTGTTAGAAGAGCTGGGCAACCTCGGTGCGCTCTCTAACGTGGTCAAAGGCACGGACACGCTGGATGTCACCATCGAAGGCGTGGATAAAGACGACATCGTCGCGGTGCTGTGCTTTGTCATTGAAGAAGGGCAGATCCGCTTCCCGGAAGGTGAGACATCGGCACCTGCGGCGAGCGCAGAGGCCGTGCCGGCTCCGGCCGCAGCAGCAGCTCCTGCACCGGTGGCCACCGTCACGGAAATCACCCCGGCGAAGCGCGAAAACAAACGCGCGGCGGCACCGGCAAAAACCAGTGAGTCCAGCAGCATTCGCGTAGCGGTAGAAAAAGTGGATCAGCTCATCAACCTCGTGGGTGAACTGGTGATCACGCAGTCGATGCTGGCGCAGCGCTCCGGTGAACTGGATCCGGTAGCACACGGCGACCTGCTGAACAGCATGGGCCAGCTGGAGCGCAACGCGCGCGACCTGCAGGAATCGGTCATGTCAATTCGCATGATGCCGATGGAGTACGTGTTCAGCCGCTTCCCACGTTTGGTTCGCGACCTGGCCAGTAAGCTCGGTAAAGAAGTGGAACTGACGCTGCTGGGTAGCTCTACCGAACTGGATAAGAGCTTAATTGAACGCATTATCGATCCGTTAACGCACCTGGTGCGTAATAGCCTTGACCACGGTATCGAAACCCCGGAAAAACGCATTGCGGCGAATAAAACCGCGGTGGGCAACCTCACGCTGTCAGCAGAACATCAGGGCGGCAACATCTGCATCGAAGTGATCGATGACGGTGCCGGCCTCAACCGCCAGCGTATTCTCGCTAAAGCGTTGTCATCTGGCCTGCCGGTCAGCGACAGCATGAGCGATGAAGAAGTGGGCATGCTGATCTTCGCACCGGGCTTTTCCACCGCCGAACAGGTTACGGACGTTTCAGGCCGCGGCGTCGGCATGGACGTGGTGAAGCGAAATATCCAGGAGATGGGCGGGCACGTTGAGATCGCCTCGAAAGAGGGCAAAGGCACCACCATCCGCATTCTGCTGCCGCTGACGCTGGCGATCCTCGACGGTATGTCCGTGCGCGTGGCAGACGAAGTCTTCATTCTGCCGCTCAACGCGGTAATGGAATCACTGCAGCCGACCGCCGAAGAGCTGAAGCCGCTGGCCGGCGGCGAGCGCGTACTGGAAGTGCGTGGCGAATACCTGCCGCTGGTAGAGCTGTGGAACGTGTTCGACGTGCAGAACGCCAAAACCGATGCCACGCAAGGCATTGTGGTGATTCTGCAGAGCGCAGGGCGCCGCTATGCGCTGCTGGTTGACCAGCTGATCGGCCAGCACCAGGTCGTGGTGAAAAACCTTGAGAGCAACTATCGCAAAGTGCCGGGCATCTCTGCCGCCACCATTCTGGGCGATGGCAGCGTCGCGCTGATTGTGGACGTGTCCGCACTGCAATCGTTGAACCGTGAAAAGCGTGTGGCCGGTGCCGCAGCGTAACAGATAACCAAAGGGTAAAAAAAATGACTGACATGGCAACCGTGACCAAAATCGCTGGCGAAACCGTCGGCCAGGAATTCTTAGTGTTCACGCTGGGTGATGAAGAGTACGGCATCGATATTCTGAAAGTGCAGGAGATTCGCGGTTACGATCAGGTGACGCGCATCGCCAACACGCCTGAATTTATCAAAGGCGTCACTAACCTGCGCGGCGTGATCGTGCCGATTATCGATCTGCGCGTGAAATTCTCGCAGCCAGACGTGGACTACAACGAAAACACCGTGGTGATTGTGCTGAATTTGGTGCAGCGCGTCGTGGGTATTGTGGTGGATGGCGTCTCTGACGTGCTGTCGCTGACCCAGGATCAAATTCGCCCGGCCCCGGAATTCGCGGTGACCATGTCAACCGAATACCTCACCGGTTTGGGCGCGCTCGGCGAGCGTATGCTGATTCTGGTCGATATCGAGAAGCTGCTGAGCAGCGACGAGATGGCGCTGGTGGATACGCTGCGCAGCGCATAAGGGTGATGCGATAACGGGCTGCCCACCGGCGGCCCGTTTTTTTTTGTCTTTTTTACAGCCGCAACGCTGTTTTCTTTCCGCTTTCCGCTGCCTTCCCGTTTACGCGCCGGTTCCGCTTTCTTTAGTTGTTAAACACTAGTTAATGCTTAATACTCAGCATGATATTTTGTAAAGAAGGCGAAAATCGTCTCAAACATTGCGCGGGGCGGTCGATAACAGCGGGAGTGAAAACCTACCTGGAGAACCCATGTTAAAACGAATCAACGTCGTCACCAGCCTGCTGGCGGTATTGCTGATCTTTGGTGCCCTACAGCTGCTGTCTGGTGGGCTATTTTGGCACGCCTTACAGAACGATAAAACGGCCTTTGCGGTGGCGCAAACCTCGACCAATAACGTGTCCGCGCTGTCGGATGCCTGGATTGAGCTTAACCAAACTCGCACCGTGCTGAACCGCGCGATGCTGCGTATGCAGGGCAATGCGGCGGCGCAGGCCAACGGCGGCCAGCTGGCGGCTCTGATTGCGCAAACTGAGAAGCAGTTGAGCGTGGCCGCTGAACACTATCAGCGCTACTACAATCTGCCTTCAACGCCCGGCATGCCGGAAGCGCTGACCGAGCGGTTGGAGAACGATTACAACGCCTTCAATGACGGGCTTAAAGCGATGCTGGAACGCCTGAAGGCCAACGACTTGCAGGGCATGTTTGCGCAAAACATCGAAACCAAGCAGGTGAAGATGAAAGCGACCTATGCCGAGTGGCGCAGCGTGCAGAGCAATCTGGCGGCCGAGGGCGTGGCGCAAAACCAGCGCGCCTTTACCAGCATGATGTGGCTGTTAGGCTCCGTCACGCTGGCGGTGGTCGTGGTGATCGTCGGCTGCTGGTTTGGCCTGCGCAGCGTACTGATTCAGCCGCTGCACCAGATGCTGGGCCACATTCGCCATATCGCCGCGGGCGATCTCACGCAGCCGATCCCGGTGGAAGGGCGTAATGAGATGAGCCAGCTGGCGTCCAGCCTGCACGAGATGCAGCAGGCGCTGGTGCGCACGGTGGGTAACGTGCGCGACGGATCGGACGCGATTTTCACCGGCGCCAGCGAAATTGCTGCGGGCAACAACGATCTTTCTGCCCGTACGGAAGAGCAGGCGGCCTCGTTGGAACAGACCGCGGCCAGCATGGAGCAGCTTACCGCGACCGTGAAGCAGAACGCCGAAAACGCGCGTCAGGCATCGCAGCTGGCACTTAACGCGTCTGACACCGCGCGCAAAGGCGGAGATGTGGTCGATGGCGTCGTGCGCACTATGCAAGATATTGCCGGCAGTTCGAAGAAGATTGCCGACATCATCAGCGTGATCGACGGCATTGCCTTCCAGACTAACATTCTGGCGCTGAACGCGGCGGTGGAAGCGGCGCGCGCGGGCGAGCAGGGCCGCGGTTTTGCCGTGGTGGCTGGCGAAGTGCGCAACCTGGCGCAGCGTAGCGCCCAGGCGGCAAAAGAGATCAAAGGATTAATTGAAGACTCGGTGAACCGCGTCAACAGCGGCTCCCAGCTGGTGGGGACGGCCGGTGCCACCATGCAGGATATCGTCGGCGCCGTTACGCGCGTCACCGACATCATGGGGGAAATTGCCTCAGCTTCTGATGAGCAGAGCCGCGGCATTGACCAGGTGGGCCAGGCAGTCACGGAAATGGATCGCGTGACGCAGCAAAATGCGTCGCTGGTTGAAGAGTCCGCGTCTGCGGCGGCCTCGCTGGAAGCGCAGGCAAGCCGTCTGAGCCAGGCGGTGGCGGTATTCCGCATCCCGCGCGCCACGCAGAGCCCGCTGGTGAGCCATCCACAGATTGCACCACAAACCGTGGCGCAGCCGCGCAAAGCGGTCACCGCTGCGGCCAGCGACAGCAACTGGGAAACCTTCTAACCCCGCTAACGTAGCTGTCCACACGGGCACACTCACCGGGGCCGTCTCACTGACGGCCCCGTTTTTTTTGCTCGCTGTCCCCGACGAACTTGTCAGCTGGTCCAACCCCTGCTACCGCGCGTAAAGATCCTCATGGCCGCGCCGATAACGCTAGAGATCGCAAACCAATGAGGTGTTTATGTTTAGTCGTATTCGTGTCGTATCCGGACTGCTGTGCGTACTGGCGCTCTTTGCCTTGCTGCAACTCTTTTCCGGCGGAGTGTTTTTTACCACGGTGAAAGCCGATAAAGATAATTTTGCCTACAACCAGCGTCTGAGCACCTTGCAAAGGGCGATGGGCACCTCTTGGGTATCGTTGGTTCAGGCGCGTAACACACTGAACCGCGCAGGCATCCGCTATCTGTTGGACAGTCAGCAGGCGGGTTCTGGCGCCTCGCTCACCGATCTGGTGGAGCTGGCGAATAAAGAGCTGAAAGTGGCGGATCAAGGCTTTGCCGAATTTAACGCCAACCTGTCTGAAAAAGGCAAATCGGCGGATAACGTCAAGACGCTGCAGGCCAACTACAACGCCTATCGTGGCGCGCTGGGTGAGCTGATCGGCTTTCTGAGCAGCGGCAACTTCAAGGGCTTTGTTGACCAGCCGACGCAATCTTTTCAGGATAAATTTGAAACCGATTACAACGCCTGGCTGAGCTACAACCTGGTGCTGGCGCAGCAGGGTGTGGACGCCAATGAATCGGCGTATCAGCGGTCAATTTGGCTAGTGGTGGGTACGCTGCTGACCACGCTGCTGGTGATTGCGCTGGTGTGGACCGGCATGCGCACCGCGCTGATCCGTCCGCTGCGTCAGAGCATCGACCATATTCGTCACATCGCGCGCGGCGATCTTACCCAGCCGGTTAACGTGAACGTACGTAACGAAATGGGTGAATTGCTCAGCTCGCTGGACGAGATGCAGCAGTCGCTGACGCAAACGGTGCGCATTGTGCGTGACGGTTCCGACGCCATCTATACCGGCGCCAGCGAAATCGCGCAGGGCAACAACGATCTCTCTTCCCGTACCGAACAGCAGGCCGCCTCGCTGGAGCAGACCGCGGCCAGTATGGAAGAGCTGACCGCCACCGTGAAGCTCAATGCGGAAAACGCCCGTCAGGCGTCGAAGCTGGCGCTGACCGCCTCGGAAACCGCGCAGCACGGCGGCAAAGTGGTGGATGGCGTGGTGAGCACCATGAAAGAGATCTCCGGCAGTTCGAAGAAGATTGCTGACATCATCAGCGTGATCGACGGCATCGCGTTCCAAACCAACATCCTGGCGCTGAACGCCGCGGTGGAAGCGGCGCGTGCGGGCGAGCAGGGGCGCGGCTTTGCCGTGGTCGCCGGTGAGGTGCGCAGCCTGGCGCAGCGCAGCGCCCAGGCGGCGAAAGAGATCAAAGGGCTGATTGAGGACTCGGTGAGCCGCGTTAACACCGGTTCAGTGCTGGTAGAGAGCGCAGGCGAAACCATGACCAACATCGTTAACGCGGTCACGCGCGTCACCGACATCATGGGCGAAATCGCCTCTGCGTCTGACGAGCAGAGCCGCGGTATCGATCAGGTGGGCATTGCGGTGAACGAGATGGATCGCGTGACGCAGCAGAACGCCGCGCTGGTAGAAGAGTCAGCCACGGCGGCCTCTTCGCTGGAAGATCAGGCCAGCCGACTGAAACAATCTGTTGCGGTGTTCAATATTGGTAAAGAATTCTCCGGCCAGGCCGTTAACGTAACTACAGCGCCAAAAATGTTGCGGAATCCGGTCAGTACCGCCGCGCAACCGGCAGCGCTACGCAACGCGGACAATAATTGGGAAACCTTTTAACCCTTCAGGCCGCCGCAGGGCGGCCTGACTGGCAGCATCGCAGTCGCCGCATTAACGCCATTATATGAATTTGTTGCCGGGTGACCCGAAATGAAGAAATCGACGGTATTGGATCAAAGTGAATCGACAACGCTGCTGTCACAGATGGTGCAGCGTCTGCCGCTTTCAGATACTCACTTTCGTCGTATCAGCCAGCTTATTTATCAGCGCGCCGGCATTGTGCTCGCCGACCACAAGCGGGAGATGGTGTACAACCGCCTGGTGCGCCGTTTACGCACGCTGAATATTGATGATTTTGGCCGCTATCTGGCCCTGCTGGAGCAGGATCAGAACAGCGCGGAGTGGCAGGCATTTATTAATGCGCTGACCACCAACCTGACCTCCTTTTTCCGCGAGGCGCACCATTTTCCGATTCTGGCGGATCATGCGCGCAAACGCAGCGGCAGCTACAGCGTATGGAGCACCGCCGCGTCAACCGGCGAGGAGCCGTACTCCATCGCCATGACGCTGGCCGAGACGCTGGGCACGGGGCCCGGAAAATTTCAGGTGCACGCCAGCGACATCGATACCCAGGTGCTGGAAAAAGCGGTGGCGGGGGTCTATCGCCACGAGGAGCTGCGCACGCTATCGCAGCAGCAGCTTCAGCGCTTCTTTTTGCGCGGCACCGGTCCCCACGAAGGCATGGTGCGCGTGCGCAGCGAGCTGGCGGGCATGGTGAACTATTCCCAGCTGAATTTACTCAGTAATGACTGGGCATTACCCGGCCCGTTTGACGCGATTTTTTGCCGTAACGTGATGATTTATTTTGATAAAGAGACGCAGGAAAAAATTCTGCGCCGCTTCGTACCCCTGCTGAAGCCAGGCGGTCTGTTGTTCGCCGGGCATTCGGAGAACTTTAGTCAGATCAGTAAAGAGTTCTGGCTGCGTGGACAGACGGTCTATGGATTGACTAAGGAAAGACGATGAGCAAGATCACCGTGATGTGCGTGGATGACTCCGCGCTGATGCGTCAGTTGATGACCGAGATCATCAACAGCCACCCCGACATGGAAATGGTGGCCACGGCACCCGATCCCCTGGCGGCGCGGGATTTGATTAAGCAATACAACCCGCAGGTGCTCACGCTGGATGTGGAAATGCCGCGCATGGATGGCCTTGATTTCCTCGAAAAGCTGATGCGCTTGCGCCCGATGCCGGTGGTGATGGTCTCCTCACTGACCGGGAAAGGCTCAGAAGTCACGCTGCGTGCGCTGGAGCTGGGTGCGGTGGATTTTGTCACCAAGCCGCAGTTAGGCATCCGCGAAGGCATGCTGGCGTACAGCCAGATGATCGCCGACAAAATTCGCGCCGCGGCGCGCGCCAGATTGCACGTGCGCACCACTATGCCCGCGCCGGTCACGCTGAAAGCGGGCCCGCTGCTCAGCAGTGAAAAATTGATTGCCATCGGTTCCTCAACCGGTGGCACCGAAGCCATTCGCCATGTGCTGCAGCCGCTGCCGGCCACCAGCCCGGCGCTGTTGATTACCCAGCATATGCCACCGGGCTTCACCCGATCGTTTGCTGAACGCCTCAACAAACTGTGCCAGATCACCGTGAAAGAGGCGGAAGACGGCGAACGCATTCTGCCCGGCCATGCGTATATCGCACCGGGCGCGATGCACATGGAGCTGGGCCGCAGTGGCGCAAACTACGTGGTAAAACTGAACGATGGGCCGCCAGTGAATCGGCATAAGCCGTCGGTAGACGTGCTGTTCCGGTCAGTGGCGGTGAATGCAGGTCGAAATGCAGTCGGCGTGATCCTCACCGGGATGGGCAACGATGGCGCAGCGGGGATGCTGGAAATGCACCGCGCGGGCGCCTGGACCATCGCGCAGGATGAAGCCAGCTGCGTGGTATTTGGTATGCCGCGCGAAGCGATAGCGATGGGCGGAGCCAGTGAAGTGGTCGATTTAGGCCAAATCAGCCAGCACATGCTGGCAAAAATTAGCGCCGGACAGGCATTGCGAATTTAACGGGCCGGTCCTGCCGGACAAGACAACACAGGAGTAGATATGGCTGACAAGAATATGCGCTTTTTGGTAGTAGACGATTTCAATACGATGCGTCGTATTGTACGCAACCTACTGAAAGAGCTGGGTTTTAACAACGTAGAAGAAGCCGAAGACGGTGTTGATGCTCTGACTAAGCTGCGCGCAGGCGGGTTTGACTTCGTGGTTTCCGACTGGAACATGCCCAACATGGACGGTCTGGAGCTGCTGCAAACCATCCGCGCCGACGCCACGCTGAACAAATTGCCGGTGCTGATGGTTACGGCGGAAGCGAAGAAAGAGAACATCATCGCTGCCGCCCAAGCCGGAGCCAGTGGCTACGTCGTTAAGCCGTTCACCGCTGCCACGCTTGAAGAGAAGCTGGGTAAAATTTTCGAAAAACTGGGTATGTAAGGAGATGTGATGAGCGACCTTCCGAAATCAACTGAAGAAGCCTCGGCACACGACATTATTGCCCGGATTGGCTCGCTGACGCGCATGCTGCGCGAAAGCCTGCGCGAACTGGGCCTGGATCAGGCCATTGCAGAAGCGGCGGAAGCGATTCCAGACGCGCGCGATCGCCTGGACTACGTAGTGCAAATGACCGCGCAAGCCGCCGACCGCGCGCTGAACTGCGTTGAAGCGGCGCAGCCACATCAAGATCAAATGGAAGCCAACGCTAACCAGCTGAAAGGCCGCTGGGACGCGTGGTTTGAGAACCCGATTGAGTTGACGGATGCACGCGAGTTGGTTTCGGATACGCGCGCATTTCTCGGCGACGTGCCCACGCACACGGCGTTCACCAACAAACAGCTGCTTGAGATCATGATGGCGCAGGATTTCCAGGACCTGACCGGTCAGGTGATCAAGCGCATGATGGATGTGATCCAGGAGATCGAACGTCAGCTGCTGATGGTGTTGCTGGAAAACATGCCAGAAGTCAATGCCAGCCAGCGCAAAGATGCAAACAGCCTGCTGAATGGCCCGCAGATTCATCCGGACGCACCGGGTGTGGTCTCAGGTCAGGATCAGGTTGACGATCTGCTCGATAGCTTAGGCTTCTGATCCCACGTCTGGCGACTGCCTCATCGGCACGCCAGTCGGCATCGCTGCCCGGTGGAAACCCACAGGTTTCCTCCGGCGCGGTTTCTCCACGTCGCGCCACGCGCGATTATTCCGACTTTCCTGATCCTCCTTTGGCGCCTGCGCTACCTGCGCACCGCTGTGATGCCGTTATGGATGTCACAAAGGCGCTTCATGCCTCTGCCGCTATCGACACGTTTCCGTCCTGGAAGCACGTCGCGTGGTCTGCCATCACCGCACCGTTTCGTCGCCGGTAATCTGAATCCTTCCAGACTTGTCCTGCACGTCAGCCAGAATGTGTTAGGGTAAAGTAGTGAAATTTTGTGAGATACATCAAACTCTTCATTTCTGAAGATTCAACGGGAGTGATTATTTTCGGTCATGTTACCTGTGCTTTATAATCCAAAACGTTTACCGCTGCTGATGGGGCTGCTGCTGGCCGTCGTCGCACCTGCGCGTGCTCTGGTGAGCGATACCGGGGTGCCTGACGCGCCGTTTAGCGATCCGAATCACTATCAAAAAATGGCCGCTGCGCTGCCTGAGCTGGGTTCGCAACAGGAGAGCGATGCGTTCAGTAAACGTATCGCCAGCATGGCCAAAAGCATTGGTGAAGCCAGCCAAAATAGCGAGGGAGACAACTCCATTGGCCGTCAGGCGGGCATTTGGGCGTTTAACCATTTTCGCGATGAGGTTGCAGATCGGGTGGAAAACCAGGGACAATCGCTGCTTTCCCCCTACGGCAATGCGCAAATCGATTTTAACGTCGATATGGACGGTAATTTCAACGGCAGCGGCGCGTCGTTGCTGACGCCCTGGGCCGACCGCTATCGTTCGCTGACCTTTAGCCAGGTAGGGTTACACCAAACCGAGGACGGGCTGGTGGGCAATGCCGGGCTTGGCCAGCGCTGGATGACCGGTGATTGGCTGCTGGGCTACAACGGGTTTGTGGATCGTCAGTTCAACAGCGGTTTGCAGCGGGCGTCGCTGGGTACCGAAGCGTGGAGCGACTTCCTGCGCTTCTCTGCCAACTACTACACGCCGCTTTCGGGCTGGCGCAACCGCAATCCGTTCCAGCAGCAGCGTTTGGCGCGCGGATACGACGTGACCACGCAAGGGTATCTGCCGTTCTACCGCCAGCTTGGCATGTCCGTGAGCTGGGAGCAGTATCTGGGCAACAACGTCGATCTTTTTAACAGTGGCAATGCCTACCACAATCCTTCCGCGCTCACGCTGGGGATCTCTTACACGCCCGTGCCATTGGTCACGTTTTCCGCCAGCCATAAAGCCAGCAATGAGGGCGAAAGCCAGGACCAACTCGGTTTACGCCTGAACTACCGCTTTGGCGTGCCGCTGAGCCAGCAACTGAGCGCCAGCAACGTGGCGGAAGCCCGTTCCCTGCGCGGCAGCCGCTACGACAGCGTCACGCGCAATTACACGCCGGTAAGCGAGACGCGCGCGCGCAAAACGCTCACGGTATTTCTGGCAACCCCGCCGTGGCAGCTCAACGGCGGCGAGAGTCTGCCGCTCAAGCTGCAAATTCGCCACGCCAGCCCGATTACACACGTTGAGTGGCAGGGGGATACCCAGGCCCTGAGCCTCACGCCGGGTGCCAATCCGAACGATCCGCAAGGCTGGAGTATTATTGTGCCGCAGTGGGACAGCGCGGCGGACGCCAGCAACACTTATCATCTGGCGGTCACGCTGGAAGACAGTCGCGGCAACCGTGTGACCTCAAACGAGATCACGCTGCAGGTCCAGGAGCCGTTCAACATCGATTCCGGGCCGGATAGCCGCTTCGATCTGCTGGCGCCGTAGTGTTTGCGTCCGTGAAACACCGCACAGCGGCGTGAAGATCGCGTAAGATACGGGCTCTGTTGCAGGAAAGGATGCCTCCGCTATGCCCACCATTCCGCTGCCGGCGTTAACCTTATTGGCGCTGGCGATCCTCGTGCTGACGTTATGGGCGCGCGATCGCGCCCGCCACCGTCGCGTACGCTTCTTTTTACTGGCCAGCCTGCTGCTGCTGGCGCTTGATACGGCGGGCTGGATCTGGCCAGGTTTGCTGCTGGCGCGGCTGCGCATTACGCTGGCGCTGCTGTTGCCGACGCTGGCATGGTACTGTCTCTGCCCGGCCACCGCGCGCCGCTTCTCAGGGTTATCCCTGGCACCCGTTGCGCTCGCCGTGGCGCTGGCCTGCGCGCTTCCCGCCGCCATCGATCTCCTGCTGTTTGCGCTTTATAGCGGGTACGGCGTGGCGCTGATCGCCGCAGGCCTGCGCGGCCGCCAAGGGCCAGGCTTAACGCCTATTCGCGCGCTGCCTGCAACGGGCAAGGTGGCGCTGGCGGCCGGCGGTTTTCTGCTGCTTTCCGCGCTCGGCGATCTGACGATGGCGCTGACGTTTTACTGGCATCAAGGCGCACGCGCGGCCCCGATGATCGCCACGCTGCAAACCCTGCTGCTGCCTTTTCTGACGCTCGCCATTGTGCGGGTGGCGCGAAGTTATCCCGTCTCGGCTGACGTGGCGGCTTCTGCGGCGCCTAAACCTGCCGCGGCCGTGACGACGCCCGCACAGGTGGCGCTGTGTCAGCAGCTAGATAGCCAGATGCAGGCGCAGACGCTGTTTCTGGATTCCGCGCTCACGCTGGCGCGACTGGCGCGCAAAACCGGCATCACGACGCGGCACCTGTCGGCGGCGATCAATGCGGTGCACCACTGCAATGTGTCGCAGTGGATCAACGGTTACCGCGTGCGCCACGCTTGTGCGCTTTTGCACGCAGATACCGCTTCCATCACGGAGGTGATGCTGGCCTCCGGCTTTATCACCAAGTCCAATTTTAATCGCGAATTTCTACGGATTACCGGCCAGACGCCGAGCGCGTTTCGCCAGCAGC
Source organism: uncultured Pantoea sp. (assembly GCA_913778495.1). Classification (GTDB taxonomy): domain Bacteria; phylum Pseudomonadota; class Gammaproteobacteria; order Enterobacterales; family Enterobacteriaceae; genus Pantoea. Next base: position 63,899 of record CAJYVD010000019.1, read on the forward strand.
GGGCTTCAGCGCCGCGGTCAGAAAAGGCAGAATACGCGCCAGAGCGGCCTGATGAATAACTGCCCGACCGCGCGCATCGCCATCCTGGCAAATCATACCGTCACCGGGTGAGGCGCGTTCGATGATCGCCGCGCCCTCCGGTTTACAGCGCTGCATAAAACTAAAATGGTTGGCACCGGGCAGGCGATAAAAGTGCACCCGATGAGGCGGAAGATGCGCCGCCAGGAAGCCTGATTCCAGCGACGCGGGCAGCTCGGGAACCTCTTTTTCCGCCGCCAGTAACAGCACGGGTACCGTTATATGTGACAATGTCACTTCGGTGAAGCCGCGCGTGACACCGGCATCCAGCGCCACCACCGCGCGAATACGCGCATCGCGAAAGTTCGCTGCAAGCCGGGGCGCGCTGGTGGACGAGGTGATGCCGAGCTTGTCCGCCACTTTGCACGCGGAGAAGGCCTGATGCTGGCGGCAATCTTCTAAAAACGCCGGTGCTGAAAAGCGGGCACCGGCCAGCGCCATCACCGTCCAGCCGCCAAGGGAGTGTCCTATCGCGGCGACGCGCGCGGCATCAATGCGTCCCGCCAGCGCGGGCTGCTGCAACAGGGCGTCGAGCACGCGCGTGAGATCGTCGGGGCGCTGCCACAACTCGCGTGCAGCCGCAGGGTCGGCATTTTCGCTGCTGGTGCCGGGATGATCCGGCGCGGCGACGCGGTATCCCTGCGCCACCAGCGCAACGGCGAGCCAGTTAAGATTACGCCAACTGCCGCCGTAGCCATGAGACAGCAGCACCAGTGGGCGCACGCCTGCGTCAGGAACGGCATCGCGTATCACCGACTCACCATAAAAGGCGGCGTTTTCGCCCGCGGCTTGCTGCGGGGCGTTTGCCGATGTGGGGTACCAGAGCGTAATGGGCAGAGGGCGGGCGCGTTGTGGATCGAGGGTAAGCTGTCGGAATCCGACGCTGGCATAGGCGGGAAGCGCGAGGATAAAGCTGAACAGCAGGGTCATCATAAAACGGTACATAGCGGGGATCTCCACGGTTATCGAGTGGAGGATCATGGCGTGTCTGTTGGGGAATAGCGTCCTCGATCGCGATTAAGTACCCGGAATAGAACGTGTTTTTTTCAGCAATAAAAAAGGGCAGCTTACGCTGCCCTTGCGGCACAGGGCTGACACTGCCCGTGTGCAATGAGGGTAAAACGCTTAGAACTGGTACACCAGGCCAACAGCGGTCACGTCATCCGTTGCCAGACCCAGCGGGTTATTGTCTTTCAACAGGTTGATTTTATATTCGGCATACGCCGACATATTTTTGTTGAAGTAGTAGGTGGCGCCCACGGCAACGTATTTGAACAGATAGGTGTCACCTACGTTCTCCAGATCCTTGGCTTTCGACGAGACGTAGCCCAATGAAGGACGCAGGCCGTTGAGGAACTGATACTGCGCGACGGCTTCAAAGTTGACCGCTTTGTTAGCGAAGCCGGCGTTGGTGTTGCGCACCGGGGTGGCATTCAGCGTTTCGCCATAGATCGTCGCCAGATAGATCTGGTTAGCGTCATATTTCAGGCCGGTAGCCCAGCTTTGCGCTTTGTCGCCTTTGCCGAACGTGGCGCTGTTCTGCGCGGTCACGCGATCGAGGCTGGCATACGCACCTACCAGGCTCAAACCGAAATCAAAGTCGTAAGACGTGGAGAGGGCGTAGCCATCGCCGTTGGAGCGGCGTACCGACAGGTTGCTGCCGCTGTTGTCGCTGCGCTCGTTTTTACCTTCATACTGCGCGGCAACGTTCCAGCCTTTTACCAGGCCGAAGAAATCTTTGTTACGCCAGGTCAGCACGCCCGCCGAACGGCCCGACAGGAACGCGTCGGTATAACCGGAGTCGCCACCAAAGAACGGCAGCATATCGGTGTAGCCCAGCGCATCGTAAACCAGACCGTAGTTACGACCGTAGTCCACCGAACCAAACTGACCAAATTTCAGACCGGCAAAGCCCAAACGGGTACGGTTACCCGACTGTGCGTCGCTGCCTTCTGAGTTACGCAGGCTGTACTGGTACTGCCATTGACCGTAGCCGGTAAGCTGGTCATTGATCTTGGTTTCGCCTTTGAAGCCAAGACGCGCGTAAGAGCTGGTATCGCCATCGTTGCCGCTGTCATTGGAGAACAGGTGGGAAACGTTAATTTTTCCGGTCAGATCCAGTTTATTGCCATCTTTATTATAAATTTCGGCCGCGTGAGCCGAAGGCATAGCCAGCAGTAAGGGCATCACTGCTGCCAGTAACGTGCGCTTCATCATTTATTGTTTACCCTGTGATATTTTTTAATTGTATCCCCGTTGCGGGGTTGAAAGAAAATGACATAAAAGGTTCAAAATCAAAAGTGCAATATATGTAACAAATTATTTCACGTTAACTATTTGTGCGAATTTTATGCGAGTTGAGGATTGTTACCCATTAGCAATTGCATTTACTTATCACAACTTTCATCTATAAAACCCGTTAATAAAAATATAAATTTATGTTTTATATGTGTTTTATATATTTTTTAATAAAAGCTGCTTTAATCAATTCGTTTAAATGAAATAACGTGAGCCTATGCATCTATGTGCATAGAAAATCTATTTTTGTAATGAGGAAAGTAGCTGGGTAATGCTTTTTACTCACGGGCTATGTCATTTTATTTCTTCGCTTATGATAACTTCGGCAAGTACTTTTTAACGCTACTTATTTACGCTCAATCCTGCGTGTTTTTTATTCAATCCTTTGCCGAACGGTAATGCCTCCGCATGACAGCCTTTAATTTCCGTGAGCCGGACTTGCACTGGAAAGGCGCACTTTGCCCTTTTTCAGGGCCGGCATTGCGCGATTTTGGTGTGATATCTGCTGTTCGATCACAAAAGTAATATTTCGTTTTGCACATGCATAAATCCGCTAAATAAACCGCTTTTAAGCTCTCTGTATCAGACAATTATTCACTTTTTATGCATTAAGTGTGAATAAAATGTGTTTATAAGTTATTGATTTTACGTTTACCAACCTATTTTATGCATTTTTTCCGCTGGCTGGCACGCTTACTGCAATTTACAGTAGAGCAGCAATATCACGCTGTTAACAATTCTAAAACAAACGCTTCACGTTTTTGAGGCAGGAGAAATGGCCATGTCACTGCAAGTATCTCGTCACGATTTTGATCAATGGATGATGCCGGTTTATGCCCCTGCGGCGTTTGTGCCGGTGCGTGCGGAGGGCTCAACCCTGTGGGATCAGCAGGGCAAGGCGTATATCGATTTTGCAGGCGGCATTGCGGTTAACGCGCTGGGCCATGCGCATCCTGCGTTACAGCAGGCGCTTACCGAACAGGCGGCAAAGCTCTGGCACACCGGTAACGGTTACACCAACGAGCCGATTTTACGGCTGGCAAAACAGTTGATTGACGCCACTTTTGCCGATCGCGTGTTCTTTTGTAATTCCGGCGCAGAGGCCAACGAGGCAGCGCTCAAGCTGGCGCGCAAAGTGGCGCATGACCGCTTTGGTGCCGAGAAAAACGGCATTGTGGCGTTCAAAAACGCATTTCACGGGCGCACCCTGTTTACCGTGTCAGCAGGCGGGCAGCCCGCTTATTCACGCGATTTTGCGCCGCTGCCGCCGGCGATCGAGCACGCGGCGTTCAATGATTTAGCCTCGGCGGCCGCGCTGATCAACGATCGTACCTGTGCGGTGATTGTTGAACCGATTCAGGGCGAAGGGGGCGTGGTTCCCGCCGATGCTGCGTTTTTACGCGGATTGCGCGAGCTGTGTGATAAGCATCATGCCACGCTTATTTTCGACGAAGTGCAGAGCGGCGTTGGCCGTACGGGATCGCTCTATGCCTATATGCACTATGGCGTCACGCCGGATGCGCTAACCACAGCTAAAGCGCTGGGCGGCGGCTTCCCCATTGGCGCGATGCTCACGCGTGAGGATCTGGCCCAGGTCATGGGCGTGGGCACGCACGGCACGACCTATGGTGGCAATCCGCTGGCGGGGGCGGTGGCGGGCGCGGTGATATCTCTGATCAATCAGCCCGATTTTCTGGCGGGCGTGTCGATGCGCCATGACTGGTTTGTTAACCAGTTGCAGGCGCTTAACCAGCGCCTGCCGGTGTTCAAAGAGATACGTGGCTTAGGGTTGTTGATAGGTGCCGTGCTCAATGATGATTTTGCCGGTAAGGCAAAACAGTTCAATCTGCTGGCGGCCGAAGAGGGTGTGATGGTGCTGATTGCCGGGGCCAACGTCGTGCGTTTCGCGCCCGCCTTGAACATCAGTGAAGCTGACGTGAAAGAGGGCATGGCACGCTTTGAACGGGCCTGTAAACGCATGCTCAGCGGGGCCGCATCATGATGGTGATCCGTCCCGTCGAACGCGACGATTTGGCACAACTGCTGGCGCTGGCGGGCAAAACCGGCGGTGGCTTGACGTCACTGCCGGCGGACAGCGATACGCTCAAGGCGCGCATCGAACGATCTTTACTGACTTGGCAGGGTTCACTGCCGCGCAGCGAGCAGGGGTATGTGTTTGTGCTGGCCGACAGCGAGGACAATCGCGCCGTGGGCATCTGCGCAATCGAAGTGGCCGTAGGGTTACAGGATCCCTGGTATAACTTCCGCGTGGGCACCCAAGTGCATGCCTCGAAAGAGTTAAATGTCTATGCCAGCCTGCCCACGCTGTCGCTGAGCAACGACCATACCGGCAGCAGCGAACTGTGCACGCTGTTCCTCGATCCCGACTACCGCACCGGGAAAAACGGCTATTTGCTGTCGAAATCGCGCTTTATGTTTATGGCGAATTTTCGCGAGCATTTTACCCAGCACGTGGTGGCGGAGATGCGCGGCATCAGCGATGAGCAGGGGCACTCGCCGTTTTGGGACAGCGTGGGCAGCCACTTCTTCTCCATGCCGTTTACCCAAGCGGATTTTCTGAGCGGTACCGGACAAAAAGCGTTTATCGCCGAGCTGATGCCGAAGCATCCGCTCTACATTCACTACCTCAGCGACGCGGCGCAAAAGGTAATTGGCGAAGTGCATCCGCACACCGCCCCAGCGCGCGCCGTGCTGGAAGCGGAGGGGTTCCGCTATCAGCACTACATCGATATTTTTGACGGCGGCCCGACGCTTGAATGTGAAATCGACCGCATCCGCGCCATCCGTAAAAGCCAGCTGCTAACGGCTGAGGCTGGCGAGGCCGCCGAAACGTGGCCGCTGTGCCTGGTGGCCAATACCGATTACCAACGCTTCCGGGTCATTTTACTGCCGGTGGACATTGACTCTGGCGTGGTTCAGCTCACAGACAGCCAGCGCGCCGCGCTGTGCTGCAACGATGGCGATGCGCTGCGTGTGGTCACGCTGTGCCGCGAGGAGAACAAAGCATGACGCATTTTATTCAGGGAGAGTGGCTGTCTGGCGCCGCAGAGACGCTGACGAAACAGGATCCGGTCAGCGGCGAGACGCTGTGGCAAGGCCACGCCGCGTCAGCGGAGCAGGTGGCGCAGGCCTGTGCGGTGGCCCGCGCTGCCTTTCCTGACTGGGCGCGCACGCCGTTCGCCGCGCGCCAGGCGATAGTCGAGCAGTTCGCGACCTTATTGGAGCAAAATAAAACGACGCTGGCGGAAACCATTGCTTGTGAAACCGGTAAGCCCCGTTGGGAAACGCTGACCGAAGTACAGGCGATGATCAACAAGGTGGCAATTTCCGTTAAGGCTTATCACGCGCGCACGGGCGCACAGGCGGAGGGCGAGAGTTCACTGCGCCATCGGCCGCATGGGGTGCTGGCGGTGTTTGGCCCCTATAATTTTCCCGGCCATCTGCCCAATGGACACATTGTGCCCGCGCTGCTGGCAGGGAATTGCGTGGTGTTTAAGCCGAGCGAGTTGACGCCGATGACGGCGGAGAAAACCGTGGCGCTCTGGGCGCAAGCGGGTCTGCCTGCTGGCGTCATGGCGCTACTGCAGGGAGGGCGCGAAACCGGGCAGGCGCTGGCGGACGCGCGCGATATCGACGGATTGCTGTTTACCGGCAGCGCCGCTACCGGCTATCACCTGCATCGTCAGTTCGCCGGTCAGCCGGAAAAAATGCTGGCGCTGGAGATGGGGGGCAACAATGCGCTGATTGTGGAGAACCCGGAGGATTGCGATGGCGCGGTGCATATCGCCATCCAGTCGGCATTTATCACCGCTGGGCAGCGCTGCACCTGCGCGCGTCGCCTGCTGGTCAAGCGGGGCGCCGCCGGAGACGCTTTCCTGCAGCGCCTGGTTGACGTCAGCGCGCGCTTGCAGCCAGGCGCGTGGAACGCCGATCCGCAGCCGTTTATGGGCAGCGTGATCTCGCCCGTCGCTGCCGGCCAGATTTTTGCGGCCTGGCAGGCACGCATAGACTTAGGCGGCACGGTGCTGCTGGCGATGCGCTGGCCCGATCGCAACAGCGCCATTCTGACGCCCGGCATCATCGATATGACAGACGTCGCGGCGCTGCCGGATGAAGAAGTGTTTGGCCCGCTGCTGCAGGTGATCCGCTATGACGATTACGCGCAAGCCATTCGGCTGGCCAACCATACGCGCTACGGCTTGTCTTGCGGGCTGATCTCGCCGCAGCGTGAGCAGTTTGAGCAACTCTTGTTAGAAGCGCGCGCGGGTATCGTAAACTGGAACAAGCCGCTAACCGGGGCAGCCAGTACCGCGCCCTTTGGCGGCGTGGGCGCTTCAGGTAACCACCGCGCCAGCGCCTGGTATGCCGCTGATTATTGCGCCTGGCCGATGGCCTCGCTGGAGAGCCCCAGCCAGGCGCTGCCGGGCAGCCTCTCGCCCGGCCTCGATTTCTCTGCCGGAGACCACGCATGATGACTGCTTTTGAAGCCAACTTTGACGGTCTGGTCGGGCTGACGCATCACTATGCGGGCTTGTCGTTTGGCAATGAAGCCTCCACGCGCAATCAATTGCAGCCCTCTAATCCGCGTTTGGCGGCCAGGCAGGGGTTGCTCAAGATGAAAGCGCTGGCGGATATGGGCTACGTACAGGGCGTGATCCCGCCGCATGAGCGCCCGAACCTGCCGCTGCTGCGGCAGTTAGGATTCAGCGGCAGCGATGAGCAGGTACTGGCCAAGGCCGCCGCGCAGGCGCCGCACCTGTTATCTGCCGCGAGTTCGGCCTCAGCGATGTGGGTGGCGAACGCCGCGACCGTTTCACCGTCGGCGGACAGCGCAGACGGGCGCGTCCATTTCACCGTCGCCAACCTCAACAACAAGTTTCACCGCGCCATCGAAGCCCCGCAAACCGCCGCGCTGCTGCGGGCGATCTTTCGCGACACCGGACACTTTAGCGTGCACGACGCGCTGCCGCAGGTGGCGCTGTTTGGCGATGAAGGTGCCGCTAACCATAACCGCTTCGGTGCGGTTTACGGCGATGCGGGCGTACAGCTCTTTGTGTATGGCCGCGACGATCGGCAACCCGTTGCCGCGCCGCAGCGTTATCCGGCGCGCCAAACGCGAGAAGCCAGCGCAGCGGTGGCGCGCCTGCATCAGCTCGATCCGCAGCGCACGCTGTTTGCGCAGCAACATCCGGCGGTGATCGATCAGGGCGTGTTTCATAACGATGTCATTGCGGTAAGCAATCAACAGGTGCTGTTTTGCCACGAAGACGCGTTTGTCGATCAGCCTCAGCTTTTGGCCTCGCTTGCCGCGTGCGTTGCGGATTTTCAGCCGATTGTGGTGCCGCGCGCCCAGGTTTCGGTGGCGGACGCGGTCAATACCTACTTGTTTAACAGCCAGCTGCTGCAACATCCCGCAGGCGGCATGCGGTTGGTATTGCCGGAAGAGTCGCGGCAGCATCCCGGCGTGTGGCGTTACCTTAATCAGCTGGTGGCGAGCGGTGGACCGATTCGTGAACTCAAGGTGTTCGATCTGCGCGAAAGCATGTGCAACGGCGGCGGGCCTGCCTGCCTGCGCTTACGGGTGGTGCTGACCGAGGCCGAGCGCGCGGCGCTCAATCCGGCGGTATTGATGAATGACCGGCTTTTCGCGACGCTCAATGCCTGGGTAGATAAGCACTATCGTGACCGTCTGACGCAGGCCGATTTGGCCGATCCCGCGCTGTTAAGTGAGGGACGCACCGCGCTGGACGAGCTGACGCAGCTGCTAGACTTAGGCTGTGTTTACGCATTTCAGCGTTAAGAGCGGGCCGCGCGCGTCGGCCCGAGTGAAAGGAGGGATTATGCAGGATTTCCTACAGCAAACCCTGACGGGTGACCCCCCGCGTTCGCGCCGCGGCAGTACGGAGCACCTGGATTGGGCATGGCATGGCGAAGGCATTTTATCGCTGACGCCGCATAAGACGACGCATCAGGCGCTGGTGCTTTCGGCGGGCATTCACGGCAATGAAACGGCGCCGGTGGAGATACTCAACGCGCTGATTACACCGCTGTTAACCGGGGCGCGTTCGCTGGCGGTGCGCCTGCTGGTGGTGCTGGGCAACCCCGCGGCGCTGCGCAGCGGCAAACGCTATCAGCAGTACGATCTCAATCGCCTGTTCAGCGGTCGCTGGCAAAGGGTGTCGGAGCTGGCAGAGGCGCAGCGCGCGCTGCAGCTTGAGCAAGCGCTGGAAACGTTTTGGCGTACCTGCCGCGATCATGAACAGCGCTGGCACCTGGATCTGCACACCGCCATCCGCGGCTCCTGGCATACGCGTTTTGGCGTGATGCCGCATCGTGAGCAGCCTTGGCCCCAGCCGTTTCTTGATTGGCTGGCCGCCGCCGACATGGAAGCGCTGGTGTTTCACCGTGCGCCGGGCGGCACCTTTACGCATTACAGCTGCGAACATCACGATGCCGCGAGCTGCACGCTGGAACTGGGGAAAGCGCTGCCGTTTGGGCATAACGATCTCAGCCAGTTCACCGGTGCCCAGCAGGCGCTGGCAGCCATGCTGTACGGCGAGGCGCTGCCACCGGTACGGCAACCGCCGCGTCACTATCGCGTAGCGCAGCAAATTACGCGTCAGGGCGACAACTTTGTGCTGCACATGGGCGAGGAGACGTTGAATTTCACCGCGTTTCCGCAGGGCACGCTGCTGGCGGAAGAGGGCGATAAACGCTACTACGTGCAGCAGGCGCGAGAGTTTGTGCTGTTTCCCAATCCCCACGTGGCGCCGGGTTTGCGCGCCGGCCTGATGCTGGTGGAAGAGACGCCGCAGACGCAGGCGTTGGCGCTGTAGCCTCCGTTTCAACCCGGTTTCCTTGCTGGCGGGTGAGGGAACCGGCAACCACTGTCGATCAGAACCAAGATATTTGCTTCCTCAAAACCGACAATACCATTACAATCTTCCTTAATTTCTGCTCGATTCACGCTTTTGTCATACTTTTTTGCATTTCCTCGCGCCTTTCTTCGCTTTCTCTCCATGATTGAATAATTGTTGTCATTTACGCTTTCACGGCTTTACTCACCCTCTGAGTAGTTGACGTTCAGATTCGTATAGTGGTCTCCGTCGACGCGATACAGACCGTCGCAACTTAACTGATAAAAAAGGACAATATTATGCGTAAACTCACTTCTCTGTTCCTGGCTACCACGCTGGCACTGGGCGCGGCCAATATCGTCCACGCTGCCGCAGACAACCTCACGCCGCCGCCAGCAGGCAGCGAACAACCCATGCATAAACCGATGCGTCATCACGGCATGGAGATGATGTTTAAAGATCTGAAGCTGACCGATGCGCAAAAAACGCAGATCAAAACCATCATGCGCGATAGCCATAAAGAGATGAAGCGTCCTTCTCTGGACGAACGTCGGGCGATGCATGACATCATTGCATCCGATACCTTTGACAGTGCGAAAGCCCAAGCGCAGGCAGAGAAAATGAGCGCGGATGCCAAAGCGCGCGCGCTGCAAATGATGGAAACGCAGAACAAGATCTATAATGTGCTGACGCCTGAACAGAAGAAGCAGTACAACGCTGACTTCGAGAAGCGCCTAACCGAGAAAGGCCCGCACGAGGGCAAAATGCCGCCACCGGCTGACGCAGAATAAGCTTCCGCTGACCCTCTAAGAGACCGCCAGTGCTGTCCAGTGCCTTACACGCGCTGGGCAGCGTTGGCGGTTTTTTTTATAACTCAATCAGCGGAAAAGCGCCTGATAGCAGCGGGCGGCACAGGATTTTATAGCCGTCGTGGTCAAATCCCGCGCGTGCGCGTTGCAGGGTACGCGCTTCATCTTCTGTGCTCACCGATCCCAGCCAGAACCAGTGGTCGATAACGTGGATTTGCGTCATCTCGGGACGGGTTTCGACAATACCGACCGGACCTTGCCACGGCCAGCACACCACGCGCATTTGCTCCAGCGCCGCCTGCAGACGCTGCTGATGCGCGGCCACGGATTCGTTACCGCAGCAGGCGCCCGCACAGCGCTTAAGCGCCGCACGGAAGCAGCCGCGTCCGGGGCGTAAACTTTCGAGGCCCAGCAGGCCATGGCAAAGACGTTGCTCGTCAGCAAGGCTTTTCAGTTTTTCCAGCGCGGCAAAGCGGCTGCGAAACAGGCCATAGAGATTGGGTGAGCTGGAAAAATCGAGATCGCGCGCGTAAACAACCTGCGGGGCGCTGTCGCCCAGCTGTAAAGAGCAGAGCTGGCGGTTTTTACGCAGCCGCTTATTGAACAGGGGTTGCTGCGTTTTGATCATGTGTGCTTCCAGTAGCTGTGCACCCAGATCGCCCGCCGTGGGGATCCAGCTTACGCGCCGCGCCTGGCGCAGCATACTGGCTTCGTCAGCGGTGCGAAAATGCGCCATGACCCGACTGCGCAAGTTAACGCTTTTGCCGATATAGAGCGGAAGATTTTCGCTGTCGCCGTGGAAGGTATAGACGCCGGGCACGTTGGGTAAACCGTCAAGCCATTGGCGTAAGTGTTCGGGATATTGATAAATTGCCGCCGCATCGAAATCCAGGCGGTGGCTGGCTGCGCGTCTGACCAAAACGTACTCCAATTACTGGTTGTCCGTCCAGTATATCAGCGCGGCTGTTTTCTCGCCAGTGGTCAATGAATGTGCGTTTCTCGCCTGCTGACGAGAAACGCGAGGCAGGCACTTACTTTTTCCAAAAATCGTCAAACACGGTAATTGGCGGGCGGCGCTTGTGCTCGGTTTTCAGATACCAGCCTTCAATCGTGCGGGCGGCGTCAGCGTCGATGGTTTTGCCTTCGAGGTAATCGTCAATTTGCTGGTAAGTGACGCCGAGCGCCACCTCGTCCTGCAGGCCGGGACGATCGTCTTCGAGATCGGCGGTAGGGTGTTTCAAATAGAGGTGTTCAGGGCAGCCCAGCGTTTTAAGCAGCTGCTTGCCGTGGCCTTTATTGAGGCGGAACAGCGGATTGATGTCGCTGCCGCCGTCGCCGTACTTGGTGAAGAAGCCGGTGACGGCCTCGGCGGCATGGTCGGTGCCGACCACCACGCCTTTGGTCATGCCCGCAATGCTGTATTGCGCTTTCATGCGCTCGCGCGCTTTCTCATTGCCGCGCACAAAATCCGAGACCGCGATCCCCGCGTCCTGGAGCGCGCGCTCACTGGCCAGCACGGCTTCTTTGATGTTAACCACCAGCGTACGGTCAGGCTGGATAAAGGCCAGCGCGTCCTGGCAATCCTGTTCATCGGCCTGCACGCCATAGGGCAGGCGCACCGCAATAAACGCATATTCGCTGTCGCCGGTCTCCTCACGCAGTTCGCGGATGGCGGTTTGCGTCAGAATGCCCGCCAGGGTGGAATCCTGGCCGCCGCTGATCCCCAACACCAGCGTTTTAATAAACGGGTGGGCTTTCAGGTAAGACTTCAAAAAATCAACGCTAACGCGGATTTCCTCGTGCGGATCGATAACCGGTTTAACCCCTAATGCGTGAATGATTTCCTGCTGCAATGACATGAACGTCTCCTCAAGTCTGTCGCCTGACGGCACCGTGCGAATGCTTTGCTAAAGCTAACGCCTCTGCCTTAAAACAACAAGCCGAACGGCGCCAGGCACGGCTAATCGGCGCAATTTAAGACGATTTTTACCGTCGCGACATCGAGAGTTCAGTCCGGATGTTCAACCGTGAAGAGGGCATTAGTGTGAGCGCCTGAGGGCATCAATGAAAAATGCAGGAAAACGCGGCCAGGGATTTGATAAATCGAACTTTCTGTTCCAGGCTTATTCCGACATGGACAACGTATGAGGAACAACAATATGAATAAAGTGCTGGGATGTATCGCTGCCGCTATGACGCTGGCAGCTCTGTCAGGTTGTACGACTTACGATCGCGCGGAAAGCTATGTGACTAAGCCAGTGGTCAAAGACGTGAAGAAAGGCATGACGCGTGAACAGGTGCGCCAGATTGCCGGCCCTGCTTCAACCGAAATCACCATGGTGCATGCGCGCGGTACGTGCCAGACCTACGTGATTGGTGAGCGTGATGGTAAGCAGCAGACCTACTTCGTGAGCTATAACGACACCGGTCGCGTGATGAACTACGGCTTCCAGAGCTGTAAAGATTACGATACCGATCCGCAAGCTGCGCAGTAAGCGTCGCGGAACAGATAACGGCCCGTCACTGACGGGCCGTTTTGTTTTCGGGCCTATAGCCCATAGGGACGAGGCACTTCCACGTAACGTCCACCTAACTCCCGCTCATAGTAGTGACCCGCCTGCACATAGTAGCGCTTGCCGTTGAAATCCAACACCCGCATACCGCTGTCCGGCACTGCCTCCGGCGGCTGGACCATGACATAGGTATCCCCCTGACGCTGGTAATAGTGGTCATTGAGCAAATAGTAAGTCAGACCGCCAATCAGTACCGCCGTGGCGGCATCCGGCAGGAAACGCAGCGGGCCAGGACCACCCCAGTGGCGATCGTGTGGCCAGCCACCCCAATGCGGGCCGGGACCGTGACCCCAACCGCCGGGATAGGCAAAACTGGTGGCTGGCGCAATCAGGGTCAGCGCCAGCAGCGAGGCGATAACGTTTTTCATGATGACTCTCCTGGTGTGATGAACAGCAGAATTGGCTTTTTATCACCGGAGTTCAAGCGGAAAACGCGAGATGTTTCGTCTGTTTACCACGCTTAACGTTTTCCTGACGACCTCGCCATGATTGCAGTGAAATGCGGATGTGGCGCAAAAAAAACGGCAGGTCATTTGACCTGCCGTTCGGCGTTTGTGCGAACTGTCCGTTAGCGGTGAGCCAGCTCGGCGTGCTCATCGCTCTCCAACACATCACGGTTGGTTTGGCCCAGCCAGCGGCTGGTGAGCGAGCCTGCTGTCATCGAGCCGTTGACGTTCAACGCGGTGCGGCCCATGTCGATCAGCGGCTCAATGGAGATCAGCAGCGCCACCAGCGTAACCGGCAAGCCCATCGCCGGCAGCACAATCAGCGCGGCGAAAGTGGCACCGCCGCCAACGCCCGCCACACCGGCTGAGCTGAGCGTGACGATCCCCACCAGCGTCGCAATCCACATGGGATCAAACGGGTTAATGCCGACCGTCGGTGCGACCATCACGGCCAGCATGGTCGGGTAGAGACCGGCACAACCGTTCTGGCCGATAGTGGCACCAAACGACGCTGAGAAGCTGGCGATGGATTCCGGCACGCCCAGGCGACGCGTTTGCGTTTCCACGTTCAGTGGGATGCTGGCGGCGCTGGAGCGGCTGGTGAACGCGAAGGTGATCACGGGCCACACTTTACGGAAGAAGCGCAGGGGATTGATGCCGTTCACCGACAGCAGCAGCGCATGCACCGCGAACATAATCGCCAAGCCCAGATACGAGGCCAGTACAAAGCTACCCAGCTTAATGATGTCCTGCAGGTTAGAACCGGCCACCACTTTGGTCATGAGCGCCAGAACGCCGTAGGGCGTCAGCTTCATGATCAATCTGACCAGTTTCATCACCCATGACTGCAACGTATCGATCGCCACCAGCACGCGCTCGCCTTTGGTTTTGTCATCTTTCAGCAGCTGCAGGGCCGCGACGCCAAGGAAGGCGGCAAAGATCACCACGCTGATAATCGAGGTGGGATTGGCACCCGCCATATCGGCAAACGGATTTTTTGGAATAAAGGAGAGCAGCAGCTGCGGTGTGCTGAGGTCGGCGACTTTGCCAACATAGTTGCTCTGAATCGCGCTCAGGCGAGCGGTTTCTTGTGCACCTTGCACCAAGCCTTCCGCGCTCAGGCCGAACAGGCCGGTAACCAGCACGCCGACCAGTGCCGAAATGGCCGTGGTAAACAGCAGGACGCCGATGGTCAACACGCTGATTTTGCCCAGCGCAGACGCATTGTGCAGTCGAGCGACGGCACTCAGAATCGAGGCAAACACCAGCGGCATAACAATCATCTGCAGCAGCTGTACGTAGCCGTTACCCACAATGTTGAACCAGCTGATGGAGGTTTTGACCACCGCACTGTTTTCACCGTAGATAGCCTGTAGCGCCAGACCAAAGAGCACGCCAAACACCAGGCCGGTTAAGACGCGTTTGGACAGGCTCCAGCGGGCACTGCCGACGCGATTAAGCAACACCAGCAGCGCAACAAACGCCACGATATTTATGATCAAGGGAAAATCCATACACCACTCCAGCGATATGCCGCTCCCGTTCAGGGCGCGGAAAACAGTAAGTTCCCGTCAGGGAATGTCAGGAATGTTACCAGTTCACCAAAGTGCAGGCTTATACCCAAAAAGAATGGCTTATAACTAAGTGTTGATTTTTGCGGTTTTTCTAGTCACTTCGCGCATTTATAATGCGACCGACGCCATTTTGTAGCGTGCTAAACAGCTGTTCAGGCCAACCGTTGGCTCCAAAGGTGGGCATCCCCGCAGGAAACCACAGCGCATAACCTACCAGCGCCAGGCATAGCACGCGCTCAAGCTGGTTGCCTTTTTGGCTATTGAGAAGCGGAAAGCGGAAGCGCATACGAATAGGCCACAGCAGCGGTACACCGGCGGGCGTCAACATATCGGCCACAATGTGGCTTAAATAGCCCAGCGTCATGCCCTGCAGCACATCCGCTGGCAATAACCAGTCAGCGGGTACGTTAATCTGGAACAGCCAAAGACTGACGGCCACCGCCAGCAGGCTGTGGGTAAAACCGCGATGCCCAAAGGCGCGGGCAATAGGCTGTGAAATCCACTTCAGCCGTTGGCCGAGCAGGGATTTCGGGTGGTCAATATCGGGCAGCAGGCAGGTCAACAGGGCAGCCGGCACTAAATGCCACCAGTCAGCACTGGCCAGCACCGGCGTTAACTCAGCGCGCTTGGCGAAGATCGCGCTGGCAATGGCGAAAATGATATGGCCTTCGGCCGTCATGGGAAACCTGGCTGCAAAACTGTCAATGCATCCAGTATAGGGATTTATCCAGTAAATGAGAACGGTGACGGTGTAACTAAGCGTTAAAAAAAGCCCTTTTGCGCGGGACGGAAAAGCATGCAGGGCTGGTCATATAGCCTTATGCGACAGCGTTAACGCGGCCGCCACATTTGACGATCGTAGATAGCGTTATGAGGATACGCACGGTACGCATCCTCCAGGCAAAAAGGCAGCGGTTAATAAAGGTGCTCAGCACGCAGCGCCAGCAGCGAATCCAGTTTGACTTCTGCCAGCGCCCAGCGCGCATCGTCGCGGTGTTCGGGGGCGGGCACCACAATTGACCGCATCCGCGCCGCTTTGGTGGCTATCAGGCCGTTGAATGAATCCTCGAAGGTGACGCACTGCAGCGGATCAACCTGCAGTTTTGCCGCCGCATCAAGGTAGACCTGCGGATGGGGCTTGCTGTAGGGCAGCGTTTCCGCCGACGCCAGCGCGGAGAAATAGTGACGCAGATTAAAGATTTCCAGCACCCGCTCCAGCATATGCAGCGGCGAAGCGGAAGCGAGGGCGATGCGCAATCCCTGCTGCTGACAAAGTTGCAGGGCCTGCTCAACGCCCGGTAGCAACGGACGCGTGGCTTCAACGTGCGCGAGCGTCTGGGTCATGATGCGCTCGGCGACCTCGGCCTGACTGGGGCCTGGCCAGGGAAACGCGTCATACCAGAGCTGCACCGTTTGATCGATACGCAAGCCCAGCGTATCCGGCAGTTCGTGACGTCGCGATACATCGACACCGACGCTGGCAAGCGTTGCCAGCTCTGCGCGATCCCATAGCGGTTCCGAGTCAATCAGCAGTCCATCCATATCAAAAATAGCAGCCACTACCGGACGACGATAAGCCATGTCTCACTCCCTTTTAAGATGTGTCTTTACCTTATCATGTCAGTCGCGCAAAGCCGACTTACGCCAGGTAACGCATTTTTCAGGAAAAAAAAGCACAGTGCAGGTAGACTTAGGGGCAAAACGACACTTTGTGAAGGGAAACACCATGACTTACCAACAGGCTGGCCGCGTTGCCATCCTTAAGCGCGTGGCCGGCTGGATACTCTTTATCCCCGCGCTACTTTCTACCCTGATCTCTATCCTTGGTTTCATGTTCAAGCACAGCGAAAAGCAGCCAGGCATTGATGCGGTCATGCTGGATTTTGTGCATGTTATGGTGGATATGGTGCGCTTTAACACGCCTTTTTTGAATGTGTTCTGGCATAACTCCCCGGTGCCTGACTTTACCGGCAGTGCCAATATCGGTTTTTGGCTTATCTACCTGCTGATTTTTGTCGGTATCGCGCTGCAGGCCTCTGGCGCCCGTATGTGGCGCCAGTCGCGCCATGTGAAAGAGGGGATTGAGGATCAGCTTATTCTTGAACAGGCGAAAGGCAGTGAAGGGCGCACGCGCGCCCAGTTGGAAGAGAAAATTCGCCTACCGCGTCACACCGTTTTCCTGCAAATCTTCCCGCTGTATATTTTGCCGGTGGTGATTGCGGTGGCGGGATACTTTGTGCTCACCTTGCTGGGCATGATTTAATCCTTCACGCTGGTTTCGCATGCTGACCCGCCAACGCAGATTCTGCCAGCAGTTGGTCAATGGCAAACTGCGCTTCGTCTCTCCAGCCGCCGCCAAACACGTTGGCGCGGTTTAACAAGTAATAAAGCTGATAGACCGGCTGCCGCTGCGAGAACCCCTCCGGCAGCGGCCAAACAGCATTATAACCTTCGTAGATTTGCCGCGGCAGCGTGGCGTAGTACCCCAGCATAGCGAGATCGCATTCGCGATCGCCCCAATAGCAGGCGGGATCGTACAGCCAAGGGCCATCGCGACTGCCTGCACAGTTGGCTGGCCATAAATCGCCGTGCAGCAGAGAAGGCTGCGGATGATGATTCGCCAGCCGCTGCTGCACGCTGGCCACGATCAGATCGGCGTCGCCATAATCAAGACCTTTCTCGGCGGCCAGCTGCAGCTGCCAGCCAATGCGCTGCTCGGCAAAAAATGCGGACCAGCGACGCAGCCAGCTATTCGGCTGTAAGGTGGTCGTGATGTTGTTGTCGAAATCGAGACCGAACTGCGGCTGTTCACTCCATTGATGCAGGTGCGCCAACTGCTCGCCCAGTTGGCGCGCAGTGTCCTCGTTCAGCGGCTCGGGTTGGATATATTCCAGCAGCAGAAAACTCCCGTCCCGATGGTGTCCTACACCGTAGACTTTGGGCACCCGAACCGTTTGGGTACGGGCCAGCAAATCGAGTTGGTCCGCTTCCCAGCGGAACAGGTTCAACATATCGCGGGTATTGCACTTTACAAACACGTCCACATTGCCATAGCGAATGCGCCAGGCAGGGTGGACATCGCCACCGGGGAGTTCATGGCGTTCGGTGATCTCGGCTTCACCGGCGTATTCGCTTAACAGTCGACTAATGGCTGACCACATGGGGTTATCCTCTTTATTCGCTGCGTAAGTTTGTGTGTAACGTGCGGCGGGTTGCCCGCGCTGTCGCGCCTGTTACTCTCGGGACGCGTGGGCTTTCAGAAACGCTTCCAGCGTCGTGACCTCCGCTTCAGGCTGTTGATGCAGGGCAACGGCGGCGACGCCACTTGCCTGGGTCGCGACTTCCTGTTCACTCAGTGCGCTGACAATGCCGAAGCTGTTAGTGCCCAACTCGTGGGGATGGCCCTGCTCATCGTGCAGCGTGGTGCTGTATCCCGCATTGACCATCGCACTGTTAAGTGACTGCAAGTCACGTAAGCCGTGTTCGTGATAGTGGAGTGTGACGATATAGCGCGTTAGCGTTTGATCGCTCATGTTTCACCTCGCTGTTATATAACCGATTTCAGCGTAGCCCAGAGCGCGGAATTGAGCGAATTATGTGCATTCTGTGATGGTAAAATCGCCTCTTTTGATCTTTGCATCGGGAAAATTCTTGTGGCCATTGCGCTGGTATTTCTTTAAATGCCTTTTATAATGCGCCGCGATAATGGGAACACTCTCATTCGCACCGCGAGAAAAAGCGCAATTTCTGACGTTTCCAGCAGTATCATAATTTTTTACAAAACTTACGGTAAATTGCATTGATTGGCTGGGAAAACGCTTCAGACTCACTGTTTTTTAAACTGTCGTACGGGTTACATTTAATGAAAGCCTTCAATAAGTTGTCCGCTGTTTTGTTGCTCTCTGCTGGCGCATTTTGTCATCAGGCCATGGCCGATAACGCCGTTTTTACCTCTATGGATGATCCTTCCACGGCAAAAAAACCGTTCGAAGGCACCGCCTCTGCGGGATACATGGCGCAGACGGGAAACACCACCAGCTCAACGCTGAGTGCTGCCACCAATATGACGTGGTACCAAACCAATACCGCTTACAGTCTGTGGGGCAACGCAGCGAACAACTCGTCGAATGATGAGCGTTCGTCTGAAACCTACAACATTGGTGGTCGTAGCCGCTACAACCTGAACAGCGCGGACTACCTGTTTGGTCAGGCCAGCTGGCTGAGCGATCGCTACAACGGCTACGATTCACGCGACGTACTGACCGCAGGTTATGGTCGTCAGATCCTCAATGGTCCCATTCATTCGCTGCGTGCGGAATTTGGTCCGGGTGTGCGTTATGACGATTTCCACGATGGCGGCCACGAAACCAAGGCGCTGGGTTACGGTGCCCTGAGCTATCAGTGGCAGCTGACAGACACCACGAAATTTATTCAAGGTGTCTCGGTATTGAGCAGCTTTGGCGAAGATACGACGCTGAACTCTGAAACCGGCCTTCAGGTTGCCATCAACGACCATTTCGCCCTGAAAATGGCGTATAACGTTACCTGGAATAACAATCCGCCGGAATCCGCGCCGGATCGTACCGACACCAAAACCACGATTCAGCTCTCTTATTCTATGTAAGCGAGCAGCGTACAAAACCGCCGCTGGGTACCTCCCAACGGCGGTTTTTTTTTCGCGCGCTCTGTGGGTTAGCCGCGTTTCATGGGTTTTGCTCAGGCCCTAAAGCTGGTATCATCTTCGCCGCTTTATATTCCTGGCGTCATTCCGACAATGTGGGTCTGACATCACGCCGGGCAACTCCACAGAACTGAATGTTGCATGTAGGCTTTCGTGTGGCTTACCACTGCAATTAAGGATATGAAATGCCAGTAATTACTCTTCCTGATGGCAGCCAACGTGTGTTTGACGGCCCAGTCAGCGTCATGGACATTGCGCTTGATATCGGCCCTGGCCTGGCGAAAGCCTGCATTGCTGGCCGCGTGAATGGCGAACTGGTTGACGCCGTTGATCCCATTACCGAAGATGCGCAGGTCGCGATCATTACCGCGAAAGACGAAGCCGGTCTGGAAATCATCCGTCACTCGTGTGCACACCTGCTCGGCCATGCGATTAAGCAGCTGTGGCCCAACACCAAAATGGCCATTGGTCCGGTAATCGATAACGGCTTCTATTATGATGTCGATCTCGACCACACCCTGACGCAGGAAGATCTGGAGCAGCTCGAAAAGCGTATGCACCAGCTGGCTGAGAGCAATTACGATGTTGTGAAGAAAAAGGTGAGCTGGCAGGAAGCGCGCGATGTGTTTGCGGCGCGAGGCGAAAGCTATAAAACCACCATTCTTGACGAAAACATCAGCCATGACGATCGTCCTGGCCTGTACCATCATGAAGAATATATCGACATGTGCCGCGGTCCGCACGTGCCGAACATGCGGTTCTGTCACCATTTCAAACTGCAGAAAATTGCAGGCGCTTACTGGCGCGGAAACAGTGATAACAAAATGCTGCAGCGCATCTATGGCACCGCGTGGGCAGACAAAAAACAGCTCGCAGCCTATCTGCAGCGTCTGGAAGAGGCGGCCAAGCGTGACCACCGTAAAATCGGTAAGCAGCTTGATCTCTACCATATGCAGGAAGAAGCACCGGGCATGGTGTTCTGGCACAACGATGGCTGGACCATTTTCCGCGAGCTGGAAGTGTTCGTGCGCACCAAGCTGAAAGAGTATGACTACCAGGAAGTAAAAGGTCCGTTCATGATGGACCGCGTGCTGTGGGAAAAAACCGGGCACTGGGAGAACTACAAAGAGGCAATGTTCACCACGTCTTCCGAGAACCGCGAATATTGCATTAAACCGATGAACTGCCCGGGACACGTGCAGATCTTCAATCAGGGCCTGAAGTCTTATCGCGACTTGCCGCTGCGTATGGCGGAGTTTGGTAGCTGCCACCGCAACGAGCCGTCAGGCGCGCTGCACGGTTTGATGCGCGTCCGTGGCTTCACCCAAGACGATGCTCACGTGTTCTGTACTGAAGACCAAGTGCGCGATGAAGTGAACAGCTGCATCCGCATGGTTTATGACATGTACAGCACCTTCGGTTTCGAAAAAATCGTGGTGAAGCTGTCTACGCGACCAGAAAAACGCATTGGCACCGACGAAATGTGGGACCGTGCGGAAGTTGACCTGGCGGAAGCGCTCAAAGAGAATGGCATTCCGTTCGAATACCAGCCGGGTGAAGGCGCGTTCTACGGCCCGAAAATTGAGTTTACGCTGTATGATTGCCTCGATCGCGCATGGCAGTGTGGCACCGTTCAGCTAGACTTCTCCCTGCCAAAACGTTTGGATGCCACCTACGTGGGCGAAAACAACGACCGCCAGACGCCAGTGATGATTCACCGTGCGATTCTGGGATCGATGGAGCGCTTCATTGGTATCCTGACTGAGGAGTTCGCAGGCTTCTTCCCGAGCTGGCTGGCGCCAGTTCAAGCTGTGGTGATGAATATCACTGACAGTCAGGCAGAATATGTCAGTGAATTGACAAAGAAATTGCAGAATGCTGGCATTCGTGTCAAAGCAGACTTGAGAAACGAGAAGATAGGCTTTAAAATCCGCGAGCACACATTACGTCGCGTCCCTTATATGCTGGTCTGCGGTGAGAAAGAGGTGGAGGCAGGCAAAGTTGCCGTGCGCACCCGCCGTGGTAAAGACCTCGGGAGCATGGACGTAGATGTGTTTGTTGAGAAGCTGCAACAAGAGATTCGCAGCCGACATCTTCACCAATTAGAGGAATAAGGTTATTAAAGGCGGAAAACGAGTACAACCGACGCGTCCGAACCGTATCAACGGCGAAATCCGTGCTACCGAAGTGCGCTTAACTGGCGTAGACGGCGAGCAACTTGGCATTGTCTCACTGCGTGAAGCAATCGAGAAAGCAGAAGAAGCTGGCGTAGATTTAGTTGAAATCAGCCCGAACGCCGAACCGCCGGTTTGCCGTATTATGGATTACGGCAAGTTCCTTTATGAAAAGAGTAAGTCTTCTAAGGAACAGAAGAAGAAGCAGAAAGTTATCCAGGTCAAGGAAATTAAATTCCGTCCTGGTACCGACGAAGGCGACTATCAGGTAAAACTCCGCAGCCTGATTCGTTTTCTGGAAGAGGGCGATAAAGCCAAAATCACGCTGCGTTTCCGCGGTCGTGAAATGGCGCACCAGCAGATCGGTATGGAAGTGCTTAACCGCGTGAAAGAAGATCTGGGTGAACTGGCAGTGGTCGAATCCTTCCCTACGAAGATCGAAGGCCGTCAGATGATCATGGTGCTCGCACCGAAGAAGAAACAGTAGGCTTTCAAGTAATAGTGCCGCGCAGCATTCGCGCTGTGTGGTTTTTATTCGCCTGTCTGGTTCATTTTATTAACAATGCGAAGTGGATATTTGTAAAAATGCCAAAGATTAAAACTGTACGTGGCGCCGCTAAGCGCTTCAAGAAGACCGCTTCTGGCGGCTTCAAGCGTAAGCACGCAAACCTGCGTCATATTCTGACTAAAAAGTCTACCAAGCGTAAACGTCACCTGC
Source organism: uncultured Pantoea sp. (assembly GCA_913778495.1). Classification (GTDB taxonomy): domain Bacteria; phylum Pseudomonadota; class Gammaproteobacteria; order Enterobacterales; family Enterobacteriaceae; genus Pantoea. The sequence continues at coordinate 86,128 of CAJYVD010000019.1, forward strand.
GTCCGAAAGGCATGGTGTCTAAAGGCGATCTGGGTCTGGTTGTTGCCTGCCTGCCGTACGCATAAGTAAACATTTTTAGTTCCCCCGCCGGATTTACGTTTGCTGCGCAACGGCACGCTTCTCGCTAATGCTGACTTCGGTCAGTGCACAGCGCAGAGGAGTGTTCACAGCACGACAATCGTAGCGATGACGGGACATTCACAGAATATTGAAACAGGAGAGCTCACATGGCTCGCGTAAAACGTGGTGTAATTGCTCGCGCACGTCACAAAAAAATCTTAAAACAAGCTAAAGGCTACTACGGTGCACGTTCACGTGTTTACCGCGTTGCCTTCCAGGCTGTTATCAAAGCTGGTCAGTATGCTTACCGTGACCGTCGTCAACGTAAGCGTCAGTTCCGTCAGCTGTGGATCGCACGTATCAACGCTGCGGCGCGTCAGAACGGTATCTCTTACAGCCGTTTCATCAATGGCCTGAAAAAAGCGTCCATTGAAATTGACCGTAAGATCCTGGCCGACATCGCCGTATTCGACAAAGTGACATTTACTGCACTGGTTGAAAAAGCGAAATCAGCTCTGGCGTAAGTCAGGTAAAAAAGGGAGCTTGCTCCCTTTTTTATTGTCTGCAACTCACGCTAAACATTGACTTTTTCACGCTCGCGCATTTCAATAGTGCGGTTTCCGTATAAACAAGGTACAACAAGCATGCTCGCGGCTGTTTTCCGTTTCTTTTTTTACTTTAGCGCCTGAAAATCAGGGGCTTTTGCGCATAAGAAAAGAAACGATAAATCGCGCTAAAAGCCTCCCTCGTGGAGGCTTTTTTGTTTCTGGCGACACTAAATCGGATCTGACGATCCCAATGAGAACTGACCAGCCTGGCTGGAAGAAGAGGAAATCATGTCCCAACTCGCAGACCTGGTGGCCCGTGCCACGGCCGCCATTGACGAGGCGTCGGATATCGCCGCTCTGGACGCCGTGCGCGTCGAATTTTTAGGTAAGAAAGGCCATCTGACGCTGCAAATGACCACCCTGCGTGAGCTGCCGGCAGAAGAGCGCCCTGCGGCGGGCGCGGTGATCAATGACGCGAAGCAGCAGGTGCAAGATCACCTCAACGCGCGTAAGAATGCGCTGGAGAGCGCGGCGCTGAACCAGCGCCTGGCGGCGGAGACCATCGATGTCTCGCTGCCCGGTCGCCGTATTGAAAATGGCGGACTGCATCCCGTTACGCGCACCATTGATCGTATTGAAAACTTCTTTGGCGAGCTGGGCTTTGCGGTGGTCACCGGACCGGAAATTGAAGATGACTATCACAACTTTGATGCGCTGAACATTCCCGGGCACCATCCGGCACGCGCCGATCATGACACTTTCTGGTTTGACGCCACGCGGCTATTGCGCACCCAAACCTCCGGCGTGCAGATCCGCACAATGAAGACCCAACAGCCGCCGATTCGTATCATCGCGCCGGGCCGCGTCTACCGTAACGATTACGATCAAACCCATACCCCAATGTTCCACCAGATGGAAGGGCTGATTGTTGATAAAGACATTAGCTTTACCAATCTGAAAGGCACGCTGCACGATTTCCTTAACAACTTCTTTGAAGAGAACCTGCAGATTCGCTTCCGTCCTTCGTACTTCCCGTTTACCGAACCTTCCGCCGAGGTGGATGTGATGGGCAAAAACGGCAAGTGGCTTGAAGTGCTGGGCTGCGGAATGGTGCACCCTAATGTGCTGCGCAACGTAGGTATCGATCCGGAAATCTATTCTGGCTTTGCCTTTGGTATGGGCATGGAGCGCCTGACGATGTTGCGCTACGGCGTAACCGACTTACGCGCCTTCTTCGAAAATGATTTACGTTTCCTCAAACAATTTAAATAAGGGCAGGTTATCCAATGAAATTCAGTGAACTCTGGTTACGCGAATGGGTAAATCCAGCCCTTGATAGCGCTGCGCTGTCAGAGCAAATCACCATGGCGGGTCTTGAAGTCGACGGCATTGAACCGGTCGCGGGCGCGTTTCACGGTGTGGTAGTCGGCGAAGTGGTTGAGTGCGGTCAGCACCCCAATGCCGACAAACTGCGCGTCACCAAAATCAATGTGGGCGGCGATCGCCTGCTAGATATCGTTTGCGGTGCGCCTAACTGCCGTCAGGGGTTAAAAGTGGCGGTGGCCACGGTGGGTGCCGTGCTGCCAGGCGACTTCAAAATTAAAGCGGCGAAACTGCGCGGCGAGCCGTCAGAAGGGATGCTGTGCTCCTTCTCCGAGCTGGGGATTTCCGACGATCACAACGGCATTATTGAACTGCCTGCCGATGCACCAATTGGCACCGATATCCGCGACTATTTGCAGCTTAATGACAACACCATTGAAATCAGCGTAACGCCCAACCGCGCGGACTGCCTGGGTATCATCGGTGTTGCCCGTGATGTGGCGGTGATGAACGGCCTGCCGCTGATGGAACCCGCCGTGGAACCCGTCAAGGCAACGATCGGCGATACCTTCCCCATTCGCGTAGACGCCACCGCAGCCTGCCCGCGCTATCTGGGACGGGTTGTGAAAGGCATCGATGTTAAAGCCGCCACGCCGCTGTGGATGCGCGAAAAACTGCGCCGCTGCGGTATTCGCTCTATCGATCCGGTGGTTGATATCACCAACTACGTTCTGCTGGAACTGGGACAGCCCATGCACGCCTTTGATCTCGACCGTATCGAGGGCGGAATTGTAGTGCGCATGGCTAAAGAGGGCGAAGCGCTGACGCTGCTGGACGGCACCGAAGCCAAACTCAGCAGCGATACGCTGGTGATCGCCGATCATCAGCAGGCGCTGGCCATGGCGGGCATTTTTGGCGGCGAACACTCCGGCGTGAATCAGGAGACGCGCAACGTGCTGTTTGAATGCGCTTTCTTTGATCCGCTGTCTATTACCGGACGTGCGCGCCGTCATGGCCTCCATACCGATGCGTCACACCGCTATGAGCGCGGCGTCGATCCGGCGCTGCAATATCGCGCGCTGGAGCGCGCCACTCAACTGCTGCTGGACATCTGCGGCGGCGAAGCGGGCCCGGTGATCGACCAGACCGCGGCCGACCAGCTGCCCGCGCGGGCCACCATCACGCTGCGTCGTGAAAAACTCGATCGTCTGATTGGTCACGTGATTGCCGATGAGCAGGTCACGGACATTCTGACGCGTCTGGGCTGTAACGTGACGGTGGGCAGCGGCGAGTGGCAGGCCGTGGCACCGTCGTGGCGTTTTGACATGGCCATTGAGGAAGATCTGGTCGAGGAAGTCGCACGCGTCTACGGCTACAACAATATTCCTGACGTGCCGGTGAAGGCCAATCTGATCATGACCCACCATCGCGAAGCCGCACTGTCGCTGAAACGCGCCAAGCAGCTACTGGTGGATAAAGGTTATCAAGAGGCTATCACTTATAGCTTTGTCGATCCCAAGCTTCAACAATGGCTGCATCCCGGCGAGGAAGCGTTGATTTTGCCAAGCCCTATCTCCAGTGATATGTCGGCGATGCGCCTGTCACTGTGGACCGGATTGCTGGGCGCAGTCGTGTACAACCAAAACCGTCAGCAGGGCCGCGTGCGCCTGTTCGAAAGCGGACTGCGCTTTGTACCAGACACGCAGGCGGACTTGGGCATCCGTCAGGATCTTATGCTGGCAGGCGTACTCAGCGGTAACCGCCATGAAGAGCACTGGGACCTGGCGCGCCAGGCGGTAGACTTCTATGATTTGAAAGGCGATTTAGAGTCGCTGTTAGAGTTAACCGGCAAGCTCGATCAGATTTCATTCCGCGCAGAAGCGAACCCAGCGCTGCATCCGGGCCAGAGCGCGGCGATCTATTTACAGGAAGAGCGCATCGGTTTTATTGGCGTGGTTCACCCGGAGCTGGAGCGCAAGCTTGATCTCAACGGTCGCACCTTAGTGTTTGAACTGCTTTGGAATAAGGTGGCAGACCGCGTCTTGCCTGACGCGCGCGAGATTTCACGCTTCCCGGCCAACCGTCGTGATATCGCCGTGGTCGTGGCGGAAAGCGTTCCTGCAGCAGATATCATCGCAGAGTGTAAGAAAGTTGGCGTAAATCAGGTAGTTGGCGTAAACTTGTTTGACGTGTACCGTGGTAAGGGCGTAAACGAAGGTGAAAAGAGCCTTGCGATTAGCCTGATTTTGCAGGATACCAGCCGGACACTCGAAGAAGAGGAGATTGCCGCGACCGTTGCCAAATGCGTTGCGGCATTAAAAGAGCGATTCCAGGCAACCTTGAGGGATTGAACCTATGGCGCTTACAAAAGCTGAAATGTCAGAGTACCTGTTTGAGAAACTCGGGTTGAGCAAACGCGACGCCAAAGAGTTGGTTGAGCTTTTTTTTGAGGAAGTTCGCCGCGCGTTGGAAAATGGAGAACAGGTTAAACTGTCCGGATTTGGTAACTTTGATCTGCGCGACAAAAACCAACGTCCTGGTCGTAACCCTAAGACGGGCGAAGATATTCCTATCACCGCGCGTCGCGTGGTGACCTTCCGTCCCGGACAGAAGTTGAAAAGTCGGGTTGAAAACGCGTCACCCAAGGATGCTGACTAAATTCAGTTCACAAAAAGGCCGCTTAGCGGCCTTTTTTATTGCGTCCGCTTCAGGTCAGCGCGATGTTTTTTCCTGCGTCACAGACGACCATTATCGCCGCGGCGCGACTATCTTTTTGCCGCGATCTCACTACAATCAATGCTCTGTTTTCTCAGCCAATCGTATCTATGACGTTGTTGGATCAGCTCGCCCATCACGCTGACAGCCGCAGTCGGCGTTCCCTTGCCGCGCTGGCTGCGCTGCTGCTGCTGCTCGTTGTTTTGAGCCTGTGCGCCGGTGATAGCTGGATCCTTCCCAATCGGTGGTTTTCCAGCAGCAGCGAACTGTTTGTCTGGCAGTTACGCCTGCCGCGCACTTTGGCGGTGCTGCTCACGGGCGCTGCGCTGGCACTGTGCGGCGTGGTGATGCAGGCGCTGTTCAACAATCCGCTGGCTGAGCCGGGTTTACTGGGCGTATCCAACGGCGCCGGTATTGGTTTGGTGCTGGGCGTGATGCTCGGCAGCGGCTCCCTTTGGAGTCTGGCGCTGGCGGCGATGGCGGGCGCGCTGCTGATCACCGCCATCTTGCTGCATGTTGCGCATCGGCAGCTCTCGTCGAGTCGCCTGTTATTAACCGGCATCGCGCTGGGCATCATCTGCAGTGCCATCATGACGTGGGCGGTGTATTTCAGCACCAGCCTGGATCTGCGTCAGTTGATGTACTGGATGATGGGCGGCTTCAGCGGGATCGACTGGCGCTATGGCTGGATGATGCTGGCCCTACTGCCCGCGATGCTGCTGCTGCTCGGTACCGCACACATCCTCAACCTGCTGGCGCTTGGCGAGACCTCGGCACGCCAGCTAGGGCTGTCGCTGCGGCTCTGGCGCAATATCCTGGTGCTGGCGATGGGATGGCTGGTGGGTGTGAGCGTCGCCTTAGCGGGTGCCATCGGCTTTGTGGGATTAGTGATCCCCCATCTGTTGCGATTAAGCGGCATGAGCGATCACCGTTATTTGTTGCCTGCGGCCGCGCTGGCGGGGGCGGCAGTGTTACTCGCCGCCGATGTGCTGGCCCGCGTGGTGCTGACCTCAGCAGAGTTGCCGATTGGCGTGGTCACCGCCACGCTTGGCGCGCCGCTCTTTATTGGCTTATTAATAAAAACCTCTCGCTAGCCCCGGCTGGCTTTCTGCAACCGTGAACAGGAATGAACAATGAGCATTTATCAAACCGACGTGGTGACGCTGGAAGGTGAGAAAACCTCACTTGAACAGTTTCAAGGCAAGGTATTGCTGGTGGTGAACGTGGCATCGAAATGTGGTTTAACGCCGCAGTATACGCAGCTTGAGTCGCTGCAGCGTGCCTGGCAGGATAAGGGGTTTAGCGTGCTGGGTTTTCCGTGCAATCAGTTTCTTGAGCAAGAGCCGGGCAGTCACGACGAGATCAAAACCTTTTGCAGTACCACCTATGGCGTGACCTTCCCCCTGTTTGCCAAAACCGACGTCAACGGTGCGCACCGTCATCCACTCTACGCGCAGCTGATCGCGGCACAGCCGGAAGCACAGCGTCCCGAGGGCAGTGAGTTCTTGACGCGCATGGTGAGCAAAGGACGCGCGCCCAAAGAGGAAGGCGATATTCTGTGGAATTTCGAAAAATTCCTCATCAACAGGCAGGGTGACGTGGTGGCGCGCTTTTCGCCTGATATGAGCCCGGATGATCCGATCATTCTGAAGCATATTGAGCAGGCGCTGGCCGCGTAAATGCGGTTAGTGGGGCAGGATGTCTGCGTGCAGCCACGACTGGGCCCGCTCACGGTAAGCGCACGCGCGGGCGAATGTGTGCACGTGGTGGGCCCCAATGGCGCGGGAAAAAGCACGCTGCTGAGCGTGCTGGCAGGCCTGCAGCCCACGGCGGGCCGGGTAATGCTTGACGGCGAGCCGCTCTCGACGCTCGGGGGGCAGGCGCTGGCCCGTCACCGCGCCTGGTTGCCGCAGCAGCAGCCCGTACCCGGCACGTTGCCGGTGTGGCACTATCTGCGTATGCATCTTGTCGCAGGAAGTACACAGGTTGATGCGGTGCTGCATGGCCTCGCTGAGCAGCTAGGACTTGATGACAAGCTCACGCGCAAGCTAACGCAACTTTCCGGCGGTGAGTGGCAGCGCGTACGCCTGGCCGCCGTAACGTTGCAAATCCACCCTGACATCAACCCGCTCGGCCGCGTATTGATTCTGGATGAACCGATGTCGGCACTGGACGTGGCACAGCAGGGTAACGTGGATAACGTGGTGCGCAGCTTATGTCAGTCTGGCATCGCCGTGATCGCCAGCAGTCACGACCTGAATCACACGCTACGCCATGCAGACCGCGTCTGGCTGCTGCAGCACGGCAAGCTCGTGGCAGAAGGCTCCGCGGCGCAGGTGTTGAACGCCGATGCGCTCGCCGCAGTCTATCAAACCCGCATGGGGCGAGTTGACACTCCGCAAGGGCCCATTCTTTACCCGCTATGAATGCCATTGCCTGCGTGCCCGCTTTTTGGCTAAAGTGTCTGCCGAACAAAGGATTAAGGGATCATCGGATGCGCATCATTGTGGTTGTTTTGGTACTGCTGCTGGCGGGCTGTAGTGGTCATCACGCCCCTCCGCCGAATGGGCGACTTTCAGACTCGATTGCGGTGATTGCCCAGCTAAACGATCAGCTAAGACACTGGCGCGGTACGCCTTACCGTTACGGCGGCCTGAGTCGCCACGGCATCGATTGTTCAGGCTTTGTTTATTTGACCTTCCGCGACCGATTTGACCTGCAATTGCCGCGCTCCACGCTGGCGCAAACCGATATTGGCGCGCGTATTGATAAACGCGATCTGCTGCCTGGCGATCTGGTGTTTTTTAAAACGGGCAGTGGCGAAAATGGCTTACACGTAGGCATTTATGACACGGACGATACCTTTATTCATGCCTCAACCAGTCAGGGAGTGATTCGCTCATCGCTGAATAATGTTTATTGGCGCAAGGTATTTTGGCAGGCACGGCGCATCTGATGCACTCACGCATATTTATTTCGTTAACAGAAAAAGCACAGTGTAATGCCAATTATTTTTGCATTCTTTTTCAAATCTTAACTCTCATTAAAAATGGCACTTTACCCAGCGGCGAATAAATACTAAAAATAAGTACAGTGTTAATACGCCCGTAGGGATATTTCAACCGCGCTATTTGGCTTAAGTATTAATAGACACACATAATCGGCAAATCAGGTACAAAAACGGCGTCTCTTTAAACGTTTGGTCCTATTGCCTGTGGGTTTTCGTTGATATACGATGCGCCAATTGCCACAGCTTCTGGCTAAAAAAAATGAAAGTGCATTTGTCGGCCGACTATCAGTCGGAAACCTGGTTTTATCCTGTCTATTCTCTTACAGGCCAGCTCGCTGCGGTTGAGCTGGTGACGCAGTTTGTGCATGAAAGCGCACCTGTTACCGTGCCGCAAGATTTGTTATTGCCGCAATTAGATGTTGCTCAGCAATTACGATTATTGCAAAGCCAGATTACGCTGTTGGAAAAGTACCGCGACTTTTTTGAGCTACATCAAGTTTGCGCGTTAGTGAGAATGGATGACTCTTTAGCCCACACGCTATTAGACAGTGAATTTCTGTTAAGAAAATTCAAACAGCTCCCTTTTGTGGTATTTGATATCAGCGAAACGTTTCCGCAGTTATCTTTAGGCCGTAAGCAGCCGTTATTAGCTGCACTGCAGCAGCAATTTCCGCTGTCGCTTTCGCAATTCGGTGCCGGAAAATCGCCCGCGACAGCGGTTTATGAAAATCTGTTCTCAGTGCTCAAACTGGACAAGGTATTTATTCAGGACCTGTCTAAACGTGCATCTTTTATACCTTTTATTCAGGCCATAATTGATAATTTTTCTGACTATACCGATCGGTTGATTATCTGTGGCGTAGATGACAGTGCAATGCTGGAAAAAGTCAGCATGCTAAATGGGGCGCTTTTACAGGGCAGTCTGTTCCCGGTGGTAAAAGCTGAGCATCTCAGCACGCTAATGAGTCCCGACGTTAATCTGCTTACCCCTTCGCAGCAATAATCCGCTAAACCTGTCTTCCGCACAGGGTCAACGCTACACTAGATCATCTTCTTCACGCATTACGGGTGGCGCTCTTGCGCGCACCTTTGGAGTGCCGATGCAATTTGTTAACACGTGGCAGCAAGAGCTGCAGGGCTTCTACAGCGCGCTGTCGCCTACGCCGTTACAGGGCGGGCAGCTGTTTTATCACAACGCCGCGCTGGCGTCTGAGATGGCGCTGGATGCGTCTTTATTTACCGGTTCGGGGCACGGCGTCTGGTGCGGTCAGGCGCTTTTACCGGGCATGTCACCCTTAGCGCAGGTTTACAGCGGCCATCAATTTGGCGTTTGGGCCGGACAGTTGGGCGATGGGCGCGGTCTGCTACTGGGCGAGCAGTGGCTGGCAAATGGACGTAAGCTGGATTGGCATCTCAAAGGCGCAGGCTTGACCCCTTATTCACGTATGGGAGATGGACGGGCGGTGATCCGCTCTAGCGTGCGCGAATTTCTCGCCTCGGAAGCGTTGCATCATTTAGGGATCCCAACGACGCGCGCGCTGACGCTGGCCATCGGCGATGAGCCAGTTTACCGCGAAACCGCAGAGCGCGGCGCGATGCTGATGCGCATCGCCGAAAGTCATCTCCGCTTTGGCCACTTCGAACACTTTTGGTATGGCGGTGAGCCAGAAAAGGTACAGCAGCTGGCCGATTACGCTATCCGTCATCATTGGCCGCAGCTTCAGGAGGAGGCCGATCGTTACAGGCTGTGGTTTACCGACATCGTGAAGCGCACCGCACGTCTGATCGCGCAGTGGCAAAGCGTGGGGTTTGCGCACGGCGTCATGAACACGGACAACATGTCCATTCTTGGTCTGACATTGGATTACGGGCCGTTCGGTTTCCTCGACGACTACCAACCTCACTTTATCTGCAACCACAGCGATTATCAGGGGCGTTATGCCTTTGATAATCAGCCGATGATTGGACTGTGGAACCTGAACCGCCTGGCGCACGCCCTTTCTGGTTTGATGAATACCGAGCAGCTTCAGCAGGCGCTCAGCCATTATGAGCCGGAGCTGATGCGCCAGTGGGGGGAGAAAATGCGCGCCAAGCTGGGGCTATTAACCGCCGATGAGGGGGACAACGCGATCCTCACCGGGCTGCTGTCCCTTATGAGCCAGGAGCACAGCGATTACACGCTGACCTTCCGTCTGCTCAGTGACACCGAGCAGCACGCGCATCAATCGCCGCTGCGCGATGAGTTTATTGACCGTAACGCGTTCGACCAATGGTATTCGCGCTATCGTGAACGCCTGCTACAGGACGGCGTCTCTGACGAACAGCGACAGGCGGTAATGAAAGCGGCAAATCCGGCGGTGGTGCTGCGTAATTATCTGGCGCAGCAGGTCATTGAACAGGTTGAGAAGGGCGACCGCACGGCGCTTGCGGCGCTGCATGCGGCGTTACAGCAGCCGTTTAGCGACAGCGCCGAGAACGCCGCGTTTCGTCAGCGGCCGCCGGAGTGGGGAAAAACGCTGGAGGTGAGTTGCTCCAGCTAACGCGTCAGAAACGGCTGTCGACCGCGGCAGCCAGCGTCTCCAGCACCTCTACGCTGTGCGCCCAGCCAAGGCAAGGATCGGTAATCGACTGGCCATAGCGTAAGGGTTCGCCGGGGGTGACTTTCTGATTCCCTTCCTGCAAGAAACTTTCAATCATCACACCGACAATGGCCGGCGATCCGGCGCGAATCTGCGCGGCGACATCCTCTGCGACGTCGCGCTGCCGCAGATGCTGTTTCAGGCAGTTAGCATGGCTAAAATCGATAATCAGCTGTTCCGGCAGCGAGTATTGACGCAGGTTAGCGGCTGCGGCGGCGACATCTTCCGCGTGATAATTAGGCGCACGACCACCGCGTAAGATCACGTGGCCGTGTGGGTTTCCGCTGGTTTGATAGATTGTCATCTGACCGTTCTTATCCGGCGAGAGAAACATATGGCTGGCGCGCGCCGCGCGAATCGCGTCCACGGCAATTTGGACGTTGCCGTCGGTGCCATTTTTGAATCCTACCGGGCAGGAGAGTGCCGAGGCCATTTCGCGATGGATTTGGCTTTCGGTGGTGCGTGCGCCGATTGCGCCCCAGCTAATCAAATCGGCAATAAACTGCCCGATCACCATATCCAGAAACTCTGTGGCGGTTGGCATACCAAGGGCGTTGATATCCAACAGCAGTTTGCGCGCGATAGCGATACCGCGATTGACGTCAAAGCTGCCATTCAGGTCGGGATCGGAAATCAGCCCTTTCCAGCCCACCACCGTGCGCGGTTTTTCAAAGTAGGCGCGCATCACGATCTCCAGGCGATCGGCAAAACGCTCGCGCAGGTCGTTGAGTCGCTGCGCATACTCCAGCGCGGCTACCGGGTCGTGCAGCGAGCACGGACCAATCACGACCAGCAGGCGCGGGTCGGCGCCAGTTAAAATGCGCGCGATGCGCTGGCGGGCGGCGGTAATATTGTCCGCGATGTGCGGTGCAAGAGGGTGGGCTTCCGCCAGTGCGGCGGGCGTCAGCAGGCTGCCTATACGCGCGGTGCGTAACTCATCAGTTTTGTTCATGGTGATTCTCAAAAAGTGTCTTCGCAGCGGTGAAATACCGGGAAGTGATGAGAGTCACAATAAAGCAAACATCCGCAAATTCAAGCCATTGCTTGCAAAGCACGGCATGTTCGAACGGAAGCCCGCCTTTACGCTGGCAGCACGACATTTAATACATGCTGCGACGCAGCCCCATGATATCGAGGATTTTGGTTGCGATCTCCTCCACAGAGTAATTGGTGCTGTTTAAGTAGCGTATCTGGTGAGTGCGGAACAGCGCCTCGACTTCGCCCACTTCAAGTCGGCATTGACGTATTGATGCGTAGCGCGTGTTTTCTGCGCGCTCCTGGCGAATGGCCGCCAGGCGTTCGGGGTCGATAGTGAGGCCAAACAGCTTGTTCTGGTGCGCGCGCAGCGCGGGCGGCAGTTTCAGATTATCCATGTCATCGGCAATAAACGGGTAATTTGCGGCGCGCACGCCAAATTGCATCGCCAGATAAAGGCTGGTGGGGGTTTTGCCACAGCGGGAGACGCCCAGCAGAATCACCTGCGCATCTTCCAGCCCGCGCAGCGAAATGCCGTCGTCATGCGCCAGCGTATAGTCAATGGCGGCGATACGTGCGTCATATTTCCCAAGGTTGCTGGCGGTCAGGCCGTGGGTGCGATGGGCCACTGGCATTGACGCCACGCCCAACTCACTTTGCAGCGGTGCTACCAGCGCCTGAACGATATCCTGGCAGAAGCCCTCGCTTTGCAAAATGATCTCACGCACGTCCGGCGTTACGATGGAGAAAAACACCAGCGGGCGAACGCCGCTTTGCTGATAGAGCGCATTGATCTGGGCTTTGACCGCCTGCGCACGCTGCACATTCTCCACAAACGGCAGCGTCACGCTGTTAATGGTCACCGGAAACTGCGACAGCACCGCATGGCCGAGCACTTCCGCTGTAATGGCGGTGCCATCTGAAATATAAAATACGCTGCGTTCTGTACTCATGTTCTCGCTTTTCCTCACCGTGGCAGCCGGGACGCCATATTATCGATTTTATTTCATTGTCATGCCAACTGAAATGAAATATCCATATTGATCGTAAGCGCAGCGAAAAGCGCTAATAAAAATCACCTTCATTTTAATTGAAATGCCCTGTTAAAAATCCGTTATTTTTAGCAAATCTTTCTTTTTATCTTAAATAAAGTAGCGGCGTGTTGCGCAACGAAAACGAAGGTTAAGTGCATGAAACATTGAAAATTGTAGCACAAGCAATTTGTTAGCGTTTAATAACCGGGTTGCGCAACGTCCTTTTAAATGAGGAGTAATCTGAATTTAATTTTCTTTTTCTGCTTTAACGATTCAACACTTAGTCTTTATTTCGCGAGTGTGCCAAGCTGCTAGGGCGAATAGCAAAATATTCCATGTGCTCCAATCATTTAAAAGGATAATCTCAATGTCCAATCAAGACCAACAGTCGCTTGTGCTCTGGTATAACCAGCTTGGCATGCATGATGTTGATCGGGTGGGGGGCAAAAATGCGTCCCTGGGAGAAATGATTACGAATTTGTCGTCGCTGGGCGTTTCCGTCCCTAACGGCTTCGCGACTACGTCATGGGCCTTTAATCAGTTTCTCGATCAAAGCGGACTGAACCAGCGTATTTATGCATTGCTGGATAAGACAGAGATTGATGACGTTGAAGCGCTGGCGGTTGCCGGCAAACAAATTCGTCAGTGGGTAGTGGAAACGCCATTCCAGCCAGAACTGGAACAGGCCATTCGCGCGGCCTATGAGCAGCTCTCCGCCGATGACGCCGACGCTTCATTTGCGGTGCGCTCATCCGCCACGGCAGAAGATATGCCCGATGCGTCTTTCGCCGGGCAGCAGGAAACGTTCCTGAATGTGCAGGGCTTCGAGGCCATCATGGTGGCGGTGAAACACGTCTACGCCTCGCTGTTTAACGATCGCGCTATCTCCTATCGTGTACATCAGGGCTATGACCATCGTGGCGTGGCGCTGTCGGCCGGTATTCAGCGCATGGTGCGCTCCGATCTCGCATCCTCCGGCGTCATGTTCACTATTGATACCGAGTCCGGTTTCGATCAAGTGGTCTTCATCACGTCAGCGTTTGGACTGGGCGAGATGGTCGTGCAAGGTGCGGTAAACCCGGATGAGTTTTATGTCCACAAACCCACGCTGGCTGCCGGTCGCCCGGCCATTGTGCGGCGCACGATGGGCTCCAAAAAAATCCGTATGGTCTATGCCGACTCCCAGCAGCATGGCGAGCAGGTGCGCATTGAGGATGTCGAACCGAACGCGCGCGACCGCTTCAGCCTGACGGATGAAGAAGTGCAGGCGCTGGCGCGTCAGGCGGTATTGATTGAGCAGCACTATAAAAGGCCAATGGACATTGAGTGGGCGAAAGACGGCCATACCGGCAAGCTGTTTATTGTCCAGGCACGCCCAGAGACGGTACGCTCAAACGGTCAGGTCATGGAGCGCTATAACCTCCAGGGCAAAGGCAATGTGCTGGTAGAAGGGCGCGCCATTGGCCACCGTATTGGGGCTGGCACCGTGAAAGTTATTCACGACATCAGTGAAATGCACCGGATTGAAAAGGGCGATGTGCTGGTCACCGATATGACCGATCCCGACTGGGAGCCGATCATGAAAAAGGCCGCCGCTATCGTGACCAATCGCGGTGGGCGCACCTGTCATGCCGCAATTATCGCCCGTGAGCTCGGCATTCCGGCCGTGGTGGGCTGTGGCGATGCCACGGACCATCTGCAAGATGGGCGCGCGGTGACGGTGTCCTGTGCCGAAGGCGATACCGGCTATGTGTATCAGGACCTGCTGGATTTTGACGTCACCAGCTCGCAGGTTGATAAGCTGCCCGCGCTACCGCTGAAAATCATGATGAATGTGGGCAACCCAGATCGCGCCTTTGACTTCGCCTGTCTGCCCAACGAAGGCGTGGGCCTTGCGCGTCTGGAGTTCATTATTAACCGCATGATTGGCGTACACCCCAGAGCGCTGCTGGAGTTTGACGATCAAACGCCTGATATTCAGGCGCAGATTCGTCAAATGATGAAAGGCTTTGACGATCCAGTGGAGTTTTACGTGGCGCGGCTCACGGAAGGCATTGCCACGCTGGGGGCGGCTTTTGCACCGAAGCGCGTGATTGTGCGTCTTTCTGACTTTAAGTCCAACGAATACGCCAATCTGGTCGGTGGAGAGCGTTATGAGCCCGAGGAGGAGAACCCCATGCTGGGCTTCCGCGGGGCAGGACGCTACGTCGCGGACAGCTTCCGCGACTGCTTCGCGCTGGAGTGCGAGGCGGTGAAGCGCGTGCGTAATGAAATGGGCCTTACCAACGTTGAAATCATGGTGCCGTTCGTGCGGACGGTCGATCAGGCGGCGGCCGTGGTGGAGGAGCTGGGCAGGCAAGGGTTGAAGCGCGGTGAGAACGGACTGAAGATCATCATGATGTGCGAGATCCCGTCCAATGCCTTACTGGCCGAGCAGTTCCTTGAACATTTTGACGGCTTCTCGATTGGCTCTAACGACATGACGCAGCTCACGCTGGGCCTTGACCGCGATTCCGGTGTGGTCTCGGCGCTGTTTGACGAGCGTAACGATGCGGTGAAAGCCTTGCTGGCGATGTCGATTCAGGCGGCCAAAAAACAGGGCAAATATGTGGGCATTTGCGGTCAAGGGCCGTCGGATCATCAGGACTTTGCTGCCTGGCTGATGGAGCAGGGTATTGATAGCCTGTCGCTGAACCCAGATACCGTGGTGGAAACGTGGGTGAATCTGGCGGAGCTGCATGCGTCTCGGGCATCCTGATGCGCTAACATTTGGCTTCGCACCTGATCCGGTGTGACCGCGATGAAACAGTTAAGGCCAGCGATGCTGGCCTTAACATTTTAAGAAATACAGGCAAAAAAAAGCCCATCACAGGGGATGGGCAAAGACTACACACAGCAATTCTTTACTCTACTCAGGGGAAAAAGGGTTGTTAAAAATCAGTAGGTTGATTTCAAACAGTGGATTTATGTTATTCACCGCCGCCCTTTGCGTCTTTAAGAATCCTCTTATTAGTTTAAAGCTGATAATCTTTTTAGCGCTGTGATGGCGGAACGGTTGGTTAATTCAGTGCAAAAAGTAATCATTCAAAGGCCAAAATAGGCGCCTGACGGCGAAAATGGGGTTTTTTCTTAAAAGCTGCTTATGGAAAAAAGCGTATTGCTACAGCGAAAGAAAAATGGATGTAAATTCCGTTAGCGCGGCTGTAGTAACGCCGTAGGGCAAATGCGTGAGAGCAGGGCGGCGCAGACCGCGCCGCGAAGAAGAATATCAGTGTAACTCGTCGTCATGCTCCGCCAGCGCTTCGATAGCGACATCGGGCGCATCATTTGGGGCCGGTGACTCATGCATCCACACCGAAACTAAACGGTACGATACCGCCAACACCACCGGCCCGATAAACAGGCCAATCATGCCAAAGGCGATCAGCCCGCCAATAACCCCGGATAAAATCAGTATCATAGGTAAGTCGGCACCCATACGAATCAGCATGGGGCGCAGCACATTGTCCAGCGTGCCAACCACGCAGCTCCAGATCAGCAGTACGGTGCCCCACGTGGTATCGCCGCTCCAGTACAGCCAGATAATGGCGGGAACCAGCACGATCAGCGGCCCCAGCTGTACCAGGCAGGTTAAGATCATCAAGACCGTCAGCAGCGTGGCATAAGGAATACCGGACACAGCCAGCCCAATGCCGCCTAACACGCCTTGCACCAGCGCCGTCACCACGACGCCCAGCGCCACGGCGCGAATGGCCTGACCGGCCAGCAGCACGGCCGCATCACCGCGCGCGCCGCCCATGCGATAAGCAAAGTGACGAATGCCAAAGCCAACCTGCTCGCCGCGCCAGTAAAGGAGCACGCTAAACAGCAGCATCAAGCCTAAGTGCAGCATAAAGCGGCCAAAATGACCGGCCTGCGCCACAAAGAAACCGGTGGTGCGACCGATGTAAGGCTGAACCTGACGCATAATCGCCGCGCCGCCGCCGTCCACCATTTTATGGTAGTTAAGGTAGGCTTTATGGCCGACATAGGGAATTTCCCGCAGCCACGCGAAGTCGGGCAGCACCAGATGACGCTGCGTCGCCCAGGCAATCACCGGGGCGCTGTTATCGATCAGGCTGCTCACCAACAGGGCGATCGGAATAATAAACAGCAGCAATAGAAGAAGCGTCATGGCGATAACCGCCAGCGATCGCCGTCCCCACAGCAGTTGCTGCAAACGGATCATTAGCGGCCAGGTAGCGATGACCACCATGCTCGCCCACGCAAAGCCGAGAATAAAAGGCCGTACCACCCAGAGCGAGGCGACCATCATAATCAGAATGAACATCAGCGAAAACAGAAGTTGCGGTAAATCCATACCGCGTTGCAGGCTTTTCATCACAGCGTAAGACCTCAATTGACCCTTGCAGATAGGGTGCGATGTACTGACCCAATGATGAGCTATTTCCTGAAAATTAAACAGAAAAAAGCGTTGGCTGCTGGGGGCTTTCCTGAAATCGCAGCAGCGCAGAAAAAAATATGATAAAACCACAGGCTGATAAAATCGCTACGCAAACGTTTACAACTTCTCGGTCACGCAAATGATCCCACAGATTTCTCAGGCGCCAGGCCTCGTTCAACTGGTGCTAACATTCCTGCAGTCGCTAAAAGAACAGGGCTTTACCGGCGATACCGCCACCAGCTATGCCGATCGTCTCGCGTTGGCCACCGATAACAGCATTTATCAGATGTTGCCGGATGCCGCGCTGTTTCCGCGCTCAACGGCTGACGTGGCATTGATTGCGCGCCTGGCGGGAGAGTCGCGCTTTAGCAGCTTGGTGTTTACGCCGCGCGGCGGCGGGACCGGCACCAATGGGCAGGCGCTAAATCAGGGTATCGTGGTGGATATGTCGCGATACATGAATCGCATCCTTGAAATCAACGTTGAGCAGCAGTGGGTTCGCGTGGAAGCGGGCGTGGTAAAGGATCAACTGAATGCGTGGCTGAAACCCTACGGCTATTTTTTCTCGCCGGAACTCTCCACCAGCAACCGCGCGACGCTGGGCGGCATGATCAACACCGATGCGTCAGGGCAGGGGTCGCTGGTGTATGGCAAAACCTCCGATCATGTGGATGGCCTGCGAGCGGTGCTGTTAGGCGGTGATATCCTGGATACCCATGCCATGCCCACGCCGCTCGCGGAGCAACTGGCACGCGAGGAGAGCCGAATTGGACAGATATACCACACCGTGCTCAACCGCTGCCGCGAACAGCGCGCGCTGATCCTGGAAAAATTTCCCAAACTCAATCGCTTCCTGACTGGCTATGATCTGCGCCACGTTTTTAGTGACGATCTACAGACGTTCGATCTTACGCGGCTGCTCTGCGGCGCCGAAGGCACGCTCGCGTTTATCACCGAAGCGCGTCTGAATATCACGCCCATTCCTAAAGTGCGTCGCGTGGTTAACATCAAATATGACTCGTTCGATTCAGCGCTGCGTAATGCACCCTTTTTAGTGGACGCCAAGGCGCTGTCGGTGGAGACCGTGGATTCGCGGGTGCTCAATCTGGCGCGCGAGGACATTGTGTGGCATTCGGTGAAAGCGCTGATTACCGATGTGCCCGATAAGACCCTGCTCGGCTTAAATATTGTTGAATTTGCGGGTGACGACGCCGAGCTGATCGCGCGCCAGGTTAGCCAGCTTTGCCTGGGGCTGGATGCCCTCATGGAGCAGCATGCCGGCGGCATCATCGGCTACCAACTGTGCGACGACTTAGGCGGCATTGAGCGCATTTACGCGATGCGTAAAAAAGCGGTGGGGCTGTTAGGCAATGCCAAAGGGCGCGCTAAACCTATTCCCTTTGTGGAAGATACCGCCGTCCCGCCCGAGCAGTTGGCCGATTACATCGTAGAGTTTCGCGCGCTGCTGGATAGCCACGGCTTGAGCTATGGCATGTTCGGACACGTCGATGCTGGCGTGTTGCACGTGCGTCCGGCGCTGGATATGTGCGATCCGCAGCAGGAGATGTTGATGAAACGTATCTCCGACGACGTGGTGGCCTTGACGGCGCGCTACGGTGGGCTGCTGTGGGGCGAGCACGGTAAAGGATTCCGCGCGCAATACAGTCCGGCATTCTTTGGCGAGACGCTTTTTACTGAACTACGTCGTATCAAGACGGCGTTCGATCCGGATAATCGGCTTAATCCTGGTAAAATTTGTCCGCCGCTCGGTAGCGACGCGCCCATGATGCAGGTGGATGCCGTCAAGCGCGGTACATACGATCGTCAAATTCCGGTGACGGTGCGCAGCGACTGGCGTGGCGCGATGGAGTGCAATGGCAACGGGTTGTGCTTTAACTTCGATGCGCGCAGTCCGATGTGCCCGTCGATGAAAATCACCCGTAATCGCATTCATTCGCCCAAAGGGCGGGCTGCGCTGACGCGTGAATGGCTACGCTTGCTGGCAGAGCAAGGCGTTGATCCGGTGCAGCTGGAGCAGGCCTTGCCGAAACAGGGCGTCAGCCTGCGCGCGCTGATAAAGCGCACGCGCAATACTTGGCATGCCAAACAGGGAGAGTATGATTTTTCGCACGAGGTGAAAGAGGCGATGTCCGGCTGCCTGGCGTGCAAAGCCTGTTCAACGCAGTGCCCCGTCAAAATTGATGTGCCGAATTTTCGCGCGCGCTTTCTCCAGCTTTATCACACGCGCTACCTGCGCCCGCTTAGCGATCATGTCGTGGCGTCGGTTGAACAGTACGCACCGCTAATGGCTAAAGCGCCCGGCGTGTTTAATTTCTTTTTAAAACAGCCGTGGCTGCGCGAGATGAGCAAAACCCACGTGGGCATGGTGGACTTGCCGCTGCTCTCGTCACCCAACCTGAGCCAGCAGCTCAGCGGGCATCCGGCGATGAACATGACGCTGGAGCAATTGGAAGCCATGGACAGCGCCGCGCGGGAAAAGTGTGTGCTGGTGGTGCAAGATCCTTTCACCAGCTATTACGAAGCGCACCTGGTGGCCGATTTCATTAAACTGATTGAGAAATTGGGGTACCGTCCGGTGCTGCTGCCGTTTTCCCCCAATGGCAAAGCGCAGCACGTAAAAGGATTTTTGCAGCGCTTTGCCCGCACCGCAGCGAAAACCGCCGAATTTCTTAATCGGGTGGCTAAGCTGGGTGCGCCCATGGTGGGCATCGATCCCGCTACGGTATTGTGCTACCGCGACGAATATCGCGAGGTGCTGGGTGACCAACGCGGCGAGTTCACGGTGCAGCTGGTGCACGAGTGGCTGACCACGGCGCTGGGCGAACGCAGCGAACAGCCTGCCAGCGGCGAAGCGTGGTATCTGTTTGCGCACTGCACGGAAGTGACGACGCTGCCCGCCACACCCGCGCAATGGCAGGCTATCTTTTCCCGCTTCGGTGCCAAACTCGAAAACATCAACGTCGGCTGCTGCGGCATGGCGGGAACCTACGGTCACGAGCGCGACAATGTGGAAAACTCGCTAGGGATTTATACCCTGTCATGGCATCCGCAGCTGCAAAGATTGCCGCGTCAGCGCTGCCTGGCCACCGGTTTCTCCTGCCGCAGTCAGGTGAAACGCGCCGAGGGCAACGGCATGCGCCATCCGCTTCAGGCGCTGTTGGAAATGATGTAAACAAATTGTAGGAGCCGTCACAAAGCTGGATTAGAATATCCAGCCTGCGTGCCGGATGAAGTCGCTCTGCAGGCGGGTGGCCTGATCCCATTCGCCGCACAGCGCAAGCTGGTGGCATAGGCGCGTCAACGAGAGACGCGCCAGCTGGTAGGCTTGAACGCGGAAGAGATGCTCGCGCTCGGCGTTGCCTATCTCCTGCACTAAACGGTGATGGAGCTTACCTAGCGCATGCAAGTAACTGCGATCGTCGCCGTTCAGCGCGCAAAGTTCTGCCATATCGAGGCAAGTGTCGTTGAAGCGGCGTAGCTGCGCAAGGGAGCAGTCGGCGCGCTCAAGCTTGGCTTGTGCCATGTAAAAGTCGACCGTAATGTCGCGTATTGAAAAGCGGTATGCGTCGATGTTGTGTTGTAACCAGGCCGAGACGCTGGGCGTCATATCGCCACCGTATTTAGGTTAATGATAATCATTATCATATTCAGCCGCGTCAGGAATGCAATTCCCGCAGTGAAATTTATTGATTTCCCATACCTGTTACTAAAATCGGCAACAACAATCTCTTTACATCGTATAAAGGCGTAACCTATCAATCACGAGATTTTAAAAAAGTCCCTTTTTGTAAAGTTACCATTTATCAGCGAATTACGCAGAAGTGACGCGGGTTAAATCACGCCTCACGGGACTGCGCCAAGAGACTATGCTTAATTAAGCAGCAGGAAAAATAGCACGAGATGATTATCCCTGCAAAACAAGAGGTTGAAGTGATATGCGATATCACTACCATAGGGGGATAGCCTGAAAAGGTCCTGACTTACGAGGTAGCACTATGTCATCTGTTAATGCCGCTTCCTTTTCACCCGAAGATTTCGTCTGGAAAGGACTTACGCTGACCGAATCGGCAGCGAAACAAATTCTTAACCTGGTGGAACAGGACCCTGAAGTCAAGGGGTTGAAACTGGGTGTGAAACAGTCCGGCTGTGCCGGATTTGGTTACGTTATGGATCTGGTTAAAGAGCCCGCTGACGATGACCTGCAGTTTGAGCAATATGGCGCGAAACTGTTTGTGCCTCTTCAGGCGATGCCGTTTGTTGACGGTACCGAACTGGATTATGTCCGTGAAGGCCTGAACCAGATTTTTAAATTCAACAACCCTAAAGCTCAGCACGCCTGCGGGTGCGGTGAAAGCTTTGGCGTCGAGTAAGTGAAATATGTCACGACACAGCGAAGCATCTGATGATGTACAAACCTGGGAAGGCAGCCTGAACTACAAAGAAGGCTTCTTTACTCAGCTTCAAACCGACGAACTGGCGCACGGCATCAATGAAGATGTGGTGCGTGCCATTTCTGCTAAGCGCAATGAACCGGAGTGGATGCTGGAGTTCCGTCTCAAAGCGTTTCGCGCTTGGTTAGAAATGGAAGAGCCACACTGGCTGAAAGCGCACTACGACAAACTGGATTATCAGGACTACAGCTACTACTCAGCCCCATCTTGCGGTAACTGCGACGACAGCTGTGCTTCCGAGCCCGGTGCCACGCAGGCCTCAAGCGGTGCGGCGGCAGCTGCCGACTATCTGACCAAAGAAGTTGAAGACGCCTTTAATCAGCTCGGCGTACCGGTGCGCGAAGGCAAAGAAGTGGCGGTGGACGCGATTTTTGACTCGGTGTCCGTTTCGACCACGTATCGCGACAAGCTCGCCGAGCAGGGCATTATTTTCTGCTCGTTTGGTGAGGCGATCCACGATCATCCAGAATTGGTGCAGAAGTATCTGGGCACCGTGGTGCCGCACAACGATAACTTCTTCGCTGCGCTGAACTCTGCGGTCGCATCGGACGGCACCTTTGTCTACATCCCGAAAGGGGTGCGCTGCCCAATGGAGCTGTCCACGTACTTCCGTATCAACGCCGCCAAAACCGGCCAGTTTGAACGCACTATTCTAATCGCCGACGAAGACAGCTACGTCAGTTACATCGAAGGCTGCTCCGCGCCGGTACGTGACACCTATCAGCTGCATGCTGCGGTGGTGGAAGTGATCATCCACAAAAACGCTGAAGTGAAATACTCCACGGTGCAAAACTGGTTCCCGGGTGGTGAAGGTGAGGGCGGTATCCTCAACTTCGTGACCAAGCGTGCGCTGTGTGAAGGCGAGCGCAGTAAAATGTCCTGGACGCAGTCGGAAACGGGATCGGCCATTACGTGGAAGTACCCAAGCTGCATTCTGCGCGGCGATTACTCGGTGGGTGAGTTCTACTCTGTTGCGTTGACCAGCGGTCGCCAGCAGGCTGACACCGGCACCAAAATGATTCATATCGGTAAGAACACTAAATCGACGATCATTTCCAAAGGTATCTCGGCGGGTAAAAGCCAGAACACCTATCGCGGTTTGGTAAAAATCATGCCGACAGCCACCAACGCCCGCAACTTTACCCAGTGCGATTCCATGCTGATTGGCCCCGACTGCGGCGCACACACGTTCCCTTACGTGGAAACGCGTAATAACACGGCGCAGCTGGAGCACGAAGCCACGACATCCCGCATCGGTGAAGATCAGATGTTCTATTGCCTGCAGCGTGGTATCAGCGAAGAAGATGCCATCTCAATGATCGTCAACGGCTTCTGTAAAGACGTTTTCTCCGAGCTGCCACTGGAATTCGCCGTGGAAGCGCAAAAACTGTTAGCCATCAGCCTTGAGCACAGTGTCGGCTGATGCCACACGCGTTGCCGGAAGCAATGTGAAGGAAAGAGTATGTTAAGTATTAAAGATTTACAGGTAAGCGTTGAAGACAAAGAGATTTTGCGCGGACTCAACCTTGAGATTAAGCCAGGTGAAGTTCACGCGATTATGGGCCCGAACGGCTCCGGTAAAAGTACCTTGTCTGCCACGCTTGCAGGCCGCGAAGACTATGAAGTCACCGGTGGTTCAGTCACGTTTAAAGACAAGGATTTGCTGGCGCTTGAGCCGGAAGAGCGCGCGGGTGAAGGTATCTTTATGGCCTTCCAGTATCCGGTAGAAATCCCGGGCGTCAGCAACCAATTCTTCCTGCAAACCTCGGTCAATGCCGTACGTAAATACCGTGAGCAGGACGAGCTGGACCGCTTTGATTTCCAGGACTTCATTGAAGACAAAATCCGCCTGCTGAAAATGCCTGAAGATCTGCTGACGCGCTCCGTCAACGTTGGCTTCTCCGGCGGTGAAAAGAAGCGCAACGACATTCTGCAGATGGCGGCGCTTGAGCCTGAACTCTGCATTCTCGATGAAACTGACTCTGGTCTGGATATTGATGCGCTGAAAATCGTCTCTGAAGGCGTCAACAGCCTGCGTGACGGCAAGCGCTCCTTCATTATCGTGACGCACTATCAGCGTATTCTGGACTACATCAAGCCGGATTACGTGCACGTGCTGTATCAAGGCAAAATTGTGAAATCTGGCGACTTTACGCTGGTTAAACAGCTGGAGGAGCAAGGCTATGGCTGGCTTACCGACGAAGAGTGATAGCGCCCTGCAACAGTGGCACCATTTGTTCGAGTCGCGCGGTGACGCGCGCTCGCTTCAGGCACAGCAGCACTGGCAGCAGCTGATGCGCCTCGGCTTGCCTACGCGCAAGCATGAGAACTGGAAATACACTGCGTTGGATAATTTGCTGTCGCACCAATTTGTGCTGGCAGAGTCTGCGGCGGTAAGCCCTGAGCAGGTTGACGCGCTGTCGCTACCGCTGGACGCCGTGCGTCTGGTGTTTGTTGACGGACGCTTTCAGCCCGCGCTGAGCGCAAGCGATACCGACCTGTTTGAGATCGCACACAGTCGCGCGGCCGAACGTCGTCCGCTGCCTGCGCCCGTGCAACCAGAAGTGTTTCTGCATTTGACCGAAAGCCTGGCCGAAGAGGTGACGCACATCCGCCTTGCGCGCGGTAAATCTGCTGCGCGCCCGCTCTATTTGGTGCACATCACCAGCGGCCAGAGTGAGGGGCTCAACACCGTTCACCACCGCCACCACCTTGAGCTGGAGCAGAGCGCTGAAGCCAAAGTGATTGAGCATTATGTGACGCTCAATGGCGCACCGCATTTCACCGGTGCGCGTTTGACCTGCGCGGTGGCGGACAACGCCCAACTGCACCATATCAAACTGGCGTTTGAAGAGAGCAGCAGCTACCACTTCGCGCACAATGATATTGTGATTGGTTGCGATGCCCAAGTCAGCAGCACCAGCTTCTTGCTGGGCGCTGGCCTGTCGCGTCACAACACCAGCGTGCAGCTGAATGGTGAAAACAGCCAGCTGGCCTTAAACAGTTTGGTCCTGCCGATCAACGCCGAAGTTGCGGACACCCGCAGCTATCTGGAGCACAACAAAGGCCACTGCCTGAGCCGTCAGTTGCACAAGACGATCTCACGCGACAAGGGCCGTGCCGTGTTCAATGGCCACATTAAAGTGGCGCAGCACGCGTTGAAAACCGACGGGCAGATGACCAACAACAACCTGCTGCTGGGTCGTCTGGCGGAAGTGGACACCAAGCCGCAGTTGGAAATCTATGCGGACGATGTGAAATGCAGCCACGGCGCGACCATTGGCCGTATTGACGAAGAGCAGATGTTCTATCTGCGTTCACGTGGTATCGCCGAAGACGCTGCGCAGCAAATGATCATTCACGCTTTCGCGGCTGAACTGACGGAAGCGCTGGAGGATGAGACGCTGCGTCAGGCAGTACTGCAGCGTATTACAGCCCGTTTTCCCGGAGTCGCGTCATGAGTTTCGATCTCGAACGAATCAGAGCGGAATTTCCGATCCTGAAACGTGAGGTCAACGGACACCCGCTGGCCTACCTGGATAGCGCGGCCAGCGCACAACGCCCGCTCGCCGTGATTAACGCGGAAAGCCATTTCTACCAGCACGGCTATGCGGCCGTGCACCGCGGCATCCATTCGTTGAGCGCGCAGGCCACCACGGACATGGAAAATGTGCGTGCGCAGGCGGCGCGTTTTCTTAACGCGGCGGACACCGAGGAGATTATTTTCGTCAAAGGCACCACCGAGGGGATTAACCTGGTGGCTAACAGCTGGGGCGGCAGTCAGCTGCAGCCGGGCGACAATATCATCATCACCGAGATGGAACACCACGCTAACATCGTGCCGTGGCAAATGGTGGCGGCGCGTACCAACGCTGAGATTCGCGTCATTCCACTTAACGATCGCGGTGAACTGGCGCTGGAGCAGTTAGACAGTCTGATTGATGCCCGTACGCGCTTACTGGCCGTGACGCACGTCTCTAACGTGTTGGGCACGGTGAATCCGGTTAAAGAAATTGTGGCGCGCGCGAAAGCGGCCGGCATCGTTACCCTGATTGACGGTGCGCAGGCGGTCATGCATCACCCCGTGGACGTGCAGGACATTGATTGCGACTTCTACGTGTTCTCTGGACATAAAATCTACGGCCCTACGGGCATTGGTGTGCTGTATGCGCGCAAAGCGCTGCAGGAGATCATGCCGCCGTGGGAAGGTGGCGGGTCGATGATTGGCGAAGTGATGCTGCCCACTGGCACCACCTGGAACAGTGCGCCGTGGCGTTTCGAGGCGGGCACGCCTAACACCGGCGGCATTATCGGTTTAGGTGCGGCACTCGCCTGGATCAGCGAGCTGGGCTTAGAGGCCATTCATGCGCGCGAAACCACGCTGATGCGTTATGCACTGGATAAGCTGGCCTCCGTTCCGGACTTAACCATTTATGGACCAGAAAACCGCAGCGGCGTGATTGCCTTCAATCTCGGCAAGCACCACGCGTTCGACGTTGGCAGTTTCCTCGATCAATACGGTATTGCCATCCGCACCGGGCACCACTGTGCGATGCCGCTGATGCGTCATTTTGCCGTGCCCGCGATGTGCCGCGCCTCCTTTGCCCTGTACAACAGCGAAGAAGAGGCCGATCGGTTGGCGGCCGGACTGACCCGTATTCATCGTCTGCTGGGCGCGTGATTAGATTTCAGGAGTAATGCATGGCGAATTTGCCAGACAAAGAGAAGCTGGTGCGTAACTTTAACCGTTGCGCGAACTGGGAAGAGAAGTACCTCTACATCATTGAACTCGGTGCAAAATTACCAGAATCCTCTGAAAGCTTGCACCAGCCAGAGCACGCGATTTCAGGCTGTCAGAGCCAGGTGTGGATTCGTATGACCCCACAGGCAGACAGCACGCTCTCATTCGAGGGCGACAGCGATGCCGCTATCGTTAAAGGCTTGATTGCCGTGGTGTTTAGTCTTTATCAGGGGCTGAAGCCGCAGGAAATTCTCGATCTGGATGTCCGTCACTGGTTTGAACAACTCGCCTTAACCCAGCACCTTACCCCCACGCGCTCACAGGGGCTGGAAGCGATGATTCGCGCAATCCGCCATAACGCTCAGACGCTCTCCTAGGTTACACTCTTCAGACCCCGGCTTGACCGGGGTCTTTTCTATCCGACAAAGAGAAAATTGCATGAAACCAGCGTTACGTATAGCCGGTGCACTGCTGTTGTCCTGTCTCGGACTCTCTGCACCCGTATTTGCCACGGAATACCCTTTGCCCGCCGAAAACAGCCGATTAATCGGCGAGAATAGGCTCACCACCGTTCCGGATGATAAGCGTCCGCTGGAGAGCATCGCTGCGCATTACAAAATAGGCATGCTGGGCATGTTAGAAGCCAATCCTGGCGTTGATCCATGGCTACCGAAAGCAGGTACGCAGCTTACCGTACCGCTGCAGATGCTGCTGCCGGACGCGCCTCGGCAGGGTATCGTGGTCAATCTGGCGGAACTGCGCCTGTATTACTATCCCAAAGGGGAAAACAGGGTGGTGGTGTATCCTATTGGCATCGGCCAGCTCGGGGCTGCCACGCCGAATATGGTGACGCGTATCAGCCAAAAAATTGCCAATCCGACCTGGACGCCAACCCCGAATATCCGCAAACGCTATGCGAAAGAGGGGATTACGCTGCCGGGTGTCGTGCCAGCCGGCCCCGACAATCCTATGGGGCTATTTGCGCTGCGTCTGGCGCGAGGAACCGGTCAGTATCTGATTCACGGCACTAACGCGGATTTTGGCATTGGCATGCGCGTCAGTTCCGGCTGTATTCGCCTGCGACCGGATGATATTGCGGCGCTGTTTGCCAGTGTCCCTGAAGGCACGCGCGTGCAGATCGTCAATCAACCGATCAAATACGCCATTGAACCTGACGGCAAGCGTTATGTTGAGGTGCATCAGCCACTGTCACGCACTGACAAAGATGATCCGCAGACCATGCCCATTCCGCTCACTGCCGCGATGAAGGCGTTTATGCGAGCCCAGCAGAGCGATACGGCGTTGATCAAAGCGGCGATTGCAAGACGGTCAGGAATGCCGGTGTTGGTGAGCAGCGGCGAACCGGTAACCGCAGGCGCGGATGTAGCCGTGGAGCAGGATGGCGCGCAAACCAAACGTACTGAGGCGCAGACCCGGGTAAATTGAGGAGGGCAGACGTTTTCAGGACAAAAAAAATGGTGCCACATGGGCACCATTTTTCAAACCAGAACTCTTACTTACGGTAAGAGTGAGCCTGGTTGTCCAGACGCTGGTTAGCGCGAGCTGCGTCATCTTTAGCAGCCTGAACGTCAGAACGCACTGCGTTCACGTCGTTGCTCAGCTGGTCA
>CAJYVD010000020.1 GCA_913778495.1 uncultured Pantoea sp.
CGCGCAGCGGCGAGTGGGGCTGGCGCAGGGCCGGGGAGTGCAGAGGGCGCGGCCTGGCGCCCTCTGCTCGTGCGCCGCACGGCGGGCAAGGCAACTGCCATTGCTATGGCGAACGAAAGATGCACCGGGCCTCGCGCCAGCGAAAAAAAAGCGGGCTTTTCAGCCCGCTTCTCACGTTATTACAACAACTTATTTTTTATCTGGCAGGGCGTAAGCAATCACATAATCACCCAGCTTGGTACCAAACGAACCATGACCGCCCGCGGCGATAACAACATACTGCTTGCCATCCACTTCATAGGTCATTGGCGTTGCCTGGCCGCCAGCAGGTAAGCGGGCCTGCCACAGCAGCTCACCGGTGTTGGTATCGAACGCGCGCAGATAGTTATCTGCGGTTGCGCCGATGAAGAACACGTTACCTGCGGTGGTGATTGGGCCGCCCAGCATTGGCATCCCCATTTTGAACGGCAGCGGCACGGGCGCGCTATCGCGCACGGTACCAATGCGTTTCTTCCACACGATGTCGTTGGTTTTCAAGTCCACCGCTGAAACGTAGCCCCATGCAGGCTGTTTGCACGGCAGGCCAAACGGCGACAGGAATGGATTCAGCTCAACGCCGTAAGGTACGCCGTACTGCGGCTGAATGCCGGTCTCAGTACCTGAACCGCCTTTGGCATCTGCCGGTGGCTCCATTGGATTGCCTGGACCGCGCGGCACCAGCTTAGACACAAACGGCAGCGCCATCGGGTTAGTGATAGCAATCTGGCGATGTGGATCAACGGCGATACCGCCCCACTCAAACATGCCCAGGTTACCCGGGAACACCAGCGTACCTTGCTCAGACGGCGGGGTGAACGGACCTTCGTAGCGCAGGCGCTTGAAGATCACGCGGCACACCAGCTGGTCGTACATCGTGGCGCCCCACATATCCTTGTCAGTGAGATTCTGCTTGGGACGGTAGGTCAGTTCTGAGTAAGGCTGCGTCGCAGAAACATGGTCACCTTTGGCTGCGCCTTGTGGAACCGGCGTTTCTGGCGCAGGTACAACAGGCTTACCGGTACGGCGGTCCAGCACGAAAATGTTGCCGGTTTTTGCCGGGGCATAAATCACCGGAACGGTGTTGCCGTTTTTATCGGTGATGTCTGCCAGCGTTGGCTGGGAAGGCAGGTCCATATCCCACAGATCGTGGTGCACCGTCTGATATGACCACACCAGCTTACCGGTGGTGGCGTTCAGCGCCAGAACGGCACTGGCATAGCGCTCTTGCTCTGGCGTACGGTTGCCGCCCCAGATATCCGGCGTCGACACGCCCATGGGCAGATAAACGGTATCCAGTTTCGGATCGTACACCGCAGGCGCCCACGAGTTTGGTGAGTTCAGGGTGTAAGTGTGCTCATCTTCCGGAATCGCGTTAGGATCTTTCGCGCCCGGGTCAAATGCCCACAGCAGTTTACCGGTGTTCACATCAAAACCACGGATTACGCCGGATGGCTCGCGGGTTGAGTAGTTGTCGGTAACGGCACCGGCGATCACGATAGTGGTATCGGTAATGATCGGCGGCGAGGTCGGCTCATACTGGCCAGGCGTGGTAACCGGCTGTTTATGCTGCAGATCCAGCTCGCCGTTATTACCGAAGGCCGGGCAGCGTTCACCGGTCTCTGCATCCAGCGCAAACAGGCGACCATCATTTACCGGCAGGTAAATACGGCGCGAGCAGAGCGCAGGCTGGTTGTTAGCCGCGTCAGCAGCAGCAGGGGTTTCATGGTAAGAAACACCGCGGCAGGTAATGTGCTGGAAGGTCGGGTTTTGCTTCAGTTGCGGATCAAATTTCCACTTCTGCTTACCGGTCTTGGCATCCAGCGCAAACAAAATCTGGTGCGGTGAGCACAGATACAGCGTGTCACGCACCTTGATTGGCGTGACTTCATCGGTGATTTCACCCGGATCGTTCGGGGTTTTCAAATCACCGGTCTGGAACTGCCATGCCACCTGCAGCTCTTTCACGTTGCTGCTGGTGATCTGCTTCAGCGGTGAGAAACGGGTGCCTTGCTGGTCACGCGCATAGGCAGGCCAGTCGGCATCGTCAATGTTGCTCAGCGGCTGCGCCTGCGGCACGTTTGCCGCTGCCGGCAGATTGCCATTCAGCTCTTGCGGATCGTGGAACACGGCCCATGCCAACACCAGACCACTGGCGATCAGCGCAGCGGCCATCAGACCCAGCGCGCCTTTGCCCGTGTGGTTCAGCGTACGGTACACGAACGGCAGAATCAGCCAGACGCCGAAGATCACCAGCACATCGGTACGCGGTGCCAGTGCCCAGAAGTCAAAGCCCACTTCCCATACGCCCCACGCCAGCGTGGCCAGCAGTAACAGGGCGTAAAGCAGCAGTGCGGTGCCGCTACGGCGCCACAGCAGAACCGCGGTGATCAGCATCATCACACCGCCAATAACGTAATACCAGGAACCTCCAATGGCGGCTAACCAAACGCCGCCAACCAGCATAAACGCGCCGGTTAACAGTGCGAATAGCACCGTCAAGACGCGAATTACGCCTGGAGATGAGGAAGCTTTCCCCATAATAGTGACCTCTTTCTTTGTGCCATAAACAGAAATGGGAACAACGCAATCAGGTTGCTGCCCGAGAGAGAGTACAAAGCGATATACAGATTGATGTGCGCTCTTCCCTGGCGCTCATTGATCCTTTTGCGTTAAATTTTATCTTAAAAACGTTAACAGGTTTGTTTTTTTTAGTGCTTTGTCCGTGCTGTGAGCGCGTAACAAGCATTTTATGAGGGAATTAAGCGGTTAGCGCCCGCGAGATCGGGTTGATATCGGCGCAGGCGAGATATTGTGAAAACGCTTATCCGGCGAAAAAAGCGCCGGGGGTGCGCTGTTCCTGCCAGCCCGTGAGATGGAGCTGCGCGTAGCGCGACGGGTCAAACATTAGCGCGGCGGTGCGTAAAATGACCTCCGCTTCTCTTTCCTGCCATGTCTCCATGAGAAAAGGAAAGCTGAACTTATGGTAATTATCATTAAAAAACGCCTCATCAAGGACAATTCCACTAAAGGGAAAGGCGCTTATATTTTGCCAGTTCGTACCCGGTGCGGCTAAATCATAGAGCCAGAATGAGAAATCATTAGCAAGTGCACGTAACGTCTCGCCTCCTTTACACATTCCCGCATAGTTAATCGCTAATCTCACATTCTTTCTTTGCAGGCTCGAATAAATATTTGGCGTATCTAAAAATGTCGAAAGCGTATATTCCGCTAATGGAATAACGGGTATTTTAGCCTTTTCTGGCGGGTAGTTTTTCTGCGCAATCATGTCGATTTCATTAAGTAACGCAGGGCTTGGGTGGTCACAATGCATAACGGATGCTGGATAGCACACGCCAAAAGGCGTGTTATCAAAGCGGCGGATATGCTCAGTAACATAAAGCGGGTATGAACTGTTTTCCATTTTGCTCTGTGAGTAAAAAATAAAAGATAGGAAGCGTCAGGATTATTATAAAAACATGCTGTGTGCTGTGATAAGTAACGTCCTAATATAGACCGTTTCACGTGAGAAAAGCATCTCTTTTACAGCGTGGCGATGGCGCGATAACCAGCGGATTCACCTGCTTAATTCAGCTATTACCCTGCAATAATTATTTCGCTTATTATTTATAAAACGACAACCATAAGCCTGCTAATATTACGATGCAAAACTGTAGCCGCTATGTGCCTGCGCTGCAGGGCAAAACCGCACGGCTGGCCCTTGCTGCGCTGCGGGGAATAACGCAGGCTGTGCCGCCTACGTGCTGGCCTGTTCGCGTTTTGTGCGCGGCACTCAGCCCACCGAGATCACGTTCAGGATAAATGTTATGGCTATTGAAAGTTCCTCAGCAGAGGAGTCCCTGCTGCGGCACAAATCGTTTGTGGCTTTTTGGCTGGCGCGCACCTGCTCATCGTTTGGTTTTCAGATGTTTTCTGTGGCGGTGAGCTGGCAAATTTATGCGCTCACGCACAGTGCAATGGCGCTGGGCATGATTGGCCTGATGCAGTTTCTTCCCTCGGTGCTGCTGGCGCTTCCCGCTGGACACCTGGCCGATCAATACGATCGTCGGCGCATCGTGCTGCTGGGACAGCTCATCGAGTGGATCGCGCTGCTGGGATTGGTCGCCTTAACGCTGCTGCACTGGGCTGACCGCATGGAGATCTGGGGGCTGGTATTCTTGATCTCGGTGGCGAAAGCGCTGGAGTGGCCGGCGATAACCTCTATGCTCCCGGCGCTGGTACCGCCGCCCATTCTGGCGCGTGCCATGGCGGCCAGTTCTGTAGGCGGGCAGGCGGCGGTGATCGTCGGGCCAACGCTTGGCGGGTTGCTTTATGTGGCGGGACCGGAAGTGGTATACGGCGTTTCCGCGCTGTTTTATCTCTTCTCGTTAGTGCTGGTAAGCCGCTTGCGCTATGAACGTCCGCCGCAGGCGCGCATGCCCATGACGCTGTCGAGGATGTTCGCTGGCGTGCGCTTTATCCGCGAGCGTAAAGACGTGCTCGGCGTGATTTCGCTCGACCTGTTCGCGGTGCTGCTGGGAGGCGCCACGGCGCTGCTGCCCATCTTCGCGCAGGATATTCTGCACACCGGACCGTGGGGACTGGGTATGCTGCGCGGCGCGCCGTCGGTGGGCGCACTGCTTGTAGGCGTCTGGCTTAGCCGACACAAACTGGAAAAGCATGTCGGAATGATCATGTTCGGCTCGGTTGCCGGTTTCGGCGTGGCCACGCTGGTGTTTGCGCTCTCAACGCAGCTCTGGCTATCGCTGCTAGCGCTGGCGGCGCTGGGCGGATTTGATATGGTCAGCATGGTGATTCGGGGGGCGCTGGTGCAATTAGACACGCCGGATGACATGCGCGGGCGAGTGAATGCGGTCAACGCCATCTTCATTAATACCTCGAATCAGCTTGGCGAGTTTGAGTCAGGATTGCTGGCGGCGTGGATGGGCGCGGTGCCGGCGGCGGCGCTGGGCGGTCTCGGTACGCTGGCAGTGGTAGCGGTGTGGATGTTGCTGTTTCCGCACCTGCGCAAGCGGCAGAAGCTGGAGAATGAAACGGTTGTCTAGCACATCTCGCAGCGGCGCAGGCGCGCCGCTGCGTTTACGGTGCGAGTGGCGTTAATGCGCCACGGTTTTCCCTAGGCTGGCGTCAAAAGCTTCCCAGCAGGCGGTCATGTCCACCACGGTTTTCGATTTTCGCGCTTCATCGATTTTAATCGCGGTGAGGCCCGCTTCCAGTGCATCCACCACGCTAACTTTCAGCGGTGTTCCCTGTTTAATGTGTTTCACGATCTCTTCTGCCATCAGCGCATCTGCGCCGTAATGGCCGTCATAGGCGTTGCCGCTGTAGGTGGTATCCACTTCACGCTCGCCGGTGCGGGCGTTATGGACGCGGAAGTAGTTACGCACGAAATCGCCTTCCGCCATGCCGTCAGTGCCCATCACGCAGAAGCGGCGAAACTCATCCGGCACGTTAAGATTGGCGTGAAAGGCCAGCGTGGCGCCATTGGCGTATTCGATTAACGCGGTCTGGTAGTCAACAATGTCCGCATCCCCGTCAAACACTGCGTCAGTGCTCGACCAGCCGCTCGGTTTAATGTGGTAGACCTCGGACTGCGGCGTGACCGCACCGGTTGGCGCGTGCTGCGGCGTGAAGTTTTTACGGCCGCCAAAGCTGGCGACGCGCACTGGACGTTCGCCAATCAGACCCTGATACAGATCGATGTCGTGACAGCATTTTTCCAGAATGTAAGGCCCGGCGTATTTTTCCAGGCGGCGCCAGTCACGTTGGAAGAAAGCGCCGTGGTACGGTTTGATGTGTTCAGTGGCTTCGATAGAGGCGATCTCGCCGAGGCGATTCGCATCTCGCGCGTCAAGCAGATCGCGGTACAGCGGAGAATAGCGCAGCACCAGTCCCACCAAAATGCGCGCGTGGCCGTACTGCCTCACCAACTCCGCCATGGCCATGGTCTGCGCTTCATTGATCACCACCGGCTTTTCCGTAAACACGGTATAGCCCGCCGCCAGCCCCTGACGAATGTGCTCAAGGTGCATAAAGTTAGGGGAACCGACCAGCAGCAGATCAAACCCGCCGTGCTGCAAGAGCGCGTCAACGCTATCAAACGCTTTACCCGGATCGATGCCAAAGCTGTGCAGATTGGGCAATCCCGCTGGCGCAGGATCGACGTAGCCCACCACAGCAAACTCTGCGTCGGCGTTGTTGAACTCTTTCACTACGTGCGAAAGACGAAAGCCCAGACCAATAATGCCCACTTTCATGTCGTACCCCTGAAGCCCGTTATTGACGTAAATGCCGATGATTTAACCATCAACTTATTACGACAGAAAAAGTAATGTCAATCCATAACCGGCATCACAAACTCGATTTATTTTATAAGTGTATGTTTTATAATATTTTTGTGTTTTGTCTTATTTACCATATTTATTTGTTATTGCGATTTAAGTTTTTTTCCCCTATCTTTCGCACATCTATAAGTATGATACCGCCCAAGGCAGGCAGGAGGAGTCGGTGCAGTCACTTATGCTCGGTATTGATGGCGGCGGCACGCGCTGCCGTGGCCGCCTCACCGACAGCGAAGGCCGCGTGCTGGCAGAGGCCACAGGCGGTCCAGCCAATGTCTGGTCGCAGTTTGATGCCGCGCTGCAGGCCATTGAAGCGGTGATCAATACGCTGTATTCGCAGGCCGGTTTGCCTGAAGACGCGCGCGACTCCACCACGCTGGTGGCCGGATTAGCCGGCGCGAATGTGGCTTCGGTGCGCCACCGTCTTGAACGCTGGCAGCCGCGCTGCCAGGCGCGACATCTTTTTACCGATGTCGAGATCGCCTGTGCGGGCGCTCACGCGGGTGAGCCGGGCGCGGTGTTTATCATTGGCACGGGTAGCCAGGGCGCAGCCTGGGACGGCGCGCAGTTTACGCTGCTCGGCGGCTGGGGATTTGCGCTGTCGGACGCCGGGTCAGGTGCGATCCTCGGCCAGCGTGCGCGGCGGCTGGCGCTCCTGGCGCATGAAGGCATCGTGCCCGCCTCTTCACTCACGCACCGTATTATGGCCACCCACCAACACAGTGCAGAGCAGATGTTGCTCTGGTCAAAAGCGGCTACGCCTGCTGACTGGGGCGAGGGCGTACCGGAAATTTTCGCTGCCGCCCGCGAGGGCGACGTTCACGGGGTTGCGCTGGTTGAACAGTGCGCCGCCGATCTGGTTCAGATGGTGCAACCGTTGCTGGCGCGCAGCCACGGTAAACTGGCGCTAATGGGCGGTTTGGCCGAGCCGATTACGCCCTGGCTGCCTGCTGCGATCGCCACACATTTGGTGGCACCCAAAAGCGATGCACTGAGCGGAGCGATTCGCCTGGCGCATCAGTTCAGTCAGCAGCCGGTGTAACCGTTTCATCTTCAGGCAAAGAGGCTCATGAGCGCTCCCAACGTAACCGCGCGTATTCTTCGGCTGATCGTCGAAAATGCGCCTATCAGCCAGTCCGATCTCAAGGTGCGCAGCGGCCTCAGTATGTCGACGGTGTCGCAGGCCACCAATCGCCTGTTAACCGGCGGCGTTGTGCAGGAGTTAGGCTTGCGGCGCGTCTCGATGGGCCGTCCCAAGACGCTGCTGGGGCTGAATCCCGATCGCGCCAGCGTGGTTGGCCTGCAGCTTAACGCCGAACGCAACTTAATCGTGCTGACCGATCTCAGCGGAACGATTATCGGCGAGCAGCAGATGCCTTCGGGCGCCATGACGCCGAAGCAGTTGGGTGACGCGCTGGCGAAGTTTTTGCGCGGCGTGGAGGGCAGAAAAGTCGGGGCTATTGGCTTAGCCATTTCCGGACTGGTTGATGCCAGTAGCGGTACGTGCCTGCTCTCACGGGCGCTGGATTGGCACAATGTGCCCATTGCCCGCCTGCTTGAAGAGCGCTTTTCGCTGCCGGTGTTTGTTGAGAACGATGCCAACGCGCTGGCGATGGCGGCGCTGGTTTTTGGTCAGCTTGGGCACGCTCAGTCGGCGGTGATTGGTACCTTTGGCAAAGGGATTGGCGCGGGCATTTTGCTCGATCGGCAGCTTTATCGCGGGCGACACGGCAAAGCCGGTGAGATCGGCGTTTCGCTGCTGGGTGACGGCACGGAGCGTTTGCTGGAGGATGTCGCCTCGTCACAGGCCATTTTGCAGCGCGTGGCCGCCTCGCTGAAGCATGACACACCCGCCACGCTACGCGATCTCGATATGCAACCCACGCCGGAGGTGTTGAACGCGCTGGCGGAGGCCGGTCAGTGCCTCGGCATGTCGCTGGCCAATCTGTCGGTGGCTTACGATCCTGACGTCGTTTACCTGGCGATGGAGCCGCAGATGGCCTCCCGTATTCTGCTCGATCACATTACCCAAAGTTTTCAGACCTATCGCCTGAAGCTGACGCCGCACACCACGCCGCTGCAATTCCTGACCGAGTCCAACCGGATGTGGGCCCAAGGCGCCGCCGGCTTCGCCGTCAATAAGCTGCTGGATGTGCTGGCCGCGCAGGCAGACGAAGAGGGCCTCACGTAAGGGGGCGCCTGGCCGCGCCCACTGGCCTTTGCCGCAGGCAGCGGCTTGGTGCTTTCCGCTGGCGCGGTGCTTTTTCGCTGGCGCGAGGCGCGGTGCGTCTTTCGTTCGCCACAGGCTGTGGCAGGTGCCTGTGCCGCAGGCAGCGGTTCAGTGCATCTTTCGTTCGCCATGGCAATGGCAGTTGCTTTGCCCGCGGTGCGGCGCACGAGCAGAGGGCGCCAGGCCGCGCCCTCTGCACTCCCCGGCCCTGCGCCAGCCCCACTCGCCGCTGCGCGGTGCCTTCACTCGCTCAGCCTTCCTGACGGACCGGCGTCGATTCGCTCCTGCTCAGCGCCGCCTCTCGCGGCATCCATGCCGCTCGTCCTGGAAGCCTTCACTCGTTCAGCGAGTGGGGATGGCGCCTCACAAACCTTGCTGTGAGTCTTTTATGTTTTTGCGGCGACCGCGTGGCGGAAAGATTTTTAAGTAACAACCAGACCGCATTGCTTCAACAAAATCCCTTTTGTCTTTTGTCCTTTTCAGCCAGTCGCAGTCTTTCAGACCGGCTTACGGCCCCACAGACAACACCGTCCTAAACAAATGAAATGGGTCTCACAGGCGAGGTTTGTTAGCGCTATCCGGAGCGCCGAATGGAGCGTGACGGCCAGGACGAAGCGGCATGGATGCCGCTGAGAGTGCGGAATGAGCCATGGATGGCGAATCCGCGCGGTCCGTCAGGCTGGCGCGGCGGAGTGAGGGAACAGCGCAGGCTGGCGCAGGGCGCGGATTGCAAAGGGCCGCGCCCATCGGCCCTTTGCCCGTACGCCGCAGCGGTGCGGCTGAAACTGCCGTGCGGTTAGCGGGCGGAACCTGCGCAGAGTCAGGCCAGCGCAGCAGTAGGCGTCCGGAACCCGCGCAGAGTCAGGCCAGCGCAGCGGCTAACGCGCGAGCCCGCGCAAAGTCAAACCGGCTGAGCGGCCGGACCCCGCTCACGCTCTACCGGCTTTGCGGGCCGGACTCCCGCAGCGCCCTGCACCCGCCTGGTGCCAGCCCCGCGCTTAAAGCACTTCCTGGTAAATCACCTCAGCAATGCCGGGCTCCAGGTTGGTGCCAATCACGCGTTTCGCGCGGGATTTAATCGCCTCATCGGCATTGCCCATGGCAACGCCCAGTCCCACCTGCTCAAGCATGCTGAGGTCGTTATAGTTATCACCGAAGGCCAGCACATCCTGCATGCTCAGTCCCTGGCTTTCCACCCATTGGCGCAGGCGCTTGCCTTTGCTGTTGCCCGCCTGAGCAATATCCACCTGATCGTGCCAGGACCATTCGCAGGCCAGGCCCAGCTCGGTCTGTACGCGTTCGGCGAACTGCTGAAGCGCTCGCGTGTCAGGGTGGGAGAGCGCAAATTTCCAGATCGCCTGCGCGTCGCGGGCGGCTTGCGCCAGATCGGGGACTTGCAGAAAAACCGGCCGCTGCGCTTCGGGCAGCGATTGCGCCCAGTTTAACGTGCGGGTGACGTGGCCGGTGGGCGTCTGATACAGCATGGCGTCATCCACGTACAGCAGTCCGTGAATGCGCGCCTCTTCCAGCATGGCGATCACCTGCACAGCCTGCGCTTTATCCAGGGGATCGGCGGTGAGCACACGCTGTGCGGGATAGTCGTATAAATAGGTTCCGTTACAGCAGATTGCTGGCGTATCAAGTTGAAGCGCCTGATAAAACGGGTGAATAGCACAGTGATGGCGACCGGTGGCAATCAGCACTTTTACGCCAACTTGCTGCGCGCGGGCCAGTGCAGTGAGCGACTCAGGCAAAATGGTTTTAGCCGGTGTCAGCAGGGTGCCGTCAAGGTCAAGGGCGATAACGCGATAGCTCATTACAGGTTCCATCGAGAAGTAAACAGAGCGGGCAGTCTACACCCGGCGGCGGCACGGAAACAAAAAACGCGGCACAAATGATTCCAGCGCGACGAAATGAAACGCGCTACAGTTACCCCTTTCAGCAGGCAGCGAACAAGGAGAACGCATGAAACAAATCGTCTATACCGCCAGTCCCGAAAGCCAACAGATTCACGCCTGGCAGATGCAGGAAGATGGCGCACTGACGTTATTACAGGTAACGGATGTTGCCGGTCAGGTACAGCCGATGGTGGTCAGCCCCAAAAAAGATTTTCTGTATGTGGGCGTGCGTCCCAATTTTCGCGTATTAGCCTATAAAATTGCTGCGGATGGATCGCTCACGCTGGCTGGCGAAGCGCCGCTGCCGGGCAGTCCAACGCACATTTCAACCGATCGTCACGGTCGCTTTTTGTTCAGTGGGTCCTACGGTGACGCCTGTGTCAGCGTTAGCCCGATTAACAGTGACGGCCTGCCGCAGGCGCCCATTCAGGTGATCAACGGCCTGGACGGCTGCCACTCGGCCAATATCGATCTGGATAACCAGACGCTATTTGTGCCTGCACTGAAGCAAGATCGCATCTGCCTGTATCAACTTGGACAGGATGGTCAGCTGACACCGCGCCAGCAGACGCAGCTTGATGCCGAGGAAGGCGCCGGTCCACGCCACATGGCATTCCATCCCAACGGAAATTACGCCTACGTGGTCAATGAGTTAAACAGCACGGTGGATGTCTACGCGCTGAAAAACGCCGACGGCGCGGTGACGCGCGTGCAGAGCCTCGACATGATGCCACCGGATTTCTCCGGCACGCGCTGGGCGGCAGACATCCACCTCACGCCGGACGGTCGCCACCTGTACGCCTGCGATCGTACCAGCAGCACCATCACGGTGTTCAGCGTCAGTGACGCAGGGGACGCGCTGAGCATTGAAGGTTTCCAGGCCACGGAAACCCAGCCGCGCGGTTTTAATATCGATAACAGCGGTCGCTTCGTGGTGGCTGCCGGTCAGAAATCGCACCACATTGAGGTGTATAACATTGGCGAACGGGGTCTGCTGCGGCCGCTGGCGCGCTATGCAGTGGGGCAGGGGCCGATGTGGGTGGTGATTCACGCCCTGGCGTAATGTAAAACAGCGGCGCCCGCAGGCGCCGTTTTATCATGCGTAGTTCACGGTGAGTGAGGCACTTGCCAGCGCGTGGAAGTGCACATTAAAGCCCACCATCGCGCCGCTGGCACCGGCATCAACGTCAATACTCTCCACGTCCAGCGCATGGACCGTAAAGATATAACGGTGTGATTCACCCTGCGGCGGTGCCGCGCCGCCGTAGCCAGTTTGGCCAAAATCGGTGCGCGTCTGGATCGCGCCCTCGGGCAGCTCGGCAACGCCGGAACCGGCCCCTTGCGGCAGCACCGTGACCTCAGCCGGAATATTCGCGACCACCCAATGCCACCAGCCGGAGCCCGTTGGCGCGTCCGGATCGTAGCAGGTCACGACAAAACTTTTGGTGCCCGCAGGCACGTCATCCCATGCCAGATGCGGTGACAGATTGTCGCCCTGATACCCCATGCCGTTAAAGACGTGCCGTTCCGGCATTTTGTCGCCGTCATTAAAATCCTGGCTCACTATGCGCATGACTTCTCCTTATTTTGCGTTGTGCAGAGCCTTTCATCATGGTGGAAAAGCGCGGCGACTTCCAGTCAGCTTACGGCAAGAAATGCGCCTCAACGTCCAACGCATCGCGCACCGCGTGAGTGAGCTGCATGAGCTCAGCGGCAGAAATGACATACGGCGGCATCAGGTAAATCAGTTTGCCAAAGGGCCGAATCCATACGCCGCGCGTCACAAAGAACTGCTGCAATTGCGCCATGTTCACCGGCTGGCGCGTCTCAATCACACCGATCGCCCCGAGCACGCGCGCGTCCGCCACAGCAGGATGATCGCGCAGCGGCAGCAGCGCCGCACGAAGCTGCTGCTCAATCGCTGCTACCTGTGCAGGCCAGTGCCCTTCGTTGACGATGGCGAGGCTCTCTACCGCCACCGCACAGGCCAGCGGATTGCCCATAAAGGTGGGGCCGTGCATAAAACAGCCCGCGGCGCTGCGGCTAATGGTGTCGGCCACCTCGCGCGTGGTCAGCGTGGCCGAGAGCGTCAGGGTACCGCCGGTCAGCGCTTTGCCGAGACAAAGAATATCGGGGGCGATGCCCGCGTGTTCGCAGGCGAAAAGCTTGCCGGTGCGGCCAAAGCCGGTGGCGATCTCATCGGCAATCAGCAGTAAGCCGTAGCGGTCGCACAGCGCGCGCACCTGCTGCAGATAGTGCGGGTGATAAAAACGCATGCCGCCAGCGCCCTGCACGATCGGCTCCAGAATCACGGCGGCAATGTCGCGGTGGTGCCGCTCCGCCAATTGGGCAAAATCCGCGAAATCCGCTGGCTGCCACGCGTCGTCAAAGCCGCAGCGCGGCGCGGCGGCAAACAGGTGCTCAGGTAAATAACCGCGCCACAGCGCATGCATGGAATTGTGCGGGTCGCACACCGACATCGCCGCAAACGTATCGCCGTGATAACCGCGCTTGAGCGTCAGGAAGGTCTGGCGCGTCTGCCCACGTCCCAGCCAATATTGCAGCGCCATTTTCATCGCCACTTCCACCGCGATCGAACCGGAATCGGCGAGGAACACGCACTCCAGCGCCTCGGGCGTCATGCGGATTAACTGACGGCTGAGCGCCACGGCTGCCGGATGGGTAATGCCGCCAAACATCACGTGTGACATCTGCGCCATTTGCTGCTGCAGCGCCTGATTCAGGCGCGGGTGGTTATAGCCGTGGATCGCCGCCCACCACGAGGACATGCCGTCCACCAGCTTACGGCCATCGGCCAGTTCCAACTGACAACCTTGAGCAGCCACCACCGGATAGCAGGGCAATGGATCGCGCATTGAGGTGTAGGGATGCCAGATGTGCTGGCGATCAAAGTGGAGGTCGTCCTGAGAAAACATGCGACTTGTAAACCATTTTCAAAAGATTTAGTTTACAAGTATACCCACGATCATTGTCGGGATGAACCTTTTTTTCTGGAGTAAGCAATGGCAAACCGCTGGACGCTGGCCGACGCGCAGGCCCTGTTTGATAAACCTTTCCTTGAGCTGATGTTCGACGCGCAGCAGGTGCATCGCCAACATTTCGATCCGCGGCAGGTGCAGGTCAGTACGCTGCTGTCGATCAAAACCGGCGCCTGTCCGGAAGACTGTAAATACTGCCCGCAGAGCGCGCGTTACAAAACCGGGCTGGAAGCCGAGCGCCTGATGGAAGTGGAGGCGGTGCTCGAGGCCGCGCGCAAAGCCAAGGCGGCGGGATCGAGCCGCTTTTGCATGGGGGCGGCGTGGAAGAATCCTCACCCGCGCGACATGCCTTATCTGACGCAGATGGTACAGGGCGTCAAAGCAATGGGCATGGAAACCTGCATGACGCTCGGGACGCTGGACAGCGAGCAGGCGCACCATCTGGCCGACGCGGGACTCGATTTTTACAATCACAATTTGGATACCTCGCCGGAATTTTACGGCAACATCATCACTACCCGCAGCTATCAGGAGCGTTTGGATACGCTGGACAAGGTGCGTGAAGCCGGTATTAAAGTGTGCTCTGGCGGCATCGTGGGGCTGGGAGAAACGGTGCAGGATCGCGCCGGGCTGCTGGTGCAGCTGGCGAACCTGCCGGTGCCGCCGGAGAGCGTGCCGATCAATATGCTGGTGAAAGTCAAAGGCACGCCGCTGGCGGATAACGATGACGTCGAGCCGTTTGATTTTATTCGCACCATCGCGGTCGCGCGGATCATGATGCCGACCTCTCACGTGCGGCTGTCAGCCGGCCGCGAGCAGATGAGTGAGCAGACTCAGGCCCTGTGTTTTATGGCAGGCGCGAATTCAATCTTTTACGGGTGCAAACTGCTCACCACGCCAAACCCGGAAGAGGACAAGGATCTGATCCTGTTCCGCAAGCTCGGCCTCAATCCAGAACATACCGCCACGCCCGCTGGAGACATCGCGCAGCAGCAGCGGCTCACCGAACAGCTGCAGCAGGCGGATACCGCACAGTTTTACAACGCGGCGGTGTAAATGGCGTGGTCGCAACGCATTGAACAGGCGCTGCGCGTGCAGCGCGACAGTGCGCGTTGGCGTCAGCGCCGTACGGTGACGGACAACCGCGTGCGCACGCTCACGCTCGACGGCCAGCGCTACCGCCACTTTTCCAGCAACGATTATCTGGGATTGAGCCAGCATCCTGCGGTGATTGCTGCCTGGCAGCAGGGCGCGTCCAGCGCGGGCGTGGGGGCGGGGGCGTCCGGTCACGTCACCGGCTACAGTCGCGACCATGCCGAGCTTGAAGCGGCGCTGGCGGCGTGGCTGGGCTATTCCCGCGCGCTGCTGTTTATCTCCGGCTTCGCCGCCAATCAGGCGGTGATTCATCTGCTGGCAGAAA
Source organism: uncultured Pantoea sp. (assembly GCA_913778495.1). Taxonomy (GTDB): domain Bacteria; phylum Pseudomonadota; class Gammaproteobacteria; order Enterobacterales; family Enterobacteriaceae; genus Pantoea. The sequence goes on from CAJYVD010000020.1 coordinate 14,946, forward strand.
AGCAGGATCGCATTCTGGCGGACAAGCTGGCGCACGCGTCGCTGCTCGACGCCGCCCGCCACACCCCGGCGATGCTCCGCCGTTTTGCGCATAATCAACCTCAAAGCCTGGCCCGGCTGCTGGCTGCGCCCTGCGCGGGCGATTCGCTGGTGGTCACGGAGGGCATCTTCAGTATGGACGGCGACAGTGCGCCGCTGCAGGCCGTGGCCCATCACACCCAGCAGGCGGGCGGCTGGCTGCTGGTGGACGATGCCCACGGCATCGGCGTGACCGGCGAGCAGGGGCGCGGCAGCTGCTGGCAGCAGCAGGTCAAACCCGATCTGTTAATTATCACCTTTGGCAAAGCGTTTGGCGTCAGCGGCGCGGCGCTACTGTGCGATACGCCGGTGGCGGAGTATGTGCTCCAGTTTTCTCGCCACTTGATTTACTCCACGGCGATGCCGCCCGCGCAGTGCACCGCGCTGCGTGCCGCGCTGACGCAGATTCAACACGGTGACGCGCTGCGGGCGCGGCTGCAGGAAAACATTGCGCGGTTTCGCGCGGGCGCAGCCGGCTTACCGTGGCCGCTGATGGCCTCCAGCAGCGCCATTCAGCCGCTGGTGGTGGGAGAAAACGCGGCGGCGCTTGCCCTCTCGGCGCGGCTGGCGCAAGCGGGTTATTGGGTCAGCGCGATACGCCCGCCAACGGTGCCGCCGGGAACCGCGCGGCTGCGCATTACGCTTACGGCGGCGCACCGCCCGGACGACATCGATGGGCTGCTGGAGGCGCTGTATGACGCTGCAGGTTAACAAGCAGGCGGTGGCGCAGGCGTTTGGTCGCGCTGCCGGACACTACGAGCAGTACGCCACGCTGCAGCGCCTGAGCGGCGATACGCTGGCCGCGCTGGCGCCCGCAGACTATGGACGGCACCTGCTGGACGCCGGCTGCGGCACCGGCTGGTACAGTCGCTATTGGCATCAGCGCGGACATCACGTCACCGCGTTGGATCTCTCCCCCCAGATGCTGCACACCGCGCGTGAACGCCACTCTGCGCACCATTATCTGCAAGGGGACATTGACGCGCTGCCGCTGGCCACGGGCAGCGTGGATGGCGTATGGAGCAACCTGGCAGTGCAGTGGAGCAGCGACTTGCGCACGGCGCTGAGGCAATTTCAGCGGGTTTTGCGGCCAGGAGGGATAGCGCTGTTCTCCACGCTATTGTCGGGGTCGCTGCCGGAGCTGCATCAGGCATGGGCGCCGCTGGATGGACGCCGTCACGCCAATCGCTTTCTCAGTGACGCGCAGGTCAGGCGCGCCAGCACCGGTTTAGGGCTGCGGGTGCAGCGTCAGTGCATCACGTTGCATTTTCCCAGCGCTCTGGGCGCCATGCGGTCGCTGAAAGGCATCGGTGCCACGCATCTGCATGAGGGACGCGGCACGGGCTTACTGACGCGGTCCCAGCTGGCACAGTTGGAGTACCACTGGCCGCAGGACGCCGAGGGTTACCGTTTGAGTTATCACCTGTTGTATGGAGTGCTACGCACATGACACGCTGGTTTATTACCGGAACAGATACCGAAGTGGGCAAAACGGTGGCAAGCGGCGCGCTGCTGCAGGCGGCAAGCGACGCTGGCTGGCGCACCGCAGGCTACAAGCCGGTGGCCTCCGGCTGTGAGATGACGCCACACGGCATGCGCAACGCCGATGCGCTGGCGCTGCAGCGCTATAGCAGCGTGCCGCTGCGCTATGAGCAGGTCAATCCGCTGGCGTTTGAGGAGCCGACTTCACCGCATATTGTGAGTGAGGAGGAGGGCAGACCGATCACCTTCGCGGCGCTGTCAGAGGGCTTGCGCACGCTGGAGCAGCAGGCGGACTGGGTGCTGGTGGAAGGCGCTGGCGGATGGTTTACGCCGCTGTCGGCCACGCAGACCTATGCCGATTGGGTCAAAACGGAGCAGCTGGACGTTATCCTGGTGGTGGGCATCAAGTTGGGATGTATCAACCATGCCATGCTCACGGCGCTGGCGATCCAGGCCAGCGGTCTACGGCTGGCGGGCTGGATCGCCAACGGCATCCAGCCTCCCGGTACGCGCCATCAGGCATACCTCGCCGCACTACGCGCGCGACTGGATGCACCGATGTTGGGCGAAATTCCCCATTTACCGGATAGCGCACAGCACGCCCACTGCGGGCAGTACCTGACGCTGCCGCGCTAGCCGGCTCGTCGCTAGCTTACCGTCAGCCACTTGTTGACGGTAAGATCATCGAGCTGCGCCACGCTCCCCTGCGCCACATTACGCCCGCGATGCAGCAGCAGAAAATAGTCGGCGACGCGGCGGATCAGCGAGACGCGCTGCTCCAGCAGTAAAATCGTCAAGCCGTAATCCAGATTCAGGCGACGGATCAGATTCCCCATCTCTTCTTCCAGCCACGGCGACATACCGTCGGTAGGTTCGTCGAGAATCAACAGTTTGGGCTGCAACACCAGCGCCCGCGCCAGCGCCAGCTGCTGCTGCTGATCCAGCGGCAGCTCGCCGCTGCGCAGATGGCGCAGCGAGTAGAGCGCGGGAAAAAGATCAAACACCATTTCGGGGATGGCGCGGCTGCGGTCGTCCTGCGCGGCCATCAGCGCGATCAGCAGATTGTCCTCAACGCTCATTTGCGAAAAGATGTGGCGTCCCTGCGGCACATAGCCAATTCCCATGCGCGCGCGCTGTTCGGCAGGCTGCAACAGCAAATTTTCCGGCGGCGCGCCGTGCTCCTGCCAGGTCATCGATCCGCTATTGACCGGCAAACGCCCCATAATGCAGTTCACCAGCGTGGTTTTCCCCATGCCAGGGCTACCCAACACGCCCGTGCAGGTGCCGGGCGGCAAATCGAGATCCACATCCCAGAGAATGTGGTTAGGACCATAAAATTGATTCACCGAACGTAAACTCAGCATCTGACACGCTCCTTCCAGATTGTTTGCCTGAATGCTTCCGCTCTGTGTCGTCTGGCATGCAGTCGTGCACGATTAAAAAAATGCCGCTGTCATCATGGGTGTGCCACCCTGCATTAAACCTTGCAATTCCCAGGCCAGGTTCATTACAACCACATTCAGGGCGCAAACGGGCCGTGCGCATGCGGAAACGGTGAATTTTGCTTAATAATCCCAGCGGGTAATAAACTGACTGCACTTTGACGGTGCTGATAGCTTAGCGTTTCTGGTGCATCTGTACGTTAAGGAGGCAGAAACCGTAAGAATGCCTGGCCTTACTTTGCCCATATCGGGCGTAGACCGCGCGTTAACGCCTAAAAATGATAGTTAAAGCCGGGCAGAGTGAGGGAAAAATAATCGCAAAAAAAAATTTTTCGCAGGGCTTGAGAGGCGCGCCCAAATTTATACACAGCTGGTGGGATCGGGGCTGGATTCAGTTATCCACCATTCCTGTGGATAACCTTGTGTATTAGCGACTGAAAACCGAGCGCAAGCGAGGAAATACGCGGTTTGCATACATTATGCTGAGAATCTGGGCTTTAGAGGTATAACCAAATAAATCAAAAGGTTAAACAAAAGCAACCCTAAGGAATTTCCGCCCTGTCATCAAAGTGCAATTTGATGACGCTCTATTGACAATTGTTAAAAACTTTCCTCGCCTGGGGATAACCAGCAGCGACAAGCAGTTAGCTTTTGCCGCATAAACTGGCCTGATGCAACGTGCGCTATTTTCGCGCTATCTTGCTCAATATCTGTAATTATATCCAGTATTTTTTTCTGGCAAATTTACCATGGCAGAGTAGAATTACCAGCCTGCCCGTCGATTTCTTCAGCAGGAACTGCAAAACCATGAGTAAAGTTTTTAAACTCAATTCCGCCTTTAAACCTTCCGGCGACCAGCCAGAGGCGATTCGCCGACTCAAAGAGGGGCTGGAGGATGGGCTCGCGCACCAAACGCTGCTGGGGGTAACCGGTTCGGGTAAAACCTTTACCATCGCCAACGTTATCGCCGATCTCAACCGTCCAACTATGGTGCTGGCGCCCAACAAAACCCTGGCGGCGCAGCTTTATGGGGAGATGAAAGAGTTTTTCCCCGACAACGCGGTGGAGTTTTTCGTTTCTTACTACGACTACTATCAGCCAGAAGCCTACGTGCCCAGTTCCGACACCTTTATCGAAAAGGATGCGGCGGTAAATGAGCACATCGAGCAGATGCGCCTGTCGGCGACCAAAGCAATGCTGGAGCGCCGCGATGTGATCGTGGTGGCGTCGGTTTCCGCCATCTACGGCCTGGGCGACCCCGATCTTTACCTTAAAATGATGCTGCACCTGACGCGCGGCATGCTGATCGATCAGCGCAGCATTTTGCGCCGTCTGGCGGAGCTGCAGTATGCCCGTAACGATCAGGCGTTTCAGCGCGGCACCTTCCGCGTGCGCGGCGAAGTGATTGATATCTTCCCGGCCGAGTCTGACGATCTTGCGCTGCGCGTTGAGCTGTTTGACGAAGAAGTGGAGCGGCTTTCGCTGTTCGATCCGCTCACCGGGCAGATTGACTCCGTCGTGCCGCGCTTCACCATCTACCCCAAAACGCACTACGTTACGCCGCGCGAACGTATTCTGCAGGCGATGGAAGAGATCAAAGATGAACTGGGCGACCGCCGCAAAGTGCTGCTGGAAAATAACAAACTGTTAGAAGAGCAGCGTATTTCGCAGCGTACCCAGTTTGACCTGGAGATGATGAACGAACTGGGGTACTGCTCGGGCATTGAAAACTATTCGCGCTACCTCTCTGGCCGTGGGCCGGGCGAGCCGCCGCCGACGCTGTTTGATTACCTGCCGGCTGATGGCCTGCTGGTGGTGGATGAATCACACGTGACCATTCCCCAAATCGGCGGCATGTACCGCGGCGACCGCGCCCGTAAAGAGACACTGGTAGAGTACGGCTTCCGCCTGCCTTCCGCGCTGGACAATCGCCCGCTGCGTTTTGAGGAGTTCGAAGCGCTGGCGCCGCAAACCATTTATGTTTCAGCGACGCCGGGCAACTATGAGCTGGAGAAGTCGGGCAGCGAAGTCATCGACCAGGTAGTACGTCCTACCGGTCTGCTGGACCCTATTCTGGAAGTGCGTCCGGTCGCCACGCAGGTGGACGATCTGCTGTCGGAAATCCGCAAGCGGGTGGAGGTCAACGAGCGTGTGCTGGTGACCACCTTGACCAAGCGCATGGCGGAAGATCTCACCGAATACCTCGAAGAACACGGCGAGCGTGTGCGCTACCTGCACTCGGATATTGATACCGTTGAGCGCATGGAGATTATCCGCGATTTGCGTTTGGGTGAGTTTAACGTGCTGGTGGGCATCAACTTGCTGCGAGAAGGGCTGGATATGCCGGAAGTTTCGCTGGTGGCGATTCTCGATGCAGACAAAGAGGGCTTCTTGCGCTCCGAGCGCTCGCTGATCCAGACCATCGGACGTGCGGCGCGTAACGTCAACGGCCGTGCGATCCTCTATGCGGACAAAATCACGCCGTCCATGGCGCGCGCAATAAGTGAGACCGAGCGCCGTCGTGAGAAGCAGCAGCGTTATAACGAAGAGCGCGGCATTGTGCCGCAAGGCCTCAACAAGAAGATCACCGATATTCTTGAGCTGGGCAAAAATGTGGTGAAAACGCGCGGCAAAGGCAAAACCAGCTCGCGCACCGCTGCCGAGAACGAAGCCAGTTACCTGGCGCTGACGCCGCAGGCGATGCAGAAGAAAATCCACGAGTTGGAGACGCAAATGCAGCAGCATGCGCAAAATCTGGAGTTCGAGGAAGCGGCCAGCGTGCGCGATCAGCTGCACCAGCTGCGTGAACTGTTTATCGCGGCGTCATAGTTGCCGCGATAAACAGCGCGAGAACGGCAGCGCGCCAGGAAGCGCGGGCGCTAAAACGCCTGAATGGCATGCTCCAGCGCCGCGCGCAGCAGCTGGCGGTCGTGACGGTATTTAATGTCGGCGGCCTCCAGCGGTTCCTGCACGATGACGCGCTGCGTCACCTCGCGCATATCTGCGGCCGGACTCACCACCACGGCGTCGATCACCCGCTTGCCAATCGCTTTCTCCATCATCGCCAGCTTATCGGACACGGTCAGCCCGGCGGCGGCTGGGCTCAGTTCGCGCCCCAAATTACCAATGAACACCATGGTGGCGGGGGTGCGGCGCAGCGCGCGCGCCATCTCTTCCATCAGCAATATCGGCATCAGGCTGGTATAGAAACTGCCCGGACCGATCAAAATCAGATCCGCCTCGGCCACCGCGTCTAACGCTTCCCGCGTGGGCGAAACGGTGGGGTGCAGCATCAGCTCCTGCGGCGGCTGAGTCATTTCATCAATGGCTGTCTCGCCGTAAACCATGTTGCCCTCGCTGTCCTGCGCCACCAGATCTACCGGCTGCTCGGACATCGGAATCAGAAAGGCGTCGACCTTGAGCAGATTACGGATAATGTTGATCACCTCCAGCGGCCGCACGCTCAGGTGATCCAGCGCTTTCAGCATCAAATTGCCGAGATTGTGGCCCGCCAATTCACCGTTGCCGGTAAACCGATACTCAAACATGGCAGACGCCACGCTCGGCTCGGTGATCAGCTGGTTCAGGCAGTTGCGCATATCTCCCCAGGCAATGCCGCCTTCCGAACGGCGAATGCGCCCGGTTGAGCCGCCATTGTCGGTGGTGGTGACGATACCGGTCAGGCGCGATCCCAGCGGCGCCAGCGCAGACATCACGCGGCCCAGGCCGTGCCCTCCGCCCAGCGCCACAACGCGATCTAAATCTGCCAGGGTACGATTCATAGCTCTCCTTAACGTTGCGTGCGGTGTGTGACGCAGGACGTAACGGGTGGGTATCACGGTTTGTCGCGCATTTTAGCCTATTCGCGCGGGAAAAGGCGGTGAAAACACGTTATAAATCAGAATATATAGCGAAAATCTGCCGTGGATGCTTTGCCAGAATCACGCTACTCTTGGTGCTACCGCGTTGTCGGGTTCGACAACAAACTCCCAAGCCTTGTGTCCTAAGTCCGCGGATAAGGATGCCTGGCCGCAGCGTCAGCTGCCAGGGTGCAGAAAGAAATGCCTGCATCTCCCGTATTTGGAAAGGTGTTTAAGGTGCCACAATTTACAGATGCCTATGCGCGCAGCTTTTATTATCTGCGCCTGTCGGTCACGGACGTGTGTAACTTCCGGTGTACCTACTGCTTGCCCGACGGCTATAAACCCAACGGCAAACCCAACAAAAGCTTCCTCTCGCTGGACGAGATCCGCCGTATTACGCGCGCCTTTGCCGCCTCAGGCACAGAGAAAGTGCGCCTCACGGGTGGCGAACCTTCGATGCGGCGCGACTTCACGGATATCATCGCCGCCGTACGGGAAAACGCCGCCATCCGGCAGATAGCCATGACCACCAACGGCTACCGCATGGCGCGCGACGTTCGCGCATGGCGCGATGCCGGCCTTACCCAGATCAACGTCAGCGTGGACAGCCTGGATGCGCGCCAGTTTCACGCCATTACCGGCCAGAATAAGTTTGCCGAAGTCATGGCCGGGATTGATGCTGCGTTTGAAGCCGGTTTTGACAAGGTCAAAGTCAACAGTGTTCTGATGCGCGACGTCAATAGCCAGCATCTGCGCACCTTCCTTGACTGGATTCGCCATCGTCCGATTCAGCTGCGCTTTATTGAACTGATGGAGACAGGCGAGGGCAGCGATCTGTTCCGTCGTCATCATATCTCCGGCGCCGAAATTCGCGATCAATTGATTATGCAGGGTTGGCAGCGTCAAATGCGCAGCCGCAGTGACGGCCCCGCGCAGGTGTTTTGTCATCCCGATTATCAGGGCGAAATTGGCCTGATCATGCCCTATGAAAAAGATTTTTGCGCCAGCTGTAACCGGCTGCGCGTGTCGGCAACGGGCGATCTGCACCTGTGCCTGTTTGGCAACGGCGGCGTGCCGCTGCGCGATCTGCTGGCGACGGACGATCAGCAGGCTGAACTGCAGGCGCGCATTGCGCACAGCCTTGGGCAGAAAAAGCAGACGCACTTTTTGCATCAGGGCAACACCGGCATTACGCAAAACCTCTCATTTATTGGCGGCTAAACACAGGAGTTACGGCCATGAGTCAATCTACCGGCGAATTTATCGCGCTTAACATTGCCGTGATGACGGTCTCTGACCGTCACGATGCCAGCACTGACACCTCGGGTGATTACCTGCGCGAAGCCGCGACGGAAGCCGGTCATCAGGTGGTGGATCACCTTATCGTGCCGGATAACCGCTATCGCATTCGCGCCACCGTATCGCGCTGGATCGCCAGCGACGATGTGCAGGTGGTGATCGTTAACGGCGGCACCGGCTTCAACGCCAAAAACAGCACGCCCGAGGCGCTGCTGCCGCTGTTTGATCGTGAAATTGACGGCTTTGGCGAGCTGTTCCGCATGGTCTCTTATGAAGACATTGGCAGCGCCACGCTGCAATCGCGCGCGGTCGCCGGCATGGCTAACCAGACGCTGATTTTTGCCGTGCCAGGCTCGACCAACGGCTGTCGCAGCGCCTGGGAGCGCATTATTAAAGAGCAGTTGGATGCGCGAACGCGTCCCTGTCATTTCGTTTCTCACCTGAAGAAGTTATAAGCATGTCCTCGTTAACCCATATCAATGCCGCCGGCGAAGCCCACATGGTGGATGTTTCCGGCAAAGCGGAAACGGTCCGCGAAGCGCAGGCGGAAGCCCTGGTTTTAATGAACGCGGAAACGCTGCAGATGATCTTGCGCGGCGATCACCACAAAGGCGACGTGTTTGCCACCGCGCGCATCGCCGGTATCCAGGCGGCCAAGCGCACCTGGGAACTGATCCCTCTCTGCCACCCGCTGATGCTGAGTAAAGTGGAAGTGACGCTGGAAGCGGAACCTGCCCATAACCGTGTGCGTGTCAGGTCGCGCTGCCGTCTCACCGGCAAAACCGGCGTGGAAATGGAAGCGCTGACGGCGGCCTCGGTGGCGGCCCTGACTATCTATGACATGTGCAAAGCGGTGCAGAAAGACATCGTGATCGACCAGCTACGTTTGCTGCACAAAAGCGGCGGCAAATCCGGCGATTTCCAGGCGGTGGCCCATGATTAATGTGCTGTTTTTTGCTCAGGTACGTGAGCTGGTGGGCACGGCGTCTGTGACCGTTGAGGCCTCGTTCCCCGACGTGGCGGCGCTACGAGCGGCGCTGGCGGCGCGCAGCGACCGCTGGGCGCTGGCGCTGGAGTCAGGCAAGCTGCTGGCGGCGGTCAATCAAACGCTGGTGCCCATGAGCCATACGCTGCACGACGGTGACGAAGTGGCGTTTTTCCCGCCCGTGACCGGAGGATAACCATGCAGACGCACATTCGTGTGGGGCCGGCGCCGTTTGACGTGGGCGCGGAGTATCACCGGCTGGCGGCACACGACAGCGACGGCGCGGTGGTGACGTTTACCGGTAAGGTACGCAATCACAACCTCGGCGACAGCGTCGCCGCGCTGACGCTGGAGCACTATCCCGGCATGACAGAAAAAGCGCTGGGCGAGATTGTCGACGCGGCACGGCAGCGCTGGGCCTTGCAGCAGATCACGGTGATCCACCGCGTTGGCGCACTGTTCCCCGGCGACGAAATTGTGTTTGTTGGCGTCAGCAGCGCCCACCGTGGCAGCGCTTTTGCCGCCTGTGAATTTATTATGGACTATCTGAAAACCCGCGCGCCGTTCTGGAAGCGAGAAGCCACCGCCGAAGGGGAACGCTGGGTAGACGCGCGCGACAGCGATCAGCAGGCCGCGCAGCGCTGGGATTAATCGTGCCGATGGCCGTAGACGCCTGAAAACGTTAAGGTAAGCGCTTTCAGGCTTATCAGGGAACAAGATGAAGATCACCTCAAGGCTTAACGCCGCAGCGCTCCTGGCCGCACTGGTACTGGCGGGTTGTAGCACCAAAAAAGAACCGCAGGCACCGGCACGCCAGCCTGCCGATGTGAAAACGCAGATTCAGCAGCTTCTGCCACGCGATGTGACGCAGAAAAGCGCGTGGGCCGAAGATATCTATACCGCGCTGCGCGTACAGCAGATCGACGCCAGCGTCAGCAACGTGTGCGCCATTATCGCCGTGACCGACCAGGAGTCGTCTTTCAACGCCGACGCGCCGGTGCCTGGGCTGCCTAAAATCGCCTGGGCTGAAATCGATCGGCGCGCGGCGCGCGTGCACGTGCCCGCCTTTTTGGTGCGCACCGCGCTGTTAATTAAATCCCCCACCGGCGAGAGCTACGCCGCGCGATTGGATAAGGTGCGCAGTGAAAAAGCGCTCAGCGCCATTTTTGATGACTTTATCAACATGGTGCCGATGGGGCAGACGCTGTTTGGTAACCTCAACCCGATTCACACCGGCGGGCCGATGCAGGTCAGCATCGCGTTTGCGGAAGCGCACGCCAAAGGCTACCCGTATGCCATTGACGGTTCGATCCGTCGCGAGGTATTTACCCGCCGCGGCGGCATCTACTTCGGCACGCTGCATCTGCTGGGCTATCCGGCTGACTATACCCAGCCGCTCTACCGCTTTGCGGACTTCAACGCCGGCTGGTATGCCAGCCGTAACGCGGCGTTTCAGGCCGCTGTGTCGCGCGCCAGTGGCATCTCATTGGCGCTGGATGGTGACCTGATCCAGTACGGCAGCGACGACGCGGGCAGCACCGAGCGCGCGGTGCGCACCTTGAGCAAATCGCTGGATATGAGCCCGCGCGAAATTCGCCGCGATTTAGAAAAGGGCGACAGCGTCAGCTTCAGCGACACCACGCTGTGGAAGCAAGTGTTCACGCTGGCAGATAAAATGGCCGGTAAGCCGGTGCCGCGTGAGATGCTGCCGGGCATCAAGCTGGAGAGCCCCAAAATTACCCGTAATCTCACCACCGCATGGTTTGCACAGCGGGTTAACAGCCGCTATCAGCAGTGCCTGACGCGGCGTTGACGCGCGCAGGTCCAGACGCCACACTTCATGGCACGTAATCCCTTTTTTTGGAGGCACAGCATGGAAAGATATCCCCGTAACGATTCGCTGGTGCAGCAGACGTCAGCCGGGCTACAAACCTATATGGCCCAGGTGTATGGCTGGATGACCTGCGGCTTGCTGCTCACCGCGTTTGTCGCCTGGTTTGCGGCGCGCACGCCGGCGGTGATGGAGTTGGTGTTCGCCAATCGCATCACCTTTTTTGGTCTGATCATTGCGCAGCTGGCGGTGGTGTTTGTGCTGTCGGGCATGGTGCATCGTTTGAGCAGCGGCGTCGCCACCGGCCTGTTTATGCTCTATTCGGCGCTCACTGGCTTAACCATGGCGAGTATTTTCCTGGTGTATACCTACGCCTCAATCGCCAGCACGTTCTTTGTCACGGCCGGTATGTTCGGTGCGATGAGCTTCTACGGCTATACCACCAAGCGTGATTTGAGCCGCTTTGGCAGCCTGCTGTTTATGGCGCTGATTGGGATTTTACTGGCCTCGCTGGTGAACTTCTGGCTGAAAAGTCCGGCGCTGATGTGGGCAATCACCTATATCGGCGTGGTGATTTTCGTGGGGTTAACCGCGTATGACACCCAGAAACTCAAGGCAATGGGCGAGAGCATCAACGTGTCAGATAAAGAGAATCTGCGCCGCTATTCCATCATGGGTGCGCTGACGCTCTATCTGGACTTCATCAACCTGTTCCTGCTGCTGTTGCGCATTTTCGGCAACCGCCGCTAAGCATGCGCTGCGCAGCCGCCCGCGCGGCGACTGCGCAGCCTTTTCTGACTATGGCTCGCTGACGTTGGCCATTTTCTTCTCGTTCTTTTGCCGCAGATGCCTGGCACGACTCTCCAGCCACAGGTACAGCACCAGCGCCAGCAGCAGCGGCAGAATAAAGTAGAGCACGCGATAGGCCAGCAGGGCGGCAATAATGGTGCCGTGCGACAGATGCTCGCCGCCCAGCAGCGCCAAAAACACCGCTTCCAGCACGCCAATCCCGGCCGGGATATGGATAATCACGCCAGCGATACTGCTGATCAGCAGCACGCCCAGCACCAGCGGATAGTCCACCTGACGCGCCAGCAGCAACCAAATAATGGTGCCCATCACCATCCAGTTGGCGCTGGAAACCGCAAATTGCAGCAGCGCCATCCGCAAAGAAGGCAGCTGAAGATGCTGGCCTTTTACCGTCCAGCGGCGCTTTTTGGCAAAGGCGCACGCCCAGAGATACACCGCGACCAGGGCCAGCAGCACCACGCCAATGACGTGCAGCGTACCGTCGCCGATAAACCAGCGCGGCGGGATGTCTACCATGCCGGCGGTAAAGACGATACCGCCGACCAGCACGTAGCCCAGCCAGTTGGTGGCAATACTCAGCGAGAAAATGCGGGTGATGGTGCCGCCGGGCAGGCCGAGGCGCGAATAGAGGCGGTAGCGCATCGCCACGCCGCCCACCCAAGTGCTTAGCGTGAGATTGAAGGCGTAGCAGATAAACGACACCAGCATCACCTGCCGCTTGGCCAGCTTATGCCCGCAGTAGGCGCGGCCAATCAGATCGTACAGACCGTAAGTCAGGTAGCTGACAATCACCAGCGCGCCTGCGCCGAGCACCGCGTAGCGGTTATAACCGGTAATAACCTTGTAAACATCCTCCCAGTTCACCTTGCGGGCATACACCACCAGCAGCACGATCACCGCAATAAAAAACAGCCAGGTGAGGATTTTTTTTACTGTCTGCCAGCGCGACGATTTTTTGCTCATCAGGATTTTGCTCCTTCATTGTCGGGCTCGACCCGATCCTGGGTTTCCATTTCCGGCTGAACAGGCGGGCTGGCCTGAGCAAGCAGCGGCGTATGGGCCGGTAACCACCCCGCAATTGCGGGAAAGTGGCGCAAAAAGTGGAACACAATCACGCTTTTGGTGAGATGCCACCAGGTTCGCGGCGGCAATTTCTCCTCATCCACGCGCACGCAATCCGCCTGCAGCAGCTGCTCGAGATTGTCACGCAGGGTTTGATTGAATTGACGGTCGTGGATGATGACATTCGCTTCCAGGTTTAACGACAGGCTCAGCGGGTCAAGATTACTGGAGCCGACGGTGGCCCAGTGCTGATCCTGCACGGCGATCTTGCCATGCAGCGGGCGGCGACAGTATTCGTACACTTCTACGCCGCCATCCACCAAATAGTTATACAGCATCTCGGCGCCAACTTTGACAATCGGCATGTCAGGTTCGCCCTGAACGATCAGGCGCACGCGCACGCCGCGCTGTGCCGCATTGCGCATTTCACGCAGCAGACGATAGCCGGGGAAGAAATAGGCGTTGGCGATAATGACGTCCTGCTTCGCCTTGCGCAGCATATCGAGATAGTGCTGTTCGATGTCGTCGCGGTGCGCGTCGTTGTCGCGAAACACAAACAACACCTGCGCCTCGCCGGGCATATTATTGACGGCCATGCGCTGGCCGCGTCCGCCCCACCAGCGCCGGGTGACTGGCTCGCTGCCCATGGCGTCGCGCACATAGCGCGCAATATCAATCACCACCGGACCTTTGATCTCCACGGCGTAATCCTGCTTGGCCTCCGGACCGTAGTCGGTGTTGTGCTCCGCAGAGAAATTGATGCCGCCGACAAAGGCGAGGACATCATCGATCACCACGATTTTACGGTGCAGGCGACGGAACACATTGGTGCGCATGCCCAGCACCAGCGGGCGTGGATCGTAATAAAGAAAGCGCACGCCCGCCTCGGTCAGGCTATTAACATATTCGTCCGACAAGTCAGGCGATCCGTAGCCATCCACCAGCACTTCCACGCTGACCCCGCGCTGCGCGGCGTCCAGCAAATCCCGGTGCAGCGCCTTGCCCACCTCATCCTCAAACAGAATAAAGGTCTCCAGTTGCAGCGACCGCTCTGCGCGCTGAATCGCGCCCGACACGCGCGGGTAAAATTCATCGCCGTTAACCAGCAGCCGCAGCTGATTGCCTTCACGCCAGCTGAAATTCATAGGAAGATCTCCACCGCCAGCGGCGCATGATCGGACAGGTGCGACCAGGGCTTCATCGGCAGCGCCCAAGGCTGGTTAACCGTGGCGTGACGAATATAGATGCGGTCCAGGCGCAGCAGCGGAAAACGCGCGGGGAAGGTGCGCGCCGGACGACCATTTTTCACGCTAAATACCTCCACCAGTCCGGCGCCGCGTTTTAAGAAGCGGTTGCCGTGCACTTGCCAGTCGTTGAAATCGCCGGCCACCACCAATGGGGCATCAGGCGGCAGGGCGTTGATGCGGTCACAGATCATGTTCATTTGCGCCTGACGGTGGGCGGCCTTCAGGCCAAGGTGCACGCAGAAAACGTGCAGCGGCTGCGGGCGATCCGGCAGCGCAATGTGGGCGTGCAGCAGGCCTCGCTTTTCACTGCCGGCGACAGAAATATCGATATTTTCATGTTCAATAATAGGAAATCGTGACAATATCGCGTTCCCGTGGTGTCCTTCGGGATAAACCGCGTTACGGCCATAGGCAAAATCGTGCCACATGGTGTCAGCCAGATACTCGTAATGCGAGCGTTCTGGCCAATTCTCAATGTTGAGCGAATGGATCGCATGCGTGCCCATCACTTCCTGCAAAAAAACAATATCCGCTGACGTCGCGCGCACGGCGTCGCGCAGCTCCGGCAGGATAAAGCGGCGGTTAAAGCTGGTGAAACCTTTGTGGGTATTGATCGTCAGGACTTTAAATGAAAATCCTTGCGTGTTTTGTGGCATACTGCGGCCCGCTCCTTTCATCCTCAAGAGCACAAAGTGTAGTCTTTGTCACAATTGAGTGGTGGTGCGAGTGGAAAATTAAGGTGTTATCTGAAATTTGCTTTACATTGAGGAAATCCGTCTGGCTGCGGCCAGATACACTTGGGCGACCTGTTGGGTCTGCCAGGAGAAGAGAATGAAATGGTCTAATCGTGTTCAGATTGTTACCGGTCAAACGTGCCTGCATATCGCTATGCATGCGCTGGTGATTGCCGCACTGGTGTGGGGCTGGAAACATCGGGCGCTGGTCGAAGTGAGCAGTACCCTGGTTGCCGCGTATGCTGTGGTGTTTATCGCCATGCTGGCGCTTCAGCGTAGTGCCCGTTTACGTCGAGTTGGTGACTCTCTGGAAGAGGTCACCACCACCTACTATTTTGGCGCAGCGATGCTGACGCTGTTTTTGATTTCGCGCATTGTCCACAACAATCTGCTGATTGCCTGTTTGGGCGTGGTTATGCTGGTGGGGCCCGCGCTGGTTTCGCTGCTCGCGAAGGCACCCGCGCCGCGCATTGAGAAAAAGCGCGGCTGATTGGTCGCCATAAAAAAAAGGCGCCTACGCGGCGCCTTTTTTTGTGGGTCGCAGACGGCGCGGAAAGCTGGTAAACTCGCCGGCTTACGCATGGTAGTTTGTGCCCTTTTCACACGTTGCCTTCAGGCAGCGTCATATCCCCCCTGAAAACTACATCGCCAACGGCGAACAGGGCGGTTCGGAGTAATACACCTGCATGTCATTTGACTCTCTCGGCTTGAATGCCGATATTTTGCGTGCGGTAGCAGAACAGGGCTACCGTGAACCGACGCCAATCCAGCGTCAGGCGATTCCTGTGGTGTTGGCGGGCAAAGATTTGCTGGCCAGCGCCCAAACCGGTACCGGTAAAACCGCCGGCTTTACGCTGCCGCTGCTGCAGCGCCTTTCAACGCGTCCTTCAGCGGGACGCGGTCGTCGCCCGGTGCGCGCGCTTATCCTGACCCCGACCCGCGAACTCGCGGCACAGGTGGGTGAAAACGTGCGCGAGTACAGCCAGTATCTCGATATGCGTTCGCTGGTGGTGTTCGGCGGCGTCAGCATTAACCCACAGATGATGAAACTGCGCGGCGGCGTTGACGTGCTGGTGGCAACGCCAGGACGCCTGCTGGATCTGGCGCAGCAGAATGCGGTTGATCTGTCACAGGTTGAAATCCTGGTGCTGGATGAAGCCGATCGCATGCTGGATATGGGCTTTATCCACGATATCCGCCGCGTGCTTGCGCGTCTGCCCGCCAAGCGACAGAACCTGCTGTTCTCCGCGACCTTCTCTGATGAGATCAAAGCGCTGGCGGAAAAACTGCTCACCAACCCAGAACAGGTTGAAGTGGCGCGCCGCAACACCGCCTCCGAGCAGGTGTCGCAGCAGGTGCACTTTGTCGACAAAAAGCGCAAGCGGGAGCTGCTGTCGCTGATGATCGGGCAGGGCAACTGGCAGCAAGTGTTGGTGTTTACCCGCACCAAGCACGGTGCCAACCACCTCGCTGAACAGCTGAATAAAGACGGCATCACCGCCGCCGCCATCCACGGCAACAAGAGTCAGGGTGCGCGTACCCGTGCGCTGGCTGATTTCAAATCCGGCAGCATTCGCGTGCTGGTCGCCACCGATATCGCCGCGCGCGGTCTGGATATCGAAGAGCTGCCGCACGTGGTGAACTACGAGCTGCCAAACGTGGCGGAAGATTATGTGCACCGCATCGGTCGTACCGGTCGCGCTGCCGCCACGGGTGCGGCGCTGTCGCTGGTGTGTGTGGATGAGCACAAACTGCTGCGCGATATCGAACGCTTGTTAAAGCGTGAAATTCCGCGCATCGCGCTGCCGGGCTTTGAGCCGGATCCCAGCATCAAAGCGGAGCCGATTGTCAATGGTCGCCAGCAGGCACCGCGCGGACGCGGTCAGGGCCAGGGGCGCGGTCAGGGCGGCAATGTTTCCCGTCCACACGGCGGCAGCGGTCAGCGTGGCGGCGGCGATAAAGCCGCACGTCCGCAGGGCGAAGCGCGCCCCGCGCGTCGCCAGGGCGGTAACGCGGGTAACGGTGCGCCAGCGGCCAATAGCGGTCGCCGTCGCGCTGCGCCAAAAGACAGCGGAAACCGTTAAGCGATGCGGGTTTTACTGGCGCCCATGGAAGGCGTGCTGGACTCACTGGTGCGCGAACTGCTCTCGGGCGTGAATGATTACGATCTTTGCGTCACGGAGTTTTTGCGCGTGGTGGACCAGCTGCTGCCGGTAAAATCTTTCCTGCGTCTGTGTCCAGAGCTCCACAACAGCAGCCGCACGCCGTCCGGTACGCGCGTGCGTATGCAGCTGTTGGGGCAGTATCCCGAGTGGCTGGCGGAGAACGCGGCGCGCGCGGTTGAGCTGGGCTCGTGGGGCGTCGATCTTAACTGCGGCTGTCCGTCGAAGCTGGTGAACGGCAGCGGCGGAGGCGCGACCTTGCTCAAAGATCCCGACCTGATCTACCAGGCCGCGAAAGCCATGCGCGAAGCGGTGCCGGATCACCTGCCGGTCACGGTGAAAGTGCGTCTGGGCTGGGATTCCGGCGCGCGGCGCTTTGAAATTGCCGACGCGGTACAGCAGGCGGGCGCCACCGAGCTGGTGGTGCACGGTCGCACTAAAGAAGACGGCTACCGTGCCGACTGCATCAACTGGCAGGCGATTGGCGAGATCC
Organism: uncultured Pantoea sp.; assembly: GCA_913778495.1. GTDB lineage: Bacteria > Pseudomonadota > Gammaproteobacteria > Enterobacterales > Enterobacteriaceae > Pantoea. The sequence continues at coordinate 32,433 of CAJYVD010000020.1, forward strand.
GCCAGCGCCTGCGCATTCCGGTGATCGCCAACGGCGAGATCTGGAGCTGGCAGGACGCGCAGGATTGTCTGCGCATCACCGGCTGCGAGGCGGTGATGCTCGGGCGCGGCGCGCTCAATATTCCCAATTTGGGATGCGTGGTGAAACACAATGCGCCACCGATGCCGTGGCCGCAGGTGGTCGAACTGCTGCTGAAATACACCCAGCTGGAGAAGCAGGGCGATACCGGCATGTATCACGTGGCGCGCATCAAACAGTGGCTGGGATATTTGCGTAAGGCCTATCGCGAGGCCGATGGTCTGTTCAGTGAAATCCGCACGCTGCGCGTCTCCGCCGAGATCGCCGCGACCATTGAGCGCTATGCCGCACAGCTAGCGCGCACAACCGCGTAAAAAAAAGCCGATCTGCTAGCAGGCTAACGGTTATAGTGAGGGCTTACGCTTAACCACGCTATGACCGATTGCCCATGTCTGACGCCGCCGTACCCGTACTGAGCCCCGCTCAGTTAAATAAACGCATTCTCTCCGTCATTATCTTCACCTTTTTTTGCTACCTCTCGGTGGGGTTACCGCTCGCGGTGCTGCCGGGATTCGTGCACAACCAACTTGGCTTTAGCTCGTTTACCGCCGGGCTGATTATCAGCCTGCAATATTTCGCCACGCTCCTTAGCCGGCCGCACGCCGGGCGGCTGGCGGATCGGCTCGGCCCCCGACGCGTAGTGATGCTGGGAACGCTGGGCTGCGGCGTCAGCGGCGCGCTGTCGCTGCTGGCGGCGCTATGCAGCGGCGCACCGCATCTCAGCCTGGGGCTGTTGGCGTTGGGCAGGCTGTTTCTGGGCGTGGGTGAGAGCTTCAGTAGCACCGGATCCACGCTGTGGGGCATGAAGCTCGTGGGGCCGCTGCAGACCGCACGCGTGATCTCGTGGAACGGTGTCGCCACCTATTTCGCCATGGCCATCGGCGCACCGCTCGGTGTGCTGTTGAATGATGCCTGGGGCCTGAGCGGCTTTGCCGGTCTGGTCGCGGCGCTGGGCGCGCTGGGCTTCTGGCTGGCCAGCCGCAAGCCCGCGGTCAGCGTGACCGCCGGGGCGCGCATTCCGTTTCACCGCGTGGTCAGTCGCGTCTGGCTGTTTGGGTTGGCGTTGGGACTTGGCACGCTGGGCTTTGGCGTAATTTCGACCTTTATCACCCTCTATTTTTCCAGCCGCGGCTGGACGGGTGCGGCGTTTGCGCTGACGCTGTTCAGCCTTGGCTTTGTGCTGGTGCGCCTGGCGTGCGGCCGCTTTATTCTGCGCGTTGGCGGCCTGCGCGTGGCGCTGGTGTCGCTGCTGGTGGAGTGCGTGGGGCTGCTGCTGATTTGGCAGGCGGACAGCCGCTGGCTGGTGGATTGCGGCGCCTTCCTGACCGGCTCGGGCTTTTCGCTGGTATTTCCGGCGCTGGGCGTCGAGGCGGTTAAACGCGTCCAGCAGCAGGACCAGGGATCGGCGCTCGGTACGTATTCGGCCTTTTTGGATTTAGGCCTGGGCCTGACCGGTCCGGTGGCGGGGCTGTTGATCGGTCACTGGGGCATGCAGTCGGTCTATCTGGCGGCGGCGCTAACGGTCATGGCGGCCGGTGTCATTACCCTGCGGCTGCACCAGCAGCATCGCGCGGCGACGCCGATGAGCGAGCGTTAGCGGTGTTGCACCGGCGCGTGGACTCACGCCCCGGTGGTTGCAGGTCAGAGGTGAATAAACAGTGCGTACAGCAATCCAGAGAGCAGCACGGAGATCGGCAGCGTAAGCACCCACGCCAGCGCCAGATTGCGCAGGGTGGCGAGCTGCAGCCCGGAACGATTGGCTGCCATGGTGCCCGCGACGCCGGACGAGAGCACGTGCGTGGTCGAGACCGGCAGGCCAAACGCATCGGCGGCACCGATGGTCGCCATGGCCACCAGTTCTGCGCTGGCCCCTTGCGCATAGGTGAGATGGGTTTTACCGATGCGCTCGCCGACGGTGATCACGATGCGCCGCCAGCCCACCATGGTGCCGAGGCCGAGGGCGATCGCCACCGCCACTTTAACCCACATGGGAATAAAGCGCGTTGCGCTGTCCAGCTCGCGCTTAACCGCCGTCAGGTTACGCGCGGTCTCTTCCGGTAGCGCGATCTTCGCTGACTGTAAATGCTTAATGGTCTCCGACGCGAGATACATGTTGTTGCGCGTGTTGGTCACCGCGGCGGCAGGAATATTCTCCACCGAACCATACTGCCGAATCTGGTCACCGATATCCCCCAGCAGAAGCGCCAGCGCAGGCACCACCTGCGGCAGGTTCTGCGTAGTACGCACATACTCGGTTAGCACGTCGCGCGGCGCGGGCATCGCTGACGGCGCCGGATGGATCGCCAGCAGCTGCCGTTCCGTGACCTGCGTCAGGGCCACCACGCGGGGGATTTGCTCCGGTGGCAGCGATCGGTTGAGCGCATAGGCCATCGGCATGGTGCCCACCAGAATCAGCATGATCAAGCCCATGCCTTTTTGTCCGTCGTTAGAGCCGTGGGCAAAGGAGACGCCGGTGCAGGTTAAAATCAGCAGCCCGCGGATCCACGCGGGCGGCGGCTCGGCACGGTCGGGCGCCTGATAGAGCGCACGATTGCGCACCAGCGCTTTCATCACCAGCAGCAGCAGGGCAGCGCACACAAATCCCACCGCCGGGGAGAGCAGCAGCGCGTAGCCCACTTTGAGCGCCTGATCCCAATCCACGCCGCTGGTGCCGCTGCGGCCATGCAGCAGCGCATTCGCCACGCCCACGCCAATGATCGACCCAATCAAGGTATGGGACGAAGAGGAGGGCAGGCCCAGATACCAGGTGCCAAGATTCCAGATAATCGCCGAGCATAGCAGGGCATAGACCATGGCAAAGCCGTTGCCGCTGCCAGCCTGCAAAATCAGCTCCACTGGCAGCAGCGAGATAATGCCGAACGCCACCACGCCGCTGGAGAGCAGCACGCCGAGGAAATTACACAACCCCGACCACACCACCGCCGTGCCGGGCGAAAGCGAATGGGTGTAAATCACGGTCGCCACCGCATTGGCGGTATCGTGAAAGCCGTTCACAAATTCAAAGCCCAATGCAATCACCAGCGCCAGACCCAGCAACAGGAAGGGCGTGTAGCTGGTGACCGGCGTTCCGGCGTCTTCCACATCGCTAAACAGATTTATTCCGGCAAACAGTAAGCCCGCCACCAGCAGCAGTAAAAACACGCTGCGCGACAGGCGGCCGTTGCCATGGTTGAGATTCGGGCGTCCGCTCAGCGGCGAGACGCGTGATGATGCAGGAATACTGTTTTCAGCCATAACACACCCCAGTGTGAATGAAGGGTGCGTGAGCCAACACCCGTTATTGCCAGTGTGATACGGGGTTTGTGTGACAAAAAGATGATGGTGCGTGGCCGCTGTCATGCTGCTGTAACAGGGCTGAAGCAGGCTGTGGCTCTGTGCTTTTCGGAACGCTCATGCCCCTATGCGCCAACCTGCTTCGCCGTTCACCACGCTGCCGGACTTCAATAACGAAGTGGCCGGCCTGATCCACGGCTATCTGTTTACCGCAAACGCCCCGCCGCAGCGGCTTAACGCGCGTGAAGCGGGACAGCTGGGCCAGCAGACGCTGACGCCGTCCAGTTTTCTCTGGCTGCATATTAACCTGAATCACGCGCGGGCTGAGCGCTGGGTACAGGACCACTTTTTGGTCGACAGCGACTTTTTCGACGAGATTCATTCTGCGTCGCCGCGCACCCGTCTGGCCCACCAAAACGAGGCGCTGATGGCGGTGCTCAATGACGTGACGTTTCGTCAGGAAGAGCGCAGCACCCAGAACGCCACGTTGTGGATTTGGTGCTGCCCGCAGCTTATGGTCAGCGCGCGCTATCGTCCCGTGGGGATGATTGAACGCATGCACGAGCACCTTCATCAGCTGGGCTTCACCCAACCGGATGACATGCTGCTCTGGCTGCTGGGAGAGCAGGAGGCGCAGCTGGAGCAGGTGGTGCGCCGCACCAGTCAGGCGGTGGATGTGATTGAGGAGCGGCTATTGAGCGCGGCAATCAAAACCAATCGCAGCGAACTCGGCCATCTTCGCCGCATGCTGCTGCGTGTGCAACGGCTGCTGGCGCCCGAGCCCGCGGCGCTCTTTCGCTTGCTCAACCGACCGCCTTCGTGGCTGAAGCGCGAACCGCTGGGGGAATTGCGCATTTTTACCGAGGAGTTTAGCGTGGCGCTGAACGATCTGGCCGGTCTGATGGAGCGCATTCGCCTGCTGCAGGAGGAGATCGCCGCCAGCCTGCTGGAGCAGAGTAACCGTACTCTGTTTTTACTGACGGTGATTACCGTGCTGGCGCTGCCCATCAATATCATCGCCGGATTTTTTGGCATGAACGTGGGCGGGATACCGCTGGCAAACAATCCGCACGGCTTCTTGCTGCTGGTGCTGGTGGTGCTGGTGTTTACGCTGGCGGCCGGCTGGCTGGCGCTGCGTCGACGGCGGGAATAAAAAAACCAGCCCGCAGGCTGGTTTTTTGAGACGCGAAGCGCTTACAGGCTATTGCCGGTCGCAGGCTGCGCGGCAGGCGCGCTCTCCGCTTGCGGGGCGGCGCCGTTAGCGCCCTGCGGCGTCATTGGCTCCTCTTTCGGCATGGCGTCAGAGGACTCTTGCACCTGCACCGGCGCGGGCTGCGCGTCGTTAGGCTGACCGTTGATTTTGGTCGGGATACCGCTGCGCGCCTGGATCGCGTTGTTGACCGCGTCCTGGTTGGTGCTGGCATCCGCGATCACTTTGGTCACGGCGGAGGTCAGGTTAATCGGCACCAGTTCGCGCGAGTTAAACTGCTCTTCAGTGGTTGAGAGCGGGTTGTGCACTTCGATGTAGCGCGAGCCGTCTGGCTCAACGGCGGCTTTCACCGGCTGATCGATGAACTGCACGCGCGTGCCAACCGGCACGTTGTCGAACAGCCACTTGATGTCATCCGCACGCAGACGCACGCAACCGTGACTGACGCGCAGGCCAATACCGAAGTTAGCGTTAGTGCCGTGAATCGCATACAGACGGCCGATATAGAGCGCGTACAAGCCCATTGGGTTATCCGGACCTGCCGGGAACACCGCCGGAATGCTTTCACCGCGCGACGCGTATTCGGCATGCATCGCTTTGGTTGGCGTCCAGGTAGGACCCGCTTTCTTGCGCTCAACCGCCGTGGTCCAGTTTACTGGGGTGTCTTTGCCCAGCTCACCGATACCGATTGGCAGCACAACCACCGTTTTGCTGCCTTTCGGATAGTAATACAGACGCATTTCCGCGCTGTTGATCACAATGCCTTCGCGCGGCGCGTCAGGCAGGATCAGCCGCTGTGGGATCACCAGCTTAGAGCCCGCTTTTGGCAAATAGACGTCCACGCCCGGATTGGCTTCCAGCATGTTGCTGAGGCCCATCTGGTACTGCGCAGCGAATGCCTCTAACGGCAGCTTGCTGTCCTGCGGCACGGTAATTTCAATGTTCTCGCCAATCACGCGGCTATTGGCCGGTGGCAGCGGGTAGACTACTGCGAATGCCGACTGGCTGAACGCTGCCAGTGCAAGGGCGAGTGAAGCGAACGCGCGAATGCTCTTTTTCATATTTTACTAGTCGTTATGGCCTTTAATTAGGCTTGTCAGTGTGTCGAACCCATCGTGGTCGGAAGCGACCGCTGCGCATTATATGTGCATAGTCGCAATGATGGGAATCACGATTTGCGTCAGTTGGAGATACTTTACGCAATTAGTTGTAATAAACAGACAATTCTCTTTGTCTCATCGCCCAAAATGTGAAAAGCACTATGGCTGCCATAGCGTGATCTCGTTGCTCAGTTTTCGGTTAAGGAAGAACGCCGCGCTGATCAGCGCCAGGTGGGTTAATGCCTGCGGCACATTACCCAGCGCGTTTCCGTGGGGGGAAAATTCTTCGGCATACAGGCCTAGCGGGTTGGCGTAGCTCAGTAGCTTCTCAAATTCGGCGTGCGCTTCCTGTACGCGTCCGGCGCGCGCCAGACACTCTACGTACCAAAATGAGCAGGCGGCAAACGCCCCTTCGCCACCCGCCAGCGCATCGGCAGGGGTTTCATGAATATTGTAGCGTCGCACCATGCCATCGCTGACCAGCTGCGCTTTAATGGCGTCCAGCGTCGCGAGCCAGTCGGGATCGGTGGCGCCAACAAACCGCACCAGCGGCATCAGCAGCATGGAGGCATCGAGATAGCGACCGCCGCGCGTGGCGGTAAAGTGGCCCAGCTCCGGATGCCAGAAATTTTGCCAAATATCATCGCGGATCGCGCTGCGCGCCGCATCCCAACGCGCATAGGGCATCGGCAGCGAACGCTTTATGCCTAAACGCAGGGCCCGATCCAGCGCCACCCAGCACATCAGGCGCGAGTGCAGGAAGTGTTCCGGCTCACCGCGCATCTCCCAGATCCCGGCATCCGGCTCGTTCCAGTGATCGCACACGTAATCAATCATGCTGGAGACGTGGCGCCAGCCGCGCTGCGAGATGGCTTCACCGTATTTGTTCGCCAGATAAATGGCGTCCATCAGCTCGCCGTAAATATCCAGCTGGGTTTGGCGCCAGGCATCGTTGCCGATGCGCACTGGCCGTGAATTGGCATAGCCCGAGAGGTTCAGCAGTTCGCTTTCGTGCAGCTCGGTGCCACTGTCCAGCCGATACATTACCTGCAAGTGGGGCGCGTCGTCGTGGCTATGTTCGACGCAACGCGCGACCCAGCGGGTAAAGTCGCGCGCCTCTTCGACATAGCCCAGCCGCATCAAGGCGTACATGCTAAAAGAGGCATCGCGGATCCACGACGCGCGATAATCCCAGTTGCGCTCGCCGCCCAGCTCTTCCGGCAGGCCAAAGGTGGCGGCGGCGGCGATCGAACCGTGCTGATGAGACGTCAGCAGTTTGAGCGCCAGCGCCGAGCGCTGCACCATCTCTTGCCAGCGCCCGCGATAGGAGCTGTGGCTACTCCAGCGGCGCCAGTAGTTCAGGGTATCGTGAAAGCAGCGCTCGGTGGCGATGTGCGCCACGTGGGGGTCGTCATCGTTGCCAAACACGAACTCTGCGTGCTCGCCCGCCTGCAGCGTAAACGTCGCCACGGCGCTGCTCGCTTCACGCGTCATGATGACCGTGGCGCTCAAGCGCAGCGTGGGCTGGCCGTCAGCCAGAAAGGCAATGCCGCCAGGGCGCAGCGCCGTGCGGGTATCGGCCCGAGCGTAGTCGTGACGCGGCGCGCAGCGCAGCGAAAACGTCACCGAGCCACGCACCATCTTGACCCGCCGTACTAAACGCGGCACTTTGCCCTGCTCATCGCAAATGGGCATGTAGTCGGTGATTTCTGCCACGCCGGCCTCATCCAGCCAGCGCGTTTGCAGAATATTGGTATCCGGCAAATAGAGTTGCTGACGACGTGCGTCAGGCCAGTGCGGCGCAATCGAAAACAGGCCTGCGTCATCGCTGTCGAGCAGTGCGGCAAAAATGGACGGGCTGTCGAGTTCTGGCCAGCAGAGGTAGTCAATTGTGCCGTCATTCGCCACCAGCGCACAGGTGCGTAAATCCCCGATCACGCCGTGTTCGTCAATGGTGCGTTTAATTGCGCTCATTGCGCCTCCTTTGCCGTTGAGAACAGTTAACTATAGCCGAAACGGCGATGTGAGCAGCGGCGAGGCGCGGTGAGATAGCTTCTATACTGAAGGCACACCCCTCAGTCAGGAGAATGTTATGGCGTTGAGTAAACAGAAAGTCGCCGTGGTCACCGCATCAGATTCGGGTATTGGTCGCAGTTGCGCGGTAATGCTGGCGGAAGCCGGTTACACCGTGGGCATTACGTGGCGCTCAGACGAGGAGGGCGCGCAGGAGACCGCGCGGCTAGTGGAGAGCAAAGGCCAAGTGGCGCAGGTGCGTCAGCTTGATCTTTCCGATCCGCAGGCAGGCGGGCAGCAGCTGACGCAGCTCATCAATTCGCTGGGCCGCATCGATGTGCTGGTCAACAACGCGGGCGTGATGATGAAGGCGGATTTTCTCGAACTCAGCTTTGAGGACTGGCGCAAAACCTTCAACGTGGACGTGGATGGCGCGTTTATCTGCGGTCAAATCGCCGCGCGCCATATGGTGGATCAAGGCGAGGGTGGGCGCATTATCAATATCACGTCGGTGCACGAGCATACGCCGCTGCCGGACGCTACTGCCTACACCGCCGCCAAACACGCGCTGGGAGGACTGACAAAATCCATGGCGCTGAGCCTGCTGCCGCACCACATTCTGGTGAACGCGGTGGCGCCAGGCGCGATTGCCACCGCGATGAATAACATGGGCGATGACGAGGCGCACCAGCGGCGTATGCCGGAAATTCCGATCGGCCGCCCCGGCGATCCGCGTGAAATCAGCAGCCTGGTGGCATGGCTCTGTTCAGAGGGCGCCACTTACACCACCGGGCAATCCTTTGTGGTGGATGGTGGCTTTATGCTCGCCAATCCCCAGTTCAAAGGCTACCACGCTTAACCAGCACGGCGGCGATTCCAGCGGCGAATGAGATAGCGCAACACCACGCCAAAGACGATCGCCGCCACCAGCCACAACAGCGGTTTAAGATGCTGATCGAGCTTGTGCAGCCACGGCGTAATCATCTCGCCTGCGAAGTAGCCGAGCGTGACAAAAATCAGCGACCACAGCGCCGCGCCAATCACATTCAGCACAAAAAAACGCAGCGGCTTCAGGCGGCTGGTGCCAATAATGATCGGCCCGATAATGCGGAAGCCATACATAAAGCGCACGCCAATCACAAACCAGCTTGGCCGCTTCTGTATCAGGCGGTTGGCTTTGCGAATGGTGTCTTCGTGCTTGCGGAAGCGGCGCAGAATGCGCGTCCCGTAGCGCCGTCCCAGCCAGAACAGCAGCTGATCGCCGATGATGCCGCCGATCATCGCGGCCACCACCACGCCGCTGAAGTGCAATAAGCCTTCATGCGCCGCCACGCCGCCCAGCAGCGTAAAGGTTTCCCCTTCGGCAATACAGCCGATCAGTAAAGCCACATAGCCGTACTGGGTGATTAATCCATTGATATCCAGATGCAAACTGTTCTCCCTGTAAAAACGAAGCCCGGTAACAGTTTATACGCCCGCGGCTTTTTTTGGGGCGCGAGCCGCAAAAACAGCGCTGCGCATTATACTTGAGGGGAAGCTGCCTGAGTGGGACAGCCCAAGCGCTGACGTGGCAGCCCGTCGCATCAGAGGAGTGATTGTATGAATCATGTCTGGGGTCTACTGGCGCATCCGAATCAGGAAATGCACGCCATCAAGCAGGAAAACGAAAGCGTCTCACACCACTACACTCACCACGTGCTGATGATGGCGGCGATCCCCGTGATCTGCGCGTTTATCGGCACCACCCAGCTTGGGTGGAATCTGGGTGAAGGGCAGTATGTTCAACTCAACGTGCTCACCGGTCTGGGACTGGGCATTATCTTTTATCTTCTAATGCTGGGCGGCGTGGCGGTAATGGGCCGCGTGATCCACTGGATGGCGCGAGATTATCCGCAGCGTCCGGGCATTCAGCGCTGTACCGTCTTTGCTGGCTACGTGGCGACGCCGCTGTTTGTCAGCGGGCTGGTGGCGCTCTATCCGCTGGTGTGGCTGTGCGTGATGGTGGCGGCGGTCGCGCTGGTGTATACCGGCTACTTGCTTTACGTCGGCATTCCGGTGTTTCTCAACATTGACCGCGATGAGAGCCTGCGCTTTTCTGGCTCGACGCTGGCGATCGGCGTGCTGGTGTTTGAGGTACTGCTGGCCCTGACGGTAGTGCTGTGGGGCTATGGCCCGCGGCTGTTCTGACCGCCGTGCTAACAGGAGGCCCGCGGGCCTCCTTTTTTAACGCCCGGAAACAATCTACCTAAGAAATTTCGCAGGGAACCCGCTATGATATCGCCGCCAGCCCGCGTCCTCCCTGGCCTGACGCCGGCGGCCTGTGTCTCAACACAGCGTGAAACTTCTCACCGGATTTTTTTGACACGATGTCTGTTAACGTACGTATTTCATTGCTGTCACTGGCGCTGTTGTTCACCGCGCCCACTATGACGACGCCCGCGCTGGCCGCGCCCGCGTCACTCGCCAATCTGGCGCCGATTGCGCAACCGCAGATCGCCTCTGGCAGCGCCATGATTGTTGATTTGGAGAACAATAAAGTGCTGTTCTCCAGCCATCCCGATCGCGTGCGGCCCATCGCGTCCATCACCAAACTGATGACAGCGATGGTGGTACTGGATGCCAAACTGCCGCTGGATGAAAAACTGTCGGTGGATATCAGCCACACGCCGGAAATGCGCGGCGTCTTTTCCCGCGTCAAACTCAACAGCGAAATCAGCCGACGCAACATGCTGCTGCTGGCGCTGATGTCATCGGAAAACCGCGCGGCGGCAAGCCTCGCGCATCACTATCCCGGCGGCTATGACGCGTTTATCCGCGCGATGAATGCCAAAGCGCGCGCGCTGGGCATGACGCACACTCGCTACGTCGAGCCCACCGGACTGTCGATTCATAACGTCTCCAGCGCAGAAGATCTGGTTAAGCTGGTGAAAGCCACGCGCCAGTATCCGCTGATTGGCCAGTTGAGTACCACCAAGGAAGAGACCGCGGTGTTCACGCATCCCAGCTATGCCTTGCCGTTCCGCAACACCAACCATCTGGTTTATAAAGAGGGATGGCGCATCGCGTTAACCAAAACTGGCTACACCGACGAAGCCGGGCACTGCCTGGTGATGCGCACGGTGATGAACAATCGCCCGGTGGCACTGGTGGTGCTGGATGCGTTTGGCAAGTACACCCATTTTGCCGATGCCAACCGCCTGCGCGACTGGCTGGAAACCGGCAAAGCGGCGCCGGTGCCGGCCGCGGCGCTGGCGTATAAAAAGCAGAAGTCTTCGCAAACCGCGAAGATTGCCGACGCAGAGTAAACCGTGCGGGCGGCCTGCTGGCCGCCCGCAGAGGACGTAAATGACCGTGCACCGGTGCGTTTATTTTACGCCTTCATTCCTATGGTTTCCGTTTTAAGCAGGCCCTACACTGGGCGCGATTCCTTCTTCAATTGGCCGTTTTCCGCTGGAATGACATTGCTATGTTTACGTTTCGTTTCCTGTTAACGCCTCTCTTGCTGCTAATGGTTTGTCTGGCACCCGCGCTTAGCGTGGCGGACGACAATCCAACGACTGCACAGCAGGAAGAGGACGCCGCGCCCAAGGCGAACCCGACCGTCGAACTGCCAAAAATGCAGAAAATTCTCGACAAAATTAAGGGGCAAGTCTCGGGCGACACCAATGAGAACCAGCTCAATCAGCTGAATGAGATGGCGCTGGAGCTCTCCGGCAATGCCGAAACGCTGGGTCAGGCGCTGGTGCCGCAAATGCAGCAGCTTGATGCGCAGTTGGCGGTGCTGGGACCGGCACCCAAACCGGACAGCGGCGTTAAAGAGACCGCCGAAGTGACGCGCAAACGCGCCTCGCTTGGCAGCCAGAAAGACAAGCTCGCCGACCAGATCAAACAGGCAGAAGGCATTAAAAATGGCGCGCTGATGCTCTCCTCGCAGATCGTCAACCTGCGGCGCGATCAATTAAAAAGCCAGCTGGCGCTGAACTCCGGCACGATTTTTGGCCCGCGCTTCTGGGCACCGCTGATCAGCCGTCAGGATCTGGACGGCGAGAAGATCAGCGAGTTTATTAGCGAGCTGCAGGACACCGCCGCGCTGTCGTGGGAGCCAGGCTGGCGCGTCGGCACCGTTGGCTGGCTGGTGGCGGCGATGCTGGTGATGACGCTGGGTCGGCGCTATGGCGAAGAATTTCTGGCCTGGGTCAGTATTCATAAGCTGCCGGAAGGGCGTCTGCGCCGCAGCTTTCTGGCCGCCGCTATTGCACTGACCACGCTCGCGGCGGTGGTGCTGACCTTCAACTTTGTGGCGCTGGCGTTTGCCCGGCGCGATGCGATCGCCGATGACGTGCAGGATTTTATCGATCGTCTGGTGCGCCTTAGCGTGTACTGCGGTTTGATCGCCGGATTGGGGCGCGCGTTCCTCTCCACGCGCCGCCCAAGCTGGCGCTTGCCGAGCCTCTCAAATGAAGTGGCGCTGGCGCTAAAACCCTTCCCGCCGATCACCGCGGCGCTGGTGTTTATCTTCCAGACGGTGGAAGCCTTTAACTACAGCGTTGGCACCAGCCTGAACACCACCATTTTCGCCAACGGATTAACCGCGCTGCTGATCGGCCTCACCGGGCTGGCGATCAGCCTGCGTACCAATCGGGTACGGCGCCGTATGGCGCACGAGGGCAATGCGCCCGAGGCGCGTCCAACGATTGTCGGCTTGATTCAGCTGGGGCTGACGCTCACGGCGCTGGCCATCCTGGTGTCGCTGACCATTGGCTATGTCACGCTGGCGCGCTTCCTGGCATACGAAGTGATTACCTGCGGCATCGTGTTTGGCTCGTTCTATTTCCTGAGCCATTTGCTCAACGATGGCTGCGACAGCCTGTTCTCGGTCAGTAACCGCACCGGCAGATGGCTACAGACCTCGCTCAACATTGACGAACGCCATTTGCAGCAGACCGCGACGCTGCTGGCCGCATTGGGCAAAACCGTGCTGGTGGCCTTTGTGGTGCTGGCGCTGTTGAACGGCACCTTTGCCACGTCCACGCCGATTGAGCTTATACAGAAGGTGATCGAATTCTGGGGCGGCAAAGGTTTGGAGTCGCTGAACATTGTGCCGGCGCACATGGTCAACGCGATTCTGTGTCTGATCGTGGGGATCTATCTGCTGCGCGCGGTACGCCGCTGGCTGGATCAGGACTTCTTGCCGAAAACCACCATGGACGTGGGGATGCGCGTCTCGCTGATTACGCTGTTTAGCAACATCGGCTACGTATTGGTCATTCTGCTGACGCTCTCCATTATGGGGCTGCAGTGGAACAAACTGGCGTGGATCGTCAGCGCGCTGTCGGTGGGTATCGGTTTTGGCCTACAGGAGATTGTGAAGAACTTTATCTCCGGCCTGATCCTGCTGACCGAGCGCCCGGTAAAAGTGGGCGATCTGGTGAGCATCAGCGGCATCGAAGGGGATATTCGTCGCATTAATGTGCGCGCGACCGAAATCCAACTGGGGGATAAATCCACGGTCATTGTGCCGAACTCGCAGTTCATCTCGCAGAACGTGCGCAACGCCACCATGGGTAACGCGCAGGGCGTGGTCACCATTCAGCTGACCTTCCCGCTGGATATCGATCCGGTTCGGGTGCGTGAAATTTTGCTGGAGGTGTATCAGGAAAACGAACGCATTCTGGAGACGCCGGAGCCGTCGGTCTCGTTTAAAGATCTTACCCCTGCGGGCATTGTGCTGAGCGTCACCGGTAACGTCGCCAGCCAGCGTCAAATTTCAGGCGCCAAGAGCGATCTGCTGTTTGATATGCTGACGCGGCTGCGTAAAGAAGGCATTGTGCTGTCGACGCCGCAGACCATGATCATTGAGCGCCGCGCGCTGCAGCAGGCGGCGGCGAGCGATGAACTGACGCAATAATCATGACGTGCGGGCGGCCAGTGAGCCGCCCGTATTGTCTGGCTTAGGCTTTCACCGCCCATCCTTTCTGTTTAGTGGTTTTGCCAATGCCCGGATTGAAGCTATTGGTGGGATCCAGCTGACGATAAAACGCCTGTAGCTGCGGTTTCGCCTGATAAAGATGGCCGACATTGTGCTCTGCCGGATACTCGGCGCCGCGTTCGTTGAGCAGCGCGAGCATCTTCTCTTTCAGCGCGTGCGCGTCCACGCCTTTCTTCACAATGTAATCCTGATGGAAGACGTGACAGAAGAAGTGACCGTAATACAGGCGGTGCAGCAGCGCGTCGTCAAACTCCGGCGGCAACTGCTCAAACCAGGTGCGATCGTTGCGGCGCAGCGCGATATCCAGCGCCAGAATATCTTCCACTTCATCGGCGTGCACCGCGTGATAGCGCACCGCGGCGCCCGCCGCCGCAAAGCGGTGCAGGAAAGCGTGCGCGCCCTCTTTGGCATCGCACACAAAAAACTCGCCGCCGCCTTCGCGGAAGTAGTCATGCAGGTAGGCCTGCGCTTCCGCCACGCCCTCGCCGGACATTTTTAACATCAGATGATGTTCGAACTTATCGCGATACTGCTTGAGCCGCGCGGGCAGGTGGGACGGCAGCCAGCCGCTCAGCCGCTGCAGCAGGCGATCGGTGAAGTGCGGTTTGACAAAATTGCGCTTGTTGAGCAAGGCGTCCACGCGGCCTTTGAGCGTGAAGAACAGCGGCATCTTATCGGTGCCGAGTTTGTCGATCATCACAAAGGTGTCTTTGCCGTAGACTTCGGCAATATCGAAGATATCGCGGTGCATATATTCGCCCGCCACCGGCAGGTTGGCGAAATGGCTGAGAATATGGCGGCGCAGTTCGCCCAGCACCGCAGGATCGTTGGTGCCGATATAGAATACCTGCTGCCTGGGCTCCGTGGGGAAGGTGTCCAGGCGCACGGCGAACACCGCCAGTTTTCCGGCGCAGCCGGAGGCCTCAAACAGGCGGCGCGCATCGGCATTATAGCGCGCGGGGGTATCGGCCTCGATATCGCGCACGCGCTCGGCGTAGTCATGGTCGGAGGCGTGGCGCCCGTCCCACCGCACGTCGCTTTGCTGCCAGCGGTCATCATCCAGCTTTCCGAGGATCTCTTCCGGCGAGTGGCCCAACTCCATGCCCAGATGGTTGACCAGCTTGAGCTTGCCGTGCTCATCAAGCTGCGCGTAAAGGGCCATCTCACTGTAGGCCGGACCGCGCTTGATCAACGATCCGCCGGAGTTATTGCAGATGCCGCCCAGCACCGAGGCGCCAATGCAGGAAGAGCCGATCACCGAGTGCGGCTCACGCCCCAGCGGCTTGAGGATTTTTTCCAACTGATACAGCGTGCTGCCGGGAAACGCGAGAATCTGCTCGCCGCCTTTGATCAATTGCAGTTTGTCGAGCCGCAGCGTACTGACGATCGCGACCGGGCGATCGTAGTCGTTGCCGCTGGGGGTTGAGCCTTCCGTCAGACCGGTGTTGGCGGCCTGCATCAGAATCACGGTGTCGGCCTGTACCAGCGCCTGCAGCACGCGCCAGAGTTCCAGCAGCGAGCCAGGAAAGATAACCGCCAGCGCATCGCCGCCGCCGGAGCGAAAGCCTTTGCGATAGCGCGCGGTCTGTTCTGCATCGGTTAATACGTGCGACGATCCTACAAGACGACGCAGTTCAGCCAGCAGAGGAGAGTGAGAGGTGTCAGTAGTCATTAGCCTGTCCTTGTCAGTAACGCAGCGTTTTTTACTGTAGCATGCAGCGTCGAGGTGGTCGCACTGTGACAACTGTAGCTACCTGCTATTCTGATGTTGTGGCACACTGCCCCGGTTATTTCATATTGCGCAGTTACTTAAGAGAACCCGACCTGATGAAATGGATTTACTCTGTTAGCCTCGCTGTTTCCCTTGCTATGCAACCCGCCTTCGCGGAGACGCTGTTTGGCCCCCATCCGATGACGGAACAGGCGCGCGACGCCTTTGTGGATCAGCTTCTCAGCAAAATGACGCTGGATGAAAAGATCGGGCAGATGCGCTTAATCAGCGTGGGGCCGGATACGCCGAAAGAGGCGATACGCGACATGATTCAGCACGGTCAGGTTGGCGCCATTTTTAACACCGTCACGCGACCCGATATTCGTGCGATGCAGGATCAGGTCATGCAGCTCAGCCGCCTGAAAATTCCGCTGTTCTTTGCCTACGACGTGGTGCACGGTCAGCGCACCATTTTCCCTATCCCGCTCGGCCTGGCGGCGAGCTGGGACGTGGATGCCGTGGCGGAAGTAGGGCGCGTATCTGCGTATGAAGCTGCCGATGACGGGTTGAATATGACATGGGCACCCATGGTGGACGTCACGCGTGAACCGCGCTGGGGCAGGGTTTCTGAAGGATTTGGTGAAGACACGTGGCTCACCGCGCAAATGGGGCGCGCTATGGTCAAGGCGATGCAGGGCAACAGCGCTGCCGATCGCTACAACATCATGACCAGCGTGAAGCATTTCGCCGCCTATGGCGCGGTGGAGGGCGGACGCGATTACAACACCGTGGACATGAGCCCGCAGCGGCTGTTCCAGGATTATCTGCCGCCGTACAAAGCCTCGCTGGATGCGGGCAGCGGCGGCGTGATGGTAGCGTTGAACAGCCTGAACGGCGTTCCGGCCACCGCAGACAGTTGGTTATTGAAAGACGTGCTGCGCGGTGACTGGAAATTCAAAGGCATTACCATCAGCGATCACGGCGCCATCAAAGAGTTGATCAAACACGGCGTCGCGGGCGATCCGCAGGAAGCGGTGCGCGTGGCGCTGAAGTCCGGCATTGATATGAGCATGAGCGACGAGTATTACAGCAAATATCTGCCGGGCCTGGTGAAAAGCGGGGCGGTGAGCATGGCGGAGATCAACGACGCCGCGCGCCACGTGCTTAACGTTAAGTACGATATGGGCCTGTTTAACGATCCCTACAGCCACTTAGGGCCGAAAGCGAGCGATCCGCAGGACACCAACGCGGAAAGCCGCCTGCATCGTACGGAAGCGCGCGACGTCGCGCGGAAAAGCATGGTGCTGTTGAAAAACTGGCGCGACACGCTGCCGCTGAAAAAAGAGGCGACGGTGGCGCTGATCGGCCCGCTGGCAGATAGCCAGCGCGATATCATGGGCAGCTGGTCAGCCGCCGGCGTGGCGAAGCAGTCGATCACGCTGTTGCAAGGCATGCGCAGCGCCATGGCCGGTAAGGGCACGGTGCTGTATGCCAAAGGGGCAAACGTCACGGATAATGCTGGCGTACAGGCGTTTCTCAATCAGTACGAACCCGCAGTGAGCGTCGACACGCGTTCACCGCAGGCCCTGATCGATGAAGCGGTGGCGCAGGCGAAAAAAGCCGATGTGATTGTGGCCGCCGTGGGTGAAGCGCAGGGCATGGCGCACGAAGCGTCCAGCCGGAGCGATCTCTCATTGCCAGCCAGCCAGCAAAAGCTGCTGGCGGCGCTCAAGGCTACCGGTAAACCGCTGGTGATCGTGCTGATGAATGGCCGTCCGTTGACCGTGGTCAACGAAGATCGCCTCGCGGATGCGATGCTGGAAACCTGGTTCAGCGGCACCGAAGGCGGCAATGCGATCGCGGATGTGCTGTTCGGCGATTACAACCCGTCTGGCAAACTGCCGATGTCGTTCCCGCGATCGGTGGGACAGATTCCGATCTACTACAACCATCTGCCTACCGGTCGGCCTTATAACTTTGCCAAACCGAACAAATACACCTCGCACTACTACGATGCGGTCAACGGCCCGCTCTATCCGTTTGGCTATGGTCTGAGCTACACCCGCTTTACCGTCTCGCCGGTGAAGATGTCCGCGAAGACCATGCCGCGCAACGGCACGGTGGAAGCCAGCGTGACGGTGACCAACACCGGCAAACGTGATGGCGCAACGGTGGTGCAGCTGTACCTGAACGATCCGGTGGCCAGCATCAGCCGTCCGGTGCAGGAGCTGCGCGGCTTCCAGCGCATCATGTTGAAGGCCGGTGAGTCGCAGACCGTGCGCTTTAAGATTGACGTAGACGCACTGAAATTCTGGAATCAGAAGATGCAGCACGTGGCCGAACCAGGCAAATTCAACGTCGCCATCGGACTGGATTCCGTGCGTACCCAACACGGTGAGTTTGATTACTTGTAAGCATGACGCCGCAACGCGAGCGAGCGGCCGGCGTGCTGCTCGCCCGCACGGATAGCGTGCGTCCACCGCGGTCGCACGCTATGCCAGGCGCGAAATTCACCTCCACCCGCTACCGGACGCCTTTCTTGTTACCATGAACCTTCGCGCGCGCATCGAACAACAGATTTTCCGCATCAACGGCCTGGCGCTGAACGAATTTGACCTTTCGCAGCCGCTCGGCGATCCCGGTTTATTTGGTCCAGACCACGTGATCTGGCGCGTACACGGCGATTTTCCGTCGATGCTGTGTGGCGGCATCAGCGCCCTGATGCTACAAATGCTGCATCCGTCCGCGCTCGCTGGCGTGTGGGATCATTCGGGATTTCGAGAGGACATGCTGGGCCGCCTGCGCCGCACCAGCCAATTTATTGCGGTCACTACCTTTGGCAACCGCGCCGATGCGCAGACGCTTATCGAGCGCGTAAAACGCATTCATTTGCGCGTTACCGGCACAGACAACTACGGTCGCGCCTACGCGGCAAGCGATCCCCATTTGCTCACGTGGGTGCACGTGGCGGAAACCCGCAGCTTTTTGGCCGCGCATCTGCGCTATAAAAATCCGTGTCTCAGCCGCGCCGATCAGGATCGTTACTACCGTGAGGCGGCCGTTGTGGCGGAGGCGCTGGGCGCGCAGCAGGTGCCGAAAAGCGTGCCGGACGTGGAAGCCTATCTGCAGGCGATGCGCCCGGAGTTGGTCTATGATGCGCGCACGCGCGAGGTGCTGCATGTGCTGATGCACGCGCCGGCGCCAAGCCGCATCGCCAAACCCGCCATGCGCGTCATATTACAGGCCGGAGCAGGGTTACTGCCCGCGTGGGCGCAGCAGTGTATCGAGCATCCGGTGAATCCGCTGACGCAGTGGCGGGTCAACGGCGCGATGGCCGTGCTCAGCGGTGTGCTGCGCTGGTCAATTCAGCGCAGCGCCTATTCCCGCGCCATGCAGCGAGTGGGCCGCGGCGGAGCGGGTTAGGGTTCGCCCGGCGACGCGTTAACCGGCGCGGCGGGTGCAGCCATGCGGCGCTGATACAGCGTGTGAAACAGCATGCCGAGACCGAGGCCCAGCAGCGGCAGAGGCAGCATGCTGTAATAGATATCCAGCGGCATCAGAAACAGCAGCGTGCCACCCACCACCAACAGCGCCAGCGCTGACATAACCCACGGCGTGCGGATAAACAGCCACAGCAGCAGGGCGAGCATCAGCACATCGCCCAGATTCATATTGAGAGTGTCCAGTAACATGGTCATCGCTCCACGTAGAAAAGCGTCAATAAAATATCACGCGCAGCGGCAAATAAATCGCGAATAAATATTAAGCATTGTTGGCTAAGCCGCTGACAAACATAAACATAACTTATGTGTTCGCAGCGTCACTTTGAGAGTTTTACCCTTGTGTCACAAGGTGCGACTGCCGATCCTGCTCTATTCTCAGGGAGATTGGATCCCTACGGGCAATATCGAGGCGTTATGACACATCAACCCCTGATTGCTGAAGTGCCGAATCAGCAAAACACACTGACCGCCATCGTCGAACAGGATGCCCGCACCGCGTATTTTTATATCTGGCCAAACGATCTGTTTCGGAGTCAGTATGCGGTGCGCGGCTGCTGGCTGCGGAATCTGTTGCCCGCGCCTGCCGAAGAGGATCGCGAGGCAATGGAGCAGGGCATCGCTCCGCTGCTGAGCGCGGAATATTGCCGCACGCTGGAAGCGGAGCCGATGCTCGATCCGGCCGGATTACACATTTTATGGGAACCCAGCGATGATGGCGCGGCGCTCTGGTACTACGGCCAGTTGCTGGCGGTGATTCCGGGATGGAGCCTGTATCAACATAAGCAGGTGAGCTTTTCTGCGGGCTGCATCAAAGAGAATCGACTGACCGCGCCGCTGGGGTCCGCCTCCACCAATCTGTATTACGCGCGGGCCGAGCAGCAGCGTCATTTCTGGCGCGACTGGCACGACGGTCAGCTGTGGGACAAGGTGCAGCGCGCGCTGATGGACGTGTATGAGGCGCAGTTTGGCGCATCGGTAAAATATTACGCTATCGATCAGGGCAGTTGGCCGCCGATGGCGATCTCACAGCACTGGCATCAAGGCGTCTGGTACTTCTTTACCTTGGGCATGAGCATCCGGCCTATGCCGCAGGTGGATTATCTGTTTGACGAGCTGGCGCCGCAGTATCGCCGCGTTGAGCTGGCGATGGCCGTGGACGGCGAAGTTATGGACGAAGCCAACGCGGTTCAGATGGCCAGCGCGCTGGCGGAATTTGCCCATTTGCCGTGGGCACGGCTTACCTGGATCGGCGAGGGGCACACCTTAGCGTCGGAGGTGGCGCCCATCGGTTTTGAAAGTTTTCTGCTGGCCAATGGGCTGGCACCCGAAGCGGGGCAGCTGCGGTTACCCAAGCGCGAAGGCGATCGCCCGCAGCTGCTTTGGGCTACGCCGATTACCGAAGCCGAGCGCCACTTCGCTCAAGCCGACGAACGCGGTGGGCAGCTGTTGTTGCAGCGGCTGCTGGCAGAGGGCAATCACCATATTTTCCGCCCGCGCCAGGAAGTGGTCGCGCCGCCTGATTCTCCTCTTTGATCGCAGGGCCGCCCGGGGCAGCGCAACGCCAAACCGGGCGCCATAGAGTAAATTATCACTTTAATCAACTATTTCACTTTTTTGTGATCTTCCTCTCCTCAAGTTTCGCTTTAACAAGCCGTTAACCTCGTCAAGGCACGTCCACACCAGGGTAAGGGCATACACATGTTAAAAACAACGCAGTCACGTTTTACCGCGGCGCTCGTCGCGTTTATTGTTGGTCTGATGCTGGTGACCGTGGTGGTCATCGATCAGTTTATCGCCCCGCAGCTCTCGCAAAACGAGAGCCGCCTGGTGCGTTACGAAGTGGACGGTTTGGCCGGGCGCATCGTGGAACAGATGAACCGGGTACAGGCGCAGCAGCGCGCCATTACCGAAGCGGCGGGTGTCATGGACAGCGCAGCCATTGATACCTTGCTGCCTGCGTTAGTGAATCAGTATCAGGACAGCAACGTGTTTGGCGGCGGTATCTGGCCGCTGCCGAATCGTCGCGATCCGGCCAAAGAAAAAGACAGCACATTCTTTGCGCGCAACGCCAGCAATCAGCTTCAGGTGAACACCTACTGGAACTCCGACGCGGCGGACAAATATTGGGAGCAACCTTGGTATAAAGACGGCATGGCGGCGGCAAAAGGGCAGTGCGCCTGGGCAAAAGCCTATCAGGATGCGGCCAGCCCGCAGCCGCGTACCAACTGCGCCATGGCGATCTACCGTGACGGCACCGTCTGGGGCGTTGCCACCATCGACGTAACGCTGGGCTTCTTTAACCAGCTGGCTAAGCAGATGGGCGATGCGATCAAAGGTCGCGTGCTGATTGTGGAAGCCGATGGCAAAGTGGTGGGTAACGCTGCGCTGCTGAACAGCGCGCCGAAGCTGGAAAATCTGTCCGATACCCAACTGCCGATGGCGGGTGCGCTGAAAACGCTGCTGGCGCAGGCGGGCACACAGCCTACGCAAACCACCTTTAAAGGCGAAGATGGCGAGCACACGCTGTTCCTGCAGGCGATTGCCGGCAGCCCGTGGTACCTGGCCAGCGATGTCCCTTCCAGCCTGCTTGATGCGCAAACGCACAGCATGCTGACGCGCTTGGGCCTGGTGCAAATTCCGCTGGTGGTGATCCTGCTGCTGGTGCTGTTGGGCTTTGTGCGCGCCATGATGAAACGCCTCAGCCTGCTGAACAGCAACATTGAAGCCTTGTCTTCCGGCGGTGCCGATCTTACTCAGCGTCTGCCCGCCAGCAACAGCCCGGAATTTAACGCGGTGGCACAGAGCTTCAACCAGTTCATCTCTTATCTGCAAGGATTGATGCGTCAGGTGGGAGACAGCGCATTGGCCATCACCGCGGCCTCACGTGAAATCGCCAGCGGCAACGCCGACCTGTCGGCGCGTACCGAATCGCAGGCCAGCTCCATTGTGCAAACCGCGGCGTCGATGGAAGAGCTGACCGGCACCGTCCGTCAAAACGCCGACAACGCCACGCACGCTAACCAGTTGGCCGACGGCGCGTCGCAGGTGGCGGCACGCGGCAGCGACGTGGTGCGCCAGGTGGTGACCACCATGGGTGAAATCAACCACTCTTCGCGCAAGGTGGTGGACATCATCAGCGTCATCGACAGTATCGCCTTCCAGACCAATATCCTGGCGCTCAACGCCGCGGTAGAAGCGGCACGCGCAGGGGAGCAGGGTCGCGGCTTCGCCGTGGTGGCTTCTGAAGTGCGTAACCTGGCTCAACGTTCCGCCAACTCGGCGCGTGAGATCAAAAAGCTGATTGAGGAGTCGGTAGCGAACATTGACACCGGCAGTCAGCTGGTCGAGCAAGCCGGGCAAACCATGGACGAGCTGATGCAGGGCGTTAGCAGCGTCACCACGTTAATGAGTGAAATTATGTCTGCCAGCCGCGAGCAGAGCATGGGCATCGAGCAGGTGAACCTCGCGATTACCCAGCTGGACGGCAGCACGCAGCAAAACGCCGCGCTGGTAGAGCAGGTTTCTGCGGCCGCGCGCGGAATGGAAGCGCAAAGCGTGCAGCTTGAGCAGGTGGTTAAAAGCTTTAAACTTTAATCATATCCGGGCGCCAGCGGCTGGCGCCCGGGTTTTCATCTCGCCGCATTGCCCGCCGCTGTATTCGCCTGTTCCGGCACGTTTCTCCTCCCTGTCTTGATGAATGCTAAGCTTACTGCTCATCGCGCTATCGCACGGAATGTGCGCAGAATCTCTGCGCCATCACATCAGCCTGTGTACAATAGCTGAGGTTTATCTTAAGGAGTTGTCATGCCTGCCATTGAAGTTATTCTCGTTGATCACCTCGATCGTCCCACCGGAAAAATGGAAAAGCTGGAAGTGCATGAAAAAGGGTTACTGCACCGCGCGGTGACGGTTTACGTGTTCAATTCCCGTCACGAGCTGCTGCTGCAGCGTCGCGCCAGCAACAAGTACCACTGTGGGGGATTGTGGAGTAACACCTGCTGTGGGCATCCTTATCCGCAGGAATCCACGCGTGACGCCGCTGAGCGTCGCCTGCGCGAAGAGATGGGCATGCAGCTTGAGCTGACGCCGGTGTTTGAGCTCAGCTACAATTTGCCGCTCAGCAATGGGTTAACCGAGCACGAATACGGTCACGTCTTTTTTGCCATCAGTGACGACGAGCCCGCGCTCAATCCCGAAGAAGCCGACGCCTGGTGCTACCGCTCCGTGGAGCAGGTGCAGCACGAGATGCAGCACGCGCCTGAGCAGTTTACGCCGTGGTTTCTGCACACTTTCCCGCGTATTCCCACCACGTTCGGCACCTTTCGCCTGACCGCCTGATCGACGCCCCTGCGCAGGGGCGCGATCGTCATCGCCAGCGCCCGCTGCGCGCTACGTTGCAAAAACCGATGGAAATGATGCTGTTGGATGGGCCTTACGGCCGCGCCAGGCTACGCTTGATTATCACACAGCGACATTTCTTCAGAGGAACGCGGCATGATCAAGCAGGGGTTAATGGCGACGATCGCCCTGGCAGTCAGCCTGAGCGCAGCTAACGCAGCCGAGCCGGTAAAAGTCGGATCAAAGATTGATACCGAAGGCTCGCTGCTGGGCAATATCATTTTGCAGGTGCTGGAAAAGCACGGCGTCAACACGGTCAACAAAGTGCAACTGGGCAACACGCAGGTGGTGCGCGGGGCCATTCTCGCCGGTGAACTGGATATTTATCCGGAATACACCGGTAACGGCGCGTTCTTCTTCAATGATGAAAAGGACGCGGTGTGGAAAAACGCGCAGCAGGGCTATGAAAAAGTCAAAGCGCTGGATGCGCAGAAAAACCACCTGGTGTGGTTGACGCCCGCCCCGGCAAACAACACCTGGACCATTGCGGTACGCGGCGATATTGCCCAGCAAAACGCGCTAACGTCACTCAGCGATCTCAGCAGCTATCTGAAAAAAGGCGGGACGTTCAAGCTCGCGGCGTCAGCGGAGTTCATTGAGCGCAGCGATGCGCTGCCTGCGTTTGAAAAAGCCTATGGCTTTACGCTTAATCAGTCCCAGCTGCTGTCGCTGGCGGGCGGCGATACCGCCGTGACCATAAAGGCGGCGGCGCAGCAAACCTCTGGCGTTAATGCGGCGATGGCCTACGGCACCGACGGTCCGGTGGCCGCGCTGGGCTTGCAAACCCTGAGCGATCCCAAAGGCGTGCAGCCCATCTACGCGCCAACGCCGGTGATCCGCGCGAGCGTACTGCACGACTATCCCGATATCGCCGCGTGGCTGAAGCCGGTGTTTAGCAAACTGGATGAGAAAACCCTGCAACAGCTTAACGCCCAGATTGCGGTGGAAGGACAGGATGCCAGCCAGGTCGCGCAGCAGTGGCTACAGCAGAATAAGCTGTTGTAAGCGGTGCGCCCACCTGAAATGACCTCGCGTCAGCGCCCGGTGCTGATAACGCTGCTGGTTCTGCTGTCGCTGTCGCTGCTTGCCTTGCCCCTGTTGAGCGTTGCGCCTAACCGGCTGGTATCGGGCCAGCCGCTGCGGCTATGGCAGGTGGCGCAGGGTTGGCTGCTGCTCTTGCCGCTGGTGGCGCTGTGGCTCGGCGTGCTGGGACGCGTCAGTCGCGTTAGGGCGGTGGCGATGCTGCTGACGCTCGATCTCTTGCTGGCGCTGCTGTTTTGGCTCAGCGGCGAGGCAGCTTCCGCGCTGGCGCAGGGCGGCCCACTGGTACGCACCGCCTTCGGCAGCGGTTTCTGGTGCGCGATAGCCTGCACGCTGCTTCTGGCGGCGGAAACAATCCGCTCGCTCACCGCGCGCAGCGCAGGGCGCATCGGACTTAATCTGCACCTCTGGCTGCTTCCGCTGGCGCTGCTGGTCAGCGGCCACCTTGATACGCTCTCGCTGCTCAAAGAGTATGCCAATCGCCGCGCGGTATTTAACGCCTCGCTGGGGCAGCATCTGTGGCTGTTAGGGGGCACGCTGCTGCCCGCCTTGCTGATCGGTGTGCCGCTGGGCGTCGCCGTTGCCCGCTCGCCGCGCGCGCAAGGTGGCACCTTTAGCGTGCTAAACGTGATTCAAACGGTGCCGTCCGTGGCGCTGTTTGGCCTGCTGATTGCGCCGCTGGCGGCGCTGGCCAGCGCATTTCCGCTGCTGGCGCGCGGGGGAATCAGCGGCATTGGCACGGCCCCGGCGCTGATCGCACTGGTGCTCTACGCGCTACTGCCGCTGGTGCGCAGCGTGGTCGCGGGCTTACAGCAGGTGCCGCCGGAGGTCAGAGAAACCGCGCGCGGCATGGGCATGAGCCCGTGGCAACAGTTCTGGCAGGCGGAGCTGCCGCTGGCGTTACCGGTCTGGCTGTCCGGCCTGCGCGTGGTGGTGGTGCAAACCATCGGTCTCGCGGTGGTGGCGGCTTTAATTGGCGCGGGCGGTTTTGGCGCTATTTTGTTTCAGGGCCTGCTGAGCAGCGCGCTGGATTTAGTCCTACTGGGCGTGATCCCGGTGGTGGCGATGGCGGTGCTTGCCGATGCGATGCTGCGTTTGCTGTCGGCGATGCTGGAGAAACACCATGATTGAATTTAACCAGGTGAATAAATCGTTCGCCGGCAAACCCGCCGTGCGCGATCTGTCGCTGCATATTGAAAAAGGCAGCTTTACGGTGTTGATTGGCACCTCTGGCTCAGGCAAATCCACTACGCTGAAAATGATCAACCGGCTGGTGGAGCACGACAGCGGAGAGATCCGCTTTGCCGGAGAAGCGATTGAACACCTGAACGCGCGCGCGTTGCGGCGGCGCATCGGGTATGCCATTCAATCCATTGGGCTATTTCCTCACTGGACCGTGGCGAAAAACATTGCCACGGTGCCCGCGCTGCTGGGCTGGTCGCGGACGCAAATCACGGCGCGCGTGGCCGAACTGCTGACATTACTTAACCTGGATGCGCACCTTGCGACGCGCTATCCGCATCAGCTCTCGGGCGGCCAACAGCAGCGCGTTGGGGTGGCGCGCGCGCTGGCGGCCGATCCCGAACTGCTGCTCATGGACGAGCCGTTTGGCGCGCTGGACCCGGTTAACCGTCAGGCGCTGCAGCAGGAGATGCTGCGCATTCAGCGACTGTCGGGCCGGACCATTGTTCTGGTGACGCATGATATCGACGAAGCGTTAACGCTGGCCGATAGGCTGGTGTTGATGAATAACGGCGAGATTGTGCAGCAGGGCACTCCTGTCACGCTGCTGACGCAGCCAGCCAGCGAATTTGTGCGCACCTTTTTTGGCCGCAGCGAACTGGGCGTCAGGCTGTTGGCGCTGGGCAGCGTCGGCAGCATTGTGCGTCGCGGCGAGTGGCTGGTGGGAGAGCCAATTGCGGCCACGCTGACGCTGCGCGATGCCCTGTCGCACTTCATCGCGCGTCGCGCCGACCGGCTGCCGGTGGTGGATGCACAGCAGCAGCCGCTGGGCGTGCTGCACTTCGGCGATTTGCTGCAGCAACAGGTGGCGCACTGATGCGCGCGCTACGCGATCCGCTGTGCTGGCTGACGGCGGTATTTTTGCTGCTGTTAGGGGGATTACCGCACAGCGGGCCGCTGTTTGCCCGGTGGTTTCCCGATCTGGTGCGGCCGCTTTATCAGCAGCAGGACTTTTGGCGGCTGGCGCTGGCACATCTGATGTTGGTCGGCAGCGGCAGCCTCCTTGCGGTCGGGGTGGGCGTAGCCAGCGCGATTTTCGCGACGCGCCGCGCCGGGCGAGCGTTTCGTCCCATGCTGGAAACGGTGGCGGCAGCCGGACAAACGGTGCCTCCGGTGGCAGTGTTGGCGATTGCGGTGCCGGTGATGGGATTCGGCGCACTTCCGGCGGTGATCGCGCTGTTTCTTTATGGCTTGCTGCCGATTGTGCAAGGCACGTTGGCGGGGCTGGATAGCGTGCCGGCCAGCAACCGAGACATTGCGCGCGGCGTCGGCATGGGCGCCTGGCGACAGCTGTGGCAGATTGAGCTGGCGCTGGCTGCGCCGGTGATACTCGCGGGCATCCGCACGTCGGTGATGATCAATATTGGCACCGCCGCGATCGCCTCCACGGTGGGGGCGGAAAGCCTCGGATCGCCGATAATTATTGGTTTGAGCGGCTTTAACACCGCGTACGTGATTCAGGGCGCGCTGTTAGTGGCGCTGCTGGCGCTGATTTGCGACCGCCTACTGGCGCGCATCCAGCGTAAGCTTAGCTGGCAGGCAGCAACAGACTGTAACCCACCAGCATAACGCCGCCCATGCCGCCGATAGCCATCAGGGCAAACAGCGAGCCGATCAGAATTTTTGTCCAGTTCATAGGAAAACCTGAAAAGTCATGAAGTGCGGCATGATAACGCGCCAGTTCGGCGCGGAAAAGGCCGCGTGTGCGGTTTACTGCATGGGATCGTGGCTGTGGGTTGCAAAGCCTTGTGCTTGCCAGTGCTCGAACTGCTCCAGCTGACGTCGCGTCGGCTTTTTGCCGGTCCAGATAAACAGGTTTTGCCCGGGAAAGAGTTCAGGGCGGGGCATATCCAGCGGCTCAGCGAGAACGTCCATGCGCCAACCGTGCTGCGCTAAACGCCAGGCTTCCAGCCAGATGCGGGTGCGATCTTCCACGCCCCAACCAATCATAAGACCATCTTTGCCCGGTTTCTTGCGGCTTCCCGCCAGGCAGAAAGCCACATAGTCGATCAGCGCGCCGTCCAGCAAACTGCACATCGTGCGCGCCGTGTTCTGATCGAGACCGAGGCGCTGACGTACCGGAACAAACACGTGATCGATAAGCGCATCAACCGGATGTTCACGACCCATCGTCGCAATTTTGGTACGCAGTTTAGAAGGACGGACGTGACGCAGCACGCTCATCAGTTCTTCCTGCAGCGCGGTCCAGCCATCATGCACATTGAAGGATTCGCCCTCGAGCAGCGCTTTTACCTTACCCACAGGCACACCGCTCTCTATCCAGCGTTTTATCTCTTCGATACGCTGAACATCTTCGTCATCGAACTGGCGATGACCCCCTTCTGTGCGCTGAGGCTTTAACAGACCATAGCGGCGTTGCCATGCGCGAAGCGTGACCGGGTTGATTCCGCAGCGCTCGGCGACATCGCCAATACTGTATAAGGCCATAGCGTCCTCAAAAATTCTGACCTGCATAACAATACCTTAACCGCCGAAGCTGGGTTGTACAATGATTTTCTTTCTGTACAACTTGACGCTGGGCGCAAATCAAGGCTTTATTTCACATATGAGAAATAATTCCCATATGTGAGAGAAGAGATGACGGATTCAGATAGCGACGCGCGTCTCGCCGCCCGACTTGCCGCCCTGCGCGTGCAGCGCGGATGGTCGCTGGACGCGTTAGCAGAGGCAACCGGAATCAGTCGCGCGTCATTGTCGCGCATTGAGCGCGCCGAAACCAGTCCTACGGCAGCCTTGCTTAATCGACTGTGCATTGCCTACGGCACCACTATGTCGCGCCTGTTGCGCGACGTGGAGGAGGAGACGCCGCAGTTGCTGCGCGCGGCGCAGCAGCCGATATGGCACGACGCGGCCAGCGGCTTCCAGCGTCGGAGCGTCTCCCCGCCTGCCCGCGATTTTAAAGCCGAGGTTATTGAGGGCGTGCTGCGTCCGGGCGCGCGTATTGATTACGACGCGCCACCGCTGCACGGCATGGAGCAGCATATCTGGCTCCAGTCTGGCGAATTGACCTTCACGCTGGGTGACCAGCGCTGGACGCTCCAGGCCGGTGACTCGCTGCGTTTTCATCTTACGGGCAAATCCACGTTTGAAGCGGATGCTGAACGCGGGGCGCGCTACCTTTTAGTGGTGTGTAAACCATGATGCAGATTGAAATCTTACGCGCCGCACAGGCGCAGGCACAGCTTGATGCCCTAACCGACGTGTTGCACGGCTGCGTGGCCGACGGAGCCAGCGTGGGCTTTACCGATATCGCCGATCGCACGGTGATGAGGCGCTTTTGGCAGAGCAAAATAGAGAGCCTGGCGGGCGAGGAAAATCACTTGCTGGTGGCCCGTGTGCAGGATGTTATCGTCGGCACGGTGATGCTGGGGTTCAGCGCCATGCCGAATGGGCGGCATCGGGCGGAGATTTCCAAGCTGCTGGTGCATCCGGCGGCGCGCCGCCAGGGCATTGCCCGCAGCCTGATGCTGCAGGCTGAACAGCTGGCGGCCGCGCAAGGTAAAACGTTGCTGGTACTGGATACGCGCAGCGGCGATGTCGCCACCGCGCTCTATCTGTCGCTGGGCTGGCATATTGCCGGGTCGATTCCGGGCTATGCGATCTCTACTACCGGCGAGCTTGAGGCGACCACCGTGATGTACAAACCCTTGGATGAAAGCGCTTCGCGGGCTGAATGAGGAATCGGGCGCGAAAAAATGGCCGCGAAGGCTGACGCTGTGGTCATACTGTGTAAAAATACAGGCCAATTTCGCAAACAGTATTCAACATGGCCCTCACAGCAGCGATAAAAAGCCAGATAGCGCAATGGTATAAGGCGCTGCAGCAACAGGTTCCTGATTTCATTCCGCGCGCACCACAGCGCCAGATGATTGCCGAGGTGGCAAAAAGCCTCGCCGGCGATGAAGGCCGTCATCTGGCGATTGAAGCGCCAACCGGTGTGGGTAAAACGCTCTCGTATTTGCTTCCCGGCATTGCCGTCAGCCGTGCCGAGGAGAAGCGCCTGGTGATCAGCACCGCTAACGTGGCGCTGCAGGATCAAATCTTCAGCAAGGATTTACCGCTGCTGAAAAAAATCATTCCTGACTTAACCTTTACCGCCGCCTTTGGCCGCGGGCGCTACGTCTGTCCGCGTAACCTTGCCGCCCTGGCGGCCACCGAGGAGCAGCAGGGCGATCTGCTGTTCTATTTTGACGATGAGGCGGTCACCGGTTCAAAAGAGGAGCAGAAATTCTGCGCCCGGCTGGAGAAAGATCTGCATCGTCATCAGTGGGATGGCCTGCGCGACCACAGCGATGTCGCTATTGATGACAGCCTGTGGCAGCGCCTCTCAACCGACAAAGCGAACTGCCTCGGGCACCATTGTCGCTGGTACCGTGAATGCCCATTTTTCGTCGCACGCCGCGAAATAGAACAGGCGGACGTGGTGGTGGCAAACCACGCGCTGGTGATGGCGGCAATGGAGAACGAATCGGTGCTGCCGCCGGCCAAAAACCTGATGTTGATCCTCGATGAGGGACATCATCTGCCCGAGGTTGCGCGCGACGCGCTGGAGATGAGCGCAGAAATTACCCCCGGCTGGAGCAGTCTGCAACTCGACCTCTTTGTGCGTCTGGTGGAAACCATCATGGCGCAGTTTCGTCCTAAATCGCCGCCGCCGTTGACCAATCCGGAGCGGCTCAAAGGGCACTGCGATGAGATGCGTGAACTGTTGCAGACGCTGAGCGGCGAACTTAATCCGCTGCTGCCGCCGCACAATCAAGCGGGAGAATACCGCTTTGTGCTCGGCGCGCTGCCTGAGACGCTGATGACGATTTGTGCACGTCTGTTTAAACTGAGCGACGCCCTGCGTGGCCTGAGTGAAGGGTTGCTGAACGAGTTAGGTGAGCAAACGGGCAAAGCGGATATCATGCGCCTGCACAAAGCGATCTTGCAGCTTAATCGCCACTTTGGCTGGTTTGAGGCAATCAGCAAGCTGTGGCGTCTGGCGGCGCTGGAAAAAGCCTCGAATGCACCGGTGTCGAAGTGGGTCACGCGCGAGATACGCGACGGTCAGGCGCACCTGCTGTTTCACTGCGCAGGCATCCGCGTGAGCGATCAGCTGGAGAAACTGCTGTGGCGTAAAATTCCGCATGTGGTGGTCACCTCCGCCACGCTGCGTTCGCTGAACAGCTTTAGCCGGCTACAGGAGATGTCGGGGCTGAATGAGAAAGCGGGCGATCGCTTTGTGGCGTTGGATTCGCCGTTCAACCACGTTGAGCAGGGCAAACTGGTGATCCCGCAAATGCAGTTTGAGCCGCTGATGGCCAATGAGGCCGAGCATATCGCGGAGATGGCGCGTTTCTTTCAGCAGCAAATGGCGGAGGAGAAGCATAAAGGCGTGCTGGTGCTGTTCGCCAGCGGACGCGCTATGCAGCAATTCGTTGCGCAGCTTCCTGCGCTGCGCTTGCTGATGCTGGTGCAAGGCGATCAGCCGCGCTCTCGGCTGGTTACGCTGCACCGCGAGCGCGTTGAGGCGGGGAAAACCAGCATTCTGGTTGGGCTGCAATCGTTCGCGGAAGGGCTGGATCTCAAAGGTGAGCTGCTGTCTCAAGTGCATATTCACAAAATTGCTTTTCCGCCGGTAGACAGTCCGGTAATTTTGACCGAGGGCGAGTGGCTAAAGAGCCTCAAACGCTATCCCTTTGAGGTGCAAAGTTTACCCAGCGCGTCGTTTACGCTGATTCAGCAGGTGGGGCGCTTGATCCGCAGCCATAGCTGCTTTGGTGAAATTGTGATTTATGACCGCCGCTTGCTGCACAAAGCCTACGGCAGTCGTTTGCTGGCGGCGCTGCCGGTTTTCCCTATCGAGCAACCCGCGGTGCCAGCGGCGACAAAAAAACGGCCCGACGCGGCAAAAAATCCTGAATGCACGGCGCTGGCCGGGCATCATAATGACGGTCGCCGCACTGCGGCGCGACCAGGACGCAGGAATACCCGATGGAACTGAATAAAATCATCAAAGAGATTGGGCGCGGGAAAAATCACGCGCGCGATATCGATTTTGACACGGCAGTGGCGCTCTACAATGCCATGCTGGCGGGCGAGGTGCCCGAGCTGGAGCTGGGCGCAATTTTGATTGCGCTACGTATCAAAGGCGAAGGCGAAGAAGAGATGCGCGGTTTTTATCACGCGATGCAGCAGCACATGATGCGGCTGGAAGCGCCGACGGGACGGGCCATGCCGATTGTCATCCCCAGCTACAACGGGGCGCGTCGTCAAGGCAATCTGACACCGCTGTTGGCGCTGCTGCTGGTTAAACTCGGGTTTCCCGTGCTGCTGCACGGCGTCAGCGACGACCCAACTCGCGTGACGTCGGAAGCGGTACTGGCGGCGCTGGGCGTGACACCCGTGACCACGGCGGCGCAGGCGCAGGCAAAGCTGAACGGCGGCGAACTGGCGTTTATCACTATCGATCACTTGTGCGCACCCATGGCGCGCCAGCTCGCCCTGCGCTGGCGGATGGGCGTGCGCAACAGTGCGCACACGCTGGCCAAGCTGGCCACGCCCTTTGCCGAGCGCGCGGCGCTGCGTCTGGCAAGCGTATCGCATCCGGAATATGTTCCACGCGTCGGCACGTTCTTCCAGACGATCGACGCCCCCGCGATTTTGCTCAACGGCACGGAAGGGGAGGTTTATGCCAACCCGCTGCGCTGCCCGGCCATTAACTATATTGGCGGTGCGGCAACGGAAGCGGTGGCGTGGGTGGAGCGGCAACCTGAAGTCAGCGTCGCGTTGCCGGAGAGCAAAAGCGCGTCACATACCGCGGAATGGATTCAACAGGTACTCAACGGAGAGCGGGCGGTACCGCAATCGCTGCGTCTGCAATTGGCGTGCTGTCTGGTCGCCACCGGCGAATCCGTGGACCTCGCGCAGGCAGAGCAGCGCCTCCAGCAGGTGGGGATCTGATCGCGCGTGCTGGCGTCAGGCTTTCGCCAGCACGTGTTCGACTAACTGCTGCCAAAAGGCGATGCCCATCGGCAGCAGCGCATCGTTGAAATCGTAATGGGCGTTATGCAGCGGTGCGGAGGGCGTTTCCCCGTCGGCCCCTATCCAGAAATAGGCCCCCGGACAGGCTTCCAGCATACAGGCGAAATCTTCTGATGCCATGGACGGATTGACCTGCCAGCGCACTTGTCGTTCACCCAGTAGCGCGCTGGCGACGTCACGTACCTGTTCAGCCTGTGCCGCATGATTCGCCGTCACCGGATAGCCGGGATACCATGCAATATCGCCGCTCACGCCAAACGGGCGCGGCAACGTCGTAACAAACTCTTCGATTAGCCCGCGCACGCGGTCGCGGACTTCAGGCTGCAAACAGCGCACCGTGCCGCGCAGCACCACATGCTCCGGGATGACATTGATCGCTTCGCCGCCGTGAATTTGCGTCACGCTGACCACCGCAGAAGCCAGCGGCGACAAGCGGCGTGAGGGGATAGTTTGCAGCGCGAGAATCAACTCGGCCGCCACCACCATGGGATCGGCGCCGCTTTCCGGCATGGCGGCATGGCAGCTTTTGCCGTTGAGGGTGATCTCGAACGAATCCAGCGAGGCCATCATCGCACCCGGATTTATCGCAATCTGACCCAGCGGCAGTCCCGGCCAGTTATGCATGGCGTAAACGGCATCCATCGGAAAACGCGTAAACAGACCTTCTTCCACCATCTTGCGCGCGCCGCCGAGGTTCTCTTCTGCAGGCTGAAACAGAAAGTGCACGGTTCCGCTAAAGCGGCGCGTGGCTGCCAGCTGACAGGCGGCAGCCAGCAGCATTGCGGTATGGCCGTCGTGTCCACAGGCGTGCATCACGCCTTGCTGCGCTGATTTCCACGCGGGCGTGCCTTTTTCCGTGATAGGCAGGGCATCCATATCCGCGCGCAGTCCAATCGTCGGCCCCGGCCCGTTTTCCAGCGTGGCAATCACGCCAGTGCCCGCCAGACCGCGAAACACCTGCAAACCGGCCTCTTCAAGCACCTGCGCCACCAGCGTACTGGTGTGTTGCTCCTGATAACCGAGTTCGGGATGTTGGTGCAGCTGATGACGCCAGCGAAGGGCATTGTCCAACAAGGCAGCAGGCAGGTTCATACGATAAGGCTCTCCGTCAGCAGCATCAGTGAGATGTTCACTCATGGGGGATTCCGGTCTTCACTTTAGTGGTAAGCGTCAGGCAACGTCCATCAAAGAAGGGAATAATTTGGCTATAGGCTATAACAGGATGGAATATCTCTGGGGCGGGGCTTTAGCCACGGGCTGTGGCGGAGCTTTAGCCGCAGGCAGCGGGTAGGTTCGCCGCAGAGCAGCGGCTGAGTGCTTTTTCGCTGGCGCGAGGCTTGGTGCATCTTTCGTTCGCCATGGCAATGGCAGTTGCCTGTGCCACGGGCTGTGGTAGAGCTTTAGCCGCAGGCAGCGGCTGATGTGCCGTTTCGCTGGCACTGAGCAACTTTCGTTCGCCACAGGCTGTGGCAGGTGCCTTTGCCGCCGTGCGGCGCACGAGCAGAGGGCGCCAGGCTGCACTGAACCCCTGATCCTGGACAAATTATCCAGAATCCGGAGGTTCAGAATGAAACATCCCTTTTCCGTCAGGCTGGCTGCCGTTCAGCAC
>CAJYVD010000021.1 GCA_913778495.1 uncultured Pantoea sp.
CGAAGAAGTCAGCGTTAACCTGGTGAGCAGGGATCGTAACGTGCTGTTCTTTACCTTTGGTATCGGTAAAACGCAGGTCAACAAACTTAACTTCATGCTCGTTCATCATCGAGAGAACGTGTTCAGCAGACATACTCAACTCTCCTGGAAATGGTCATTGTTGTCATGGTGAGAGAACTTCTAAGCCTTGAGTGGTAATCACTCTGACCAAGATCTCGGCAAGCTCTATCAACCGTCGTGCAACTGTCGTTTTCGCTTGAGAAAGATAAAGCGAATTCTGTGCCAACTTTTTTACAGCGCGCAAAATGGCGCTGTGACGCGCCCTTTCGTGGAGAAACGGCTGCACCAGGATGGCGGATTTGCACTAAATTGGTGCTCAACGAGACGCGCTAAGCACTATTATGGTGCAATCGCGTGCGCCATTGCGGATTAATGCACCGTAATCGGTACTAAAATTCAGCGCTACAAGAAACTTGCGGTGAAATCTGTGATCGTGTTCAGTCTTCCGCTTAATCCGTGTACAATACCGCGTTATTTCTATAATGCCTGAGGCAAAGCTGTGATCGAAAATTTGCGTAACATCGCCATCATCGCGCACGTTGACCATGGAAAGACCACCCTGGTTGATAAGCTGCTGCAACAATCCGGTACGTTTGATGCACGTACTGAAGCAACCGAGCGCGTAATGGACTCCAACGATTTGGAGAAAGAGCGTGGGATTACCATCCTCGCGAAAAACACCGCCATCAAATGGAATGATTACCGTATCAACATCGTTGATACCCCAGGACACGCCGACTTCGGTGGTGAAGTGGAGCGCGTAATGTCCATGGTGGACTCGGTGCTGCTGGTTGTAGATGCGATGGATGGCCCTATGCCGCAAACCCGCTTCGTAACCAAAAAAGCCTTTGCGCATGGTTTGAAGCCGATTGTAGTGATCAACAAAGTTGACCGTCCTGGCGCGCGTCCTGACTGGGTTGTGGATCAGGTATTTGACCTGTTCGTTAACCTCGACGCGACCGACGAGCAGCTGGACTTCCCGATCATTTATGCGTCTGCGCTGAATGGTATCGCGGGTCTGGACCATAACGATATGGCTGACGACATGACGCCGCTGTATCAGGCCATCGTGGATCGCGTATCTCCACCGCAGGTGGAAGCTGACGCACCACTGCAGATGCAGATTTCGCAGCTGGACTACAACAACTACCTGGGTGTAATCGGTATCGGCCGCATCAAGCGCGGTAAAATCAAGCCGAACCAGCAGGTTACCGTGGTCGACAGCGAAGGCAAAACCCGCAACGCGAAAGTCGGTAAAGTGCTGACTCACTTGGGTCTGGAGCGTATCGACAGTGATATGGCGGAAGCGGGCGATATCATCGCCGTAACCGGTCTGGGCGAGCTGAACATCTCTGATACCATTTGCGATCCGCAGAACGTGCAGGCGCTGCCAGCACTGAGCGTGGATGAGCCAACGGTAACGATGTTCTTCAACGTCAATACCTCGCCTTTCTGCGGTAAAGAAGGCAAGTACGTGACCTCACGTCAGATTCTTGACCGCCTGAACAAAGAGCTGGTGCACAACGTGGCACTGCGCGTTGAAGAAACCGAAGATGCTGATGCATTCCGCGTTTCAGGCCGTGGTGAACTGCACCTGTCCGTTCTCATCGAAAACATGCGTCGCGAAGGTTTCGAGCTGGCGGTATCCCGTCCAAAAGTTATCTTCCGTGAGCACGAAGGCCGCAAGCAAGAGCCGTTCGAAAACGTGACGCTGGACATCGAAGAAACCCATCAGGGTTCGGTGATGCAGGCCATGGGTGAGCGTAAAGGCGACCTGAAAAACATGGATCCAGATGGCAAGGGCCGCGTACGTCTCGACTACGTTATCCCAAGCCGTGGTCTGATCGGTTTCCGTAACGAATTCATGACCATGACTTCAGGTACCGGTCTGCTGTACTCCACCTTCAGCCACTACGACGATGTGCGTCCAGGCGAAGTGGGCCAGCGTCAGAACGGCGTGCTGATCTCTAACGGTCAGGGTAAAGCGGTAGCATTCGCCCTGTTTGGTCTGCAGGATCGCGGTAAGCTGTTCCTGGGCCACGGCGCGGAAGTGTATGAAGGCCAGATCATCGGTATTCACAGCCGTTCAAACGACCTGACGGTTAACTGCCTGACCGGTAAAAAATTGACCAACATGCGTGCGTCAGGTACCGACGAAGCCACGACCCTGGTTCCACCGCAGAAGATGACGCTGGAACAGGCTATCGAGTTCATCGATGATGACGAACTGGTAGAAGTGACGCCGCTGTCTGTGCGTATTCGCAAACGTCACCTGACCGAGAATGACCGCAAGCGCGCGTCACGCGGCAGCAAAGAGTAAGCGAAACAATCTGTGAGAAAGCCCCGCACTGCGGGGCTTTTTTTTTATCGAGCATCGTGCGTTACCTGCCGATGATGACGCGGAACGCGCTTTCCAAAACGCTGATTTCTCGCTTATCTTAGCTGTTCAGCGCTCAGTTTTGCCGCTAGAGTGAATGATCCAGGGAACATCAGGAGAGACGTCATGCTGTACATCTTTGACTTAGGCAATGTGATTGTTGATATCGATTTTAACCGCGTACTGGGCGTCTGGAGCGATCTGGGTCGCGTGCCGCTGGCGACGCTGCAAAGTCGTTTTATCATGGACGAAACCTTTGAAAAACATGAGCGAGGCGAAATCAGCGATCCTGAATTTGCTGCGCGTCTCTGCGACCAGCTTGATGTCGCGCTGAGTTACCCGCAGTTCACGGCAGGCTGGCAGGCGCTATTTATCGGCGTGCGTCCCGAGACTTTAGCTATCATGAATCGGTTACGCGCCAAGGGTGAGCGCGTTGTCATTCTCTCCAACACCAATCAGCTGCATTTTGAATTCTGGCCCACCCATTATCCCGAGGTGCAACAGGCCGCCGACCACATTTATATGTCGCAGGATCTCGGGATGCGTAAGCCGGAGGCGCGCATTTACCAGCATGTTCTTGAGCACGAAGGGTTTACCGCCGCTCAGACGGTGTTTTTTGATGATAACCAGGCCAACGTGGAAGCCGCGCAAGCGCTGGGCATTGAAAGCGTGCTGGTGGTGGATAATAAAACCGTACCGAACTGGTTTGCCAATCGGATTTAATGAATCATGCGTACTCCTCTGCGCCACTCGGCGCATGCCTTCTTTTTGTGGGTGAAGCTGCTCTGGCGACGCATTGATGAAGACAGCATGACCACGCAGGCCGGCAATCTGGCCTACGTTTCCCTGCTGGCCTTAGTGCCGCTGATCGCCGTGGTCTTTGCGCTTTTTGCCGCGTTTCCCGTGTTCTCTGACATCAGCGTACAGCTGAAACACTTTATTTTTAGCAACTTTATGCCCGCGGCTGGCGACGTTATTCAGCGTTATCTCGACCAGTTCGTGCGTAACGTCAACAAAATGACCGCCGTAGGGGCGGTGGGGCTAATTGCCACGGCGCTGCTTCTGATGCATTCGGTCGATAGCGCACTGAACACCATTTGGCGCAGCAATAATCATCGGCCAATGGTGTACTCGTTTGCCGTCTACTGGATGATTCTGACGCTTGGCCCACTGCTGGCGGGTGCCAGTTTGGCCATCAGCTCTTATCTGCTTTCGCTGCGCTGGATGAACGTGTCCGGCATGACCAGCGTGATTGACCAGGTGCTGCGCATTTTTCCGCTGCTGCTTTCTGTGCTGTCGTTTTGGTTGCTGTACAGCATTGTTCCCACGCGCCGCGTGCCCGCGCGAGATGCGTTGATCGGCGCCATTGTCGCCGGTCTGCTGTTTGAGCTGGGAAAAAAAGCCTTTGCGCTCTATGTTACGATGTTTCCCTCTTACCAATTGATATACGGCGTACTGGCGGTGATTCCTATTCTGTTCCTGTGGGTGTACTGGACATGGTGCATCGTGCTGCTGGGGGCGGAAATCACGGTGACGCTGGATGACTATCGCCAGCTAAAACAGCAGGAACGCGAGAAAGAACGAGGGGAAACATGATTGCTTTGATTCAGCGCGTACGTCGCGCCAGCGTCAGCGTGGAAGATGAGACGGTGGGAGAGATCGGCGCAGGATTGCTGATCTTGCTCGGTGTGGAAAAGGGCGATGACGAACAAAAATCGCAGCGCCTGGCCGAGCGGGTATTGGGGTATCGCATTTTTGGCGATGAAAACGACAAAATGAACCTCAATGTTCAGCAGGCGGGCGGCAGCGTGCTGGTGGTGTCGCAGTTTACGCTGGCTGCGGATACGCAAAAAGGGCTGCGGCCTTCCTTTTCTGGTGGTGCAGAACCGGCTGAAGCGCACCGGCTTTACGAGGACTTCAGCGCGCGCTGTCGCGCACTGGGCGTGCCCACGGCCAACGGACGCTTTGCCGCCAACATGCAGGTTTCACTGATCAACGATGGTCCGGTCACTTTCTGGTTGCAGGTATGATGTCGCTTGCCACGCGGCAGGCATTAAGTCACGCCAGCACCGAACGAGAGAATCACTTTATGTATCATCTTCGCGTGCCACAAACTGCAGAAGAGCTGGATATGTATTACCAGTTCCGCTGGGAAATGTTACGAAAACCGCTGCGCCAGCCTCAGGGATCGGAACGAGACGCCTGGGATGCGCTGGCGCATCACCAAATGGTGGTGGATGAACAGGGCAAAGCCGTTGCCGTCGGTCGTCTGTACATCAATGCCGAAAATGAAGCGGCGATCCGCTTTCTGGCCGTGCACCCGTCGGTACAGGGCAAAGGTTTGGGTACGCTGATGGCGATGACGCTGGAGTCCGTGGCGCGCCAGGAAGGCGCGAAGCGTGTGACCTGTAGCGCACGCGAAGACGCCGTGGAGTTCTTTGCCAAGCTGGGTTTTGTGAATCAGGGCGAGATCACCGCGCCGCAAACCACGCCGGTGCGTCATTTTCTGATGATCAAACCGGTGGTGACGTTGGATGATATTCTGCACCGCGCCGACTGGTGCGGGCAGTTACAGCAAGCGTGGTATGAGCACATCCCCCTCAGTGAAAAGATGGGCGTGCGCATCCTGCAATATACCGGTCAAAAGTTTGTCACCACGATGCCAGAGACGGGGAACCAGAATCCCCACCACACGCTGTTTGCCGGCAGCTTGTTCTCCCTGGCCACGCTCACCGGCTGGGGCCTGATCTGGCTGCTGCTACGCGAGCGCCATTTGGGCGGCACTATTATTCTTGCCGATGCGCATATCCGTTACAGCAAACCCATTAGCGGCCGACCCGGCGCCACCGCCGATCTCGGCTCGCTGAGCGGCGATCTTGACCGCCTGGCGCGCGGGCGCAAAGCACGGGTACAAATGGAGGTCGATCTGTTTGGCGACGACGAGTTGGGGGCAGTGTTTGAAGGGGTGTACATTGTGCTGCCTGCCGATCCGGATGGACCGTTAGAAGAGGGCGGTTCCGGCGCGCGTATCGACTAAGCATTGACGCGGAAACCCGGGGCGGTGAGAGCACCGCCCCGGAGTATTATGGCTGCACCTGCCCGGCGCGCATGTTCTGCTGCAGGGATTGGCTCTCGGTAGTCACCGACAGCGTGGCATCGGTACTGGCGCGCAGCGGCGTGCCAGCACGCAGTGAACTTTTTAGCTGCAGTTCTAGATTACTGTTACCGCTCACGGGCAGTGCAGGCCAGCCCCAGTTTTCCAGCACATTGGCCGGTACAGCTTGGCCTTTCAGGTTGAGCGTGACAGGACGCTGCGCATCTTGCCCCACGCTTGCCGTCCCTTCCAGCAACCCTTTGCCAACGAAAGCGCTCATCTCACTGACCTGCACCTGCCGATCGTCGGCACTCAGGGTCAGCGAGGGATGACGAAGATCGGTGCGATTAAAGGTGGCTTCCGCAGCGTTGAAACTCGCCTTACCCGCCCATACGCCCCACTGGTGCTGTCGCGCCAGCAGCAGGTTCTCTGCGCTGCCGTCTAGCGCGGTCATCTGGAATGGAAACGCCGGATTAATGTCGATCACCAGATTGCGGTTCGCCGTGACGCGCTTGATCAGTACGCTATCGAGCCATTGCGGTAGCGTCTGCTGCCAGCGATCGCGCCAGTCTTGCGGCAGAGTATATTCCAGCCCCGCGACCGCAAGCTCATCCAGCGTTAAGCGTTGGTCCGAGCGGGTCCATGCGCCGCTGGCGCGGATCACGCCGTTGACCCAGCGCGAACTGAATTGCGCCAGCTGCACGCCCTGGGGTGAAAAGGTGGCGTTCACAATCGGATCGTTTAGCTCCAACGCGCCATTGATAAAATTACCGGCATTCATGGACAGCGATCCATCCTGACTTTGCCAGTCATCACCGCGCAGCGTGATATTTTTGAGGGTTAAATCCAGATCGGTGATGGCCCAGTCGGGACCCTGCAAGCGCGCGTCGGTCATATCGAGTCGGTTGATGCTCACCGATGGCACATCACGCAGCGGAGTCAGGAAATCCCGTAGACTCTGCGCCGTTTGTAAGCGGATGTCGTTGAGGCGCAGCTGATCGATTTGCCAGTTGCCCTGCGCATCCCGACTTGCGCGTCCGGTCATTGAGCCGCGCGCCAGATCCGCGCC
The DNA here is from genome assembly GCA_913778495.1 of uncultured Pantoea sp. GTDB lineage: Bacteria > Pseudomonadota > Gammaproteobacteria > Enterobacterales > Enterobacteriaceae > Pantoea. Next base: position 6,601 of record CAJYVD010000021.1, read on the forward strand.
GACGGTATTCAACACCAGTTGGCGGTTCTTCAGGCTGCCCTGTAGCAAAACGTTATCACCGGTCACGCCGTTAAGCGTCAGGTTGCCCGCGCTCACCTGGAATTGCGCATCGGTGCCGAGCATGTCTGAAGGCAGCGGTTTCCACGGTACAATGCCGCCGTTCACGCGCGTTGCGGTAAGAGGCAGGGTGCTGCGCGGGCTTTCAATACGGACATTATTCAACTGCAGCCGATTGGCCTGCACGGGAAGCGCGGTGTCGGGCGTTTGGTTGGCGAGATTGACGTCACCGTCGCGAATTTCAATGCTATCAAAATGCAGCCAATCGCTGAACTGCACCAGCGACATGCCAAGATCCACGCGCTTCGCCACCAGCATGGCGGGCTGACCATCATGACCAAAGCTGAAGTTATCCAGGATGACGTGTGAGGGCGCAGACAGGCGATGCTCAATCTTGCTCAACGAGAGGTGCCAGGCCGTTTTATCGCTTACCCAGCGGCTAAACCAGCCCGCGCCCCACTGCGTCTGCAACAGAACATAAAGCAGCACCAGCGCCAGCGTAAGCAGCAGCAGTACGGTAAGGAAAAACTTGCCCAAAAATTTCATCGCATCCATCCCGATCATCATGCGGTAAGAGGTTGTTATGCCTGAATTAACGTTGTAGCTCAACCACCGGGATGTAAATGCGGATAAATAGCAGGCAGCCCGCAGGCTGCCCGTGCGTTTACTTCTCTTGCGGGAAGATGAGGTTCAGGATTATCGCGGTAATTCCCCCGGCGGCAATGCCGGATGAGAGCAGGGTTTTCAGCCAATCCGGCGCGAATTGCAGGATCAGCGGCTGCTGCGATACGCCCATGCCCACCGCCAGCGAGAGCGCGATAATCATGATGGCGCGGCGATTTAACGGTTCACGCGCCACAATACGCACGCCGGAGGCGGCAATGGTACCAAACATCACGATAGTGGCACCGCCCAGCACGGGCTCAGGAATGTGCTGCACGAAGCCGCTCACCGCCGGAAACAGGCCCAGCACAATCAGCATCAGCGCGATCACGAAGCCGACGTAGCGACTGGCTACGCCGGTTAGCTGGATTACGCCGTTGTTCTGACCAAAGCAGGAGTTCGGGAAGGTATTGAACAGCGCCGAGACAAAAGAGTTGAGTCCGTTCGCCAGCACGCCGCCTTTTAATCGCTTCATGTAAAGCGGACCGCTTACCGGCTGCTCTGAGACGTCAGAGGTGGCGGTGATATCACCGATGGTTTCCAGCGACGTCACCATAAAGACCAGCATCAGCGGAATCAGCAGATTCCAGTCAAAACCCAAACCGTAATAGAGCGGCGACGGCACTGCCAGCAGCGGTTGCGCGGTTGCGGGTGCCTGCGCAGGGAGCATGTCCAGCGCCCACGCCAGCAGATAGCCCACCGCCATGGCAATGACCAGCGACGCCACGCGCAGCCAGGGATTGCGCTGGCGGTTCAGCAGGATAATCACCAGCAGCACGGCACCCGCCAGCAGCAGATTTTTTGGCGCTCCGAAGGTGTGATCGTTCATCGCGGCGAAGCCGCCGCCAATGGACGTAAGCCCAACCTGAATCAGCGATAAGCCAATGATCATCACTACAATGCCGGAAACCAGCGGAGTAATAATGCGACGCGCCAAATGCAGCACGCGAGACAGCACCATTTCTGTACAGGAGGCGACCATCAGCGTACCAAACAGCGCCGCCATCATGGTCGGCACATCGGCTCCGCCGTTTTTCAGCGCCATGCCGCCCATAATCAGCGGTGTGACAAAGTTAAAGCTGGTGCCCTGAATCGACAGCAGACCCGATCCCACCGGCCCCCACGTCTTGATTTGCAGCAGAGACGCCACGCCGGAGGCAAACAGCGACATGCTGATGATGTGCTGCGTATCCTGCGCCGGTAAGCCCAACGCCTGGCAGATCAACAGCGCAGGGGTGATCACCGCAACAAACATCGCGAGCAGATGCTGACAGGCGGCAAACAGCGTTTGCGGCAGCGGTGGGCGGTCTTCAAGGCGATAAATTAACTCGCTTTTCGCCGGCGTGACAGGCGAGCGCGCTTCGACAGTATCAATGGACATGGTGGGATCTCAATCACACAAAGAGGCGATTTTAAACGGTTGCGTTGTGAAAGCAATCGTTTGCATCACCAGGCGCGGCGGCTGGCGATGATGCCTGTCCGCGTGGCGAAGAGAGTGGGTGAGATTAGGCGTTGCTGTAGCGTTCGGTTTCCGGGAGCCAGCGCTCAATTAAAGCCTGCGCCTGCGCGGGATAGTGCTGGTGGATATGGCGTGCCACGCGTTGAACTTCCGGGATCATGCTTTGATCGCGCAGTAAATCTGCCACTTTAAACTCAGCGTTGCCGGTCTGACGCGTGCCGAGCAGCTCGCCCGGGCCGCGGATTTCCAGGTCGTGCTGGGCTATCACAAAGCCGTCATTACTGTCGCGCAGCACCTGCAAACGCTTCTGGGCCGTTTTACTCAGCGGTGATTTATACAGCAACACGCAGTGGGAGGCCACGGCACCGCGCCCTACGCGTCCACGCAGCTGGTGCAGCTGTGCCAAGCCGAGCCGTTCGGGGTTTTCAATGATCATCAGACTGGCATTGGGCACGTCTACGCCCACCTCGATAACCGTGGTGGCGACCAGCAGTTGAATTTCATTGGCTTTGAAGGCAGCCATCACCGCCTGTTTTTCGGCGGGTTTCATGCGCCCGTGCACCAGACCTACCTGCAAATCCGGCAGGGCGGCTTTGAGTTCTTCCCAACTGGCTTCCGCCGCCTGTGCTTCCAGCATCTCGGACTCTTCGATCAGCGTACAGACCCAGTAAGCCTGACGCCCCTCCTGACAGGCACGCTCCACGCGCGCAATGATTTCGCTGCGGCGGGTATCCGGGATGGCGACCGTGGTGACCGGCGTACGTCCCGGCGGCAGTTCATCAATGGTAGAGGTATCCAGATCGGCATAGGCCGTCATGGCCAACGTGCGCGGAATCGGCGTAGCGGTCATGATGAGTTGATGAGGATGGAAACCTTGCTCTTCGCCTTTTTCCCACAGCGCCAGCCGCTGATGCACGCCAAAGCGGTGCTGTTCATCAATGATCACCAGCGCCATGCCGTTGAATTTTACCTGCTCCTGGAAAAGCGCATGAGTGCCCACCACCATCGCGACCTGACCGCTGGCGATGGCCGCCTGCTGCGCTTCACGCGCTTTGCCTTTTTGTTTGCCCGCCAGCCAGCCTACTTCAATCCCCAGCGGGGCAAACCACTGGCGGAAGTTGTTGGCGTGCTGTTCAGCCAGTAACTCGGTGGGGGCCATCAGTGCGACCTGTTTACCGTGCACGATCACATTGAGCGCTGCCAGCGCCGCCACCAGCGTTTTTCCCGAGCCGACGTCGCCTTGTACCAGACGCATCATCGGAAAATCATTCGCCAGATCGCGTTCAATTTCCGCGACCACGCGCCGCTGGGCTTGGGTAGGTGAAAACGGCAGCGCGGCCAGCAATTTATCGGCCAGCGCGTGGCGCGGTGACAGCGGTAACGCATGATGACGCTGCGCGCCCGCGCGCAGCGCCAGCATGCTGAGATTGTGCGCCAGCAGCTCTTCCAGAATCAGGCGCTTTTGGGCAGGATGGCGGCCCGTTTCCAGCTCACTCAAGCGCAGATCGGGCGGCGGACGGTGCAGCGTGCGCAGGGCATCGGGCAGGCTCATCAGTCCACCGCTTAGCTCCGGTGGCAGGAGCTCGGCGATCGCACCGTTTTCCAGTAGCGTTAGCGCTTGGTCGGTGAGATTGCGCAGCGTGGCCTGGCGAATGCCTTCGGTGGTGGGATAAACCGGCGTAAGGGTTTCCTGCAATTCTACGCCGCCGTGCTCACCCTGCACGCGAAACTCGGGATGAATGATCTCCGCACCGCGCTGGCCGCGTTTGATTTCGCCATAGGCCGTTACGCGGCGTCCCGGCGCCAGACTGTTTTTCATGCCGGCGTTGAAATTAAAGAAGCGCAGGGTCAGCACGCCGCTGCCGTCGCTGATCTGGCATACCAGCATGCGGCGACGACCAAACGTAATGTCGCTCTGCAAGACGTCGCCTTCCACCGTGGTCCAGATGCCCGGCAGCAGGTCGTTAATTTTGTGGAGTTGGGTGCGATCTTCGTAGCGCAGAGGAAGGTGCAGCAGTAAATCCTGAATGGTAAACAGCCCCAGCTTGGACAGCTTACCCGCCTGACTGGCGCCGACGCCGGTCAGGGTACTGAGCGGAATGGCATCCAGCAGACGTCCTTTCATTTTTTACCTGTGGCTTGCAAAGTGGCCCACCAGTCGGCATCGGCTTCAACCGCGCCCTGATCGTTGATGAAAGGATAGGGTAATCCTTTCTGTTTGGCGACGCGCGCCAGCACCGGATAGCCGCCCTCAAACAGCAGACGCTGCTGCTCTGCTTCATCGAGTAGGCTGTGTTTGCGCTGATACATGCCTGCGTTCTGCCGTTGGCGCTGCGCTTCATACAGGATCAGTGCGGAGGCAACGGAGACATTCAGCGACTGCACCATCCCGACCATCGGAATAATGATGTCCTGATCGGCAAGCGCCAGGGCTTCCGCCGTGATGCCGGTTTTTTCCTGGCCCATGAGAATACAGGTGGGGCGGGTATAGTCGATCGCGCGAAAATCAACGGCCTTGTCGGAGAGATTGGTCGCCAGCACCTGCATACCGCGATCCTTCAAATGGCGAACCGCCTCGGCGATATGGCGATGCGTTTTGACCTTCACCCAGCTGTTGCTGCCCGCGGACGCTGACACCATGGTGCGCATACGCACGCTGGGCCAGACCGCATGCACTTCATGAATGCCGACGGCATCCGCTGTGCGGATCACCGCAGAGACGTTATGCGGCTTGTGGACCTGTTCCATGCACACGGTAAGATCGTGCTGGCGCAGGGCCAGCATCTCCTGAATACGAGCAAAGCGTTGAGCGTTCATGCACTAATTACGGTTACGGTGAACTTTAATCACATCCGGCATGACGCGAATTTTACGCATGATGTTCGCCAGATGGACGCGGTCATTCGCGGTGAGACGGATAAAGGCGCTGTATACGCGTCCATCGCGCTCTTCGGTATTGAGGCTTTGAATGTTCGAACGGGCGGTGTTGATCGCGGCCGTAAGATTGGCCAGCGCGCCCTGATGATTGAACATGTCGACTTTGATTTCGGCGACAAACTCCAGCTCAGTGACTTTATCCCACTCCACCGGCATGAATTTTTCCGGCTCTTTCTGGTAGCCGCGGATGTTACGGCAGGATTCATGGTGCACCACCAGCCCTTTACCCGGACTGACGTGGGCAACAATGGGATCGCCAGGAATGGGACGACAGCATTTTGCAAAGGTGATCAGCACGCCGTCTGCGCCTTTGATCGGCAATTTCTTGCGCTTGCTGCCGCTTTGCGGCTCGCTGCTGCCTGATTGCAGCAGATTTTTGGCCACCACCACGCTCATGGCGTTGCCGAGGCCGATTTCCGCCAGCAGGTCGTCAAAACTGGTGAGCTTCATGCGCTCCAGCTCTTGCTGGATATTTTCCGCCGGAATTTCCGCCAGCTTCTTGCTGCCACCTAGCGCATGGCTTAACAGGCGGCGACCCAAATTGACGGAATCTTCACGCTTGAGGTTTTTTAGCAGCTGACGGATTTTAGCGCGGGCTTTGGAGCTGACCACAAAGTTGAGCCATGCCGCATTGGGACGTGCGCCCGGTGCGGTAATGATTTCAATGGTTTGTCCGCTGGTCAGCGGCTGAGAAAGCGGATAAGGCTGACGATCAACGCGTGCGCCGACGCAAGCATGGCCAATGTCGGTATGCACAGCATACGCAAAATCAACCGGAGTGGCGCCCGCCGGCAGTTCGACAATGCGGCCTTCTGGCGTGAACACATAAATCTCATCGGGGAAGAGATCGGATTTCACGCTTTCAATAAATTCAAAGGAGCTGCCAGCGCTCTGCTGTAATTCAAGCAGGCTTTGCAGCCAGCGCTGGGCGCGAATCTGCGCCGTGGTGCCGCTTTCACCGGCTTCTTTATATGCCCAGTGTGCCGCGACACCCATCTCTGCCATCTGATCCATATCTTCGGTACGAATCTGCACCTCGACCGGCACGCCATGCGGGCCAATCATGGAGGTGTGCAGCGATTGATAGCCGTTTGCCTTAGGGATGGCGATATAATCTTTCACCCGTCCCGGACGCGGCTTGTACAGGCTGTGCATCTGGCCGAGTACGCGATAGCAGGTATCGAGATCTTTCACGATTACGCGGAAGGCGTAAATATCCATGATCGAGTGAAATCGCTGCTCTTTGAGATGCATTTTGCGGTAGATCGAATAGAGATGCTTTTCACGGCCGCTGACGCGACACGGAATGCCGGCCTCTTGCAGGCGCCCGTCAATTTCCGCGAGGATTTTTTGAATCATCTCTTTGCGATTACCGCGCGCGGCTTTCACCACCTCTTTAATCACGCGGAAACGGTTAGGATAGAGCGCTTCAAAGCCAAGCTCTTCCAGTTCAGTTTTGAGGTGATGAATACCCAGGCGGTGCGCCAGAGGACTGTAGATCTCCAGCGTTTCAAGCGCGATGCGCCGCTTTTTATCGGGTCGCAGCGCGCCGAGTGTGCGCATGTTGTGCGTGCGGTCAGCCAGTTTGATCAGAATGACGCGAATGTCCTGCACCATTGCCATGATCATTTTGCGGAAGTTTTCAGCCTGCGCTTCTTTCTTGTCGCGGAATTTCAGCTTATCAAGCTTTGAAACGCCTTCCACCAGCTCAGCCACGCTTTTACCGAACAGCTGTTCCATATCCTGGTAGGTGGCGGGCGTATCTTCAATCACATCATGCAGCAGCGCCGCCATCAGCGTTTCATGGTCGAGTTTCATCTCGGCCAGAATACAGGCAACGGCGACAGGATGGGTGATGTAAGGCTCGCCGCTGGAGCGTGTTTGTCCCTCGTGGGCATCACGCGCAACAAGATAGGCTTGCTTGAGGCGCTTGATCTGCTCCTCAGGCAAGTATTTTTCAATCAGCTGATTAAGGCTTTCAAACAGATACAAGGTTGACCTGCAGAGTGCTGTTAACGACGACCTTCAGCGATAGCGGTAACGGCCTGTAACTCCGCGGCTTCCTGCTCTTGCTGTTCTTGACGATCACGAACATCCAGAATCTTGTTGGTGATCAGACCTTCTTCGATTTCGCGCAGGGCGATAACGGTGGCCTTATCGTTCTCTTCGGGAACCAGCGGATCTTTTCCGCCTACCTGCATCTGACGTGCACGACGTGCAGCGACCAACACCAGGTCAAAACGGTTACCAATTTTCTCTACTGCGTCCTGAACGGTTACGCGTGCCATAGGTGTGCTACTCCACAGATGATGAAGAAATGACTGGGCATAATACTGAAAGAGTCTTCAGACTGCCAATAGTTTGCTGATTAAAGCGTCATGTCGCGATTTTTGGCGACTCATACGCAGACGTTCTGCGCGAATAATGGTTTTGAGATCGGAGAGCGCCAGGTCGAAATCGTCATTCACAATCAGATAATCATACTCGGCGTAATGACTCATTTCCGCCACGGCCTGCGCCATGCGGCGGGCAATGATCTCTTCGCTATCCTGACCGCGCCCGCGCAGGCGGCGATCCAGCTCCTCGGTAGACGGCGGCAGCACAAAGATACTGCGTGACGCCGGCATTTTTTGACGAATTTGCTGCGCGCCCTGCCAGTCGATATCGAGAAAAACGTCAACGCCGGTCGACAGTACCTGCTCAATAGCGGCACGGGACGTACCGTAATAGTTGCCGAACACTTCTGCATGTTCGAGGAAGTCACCTTCGGCAATCATCTGTTCGAATTCAGGCCGGGAGACAAAAAAGTAGTGCTCACCATGTGCTTCGCCGGGACGCACGCTGCGGGTGGTATGTGAAACAGACACTTGCATATCGTACAACGGCTGTGTCTTTAACAGTGCCTGAATCAGGCTGGATTTCCCCGCGCCGCTGGGGGCGGAAACAATAAAAAGCGTGCCTTGAGCCATGGTTATCTTGCGTTGAATAAAGAGCGGAAAGATATCGGGCAAAGTATACACGGCTTGGCTGCGTCACGCAGCGTTTGCCCGCATGCCAGATGCATTCTTTTTCTGCGAGCCCGCTCAAACCCAGCCTTGGCATGACGGTAAACCGGGCAATAAACGCGGGATGCCGCTTCATAAAGCGTCTTTTTTCGCTGGCTCAACGGAGGATATTTCTCGTAAATAGCGGCAAAAGGGAGAGCCAGTATGAAAGGATGCGTTGGGGTTTGCTGCTTTTTATTATCAATGTTCTGTTTCGCCGAGCCACTGTGTCCCGGCTGGGCACCCGCCCGCGCCGCGCAGGAGATCGGCCAGCTTCAGCAGCAGCTGCGTCACTGGGATGACGCGTATTATCGGCAAGGACTCAGCGCGGTTAGCGATGCAGATTACGATACGCTACAGCAGCGTTTGGTGCAGTGGCAGCGCTGTTTCACGCCTGATGCCGTATATGCCGCCCAGCTCACTACCGACGGCAGCACGCCGCATCCCGTTGCGCATACGGGCGTGCGTAAACTGCGCGATAAACTCGCGGTAGCCTACTGGATGCAGGACAAAACCGATCTGTGGGTGCAGCCCAAAGTGGATGGGGTAGCGGTGACGCTGCACTATCGGCAGGGCAAACTGATTTCCTTGATCAGCCGCGGCGATGGTATGCGAGGCGAAGAGTGGCTTAGCCGTGCCCGCTTTATTCCCGCTATTCCCAAACAGATCGCGACCGAACGACAGGATGTAGTCCTGCAAGGCGAGCTTTTCCTGAACGTGACCGATCATCAACAGGCCCGCGACGGCGGTCAAAATGCGCGCGCAAAAGTGGCAGGTGCCATGATGCGCCAGCAGCCCGGCCCGTTACTGCCGCAGCTTGGCGTATTTATCTGGTCATGGCCTGAGGGGCCTGCGCGAATGAATGACCGACTGCAACAGCTTAGCGCGTGGGGATTCGATCTTGCGGCGCGCTGGAGTCATCCCGTGCAAAGTGAAGAAGAGGTGGCGCAGTGGCGCGATCGCTGGTTTCACGCTTCCCTGCCGTTTGTTACCGACGGCGTGGTGATTCACCAGACGCCCTCTCTGGCGGGCCGAGACTGGCAGCCGGGTCAGGGAACGTGGTCGGCTGCCTGGAAATATCAACCCGCGGAAGTCAGCAGTGAAGTGAGGTCGGTGAGTTTTAACGTGGGGCGCACAGGTAAAATTGCAGTGGTACTGAATGTATTGCCTGTTCAGATTGAAGACAAAACGGTGCGGCGAGTGAATATTGGATCGCTACGTCGCTGGCGCGAACTCGATGTGATTGCCGGCGATCAGGTGACGCTTGCGCTGGCCGGCTTGGGCATTCCCCGGCTAGAAAGGGTGATCTGGCGAGTGGTTAAGCGCGAATATCCGCTTGCCCCGCAGGCAGGCGAGTTTTCCAGCGTATCCTGTCTGCATTTCACGCCTGCCTGTCGGGCGCAGTTTTTATCGCGCTTGAGCGCAATGAGCCAAAAATCGGTGCTGAATATTGCGGGCGTGCAGCGCAGCACCTGGCTTCGTCTACTCGATGGAGGCGGGATCGATCATCTTTTTTCCTGGCTGCGGTTAACGCCTCAGCAAATCGCCGACGTCAGCGGAATGGGTGCTGAGCGAGCTCAGACCATCTGGCATCGATTTAATCTGACGCGCCAGCAGCCGCTGCGCCGCTGGCTGGTTGCGTTGGGTCTGCCGCTGCCGCGTCGCGCGCTGCAGGCTTTACCCGATAGCACCTGGCCGTCATTGCTTACGCGGACGGCAGAGGAGTGGCAGCGGCTGCCGGGCGTTGGCCGCGTATTAGCGCTGCGCATCGTAGAGATGCTGCAACATGCTGAGCTGCGGCAGCTTATCGCGTTTTTGCAGCAGCAAGCCGTTCCCGCTACACCCTCAATGCTCGGGGTGGGGATAATTGAAGATGGGCAAACCGAGGCGAAAGCGCAACGCCAGCAACCGGGCGATGAAACCAAACAGTAAGGTGACAATCACCACCGCTTCATGAGGCATCGGCGTTTTTAACAGCAGGATATACAGCCAGCCAGACGCGAATGCGATGCCTGCATAGAGCTCTTTCTGGAACACCAGCGGAATGCGGTTGCAAAACATATCGCGTAACACGCCACCAAAAACGCCCGTGATGACGGCCGCAATGGCGGCAATGATCGCAGCATGGCCCGAATCGAGTGCCACCTGCGCACCAATAATGGAAAACACCACGAGGCCGAGCGCATCCAGCACCAGGAAAACCTTACGCAGATGATTCATCAAGGGCGCAACAAACGTGGTCACCACGGCGGCGGCGGCCACAATCATGATGTATTCCGGATGCTTAACCCAGCCGAGCGGATAGTGGCCAAGCAGGATGTCGCGTACCGAACCCCCGCCAATTGCAGTGACCGAGGCAATAATAATCACGCCAAACAGGTCCATTTTTCTTCTGCCCGCCGCCAAAGCGCCGGTCATGGCTTCGGCCGTGATACCCAGAATATAGAGAACGGTTAATAACATAGAGAACTCCCGCAGTGTGGCGCAAAGACTAATGCCTTTTAGACGGTTAAACCACTGAGATTTGTTTGTCAGGTAAAACGTTATCCCGACGGTGGTAAAGGTTCATGTTTGATAGCTTTAACGCAGCGGGACAGCAGTGGCGCCGCCACAAAACCTTTGCATCTTTATTTAAGTCTGCGCGTGGCGGTGTCGTCTCTGATTGACGATAGATAAACCAGACCCATCCCTTTTCGCCTTTGCAAGCTGCATGAATGAGCTGTTAGAGAAATGCATACGCACCACATTATTTACTACTCTTCCGATAAGCTGGCCGCGTTAGGGCTTCAAGAATTACTGAAGGATTTCGCGTCTGATGATCGTGTTTACCAGCAATGGTCGCTCAGTGATGCGCTGACGAAATCCAGCCAGCAGCCACCTCGGTTATTTATCTGCATTTTTCATGAAAATATGCTGCTAACCGGCACGCTGAAGGCGTTTTTTGCTTTGCGGCAGCGCTATCCAGCAATGCCTATTTTGCTTCTCACACGGCGCTTGATACCGCTGTTTAACGGCGTTGGCCAGCACCTGTCTCAGTTTAGCGTCATGGATTTAAAATCACCGTATAAGGCCATCATGAGCCACATAAAGGCGTGTCTGGACGGGTCCAGCAGCAACTTTCCGGCACTGGCGGCAGATATCATGCTGTCAGACCGGTCACTTCAGGCGCTCTTGATGCAGGCATGGGGATGCAGTGTTGAGCAGATTGCCAGGCACATAGCCGTCAGCACAAAAACCGTTAATGCGAGCAAAATGCAGGCGCTGAGCGCGTTGCACATCAAAACGCGGCACGAGATGGTGGATTTGTTGATGATTATTGATGAGCTGCGGATGATTGTTAGCTGGCTGCGCATGCGGCCTGAAGCGGAATGTCGATTATCTGATGCCACGACGATGACGACTGTGTGAAAAGAAAAAAGCGTGCTGGCGATCAGCACGCGAATGCACCTTTACGATGCCCAGAGTCCACCATACAGCTTTGTTTTTATTATCCCTTTCTTGCTCGCAGTTGCGCGAAACGCGTGAAGCTAAAACGGTACGCTGGCTGGAACCAGGTGCGGCCGTAGTAGCAATACATCAACATTCTTATCGATGCCATAGCAAGATAACCCCAGATGGCACAGAGTACGGACGGCGTTAACCAGGCGGTAAGAAGCGTCACACTCAGTCCCATGAGCACTGACGCGATCTCCACGATGGCAATACGTGAAAACTGCTTTTCGCGCTGCAAGATAGCGCGATAATATTGCCCTTGCGGAATGATAATAAAGATGACAGACATCATTTCCAGCATCATAGCAAACTGAGGCTGGTTTACTGTTCGGCTAACGATATCGCTACTGATGAAAAGTAGCGAGAAGATGAATGCGCCGGTTAAAACATTACCCCAGTACAACGTTGAGTGATCTGCATTATTTAGATGAATATTTCGGATGATAGAATTATTAAATCCGAAGTCAGAAAGAGTATCAATAATCAATAAGGTAATAATGGCAATGGCGAGTAAGTTAAGCTCATTGGCCTGAAGAATTTGTGCCAGTAGCGTGAGTTGTAATACGCCAATACCGATAATTTTAATCGAGGATAACAGTGAACCGTTTATCCTTGCGATGTGTTTTCCTTTTATCGCCATACTCTGATTGCCTCGATACATGCATCCCAGCTGTAAAATATGGCCTGGTTCAAGACCAGGCATCCTAAAAGTCAATGTAAAGCCGCTTGGCGCAGGCCAGATATCCCTTTGAACGATTTCCAGCTCTCAATGGCCTGGATTAAATGATGCTGTGGATAAAAATAAATATCCCCGGTGCTGTTTTTTCTATTCACCTGAGCGAAATCTCCTCCTGTTCGGAGGAAATTCGCCAGGTCATGGTAAAATCCTTTTTGATTATTATATTTTCCGACCTGTATCCTTGCGGCGAGCTCAACAAATTCGTTTTCTGATAATAAAGGATATGCTGAGCGATCCATGTCATTCCTTGGTGTTGTTATTATGGGTTATTGCTGTGTGTGGAAGATTTATACCGCGTTTTAATTATATTCACACCATGAGAAAATTCCGATAAGTTGTTAGTAGTAATAAATGGTTTCAGAGTATTCATCATAAATGTTTGGAAATTGCCTTCTCTAATTATGTTTTTTTTAATGCTTTATGACTACCGTTATAAAAATCCCAAACGTGAAAATTAAAAAAGCGTATAAAATCAGCGATCGTGACAGAGAATGTGCGTTGTACTGCCAGGATTTTTCTCAGTCAGAATGGTTAAGCAATATCGAAGCTTTGGCGATAAAATCCTAAAAAAGTGCGTTGAACGGTTAATCGCCGTCATGAAAAAAAACGCACTTTTTTAGCCAAACGCTGCCACAGCAAGATGGAGGCGGGCTTGCTATATAACGTATTGTTTTTAATGTGTTAAGTAATGTAATAGCTGTTCAAGATCGCGTTTAACCCACGCGACGTTCTCAGCGAACTTCGTGTCAGACATGAAGGGTTGCTGATACACCACCATGACAATTTCTGCGCCCTGTTCATTCGCAATGATGCGCATAGGCATATAAATTTCTCGCCCGCTGCTGCCAACCGTAATCCAGTGATCCATGACGCCATAAGGGTTGTAAGGCGTAAAACGGATTTTCTTGCTGTCTTCAGGTCCGGATGTTTTCCAGTAGTTGCCTTCTTGGGACAGCGTGCCAGAGCATAGGCCGGTTGCCCATTTGGCGAAACATTCCGGTTTCCAGATGGTTTCATACAAATCTAACCAATGGCGAGGCACGGTTAGCGTTACGGTCTGGCATGGCAACATGAGGCCTCCTGTAAAGTGTGTGACGTAGCGCGCAATCAGCACGGCATCATTTCACCTTAGCGGAAGCCAGACTCGCTGCCTATGCGTGAATGGTGGAAGTGTGGTGCAGCAGCGGTTTCAAACAACACCGCTGCTCAGGAAAGGCCGTATTCAGACGTAGAGTGAGGCTTCGCCCGGTGGACGCGTTTTAAAGCGACGGTGCAGCCAGAGATACTGCTCGGGTGCGCGCAGGATTTCCTGCTCAATCACTCTATTCATGTAAGCCGCCGCGGCTGACTCATCATGATGTGGATAGCCTTCCAGCTCCGGCTGGATAATCAACTGGTAACCGTCTTTACGTACATTGCGAATCAGCACGATGGTCAGCATGGCGGGTTTCGCCAGGCGAGACAGTACGAAGGTGCCGTTGGTGGTCGCGGCTTTTTCCACCGCAAACAGCGGCGCGAAGGTGCTGCCTTTCGGACCGTAATCCTGATCGGGTGCAAACCAGACGGCTTCGCCCTGCTTAAGCGCCTGCACCATGCCGCGCAGATCGCGACGATCGATCATCGCCTTATTGGATCGCATCCGGCCGCGGGTTTGCGCCCACTCCATGGCTTGATTGTTATGCGGACGGTACATGGCCATCATCGGCTGACACAGCCCGGTAATGCGGCCGCCCAGCTCCAGCGACATAAAATGCACGCCAATCACCATCACGCCACGCTGCTGGTTTTGGGCGTTTTGTAAATTGCGCATGCCGTTGACGTTGAACAGGCGGCGCACGCTGGTATCAGACCAGAACCAGGCGATGCCCGTCTCTGCCAGCGCCATGCCCAGCGATTCGAAGTTCGCGGCGATCATCGCCTCTTTTTTCTCATCATTGATATTGGGGAAGCAGAGTTCGATGTTGCGGCGCGTAATGCGCTCACGGCGTTTCAGGAAATGACGTGACAGCTTACCCGCCGACGCGCCCAGCTTGATCAATACAGGGTAGGGAAGCTGTACCAGCAGCCACAGGATGCCTAAGCCAAACCAGGTAAACCAATAGCGGGGATGCAGCAGGTGGGAACAAAATTGTCCGGTTTTTTTCATAGCGCCTTCAGGTCATAAGTTACTGTAACGCGCAAGAAGCAAATCCCTGAGATCCCGGAGCGGTACAACTGTATTAATTACGACCCGCACTTTAGCAAAAAGTGCCGCGGAAGAGTGACAAACTCCACACTCTTTAGGATTAATCAATTTGATGGATACGGTGGTTTTCCACTCATGAAAATGAGCGTTATTTTACTTTATGTGAATTATTTCAATGGCTTATTTTGTATGGCTACGTTTGAAAGAGAAATGCGCAATGCATGGTTAGTTAAGGAATGACACATCCATACATCAGATCGGTCGATTCCTTTACATTGCAAAGACAAAAATATGGTCTACGCGTGGGTGCCGGCAAGGTGATCAAAGCAAAAAAGCCCCGAACGGGGCTTTTTGATAGGGCATTACTCAATATTTTGAATCTGCTCGCGCATCTGCTCAATCAGCACTTTCAACTCTATCGCGGAGGTGGTGATTTCAGCGTTGATTGACTTCGAGGCTAAGGTATTCGACTCGCGGTTGAACTCCTGCATCATAAAGTCCAGACGACGGCCCACCGCCTCTTTCTTTTTGAGGATGTTGTAGGTTTCTTTCACGTGCGCGTCGAGGCGATCCAGCTCCTCTGCCACGTCAATGCGCTGCGCCATCATCACCAGCTCTTGCTCAAGGCGGTTATTTTCGAGCTGCACCTCGGCGTCTTCCAGCTTCGCCACCAGGCGCTCGCGCTGCCATTTCACCACTTCCGGCATCTGCGCGCGCACTTTGCTGACTTCCTGCGTCACGCCTTCAAGACGCTGCTCAATCAACGTTTTAAGCGCCTGGCCTTCGCTTTCGCGCGCTTCAATGAAGTCATCCAGCGCGCCATCCAGCGCGAGCAGCAGTTCGGCGTTAATGGCATCCAGATCTTGCTCCGGTGCGGACATGACGCCCGGCCAGCGCAGAATATCCATTGGATTGATCGCACCTTCGTCGGCCTGCATTTTCACCCAATTGGCCGACTGCACGAGCTGTTTCGCCAGCGCTTCGTTGAGCTGGAGCTCGCCCTGTGCGCTCGGGTCTGCATCAAAACGCAGATAGCACTCAATCTTGCCGCGCGTCAGGCGATTGCGAATGCGCTCGCGGATCACCGGCTCCAGACCGCGAAATTGCTCCGGCAGACGGATGTAGGTTTCCAGATAGCGCTGGTTTACCGAACGGAGTTCCCAGGCGGCGCTGCCCCAGTTGCCTTTGGCTTCGCGTCGGGCGTAAGCGGTCATGCTGCGGATCATAAGCGTGTACTCATTTTCAGGAATGTTCTGCGCATTATAGTGATGCAGGCTTAACCATGATAGGCATAAGCGCTCGACCGCCTGCCGTGAAAAGCGTGACGTGCGCGCTAAGTTCACCCTATGATGGCGCATCAACCCTATTAACGATGAGGCTATCATGTTGAATAAACTCGCGATGCCGCTGGCTCTCGCCCTGTTTCTTACCGGCTGTCAGGCCCCTGTGGCGCCGCATCAGCACGCTGTCACCCCCACGACGCCGGTCGCGGTGTGTCATTCGGGCGATATGATGATGCAAACCACGCTGTGGTTTGGTCTCAGTAAACCAGATGGCGGCACGGTCAGCGCACAAGCGTGGCAGCAGTTTATTGATAATGACGTGACGCCGCGCTTCAAAGACGGGCTGTCAGTCTACGATGCAAAAGGGCAATGGCTGGGGGAAAATGGCCGACTGGCGCGCGAGAACAGCAAGGCGCTGATGCTGATCCATCGTCCGGATAGCGCGACCTCAGCGAGTATCGATGCACTGCGCGAGATCTATAAAAAACGCTTCAATCAAGAATCGGTAATGCGCGTGGACGCCTTGGTTTGCGCCGCGTTTTGATAAACAGCGGGGCGCCGAGTGAAGGCGCCCCAGCGGTTAAATAAACAAGCCGGCAAACGCCGCAGACAACAGGCTCACCAGCGTTGAGCCATACACCAGCTTCAAGCCGAAGCGCGACACGACGTTACCCTGCCGTTCATTCAGGCCTTTGATGGCGCCCGCAACGATGCCGATTGAGGCAAAGTTAGCAAAAGACACCAGGAACACCGACAGAATCCCCAGGCCGCGTGGCGACATGCCGGCGGCGACTTTTTTCAGCTCGATCATGGCAACAAACTCATTGGCGACCAGCTTGGTCGCCATAATGCTGGCTGCCTGCAGGGCATCCGCCGAAGGGATGCCGATCAGCCAGGCAAAGGGATAGAACAGATACCCCAGCAGCTGCTGGAAGCTGTAGCCAAATACGGCGGCAAACACCGCGTTAATGGCGGCGATCAGGGCAATGAAGCCAATCAGCATCGCCAGAATAATCATGGCAACTTTGAAACCGGCGAGAATGTATTCACCCAGCATCTCAAAGAAGCTTTGCTCCTCATGCAGTTTGTCCAGCGCGATATGCTCTTCCGTCTCAGGCTGCGTGGGGTTGATGATCGACAGGATAATAAAAGTGCTGAACATGTTGAGCAGCAGCGCGGCGACCACATAGCGCGCATCGATCATCGACATGTAGGCGCCCACAATCGACAGCGAAACGGTGGACATGGCGGTGGCGGCCATGGTGTACATGCGCGGTGCGGAGATATCGCCAAGGATGCCTTTGTACGCAATAAAGTTCTCAGACTGCCCGAGGATCAGCGTACTGACGGCATTGAACGACTCCAGTTTGCCCATGCCGTTGACCTTCGACAGCAGCGTGCCCACCAGGCGGATCAGGAGCGGCAAAATACGCCAGTGCTGTAAAATGCCAATCAGCGCGGAAATAAACACAATGGGACACAGGACGCCGAGGAAAATAAACGCCAGCCCCTGCTTCGCCATGTTGCCGAACACAAAATCGGTGCCCTGGGCGGCAAAGGTTAACAGCGTTTCAAAGAAACCGCCGACGCCGGTGACGACCGATTGTCCCCCTGCGGAATGCAGGAAAAACCAACCCAGTGCGGCTTCTGCCACCAGCAGCTGCACGATAAAACGCGGACGAATCCGCTTGCGGTCATGGCTGACCACCAACGCAAGGGCAAAAATCACCGCCAGCGCCAGAAGAAAATGAAGTATCGCTGTCATCTTTTATCTTTATCTCGGAGGGAAAGGGCGCATTTAGCCACAGCTGCGGCGGAATTTCATCCAGGAAAAGGGGCGCAAGCGGGCAGGACAGCTGCGCCTGAAGTCCGTATAATGCGCAGCCAAACCTATGCAAGCCGGAGAGAAACCATGCGTCCAGCAGGCCGTAGCACTTCTGAAGTGCGTCCCGTCACCCTGACTCGTCACTACACCAAACACGCCGAAGGCTCGGTGCTTGTTGAGTTCGGTGAAACTAAAGTGCTCTGCACCGCGACCATTGAAGAGGGCGTTCCCCGTTTCCTGAAAGGCAAAGGCCAGGGTTGGATCACCGCCGAGTACGGCATGCTGCCGCGCTCGACCCACAGCCGCATGGCGCGTGAAGCGGCCAAAGGCAAACAGGGCGGGCGTACCCTGGAAATTCAGCGCCTGATTGCCCGCTCCCTGCGCGCGGCGGTGGATTTAGCGGCGCTGGGTGAGTACACCATCACGCTGGACTGCGACGTCATTCAGGCCGATGGCGGCACGCGCACGGCGTCCATTACCGGTGCCTGTGTGGCGTTGGCCGATGCGCTGAACGCGTTGGTTGCCGCAGGCAAGCTGAAAACCAGCCCGCTGAAAGGCATGGTGGCGGCTATCTCAGTGGGCATCGTTGCCGGAGAAGCGGTATGTGACCTGGAGTATGTGGAAGACGCCGCCGCAGAGACCGACATGAATGTCGTGATGACAGAAGACGGTCGCATGATTGAAGTGCAGGGCACCGCAGAAGGTGAGCCCTTCAGCCACGACGAGTTGTTGCAGCTGCTGGCGCTGGCGCGCGACGGTATTGCGCAGCTGATTCAGGCGCAAAAAGCAGCGTTAACATCTTGAGGTAACAGGCGACCATGGAGTCGCCTTTTTTTTACGAGAGGAATGAGAAATGAAAGCCTGGCAGCGTCAATTTATCGAATTTGCCCTCAACAAAGGGGTGCTGAAATTTGGGAAGTTCACTCTAAAATCCGGACGGAAAAGTCCCTATTTCTTTAACGCGGGTCTGTTTAATACCGGACGGGATTTAGCGCTGCTGGGCCGTTTTTATGCACAGGCGCTGGTAGACGCCGGCGTGGATTTTGATCTGCTGTTTGGCCCCGCTTACAAAGGGATCCCGATCGCCACCACCACCGCCGTGGCCCTGGCCGATCATCACGATCGCGACGTACCTTACTGCTTTAACCGCAAGGAAGCCAAAGATCACGGTGAAGGTGGCTTGCTGGTGGGCAGTCCGCTGCAGGGTAAAGTGATGCTGGTGGACGACGTAATTACCGCAGGCACTGCCATTCGTGAGTCGATGGACATCATTAATGCGCATAACGCCACGCTGGCGGGCGTATTAATTTCTCTGGATCGTCAGGAGCGCGGTCGTGGCGAAATCTCTGCCATTCAAGAAGTTGAGCGTGACTATCAGTGTCAGGTGACGGCTATCGTGACCTTAAGCGACGTGATTGATTATCTGGAAGAGAAGCCGGAGATGGCCGATCATCTGGCCAACGTGCGCAGCTATCGCAAAGCGTACGGGGTATAACCGTGGCGTTTGCCGCGCGTGATCAGACGCGCGGCAAAGGATTACACCAGCTGAGCAGCCAGCAGCGGCCAGCGCTGCTCAAAATCGCTGGTGGGGCGATAGCGGAACTCTGAGCGCACGTAGCGCGACAGCAGGCCTTCACAAAAGGCCAGTAGCTGGCTGGCCAGCAGCGCTTCGTCTGCCTGGAAACCTTCACCCTCACGCATTTTTTTCTCACGCATTACCTGACGCAGCTGCACCTCTATGCGTTCAAACAGCTGATTGATGCGCCCTTGCAGGCGATCCTGTTCAAACATCAGCGCATGGCCGGTTAAAATACGCGTCAAACCCGGGTTACGTTCGCCAAATCCCAGAATCAGCTGCACGATAAGCCGTAGACGCGTCAGCGTCTCTTTTTCATCGTTCAGAATGAGATTGATGCGCGTGATAAGACTGTCTTCAATAAATTCAATAAGGCTGTCGAACATGCGCGTTTTGCTGGGAAAATGTCGATATAGGGCGGCTTCTGACACCCCGACATTTGCGGCCAGCTTAGCCGTGGTGATGCGCTGACTGCCATCGCTTGACTCCAGCATCTGTGCCAGCGCCTGCAAAATCTCTTCGCGGCGGTTCCGTTTCGCGACTTTTTTTTCTGCCATGACCTTCAAGACCCCTGAAATTCACCAAAAACAGGCAATACGCGCCCCTGTGTCACAGAGTAAGCGGCCTGTGACGCTGGGAAATAAAAAGATGGCGTAGAGAAAAGTGTGCTGCGTATTACTGACGACCGGAATGGCCAAAGCCACCGTCGCCGCGATCGCTGGTGTCAAATGCGTCCACCAGATTAAATTCAGCCTGCACCACCGGCACAAACACCAGCTGCGCCAGGCGATCGCCGGGCTGCAGCGTAAAGTGCTGCTGGCCGCGGTTCCACACGGACACCATCAGCTGTCCTTGATAATCCGAGTCAATTAAGCCCACCAGGTTACCCAGCACGATGCCGTGTTTATGACCCAAGCCGGAGCGCGGAAGAATCACGGCAGCCAAAGAAGGATCGGCAATGTGAATGGCCAGGCCAGTCGGCACCAGCGTGGTGGTACCCGGCGCGATCTCCAGCGCGTCATCCAGACAGGCGCGCAAATCAAGCCCAGCAGAACCCGAGGTAGCATACGTAGGCAGCGGAAATTCACTGCCCACGCGTGGATCAAGAATCTTTACGTCTATTTTTTTCATCATAACGGCTGACAATCTCGTCTATTAATTGTTGGCCAAGAAGGGCCTTATCGCTGAGCGGTAAGACTTTTTCCCCATCCTGCCAAAAAAGGTGAAGAGCATTGGTGTCGCTATTGAATCCCTGCCCGGCTTTTGCGACATCATTGGCGCAAATCAGGTCCAGGTTTTTTCGCACCCGCTTTTGCCGCGCGTATTCTTCCACATTCTGGGTTTCGGCAGCAAATCCGACAACATAAGGGCGATTTTTTAGCAAGTTTGCCACGCCCGCGACGATATCGGGATTTTTAACCAGCTGCACCGTGACGCTATCGTCTCCGCCCTGCTTTTTGATTTTTTCGGCAGCAATGGTTGCCGCGCGGTAGTCTGCCACGGCTGCGCTAGCAATGAAAATATGTTGTTGGCTGATTTGCGCCATCACGGCGGCCTCCATCTCCAGCGCACTGTTCACGTCCACCCGCGTCACGCCTGCGGGCGCGGCCAGGGCTACCGGTCCGGAAATCAACGTGACGTTGGCGCCGCGTTTTGCGGCCGCGGCGGCAATGGCGTACCCCATTTTGCCCGAGCTGTGGTTGCTGATATACCGCACCGGGTCAAGCGCTTCGCGCGTAGGGCCGGCGGTGATCATAATGTTGAGATGTTGCAGATCGTTGACGGGCGCAGCCCACTCCAGCGCATGCGCCACAATGGCCAGCGGGTCAAGCATACGGCCGGGACCGACATCGCCGCACGCCTGGCTGCCGCTGTCCGGCCCCCAGATCAAGACACCGCGCTGGTGAAGGCGCGTCAGGTTCTCCTGCGTCACGGCGGCGCGATACATTTGTTGGTTCATTGCCGGAACGATAGCCAGCGGCGCGGCGCTCGCAAGGCAGGCGGTGGTGACCAGATCGTTCGCCATGCCGGCCGTGACGCGGGCAATCAGGTCGGCGGAGGCCGGGGCCAGCAGAATCAAATCCGCCCACTTTGCCAGCTCAATATGGCCCATCGCGGCTTCCGCCGCCGGGTCGAGGAGATCGTCAAACACGGGATGCCCTGAAACGGCTTGCAGACTCAGCGGCGTAATAAAGGCCCGTGCAGCCTGCGTCATCATCACGCGTACTTCCGCGCCGCGATCGCGCAGTCTGCGTACCAGCTCGGGCGCTTTATACGCAGCAATGCCGCCGCTCACGCCCAGCAGAATTTTTTTTCCGGCTAATCCCGTCATAGTTGACCTCACCTGAAGACAGAGTGCCGCGTCTGGTCTGAGGCGGCAGATGCGGGCAACTTTATCATAAAATCCCCAGGGCGCCTTTTCACGGCCTGCGCCTTTGCGAGCCCGCGCTGAAAAGCAGGCAAAGGCGCTGGCGTCGGATGTGCCGCGCACGCAGACTGAGCGCGAATCTGAGAGGGCACTATGGACACTGAACTGGCACCACGAGAAAAGCTGCTGGCGACGGGCGCGGCATCGTTAAGCGATGTTGAGCTGTTGGCCATCTTTTTGCGCACCGGCCTGCGCGGCATCAGCGTGATCACGCTGGCCGAACAGATGATGCATGAATTTGGCTCCCTGTACGGCATCATCACAGCGGGACCAGAGAAACTCCGCACGGTAAAAGGCATTGGCAGTGCCAAAATGGCGCAGCTTCAGGCGATTGCAGAACTGGGGCAGCGTTTTTTTGCCAGCCAGCTTTCGCGGGAGAACGTCATGAAGAATCCGCATGTCACCCGGCACTATCTGCAAAGCGTGCTGGCGCATCAGGAGCGGGAGGTCTTCATGGCGCTGTTTCTGGATAATCAACACCGTGTGTTACAGGCGCAACGCATGTTTTCAGGTACGCTGGCGAGCGTGGAGGTGCACCCCCGCGAAATCGTGCGCGAGGCGCTGAAACGCAATGCCGCCGCGGTAATTATTGCGCATAACCACCCTTCAGGCATGGCCGAACCCAGCCGGGCTGACCGGGACATTACCGAGAGAGTGAAGCAGGCCTGCGCGCTGCTCAACATCCGGTTATTGGATCATCTGGTCATCGGACAGGGTGATTACACCTCTTTCGCGGAACGCGGTTGGCTATGAATTGGCGGCGCGATTGGGCAGAAATGAGGCGTTTTCACGCGATCCAGCGGGATCTTTATTTGTTCGGGACTTGAGCACTTGGCCTGAGCGGCGTATACTACGCCACCTTTGAGAATCTCGGGTTTGGCGTTTGGGCCAGCTTAGCGGGTTCACATGGAACTCGCCTGGGCGGGCTAAGGCCTGACGAGGCGGCCAAAACCTAGTTTTTAAAGCTCGAGCTGATTTGATTTTTGGAGAATAGAAATGTCACGAGTCTGCCAGGTAACTGGAAAGCGTCCGGTGACCGGTAACAACCGTTCCCACGCATTGAACGCGACGAAACGCCGTTTCCTGCCGAACCTGCACTCTCACCGTTTCTGGGTTGAGAGCGAGAAGCGCTTCGTTACTCTGCGTGTATCTGCTAAAGGTATGCGTGTTATTGATAAAAAGGGCATTGATACGGTCTTAGCCGAAATCCGCGCCCGTGGTGAGAAGTACTAAGGACTGAATCATGGCTAAAGGTATTCGTGAGAAGATCAAGCTCGTTTCCTCTGCTGGTACAGGTCACTTCTATACCACCACGAAGAACAAACGTACTAAACCAGAGAAGCTGGAACTGAAAAAGTTCGATCCGGTTGTACGTCAGCACGTGATCTACAAAGAAGCCAAAATTAAGTAATTTTGGTGTTCTTGCGAAAAACCCGGCTCCGGCCGGGTTTTTTGTTTCTGCGCTTCGTTAAGGAGATGAGATGCCTGAGTTACCAGAGGTTGAAACCAGCCGACGCGGAATTGAGCCTCATTTAGTGGGGCAGACTATTTTGCACGCCATCGTGCGTAACCCGCGCTTGCGCTGGCCGGTTTCCCATGAAATCCACGCGTTGAGCGATCAGCCTGTACTGAGCGTACAGCGCCGAGCCAAATACTTGCTGCTGGAGCTGCCGCACGGCTGGATTATCATCCATCTCGGCATGTCGGGCAGCCTGCGAGTGCTACCGGGTGAACTGCCGGCGGCAAAACATGACCACGTCGATCTGGTGATGAGCAATGGCAAAGTGCTGCGCTATACCGATCCGCGCCGCTTCGGTGCCTGGCTGTGGAGTACCGACCTGCAGGGCAGTAGCGTACTGGCGCATCTTGGACCCGAGCCGCTGAGTAGCGACTTTAACGGCGCCTACCTGTTTGAAAAATCACGCGGCAAGCGCACCGTGATTAAGCAGTGGCTGATGGACAACAAAGTGGTGGTCGGCGTGGGCAACATCTACGCCAGTGAGTCGCTCTTTACCGCCGGGATCTTGCCCGATCGTCCCGTAATGAGCATCAGCGCGGAAGAAGCTGACCGACTGGCGGATACCATCAAGGCGGTACTGTTGCGCTCTATTGAGCAGGGGGGAACCACGCTGCGTGACTTCCTGCAAACCGACGGTAAACCGGGATATTTTGCGCAGCAACTGCAAGTTTATGGCCGGAGCGGCGAACCGTGCCGTGCGTGTGGTACGCCGATTTTGAGCGGCAAACATGGTCAGCGCAGCACCTTCTGGTGCCCACGCTGTCAGCGCTAGTTAACTCGGCTGAGCGAGTTTAGCCAACAGCGCCTGATGCACCTCGGCAGGCAGAAATGCCTGCACATCTCCGCCGTGACGCGCCACTTCTTTCACCAGCGAGGAGGAGATGAAAGAGAAGCCCTCTGATGGCATCAAAAACACACTTTCCAGCGTGGGCAGCAAATGGCGATTCATTTTTGCCAGTTGAAGCTCATACTCAAAATCCCCCACGCCGCGTAGGCCGCGTACCAGCACATTTGCGCCCTGTTGCTCAGCGAAGTTGGCCATCAGCTCACTGAATCCCATCACCGTCACGTTGGCAAGATGCGCCGTGACCTGACGCGCCAGCGCCACGCGCTCATCCAGGCTAAACAGCGGTTTTTTGCTGGGGCTGGCGGCGATCGCCACCACAATGTGATCAAACATTTGCGCCGCACGCGCCACAATATCAAGGTGGCCCAGCGTGATGGGATCAAACGTGCCGGGATAAATCGCTTTCGTGCTCATACGCGACCTTATGTTGAAGTGTGGTGCAGCGCCCAGAGCGCCGAGTATTTATTGAAGGTATATTGCGCGTTCACCACCGCCAAAATCCAGCCCTGCTTACCATCAAGAAATCCGCCTCGCAGCAGCAGCGTTTTCAGAAACGCGCCCAGCGTGTGGGCAAAGATGCTCACGATGCCGCAGCGCTTGCCACGCTGGAAGCGCTCCTGTGCCCAGGCTTCGGCATAGTTCATCTGCTTGCGCTGAAAAGCGATAAGGTCGCGGCAGGTGAGGTGGTGTAAATCGCCGGGCAGCGCAACCACCTGCGCACCTTGCGTTTCCAGCGACTCGTGTACCAGATTGTCGTTATAAGCGAAGGTGCGCGGATAGAGGCGCGTGACGCGATCGGGATACCAGCCGCTGTGGCGCATAAAGCGCCCCAGAAACAGATTGCTGCGGCCAAGGCTATAAACCGTGTGAGAGGCGGGCTGCACCAGCACCTGTTCAATGGCACGGCGCAGCTCTGGCGTGACGCGTTCGTCGGCATCCAGCATCAGGATCATGTCGCCGGTGGCAAATGCCTGCGCGCGCTGACGCTGTTTACCAAACCCGGCCCACTGCGCGGAGATGTAAACCTGGGCACCTGCCTGGCGCGCCACCTCGACGGTGTTATCCTGGCTGCCGGCGTCCAGCACCACAATCTCATCAGCCCAGCATACGGAGGCAAGCGCATCCGGCAGCAGTTCAGCTTCGTTTTTGGCGATCATCACCACGGAAAGGCGTTGGCGTTGCGACATGCGTTAGTGGGCTCGCGGCGGTAAATAGGGTTCAAGTAACTGAAGCACACGCTGAAGTGCGCCCTGGTTCTGGTGCAGCACCTCAACCGCATGACGGCCGTAATAGCGGCGGTAGTCGTCGTCATTCAGCAGATTGACCACTTCTTTTTCCAGCGCCGCCGCGTCCGTGACGGTGATCAGGCCCTCCGCCTGCTGTAGCTTGGCGCAGATATCTTTGAAGTTCCAGGTATGCGGTCCCATCAGCACGGGGATCGCATGCGCGGCGGGCTCCAGCGGGTTATGTCCGCCGCGCTCCACCAGGCTGCCGCCCACAAACGCAACATCGGCGATGCCGTAGAGCAGCATCAGTTCACCCATGGTGTCGCCAATGACCACTTGCGTGGCGCTGGACGGGATCTCTCCACTACTGCGCAGGGTAAAGCTAAAGCCGCGCTTTTGCGTCAGATCGCAGGCATCTTTGAAGCGTTCCGGGTGGCGCGGCACCAGAATCAGCAGCAGATCGGGAAACGACTGCAGCAGGCGGCGATGCACATCCAGTACCAGCGCTTCTTCGCCGTCATGGGTGCTGGTGGCGATCCAAACCGGGCGACGCGAGGCCCACTGACGACGCAGGGTAAGGGCTTTGGCCGCCAGCTCTGGCGTGACGGAGATATCAAACTTCAGGCTGCCGGTCACCGCCAAATGCGAGCGTTTTAGCCCCAGGCTCAGGAATCGATCGCCGTCTTCGGCATTCTGGGCGGCAATCAGGGTAATGCGCTGTAGCAAGTCACGCATGAAGCCGCCCAGCTTTTTATAGCCTTTGGCCGAACGCGCCGAAAGGCGCGCATTGGCAATCACCAGCGGGATCTGGCGCTGGTGCAAAATACGAATGATATTCGGCCACAGCTCGGTTTCCATGATGATCACCAGGCGTGGATTCACCGTGTCGAGAAAACGGTTGATGGCGTTGGGCAAATCATAGGGTAGGTAAACGTGATGCACGTCTTTGCCAAAGGCCGACTGCGCACGCTCTGAGCCGGTTGGCGTCATGGTCGTAACGGTAATGGGCAGCATGGGATAGCGATGACGCAGCGCGCGCACCAGCGGAACGGCGGCCAAGGTTTCGCCCACCGAAACGGAATGCAGCACAATGCCGTGCGGCTGCACTTTGCCCGTGCAATAGCCATAGCGTTCCGCCCAGCGTTTACGGTACGCCGGTGCTTTTCGACCGCGCAGCCACAGGCGCAGCCAGATCAGTGGCTGGATCAGATAGAGCAGGGCGGTGTAAAGAGTCGTCATAGTTACCGTTACGACAAGATCGCGTCAAAAAACACATGAAAGGCGGCATGTTATCAGAAACTCACCGCCTGCTCATACCACTTCGTCACGCCGTTTTCAGCACCTGCTGATAAAGCGCGGTCAGCGACTGCGCTAAGCGCTGCGGGCTGTAGGCTTCGATTTTGCGCCGTGCGGCTTCGCCCATGGCGGGGTGCTGCGAAAGCGCAGGCGTGGCGCATATGCTTTCATTTAACGCCTTGATATCTAATGCGTCGCAAACGAATCCTTCCTGTCCCTGCCGGATAAACTCCGCGCCGCCGCAGCCGGTGCTGGTGATCACGGCTAAGCCGCAGGCCATGGCTTCCAACACCACATTGGGGAACGGATCGTAAAGTGTGGGCAGCAGCAGCGCATCGGCGGCGTGGTAGAAAGGTTGCACATCCTGCTGCACGCCAACAAAGCGCAGGCGGTCGAGACAGTTAAGCTGATTGGCCAGCTGCTGGTAGCGAGGCAGATGTTTGTCCTGTCCTACCACAATCAGGTAGCGGTCGCTGTCAGCCAGCGCCTGAATAGCCGCTTTCAGTCCTTTACGCTCGAAGCCGGACCCGACGTAAATCATCACCGTCGCGGTCTGCGGTAGCTGTAGCGGTTGGCGCGCAGCATAGCGCTGGACTTCGGTAGCGGGCCGGAAACGCTGGCTGTCGATGGCGTTGTGAATCACATGGATCTTGTCGGCATCTAGCGCAAAATGTCGCAGGATATCCTGCCTGACCATCTCTGAATTGCAGATCACGGCCTTCAAAGAAGGCGCAGTAAACATCTCGGCCTCAGCCTGTAAAACATAGCGGTGATAAGGGCTAAGCTGGGCGCTGAGCCGCTGCCACGGCGAGACGATGCGCGCACGCTGTTCCAGCCAGACGCGGTGCACGCCGTCGCCGGCACGGAAAATATCACACCCGGCAATACGCTCATGGCTCTGCACGATGTCGAAATTTTCGCGCTGCCAGCAGGCTCGGGCGGCAAGCGCGAAGCCGCGTTCGCGCGAAACCCGGCCAAATTTCGCCGGGTTACAGATATGCAAATGCCAGGCGGGATTGGGTTTTCCCTGCCAGCTGCGCGTGATGATGTTGAGATCGAGCTGGTCGCTATCCAGCGCTTCCAGCGCGCGGGAGATAAACCGCTCGGCACCGCCATCCGGGCGATATTTTTGCCGGACAATCGCCAGGCGTAGCTTAGTCATGCAACAGACTCCTTGCGGCGGCGATCACATCCTCAACGGGGATCGCCGCCAGATAACGCTGTTCAGTTTTGGTGTCGATGGAATCCGGGGAAGGCAGCGGCGCATAATCGCCAGCCCAGAGAATGCGGTTGTTGCTGCCCCACGGACGCCACTGCGTTAATTTGGTCGGGCCGAACAGCGCCAGGCAGGGCGTTTCCAGCGCGGCAGCCATATGCATCGGCGCGGAATCGACGCCGATAAACAGCTGCGCCGCGTCAATCAGCGCAGCCAGCTGCGGTAGCGTCAGCTGTCCAGCCAGTGAGACCACGTTCTCGCGGCGACACAGCGACAAAATATGGTCAATCATTGCCTGTTCTTTGGCATCCGGCGCTGCCGTCAGCACCACCGTGTGGCCTTCCGCCGTCAGGGTATCGATCAGCTGCGCGACTTTATCGTCTTCCCAGCACTTGAAGACCCAGCGCGAGGTCGGTTGCAGCACAATAAAAGAAGGGCCGACCTGGTGCTGGGTCAGCACGGCGTACACTTTTTGTCGATCCGCTGCGCTGAAATGCATGGAGGCTTTGGCCCCTTC
The DNA here is from genome assembly GCA_913778495.1 of uncultured Pantoea sp. Classification (GTDB taxonomy): domain Bacteria; phylum Pseudomonadota; class Gammaproteobacteria; order Enterobacterales; family Enterobacteriaceae; genus Pantoea. Next base: position 34,910 of record CAJYVD010000021.1, read on the forward strand.
CGCTGTAATGCCGAGCGGTTCAAGCGCGACCATATTCTGCTCAACGGTGTGCAGCTGCGCGTGTTGCGCGGTGGAAACGCACACGTTGTGGCAGGCGCGCCAGAAAAAATTGTCTCGCTTGTTATAGGCGAAACCCATTCGCACGCTGGCGCCGGACAAGCCAGTGATTAATGCACTGCGCCACTGATCGGCCAGATTGATAACCACATCATACCGGCAGGCGCGCACGGCCCCGATCAGGGCCATTTCATGACGAAACTTCTGCCAGCCGCCGAGCTTTTTCCATTTACGGTCAATAACGTGCAGCTGGCGAATTGCAGGATGGGCTTCCAGCATGGGACGTGTTTCTGCATACAGCAAGACATCAATGTTGGCGTTGGGATAGCGCTGGTGCAACGCGTTAATAGCGGGCGTGGTAAGCAGCATATCACCATGGTGGCGTAGCTTGATGAGCAGGATATTTTGGGGTGTAAATTGAGCTGGGATCGGGCTTGCCATACGCAAATCATCTCAGAATTCAGTGAGCCGATTGTAGGGCAAAGCCCGTTAAGGCGAAAGCCAGCGGCTGGCCTTATTTGCTGCGCCAGCGATAAATTCGGCTCAGCCACAACAGCAGCTGATACCACTGACGCAGGCCGCGTGCGTTGCGCACCATGCGCCGGTGCGTCTGCGTGGCGAACAGATCGGCAATCATCGCCTGACGCGCTGCGGCGTCGGGTTCGCGGCGAATGGCGTGGCACACACTCAGCGCTTCGCGCGTTACCTGATAATGAAAGCTCGGGTAGATTTTCACGCGCTGGCGATAGCGCGTATTGATCTCTTCCAGCAAACGCGCAATTTTCAGGTAGTGACGCTGATACGCCACATTGGCCTGGCCCGTCCGCTTACGGTTACTGATCGAGGCGTCATGCATGTAATAGCGGTAGAGGACGCGATCGGTGTAGCGCACGCGCTTGACGTTCAGCATGAACTCCGTGGTCCACGGAATATCCTGATGATGCAAGCCGGGTTCAAATTGCAGGTTCAACTCGTTAATCAGCGCGCGACGGTAAATACCCAGCCACACCACGTGCAAATAACGGCGTGTTTTTAGCGCCTTGTCCAGCCACGCCGGACCGCTCATCACCTCTGTGCTGGTGAGGCGATCAAGCGGAATCAGGGGTTTGACGGTTTGGCTGGATTTGAAGAACCACTCCGCGTTGCACTGGGCGGCATCCAGTCGATCGCGCTCGGCCATATCAACCAGCGTCTGGTACATCTCCGGGCGCATGGTGTCGTCGGCATCCGGGAAACTCACATACTTACCGCGGGCGATGGCTAATCCAGCATTGCGCGCGCGCGAGACGCCGCCGTTGGCCTGGTGAATCACGCGGATATGGGAATGACGCTGCGCCCAGCTATCGGCGCGCTCGCCTGACCCATCGGTGGAACCGTCGTCCACGATGATGATCTCCAGCGAGGCCAGCGTCTGAGCCAGTAACGCCTCAAGACACGCCACTAAGCCTTCGCCGGCGTTGTACATGGGAATAATTAAGCTAAGTAAGGGGGAATCGCTAGCGGGCTGATGTGTCATGCTGTTTGTTCGTTATTCCGTCTTGCCAGGCGCTGCTGTTGCCGGGCGCTGATAAAATCGTGGATATCGTCGAGTTTACGCTGATCCAGATCGAACAGCTGTTCCACCGGATGCGCAAAGCTGTACTGCGCGGCAAACACAAACGACGAAGGGGCAATGTGATTGGGACCGATAAGCAGCACATCACCGGTAGGTCTCTGCTCTTCAACGCAGCAGGGGCCATAAATTAACACCACCGGCACCTGCTGGGCGTCCGCGATGTAGACATTACCGGAGTCCGAGGCGATGTAGAAATCCATCTCGCGAATGGCCGCAGGCAGGGCTTCCAGAGAGATTTTTCCGACGAGGCTTACCAGATTGTCGCGCGAGCCAGCGACTTTGAACAACTCCTGCACGCGCAATTCTTCATTAGGTGCGCCGAAAGCGAAAAAGGTACAGGGCAAATCGTCTAGATGTTCAAACAGTCGCGTCCAGATTGCGGGCGGAATGGTTTTTGCCTGATTGCCGGCGGTCACGCTAATACCAATGCGGATCCCCTGACACGCCAGGATTTCCGCGGGCAGGCTTTCCGGCTGCCACAGCGGTAAAGTGGCATGTTTGGGGTAGCTCTCTTTCGTAAAGGAGCGATCGGCGAGCTTCAGGTAGTTTTCCAGCGTCAGCGTGGTTTTTTCGTGATGTACCACGCCATTTGCCGTGAGATAAAACAGCTTTTGGTAGCTTTTGCGGCGGTAGCTGGACAGAAACTGTTTATTGCTGGCGTTGCAGCAGGCGGCGATGAAAAGATTGAGGTTTGTCGGGTGCAGCAAATAGATATTGTCGTAGCGGTTGAGTAACTGCCAAACCAGCCTGAGCTTTTTAAGCAGCCCGGAGCGGAAATCTTCTATGTACCAGATATTTTCAATTGAACTGTCGTGCGTGGCGAGCGGTGCAACACTGTGACTCAGCAGCGCATCGCTGGTGCCAAGGTGCGCCAGCAGCGGCGTAATATTGATAAAATCGCCGATCTTAGCGGTTTGAATCACAAGATTCTTTCCAGTTCTGCCATGAACGGCTTTCATGAGCCATTTAAGCGGAAGGAAAAGAATAAATAAAATCACATACGTCAAAATCTGTTTCCATAAAAGGGCCCTCTCCGCAGAGATAACCCGTTAACTTGATACGCGCTGTGTCGCGGTAAAGGTGTTCGCTTCTGCCGGAATGAGTTGTAAATAGCGCTGGCAAATGACCTCGATGCTATAACTGCTTAAGTCCAGCTGGTGCAGTGCAGGTGGATGATGATAAATCTCCGCCATTTTTTCGGCCAGAGAAGCCGCATTCATTTCTGCTAATCCGCGAGCGAGATCGCCAATTAATATCGACGCAGGGCCCCCCGGACACCGCGTGCTGACTACGGGCGTACCGCAGCTTAACGCCTCAATCAACACATTGCCAAAACCTTCGCTGTCAGAACTCACGACTAACAGACGCGCGTGGCGAATCCAGGTGTAGGGATTGCGCTGAAAACCCGCGAAGTGTACGCGATCGGCGATACCTAAATCCCTTGCCTGCTGATGTAAATTCGCGGTCAGCGTGTCGCTTCCCTGGCCCAACAACACCAGTGGCGCGGTAATGCCGCTTTGCGCGTAGGCCTCCAGCAAGCGATCCTGGCGTTTGGTTTCGTGGAAGCGGCCTACGTGGAGCAGAAACTCGGTGCCCGCCATCGGGCACGGCTCCATCGCCTGCTGTGCCACCGCGTCAAAGTCAAAAGGATTGGGGATAACGGCGGAGCGAACGGGCGTTACGCCAACATTATCGATTAAGTCATCCAGCACCGACTGCGAGACGGCAATCACTTGCCTGCCCTGATACACATGGCGAATTTTTTGTTTTTTAAGCCACAGAGAAAAGCCGCACTTGCGTGCAAGATAAGAGGCGGAAAACACGCCGTGCAGACAGAACCAGGTTTTGCGCGCATCCAGCGTGCGAGAGTGGCGCACAATGCGGTCGGTTTTATGCAGATGAGACAGCACCAAATCATACTCGCCGCCTTGCGCTTCTGCACGGCGGACGGCTGCATCGAGCTGCCTTGCGCGCCGCAGCGTTTCCGTCAGCTTACGCCACGGGCGTGAACTGCGATCGAGGATAACCTGATAGTCGATGCCGGACGGAATGGGGTAATCACACACTTTGCGTAAAGAGAAAAGTGAGACACGATGCCCCTGACTGGCCAGCCCTTTCGCCAGCGTCAGTACCACTTTTTCGGCACCTCCACCTGGCAGGCCATCAATAACAATTAAAATGCGCCTGGACAATGCTCTCACCCCTGGATGCCAGCCCGTTATAGTGACTGATCCACATTCTCCCTGTGGCATCAGAACGGAAAATAAGCAAAATCATTAAAATAGATAAAAAAGCCATGGGCATCTTGCTGATGACCGCATCAACTTTAAGCTTTTTTAAGCCGTTCTTAATGTAAAGTATACTAGTTTAACTCATTCTAAACTGCTATCTGGTGTACCTGCGATAGAGAATGAAAAGTTTGCGCGAGCCAGAGCGGCTGCGTACCATAACGGCGCGACCACCCCATTTCTATCGGATAAGTCATGGAAAAACCAGCCTTTTTAATCACTCTGGATACAGAGGGTGATAATCTGTGGCGTAATCGAAGCGGTAACGTTACCACGCAAAATGTCCGTTTTTTACCGCGCTTCCAGTCACTGTGCGAAAAATACGGTTTTAAACCGACTTGGCTGACGAATTACGAGATGGCAAGCGATCCCGACTATGTGGCGTTTGGACGGGATGTGCTGGCGCGCGGTCAGGGCGAAATCGGCATGCATCTGCATGCCTGGTACAGTCCGCCCCACGTTGCGTTGACCGACGACGACTGGCGCTATCAGCCCTACCTGATCGAATATCCAACCCCCGTTTTGCGTGAAAAAGTGGCTTTCATGACCGACCTGCTGGAAACCGCGTTTCAGCAAAAGATGACCAGCCATCGCGCGGGACGCTGGGCGTTTAACGAGATCTATGCCCGCGCGCTGATCGATAACGGCTACCTGGTGGATTGCTCCGTGACGCCGCGCGTTGACTGGCGCCAGTCGCGCGGCGCACCGCAGGGCACCGGCGGAACGGACTACCGCCATTTTCCTGACCGCGCCTATTACGTGGATGCGGACGATATCTCCAGACCGGGCGATTCGCCGCTGCTGGAGCTACCTATGAGCATTCAGTATCGCTACGGTACGCTGACCAATCAGGTTAAGGGTGTTTGGAACCGGCTGCGCGGTAAGCAGCGCGGACCGTCGGTCAACTGGCTGCGTCCCGTGGGCGGTAATCTGCCACAAATGAAAAAAGTGGTGGAGCACACGCTGGCTCAGGGCAATGATTACGTTGAGTTTATGCTGCACTCTTCAGAGTTTATGCCAGATGGTAGCCCGACGTTTAAAAACGAGGCCGACATCGAGCGTCTGTATGACGATCTGGAGCAGCTTTTTGCCTGGCTACAGCCGCGCACACAAGGTATGACCCTCACGGAGTACGCACTGCAGCGCAAAAGTCGCCCACAGGCGCGCGGCTAAAGGCGGTTCGCGACCCGCGAGCCGCTCCTTGCTGCGTCGCGATGGCCTACCGGCAAGGAGATACCGATAGGCAAAGCGCCTTCGTAACGGGAACGCGGGTGCTTGTTTCCTGACCCGCAGCACCGATCACAGCACGCTTTGTAGCGTCTCCATCACGCGCGTCGCGGTTATCTCCGCCATCGTGCCCGTTTCACCGTGTATCACGTATTGGTTTTTGCCATAACCGCCAATCAAACCTGGATCGGTGGGGCCGTATAGCGTGATATTGGGGCGGTCCAACGCGGCGGTTAAATGGCTTAATCCGGTATCAACAGAAACCACGGCCCGCGCACCGGCGAGCTGCTGCGCAACTTGCTCAAGCGTCAGTCGCGGCAACACCTCTACATGGTCGAAGCCTTCTGCCAGCCGCTGAGCGCGCTGGTGCTCATGCTCCGCACCCCATGGTAACTTGATGCGTAGACCGGTAGGTTGCACCTGCTCGATAAGGTCGCGCCAGTGCGCCTCTGGCCAGTGTTTATTGTCGCGCGTGGTGGCGTGCAAGAACACCAGGTAAGGCGGTGCGTCGACGGAAAGATCCGTTAAAAAATGGCCGGCGATGGCGTAATCGCCTTGTGTAGTTGGTTTGTCATAGCCCAGGCTTTTGGCAAACAGTTCACGGGTGCGTTCTACAGCGTGCTGTTTTTTGCCGATCTCATGACGAATGTCGTACCACCAGCTGGCAAAAGGTTCGCGCGCGCTGCGGCTGTCCTGACCGTGCTTGGTGCCTCTGGCGAGGCGCGTCACCAGCGCTGCGCTCTTGATCAATCCCTGCGCGTCAATCACCACATCATAGTGGCGTGATTGCAGTGCCCGTTTGAAAACAACGCGTTCTTCACGCTGTTGGCTACCAAACCAGTGTTTACGCCAGCGACGTATCGCCACCGGCAATACCTTGTCTACCGCAGGATGCCAGCTCGGGATCTGGGCAAAATTTTCTTCAACCACCCAGTCAAAGCGAATGCCGGGCAGCGCCTGCATAGCATCGGTCAGGGCCGGAAGCGTATGCAGCACGTCGCCCATCGAGGACGTTTTTACGATCAAAACCTGCATGTTTACTCCTGCGCCGGCCGCAATAGCGCGTGCAGTTCCTGAAGAACGCGCTCGGGCTGAATATCGATCAAACTTTGGTGATAGCCCTCTTCAGCATCCCCTTTACGCACTTTGTGGTAGCCGCTTATCAGGCGAATAATGCGCGCCTGATGCGAGAGCGGTGGCGTAAAGTCTGGGCTGCTTGGGCCATACAGCGCGACCAGCGGACGGTTCAGCGCGGCAGCGATGTGCATTAAGCCGGAGTCGTTACTGACCACTGCGGCACAGTGCGCGATCAAAATCACCGCCTGTTCAAGCTGCGTTTCACCGGCTAGATTCTTGCAGTGGGCTCGCGCGCTTTCGCTAAGGCTGCTGAGCAGCGTGTCGCCCGTTTCCCGATCTTTTGCGGAGCCAAACAGCAGTATCTGATACCCCTCGGCAATGAGCTGCTCGGCCAGTGCGGCGTAGTGATAATGTGGCCAGCGTTTCGCTGGGCCAAATTCCGCACCCGGGCAAAAGCCAATGGTAGGGCGATCGGCGGAGAGCGCAAACAGCGCCGCGGTCATCTGCTTTTCGTCCTCATCCACCCGCAGCTGTGGCCAGAGGAGCGGCTGAGGCAATGCGCTGGCTGAACGTACCGGCGTGTCATAGCCAAGCGCCACGTAGCGTTCAACCATCAGGGGAAAAGCGGCTTTATCCAACACGCGCACGTCGTTCAGTACGCCATAGCGCATCTCGCCGCGCCAGCCAATACGCCGCTTGATACCGGCAAAAAAAGGCACCAGCGCGGATTTAAACGAGTTAGGTAACACGTAAGCGCGATCGTAATGATTGGCCCGCAGTGATTTACCCAAGCGGCGACGTTCGCCCAGCGCCAGCGCACCGTGGCCTAGCGGCATAGGTAGCGCCTGATTGACCTCCGGCATGCGGGACAGCAGTGGCCGACACCAAGCCGGCGCCATGACGTCAATCACCGCGTCGGGATGTTCCGCCTTGAGCGTGCGATACAAACTTTGCGACATCATCATATCGCCAACCCATGAGGGGCCAATGACCAGAATTTTCATCGCGGGTGTCGGTTTCCTTATGCGTTACGATTGAGCCATGCCATGTATTCGCTCACGCCCTGCGCGACGGTTTTGAACGGTTTGCTGTATCCGGCCGCACGCAGCTGCGTAAGATCCGCCTGCGTAAACGCCTGGTAACGGCCTTTGAGTTTTTCCGGGAACGGAATGTACTCAATGGCGCCTTTCTGATGGAAATTCAGTACCGCATCGGCCACTTCCTGGAAAGATTCGGCACGACCGGTACCGCAGTTATAGATGCCCGATACGCCGTTTTCCCAACACCACAGGTTGACGGCAACCACATCGTCAACGTGAATAAAGTCGCGACGGAACTGCTCACTGCCCTCGAACAGTTTTGGATTTTCGCCGTTGGTGATCTGCGTATTCAGATGAAACGCAACGCTTGCCATGCTGCCTTTGTGGCCTTCACGTGGGCCGTAAACGTTAAAGTAACGGAAGCCGCACACCGGTGACTCAGCTTCAGGCAGAATCTGCCGCACATAGTGGTCAAACAGCATTTTGGAGTAGCCGTAAACGTTGAGCGGCTGCTCGTACTCACGCGCTTCGATAAAGTTTTCGTTGCGCCCGCCGTACGTGGCGGCGGAAGAGGCATAAAGGAACGGGATTTCACGCTCAAGGCAGAAGTGCAGCAGATCTTTGGAATACTGATAGTTGTTATCCATCATGTACTTACCGTCCCACTCCGTGGTGGCCGAGCAGGCACCTTCGTGGAATACGGCTTCAATGGGACCGAGATCTTCGCCGGACATGATGTAAGTCAGGAACTCTTCTTTATCCATGTAATCTGCGATGTCCAGATCCGCAAGATTCACGAACTTGGTGCCATCTTTCAGATTATCCACCACCAGAATATCGGTATGTCCGCGATCGTTCAGCGCTTTAACAATATTACTGCCGATCATGCCGGCACCACCGGTTACGATAATCATATGCTTTGCCTTTAAACAGTTGAGGTGAAACGGGAGGTTTCACGCACGAATACCTCACATCATAACATTTCAACCCGCCACAGGTAGCCAGATGACTCTGCAAGCGCTGCACAAATCTCATTCACGACGTGAACTATGCTGCAAAAAAGAGATTTAGCTGGCTGAAACAGCGGCGTGATGCGTGTAAATCAGTAAGATGTGCCAACATTTTGCTATCTGAGGAGCAGAATTATGTCTGGCTCGTTTTACACACAAATTCGTCAGCAGATTGAGACCGCGCGTCAAGAGGGATTGTTCAAACAGGAGCGCACGCTGACCTCCGCGCAGCAGTCTGAGATCACCGTTGCCAATGGCGCACCCGTTATCAATTTCTGCGCAAACAACTATTTGGGGTTAGCAAATCACCCTGTCTTAATTCAGGCGGCCAAAGAGGGCATGGACTCTCACGGCTTCGGCATGGCTTCTGTGCGTTTTATCTGTGGTACGCAGGATATTCACCAGCAGCTGGAGCAGAAGCTGGCAGCGTATTTGGCCATGGAAGACGCTATTCTGTTTTCATCCTGTTTCGATGCCAACGGCGGACTGTTTGAAACCTTGTTGACTGAAGAGGATGCGGTGATCTCGGATGCGCTCAATCACGCCTCTATCATTGATGGGATACGGCTGTGTAAAGCAAAACGCTATCGCTATGCCAACAACGACATGCAGGCGCTGCGAACGTGTTTGCAAGAGGCGCGAAATAGCGGGGCGCGACATATTCTGATCGCCACCGACGGCGTGTTCTCTATGGACGGAGTTATTGCCAATCTTGAGGGGATTTGCGATCTGGCGGATGAGTACGACGCGCTGGTGATGGTTGATGATTCCCACGCGGTGGGTTTCGTGGGGGCCAACGGCCGCGGCACCCACGAATACTGTGGGGTGATGGACCGCGTCGATATTCTGACGGGCACACTGGGCAAAGCGCTGGGCGGTGCCTCGGGCGGCTATGTGGCGGCCAAGAAAGAGGTGGTGGCGTGGCTGCGTCAGCGCGCGCGTCCTTACCTGTTCTCAAATTCTCTGGCACCGGCCATTGTTGCCGCGTCGCTGCGGGTACTGGACTTGCTAAACGAAGGCGATGGCTTGCGTCAGCGGCTGTGGGATAACAGCCGTTTCTTCCGCGAAAAAATGTCGGCCGCCGGATTTACCCTCGCGGGCGCCGATCACGCCATCATTCCGGTCATGCTGGGGGATGCCAAACTCGCCCAGCAGTTTGCTCAGCGGCTACAGCATGAGGGCATTTACGTGACGGGCTTTTTCTATCCGGTGGTGCCGCAGGGGCAGGCGCGTATCCGCACGCAGATCTCAGCGGCTCACACGCAGCAGCAGCTGGAGCAGGCCGTAGCTGCCTTTACGCGCATCGGGCAGCAGCTCGGTGTGATTGCAGGAGCCGCATGATGAAAGCACTCGCCAAATTAAAAGCCGAAGAAGGTATTTGGATGATCAACGATGCGCCGGTGCCAGAACCGGGGCATAACGATCTGCTGATCAAAATTCGCAAAACCGCCATCTGCGGCACTGACGTGCATATCTATAACTGGGACGACTGGTCGCGCAAAACCATTCCCGTGCCGATGATCACCGGCCACGAGTACGTGGGCGAAGTGGTGGCAATGGGCCAAGAAGTGCGAGGCTTTACCGTTGGCGATCGCGTGTCTGGAGAAGGGCATATTACCTGTGGCCACTGCCGTAACTGCCGAGCAGGGCGCACGCACCTGTGTCGCAATACCGTCGGCGTCGGGGTAAACCGTCAGGGCTGCTTTGCCGAATACCTTGTGATTCCCGCTTTTAACGCTTTCAAAATTCCCGACAATATCTCGGACGAACTGGCGGCCATTTTTGATCCCTTCGGTAATGCGGTGCATACCGCGCTCTCATTTGATTTGGTGGGGGAGGATGTGCTGATTTCTGGTGCCGGTCCCATTGGCATTATGGCCGCGGCGGTGTGTAAGCACGTGGGCGCGCGTCACGTGGTGATCACGGATATCAACGACTATCGACTGGCGCTGGCGCGTCAGATGGGCGTTACGCGCGCGGTCAATGTGGCCAAAGAAAACCTCCGCGACGTGATGACCGAGCTGGGAATGACAGAAGGCTTTGATGTCGGCCTGGAGATGTCTGGCGCACCGCCCGCGTTTCGCACATTGCTGGAGGTGATGAATCATGGCGGACGCATTGCGCTGCTGGGCATTCCACCCGGTGAAATGGCGATCGACTGGAATCTCGTTATCTTTAAGGGTCTATTTATTAAAGGAATTTATGGACGAGAAATGTTTGAGACCTGGTACAAAATGGCGGCGCTAATCCAATCTGGTTTGGATCTCACGCCGATCATTACGCATCGTTACCACATTGACGATTTCCAGCAGGGCTTTGACGAGATGCGCTCAGGGCGATCGGGCAAAGTGGTATTGAGCTGGGACTAACCGCATGACCGGCCGTGGGGCCGGTTAGCGTTAAGATTGCTGCTTTTCCGCATCCGTCAGGTAGCGTACTTTTCGCGTGTAATCCTGCCCTTTGAAACGCAGAGGCTGGGTGGGATCCTCTAAATACTTTTGCCACTCGCTGAGCGGAAATCCGCCGTGCGCACCCACAACGTCTGCCGGAATCACCGCAGACTGGCCGCCGATGCGTTTAGAAACCGGCCAGTTTGCCCATTCGCCTAAATTAACGGTGCGAATATCGAGCAAATCCAATAATGCGGCCAGCGGCAGCTGATCGGTTGGGGGCTGGTTATCACTCATCAATACCCACGTATCGTTAAATAGCGTCAGCCAGAGCGGACAAATACGCTGCCACGTCTGTTTGGATGCTGCTAAATAAGCGCCATTCACGTGGTCCTGTAAATAAGGCCGAATGGTATTTTTGTAATAAGCCGGAATTTTATCCGCAGGCGCATCAGCCAGTTTGGCGATCATTTTGCCCTGGCGAAAGCTGCTGTAAAGATGGTGCTCATTAATGTGAATGTCAGGGGTTTTGAGCAAATTGAGATCGGAATCGATCATCAATATGCCTTCGCCGGTCGCCTGCAGTGGTGCCTGGAGCTTAATTAAGCGGCTGCGGTAAATCTGCTTATAGCGATAGCTCTCTTCACGGTGGGGCACTTCAAGCGTTACGACGCGCACGCGCGCCGGCAGGGCAGGAAAGGCAGCGGCAGGTTGATCGCTCACAATAACAATTTCTTTGATTGTCTCACCGCATCGGCTGGCAAATTCTGCGCTCAGAACCGCCTCTTCAATATAATCTGCGCCGGTACAGGGAATCACTATCGAGTCGACGGTAATACTACCGCGCGTGTCAGACTGCGTGCAGGGAATATTGTGGCGCGAGAGAATATGACGGCGTTGCTTATTCAAAAATTCAAACATGTGTTTTTCTCTCAATCATTTTTTCCAGAATACTTTCAACACCGGAAACATAGTTTTCAATGGCGTAACAGGTACGCACGCGCTCGGCGGCAGCGGCGATAAGCTGTTGACGCTTTTCAGCATTTTTCCACAGCACGCTAAGATGTTCGCTGAGTTGCGCCACATCGCCGTAATCAAACAGCAGGCCGCTTATGCCGTGCTCGATTAATTCGGCCGTACCGGTAACATTTGAACCAATAACCGCCGTATTAACCAGCATCGCTTCCAGAACCACGCGCGGTAATCCTTCACTGCTTGATGCCAAAATAAAGGCGTCAAACGCCGCGAGATATTCCAGCGCGTTGTTCTGGAATCCGGTAAAGATGACGTGCTCATCGATTTTTTCGTCGCGAGCGAGGTTTTCCAGGTGCGACCTCTCTGGCCCGGATCCGACAATCACCATGCGCCATTTTGCGGCGGGATGCGCGCGCTTGAACATACCCAGCGCCTGCAAAATATGGTGATTGGATTTACGCAGAATAAGTGAACCAATGGAGCCAAAAATAAAGGTGTCGTCGGCAAAGGTAAACTTGCGCCGCACGGTGGTGCGGTCCGGCAGCGTTTGATGGATATCAATGGCATTGGAGACGGTAAAACAGCGCTGCGGATCCACGCCGTGGTCGCGCAGCGTTTGACTCACACCGTGTGACACCGCAATGGTGGCATCACAGCGCGTATTAATCATGTTAACCAGCGACCGTGTTAATAACGGTTCAATACGGCAGTGCTGAATCAACGCAATCGGCATGCTGCGCACGGCGAGATACCCTTCAACGTTCGTACTGGGCTGATTGTTCATGTACAGGGCGTCGTAATGACCTGTTTTCAGCAGTGAAGCGATCTTGTCGGCATTGGGTATCATGCGCCAGCGGCGATCGATGCGACCAATGGTTTCTTTTTGCAGCGGACGGTAGAAAAACAGCAGGGCGCGCGCCAGTTCTTTACTGATTTTGGCCCACAGGGGTTGCCGCAACTGCGGAATAAACACCACGGGAATGCCAATTCCCTGCAGGACGGACTCGATGGTTTCGTTTTCGCCACGCAAATAGTTTTGATAAAAGCAGCAGGTGATATCAAATTTTTGCCGATCGATGCGTTTTAGCAGTTCCAGCATGCTGTTCGTACCACCGCCCCATTCACGACCGGTATCCAGCAGCAGGATTTTTTTTCTGGTTGGGTTCATCTGTCCTGACATCCTTGCCTGAAGAGGATTCAGGCAGACGTTATTGCATAAATTTAACGGGCGCCGATGCGCCCGCTGTTTAAAATAGCTGCTTCAGCGATTGCGCCAGCTTACTTTGACTGATGCTTTCTACAATCAGGTCAACGGCCCGGCGCTGGGGTACCGGCGGTATCGTTTTACTCGGCTGGCAGAGGCTCGGCGCGCGGAACGATGGATTCTGTGGCTTCGCCGGCGTCGGTGTGCGCGTGGCAGAGCGCAGCGTGGCGTTCAACAGCTGGCTAGGTCGCACCAGTGTAATGTCCGCCGGTAACGTCGGCAGCATCTGCTGCAGTACGCGCACGGTGTTGGGATGCGGATGGCCAATCGCAATGGCAAACCCGTCGCGCTGAGCCAGTTTGATGGCGCGGGTAAACTGCTGACGAATCGAGGACTCGTTTTGGCTGTCATCAAGGAAAACGCGCCTTTTCAATACTTTGACGCTGGTTCCCTGCGCGGCCTGGAGCGACTGGCTATTGCCAATGGTCATACTGTCTAAAAAATAAAAGCGATAGTGATCGAGCACCTGCATCACTTTTTGCATGCCGGGCAGGCTGGAGGTCATCTTGCTGCCCATATGGTTGTTAAGCCCCACCGCGAAAGGTACGCGATTGTTTGCTTCACTGATGATGCGTGCAATCTCACTGCTGCTCATATCCGGCGTCAGAGTATCCTTTTCCAGCGGCTGTTTACTCAGTGGCGCCATCGGCAGGTGAATTAGTACCTCGTGACCACCCTGATGTGCTTTGGTTGCCATTTCGCGTGCGTGAGGAGCATTAGGCAAGACGGCAACAGAGATCGCAGCGGGCATCTGCAGCACTTTATTCTCTTCCACCGGCCGATAACCAAAATCGTCGATCACAATGGCCAGATTGGCACTCTGAGCATTAACTGTGAAAAACAGTGCGCTCAACGTGAAAATTAGCTTAGAGGCTCGAAACAAAACTTATCTTCCTAACCACGGGAGTGGATTTACGGCCTGTCCCTGACGTCGAATTTCAAAGTAGAGCGATGGCGTGCCGCGCCCGCCACTGGTACCGACCAGGGCAATAGGCTGTCCTGCCTTCACCTGGGTACCCACACTCACCAGCGCACTCTGGTTATAGCCATACAGGCTCATATCACCTTTACCGTGTTCAATGACCACGACAAGGCCGTAACCCTGAAGCCAGTCGGCCATCAACACGCGACCGTCGGCGATAGCTTTTACCTCGGTGCCTTCAGGGGCATCGATAACCATACCTTTCCAACGCAGCTCACCCTGCATGGCTTCGCCGAAACGATGCTCAACGCGGCCCGTTACCGGCCAGCGAGCCTGGCCGCCGGGTTTACCCAAGCCGCCGGTACGCGCCATTAATTCGCGTTCACTTTGCGTGGGCTGATAACGCGAGCCTTTGGCCTTGGCTTGCGCCTGACGCTGACGGACTTTTTCCGCTTCACGGGCTTCACGCTCCGCGCGCTCGCGTGCCTCGCGCTCTGCTTTAGCAATCTTGCTTTGCAGGCGACTCTCGTTTTCACGCATCTCAACCAGATCGGCCTGATCTTTCTCCAGCGAGCTTTCCAGAATGGATAACGTTTTTTTACGCGCGGCGCTGGCGGTCTCTAGCTTGGCCTGCTGCGCTTGCTGCTGGCTAAGTAGCGATTTTTGCTGTTCTTGCTTCCCTTGCAGCGCCTGACGCTGCTCGGTGAGCTGCTGCTGCGTTAACTTTAAATCATCAATGTTTTTTTGCCGCGCGGTATTAAGGTAACCGAAATACGCCAAAATACGCTCGCTGCGCTGTGCATCTTCACCGCCCAGCACCATCTGCAAGCCATTGTGCTGGCCCTGACGAAACGCGGCATCCAGCTGCTGAGCCAGCAGTTTTTCCTGCTGCGCTTGCTGCGTCTCCAGACGGGAAATAGACGCGCTGATTTGCGCAATTTCACCGTTGAGAACGGAGAGACTATTGCGGGTTTCACGCAGTTGACGACTCGCCTGAGCGATGATTTTTTCCTGACTTTGCAGCTGATCCAATAACTTGCTGCGCTGCAGCTTTTGCGCTTTAACGCTTTTCTCTTTCTCGGCGATATTCTGCTGAATGGATTTTAGCTGGACTTTGCTGTCATCTGCGCCGCGGGCAATAGGCGGGAACAGCAAAGAGCCCGCAAGCAGCAGGCTTAAGGGGAATCCGGACCAGTCAGACAGCAACAGACGTGCTGACGCGTTGCTACGGATCCTTGTGTGTAAATCGGTCGCTTTTCCCTTCATAGTCGATAATTATTCCACGATGAACAGCCGCTTACCAGTTATCCCGGCCGGGTTTTGAGTTGCAAATGAGGTCAGTGCCGAGCTTAACGAACAAACAATGGCGCAATTTTCCGATTAGAACACTTTTTTTGGAAAATGACGCACAAATCGTAACTCTGCCCGCCTGGTGACTGTACATGAGAAGTGGCGCAGGTATACTCAGAACCCTTGTTTTAGCTTATTAGCCCGGTCTGGAGTCGTTATCCCTCATGCAAGAAATTATGCAGTTTGCAAGCAATCACACCATCCTGAGTCTGGCATGGGTTGTTTTACTCGTTCTGGTGATTGTGACCACCGTTAAAGGAATGTTCTCTAAGATAAAAACAATCAGTCGTGGTGAAGCAACCCACTTGATTAATAAAGAGGATGCGGTGGTGGTAGACGTGCGTTCACGCGACGATTACCGCAAGGGACACATTTCCGGGGCGCTGAATGTCGCCGCAGCAGACATTAAAAAAGGCAGCTTTGCTGAACTGGAAAAGCACAAGTCGCAGCAGATCATTGTGGTATGTGCCACCGGCCAGAGCGCGCATGAGTCTGCTGCAAAATTAAGCGCTGCGGGTTTTGAGAAGGTTTCTGTACTGAAAGATGGCGTCAGCGGCTGGAGCGGTGAGAATCTGCCGCTGGTCCGTGGTAAATAACATCACTGAGGTAACCGCATGGCTAACGTAGAGATTTACACCAAAGTCACCTGTCCTTATTGCCACCGTGCAAAGGCGTTGCTGGATCAGAAAGGCGTATCGTACCAAGAGATTCCTATTGATGGGGACGCGGCGAAACGTGAAGAGATGATCAAACGCAGCGGCCGTACTACGGTGCCACAGATCTTTATTGATGCGCAGCACATTGGCGGCTGCGACGATCTTTACGCACTGGAAGGGCGTCAAGGACTTGACCCCTTACTCCAGGCATAATTTTTCGGTCAAACAATTTTAACTTACAGGATTGAGTAACATGTCAGAACAAAGCTCCAACGAAATGCAGTTCCAGATTCAGCGCGTTTACACGAAAGATGTCTCTTATGAGGCGCCAAATGCGCCGCAGGTTTTCCAAAAAGAGTGGGAACCTGAGGTGAAACTGGATCTTGATACCGCGTCTTCTCAGCTCGCTGACGAAGTTTATGAAGTGGTGCTGCGCGTGACTGTTACTGCAACCGTGGGTGAAGATACGGCGTTCCTGTGTGAAGTTCAGCAGGCGGGAATCTTTACCATCAGCGGTATTGAAGGCACGCAAATGGCGCATTGCCTGGGCGCCTACTGCCCGAACATTCTGTTCCCTTACGCGCGTGAATGTGTGACCAGCCTTGTTTCACGCGGTACCTTCCCGCAGCTAAATCTGGCTCCGGTAAACTTTGATGCTTTGTTCATGAACTATCTGCAGCAGCAGGGTGAAGGCGAAGCACCACGTCAGGATGCCTGATGACAACGCGCAACGCTTCGATTAGCGTCATCGGTGCCGGCTCTTACGGCACCGCTTTGGCTATCACCTTGGCCCGCAATGGGCATCCAGTACTGCTGTGGGGGCACAATCCTGCAAAGGTTGCGCAACTGCAAGCCGAACGCTGTAACAGCGTTTTCCTTCCTGACGTTCCTTTTCCCGATAACCTGGTTCCTGAAGCCGATTTGGCCAAGGTTGTCACTGCCAGTCGCGATTTGCTGGTGGTCGTACCAAGCCATGTGTTTGGCGAGGTGTTAACCCAAATTAAACCTCATCTGCGGGCGGATTCACGTCTCGTCTGGGCGACTAAGGGGCTGGAAAAAGAGACGGGACGGCTGTTGCAAGACGTGGCGCGTGAAATACTTGGGGAGGCTATCCCGCTGGCCGTGATTTCTGGCCCCACCTTTGCCAAAGAGCTTGCGGCTGGTATGCCGACGGCCATTGCACTGGCGGCCACCGATGCGCAATTTGCTGACGATCTGCAGCAAAAAATGCATTGCGGCAAGAGTTTTCGCGTCTACAGCAATCCTGATTTCATCGGCGTGCAGCTGGGTGGCGCCGTGAAAAACGTCATCGCCATTGGCGCAGGCATGTCCGACGGTATCGGTTTTGGTGCCAATGCGCGTACGGCATTAATTACCCGCGGCTTGGCAGAGATGAGCCGTCTGGGAGCGGCTTTAGGCGCCGATCCGACGACTTTTATGGGTATGGCAGGGTTGGGCGACCTGGTGCTGACGTGTACCGATAATCAGTCACGTAACCGACGTTTTGGCATGATGCTGGGACAAGGTGAGCACGTTGACGCAGCGCAGCGCATTATCGGACAAGTTGTAGAGGGTTATCGAAACACCAAGGAAGTCAAAGTGTTGGCTGAGAGATTGGGTGTTGAAATGCCCATTACCGAACAGATTTATCAGGTGCTGTATTGCCAAAAATCAGCGCGAGAGGCAGCATTGAGTTTACTTGGCCGTGCAAGCAAGGACGAAAACAGCCAGCGCTGAAGCAGGATGCACAGCGTAAACCTCTGTAGCGCCCCTCTGGCGCTTTTTTTATCAGGAGCACACCGCAATGTCGTCTGAAGAGTTAGAACTGGTCTGGAACCATATCAAAGCAGAAGCCAGAGCGCTGGCAGACTGTGAACCGATGCTGGCCAGTTTTTACCACGCGACATTGCTTAAGCATGAAAATCTGGGTAGCGCACTGAGTTATATGTTGGCGAACAAGTTGGCCAACCCCATTATGCCCGCCATCGCTATCCGTGAAGTGGTTGAAGAAGCCTACCGTGAAGATCCGGAAATGATTGTTTCAGCCGCTTATGACATTCAGGCCGTGCGCCAGCGCGATCCTGCCATTGATAAATATTCTACCCCGCTGCTCTATTTAAAAGGATTTCATGCCCTGCAGGCATACCGTATTGGCCACTGGCTCTGGAAAGAAGGACGCCGTGCGTTGGCGGTGTATCTGCAAAATGAGATTTCGGTCTCGTTTGCCGTGGATATTCATCCCGCCGCCCGCATTGGCCGAGGCATCATGCTGGACCACGCCACCGGGATTGTCATTGGCGAAACGGCTGTGGTGGAAAATGACGTATCCATTTTGCAATCTGTCACACTCGGCGGGACCGGCAAAACCAGCGGCGATCGCCATCCTAAAATTCGTGAAGGGGTGATGATTGGCGCGGGCGCGAAAATTCTCGGCAATATTGATGTTGGGCGCGGTGCCAAAATTGGTGCGGGATCGGTGGTGTTGCAGCCGGTGCCTCCGCATACGACGGCTGCTGGCGTCCCCGCGCGCATCGTCGGTAAACCCGGCAGCGAAAAACCGTCAATGGATATGGATCAACACTTCACCGGCGCCGGATTTGAATATGGCGACGGCATTTAATTTTGCTCGCGTGCGCCGGTGTAGTCGAGCTGGCGCCATGCCTCATACACCACTACTGAAACCGCATTCGATAAATTCATGCTGCGGCTGTTGGGCATCATAGGAATGCGGATTTTTTGCTCAGCCGGTAAGGCGTTGAGAATCTCAGCGGGCAAGCCTCGACTTTCTGGCCCAAACAACAAATAGTCCCCTGCTTGGTAATGCACGGCGCTGTGCGCAGGCGTTCCCTTTGTGGTCAACGCAAACAAGCGCGTTGGCGCTTCGGCAGTTAGAAACGCGTGATAGTTTGCATGCTTTTTTAGGGACGTATATTCGTGATAATCAAGGCCGGCGCGGCGCAGCCGTTTGTCATCCCAGGCAAACCCTAAAGGCTCGATTAAATGCAGCTGGAATCCGGTATTCGCGCATAAGCGGATGATATTGCCGGTATTTGGTGGAATTTCAGGTTCAAACAAAACAATGTTAAGCATAAGGCCCCCGCAAACGAGGGCCGAAGCATAGCAAATTATTGGCGGGCAGAGTACAAGGGCAACCATATCGTCAGGCGTAAGCCGCCTAATGGACTGTCGTCAGCTTTTACCCAACCACGGTGCTGCTGTACTGCGGTTTCAACAATGGCTAATCCCAAGCCGGTCCCACCTGATTCGCGGTCACGTGCCTCATCCGTGCGGTAGAAAGGCCGGAAAATCTGTTCGCGATCTTCCTGGCCGACACCGGGGCCGTCGTCGTCCACATGAACCGTAATCCCTTCAATATCCACTGAAAAACTGACGCTGATGTGCGTATGAGAATAACGCAGCGCGTTGCGAACGATATTTTCCAGTGCACTTTCCAGCGCATGGGGGTTGCCATACAGCGGCCACGGGCCGGGAGGATAGGGTACGTCCATGGTTTTACCCATCTGCTCGGCTTCAAACCGCGCATCTTCCAGTACGCCATTCCACAACTGATTGGCTTTCATGGCTTCGCTGACCAGCGCGTTCTTGTGCTGCGTTCGTGACAGCACCAGCAAATCGTTGATCATGCCATCAAGGCGCTGGGCTTCCGTTTCGATACGGCCGAGTTCCTTGCTCTCACCCTGACGCCTGCGCAATAGCGCGGTGGCCAATTGCAGACGCGTAAGCGGCGTGCGCAGTTCGTGACTGATGTCGGAAAGCAGGCGCTGCTGTGCCGTCATCATGCGTTCAAGCGCACTGACCATCTGATTAAAGCTTGAGCCCGCGGCAAGAAACTCCTGGGGACCAGATTCAAGTTCGGGATGCTGGCGCAGGTTACCGCTTGCAACCTCGTCAGCGGCATATTTTAACTTACGGGCGGGGCGCGCTAAGCTCCAGGCCAACCAGAGTAACAATGGGGAGCTGATTAACATTGTGACAATCAGCAGTAACAGTGGGCGATCGAACAGCAAGTTAACGAAATCGAGCTGTGAACTGGTAGCGGGGCGGATTAAATAAAGCTGATAGTTGTCCTCGCCATCCCGCACGGCAAAGGGCCCCACCATTTCTACGCGACCATATTTCTTCTTTTGCGGATGATCGGCATTGTCGGACTGACCTATGAAATTACGAATCACCTGCATTTCGTTGTGCTGGGCGCCAATTACGCGCCCTTCACTGGTGACCAAAAGCAGACGCTGTCCCGGTGGAGCCCACTTATCAATGGCGCGAAACAGCCGTCGCCACCACATGAGATCGTTAGGCGGATCTTGCGAAAGCTCCGCTTCAACATGCTGTTCGATCATGGTGCCTTGGCGTTGTTCGCTCTCCAGCAGTGCTGTCATCTGGCGTGAGTCGAGCTTGGGCACCATCAGCACCAGCATCAACACCAGCGCCAGCGTTAACCAGAAAATGGCGAAGATGCGGGTGGTCAAACTGCCTATCATGATGCTGAAACCATCAGATAACCACGTCCGCGAAGCGTTTTAAACCATGGGTGGCCATCGCGGCGTTCAGGCAATTTACGACGCAGATTGGAGATGTGCATATCAATAGCGCGATCAAAGGGCGTAAGACGCTTGCCCAACACTTCTTGGCTGAGGTGTTCGCGCGAAACAACCTGACCTAAATGCTGTGCCAGTAAATAAAGCAGTGTGAACTCCGTACCGGTCAGATCCAGCGTTTCGCTATCGAAACTGGCTTCCTGACGGCCCGGATTGAGGCGCAGACAGTCAACTTCAAGCGTCGGGGAACTGTTATCGTGCTGCTGTTGCTGTTCACTCCAGTTGGAACGGCGCAAGATGGCTCGGATACGCGCCACCAATTCGCGATCGTTAAAAGGTTTGGGTAAATAATCGTCCGCGCCCAATTCTAAACCCAGCACCCGATCAAGCTCACTGCCGCGAGCGGTAAGCATGATGACCGGCGTCTGGTGCTGCTGGCGCAGTTCTTTTAGGGTATCGATACCGTTTTTCTTCGGCATCATCACATCGAGCAACAGCAAGTCCACGGAATTGTCCAATAGGTTAAGCGCCTGCTCACCATCGCTGGCGACAATCACCTCAAAACCTTCCATTTCAAGCAGTTCTTTAAGCAGCGAAGTCAATTCGCGATCGTCATCAACCAACAGGATTTTATGCATTTTTATTGCCCTCCGCAGGCAAAATACCGTGTTCTTATACTGGCAATCCAACGCTTTACTTAGTTTTACACCCCCTGACGGATGTTTGCAGCTACCGTCGTACACTGGTTCTCGTTGAATCGCAAAACGGAACGAACTGGGAGTAAAACGATGCGCCATTTAACCGTCGTCGTCATTGCCTCAGTGATGGTGTTAAGCCACACCAGCGCGGAAGGGGCAGACACCACGACGATAGGTGAGATGCATCAGGCTGGTGGATTGACGACAGGCAGTATGACGCATAATCCGCAAAGCAACATGTTCGACGGCATTGAACTCACTGAACAGCAGCGGCAGCAGATGCGCGATCTGATGCAGCAGGCGCGACATGAAAGACCCGCGTTAAGCGTTCAGGACGTTGAGACTATGCATGACCTTGTGACAGCAGACAAATTTAACGAATCGGCTATCCGACAGCAGGCAGAAAAACAAGTTCGCGCACAAGTTGAGCTGCAAGTTGAAATGGCGCGAGTACGAAATCAGATGTATCACCTGCTAACGCCTGCGCAGCAAGCGACATTGCAGAAGAATTATGAGCGTCGCCTTTTAGAAATGCGCCGCCTCTCGAAATTGCAGCCATCTTCATCGCTGCATGCAGTGAGTAGTACCAGCAGTAACCAGTAACATAGTATCCCTGTTTTCCTTGCCATAGACACCATCCCTGTCTTCCCCGCCATGATGGCGGGGTTTTTTTTATCGAAAATCCACCGGCATGCAGGCTGGACGACGATTACCTTCGGCCGTCACCTCAGGCGCAGATGAATAGTGCGCAAAAGAACCCTTCCCGAGGAAAATTGCATTAAGGTTCGGCGTAGCCCGGGCTATGGTGTTAAAAAATAAAACAATTTAATGATGGCGTGATTATCCCTGTAATAGTTTCCCGGGCGTTTGTGTCCGCTTTTATCGCCTTGACCCTGAACTTCTGTCAGTCTGGCCCAGGCTCCGCAAGGAAGTACGGTTGAGTCGACCTTGCCACGACAAACAATACCGATTAAGCAGCGTTTTTTATGTTGTGAAAAACAGGCAGGATGATTCGTTCCGTGCCGCACCTCCCTGCTGGTGATAAACTCGATCTATCTGCGGCTAACAGTCAGGCGCCAGCGAGGCACGGTATGGACTCCAGCTATGCAAAATTAGTCAACCGAGCGGCGCTGGCGGCGACCACGCTGGCGACGCTCCTGCTGATCGTGAAGATTTTCGCCTGGTGGTACACAGGCTCCGTCAGCCTCTTAGCTGCGCTAGTTGATTCCCTTGTTGATATTGCCGCTTCCCTGACAAACTTGCTGGTGGTGCGCTACTCGCTGCAGCCCGCTGATGATGACCATACCTTTGGCCACGGTAAGGCCGAATCGCTCGCTGCACTGGCACAGAGCATGTTTATTTCCGGCTCCGCGTTGTTTCTGTTCTTAACGGGGATCCAGCACTTGGCCTCTCCTGAAACGCTGCATGCGCCCGGGGTCGGCATTGTTGTTACCCTGGTCGCCCTTTTCTCTACGCTGCTTTTGGTCGCTTTTCAACGCTGGGTGGTGCGACATACGGGCAGCCAGGCGATACGCGCAGATATGCTGCATTATCAATCCGATGTGGTAATGAACGGCGCGATCCTGATTGCGTTGGGGCTGAGCAGCTATGGCTTTGTGCGCGCCGATGCGCTCTTTGCGTTGGGTATCGGAATATACATCCTTTATAACGCCTTACGCATGGGCTATGAGGCCGTGCAATCGCTGCTTGACCGCGCGCTTCCGGAAGAAGAGAAGCAAATCATTATGGAAATGGTGAGCGGCTGGACAGGGGTCCGTGGGGCACACGCGTTACGCACTCGACAGTCCGGGCCAACGCGTTTTATACAGTTGCACCTGGAAATGGACGACCATTTACCGCTGGTTCAGGCGCATAAATTGGCTGATGAAATCGAGCGCGCGCTGCGCGTCAAGTTTCCAGGCTCTGACGTCATTATCCATCAGGATCCCTGTTCCGCGGTACCTCATCATCAGCGCGGCTTTTTTAGCATTAAAGATTAACTATCAATAGGTTATATTGATTTCTGGCGTCTGTTTTAACAATTTCGTAAAAAATTAGCGAAAACTTGTCTGACCTGAATCAATTCAGCTGCAAGCCTTTGATATACTATTTCCACTATTAGCCAGGTGACGGCACGGCATCATCAGCGGATCGCCTGGCAGGAATAATCCTTCGTTTTGAACAATCCAGAGGTTGTCATGATCAAAAGAATCGGAGTACTGACCAGCGGCGGTGACGCCCCGGGCATGAACGCAGCCATTCGCGGAGTTGTCCGTTCCGCGCTGAGTGAAGGCCTTGAAGTTTTTGGTATCTACGACGGCTATCTGGGATTGTACGAAGACCGCATGATCAACCTCGACCGTTATAGCGTCTCCGATATGATTAATCGCGGCGGTACCTTTTTGGGTTCCGCGCGTTTTCCTGAGTTCCGCAACGATGAGGTGCGTCAGGTCGCGATTGAAAACATGAAAAAGCGGGGCATCGACGCGCTGGTCGTCATCGGCGGCGACGGTTCTTATATGGGCGCCAAACGCCTGACCGAGATGGGTTTTCCTTGCATTGGACTGCCCGGCACCATTGATAATGACGTCGCAGGCACCGATTACACCATCGGCTATTTCACCGCGTTGGAAACGGTGGTTGAAGCGATTGACCGGCTGCGCGATACCTCCTCTTCGCATCAACGCATCTCCATTGTGGAAGTCATGGGGCGCTACTGCGGCGATCTCACCTTGGCGGCCTCGATCGCCGGCGGCTGCGAGTTTATCGTGCTGCCAGAAATTCCCTACACGCGTGAAGAGCTGGTTGAAGAAATTAAGGCAGGTATTGCGAAAGGTAAGAAACACGCCATCGTGGCGATCACCGAGCATATCTGCGACATCGACGATTTAGCGAAATTCATTGAGTCGGAAACCAAGCGCGAAACGCGCGCCACGGTTTTGGGTCATATTCAGCGCGGCGGTGCGCCTTGCGCCTACGACCGTATTTTGGCTTCGCGCATGGGGGCTTACTCCATTGAGCTGCTGCTGCAAGGTTATGGCGGTCGCTGCGTCGGGATCCAAAATGAAAAGATGGTGCACCATGACATCATCGACGCTATTGAAAACATGAAGCGTCCGTTTAAACGCGACTGGCTGGATACGGCGAAAAAACTCTACTGATTTGAAAACACGCCAGGCGCGAGACCCTCGCGCCTTTGTTTCGCTTTCCTATATTCCCCCGCGTTATAAAGGCTCATTTTTAATTCTTTAAGCTGCCAATAAGTTTATGTCAGTCTTGCGCAATAACGACCTCGGGAGAGCAAGCAATGAACAAGTGGAGTATCGGCATTACCCTTTTACTGGCTTCCACCAGCGTTTTGGCAAAGGATATTCAGCTATTAAACGTCTCTTACGATCCCACCCGTGAGCTTTACGAACAATATAACAAAGCCTTCAGTGCGCACTATAAGCAAGAAACGGGTGATAATGTGGTGATTCGTCAATCGCACGGCGGCTCAGGAAAGCAAGCCACTTCTGTCATCAACGGCATCCGCGCCGATGTCGTGACGCTTGCCCTGCAGTCGGATGTTGACGCCATCGCCGAGCGGGGACGCATTGACAAAAACTGGATCAAGCGCCTGCCAGACAACTCTGCTCCCTATACGTCAACTATCGTGTTCCTGGTGCGCAAGGGCAATCCCAAGGGCATTCATGACTGGAGCGACCTGACGAAGCCGGGCGTTTCAGTGATTACGCCCAATCCAAAAACCTCTGGCGGCGCCCGCTGGAACTATTTGGCCGCGTGGGGTTGGGCGCTGGATCATAACAATGGCGATCAGGCAAAAGCACAAGCCTACGTTAAAGCGCTGTTCAAAAATGTTGAAGTTCAGGATTCCGGCGCGCGTGGGGCAACCAATACCTTCGTTGAGCGTGGCATTGGCGATGTGCTGATTGCATGGGAAAACGAAGCCTATTTGGCAGTGAATAAGCTGGGCAAAGACAAGTTCGAGATCATCACACCAAGCGAGTCTATTCTGGCGGAGCCAACGGTCTCGGTGGTGGATAAAGTGGTTGATGAGCAGGATACGCGTAAGGTGGCGGAAGCTTACCTGAAATACCTGTACTCGCCAGAAGGGCAAACCATTGCCGCGCAGAATTTCTATCGTCCACGTGACCCGGAAGTCGCGAAAAAGTTTTCCAGCACCTTTGCGCCGGTTAAGCTGTTTACCATCGACAGCAAATTCGGCGGCTGGGCTCAGGCACAAAAAGCGCACTTTGCTGATGGTGGGAGTTACGACCAGATCATGAAACCGTAATCGCGCACGTGTAGTATCAAAGCGGTCAGCCTTGTGCTGGCCGTTTTCGTTTCGGTAGCGCATCGCGCGACGCGGTGTGTAATAGAGGAGTGAGGCTATGCGGGAGCGTCGCTATGCGCTCAAGGTACTGATGATAAGCGTGTTGACACTGATTGTTGCGCTTATCGCAGGGGCCTGGCACTGGCACAGCAATGCCGATGCGCTCTGGCAAATTGTCAGCGAAAAATGCGTACCCAATATGGCCCGCACCGGCGATCCCGCGCCCTGCGATCGCGTTAATACGGCACAAGGCTTTGTTATCCTTAAGGATCGCAATGGGCCGCTGCAGTATTTACTGATCCCCATCGCTCGCATCACCGGTATGGAGAGCCCCGCGCTGCTACAACAAAATACACCTAATTTTTTTGCTGAAGCCTGGCAAGCGCGCGGGCGGCTGGCGCAGAAGCGCGGCGCACCGATTGCCGACAGTGCCCTGTCGCTGGCTATCAATTCACAATATGGGCGTACGCAAAATCAGCTGCATATCCATCTGTCCTGCCTGCGTCCTGATGTGCGTCGGCAATTAGACAGCCTGAACCCGCAGTTCAGCGCGCGGTGGCAGCCAATAACGCTGCTTCAACATCGCTACCTGATCCGCACGCTTTCAGAGTCTGAGTTGAACGAGGAGAGCGCGTTTCTCCGCTTGGCAAAAGAAATACCGGCGGCACGATCAGCGATGGGAGAGTATGGTTTAGCCTTGACGACGCTGCCAGACGGACGGCTGGCACTGTTGGCGGTGGCACGAAGCTGGTTAACGTTGAATCGGGGATCGGCAGAAGAGTTGCAGGATCATCAATGCGAGATCCTGCAACAGCCATAGCGGCCCGGCGGGCCGCACAGCGCAATTAAGCGCTTTTCGCAGCGGCGGCGGCTTTCACGATGGCGGCAAAGGCGTCGGCTTTCAGTGACGCTCCACCCACCAGCGCGCCGTCGATATCGGGCTGAGTAAACAGTTCAGCCGCGTTCTTGTCGTTGACAGAGCCGCCGTACTGAATGATGACCTGCTGCGCGATAGCGGCATCTTTTTTCGCGATATGGTCGCGGATAAATTTGTGCACCGCCTGTGCCTGCGCGGGAGTCGCGGATTTGCCGGTACCAATCGCCCAAACCGGCTCATAGGCGATAACCACGCCTTCAAAAGCCGCTGCACCCTGCGTTTCCAGCACGGCATCAATCTGACGCGCACACACTTCTTCCGTTTTACCCGCTTCGTTTTCTGCGTCGGTTTCACCAATGCACAGCACCGGCACTAAACCTGCTTCTTTCAGCACCGCGAATTTTTTGGCAATCAGCTCGTCGCTCTCTTTGTGGTAAGTGCGGCGTTCAGAGTGACCAATAATGATGTATTTCGCGCCGACATCTTTGAGCATGTCAGCCGAGGTTTCACCGGTAAACGCACCCGACAGATTGACATCAACGTTCTGCGCACCCAAGGCAATGTGGCTACCGGAAAGGGCGTGATTCGCCTGATCGAGATAGAGCGCAGGGGGGGCAATTGCGACGCCACAGCCTTCCACACCGGAGAGTGCGTTGCGCAGACCGTCAATCAGCTCGCCCGTCATGTGCTTGCTGCCATTCAGTTTCCAGTTACCCATAACCAGTGGATGTCGCATTCTTTCCTCCGCATAACGCGATTGGTGAAAAAGCGCTGCCTGCAGGCAGCGATGTCTGCCAGACAGTATAATGATCAAATGTATCGCTGGCTTTGCTTTTCGTCATTTTCGGTGAACGACTCAGGGCGTCGCGAGGGCCAATTTTATCGGTTCAATCGCGAAGGTCAGTCCCTTATCGCCGTTATCAGCGACCACAAAGCGCAGCGCGCCTTCGGTGCGAGAAAAATAGCGCATGCCCTTGCCCGCGCTGAGTAATGCACTGAGCTTTTTACGGCCATCGTCCGCCGATAATCCCGGTATAAAGAAGCGCAGCATCGCGGTCATGTAATCCGTGGCGCGCTCCTGGGCCGCCTTCATGTCCGGACCGGGAACGGGCAGCCAGGTAATTTGCAGGGTTTTGATCTTGCCAGTGCCTTGTTCAAGCGCCGTGGAAGCATAAAGCGTTTCACTGATTTTACTGGCAGCGCGCGTAAGGTTGCTGTTGTCTCCGCGGCTGTCGATGGCACGGTACTCCATCAGCGGCAGCGTCGGGTTAGTGGCATTGAACTTTTCGCGGAACTGCCCGATGGTCATGTCGAAAGTGGGCGCGCCAGCCAGTAAATAGGGCGCGGCGGGCAGATGACTACCACGGTCCTGCGTTATCGCGTCCTCGGCAACAGCGGGAAATATCAGCGCGAGGCTCACCAGCAGCGCCACGGGCAGGTTGTTCATTGCTACGACCCTAAATCATTTACTTAGGCCACGATTAGAACGGTTTTTACCGGGTAAAGTCAAAAGCCGCCCAGGAAAATCCTCATCTTTATCGCGGCCCTGTTTACCAGTAATGTTCGCTGGTCATATGGCCAGGCTTGCGTTTGAAATGCTTGCGCATGTCCCGCGTATCTTTCAGCAACTGCTGTGTGTCACGCACCATTTGTGGATTACCGCACAGCATCACGTGGCTGGTTTCTGCATTCAGCGGGAGACCGACGGCGCCTTCCAGTTCGCCGCTCTCGATCAGCTGTGGTATCCGGCCGTGCAGGGCCCCTGGCGTGGCTTCCCGGCTGACCACCGTCTGAATCTGCAGTTTCCCAGCATAGCGCTGCTGCAGTTGTTGCATTAGCGGCAGAAAGCTGAGATCGGCGGCATAGCGCGTGGCATGTACCAGCACAATATTATCAAAGCGGTCTAAGGCTTCACCCTGCTGTAAAATGGAGAGATAAGGCCCGATTGCCGTGCCGGTCGCCAGCATCCATAGCGTTTTACAGTCGGGAATTTCGTCCAGCACAAAGAAACCGGCAGCCTCTTTCGTTACCATCACCTTATCGCCCGGCTGCAGCGCCTGTAAACGCGGGCTGAGTTTGCCCTCCGGCACGCTGACCAGATAAAACTCCAGGAGCGGATCGCTGGGTGCATTCACATAGGAGTAAGCGCGCTGTACCCGCTCGCCTTCGATTTCCAGTGCCAGCTTGGCAAACTGCCCGGCGGTAAACCGCTCGATCGGCGCAGTGACGCGTAAGCTAAATAGCGTCTCGGTCCAATTTTTCACCTCGTGTACTTCGGCATCAATCCACTCCGCCATGATTGCTCCTTAGCATTGATAATTCCGGAAGCCATTATCATCGCCAGCCCGATGTTGAATTGCCAGCGCTTGGCCGCCGAAAGCGCCTTTACAGACAAATCTTGCGCACAGATCAATAAGTGTAGTAATCGCTTTACAACATCGGTAATCCAGCTTGACGCCCTGATAAGACCCTCTTTCTGCCGGTCACTCGCTTTGTCATCAAATCCTGATATTTTTGCCGCCAGTATTCTCCCCGCACAGCATGCTGTGCTGCGCGGTGGCTCTATAGACACCTGATTTGTTACCTGGCGAACCAACATGCAAAACCGTTTTCTGCTCTTTATGCTCATTGTGCTGGTGGCCGTGGGTCAGATGGCGCAAACCATCTATGTGCCCGCCATGGCGGAGATGGCCGCCGCGCTGAACGTGCGCAGTGGATCCATGCAGCAGGTCATGGCCGCCTATCTGATGACGTACGGCGGGTCGCAATTGATCTACGGCCCGCTGTCCGATCGTATTGGGCGCCGGCCGGTGATCTTTACGGGCATGGCCATCTTTGCCGTGGGCGCCACGCTGGCGATGTTGGCCCCCACGCTCACGCTTCTGGTGCTGGGCAGTGCGGTGCAGGGTCTGGGGACGGGCGTGGCGGGCGTGATGGCGCGGGCGATGCCGCGCGATTTGTTCGCCAGCGGTGCGCTACGGCGCGCAAACAGCCTGCTGAATATGGGCATTCTGGTTAGTCCGCTACTGGCACCGGTGATTGGCGCGCTGCTGACGCATCTGTTTGGCTGGCATGCCTGCTTCGCTTTTCTGCTGATGCTGTGCCTCGGCGTGACGGTATCTATGGCGCGCTGGCTGCCGGAAACGCGCCCGGCGCAAACCACTGTGACGCCGTTTATGCGGCGATACATGACGTTATTAAGTGACGGTCATTTCGTGCGCTATCTGATGCTGCTGATCGGCGCGCTGGCAGGCATTGCGGTGTTTGAAGCCAGCTGCGGCGTGTTAATGGGCGGCGTGCTTAAGCTGGATGGGCTAACGGTCAGCATTCTGTTTATCCTGCCGATTCCGGCGGCGTTTTTTGGCGCCTGGTACGCCGGACGCGAGCAGAAATCCTGGCATACGCTGATGTGGCACGGTGTTAATAGCTGTTTGCTGGCGGGGTTGCTGATGTGGATCCCGGCCTGGTTTGGCGTGATGAACATTTGGACGCTGTTGGTCCCCGCAGCGCTGTTTTTCTTTGGCGCAGGCATGCTGTTTCCGCTGGCAACCTCTGGCGCAATGGAACCTTATGCATGGCTGGCGGGCACCGCCGGCGCACTGATTGGTGGATTACAAAATTTAGGCTCGGGCGTGGTGGCATGGCTTTCAGCGCTGCTGCCGCAGCATAATCAATCCAGTATCGGTCTGTTGATGTTCATCACCTCGCTGGTGATGCTGCTGTGCTGGTGGCCGCTGTCACGTCATCCGGAAAGCGGCAACCAGACCATTACAGGATAAAAGGATGCAGCGCGGCGTCTTTGCGATCCAGATAATGGACAGACTGGATGCGGCGCAGGGTGCGGGATTTACCGCGAATTAACAGCGTTTCACTGGTGGCGACATTCCCTTTACGCGTGATGCCTTTTAGCAAGTCGCCAGTGGTGATACCCGTGGCGGCGAAGATGACATTGTCGTTGCGCGCCATCTGCCCGAGTGAAAGCACTTCGCCAGCGCGAATACCCATTTCTGCACAGCGTTGCAGCTCTTGCTCGCCGAGGCGTCGGTTTTCTTCGCTGTCGCCTTTCACCTGATGACGCGGCAGCAAACGCGCCTGCATATCGCCATCCAGGGCGCGGATCACAGCGGCGGAGACGACGCCTTCTGGCGCACCGCCGATGCCGTAGAGTACATCGACTTCGCTATCGGGCATGCAGGTCAAAATAGAGGCCGCCACGTCGCCGTCCGGGAAGGCAAACACCCGCACCCCAAGCTGCTGCAGCTCAGCGATCACAACATCATGGCGCGGTTTCGCCAGAATCGACACGGTAAGCTGCGTCAACGGTTTACCCAGCGCCACAGCGATGTTGCGTAAATTGGTTGCAAGCGGCTGCGTGAGATCGATAGCCCCGCGTGCGCTTGGTCCGACAATCAGCTTTTCCATGTACATATCGGGCGCGTGCAGGAAGGTGCCTTTGTCACCCACGGCCAATACCGCCAGCGCGTTTGCCTGGCCCATTGCTGTCATGCGCGTCCCTTCAATCGGATCCACGGCAATGTCGACGGCATCACCACACCCAGTTCCGACTTTCTCACCAATGTACAGCATCGGGGCGTCGTCGATTTCGCCTTCGCCAATCACAATCGTACCGTCGATGTTCAGGGTGTTGAGCATAATGCGCATGGCATTGACTGCCGCGCCGTCGGCGGCGTTTTTGTCGCCGCGTCCTAACCAGTGATAGCCCGCTAAGGCAGCGGCTTCGGTTACGCGGGAAAATTCAATCGCGAGTTCTCGTTTCATGGTGGCACCTGATCAAAAACAGGCGGGCAGTGTAGCACAGCGAAGAAGAGGGCGAAGGGGAGGAAAAACCTGCGGCAGAGCGCCGCAGGTGAGGTAGAGATTACTCAGCGTCTTCCCATGAACGGGCACGGGCCACCGCTTTCTGCCAGCCAGCGTAGAGCACGTTACGCTGCGTGGTTTCGATGGTGGGACGGAATTCACGTTCAATTACGGCTTTCGCACGAACTTCTTCCAAATCGCTCCAGAAGCCCACTGCCAAGCCCGCCAGATAGGCAGCGCCCAACGCGGTTACTTCGCGCACTTCCGGACGCTCAACGCGCGTGCCGAGAATGTCAGACTGGAACTGCATCAGGAAGTTGTTGGCGACGGCACCGCCGTCAACGCGCAGCGATTGCAGGCGAGTACCCGCATCATTCTGCATCGCTTCCAGCACGTCACGCGTCTGGTAGGCAATCGACTCCAGCGTAGCGCGAATAATGTGGTTAGCATTCGCGCCGCGCGTCAGGCCGAAGATGGCACCGCGCGCATACGGATCCCAATAAGGCGCACCCAAGCCCGTAAACGCCGGCACCATATATACGCCGTTGGTGTCTTTGACTTTCAGCGCAAAGTATTCGGAATCCGTTGAATCACTGATCAACTTCATCTCATCGCGCAGCCATTGAATAGAAGCACCGCCGATAAATACCGCACCTTCCAGCGCATAGTTCACTTCGCCGCGTGGACCGCAGGCGATGGTGGTAAGCAGACCATGGGTAGAGGTTACCGCTTCCGTGCCGGTGTTCATCAGCATAAAGCAGCCCGTGCCGTAGGTATTTTTCGCCATGCCCGGCTGCACACAAAGTTGGCCATACAGCGCAGCCTGCTGGTCGCCAGCGATACCGGCGATTGGAATACGCGTGCCGCCTTTACCGCCAATGTTGGTTTGCCCGTACACTTCTGAAGAGCTTTTCACTTCTGGCAGCATCTCACGCGGGATATCCAGGATCTCCAGCATGCGCTCATCCCACTCCAACTTGTGGATGTTATACATCATGGTACGCGATGCGTTGGTGTGGTCTGTAACGTGTACGCGCCCTTGGGTCATTTTCCAGATAAGCCAGGTGTCAACGGTACCAAACAGCAGCTCACCGCGTTTGGCACGCTCACGTGCACCTTCAACGTTATCCAAAATCCACTTCACTTTGGTGCCGGAGAAATACGGGTTAATCACCAAACCTGTGGTGTGCTGGATATACTCTTCCAGTCCTTCTTTCTTCAGCTTGTTACAGTAATCGGCGGTGCGCGGATCCTGCCAAACAATGGCGTTGTAAACCGGTTTTCCGCTCTCTTTATCCCACACGATGGCTGTTTCACGCTGGTTAGTGATACCAATCGCGGCGATTTGATCGGAGCTGATATCGGCGTGCGCCAGGACTTCTACCAGGGTTGAGCTCTGTGAGGCCCAGATATCCATAGGATCATGCTCTACCCAGCCCGCTTTGGGGTAAATCTGGGTAAATTCGCGCTGTGAAACGGCAACGATATTGGCGTCATGATCGAGCACGACTGCACGTGAGCTGGTGGTGCCCTGGTCGAGCGCGACAATGTATTTTTTATCAGTCGTAGTCATTTATGTTTTCCCGATGATGAAGAGTGAAACTTACGCTTTACGCTGCTCTGCGCGCGCAATCGGCTTTTCTGTTGTGGTAATCGCTGCTGCGGCAACCGGCAGATGACGACCAATCAGCGCACGATAACCGAAAGCACCTAAGCAGGCACCGACCAGCGGGCCAAAAATAGGAACCAGGAAGTAAGGAATATCTTTGCCACCTGTGAAGGCGACGTCACCCCAACCGGCAATAAACGCGAACAGTTTCGGACCAAAATCACGTGCCGGATTAAGGGCAAAGCCGGTCAGTGGGCCCATTGAGCCGCCGATTACTGCGACCAGCAGACCGATCAGCAGCGGTGCCAGCGGACCACGTGGCACACCGTTGCCATCGTCCGTCAACGCCATGATAACGGCCATCAACACCGCAGTAATCACCATCTCAACCAGGAAAGCCTGTGCCACGCTGATGTGCGGGTTAGGATACGTTGAGAAGATGCCTGCCAAGTCGAGGCTTTGTACGCTACCGCGTACCATCTGATGGCTAGCTTCGTAGTCAAAGAACAGGTTGTAATAAAGTCCGTAAACCAGAGCAGCGGCACAGAAAGCACCGGCAACCTGCGCCAGAATATACGGCAGCACTTTGCGACCTTCAAAATTCGCGAACAGACACAAGGCAATGGTTACGGCTGGGTTAAGGTGTGCACCTGACACGCCCGCACTCAGATAAACCGCCATGGAGACAGCTAGACCCCAGATAATACAGATTTCCCACTGACCGAATGCAGCACCCGCCAGTTTCAGCGCAGCGACACAGCCCGCGCCGAAAAAGATGATCAACCCGGTGCCAAGAAATTCGGCGATGCACTGACCTTTAAGCGTATTCGTAGTCTGACTCATAATGGCATTCCTGAAGCGAGGTTAAATTTTATCAGTTTTTGTTCTCAATCCATGAGTCACCCAGCTCTAATGTAGGGCTAATGTGAATTTATCGTTAACGAGCATAAACGAGAAATACCGCGCTTAAGATCTGTGTAGTCCGTCATAAAAATGAGCGTTTTCGCGTATTTTACCTTTCTTTAAGGGTCACAAAGGGCCGCTTTAGCCATCGATAAGCGTGACCGCGCGCAAAATTGCGCGATCCTGAGCGTTTGATTAAGCATAAACTGAAAAGTGTTACAGACTTCCCGCGCAAGCCCTGTGCCACTGGACTTGCCGCAGATGGCTACTTACAATCGAGCTATCGTGGCTGGCTACCTGTAATCGTGCAGCCCCAGCGCTATCAACGCCTTGCAAGAATCAGGAGAGGTTAGAAAGATGTCATTTGAAGTGTTCGAAAAACTGGAAGCGAAAGTACAGCAGGCGATTGATACCATCACGCTGCTGCAAATGGAAATCGAAGAGCTGAAAGAGCAGAACAATACGCTGAAAAACGAAGTCAGCCAGGCGTCCGGCAATCATGAAGCGCTGATGCGTGAAAATCAGCATCTGAAAGAAGAGCAGCACGTTTGGCAGGAGCGCCTGCGTGCACTGCTGGGAAAAATGGAAGAAGTTTAAGCGTCGTGGCTTAAACCAACGGGTGCTTCGGCACCCGTTTTTGTTTGCGTAACGCGCTTATTCGATATCCAGCGCATCTTCGGACAGGATGATGCCGGTGTTGTCGGCGTAGAGGTGATCGCCTGAGAAGAAGGTCACGCCGCCAAAGTTGACCCGCACGTCGCTTTCACCAATGCCTTCTCCCGCTGCGCCAACCGGAATGGCCGCGATCGCCTGAATGCCAATTTCCAACTCTTCAAGTTCATCAACCTGACGCACCGAACCGTAGACCACGATCCCTTCCCATTCGTTTTCTTGCGCCAGCCGTGCCAGCTGCGCGTCTACCAGCGCACGGCGGACTGAGCCACCACCATCGACAACCAGCACGCGTCCCCGGCCATTTTCCTCCAGCAGATCGTAGAGCAGGCCATTATCTTCGAAACATTTCACTGTGGTTATTTGACCACCGAAGGAGGTACGCCCGCCAAAGTTGGAAAAAAGCGGTTCAACCACATTCACTTCTTCATGGTAGATGTCACAGAGTTCAGATGTATCGTATTTCATAGGGATATCGTCTGTTTGCCACAGGAGCGGTAAGTATATCGCTATCTGGCGATCGTTGGCAAAATCATCAGCCGCCAAAAAAAGCGCTGCATCAATATCCTGCGCAAAAAAATGCCCGGCACGAAGGCCGGGCATGACGGTAAAGCGGGAAACTTACAGAATAAAGCGGCTGAGATCTTCGTCTGCCACCAGCACATCCAGATGTTTGCCCACGTACTCGGCATCGATAGTGATCGATTCGCCGTTGCGATCGCTGGCGTCATAGGAGATATCTTCCATCAGACGCTCCAGAACGGTATGCAAGCGGCGCGCACCGATGTTTTCGGTGGTCTCGTTGACCTGCCAGGCCGCTTCAGCAATACGACGAATCCCGTCTTCAGTGAACTCAACGTTAACGCCTTCGGTGCCCATCAGCGCTTTGTACTGCACCGTCACGGACGCATTTGGCTCGGTGAGAATACGTTCGAAATCGTTCACCGTCAGCGCCTGGAGCTCGACGCGAATTGGCAGACGGCCCTGCAGCTCTGGAATCAGATCCGAGGGGCTGGCCACCTGGAACGCGCCAGAAGCAATAAACAGAATGTGGTCGGTTTTGACCATGCCATGTTTGGTGGACACGGTGCAGCCTTCTACCAGCGGCAGCAGGTCGCGCTGTACGCCTTCACGCGAGACATCGGGGCCGGAAGATTGGCCGCCGCGCTTACAAATTTTATCGATTTCGTCGATAAACACGATGCCGTGCTGCTCAACGGCGTCAATCGCGTCCTGCTTTAACTCTTCAGGATTCACCAGCTTGGCCGCTTCTTCTTCGATCAGCAGCTTCATGGCGTCTTTGATTTTCAGCTTGCGTGGCTTCTGCTTTTGGCCGCCCAGGTTTTGGAACATGGACTGAAGCTGGCTTGTCATCTCTTCCATGCCTGGAGGCGCCATGATCTCAACGCCCGGTGCGGAAACCGCTAAATCAATTTCGATCTCTTTATCGTCGAGCTGGCCTTCGCGCAATTTTTTACGGAAAGACTGGCGCGCCGCGGAAGGCTCTGCGCTCTGCTCGGCCTGGCCCCAGTTATTTTTTGCTGGGGGGATCAGCACGTCGAGAATACGCTCTTCAGCCATCTCTTCAGCGCGGTATTTGTTCTTTTCAATTGCCTGGCTGCGCACCATTTTGATCGCCGAATCGGTAAGATCGCGGATAATTGAATCCACTTCTTTACCCACATACCCAACTTCGGTGAACTTGGTGGCTTCCACTTTAATGAAAGGCGCGTTTGCCAGCTTCGCCAAACGGCGGGCGATTTCAGTTTTACCCACGCCGGTGGGGCCAATCATCAAGATATTTTTCGGGGTGACTTCATGGCGCAGCTCTTCATCAAGCTGCATACGGCGCCAGCGGTTACGCAGCGCAATCGCCACGGCCTTCTTTGCACCGTCCTGGCCGATGATAAAGCGGTTAAGTTCGCTAACAATCTCGCGGGGAGTCATCTCAGACATGATTTAAATCCTTACGCCTTGGACGGTAATTCTTCAAAGTTGATATTGTGGTTGGTGTAAATGCAGATATCGCCCGCGATGTTCAGCGCTTTTTCAACAATATCATGTGCACCAATGTCAGTGTTTTCCAGCAGCGCGCGCGCGGCTGCTTGTGCGTAAGGCCCGCCGGAGCCGATAGCGATTAAATCGTTTTCTGGCTGAATCACATCACCGTTACCGCTAATAATCAGCGAGGAGTTCTCATCGGCGACCGCCAGCAGCGCCTCAAGGCGACGCAGCATGCGGTCGGTACGCCAGTCTTTCGCTAATTCCACCGCCGCTTTAACCAAATGCCCCTGATGCATCTCCAGCTTACGCTCGAACAGTTCAAACAGCGTGAAGGCATCTGCGGTACCGCCAGCAAAACCGGCGATCACCTTATCGTTGTAGAGACGACGCACTTTTTTTACGTTGCCTTTCATTACGGTATTGCCGAGCGTTGCCTGGCCATCACCGCCAATCACCACGCGGCCATTACGTCGTACACTCACTATCGTTGTCACGGGCAGACCCCTTGTTGCATTAGAAATGGAACGCCGTGCACCGAGCACGGGTCAGCATGCAACCTGATATGGGGCGAGTTTAAGGTCTTTCAACCCCGCCGTTGTGACCATGACGAAATTGTAGGAAGAATCCGGAGAGAGGCCGCCCGGCATTGAGGACAGTATGCGCCGGGCGGTTTACAGGACAGCGATCAGGGAAGGGCGAGTGGAATACAGCTGCCGTGGCCTGCGCTGCGCAGACGCTTGACGGTGCTATCCGCGCTGCTGCGTTCCTTGAAGGGGCCAATCACCACGCGATTC
Source organism: uncultured Pantoea sp. (assembly GCA_913778495.1). Classification (GTDB taxonomy): domain Bacteria; phylum Pseudomonadota; class Gammaproteobacteria; order Enterobacterales; family Enterobacteriaceae; genus Pantoea. The sequence goes on from CAJYVD010000021.1 coordinate 72,051, forward strand.
CAGCCGCCGCTGGTGGTGATACGGCTTTCAAAGCCCTCAAACGCCAGGCCAGCACGTACCGATTCCGCTTGGTCGGTGCCTTTGAACGATCCGCACTGCACCATCCAGCGCTGGGACGTGGCTTTTTCTTCCGGTTTTGCCTTGGCCGTTTCTTGCGGTTTTGGCTGTGAAGAAGGTTCGCGGGTGATCGGCGCGGCCTGCTGCTGCTGTTGCTGGCGCTGTTGCTGCAGCTGTTGTTGACGCTGCTGCTGCACCTGCTGTTGATGCTGAATCTGCTGCTGCATTTGTTGCTGCTGCTGATGCTGTACCTGCAGCTGCTGCTGACGCAACTGTTGCTGTTGTGCCTGCTGCTGACGCTGTAGCGTTTGCTGACGCTGCGCCGGGGTTTGCTCGTTCCACGGCACTTCATTCAGCTGAGTAGGCTGCTGGCGCATATCCGCTTGCATCTGCTCAAGCAGCTGGCGCTGCTCGTCCGTCAGCTGCGTCTGGGACTGCACCTCGCCTCCGGCAGACGGTTCTGTCGGCGAAGGCACGGTAATCTGACGGTTTTCCAGCTCTTTAATGTATTTCCAGCGCTCTTCTGGCTTGGGAGGAAGCCCATTGCCGTTGGCTTTATGATTCGGAATGATCGGCGTCTCTTCTTTTTTATGATGGGAGATGAACCATAAACCACCGGCAAAGGTGACCAGTACGGCCGCAGCCAGTACGATCATGAGTTTGGATGTGCCTGAGCTGCCTTTGCTTTTTTTGCTACGGCCAGCTGTGGCTTTTTTGCGACGCGTCCCTGTTGAACGCCCGCGGCCTACATAATCTCTCTGTGCCACTCTCGTTCTAATACCCTTTAAAAAATGCCAGCGGGCGAAACCCGGAAAATAGACGCTGTGGCCTGCTCAGCCGCGGCGTAAAGAAGAATGACGGGTCTCAATGTGCAGCATGCTACCAGCCCGGCAACGGAATGCGTCATGTTACTCAAGGGCTGGAACTTTGACCAGCAGAGTCTGCCTTCAGAATCTGCTGAAAAGTGACTGCCAATCGCCCTAATTTTCGCGTTTTAACGCGGGTGCAGTACTGCCGCGGATGCGCAGTTCGGCATCGAGCAGGCGAGAGCCATTATTGACGCGTTTGCCGTGTAGCTCATCCAGCAGCAGCAGCATGGCTTCACGGCCAATAGCAAAACGCGGCTGCGCCACGGTAGTCAGCGGCGGGTCGTAATATTGCGCCAGTTCGATATCGTCAAAGCCAACCACAGAGAGATCGTCCGGTACGCGCATCCCCAGCTTTCGCGCCTGATTGATGGCCCCGAGCGCCATTAAGTCGCTGTGACAAAAAATTGCCTTGGGCGGCTTTGGCAGCGCCATAAGCTTTTTCAACGCCCTGGCGCCGGCTTCGAAGGTAAAATCCCCGTGCACAATCAGCGTAGGATCGATGGCAATGTTGCTGCGGCGCAGCGCCTGAATATAGCCCTGCAGGCGATACTGACTCAGCGGAATGCGCTCAGGCCCGGTGATACAGGCGATCTGACGATGGCCAAGCTGCAGCAAATGATTTACCGCCTCAAACGCCGCCGTTAGGTTATCGATATGCACCGTAGGCAACGCCATTTCAGGAGCGAACTCGTTGCCCATCACCATGGGCGGTAAATTACGCTGTTCGTCGATGCCGGCATCAAACGGCAGCTGCGAGCCCAGCAAAACCATGCCGTCAATTTGGCGCGTGAGCATCAAGTTGAGAAACGTCTTTTCTTGCTGATCCTGATGAGCGCAGTCGCCAATCAGCACCAAATAGCCCGCCTGTGCAGCAGTGACCTCGACGCCACGAATGATTTCACTGAAAAACGGATCGCAGATATCCGGCACGATAACCAAAATGGTTTGGGTTTCGCTGCGCCTGGCGTTGCGCGGAAGTCCGTTCGGGGCATAGCCCACGGCAAGCACCGCCTGTTCGACTTTCTGTCGTGTGGCCGCCGAGACTTTTTCTGGATTCATCAACGCACGAGAAACGGTGGCGGTAGAGACGCCCGCGTGCTCGGCCACATCCTTCATGGTGGCAGCGGTTGAGGGTTGCTTCTGGTCCAACGTATCACTCCTGACGCGGTACAGCGCATGGGTTATAGAGAAACCCCGGCTTCTTGCCGGGGAGCGCACTATTGTTAACCTAACGTCGGGTGAGGTTGTTACTTAATTTGCATAAAAAGTGTGACAAAAGTGGCATTTTTGGAACTGGCTCACAGGTGCGGAACCGCTTAACTCTCGGTGGGATCGATATCCAGCGTCCATTTCACTTTTCGCGCGGCAGGCAGCGTGCCCACCAGCGGCAGCGAACTGCTCAACAGCTGCTGCAGACGCTTGCGCGACGGGTGCTGCAACAGCAGCTGCCAGCGCCAGCGGCCGCTGCGTTTCGGTGCCAGCGCGGGCACGGGTCCCATCAACCACATTGCCTCGTCTTTCAGCGGGCTGGCTTCCAGCAAATTGCGCAGCTGCGTCAGAAATTCTGCGGCCTGCGTATTATCCATGTCTTCAGCGCGAAACAGCGCGTGGCTGGTCCACGGCGGCAGCTGCACCGCCTGCCGTTCCAGCAGCGTTTGATCGGCAAAGGCAAAATAGCCACGATGCAGCAGGGTTTGCAGCAACGGATGCTCAGGATGATGCGTTTGCAGCAGCACCTCGCCTTGCTTGCCGGCGCGCCCGGCGCGTCCGGCCACCTGCGTGTAGAGCTGGGCAAAGCGCTCGGCCGCACGAAAATCGGCGGAAAAGAGCGCGCCATCTACGTCCAGCAACGACACCAGCGTGACGTCCGGAAAGTGATGGCCTTTCGCCAGCATTTGGGTGCCGACCAGAATGCGCGCGCCGCCGCGATGGACATCAGCCAAATGCTGCTCCAGCGCGCCTTTGCGGCTGGTGGTATCGCGATCGATGCGTGAAATGGGCACGCCGGGAAACAGCGTCGTCAACTGCTGCTCAAGCTGTTCGGTGCCGACGCCCACGGGCATCAGATGCGTAGAGCCGCAGCCCGGACACTGATGCGGCAGCGGCCGCTGGCTATCGCAGTGGTGACAGCGCAGCTGGCGGTGGTGCTGATGCAGCGTGTAGTAGCTGTCGCAGCGCTGGCATTCGGCAAGCCACCCGCAATCGTGGCACATCAGCGCCGGGGAAAAGCCGCGGCGGTTTAAAAACAGCAGCACTTGGTTATCGGCTTGCAAATGCTGGCGCATCTTGCCCAGCAGCGCGGGCGCCAAACCGCCTTTTAACGGCTGACCCTTCAGATCAATAAGCTGCTGCAGCGCGGGTTTGGCGTTGCCTGCGCGCTGCATAAGGTTGAGCTGGCGATATTTGCCCACGCGCACGTTATGCAGGGTTTCCAGCGCGGGGGTGGCGGATCCCATCACTATCGGGATGTTTTCTTCATGGGCGCGGAATACCGCCAGATCGCGCGCCTGATAGCGCCACCCTTCTTGCTGCTTGTAGGAGCTGTCATGCTCTTCATCAATAATGATCACGCCGGGCCGCGCCAGCGGGGTAAACAGCGCGGAGCGGGTACCAATCACGATAGCGGTTTCACCGCTGCGCGCGCGGAGCCATACCGCCAGGCGTTCGCTGTCGTTGAGCGCCGAATGCAGGACATCCACCGGCGCGTCAAAGCGTTCGCGAAAGCGGGCGATGGTTTGCGGCGTCAGGCCGATTTCAGGCACCAGCACCAGCGCTTGCTTACCGCGCGCCAGCACGTTTTCCAGCACGCTGAGATACACTTCGGTTTTGCCCGAGCCGGTGATCCCAGCGAGCAGCCAAGCGGCGTAATGATCGTCCTCGCTGCGAATGGCGCCCACCGCCATGGCTTGTTCCTTATTCAGGCGCAGCCGTTCACCTTTCACCGCGAAGGTGTCGCGCCAGTCTAGCGGCTGTGGCGCATGTTCGCGCAAATCACACAGCCCCTTTTCCCGCAGCGCCTGCAGCGCCGCATCGGTGAGATCGTGCTCTGCCACTTGATGGCGATACAGCGGGCGCTGACGCAATGCGGCCAGCGCCTGTTGCTGCTTGGGCGCTCGCTTCAGGCTCTCTATCGCCACTTCACGTCCGGCGTCATTGATTACCCACTGCCACAGCGGCGTGTCTTGCGCAGGTTTCCCCTGGCGCAGCAGCACCGGCAGCGCATGGCTCAGCACCTCGCCCAGCGGCGAGTGATAATAGTGCGCCGCCCAGTGAAGAATGCGCCACAGCGCCGGCGAGAAAAGAGAGCGATCATCCAGCACCGCCTCAATCTCCTTGAGCTGCGTCAGCGGCAGATCGCTGGTGGGCTGCACGGCGGTGACAATGCCCAGCATTTTGCGCTTGCCGAACGGTACGCTCACGCGCGCGCCAGCGACCGGCTGCGCGGCATCGGCGGGCAGCAGGTAGTCAAAGACGCGAGGCAGCGGGACGGGCAAGGCAACCTGAACAACGGGCATGTCGATCTCTATCGGGCTGTGTCATAAGGAGAAGTAGTGTACACGCTGGAATCGTCAGCGGGTATGCATTGCCGCTATTTGCCAGAAGCGGTTATTTTCTGTATACTATGCCGCCTTTGATGAGATGGCTCGTCAAAGATACACTTAATTTTTCAACCGCGTGTGGTGCTGTGCAGGTTCGCCTGGCACGGAGAGCGACACGGCCTTTTATGAGGTTCTCCCATGAAACAAGGTATTCACCCGAAATACGAAGCTGTGACCATCACGTGCTCTTGCGGTAACGTGATCAACACCCGTTCAACCATGACCGGTACGCTGAACCTGGACGTGTGCGGCAAATGCCACCCGTTCTACACTGGTAAGCAGCGTGTTGTTGATTCCGGTGGTCGTGTTGATCGCTTCAACAAGCGTTTCAGCATCCCAGGCAGCAAAAAATAAGATTTTTTGCCGTCGAATCACTCTGATTCGGAAGCATGAAAAAACCCAGCCTCGGCTGGGTTTTTTTTATGGCTGCACTCAGTATTCCCAGGTATCCGGATCGATGCCCATTTCGCGCATGATCTGTTTCGCCTCTTCCGGGATTTCATCGCTGCGCTCTTTACGCAAGTCCACGTCGTCCGGTAAAGGTTGTCCGGTGAAGGCGTGCAAAAAAGCTTCACACAGCAGCTCGCTGTTGGTGGCGTGGCGCAGGTTATTGACCTGACGGCGCGTGCGCTCATCCGTTAAAATTTTGAGTACCTTCAGCGGGATAGAGACGGTTATTTTCTTAACCTGCTCGCTCTTTTTACCGTGTTCAGCGTAAGGGCTGATATATTCGCCATTCCATTCAGCCATGGGTTACCTTAATCAATAAAAGTTGAATATGGGGAAATCCGTTGATTATGCCCGCTTTTTCGATGCCTGACCGCTTATACTGCCGGTTTTATGCTTGCGCTGCGCTTGTCGCAATAAAGCGCGCTGAACACCAGGCGATGACGCGTGATTTTAGCGGTTATTGACCCGATGCTCAATCTATACGCAAAGACATTTAGATGTCCAGATGTATTGACGTCCGTGGGCGGGATGTTATCCTGATGTTTCATTTTTACACTTCAGGAACAGCGAGCACTATGACGCGTAAACAGGCCACCATCGCGGTACGTAGCGGTTTAAATGATGACGAGCAGTATGGCTGCGTTGTCCCACCGATTCACCTCTCCAGCACCTATAACTTCCTCGATTTCAATGAACCGCGCGCACACGATTATTCGCGCCGCGGCAATCCAACGCGCGATGTGGTTCAGCGTGCGCTGGCGGAGCTCGAAGGCGGCGCAGGCGCGGTATTGACCAATACCGGTATGTCCGCGATTCATCTGGTGACCACGGTGTTCCTAAAGCCCGGCGATCTGCTGGTAGCACCGCACGACTGCTATGGCGGCAGCTATCGCCTGTTTGACAGCCTGAGCAAGCGCGGCGCGTACCGGGTCAAATTCGTTGACCAGGGCGATAAACAGGCGCTGGCAGCGGCACTGGCGGAGAAGCCGAAGCTGGTACTGGTAGAAAGCCCGAGCAATCCGCTGTTGCGCGTGGTGGATATCGCGGCAATTTGTCAGGCTGCGCGCGAGGCGGGCGCAGTGAGCGTGGTAGATAACACTTTCCTGAGCCCGGCATTGCAGAATCCGCTGGCGCTGGGTGCCGATCTGGTGCTGCACTCCTGCACCAAATACCTGAATGGCCACTCTGATGTGGTGGCGGGCACCGTGATCGCCAAAGATCCGGCCGTGGCCACCGAGCTTGCCTGGTGGGCGAATAATATAGGGGTCACCGGCGCAGCCTTTGACAGCTATTTGTTGCTGCGCGGTCTGCGTACGCTGGCGCCGCGCATGGCGGCCGCGCAACGCAATGCGCTGGCGATTGTTGATTACCTGCGCCAGCAACCGCTGGTGAAAAAGCTGTATCATCCTTCTCTGCCAGACAATGCCGGTCATGAGATTGCGGTACGTCAACAGCGCGGGTTTGGCGCCATGTTAAGTTTTGAGCTGGACGCCGACGAGGCGCGCCTGCGTCGGTTCCTGAAAGCGCTTCAGCTGTTTACGCTGGCGGAGTCGCTGGGCGGCGTAGAAAGCCTGATTTCGCACACCGCCACCATGACCCATGCTGGCATGTCGGCCGAGGCCCGTGCGGCAGCGGGCATTTCAGACACGCTGCTGCGTGTTTCTGTGGGTATAGAAGATCACGAAGATTTAATCGCCGACCTGGATAATGCATTCCGGATCGCAGCCGAGGAATAACCATGACGATTTCAGCAGGCGCGGGAACGCCGATCAAGCAGTTGCACAAATTTGGCGGCAGTAGTCTGGCAGATGCACGCTGTTATCAGCGCGTAGCCAGCATAATGGCGGATTACAGCCAGCCGGGTGATTTGATGGTGGTGTCTGCGGCAGGCAGCACCACCAATCAGCTGATTAGCTGGCTCAAGCTGAGCCAGAATGACCGGCTCTCCGCCCATCAGGTGCAACAGACTTTACGACGTTATCACAGCGAGCTGATTGCTGCGCTGCTGCCCGCCGAGCTGGCTGAGACGCTCACCACCGCGTTTATCCGCGACCTGGAACGTCTGGCGGCGCTGCTGGACGGCACAATCACCGACGCGATCTATGCTGAGGTCGTTGGGCACGGGGAAATCTGGTCCGCGCGCCTGATGGCGGCGGTGCTGGCGCAGCGCGATGTGGATGCCGCGTGGCTGGACGCGCGTGATTTCTTACGCGCAGAACGCGCGGCCCAGCCGCAGGTCGATGAAGGCAAATCCTGGCCGCTGTTGCAGGCACTGCTGGCGCAGCATCCGCATCGGCGTCTGGTGGTGACCGGTTTTATCAGCCGCAATGACGCGGGCGAAACCGTGCTGCTTGGCCGTAACGGCTCTGACTACTCGGCCACGCAGATCGGCGCCCTGGCAGGTGTCGGGCGCGTCACGATCTGGAGCGACGTCGCGGGCGTGTACAGCGCCGATCCGCGCAAGGTCTCGGATGCGTGCCTGCTGCCGCTGCTGCGTCTGGATGAAGCCAGCGAGCTGGCGCGTCTCGCCGCGCCGGTGCTGCACACGCGCACCTTGCAGCCCGTGTCCAACAGCGATATTGACTTGCAGCTGCGCTGTAGCTACCAGCCGGAGCAGGGCTCGACGCGCATTGAGCGTGTTCTGGCCTCAGGCACCGGCGCGCGGATTGTCACCAGCCACGATGATGTCTGCCTGGTGGAGATCGCGATCCCCGACAATCACGATTTTAAAACCCAGCAGAAAGAGATCGATCTGCTGCTGAAGCGCGCCCAATTGCGTCCGCTGGCGATAGGGATTCATCCCGATCGCCGTCTGCTGCAGCTCTGCTATACCTCCGAGGTCGTGGACAGCGCTTTCACGCTGCTTCAGGACGCCGCCATTCCAGGCCATCTGCAACTGCGCGAGGGCCTCGCGCTGGTGGCGCTGGTCGGCGCAGGCGTCACGCGCAATCCGCTGCACAGCCACCGTTTCTGGCAGCAGATTGCCGACCAGCCGGTTGAATTTGTGTGGCAGTCGGAAGATCACATTAGCGTCGTCGCGGTGCTGCGCGTAGGGCCAACGCAACACCTGATTCAGGGATTGCACCAGTCGCTGTTTCGCGCTGAGAAGCGCATCGGTTTAATGCTGTTCGGCAAAGGCAATATCGGCTCGCGCTGGCTGGAGCTGTTTGCGCGTGAGCAAGAGACGCTTTCCGCGCGTACCGGCTTTGAATTTGTGCTGGCGGGCGTGGTTGATAGCCGTCGCAGCCTGCTAAGCGAAACGGGACTGGACGCGAGTCGGGCGCTGGCGTTCTTTGATGACGAAGCCGTAGAACGGGATGAAGAATCTTTGTTTCTGTGGATGCGCGCCCATCCGTTCGACGATTTGGTGCTGCTCGACGTCACCGCCAGCGAGCCGCTGGCGCAGCAGTATCTCGATTTTGCCAGCCACGGTTTTCACGTCATCAGCGCGAACAAAGTGGCCGGCGCGTCCAATGGACGAAGCTGGCGACAAGTGCGTGACGCGTTCGCTAAAACCGGTCGCCACTGGCTTTACAACGCCACGGTGGGCGCAGGCTTACCGGTGAACCACACGGTGCGCGATTTGCGCGAAAGCGGCGACAGCATCCTTGCCATCAGCGGGATTTTCTCCGGTACGCTCTCGTGGCTGTTCTTGCAGTTTGACGGCACGGTGCCGTTCAGCGAGCTGGTGGATCAGGCATGGCAGCAAGGCTTAACCGAACCCGATCCGCGCGTGGATCTGTCGGGTCAGGATGTGATGCGCAAGCTGGTGATTCTGGCGCGCGAGGCGGGCTACGACATCGAGCCGGATCAGGTGCGGGTGGAGTCGCTGGTGCCCGCGGCGTGTAAAGGGGAGTCGATCGATCACTTCTTTGAAAACGCCGATGCGCTCAACGATCAGATGCTGCAGCGTCTGGAAGCCGCGCAGGAGATGGGCCTGGTGCTGCGCTACGTGGCGCGCTTCGATGCCAACGGCAAAGCGCGCGTGGGCGTAGAGGCGGTGCGTCCGGAGCATCCGCTGGCGGCGCTGCTGCCGTGCGATAACGTATTCGCGATTGAAAGCCGCTGGTATCGCGACAATCCGCTGGTGATTCGCGGGCCGGGCGCCGGCCGTGACGTCACCGCCGGCGCCATTCAGTCGGATATCAACCGTCTCGCCCAGCTACTGTAATTTGCCCGCCACGCAGCGGCGCATAAAAAAAGGGGCCAATCGGCCCCTTTCTGCTGGCAAACGCGAGGTTAACCGGTATTGCGCATGCCGGCGGCCACGCCCGCGATGGTGACCATCAGCGCTTGCTCCACGCGAGGATCGGCTTCATCACCGCGTGCTTCCTGTTCGCGCGCGCGGTGCAGCAGCTCTGCCTGCAGCACGTTCAGCGGATCGGTATACACGTTGCGCAGCGCGATAGATTCCGCAATCCACGGCTGATCCGCCATCAGGTGCGCATCATTGGCAATGGTCAACACCGCTTTGATGTCGGCGTCCAGCTGGTCACGCAACTGTTTGCCCAGCGGCCACAGGGATTTATCCACCAGGCGCTGATCGTAATACTCTGCCAGCCACAGATCGGCTTTCGAGAACACCATCTCCAGCATGCCCAGGCGGGTCGCGAAGAACGGCCATTCGCGACACATGGTCTCCAGCTGATCGCGCTGGCCCTCGTCCATGGCTTTTTGCAGCGCCGCCCCCGCGCCGAGCCAGGCGGGCAGCATCAGGCGGTTTTGCGTCCAGGCGAAAATCCACGGAATGGCGCGCAGCGACTCCACGCCGCCGGTCGGACGACGTTTAGCCGGACGCGAGCCCAGCGGCAGTTTGCCCAACTCTTGCTCCGGCGTTGCCGAGCGGAAGTAGGGGACAAAGTCGGGGTTTTCCCGCACGTAACCCCGGTACATCGCGCACGAGTGCGCCGACAGACCGTTCATGATGGCTTGCCATTCGCGCTTGGGCTCCGGCGGTGGCATCAGGTTGGCTTCCAGAATCGCGCCGGTATAGAGCGACAGGCTGGCGATGGTGATCTCCGGCAGACCGTACTTGAAGCGGATCATTTCGCCCTGCTCGGTGACGCGCAGACCGCCTTTCAGGCTGCCCGGCGGCTGTGACAGCAGTGCCGCATGTGCTGGGGCACCGCCGCGCCCGATCGAACCGCCGCGCCCGTGGAACAGCGTGAGGGTAATACCGGCCTGCTCACAGGTTTTAATCAGGGCATCCTGAGCTTGATACTGCGCCCAGCTGGCGGCCATCACGCCGGCATCTTTTGCCGAGTCGGAATAGCCAATCATCACCATCTGCTTGCCGTTGATGAATCCGCGATACCAGTCAATGTTCAGCAGCTGGCGCATCACATCGTTGGCGTTATTGAGGTCATCCAGCGTTTCAAACAGCGGCGCCACCGGCATGGCGTAAGGGATCCCGGCTTCTTTTAACAGCAAATGCACGGCCAGCACGTCAGACGGCGTTTTTGCCATAGAGATGACATAGGCCGCAATGGAGCCCTGCGGCGCTTCCGCCGCCACTTTACAGGTCTCCAGCACTTCACGCGTGTTGTCGCTGGGTTGCCACTGATGCGGCAGCAAAGGGCGCTTGGAGTTGAGTTCGCGAATCAGGAACGCCTGCTTATCGGCCTCGGACCAGCTTTCATAGTCGCCCAAGCCCAAATAGCGCGTGACTTCCGCAATGGCTTCGGTATGGCGCGTGCTCTCCTGACGAATATCAATGCGCACCAGCGGCACGCCGAAGCACTTCACGCGGCGCAGCGTATCCAGCAGCTGGCCGTTGGCGATAATGCCCATGCCGCACTGCTGTAAGGATTGGTAGATAGCGTACAGCGGCTTCCACAGCTGATCGTTAGACACCAGCAGGTCGTCCGGCTTTGGCAGGCGCTCGCCTTTCAAACGCCGCTCAAGGTAGGTTTGCGTCGACATCAGCTGATGGCGCAAACCTTTCAGGATCATGCGATACGGCTCCAGCGCGTCTTCGTCGCCGCACAGGGCGCGCACTTCGTCATTGCACTCCGCCATGGAAAGCTCAGAGATCAGCACGCCAATATCGCGCAGGAACAGGTCGGCAGCCTTCCAGCGGCTGAGCTGCATGACGTGACGCGTAATGGGGGCCGTGACGTTGGGGTTGCCATCGCGATCGCCGCCCATCCACGAGGTGAACGTTACCGGTACAAAATCCACCGGCAGCTTAATGCCAAAGGTCTCTTCCACCTGTTCGTTGAGCTCACGCAGAAATGCCGGCACGCCTTGCCACAGGCTGTTTTCCACCACCGCGAAGCCCCATTTGGCCTCATCAACCGGCGTCGGACGGTATTTACGAATTTCATCGGTATGCCACGCTTGGGCCACCAGCTGGCGCAAGCGGCGCATCACCTGGTTGCGCTCATAGTCGCTGATGTCGGTATGATCGAGCTGTTGCAGGCAGCTGTTCACTTCGCCCAGCATATGAATCAGCGTGCGGCGCGTGATTTCGGTCGGGTGTGCGGTCAGCACCAGCTCGAGCGACAGATCTTCAATCGCCGCGCGAATAGCGCTTTCGCTGATATCTTTTTGCTGCTGCAAACGTGCAAAGGTTTTCTTCAATAATTCTGGGTGGTTGGCGCCGTCGCCGCTGCGTGAAATAGTTTGATACTGCTCCGCAACGTTGGTGAGATTCAGGAACTGGCTGAATGCGCGCGCAACGGGTAAAAGCTCGTCGTTAGAGAGATTTTGCAGCGTATTCAGCAGTTCCTTACGATGAGTGTCATTGCCTGCGCGGGATGACTTGGAGAGCTTACGGATGGTTTCCACCCGGTCGAGGATGTTCTCTCCCAGCGCATCCTTAATCGTATCCCCGAGCAGTTTGCCGAGCATACTGACATTACTTCGCATAGCGGAATATTGTTCGTTCATGTGACCCTGACACCCTTATCGTCTTGTAAATACGCCTACGCCTGAGAGGCATAACATCGTCTTTTATCTAGCCACGGTTCGGCCAGTTCGTCAATTGACTTAAATAAGTGAAAGTTAATGTGTAACTAACAGATATTTATAGAATTTCACGTCAGGGGAGTGAGATAAGTTAATCTTATTATGCAATGCCGCACATTGACCGGGCAATTTACCGTTTACGCAGTGAATTGCCCCAATGTTTAGTTATCCATGGCAAAAATGGCGCACAAGCTGGGTGATAAGCGCATGCGTGGGCTTAATGAATGCGGTATCAATAAATTCATCCGGCTGGTGCGCCTGATTGATCGATCCTGGCCCTAATACCAGTGTCGGACACAGTTGCTGAATAAACGGCGCTTCCGTGCAGTAATTCACCACTTCGGTAGGCACACCCAACAATTTTTCCACCACTTGTACCAGCTCATGATTTGCGGGGCATTCGTACCCGGGGATCGGCGGATGCAACTCGCCCACCGTGAGTCTGCCAGGCCAGCGCGCGCTCACCGGCGCCAGCGCCTCATTCAGCAGGCCATCCAGTTCACCCAGGGTTAAACCGGGCAGCGGACGGATATCCATATGCAACTCACAGCAGGCGCAAATCCGGTTTGCCGCGTCGCCACCGTGAATATGACCAAAGTTCATGGTGGGGTAGGGAATGGCGAACCCGTCGTGGTTGTAACGCGTTTTGAGCGTGTTACGCAGTTCCATCAGCTGCGTAATCGACTCATGCATCAGCTCAATGGCGTTGACGCCGCGCGCCGGATCGCTGGAGTGGCCGGACTGGCCTTGAATGCGGATCGCGTGAGACAAGTGGCCTTTGTGCGCGCGCACCGGCTTAAGCGAGGTCGGCTCACCGATGATGGCGCAATCGGGACGCAGCGCGGTGGATTCAGAGAAGTACTTCGCACCCGCCATCGTGGTCTCTTCATCGGCGGTGGCAAGAACATAGAGCGGCTTGCTGAGCTGCGTCACATCCACGTCACGCAGGGTATCGAGAATAAAGGCGAAGAAGCCTTTCATGTCCGCGGTGCCCAGGCCATAAAGTTTGTTGTCGTGTTCGGTAAGCGTGAAGGGATCGCGCGTCCAGCGGCCATCATCAAACGGCACGGTGTCAGTATGGCCGGCCAGCAGCAGGCCGCCTGCGCCGTTACCGCTGCGAGCCAGCATATTGAATTTGTGGCGCGTGCCGGGTACCGGCTGCACCTCAACGCTGAAGCCGAGATCGCGGAACCAGCCTGCCAGTAAATTGATTAAAGTTTCATTGCTCTGGTCGAGTGCGCTGTCGGTGGCGCTGATTGACGGCGTGGCAATCAACTGGCGGTAAAGTTCGATAAAAGGGGGTAATTTTGTCTTCACTGTTGACGGCCCTTGGGTTAGGATGTATCAATATTCATGCATTAATAGTGAATAAAAATACATTAACGTCGTGTGCTTGTGAACTGGAAAATCACGGCAAACGGCATCATGGGCAACGGGGCAAAGCCGCGACCCGGAACGAGTGACTGTAATAAGGTATACAGGCTGATGTTGAATACGCTGATCGTTGGTGCCAGTGGTTACGCTGGCGTAGAGCTTGCCACTTACCTGAATCGCCATCCGCATATGAACATAACCGCTTTGGCGGTTTCAGCGCAAAGCCCGGACGCCGGAAAATTGCTGTCGGATTTGCATCCGCAGCTCAAAGGCATTGTTGATTTGCCCCTGCAGCCCCTGAGCAGCGTCGACGAATGGGCAGACAAGGTCGATGTGGTGTTTCTCGCCACGGCGCACGAAGTCAGCCACGACTTAGCGCCCGCGTTTCTGAAAGCGGGCTGCGTGGTCTTCGACCTGTCAGGCGCGTTTCGCGTAAAGGATGATGCGTTTTATACCGAGTATTACGGTTTTAGCCATCAGCATGCGGATTGGCTGGATCAAGCGGTGTACGGTTTGGCCGAGTGGAACCACGCGCAGATTAAAGATGCGCAGCTGGTAGCCGTACCGGGCTGTTATCCCACCGCAGCGCAATTGGCGCTGAAACCCCTGCTCAAGGCCGGACTGCTTAATGATGCGCAGTGGCCGGTGATCAATGCCACCAGCGGCGTAAGCGGCGCTGGGCGCAAAGCCAGCGTGAAAACCAGCTTCTGCGAAGTGAGCCTGCATGCCTACGGCGTGTTCAATCACCGTCACCATCCGGAAATCGTCGCGCACCTCGGCACGCCGGTGATTTTCACGCCGCACTTGGGCAATTTCCCACGCGGTATTCTGGCGACCGTGACCTGTCGGCTTAACGCGGGCGTCACGCAGCAGCAGGTGGCGGATGCCTTCCATGAGGCCTATCACGATAAACCGCTGGTTCGCCTCTACGACAAGGATCTGCCGGCGTTGAAAGGCGTGGTGGGTCTGCCGTTCTGCGACCTGGGCTTTGCCATGAAGGGCGAGCACCTGATTGTGGTCGCGGCGGAAGATAACCTGCTAAAAGGCGCCTCCTCGCAGGCGGTGCAATGTTTAAACATCCGTTTCGGCTTCCCCGAAACGCTGTCACTGATTTAATCGACGGAATACGCCATGAATCCTTTGATCATTAAGCTGGGCGGTGTGCTGCTGGATAGCGAAGAAGCGCTGGCACGCTTGTTTGATGCCTTACTGAGTTATCGCAATGCGCATCGGCGTCCGCTGATCATTGTCCACGGCGGCGGCTGCCTGGTGGATGAGTTGATGAAGAAACTGGCGCTGCCGGTGATGAAGAAAAACGGCCTGCGCGTCACGCCTGCCGATCAGATCGACATCATTACCGGTGCGCTGGCCGGTACGGCAAACAAAACGCTGCTGGCATGGGCGAAGAAATACGGCATTAACGCCGTGGGCCTGTGCCTTGGCGATGCCGGTTTAGTGAATGTGGCACAGTTCGACGCCGAGCTGGGCCACGTTGGGAATGCCACGCCGGGTAATCCGGCCCTGCTTAACACGTTATTGAGCGCAGGCTATATGCCAGTGGTCAGTTCCATTGGTATCACCGACGACGGCGCGTTGATGAACGTCAACGCTGACCAGGCCGCCACCGCGCTGGCCGCCACCCTCGGTGCCGATCTGGTACTGCTGTCTGATGTCAGCGGTATTCTTGATGGCAAAGGCCAGCGCATTGAAGAGATGACGGCAGCGAAAGCCGAGCAGCTGATTGCGCAGGGCATCATTACCGACGGTATGATTGTGAAAGTGAATGCGGCACTCGACGCCGCCCGTACGCTGGGGCGTCCGGTGGATATCGCCAGCTGGCGCCACGCCGAACAGCTGCCAACCCTTTTCAACGGTGTGTCGATTGGCACCCGGATTCTCGCTTAATCAAGGATTTAAGAAATGAGCACGCAAAACATCAAAAAAATCGTTCTGGCCTATTCGGGCGGTCTTGATACTTCCGCCATCATTCCATGGCTGAAAGAGAACTACGGCGGCTGTGAAGTGGTGGCGTTTGTGGCCAACATTGGTCAGGACCCGGCCGATCTGGAAGGCGTTGAGAAAAAAGCCCTGCAGTCAGGCGCATCGGAATGCCACGTGGTGGATCTGCGTGAAGCCTTCATCAGTGATTACGTATATCCGGTGCTGCAGACCGGTGCGCTCTATGAAGGCACTTACCTGCTGGGCACCTCTATGGCGCGGCCAATTATCGCTAAAGCGCAGGTTGAGCTGGCGCTGAAAGTGGGCGCGGATGCGCTGTGCCACGGTGCGACCGGTAAAGGCAACGACCAGGTGCGTTTCGAAACCACTTACACCGCCCTGGCGCCGCAGCTCAAAGTGGTGGCACCTTGGCGCGAATGGAACCTGCGTTCGCGTGAAGCGCTGCTGGATTACCTGAAAGAACGCAACATTCCGACCACCGCGTCGCTGGAAAAAATCTACAGCCGCGATGAGAACGCCTGGCACATCTCTACCGAAGGCGGTGTGCTGGAGAGCCCAGCTAACGCGCCAAACAAAGATTGCTGGGTGTGGACCGTTGACCCACTGGAAGCGCCCGATCAGCCAGAAAACGTCACCGTGACCGTGGAAAAAGGCCGCGTAGTCGCCGTGAACGGCGAAGCGATGAGCCCGTTCCAGTGTCTGGAAAAACTCAACGCGCTGGGCGCGAAACACGGCGTGGGCCGTATCGATATCGTGGAAAACCGCCTGGTGGGCATTAAGTCGCGCGGCTGCTACGAAACCCCCGGCGGCACCATCATGGTCAACGCGCTGCGTGCGGTTGAGCAGCTGGTGCTGGACCGCGATAGCTTCAAGTGGCGTGAACAGTTGGGCCACGAAATGTCCTACGTGGTTTACGATGGCCGCTGGTTCGCGCCGCTGCGCCTGTCCATCCAGGCTGCCGCCGAGTCGCTGGCAGAGCAGGTCAACGGCGAAGTGGTGCTGCAGCTGTATAAAGGCCAGGCCACGGCGATCCAGAAGACGTCCGCCAACAGCCTCTACTCCGAAGAGTTCGCCACCTTCGGCGAAGATGAGGTTTACGACCATCGTCACGCGGGCGGCTTCATTCGCCTGTTCTCGCTCTCTTCACGCATTCGTGCGCTGAACGAGCAGAAAAAATAACCGCGCGATTGACAATACATGTGCAAGGGCGGCTGAGGCCGCCCTTTGTTTAACAGATTCAGGAGTAAAGCAGATGGCACTTTGGGGTGGACGTTTTTCACAGGCAGCAGACCAACGGTTCAAACAGTTCAACGATTCTCTGCGCTTTGACTACCGCCTGGCGGAACAGGACATCATCGGTTCGGTGGCGTGGTCAAAAGCGCTGGTGACAGTGAACGTACTGAGCAGCGACGAGCAGCAGCAGCTTGAAGCCGCGCTAAATGCGCTGCTGGCTGAGGTGCGCGCCAACCCAGAGCAGATTCTGCAAAGCGATGCGGAAGATATTCACAGCTGGGTAGAAGGCAAGCTGATTGAAAAGGTGGGCGCGCTGGGCAAAAAACTGCACACCGGCCGTAGCCGTAATGACCAAGTCGCCACCGACCTGAAACTGTGGTGTAAAGAGCAGGTGGGCCTGCTGTTGGACGCTACGCGCCAGCTGCAATCCGCGCTGGTGGCCAGCGCTGAGGCCAACCAGGATGCGGTCATGCCGGGCTACACGCACCTGCAGCGCGCGCAGCCGGTGACGTTCGCCCACTGGTGTCTGGCCTATGTGGAGATGCTGGCACGCGACGAGAGCCGCCTGCAGGATACATTGAAACGCCTGGACGTCAGCCCATTGGGCTGCGGTGCGCTGGCGGGCACCGCGTACGAGATTGATCGTCAGCAGCTGGCTGGCTGGCTCGGCTTTGCATCCGCCACGCGCAACAGTCTGGACACGGTTTCTGACCGCGACCACGTGCTGGAGCTGCTGTCGGATGCGTCTATCGGCATGGTGCACCTGTCGCGCTTCGCGGAAGACATGATCTTCTTTAATACCGGAGAAGCGGGCTTTATCGAGCTGTCCGACAAAGTCACCTCTGGCTCCTCCCTGATGCCGCAGAAGAAAAACCCGGACGCGCTGGAGCTGATTCGCGGCAAATGCGGGCGCGTGCAGGGCGCGTTAACCGGCATGATGATGACCTTGAAAGGGCTGCCGCTGGCCTACAACAAAGATATGCAGGAAGACAAAGAGGGGCTGTTTGATGCGCTCGACACGTGGCTGGACTGCCTGCATATGTCGGCGCTGGTGCTGGATGGATTACAGGTGAAGCGTCCGCGCTGTCAGGAAGCGGCGGAGCAAGGCTACGCCAACTCAACCGAGCTGGCGGATTACCTGGTCGCCAAGGGCGTGCCGTTCCGCGAGGCGCACCATATTGTTGGTGAGACGGTGGTCGCCGCTATCCAGCAGGGTGTTGCGCTGGAAGCGCTCAGTCTGGCGCAGCTCAAGCAGTTCAGCACCGTCATTGAAGACGATGTGTATCCCATTCTCTCTCTGCAATCCTGCCTGGATAAACGCAACGCGCAGGGTGGTGTCGCGCCGCAGCAGGTGGCCTTTGCCCTTGCTGAAGCCAAAAAGCGCTTGGGATAAGCAAAAAAAAGCGGGCACCTTGACGGGAGCCCGCGAACCTCTAGTTTCGGAATGACATCTTGTTATGGGTACATCATCAAGCTCCGGCACATCCGGTGCCAAAACGCTGATGGGGTCGAGCAGGTGTCTACTGCTCCTTCACTTATGGGCGGTATTATTCCTGCAGGCAGCTTGATAGGGCTAATCGTTCATTGCTATTCTATCTATCGCCACGGGCTATCGTGGTCTGGAGGATATCAATGAACATTCGTGATCTGGAGTATCTGGTTTCGCTTGCGGAGCATCGTCACTTTCGACGTGCCGCTGACGCCTGTCATGTCAGCCAACCGACGTTAAGTGGACAGATTCGTAAGCTGGAAGATGAACTCGGTGTAATGTTGCTGGAGCGTACCAGCCGTAAAGTGTTGTTTACCCAGGCTGGGCTGCTGCTGGTGGATCAGGCGCGCACGGTGCTTCGGGAAGTGAAAGTCCTGAAGGAAATGGCGAGCCAGCAGGGCGAGGCGATGTCAGGGCCGCTGCACATTGGGCTGATTCCCACCACGGGCCCCTACTTGTTGCCGCACATTATTCCCATGCTGCATCAGACGTTCCCCAAACTCGAAATGTATCTGCATGAAGCGCAGACGCAGCAGCTGCTGTCACAGCTCGACAGCGGTAAGCTGGACTGCGCCATTCTGGCGCTGGTGAAAGAGAGCGAAGCTTTTATTGAGGTGCCGCTGTTTGACGAGCCGATGAAGCTGGCGGTGTATGAGGATCATCCGTGGCGCGATCGCGATCGCGTTCCCATGTCCGATCTGGCCGGTGAGAAGCTGTTGATGCTGGAAGATGGTCACTGCCTGCGCGATCAGGCGATGGGATTCTGCTTTGAAGCGGGTGCGGATGAAGACACGCATTTTCGTGCCACCAGCCTTGAAACGCTGCGCAATATGGTCGCGGCGGGAAGCGGTATTACGCTGCTGCCTTCACTGGCGGTGCCAAATGAACGTGTGCGTGATGGTGTCTGCTACCTGCCCTGCTATAAGCCGGTACCGCAGCGCACTATCGCGCTGGTTTATCGCCCAGGATCGCCTCTGCGCAGCCGCTATGAGCAGCTGGCAGAAGCAATTAAAACCCACATGCAGGGTTATCTGGACACCGCGTTAAAACAGGCGGTTTAAGCCGTTCAGCGCCGCAACGCGATAGGCTTCGGCCATGGTGGGGTAGTTAAAGGTCGTATTCACGAAGTACTCAATCGTGTTACCGCCATTTTTCTGCTCCATGATGGCCTGGCCGATGTGAATAATCTCTGCGGCACGTTCGCCAAAGCAGTGGATCCCCAAAATTTCCTTAGTTTCACGGTGGAACAGAATTTTCAAACTGCCCACGTGCATGCCAACAATCTGCGCGCGCGCCAGGTGTTTAAACTGCGCCCGTCCCACTTCATATGGCACTTTCATCGCGGTGAGCTGCTGCTCGGTTTTGCCGACGGAGCTGATTTCTGGAATGGTGTAGATCCCGGTGGGAATGTCTTCAATCAGGTGCGCCGTGGCTTCGCCTTTGATGATCGCTTGCGCGGCAATACGGCCCTGATCGTACGCGGCTGACGCCAGGCTCGGATAACCAATCACATCTCCCACCGCATAAATGTGTGGCTGTGCGGTCTGGTACATGCTGTTCACTTTCAGCAGGCCGCGGCCATCGGCTTCCAGCCCCACGTTCTCCAGCGACAGCGAATCGGTGTTACCGGTGCGTCCGTTGGCGTAGAGCAGGCAATCGGCTTTCACTTTTTTGCCTGACTTGAGGTGCATGATCACGCCGTCACTGACGCCTTCAATTTTCTCAAACTCTTCGTTATGGCGAATCACTACGCCGCTGTTCCAGAAGTGATAAGAAAGCGAGTCGGACATCTCCTGATCGAGGAACGCCAGCAGGCGATCGCGCGTGTTGATTAAATCAACTTTGACGTTAAGACCGCGGAAAATAGACGCGTATTCACAGCCAATCACGCCTGCGCCGTAGATGATCACGTGGCCAGGTTCATGATGCAGATTGAGGATGGAATCGGAGTCATAAATGCGCGGGTGGGTAAAGTCCACGTCTGCTGGATGATATGGCCGCGAGCCGCAGGCAATCACAAACTTCTCGGCGGTTAACCGTTCGCGGGTGCCATCTGGCTGTTCCACTTCAATGGTGTTCGCGTCGACGAAGTGCGCGTCACCCTGGAAAAGCTCGCAGCGGTTGCGCTCATAGAAACCCTGACGCATGGCCGTTTGCTGGCTAATCACGCTCTCGGTGTGATTGAGAATGTCGGCGAACGAGGAGCGGAGGAGTCGGGTGTGATCGCTATAGAGAGGGTTTTGGTTAAATTCGATAATACGGCTGACAGCGTGACGCAAGGCTTTGGAAGGGATGGTGCCCCAGTGAGTACAACCGCCGCCGATGTTATGGTAGCGTTCGATCACTGCAATGTGCGCTCCCTGCTTTACCAGGCCCATTGCTGCGCCTTCGCCGCCCGGGCCAGAGCCAATCACAATGGCATCGTAATCGTAAGACTTTTGCATACCAGTACGTCCTATGTTTCTATACATTTTTACAACGAGATTCTAACATCTCGCCGCGCACTTCTGAATTCTAACAGCAAAAATTGCCTGAAATTGACAAAGCGTGAGGTTCACAGCCGGTCACAAACTTTGCGCCACTGTACGCTGAAAAGTTTGTTATAGTGCCTGCCTGCTTACTCACAAGGCCGGGAAAATGGGCGTCAGAGCGCAACAAAAAGAACGTACACGACGTTCGCTGATTGAAGCAGCTTTCAGTCAGTTAAGTGCAGAAAGGAGTTTTGCCAGCCTCAGCTTGCGTGAAGTAGCGCGCGAAGCGGGGATTGCGCCGACATCGTTTTATCGCCATTTTCGCGATGTGGACGAGCTGGGTTTAACCATGGTAGATGAAAGCGGTCTGATGCTGCGTCAGCTGATGCGCCAGGCGCGCCAGCGCATCGCCAAAGGCGGTAGCATCATCAAAACCTCGGTTGCCACGTTTATGGAATTTATCGGCAATAACCCCAACGCGTTTCGCCTGTTGCTGCGCGAACGTTCGGGTACGTCGGCGGCGTTTCGCGCCGCGGTGGCGCGAGAAATACAGCATTTCATCGCCGAACTGGCGGACTATCTTGAGCTGGAAAATCGCATGCCGCGCAGTTTTACCGAAGCCCAGGCTGAAGCCATGGTCACCATTGTCTTCAGCGCGGGCGCAGAGGCGCTGGATGTGGATAGCGAACAGCGCCGCAAGCTAGAAGATCGCCTGGTGTTACAGCTGCGGATGATCGCAAAAGGCGCTTATTACTGGTATCGCCGCGAGCAGGAGCGTTTGGCGGTAACCCTCGAAAAAACTGAAGAGTAAGATAACAAGGATAATGACATGATTGAGCAAAACCCTCGCGATAAAGGAACATTACTACTGGCTTTTATCACCGGTTTAGCCATCAACGGCTCCTTTTCGGTGCTGTTCAGCGCATTCGTTCCGTTTTCCATTTTTCCGCTGATCGCCTTGGGTCTGGCAGTCTGGAGCCTGCATCAGCGCTATCTTAACCGCAATATGCCGGATGGCATGCCTTCGCTGGCTGCGGCGTTTTTCCTGCTGGGAATTTTGGTGTATAGCGCGCTGGTGCGTGCTGAATACCCGGATATCGGCTCCAACTTTATCCCTACCATTTTGATGGTGGCGCTGGTGTTCTGGATTGCCACGCGTTTTCGCCGCAATAAAAACAAGCCATGATGTAAAAACGGGAACCTTCAGGTTCCCGTTTTTTTTTATCCCGCTTTGCGCGTCAGCAGCACGCCGCACTCCATATGATGGGTGTACGGGAATTGATCGAAAAGCGCCAGGCGTGAAACCGTGTGCGTTTCGCTGAGCGTCGCGAGGTTGTCGCAAAGCGTTTGCGGATTGCAGGAGATATAGAGAATCTGCGGATAAGCCTGCACCATTTTCACCGTATCGGGATCCAACCCGCTGCGCGGTGGATCAACAAAAATGGTCTCACATTGATAGCTGCTGAGATCAATGCCCTCCAGCCGATTGAAGCGACGCACGCCGTTCATTGCCTGCGTAAACTCTTCTGCCGCCATGCGAATAATTTGCACGTTATCAATCTGGTTCACGGCAATGTTGTATTGTGCCGAGGCCACCGACGGCTTGGCGATTTCAGTGGCTAATACGCGGCGGAAATTGCGCGCCAGCGCCAGCGAGAAATTGCCATTGCCGCAGTAAAGCTCCAGCAAGTCTCCGCGTGCGTCCTGCGTGACATCCAGCGCCCACTCCAGCATCTGAATATTCATGGCGGCATTCGGCTGGGTAAAACTGTTTTCCACCTGGCGATAGGTCATGGCTTTGCCTGCCACGGGCAGACACTCATCCACATAATCGCGGTCGAGGCAGATTTTGGTTTTGGTGGCGCGTCCAATCAATTGGACATCAAACCCTTCCGCACGCAGGCTGTCGCGCAGGGCGGAAGCGGCATGGGTCCAGTCTGCTTCCAGCTTGCGATGGTAGAGCAGGGAGATCACCACCTGCTCGCTCAGGGTGGAGAGATAATCGATCTGGAACAGTTTAAAGCGCAGCGCAGGATTATCACGGATCGCCGCGATCAGCTTGGGCATCAATTGATTGATTAAGCGGCTGGCAGCGGGGAATTGATCCACGCGAATGCGCTGTTTGGTCTGTTGATCAAAGATGATGTGATACAGATCGTCACCGTCGTGCCAAATGCGGAACTCCGCGCGCATGCGGTAGTGACTCACTGGCGACCGAAACACCTCCACCTCAGGCGCAGCATAGGGCAGCATCATCGCGTGTAAACGCTGGCGTTTTTCTGCCAGCTGCGCGTCGTATTGTTCAATGGGGAGTTGTTCGGGTGTCATCGTTAATCCTGAAAATAAGCCTGCATGCCGGGCGATTGTAGGGATTCACCTGCTGATGTCCAGCCCTGCGCGCGGCAAGGCTGGATTCCGCGCGTGCTTGACCGTAGACTGCGCCCGCCGGCCTCTCTGAGTTAAAAGGGAATCCAGTGCGATTCTGGAGCTGACGCGCAGCGGTAAAGAATGTCGTGATGAGTGCATTTGCAGACACTGTCTTAATGATGGGAAGTCTTCATCACCTATGGTTCCCAGCCCGAAGACCTGCCGGTGTATCGTCGCAATTCATACGGTCATCGCGTGCTATCGATCGTAGGCCTGCGGCATCCTGCTTGCTCTTTTGGATGCTATAACAATGAAAAAATATGCTTTCTCGCTGTTTGCCTTCAGTGCAACGGCGCTGTCGCTCTGGGCGTCATTCGGCTATGCGCAACAACAGGATGATACGCAACTCGTCACGGCGAATCGTTTTCAGCAGCCCGTTTCGTCGGTGCTTGCGCCAACCGTTGTGGTCACGCGCGATGAGATTGATCGCTGGCAGGCAAAAAGCCTGCTGGATGTGATGCGCCGCTTGCCCGGCGTCGATATCGCACAAAACGGAGGACTGGGCCAGGCCAGCTCTGTCTCTCTCCGCGGTGCGGAGGCGCGCCACACGCTGGTGTTAATTGATGGCATTCCGCTGGCGAAATCGGGCATTACCGGTATTACTGACTTCAGCCAAATTCCGCTTGCATTAATACAGCGTATTGACGTGATTCGCGGCCCCCGCTCCGCCGTGTATGGCGCCGATGCTATTGGCGGCGTGGTGAACATTATCACTGAGGACGACCAGCCGGGCGGAAAAATTGGGGCGAGCCTCGGCTCCGACCGCTATCAAGAATACGATGGTGCGCTGCGGCAGAAAATCGGCGAGGGGACGCTCGTCACCGTTGCGGGAGCTTATCAGAGCACGCAGGGGTACAACATCCAGCCGCAGTCGACCTATTCCGTTGATCGCGATCGCGATGGGTTTCGCAGTAAAACCTTCTGGGCGGGTGTCAATCATACGTTTAACGATAGCCTGTCCGCATTTTTCCGCGGTTATGGTTACGCTAACAACACGTCTTATGACGCTGGCTATCAGGATGGCGGCGATAAGCGGCAGGTCTATAACCACACGTATGAAGGTGGGCTGCGATTCGGTGAAGCACGTT
This sequence comes from uncultured Pantoea sp., assembly GCA_913778495.1. GTDB lineage: Bacteria > Pseudomonadota > Gammaproteobacteria > Enterobacterales > Enterobacteriaceae > Pantoea. Next base: position 96,036 of record CAJYVD010000021.1, read on the forward strand.
ACTCCTCCGAACTCACTTTCAGCGAGCAGCGTTATAAAGATTACAACTACGCCAGCACGCTGGGACTCTATCAAAACGGCACCTCGCTGGATGATATGCGCCAGCGAAATCTGCAATGGGGAAATAGTGCGGCGCTGGGCAACGGCAGCGTGAGCGCGGGGATTGACTGGCAACAGCAAGAACTGACGTCCAGCGATCGCTATAGCGCCGACAGCTACAGCCGCATCAATACAGGCTATTACCTGACTACGCAGCAGCGTTTCAACACGTTGACGCTGGAAGGCGCGCTGCGCGGCGACGATAACAACCAGTTTGGCTGGAACAGTACCTGGCAGGCAGCCGCTGGCTGGGAGTTTATCCCGAATTACCGCTTCATCCTCTCGTACGGCACGGCGTTTGAGGCGCCCACGCTGGGACAAATGTACGGACAAAGCCGATTGGCCGTGGCGGCGAATCCCAATTTGCAGGCTGAAAAATCGCATCAGATTGAGACGGGAATGGAAGGCACCACCGGCCCTGTGGATTGGCACCTTTATCTGTATCAAAACAAAATTAACAATCTGATTGATTACCAGGCGGATGAAAATTTTGTCGGCACCTACTACAACGTGCAATCCGCGACCATTAAAGGGATTGAATGGAGTGGAAGTGTCGATACCGGTATTTTTACGCACCGCATTACGCTTCAGTATCTCGATCCGCGCCGGGATCAGGACAATGAACTGTTGGCGCACCGTTCACGGCAGCAATATAAGTACCAGCTCGATTGGACATGGCGGGATATCGATATTGATCTCGCGTGGCAGTATTTTGGTAAAAGCGTGAACAACAACAGTAATCAGTACACCAGCGTACAGCGGCCGATGCCGAGTTACAGTTTGGTGGATGTCTCTGCTGCGTATCCTGTCACGTCTCATCTTACAGTTCGTGGTAAAATCGCCAATCTGTTGGATAAGGACTACGAGACGGTTTATGGCTATCGAACCCCTGGACGTGAATACACACTCAGCGCCAGCTACAGCTTCTGATCTGCGTCCCACCGTGCTGATTTTTGACTCTGGCGTGGGTGGGCTCTCCGTCTACGACGAGGTTCGGCAGCTGTTGCCGGACCTCCACTATCTCTATGCCTTCGATAATGAAGGCTTTCCTTACGGTGAAAAAACCGAGGCGTATATCGTTGAGCGTGTTGTCGCTGTCGTCACCGCCATTGCTCACCGCTTTCCTCTGGCGCTGGTGATCATCGCCTGCAACTCCGCCAGCACGGTTTCGCTTCCCGCGCTGCGGGCGCGCTTTGCGTTTCCCGTTGTGGGTGTGGTGCCCGCCATTAAACCTGCCGCACGACTTACGCGAAACGGCGTGGTGGGATTGCTGGCCACGCGCGGAACGGTGAAACGTCCGTATACGCATGAGCTGGTGAAGCAGTTTGCCCGTGAATGCACTATCGAGATGCTGGGTTCAGCAGAGCTGGTGGAATTGGCCGAGGCAAAGCTTCACGGCGCACCTGTGTCGCTTGAAGATGTGCGTCGCACGGTTCAACCGTGGCTGCGTATGAAAGAGCCGCCGGATACCGTGGTGCTGGGATGCACCCATTTTCCACTGCTGCGTGACGAACTGCAGTGCGTAATGCCGGAGGGCACGCGGCTGGTGGATTCAGGCGCCGCGATTGCGCGCCGCACCGTTTGGCTGCTGGAGCATGAAGCGCCTGATGCGGTTTCTGATGCGGGCAACATGGCGTTTTGTACGCAGATGGATGAAGAGGCTGTTCAGTTATCACCCGTTTTACAGCGCTATGGCTTCCCACTGCTGGAAAAACTGGCAATTTAGCGGTGTTTAGTTGAAAAAAACAGCACTCGAATTTTAATTTGCAATTAGCACTTGTCAGCCCAAAAGAAATCCCTATACTGCGCCTCCACTGACACGGAACAACGGTTTACGAAGCGATGTGTTCAGCGGTTGTCTTAACGGCAACCATCAGAAAAGCAAAAATAAATGCTTGACTGAAAATGCGGAAAGCGTAATATACGCATCCCGCGCCGCTAGAGAAATCGCGGCACTGCTCTTTAACAATTTATCAGACAATCTGTGTGGGCACTCGCAGGATTGATATCAAAGCCTCCGGGCTCTAAAAAATATCAAGTCTTTGCTGAGTGAACACGTAATTCATTACGACGTTTTAATTCACAGAGCACCGCTTAACTCGTTTAAGCAAATCAAACTTTAAATTGAAGAGTTTGATCATGGCTCAGATTGAACGCTGGCGGCAGGCCTAACACATGCAAGTCGGACGGTAGCACAGGGGAGCTTGCTCTCCGGGTGACGAGTGGCGGACGGGTGAGTAATGTCTGGGAAACTGCCCGGTGGAGGGGGAACTGGAAGCTGTACGGCGTCGGGCTGGGCATCGGCGGCGTGCTGTTCGGCGGTATCCTGGTCGGGCACTTTGCCCAGAGCGGGCAAATCAGCCTGAACGGGGACATGCTGCACTTTATCCAGGAGTTTGGCCTGATCCTGTTCGTCTACACCATCGGCATCCAGGTCGGCCCCGGTTTCTTCTCTTCGCTGCGCGTCTCCGGTCTGCGCCTCAAC
>CAJYVD010000022.1 GCA_913778495.1 uncultured Pantoea sp.
GGCTGGCGCAGGGCGCGGATTGCAAAGGGCCGCGCCCATCGGCCCTTTGCCCGTACGCCGCAGCGGTGCGGCTGAAACTGCCGGCCGGTTAGCGGGCGGAACCCGCTCAGAGTCAGGCCAGCGCAGCGGTCAGCGGGCGGAACCCGCGCAGAGTCAGGCCAGCGCAGCGGTCAGCGGGCGGAACCTGCGCAGAGTCAGGCCAGCGCAGCGGTCAGCGCGCGAGCCCGCGCAAAATTAAAGCGGCTTTGCGGGCCGCCCCCCGCCTCAATCCCTGATCCACCCCTTTCTGATCGGCATGGCAAACAGCGTGCGGTACACATAATGCGTGGCTTCCAGTATCCGCTCGCCATAGAGCTGCCACGCCATGTGCGACGCCAGGCACGACAGCAGACCGACCAAAAATCCGCCGACCATATCCAGCGGCCAGTGCACGCCGAGGTAAACGCGAGACCAGGCAATGGCGCTGCCTAGCGCCAGCAGCACCACGCCAGACCACAGGCGATGCCACAGCGCAAAGGCCAGCGCAAAGGTAAAAATGGTGGTGCCGTGATCGCTTGGATAAGAGTCATCCGCCGCGTGGGGAAGAAATTGATGTCCAAAGCCAATCGCGAAAGGGCGCGGGTGGGGCAACAGCTGGCCAACACACCAGGAAATACCCAGCGCGTAAAGCAGCGCTATGCCGGTTTTCAGCACCAGCGCGCGCTGCGAAGGCACTTGCTCGCGCGGTCCCCATAGCCACAGCGCCACGATCAATAAGGGCACGATGGCAATCAGATCTTTGGCGATAAAGGTCGCCAGGGAAAGGAGCCATGCCGGTGAATCTGGCGTCGCGTTGATCCACAAAAAAAGGCGGTGGTTAAGCGCTTCCATGATGATTTCTCGTCCTCAACTGATTTAGGCAAAAAGAAAAACCGGCAAATACTGCAACCTGCGTGAGCCACACCCACCATCCCGCCCACAGATTATGGGAAAAGAAGTGGGCGCCGCGCATCACCTGGCCGTATCCCATCAGTAGGCCGACGGTAATACCGACCAGCAGCGCAAGCAGCGCGCGGCGTGGACGTTCCGGCCACCACAGGAAAAACAGCGCCATCAGCGAAAAGCCACTCGAAGCGTGTCCGCCGGGGAAACACTGCCCCGGACCGCTGTTGGCCGGCACGCTATCCAGCAGAACAAAGCTGGCGGCTTTACCGCCAAACATCGCTAAATCCCACGGACAAGAGTGGGCGCTGTGCGCCTTGAGCACGCCAACCACCAGCGGGCCCAGGCCAAACAGCAGCGCCACCAGCACGTAACGGCCATGGCGGCGCTGGATGCCGCGCAGCAGCAGCAGAATCGCCCCCGCGATAATCACATCTTTCACCAGGCGGTGATTCACCAGATCGAGCCAGCGGTTGTGCTGCCAGGGAAAGCGTGCCGTCTGCGCGTCAAACCACATGCGGCTGATCGCGATATCCAGGTTTTCATGGCGGGACCAGAGCAAAAACGCCAGCCCGAACATTGCCAGTAAAATGAAGTTGATAGCGTAAAAGCGGGCCGAAAGAGAATATATAGTCGTGCTCTTAATCTTGCCGGAGGTTGTGGGTATGTTTAACTTTGATGACGGTTGCATGACGATTTTGCGCAAAAGAGACCAAGTGAGCAGGGTCGCAAGTTACGCTTAACGCAACCTTAAGCTGCGAGGGAAGGGCATAAAAAAACCCGCCAATCAGTGACAGGCGGGCTCCTCAATTTGGGGATTTCAAAGAAAAGCAGTGGCACTTATTCAGACTGCGGTCGAGATAATTAGTTCTCCACCGCGCCAAAATATTTTTAAAACGGCAACAGCGGCCAGACAATCACAATCAAAGTGCCGGCCAGCGTGAGCAGCACGTTGGCGATAGCATAAGTGCCGGCATAGCCAAGTGCCGGAATACTGCTGCGAGCCGTATCGCTGATGATCTCCATGGCCGGCGCACAGGTGCGCGCGCCCATAATGGCCCCAAACAGCAGGGCACGGTTCATGCGCAATACGTAAGCGCCAAACAGGTAACAAACCACCACCGGCAGCAGACTCACTAGCAGGCCGCTCAGTAACATCAGCGCGCCCGCGCTGCCGAAGCCGTGCTGCAAGCCGCTGCCGGCGCTCAGGCCCACGCCAGCCATAAATACCATCAGTCCAAACTCTTTCACCATCGTCAACGCGCCCTGCGGGATATAACCAAAGGTGGGATGGTTGGCGCGCAGAAAGCCGAGCAGGATACCGGCAAACAGCAGTCCGGCTGCGTTACCGATGCCAAAGCTGAAATTACTGAACTGGAAGGTGATCATGCCGATCATCAAGCCCACAATAAAGAAGGCGCAGAAGGCCAGCAGATCGGTGATTTGGCTGTGGATGGCAATAAAGCCGATGCGATCGGCCAGCTGCTTAACGCGCCGCGCTTCGCCACTCACCTGCAGCACATCGCCTTTGTTCAGCATGATGCTGTCATCAATCGGCATCTCAATCTGGCTGCGAATCACCCGGTTTAAAAAACAGCCGTGATCGGTCAGTTTAAGATGGCTCAGCCGCTTATTTACCGCGTTATGGTTTTTCACCACGATCTCTTCGGTCACGATGCGCATGTCGAGCAGATCGCGGTCGAACACTTCTTTGCCGTTGCGGAAGCTGGCATCCAGCCGCGCGTGCGCGTCGGGATAACCCACCAGCGAAATTTCATCGCCCAACTGCAGCACCGCGTCACCGTCGGGGCTGGCCAGTATGCCGTTGCGCCGCAGGCGCTCGATATAGCAGCCGGTCTGGCGATAAATGCCCAGCTCGCGCAGATTTTTGCCGTCGGTCCAGGCCACCAGTTCCGGGCCGACGCGGTAGGCGCGAATCACCGGCAGGAAGACTTTACGCTGACTGTCGGCATCCAGGCCGCGCTCGCGGGCGATCTGCTGGGCGCAGGTGGGAAGATCCTGGTGCTGCAGACGCGGTAAGTAGCGCGCGCCAAAAATCAGGCTCACTAATCCCACCAAATAGGTAAGCGCGTAGCCAAGACTCAGGTTGTCTTGCATCAGGCCGAGCTGGCGCGCGTCGCTGATGCTTTGACGCAGCGTATCGCCCGCGCCAACCAGCACCGGCGTTGAGGTCATTGAGCCAGCCAGCATCCCGGCGGTCAGGCCGATATCCCAACCGAACAGTTTGCCCAGCGTGAGCGCAACCAGCAGGGCGCTCACTACCATCACGATCGCCAGGAAAAAATAGTTTTTACCGTCGCGGAAAAAAATAGAGAAAAAGTTAGGTCCCGCTTCCACACCAACGCAAAAAATAAACAACATAAAGCCAAGACTTAATGCATCGGTATTAATCGCGAAATGTTGCTGACCTAAAATCAGCGACACCACCAGCACGCCAATTGAATTACCAAGCTGAACAGAGCCAAGACGTAATTTACCCAAGCACAGCCCAAGCGCTAAAACGACAAATAATAACAGAACGTCATTTCTGCTTAACAATTCTGCGACGTTAATGTTCACGGTTTAACTTCTTCTTAACCTGTAACAAGTTGATGAAAGGGCCTTTTTTCGCTATCGTGTGCCAAACGCAGGTGCGCTTAGCGTCATAAAGACGCAGGCCAGCTAATAAAACGGCGTTATTCTAAACACAATTAACTTCCTCAGCTATGTGCAGTTTCATTCGCGCTGCTTAATGCTGTTTATTTTTATTTCCAGTTGTGCGCACCCGGGCAGTAAACGTTTCAAAATTGTTAACGTCAAAGTTGAGGATGGGTATGTTGCAGCGCAATAATCGCTGGCCGTCATGGGTTTTGGGCGTGATGTTTTATACGCTGGTGTTTATTTTTGCCCACCATTTTTGGGCGGCAGCGTCCGCACAGACGGTGCGTGGTCAGCCGGAACTGCTGCTGTTTCTGTTGCCCGGTGCGTTGATGGCGCTTTTGCATGCAGAGAGTGCGCTGATGAGCACGCTTTGGGTGGCGCTGGCAGGCACGCTGTTGGGTATAACCTGGGTGATGATCGCTATGACGATGACCCATAGCGGGCTGCTGGTGCTGGCCTGGAGCTTAAGCGCGTGGTTCTGGGCGGGATGCGGTGCGCTGCTGGTGCGTTTGCTGCGCATTATGCTGGCCATGCGCGCCGAATAGCCGCAACAAAAACGGGCCCGCAGGCCCGTTGGATTACGCTTCTACGCCCAGATTGTCTTTGGTCCAGGCAGCAAATTCGGTGTAACCACCGATGTGCTTATCGTCGAGAAAAATTTGTGGCACGGTGCTGACCGGTTTACCCGCACGCGCTTCCAGATCGGCCTTGGTGATGCCGGTCGCCTGGATATCAACATACTGATAGTTGAAGTCATCGCGCTCAGTGGTCAGACGGCCGGCCAGCTCTTTTGCCCGCACGCAGTAAGGGCAGCTTTCACGGCCAAAAATCACAGCAATCATTCTCTCTCTCCTTTGTCATCTGCGTTATGGGTACTGTCATAACCCAGCGTCAATAATGCGCTCTATCATGCCCGCCCGTTCGGCTTAAGCAAAGTAGAAAATGCCTGTTAATCTGATGGGTACGCACGATGACTTGTATACTTCATTTCACCAAACGCGCGCGTTTGGGCCTGAGTGCGATTAACCTGCTGAACTGATGAGGAATACATCCATGCGTAACCTGGCAACGTTGCCAAAACCGGTTTTGCTGTTAGAAATCCTGGGCGTCGTAGCGGTGATCGCTGCGCTGCTGCTGGTTAACGGCTGGATGGATGCACCCGCTGCTTTTGCTGCCAAACCCTTAGCGACGATGCTTTTTCTGCTGGGCGTGGCGTTTATGCTGCCTGCCGCCTGGCTGATGATGTGGCGAACCGCAAAAGCGATGGCGCCTCAGCTGTTCAGCAACCCCACAAAAAGAAAGTAACCGGAGAGGATTATGACGCCGACGATTGATCTATTGTGCAGCCACCGTTCCATTCGTGCGTTTACTGAGCAAGGCATTGATGATGCTCAGCGCAGCGCGATCATTGCTGCAGCACAGGCGGCCTCAACCTCCAGTTTTTTGCAGTGCTCTTCGATTGTTCGCATCACTGACAGGGAAATGAGAGACAAACTGGTGGATCTCACTGGCGGCCAGTCATGGGTCGCCGCCGCGCCGGAGTTTTGGGTGTTTTGCGCCGACTTTAACCGTCATCAACAAATCTGTCCTGACGCGCAGCTAGGCCGCGCAGAGCAGCTGCTGCTGGGCTGCGTCGATACCGCGTTGATGGCGCAAAATGCGATGGTGGCGGCCGAGTCTCTGGGCTTGGGCGGCGTGTTTATTGGCGGCATCCGCAACAGCATCGCAGAAGTCACGGAGCTGCTGGGACTGCCGAAGTTTGTGCTGCCGCTGTTTGGTTTTTGCATCGGCCATCCGGCGGACAACCCAGACGTGAAGCCGCGTATGCCGCAGGCGATGCTGGTGCATGAAAACCGCTATCACGAGGTGGATCACGCCGTGTTGGCGGACTATGACGCGCAGATCATGGCTTATTATCAGCAGCGTGACAGCCATCAGCGTTCAGATACGTGGAGCGCGATGATCCAGCGCCTGATTATCAAAGAAACCCGTCCGTTTATGCTGGACTACCTGCATAAGCAGGGTTGGGCGACGCGTTAATCACAGGGATGCTGCAATGAAAATGGCCATTCTCACCCGCGACGGCTCGCTTTACTCGTGCAAACGGCTGCGTGACGCCGCGGAGGAGCGTGGCCATCAGGTGCAGTTTATCGATCCGCTCTCCTGCTACATGAATATCAATGCGGCTTCACCGACGGTGCACTATCGCGGTGACGCGCTCGGGCATTTTGATGCGGTGATCCCTCGCATTGGTACCGCGACCACCTTTTACGGCACCGCCGTGCTGCGCCAGTTCGAGATGTGCGGCAGCTATCCGCTGAATGAGTCGGTTGCCATTACGCGCGCACGCGACAAACTGCGTTCGCTGCAGCTGCTGGCGCGTCAGGGCATTGACATGCCAGTCACCGGTTTTGCCTCCTCGCCGGACGATACGCAGGACCTCATCGCGATGGTAGGCGGCGCGCCGCTGGTGGTGAAGTTAGTGGAAGGCACGCAGGGGATTGGCGTGGTTCTGGCGGAAACGCGGCAGGCGGCGGAGAGCGTCATCGATGCCTTTCGCGGTCTGAATGCGCACATTCTGGTGCAGGAATTTATTCAGGAAGCGCAGGGGCGCGATATTCGCTGCTTAGTGATTGGCAATCAGGTGGTGGCCGTGATTGAGCGCCAGGCCAAAGAGGGCGAGTTTCGCTCTAATCTGCACCGCGGCGGCACCGCCCATGCGGTCATCATCACCGAACAGGAGCGTGAGATTGCGGTTCGCGCCGTGGCCACCCTGGGATTGGACGTGGCGGGCGTGGATATCCTGCGCGCGGCGCGCGGACCGCTGGTCATGGAGGTGAATGCCTCGCCGGGGCTGGAAGGCATTGAGCGCTGCACCGGGCTGGATATTGCAGGCATGATGATCCACTGGATTGAGCAGCACGCCTGTGCTGATTATCGGCTAAAAACCGGCGGATAAGCGCGCAATAGCGTACTTTTCATAGCGTCGCCGCCACTTTTTCCGTAAGCTAAGGCGCTTATTTCTTCACCCCACAGGATAGAACGATGGATTCACTGGTCGTTCCTGACATCGACATGCTGCGTCGCTGGCTGGATCAACAAAATATCACTTGGTTCGAATGTGACGCCTGCCAGGCGCTGCATCTGCCGCACATGCAGAATTTTGACGGGGTGTTTGATGCAAAAATCGACCTGGTGGATAACGTCATTCTGTTTTCCGCGCTGGCGGAGGTAAAACCCACTGCACTCATCCCGCTGGTGGGGGAGTTGTCGCAAATCAACGCCAGCTCACTCACGGTAAAAGCGTTTATTGATATTCAGGACGACAATTTGCCCAAGCTGATCGTGTGTCAGTCCCTCAGCGTCAGCGCCGGCATCACCTTTGGGCAGTTTGCGCAGTTCATGAAGCAGAGTGAAGAGGGGATTTCTATGGTGATCATGGAGGCCTTTGCGAATCACCTGCTGATGATTGGCGATGAGGATGAGCGTCCCAGCACCGCCAGTAGCCAAAGCTTGCTGCACTGATTCCGGTTCTTCCTGCTAACTGCCGCTTTTTGCGGCAGTTTTTGTTTCAGCCCCGCCGTTTAATATTCTGCTTTTCGCCCTTTAATGCCAGATATTAGTTGTGCCTTATGCCGCTAATGCCAAACCCCATAGCAGAAACATGCATAACTTATCGCAAAAAGGCGTTTTTTACGCTGAGCTCTGGTGCGCGCTCCGCCGCAGGGCTATTCTTGCGGAGCTGCGCATAACCATGCAACCGCAGTGCCGATCTTTATCCGTAACACGTTGTGCATCTGAACCGTAAGCCGTGAAGCTGCGGGTCGCCAGAACGTCGGGTATAGGTTTTTGCTATTAAACTCCCGCTGAATATTGATTCATTGTATGTCTGACAACGTTCAGGCTGCGCAATCTCTGGATCGCGTGTATGCAGCGCTGTGATGACCCGCTCAGGAGGAAGGAAAACATGATCAACCAACGTAAAAAATGGTTGCCAGGTGTGGTTGCTGGTGTGCTGATGGCTGCGGCTGTCGGCGTGCAGGCAGAGGATAAGACGCTGCACGTGTATAACTGGTCCGATTATATTTCGCCAGATACCGTTCCGAATTTTGAAAAGCAGACCGGCATTAAAGTGGTCTACGACGTGTTTGATTCCAATGAGGTGCTGGAAGGCAAGCTCATGGCCGGCTCAACCGGTTATGACGTGGTGGTGCCCTCTTCAAGTTTCCTGGCGCGCCAGCTGCAATCCGGCGTGTTCCAGGAGCTGGACAAGAGCAAGCTGCCCAACTACAAAAACCTCGATCCCGATTTGATGGCGAAAGTGGCGCAGCACGATCCGGGCAACAAATACGCGATTCCTTATCTGTGGGGCACCACGGGCATCGGTTATAACATCGATAAAGTGAAAGCCGCGCTGGGTGCAGACGCCCCGGTAAACAGCTGGGATCTGGTGCTGAAGCCAGAGAATCTGGAAAAACTGAAAAGCTGCGGCGTGTCGTTCCTGGATGCGCCCGAAGAGATTTTTGCCACCGTACTGAACTATCTCGGCAAAAATCCCAACAGCGAAGATGCCAAAGATTACACCGGGGCGGCGACCGATCTGCTGCTGAAGCTGCGCCCCAATATTCGCTACTTCCACTCGTCGCAGTACATCAACGATCTGGCTAACGGCAACATTTGTGTGGCCATCGGCTGGTCGGGCGATATTTTGCAGGCGAAAGACCGCGCGGCGAAGGCCAACAACGGCGTGCATCTGGGCTACAGCGTGCCAAAAGAGGGCGCGCTCGCCTTCTTCGATATGATGGCGATTCCCAAAGATGCGAAAAACTTGGACGCAGCCTATCAATGGCTTAACTACATCATGGATCCGAAAGTGATCGCTGATGTGTCCAACAAAATGAATTACGCCAACGGTAACAAAGCGTCACTGCCGCTGATCAATGCGGACGTGCGTAACAATCCTGGCATCTTCCCGACGCCAGACGCCATGGCGAAATTGTTTGTGCTCAAAGTCCAGGATCCAAAACTCGATCGTGCACGTACCCGTGCCTGGACTAAAGTAAAAAGTGGTAAGTGATTCGTTCTGAACGAATTCGATCACAATCAGACGACAACAGAGGCGCAGTGACGGCCTCTGTTGTGCCTTTTTAGCGGCGAGCTGTGCCGCGCTACACCGCTTAGCGCCGGAGAGATGTGAGTGAACGACGCGATTCCCCGCCCCCAGAATAAAACTGCAAAGGCGTTAACGCCGCTGCTGGAGATCCGCAACCTGACGAAATCCTTTGACGGTCAGCATGCCGTGGACGATGTCAGTTTAACCATTTACAAAGGCGAGATTTTCGCGCTGCTCGGCGCGTCCGGCTGCGGGAAATCCACGCTGTTACGCATGCTGGCTGGCTTTGAAATCCCCAGCAGCGGCCAAATCGTGCTGGACGGGCAAGATCTGTCGCACGTGCCGCCCTATCAGCGCCCCATCAACATGATGTTTCAATCCTACGCGCTGTTTCCGCATATGACGGTGGAGCAGAACATCGCGTTTGGCCTGAAACAGGACAAGCTGCCTAAAAATGAGATCGCCAGCCGCGTGGCAGAGATGCTGACGCTGGTGCACATGGAGGAGTACGCCAAACGTAAGCCGCACCAGCTCTCCGGCGGTCAGCGTCAGCGCGTGGCGCTGGCGCGCAGCCTGGCGAAGCGGCCCAAGCTGCTGCTGCTGGACGAGCCCATGGGCGCGCTGGATAAAAAGCTGCGTGACCGCATGCAGCATGAAGTGGTGGACATCCTTGAGCGCGTCGGCGCCACCTGCGTGATGGTGACGCACGATCAGGAAGAAGCGATGACCATGGCAGGCCGCATTGCCATCATGAATCGCGGTAAGTTTGTGCAAATTGGTGAGCCAGAGGAGATTTACGAGCATCCCACCAGCCGCTACAGCGCGGAGTTTATCGGCTCCGTGAACGTCTTCGAGGGCTTACTGCGTGAGCGCCGCGAAGAGAGTCTGGTGCTGGAGTCGCCTGGGTTACAGCATCCGCTGAAAGTGCAAACTGACGTCTCTATCGTCGACAACGTGCCGGTGCACGTGGCGCTGCGCCCGGAAAAAGTGATGCTGTGCGACGAGGTGCCGGCGGATGGCTGCAACTTTGCCGTGGGTGAAGTGGTGCATATTGCCTATCTCGGCGATCTGTCGATTTATCACGTGCGTCTGCACAGTGGTCAGATGATCAGCGCGCAGCTGCAAAATGCCCACCGCTATCGCAAAGGCGCTCCAACCTGGGGTGACGAAGTGCGACTGTGCTGGGATGCGGACAGCTGCGTGGTCCTGACGGTTTAAGGAGGCGATATGCGCCACATTTCTCAACGCCGCGCGCCAATTGTGGTTGGCACGCCGCTGCAACGCTGGGCGACCCGCCTGAAAATGCAGCATGGACGCAAGCTGGTGATTGCGCTGCCCTATCTGTGGCTGATCTTGCTGTTTATGCTGCCGTTCCTGATCGTGTTGAAAATCAGTTTTGCCGACATTGCTCGTGCTATCCCGCCGTATACCGATCTGGTGACCTGGGCTGACGATCAGCTGAACGTGGTGCTGAATTTGGGCAACTACATCACGCTCACCGACGATCCTCTGTACGCTGAAGCCTATCTGACGTCACTCAAGGTCGCAGCGATCTCCACGCTCATCTGCTTGCTGATTGGCTATCCGCTGGCGTGGGCGGTGGCGCACAGCAAACCGTCGATGCGTACCATTCTGCTGCTGCTGGTGATCCTGCCGTCGTGGACCTCGTTCCTGGTGCGCGTTTACGCCTGGATGGGGCTGCTCAACAATAACGGCATCCTGAACCGCTTCCTGATGTGGCTGGGGGTGATCGATCATCCGCTGGTGATTTTGTACACCAACACCGCTGTCTATATCGGCATTGTTTACTGCTATCTGCCGTTTATGGTGCTGCCGATTTACACCGCGCTGACGCGCATTGACTACTCGCTGGTTGAGGCGTCGCTGGATTTAGGCGCGCGCCCGCTCAAGACCTTCTTTAGCGTGATTGTCCCGCTGACCAAAGGCGGCATTATCGCCGGCTCTATGCTGGTGTTTATTCCGGCGGTAGGGGAGTACGTTATTCCTGAACTGCTGGGCGGGCCTGACAGCATTATGATTGGCCGTATCCTGTGGCAGGAGTTCTTTAATAACCGTGATTGGCCGGTGGCGTCTGCGCTGGCGGTGATCATTCTGTTAATTCTGATCCTGCCTATTATTTGGTTCCACAAGCATCAAAACCGTACAACGGGAGAGAAAGAATGAATCAGCTACCGACCATTCGCTCCCCGTGGCGCACGGCGATTCTGGCGTGCTGTTTCCTGTTCCTGTATGCGCCCATGCTGCTGCTGGTGGTCTACTCCTTTAACAGCTCGCAGCTGGTGACCGTGTGGGAGAGTTTCTCGTTTCACTGGTACCAAGTCCTGTTCCAGGATCAGGCGATGCTGGATGCGGTGGGACTCAGCCTGACGATTGCGGCGCTGTCGGCCAGCACGGCCGTGGTGCTGGGCACGATGGCCGCGGTGATTATCGTGCGCTTTGGCCGCTTCCGCGGGCACAGCGGTTTCGCCTTCATGCTGACCGCGCCGCTGGTCATGCCGGATGTGATCACCGGTTTGTCGCTGCTGCTGCTGTTCGTGGCGATGGGCAACGCGTTTGGCTGGCCGAGCGATCGCGGCATGCTCACAATCTGGCTGGCGCACGTGACCTTCTGTACCGCCTACGTGGCGGTGGTGATCAATTCGCGCTTGCGTGAACTGGATCGCTCCATTGAAGAGGCGGCGATGGATCTTGGCGCTACGCCGCTGAAGGTGTTCTTTGTGATCACCGTGCCGATGATTGCGCCTGCGCTGGTCACCGGCTGGCTGCTGGCGTTTACCCTCTCGCTGGATGATTTAGTGATTGCCAGCTTTGTTACCGGCCCCGGCGCCACCACGCTACCGATGGCGATTTTTGCCACCGTGCGGCGCGGCGTCAACCCGGAGATTAACGCGCTGGCCTCACTGATTCTGTTTATTGTCGGCCTGGTGGGCTTTATTGCCTGGCGCTTTATGGCCCATGAAGAAAAGCAGCGTTTGCGCGATATTCAGAAAGCCAGACGTGGCTGAAAGCCGTAACTTTTGCCACTATAAGAACGGACTGATTTCGCCTGACGCACCGCGCGGGAAAATCGGTCCGTTTTTCGTTGGTTATGGAGTTCACCCATGTCGGAAATCCTGAAAAACAGCGCGCTGATGACGCTGACGCCCGTGCCGGTCACCGTGGCGGGTATCGCCATTGTGGCGACGCGCTGCATTAGCGTGCTGATGCTGGCTAATGAGCTGGGGTATGAGGAGCTGGCTAACTTTGTGCACCGCAGCGCACAGGCGTGGGACTCCACCCTTATCTTTATTGCCAGCCAGCTGATCTTTCTGTTTGAGCTGCGCTGTGCGTTCACGCTGATGCGCGGCAGCAATCGCGGCCGCTGGGGATATGCGCTGGCGCAGGCTGTGGTACTTTTTTACATGCTGCTGGCCTCAACCGGCTGGATCTATCCCGAAATTTTCAGTATTTCCGGCGAAACCAACGCGCAAATTATCCATCACACTCTATTGCAAAAGGTGCCCGATGCGCTGGTGATACTGCTGCTGTTTGTTCCGGCCAGCAGCCGCGCTTTTTTCCGTGCTCGGTGATACAATCTGCCCCCGTTTTTTCCCGGATTAACCAACAGGCCCCTTCATGCATTGTGCGCTTTACGACGCAGGCCGCTGCCGTTCCTGTCAGTGGCTGGACAAACCCTACTCGCAACAGCTGGGCGATAAGCAGTCGCTGCTGGCGCAGCTGCTGGCCGCGCACGCCGTCGCTGAGTGGCGGCCACCGGTCGGCTCGGCGCAGCAAGGGTTCCGTAATAAAGCCAAAATGGTGGTCAGCGGCAGCGTAGAGCGCCCGATATTGGGCATTGTGAACCGCGATGGCGAGGCGGTGGATCTCTGCGCGTGTCCACTCTATCCCGACGCGTTCGCCCCGGTGTTTGATCGGCTGAAGCCGTTTATTGCCCGCGCCGGACTGACGCCCTACGACGTCGGCCGTCAGCGCGGCGAGCTTAAGTTTATCCTGCTCACCGAAAGCACCTCGGGAGAGATGATGCTGCGCTTTGTGCTGCGCTCGCCGCGCAAGCTGGCGCAGCTGCGCGCGGCGCTGCCTGAACTGCAGCAGCAGCTCCCGCAGCTCAGGGTGATCTCTGCCAATATCCAGCCGGTGCACATGGCGATCCTGGAAGGGGACGAGGAGATTGCCCTGACCGACGATCAGGTGCTGAAAGAGCAATTTAATCAGGTGCCGCTCTACATTCGGCCGCAAAGTTTTTTCCAAACCAACCCGACGGTGGCCGCGTCGCTGTACGCGACGGCGCGCGCGTGGGTGGCTGAGCTGCCGGTCAGCAGCATGTGGGATCTGTTCTGTGGCGTCGGCGGTTTCGGCTTGCACTGCGCCACGCCGGACATGCAGCTCACGGGGATTGAGATCAATGCCGAAGCCATCGCCTGCGCGCAACAGTCGGCGCAGCAGTTAGGATTGAACAACGTGCACTTTGCCGCGTTAGATTCCACGGCGTTTGCCACCTCACGCGACCAGGTACCGCAGCTGGTGCTGGTCAATCCACCGCGGCGGGGCATCGGGTCTGCGCTGTGCGCTTATCTGAGCCACATGGCACCGGACTACCTGCTGTATTCCAGCTGTAATCCGGTAACGATGGCGCAGGACATCGATCGACTTTCTGATTATGCGGTCACGCGCGTTCAGCTGTTTGATATGTTCCCGCACACGGCGCATTTTGAGGTGTTGACGCTGCTAACGCGCATCCATACGGCCTAACCGCTGGCTGCGCGCTGGCGCCGTTATTCCGGGAACCACTTCTGATTGATCTGCTGCCAGCTACCGTTACTTTTTAATGTGCTGAGCGCACGGTTAAATGCGGCCAGCAGGGGCGCGTTGCCCTGACGCACGGCGATACCAAGACCGGTGCCAAAATAGTCCGGGTCAGTGATGTGTTCGCCCACGCTGCTGAGATCGCTATTCGCCTTAAGCCACTGGCTCACCACCGCGCTGTCGCCAAAGACGCCGTTCAGGCGGCCATTTTTTAAATCGAGAATGGCGTTCTGGTAGCTGTCGTAAGCCACGACAATCACCTCGGGATGTTTTTCCATCAGGTACTTCTGGTGCGTGGTGCCGTTCTCAACCCCCACGCGCTTGCCCTTTAGCTGGCTGAAATCGCTGAACTGTCCTTTCTGCGCAATGACAATGGCGGAATTGGCGTAGTAAGGCTGGGTAAAATCGACCTGCTTGCTGCGCTCTGCCGTGATATCCATACCGGAAATCACCGCGTCGTAGCGGCGGAATTTCAGCGACGGAATCAAACTGTCAAAGGCATTATTGGTGAACGTGCACTCCGCTTTGATCTCCGCACAGAGGGCTTTTGCAAGGTCAATATCGAAGCCCACAATTTGGTTGTTGTAGTCGAGGGATTCAAACGGCGGGTACGTGGCCGAGACGGCGAAGCGAATTTTATCTACTGCATAAGCATTCATTGCTAACGAGGCCAGTGCAGCAGCGGCTATCCATTTTTTCATTGTGCATTCCCAGTAAACAGACAAAAAAAGGTGGCGTACACCATGACATCTAATGAATGGATATGCAATATTTTTGCTTTTAAAATCGATTTACTGGCGTCGGCCAATGGCCGACGACTCAGTTGCGACGTTCGAAGGCCAGCGCGCGCTTTTCAACCAGGCGCATCATCAGCGTCAGTAAACCGTTGACGACCAGATAGATCAGACCCGCCGCCGCATAAACGGTGACGTCATAGGTCCGTCCGTAGAGCAGCTGACCGTGTCCCATCACTTCCATCAGCGTGATGGTGTAGGCCAGCGACGTGCTTTTGAATACCAACACCACCTCATTGGAATACGATGACAGGGCACGTTTAAACGCATAGGGCAGTAAAATGCGCAGCGTTGCGGCACGATCCATGCCCAATGCGGCGCAGGATTGCCACTGTCCGGCAGGGATAGCGCGCACCGCACCGTAAAACAGCTGGGTCGTGTAAGCGGCACTGTTCAGCGACAGGGCGATCAGCGCGCACAGCCATGGCTGAGACAGCAGGTGCCACAGCCACGGCACGCTCTGAATGGCCGGAAACTGCCCGGGACCGTAATAGATCAGGAAGATCTGTACCAGCAGCGGCGTGCCGGTGAACACCGTCATGTAGCCTTTGACCAGCCAATGCAGCGCGGGCACTTTCAGCGCCAGAATCACCGTGCACAGCAGGGACAGCAGCAGCGCGGCCGCCAGTGAGGCGACGGTCAGCGTCAGGCTGGTGTGTAAGCCTTTTAGCAGTTCAGGTAAGTAGTCAAGCATATCAGGCTCCCCGCTCAAAACGGGTGGTACGCAATTCGATACGGCGCAGCACCGCCTGGCTCAATAAAGTGATAATCAAATAGATAGCCGCGGCGACCAGATACCAGGTAAACGGCTCCTGGGTGCGCGTCGCGATGCTTTTGGTTTGCAGCATGAGATCGTTGACGCTGATCAGTGACACCAGTGCGGTGTCTTTCAGCAGCACCAGCCACTGGTTGCCGAGGCCGGGCAGTGCGTGACGCCACATTTGCGGCAAGATCAGGCGGAAGAAAATCGCGGATTTTTTCATGCCGAGCGCCTGGCCGGACTCCCATTGCCCAACCGGCACCGCTTTCAGCGCGCCACGCAACGTCTGCGAGGCGTAAGCGGAGTAGAGCATGGCCAGCGCGATCACGCCGCACAGAAAGGGGCTCACGTCAAAGTTCTCAATCTGCACCTGGACAGGGATGTTGACCAGTCCGAGATTGATGTGGAATCCGTCTGATAGCGTCAGCAGCAGCTGCGAGGCGCCGAAATAAATAAAGAGCACCACCAGAATTTCCGGCAGGCCGCGAATCAGCGTCACTAGCGCGGTGCCGATCCAGGCGACCGGACGCAGGCGCGCCGACTCCCAGCCAGCAAAGATCATCGCCAGCGCAAGGCCGGCGATCAGGGCACAAACGGCAAGGCCGACGGTGATCCCGGCGGCGCTTGCGAGTGGTATCAGTTCATTCATCGCTAATTATTGCTGAAACCATTTGTTGTAGATGGTTTTGTAAGTGCCGTTGGCTTTGATTTTATCCAGGGCGGCATTGAATTCGCTTTGCAGCTCGGTATTGCCCTGACGAACTGCAATGCCGAGGCCGGTGCCAAAGTAATCTTTGTCGGTGACTTTCTCACCCAGCGGGGCCAGGTTGGTGTTTTGCTTCAGCCACTCGTTGACGACCGCCGTGTCGCCAAATACCGCATCGATGCGGCCATTTTTCAGATCCAGCACCGCATTTTGATAGCTGTCGTAAGGCACGATAGTGATGTCGCTGTGCTTGTCAGAAAGGTATTTCTGATGAGTGGTACCGTTCTGCACGCCGACGCGTTTGCCCTTCAGCGCGCTGACGTCGGCCAGCTTGCCTTTTTGCGCAATAAAAAGCGCGGAGTTGTCGTAATAAGGCTTAGAGAACAGCACCTGTTTTTCACGCTCAGGCGTAATGTCCATACCGGCCATCACCGCGTCGAAACGACGAAATTTCAGGCTAGGGATCAGGCTGTCAAAAGCCTGGTTGGTAAAGGTGCAAGTGGCGTCGATCTCTTTGCACAGCGCGTTGGCGAGATCAACGTCAAAACCCTGAATTTTGTTACTGGAATCAACGAACTCAAACGGCGGATAAGACGCTTCTGTAGCAAAACGCAGCGTCTGGGCGGCAGACGCGCTCAGGCTAAGGCTGGCAAGCAGTGCAGCAAGTACAACTTTTTTCATTGAGAGCATCCTGATTCAGTGCGAAAGATAGTGCGCAAACGCCTCGGTTTGCGGCTGGCTAAAGTGGCTGGCATCGCCCTGTTCGACGATGCGGCCGTTTTCCATATACACCACGCGGCTGGCGGTTTTACGCGCCACTTCAACTTCGTGCGTCACAATGACTTGCGTGATGTGCGTCTGCGCGAGTTCGCGAATAATACTGACGATCTGGGCAGTAATTTCCGGATCGAGCGCGGCGGTGGGTTCATCGAACAGCAGCACTTGCGGCTCCATCATCAGCGCCCGCGCGATGGCGACGCGCTGCTGCTGACCACCCGACAAATGCAGCGGAAAGCGATCGGCAAAGGGCGTCAGGCGCAGGCGCTCCAGCAGGGCATCGGCGCGCGCCCGCGCGGCGGCCTTGCTCAGGCCCAGCACGCGGCACGGCGCTTCCATCAGGTTTTGTACCACGGTCAGGTGCGGCCACAGGTGATACTGCTGAAACACCATCCCCACGTTCTGACGCAGCTCGCGGATGGCGCTTTCAGACGGTGCCTGAGCAAAGTCAAAGTGATTACCGGCAATCTGCAGCGTGCCGGAACGCGGCATCTCCAGCAGATTCAGCACGCGCAGGAGTGAGCTTTTGCCGGCGCCGCTGGGGCCAAGCAGCACCAGCGTTTCACCTTGCGGGCAAGCAAGATTGATATCAAACAGCGCCTGATGGGCGCCGTAAAAGCAGTTAATGGCGTTTAGTTGAATACTCATGCGCAAAAAATGAATAGCAATTAGTGCCGCAAATCTTAACGTCACCAGAATAGTTATGCAATTGAAGTGGGTTAAAATTTATTTAAGGGCAGTTAAACCGCAAAAGCGCAGCACAAAATCGCGTGCTTCAGCGCTAACAAGGGATAAGGGCGTTCTTGAACGCCCTGAAAACATCGCGCGCCGGCACCGTAAACATGCGGCGCGCTAATACGAGAAAACAGCGGGCGATAAATACAGCGATTACTGTTTGGTTTCCAGCAGCTGGCTAAGCGAGCCACCGCCGGCGTGCGGCCAGCTTCCCATGTAACGCACATCGTCCACAGCCCAGCAGGTGCCTTCCTGAATCATCAACACTTCGTCCTGCCAGCGTGTCTCTCCACGACTCAGCGTCACGCGCAGCGGGATGTTGCGCGCATCGCGGTTCGGAATGCGCGACGCGCTGCTGACATCGGCGGCATCCGGGCCCTGCGCCAGGCTGGAAAAGAGATCGCCCTGCTGCCAATCGGCGGGTTTATTGCGCTCGCTGCTGGCGCGCAGCAGGGTTTGATACAGATGATCGCTGAGATAAGGACGGTATTTGGCTAACGTGGTGCTATCCGGCAGGCCACGCGTAGGCTGCTGAATGCGCAGGTCGTAAAATTGCTGCGCGACGCTATCGGGGCCGCCCTCAACACAGGATGCGCTGCGCGGGCCGTTATCTTTGAACACCGGCTCGACGGTGGTACAGGCGCTGAGCAGTAATGCAGCGGGAACAAGCAGCGCAAAGGCGTTGTTTTTCATCTCGATTTCCTTATTGTTCACTGGCAAAACGCCATTTTTAGCATAGAGTATAGTCGCGCTTTTTGGCGGTAAGCGCTGTCGTTAACGCATTCAGAACAGGAGAAGATGATGAAATTTTCCACTACCCCGACGCTGGAAGGCCATCCTATCGAAGCCTATTGCGGTGTGGTCACCGGCGAAGCCATCCTTGGCGCCAATATTTTCCGCGATTTTTTTGCCGGGATTCGCGATATCGTTGGCGGCCGTTCAGGTGCCTATGAAAAAGAATTGCGAAAGGCACGCCAAATCGCGTTTGAAGAGTTAGAAGCGCAGGCAAAGGCGCTGGGCGCCAACGCGGTGGTGGGCATCGACATTGACTACGAAACCGTGGGCAAAGACAGCAGCATGCTGATGGTGAGCGTGACCGGAACCGCAGTGATTGTGCGCTGATGCGCGCCGCGATTGCTGTCATGCTGGCGCTGCTGCTGAGCGCCTGTCAAACCACGCTTCAGCCGCGCCCGGGTTACTGGGTGGATACCGCGCATCCCGCACAGGGGGCGCGTCCCCGCGTCAAAGTCGTGGTCATTCACTACACGGCGGAAGACCTGCCCGCGTCGCTGGCGACGCTGACCGATCGCGAAGTCAGCGCGCACTACGTGATCCCCCAGCAGCCGGTGCAGCGGCGAGGGCAGGGCGTGATTTGGCAGCTGGTACCCGAAAGTCAGCTGGCGTGGCACGCGGGGCCCAGCTTCTGGCGTGGGGCGACGCGTATCAACGATACGTCGGTCGGCATCGAAATTGTGAATCGCGGCTATCGCCGCACGCTTACCGGACTGCGCTGGGAGCCGTTTACCGACGCGCAGATACGGGTCCTTGCGGCGCTGTTACTGGATATCCGTCAGCGTTACGGTATCGCGCCAGAAAATATCGTTGGTCATAGCGATATCGCGCCACAGCGCAAACAGGATCCGGGCCCCCGTTTTCCGTGGTCGCAGCTGGCGGCGCGCGGCTTGGGTGCCTGGCCCGATGCCCACACGGTGCAGGCGTATCTGCGAGGGTGCCCGCCGAGTGCGCCGGTGGATCAAGGCGAACTGCTGGACATGCTGGCGCGCTATGGGTATGACGTGGCAGCCGCCACCACGCCGGCGATGCAGCGCAGGCTGATTGCGGCGTTTCAGATGCATTTTCGTGCGCGCGATTATCGCGGCATCGCCGACGCAGAAACGCTGGCGATAGCCCGCGCACTGGTGGCGAAATACGGCGCGGCGCCGTAGCGCCGCAGCGCGTTAGCGTTGACGCAGAAAGGCCTGCCAGTGGGCCACAAGCTGCGTTAAATCGGCACGATCCACATCCAAATGCGTAACGATGCGCGTCACCGGGCCCACGCTCAGGGCCACACCGCGCTCGGTCATCCAGGCTTTCAAAGCATTGACCTGCGCCTCCGGCACCTTCACAAACAGCATATTGGTGTGCTGATTGAGCACCTCGATGCCCGCCGCGCGCAACTGCTCGCCAAGCCAGGCGGCGTTGTCGTGATCTTCCTGCAAGCGGTCAACATTGTGCTGCAGCGCGTAGAGACCCGCAGCGGCCAAAATCCCGGCCTGGCGCATGCCGCCGCCGGTCATTTTGCGCCAGCGGCGAGCGGTTTCAATATAGGCGCTATCGCCGCATAGCAGTGAACCCACCGGCGTGCCCAGCCCTTTCGACAGGCAGATTGTGAGGGTGTCGCAGTAGCGTGCGATATCGGTGAGCGCGATTTTTTGCGCCACCACCGCATTGAAAATACGCGCGCCGTCTATGTGCAGCGCCAGGTTGTGCGTGCGGGTGAGCTGCCACGCCTGTTCAAGGTAGCTCAGCGGCAACACTTTACCGTGGTGCGTGTTTTCCAGGCTCAGCAACCGGGTTCGGGCAAAATGGATATCGTCGGGCTTGATCGCCGCGATAATCTCGTGCAACGGCAGGGAGCCATCCTCGGCATGGCTGATCGGCTGCGGCTGAATGCTCCCTAGCACTGCGGCTCCGCCCGCCTCGTATTTATAATTGTGCGCCTGCTGACCCACGATATATTCGTCGCCGCGCTGGCAGTGACTGAGCAAAGCCACCAGATTCGCCTGGGTGCCGGTTGGAAAGAACAGGGCGGCAGCTTTACCGCTTAACCGCGCCGCTTCGGCTTCCAGCGCCTGAACGGTGGGGTCGTCGCGATAAACATCATCACCTGTTTCGGCGGTCATCATCGCATCGAGCATGGCGGCACTGGGGCGGGTCACGGTATCACTGCGTAAATCGATCACGGCGCTCTCTCCTGAAATAGAAAAGGCGGGCTCAGCGCCCGCCTTGTTTTCAACACAGTTGGGTGATCCGTTTTACCTGAGCCAGTTAGTTTTCGCCAGCTCAACGATTTCATCGCCACGTCCATTCATGATGGCGCGCAGCATATAGAGGCTGAACCCTTTTGCCTGTTCCGCCTTGATTTGCGGCGGCATTGAGAGCTCCTCTTTTGCGGTGATAACGTCGACCAGCACCGGCCCGTCGTGCGCAAATGCCTCTTCCAGCGCGGCATTAAGCGACGAGGCCTTCTCTACGCGAATGCCTTTAATGCCACAGGCGGCGGCGATAGCGGCAAAGTCAGGGTTGTCGAGATCGGTGCC
The DNA here is from genome assembly GCA_913778495.1 of uncultured Pantoea sp. Lineage (GTDB taxonomy): Bacteria > Pseudomonadota > Gammaproteobacteria > Enterobacterales > Enterobacteriaceae > Pantoea. Next base: position 20,612 of record CAJYVD010000022.1, read on the forward strand.
GTCGGTGAGGTAGCCGCCCGCCTTCATCTCCATCGCCACGAATCCCAGCACGCTGTTGTTGAAAATCACCAGCTTGACCGGCAGCTTAAGCTGCGCCAGCGTAATAAAATCACCCATCAGCATGCTGAAGCCGCCGTCACCGCACAGCGCGACCACCTGACGGTTTCGATCGAGCGATTGCGCGCCCAGCGCCTGTGGCATCGCGTTGGCCATGGAGCCGTGGTTGAACGAGCCCAGCAGGCGGCGTTTTCCATTCATTTTAAGGTAGCGCGCCGCCCATACGGTAGGCGTGCCGACGTCGCAGGTGAAGATCGCGTCTTCCGCCGCGTAGTGGCTCAGCTGCTGCGCCAGGTATTGGGGATGGATCGCCTGCTTGTCGTTAGCGGTGGCCAGCGCATCCAGATCCTGACGCGCCGAGTGGTAGTGCTTGAGGGCGCTATCGAGGTGGTGGCTATCCGCGTTCGGGTTAAGCTGCGGTAGCAGCGCCTGCAGGGTCGCTTTGATATCTCCTACCAGCGCCATGTCGACGTGACTGTGCGCGCCAAGACTGGCGGGATTGATGTCGATTTGAATCAGCGTGGCGTCGGCGGGGTAAAAGGCGCGATAAGGGAATTTTGTCCCCAGCAGCACCAGCGTATCGGCGTTCATCATCGCTTGGTAGCCTGAGGAGAAACCAATCAGGCCGGTCATCCCCACGTCGTAGGGGTTGTCGTACTCGATGTGTTCCTTGCCGCGCAGCGCGTGGACCACCGGAGCCTTGAGCGTTTCTGCCAGCTTCACTACCTCAGCGTGGGCGCCCGCGCAGCCGCTGCCACACATCAGCGTAATGTTTTTGGCACCGTTCAGCGTCTCGGCCAGACGCGCCATTTCGCTGGCATTTGGGACAACATGGGGGCGCTGTGGCGGATACCACGCGCTTTTTGCACTTTCCGGCGCTGGTTTCAGCGCGATATCGCCCGGTAGTACAATGACCGACACGCCGCGGTTCAAAATCGCTTTGCGCATGGCGATGCCTAATACCTGCGGCAGCTGTTCCGGGTTCGACACCAGCTCACAGTAGTGGCTGCACTCGCGGAACAGTTCTTGCGGATGCGTCTCCTGAAAATAGCCGCTGCCAATTTCGCTGGAAGGAATGTGCGCGGCAATCGCCAGAACCGGGACGCAGTTACGGTGGCAGTCAAACAAGCCGTTAATCAGATGCAGGTTGCCGGGACCGCACGAGCCGGCACACACCGCCAGCTCACCGCTAATTTGCGCTTCAGCGCCTGCGGCGAAGGCCGCGACTTCTTCGTGTCGCGTAGGCATCCATTCAATGGTGCCCATGCGATTCAGGCTGTCGCTCAGCCCGTTGAGGGAGTCGCCGGTGACGCCCCAAATCCGCTTTACGCCTGCGCTTTCAAGCGTTTTGGCCAGCAGTGCCGCCACAGTCTGTTTCATCGTTCGCTCCTGTCTGAGGGTAGCCATCTACCCGATGGCAAAAAGATATGCGTGTCAAAGCGTAGACGAAGGAGCGCGAGCGCAGCCGTGAAAAAATGCGCTGTCAGGCCGAGAACAGCGCGATCAGGATAGGGGCCAGCAGGCTCATGATAAAACCATGCACGATGGCGGCAGGCACGATCTCCATACCGCCGGTGCGCTGCAGGATAGGCAGCGTGAAGTCCATGGAGGTGGCGCCGCTCAAGCCCAGCGTCATGCTGCGCTGGCGGCTCATTAGCAGCGGGATGAGCATAATAGTGATCAGCTCGCGTAGCAGGTCATTGAAGAACGCCGCGCTGCCAATCACCGGGCCGAACGCTTCCGTCATTAAAATCCCGGAGAGCGAATACCAGCCAAAACCGCTGGCCAGCGCCATGCCGGTTTTAATCGGAAGATCGAGCAGCAGCGCAGCGCAGGCGCCGCCTGCCAGGGCGCTGATCAGTGATACGCTGGCCACCAGCATTCCGCGCCGATTAAGCGTTATTTGGCGCAGCGTCATACCGCTGCTGCGCAACTGCATGCCCACTAAAAAAAGCATCAGGATCAGCGCGTATTCACTGACCGTGGCGGCATGGCGCAGCGGCGGCCACTGGCTTAATCCCAGAGCAAAGCCCGCCAGTACAGCAGCACAGAGCTTCAGGGACTCTAGTGCCATATGCAGGCGCGAGGGCGGCGTTTGGGATTTATGCGCATGGCGCCAGGGCAAGCGTCGCTCAAGCAGCCACAGGGCGCACAGCGAGCAGGCTAAAATGCACGGCGTACTGATCAGCATGATGTGGAAAATCATCACCAGATTGCTGCTGAGATCCTCCAAAAAAGCGAGGCTGGTACCCATAAAGAACAGGATGACGTACACCAGTGCGCTGAGCGTGCGCGCCACCATGCGTAACAGCCCGCTGTGATGCAGGTGTATGAAATAGCCGACAATAAGCGGTAATAAAATTACTAACAGGCCGTACATGACGACTCCGTCCAGGGAAAAGGGCGGTCACGCTATCCAAAAAATCGTGTGCTGTAAACGCTTTCGCGGGGCCTGCCTGCCGCGCGGTGCCAACCTCGTGCATGCACATTGTTCTGGGCATAACTTGATAGCGGCGCGATCGCCGGGATTTTGCAGCGGCGCACCTGCCGTTAAACCTGAGGATGGTGGACAGGCGTATGATTGGCTACACGATTCACCCCAGCGCTACACTGGCGGGCGCTGTTTCCGTCGCCTGCAGGCGCTTAGCACGTCAAAACACCGCTCTCGCGCTGTGGGTTTAGCTTCCTCGGCATAGATGGGGTAAGTCGCACGGGCGCGGGAAGTGAGCGGCGCGTCAGGCAAAAAAAATGCCAGCATCTGCGGCTGGCATTTTTTTTCGCGAGTGTTCAGAATGCTTAGAGGGCGCGGTCGATCAGGCGTGCTGGGCCAGTTCAACCGGTACGATCAAGCTGGCGTGGTTGCCTTTCGGCCCTTCATGAACATCAAATTGCACCTGCTGACCCGCCTTCAGCGTCCTGTAACCCTCCATCTGAATGGTGGAGTAATGTGCGAAGATATCGTCGCCGCCGCCAATTGGACAGATAAAACCGAAACCCTTGGCGTTATTGAACCATTTAACAGTACCCGTCTCCATGCTTTTACTTCCCTCGCAAGCCATTTGAAAAGTAGGTGAGGTCATTGAAGCTGTGAGCGAGTTTGTATAAAACTCAATCAGCTTGTGCAGGTAGAATGTAGAGAAACGGTTCTTATCGTCAAGCGAACGGCCCTGTGCGCAGGGGAGAAATTCATCAAAATTTGAGGCAGTTAACGCTATTGCGAATTTTGTGATACAGGTCGCGCATGCACTTTTAGGGCCAGCGGTAAGGGTGGGAAAAGCCGCTTGACAGGCGTGTTAAACTTGAGGGTAGAGCACACAGTGTGCGCTACCGTAAAGCAGAGTTTCGACGGAACATTATGGCAAACACAAACGACTGGCTTAATTTCGACAATTTAGCCGAAGACAAAATACGCGAAGGGTTAAAACCGCCTTCTATGTATAAAGTCATCCTGAATAATGACGATTATACACCTATGGAATTTGTTATTGACGTTCTGCAAAAGTTCTTTTCTTATGATGTTGAACGCGCAACGCAACTGATGCTTAAAGTTCACTACCATGGAAAGGCGATATGTGGTGTATTCACCGCTGAGGTGGCAGAAACCAAAGCCGCGCAGGTGAATCATTACGCACGAGAGAATCAACATCCGTTGCTGTGTACGCTGGAAAAAGCCTGAGCCTGTCTCCATATAGGAGAGAGATCGTCAGAGCGATAATTGGGGGAGGTGCCAAATGCTCAATCAAGAACTGGAACTCAGTTTAAACATGGCTTTCGCCAGAGCGCGCGAGCACCGTCACGAGTTTATGACCGTCGAACACCTGTTGCTGGCGCTGCTCAGCAATCCGTCGGCCAGAGAGGCACTGGAAGCCTGTACGGTGGATATTGTGGCTCTGCGTCAGGAACTCGAAGCCTTCATCGAACAAACCACGCCGGTGCTGCCAGCCAGTGAAGAGGAGCGCGATACGCAACCCACGCTCAGCTTCCAGCGCGTGCTGCAGCGTGCGGTATTCCACGTCCAGTCTTCCGGCCGCAGCGAAGTGTCCGGCGCCAACGTGCTGGTCGCTATCTTCAGCGAGCAGGAGTCGCAAGCTGCTTATCTGCTGCGTAAACATGAAGTCAGCCGTCTTGATGTGGTGAACTTCATTTCCCACGGTACCCGTAAAGATGAACCGGGCCAGCCGCAAAGCGGCGCGGAAAATCCCGTTAACGAAGAGCAAGCAGGCGGGGAGGAGCGTATGGAAAACTTCACCACCAATCTTAATCAGCTTGCTCGCGTCGGCGGTATTGACCCGCTGATCGGTCGCGATAAAGAGCTGGAACGTGCCATTCAGGTGCTGTGCCGCCGCCGCAAGAATAACCCGCTGCTGGTGGGGGAGTCGGGCGTCGGTAAAACAGCCATCGCGGAAGGTCTGGCATGGCGTATTGTCCAGGGCGACGTGCCGGAAGTGATGAAAGAGTGCACTATCTACTCCCTGGACATCGGCTCGCTGCTGGCGGGTACCAAATACCGCGGCGATTTCGAAAAGCGTTTCAAAGCGCTGCTGAAACAGCTGGAGCAGGATAATAACAGTATCCTCTTCATTGATGAGATACATACCATTATTGGGGCCGGTGCGGCATCCGGTGGGCAGGTTGACGCCGCGAATCTGATTAAGCCGCTGCTCTCCAGCGGAAAAATCCGCGTGATGGGCTCGACCACCTATCAGGAATTCAGCAACATCTTTGAGAAGGACCGCGCGCTGGCGCGTCGCTTCCAGAAAATCGATATCACCGAGCCATCGGTTGAAGAGACAGTGCAGATTCTGAACGGCCTCAAGCCGAAGTACGAGGCGCACCACGATGTGCGTTATACCGCTAAAGCGGTGCGTGCGGCGGTAGAGCTGGCTGTGAAGTACATCAACGATCGTCATCTGCCTGATAAGGCCATTGACGTGATTGATGAGGCAGGTGCGCGGGCGCGTCTGGTGCCAGTGAGCAAGCGCAAGAAAACCGTTAACGTCTCGGATATTGAATCGGTGGTGGCACGTATTGCCCGTATTCCGGAACAGAGTGTGTCGGCTACCGATCGTGACACGCTTAAGAACCTGGGCGATCGCCTGAAAATGCTGGTGTTTGGTCAGGACAACGCCATTGAAGCCCTGACGGAAGCGATCAAAATGAGCCGTGCGGGCCTCGGCCAGGATCGCAAACCGGTGGGATCATTCCTGTTTGCCGGCCCAACGGGCGTAGGTAAAACGGAAGTGACCGTGCAGTTGGCGAAAGCCTTAGGGATTGAGCTGCTGCGCTTTGATATGTCCGAATATATGGAGCGTCACACCGTTAGTCGCTTGATTGGCGCGCCTCCAGGATACGTTGGTTTCGACCAAGGTGGTCTGCTTACTGATGCTGTGATCAAGCACCCGCATGCGGTAGTGCTGCTGGATGAAATTGAAAAAGCGCATCCTGACGTGTTCAACCTGCTGCTGCAGGTGATGGATAACGGCATGCTGACCGACAATAACGGCCGTAAAGCGGACTTCCGTAACGTGGTGCTGGTTATGACCACCAATGCGGGCGTACGTGAAACCGAGCGTAAATCTATCGGCCTGATTCAGCAGGACAACAGCACTGATGCGATGGAAGAGATCAAGAAGATCTTTACGCCTGAGTTCCGCAACCGCCTTGATAACATCATTTGGTTCCGTCACCTCTCTACAGAAGTGATTCATCAGGTGGTGGACAAGTTCATCGTTGAGTTGCAAGCGCAGCTGGATGCGAAGGGCGTCTCGCTGGAAGTGAGCGATGAAGCGCGTGACTGGCTGGCCGATAAAGGCTACGACAAAGCGATGGGTGCGCGTCCGATGGCGCGTGCGGTGCAGGAGAACCTGAAAAAACCGCTGGCTAACGAACTGCTGTTTGGTTCGCTGGTTGACGGTGGCTCTGTCTCCGTGGCGCTGGATAAAGAGAAGAATCAGCTCACTTACCACTTCTTAAGCGCGGAAAAGCGTAAAACGGAAGGGACTGTCCACTAATCTGTGGAGAGATATGAAAAAGGCCGGATAGATTATCCGGCCTTTTTTTTGCCCAGCATTAATGCACAGCGGGCGCGAGTCAACGCTACTTAGCGACTACGGAAGACAATGCGGCCTTTGCTCAGGTCGTACGGGGTCAACTCGACAGTCACTTTGTCGCCCGTCAGGATGCGGATGTAGTTTTTGCGCATTTTACCGGAGATATGAGCGGTAACCACGTGCCCGTTTTCAAGCTCTACGCGGAACATGGTGTTAGGTAACGTATCCAATACGGTACCTTGCATTTCAATATTGTCTTCTTTGGCCATCGAATCCTCTGGGTGAACTACCAAACTGTTGAACCGGCAAGATAATGCCGAATTCCATGATTTATGTAAAGAAACGTTGACTGTTTTTGCCAACGCTTCGCCGTGCGTCGCGCCTATGCGCGTGCAGTACGGATAAAATAGGGGTGTTTATTGACGTCTGCGGAGGATTAGCGGGCTAAGAATCTGCAACAGGTGCGCCCGTGAAGCAGTTCGAGGAACGGTGTGTGATTCCCAGCCTGGCAATTCCGGCTCGCCACAGCGAAGCGCGGACGACATACCAAACTCCGCTATTGTATCACTTTTGTCGGGAATTGTGTGCAAAACATCTACGGAGCGGGTTAAAAAAGGGTTTGTGTGTGCCAGCAACCCGGAAAAGTCGGCTGACCAGCCAGCGTTTCCACATGGTGCAGATACGTCTCACGCGGGATTTCCTGAGCGCCCAGCGACGCGGTATGGGGGTTGAGGACCTGGCAATCAATCAGTTTTCCCTGGTGTGCGATGAAATGCTGTGTAAACACCCACAGTGCCGTTTTAGAGGCATTTTCTTGACGGCTGAACATCGATTCGCCGCAAAAAATCTGGCCAAGCGCGAGCCCGTACATGCCACCTACCAGGCAGTTATCACGCCATACTTCAATAGAGTGGGCATGGCCCAATTCGTACAGGCGCAGCCAGGCGCGTTTGACTTCGAAGGTAATCCAGGTGCCTTCCTGTCTTCCCTCGGCGCACCCATCCACAACTTGAGGAAACGCATGGTTCATGGTGACGCGGTAGGGCGAACGCCGATGGAATCGGGCCATGCTGCGGCTAAGATGAAACGTCTCCGGCAGTAAAACAGCGCGCGGGTCCGGTGACCACCACAGAATAGGATCGCCGGGCGAAAACCACGGAAAAATGCCGCGCTGGTAAGCGTTCATCAGGCGAGCTGGAGAGAGATCGCCGCCCATTGCCAGCAATCCGTTGGGCTCGCGCAGCGCCATTTCAGGTGGCGGGAAATGTAGCGAATCACGTGAAAGCTGTACCAGTCTCATTGCATCTTCTACTCTTGGCTGTTCGCTAAGACTATAGCCTAAAGCGCTGGCAGAAACGCCAGTAGCGTCCTGCTTTTGAGATTAATTCCTGATGCGTTCCGGCCTCAACAATCTGCCCTCTGTCCATGACACAAATACGATCCATCGCGCTCAGGCCGCTCAGCCGATGCGTTACCATCATCACCGTTTTGCCACGGCTGACGCGATGTAATAGTCTCAGAATGTGTTGCTCGGTTGTGGCATCCAATCCTTCAGTGGGCTCATCCAGCAGCCATAAGTCCCCGTTGTGCAACATTGCCCGTGCAATGCCCAGACGCCGAAGTTCACCGCCAGAGAGCGGGCGACCGCCTTCTCCCATCCACGCATCCAGCCCTTGCGGCGCGTCGGCTAAGTGGTCGAGCTCAACCTGGCGCAACACGGCAAGGCACGTTGCATCGCTGGCGTCAGGTCGTGCAAGTAGGAGGTTGTCACGCAGCGATTGATTAAACAGGTGCACCCGCTGAGTCACCACGCTGATGCGCTGACGCAAGCTCGCCTCGTCCCAGCAATTTACCGGTATGCCATTCAGGGCGAGGGTGCCCTGCTGTGCTTCATGGCTGCGCGTGAGCAGGCCCAGTACGGTTGACTTACCACAGCCGGTGGGGCCAAGCAGCGCGACATGCTCCCCCGCTTGCAGCTGCAAAGAGAAACCATCCAGCACCGCATCAGGACGCTGCGGATAGTGGAAAACAAGGTTATCCAGCGTCACGCTCAAGCCCGGTGCAGAACCCGGCATCGTCTCAGGGAAGGCGATCGCGGGCGTTTGAGCAATCAGTTCATTTACGCGATCTGCGGCGCGCGCCACCTGCGTGAGCGGCAAAAACGCCCCAGCGACCGGTGCCAGCGCTTCAAACGCGGCGAGGGCGCAAAACACGAACAGCGCGATCAGCGCGCCGGACGTACTGCTGGCGCTTACGCTACCTGCGGATAACCACAAGAGCAGCGTAACGGTACAACCCGTAATCACCAGCAGCAGGCTGTTGGACATAGCCTGTAACCGAAACTGTTTACGCTGCGCGTGCTGCCAGGCTTTTTCCTCTTCATCCAGCGCCTGTCGCCAGGCTGCGGCAGCACCAAAGAGCTGTAATTCTGCTAAACCGGTGATCCAGCGCGTAAGCTGGAGTCGCCAGCGAGCCTGATGATGGGCGATACGCTCGCCTGTCGCGACCCCGAAGTACCCGAAAACAGCGGGCATGAACAGCAGCGTGGCGAGCATGATACTCCCGAGCAATAACGCGAGAGAGACATCAATGAACGCAAGCCCAAGGGTGACGAAAACAATAACAACTGCCGCGCCAATCAGCGGCGACAGCACGCGTAAATAGAGGTGATCGAGCGTGTCGACGTCGGTGACGAAACGGTTAAGCAACTCCCCTTGGCGAAAACCGGCCAGCTGCTCTGGCGCTAAGGCAGTGACTTTAGCGAAAGTGAATACGCGGAGATGCTGTAAAACACGAAAGGTGGCGTCGTGACTGACAAGGCGCTCAAAGTACCGCGCGGCGGTGCGCACAATCGCCGCGCCACGCACGCCTGCAGCGGGCAACATATAGTTGAAGCTGTAAAGTCCCGCCGCACCAGCCAGAGAAGAGGCTGCCAGGAACCAGCCGGAAAGGGCAAGCAAGCCTACGCTGGCGAGCAACGTCGCGATAGCCAGAATCATCCCTAATGCCAACCGCCAGGGATGACGGCGGAATAAACGCAGAAAAGCGAACAGATTGATCATCACAGAGGCTCCTCAACACCACGCTGAACAAGATTACGCGCGGCACCGTCCTGTTCGATTAACGCCTGCCATGGACCCTGTTGCACTAGCTGGCCCGACTGCATAACCCACACCTCATCCCAGCTCTCCAGGTCAGTGAGTTGATGGGTGATCATTAACGTGGTTTGGCGCGTTGCAGCGTCGCGCAGGGCTTGCATAACGCGCTTTTCGCTCAGGCTATCAAGACCGGATGCGGGTTCGTCCAACAGCAGGAAATGGGCCGATTTGAGCAGGGCCCGCGCGACGGCGACGCGCTGAGCTTGTCCGACAGACAGCCCGGTGCCGCCATCGCCGATTGGCGTCTCCAACCCCTGCGGTAAACGGGGGAGAAATTCCTGCACGCCAGCGCGCGCTAACACGTCGGCGAGCGCATCGTGTTGCGCATCCTGGTCAATAAACAGATTATCTTTCACGCTATTAGCGGGAAGGCTTGGATGCTGTCCCACCCATGCCAACAGTTGTTGCCACTGCGCGCGCGGAAGATCGCGCAGTTCCAGCCCGTTAAGGCGTAACGATCCCGCGTAGGGGAGAAAGCCGAGCAGAACGTTGAGCAACGCCGTTTTTCCGGCGCCGCTCTGCCCGATCAAGGCGATACGCTTGCCTGGCGTGAGAGTGAATTGCAGGGGTTGCGAAAGCGGCTCGCCGCGCGCGGTGAGGATAATCACGTCGCGCGCTTCAAGCGTATAAGGTGCTACGGGAAAGGGGAGGGCGCGGCTTTGCGCAGCAGCGGATTCTGGCGCTTCAGATAAAAAGGCTTCCAGCGCGTCAGCGCCGCCAATCGCCTGCGCTTTGGCATGGTAGAACGTACCGAGATCGCGCAGCGGCTGAAAAAATTCAGGTGCCAGAATTAACGCGAGAAAGCCGGCAAACAGCGTGACGCCGGTGCCATAATGGCCGAAGTTGAGCTCGCCCAGATAAGAGAAGCCAAAGTAAACCGCAACCACTGCGATGGCCAGCGAGGCAAAAAATTCCAGCACGGCAGAGGAGAGAAAAGCCAGGCGCAATACTTCCATGGTGCGCTGACGAAAATCCGCTGTGCTCTGCGCTATCGCCTGCTGCTCTGCAGCCGCACGATGAAACAGCCGCAGCGTCTCTCTTCCGCGAAGACGATCGTAAAAGTCGCCGCTTAGCCGCGCCAGCGCTTGAAAATGACGACGGTTAGCCTCTGCCGCGCCCATACCAACAAGGGCCATAAACAAAGGGATAAGCGGAGCGGTGACCAGCAGAATCAGGCCTGCTGCCCAGTTAACAGGAAAAATGGCCAGTAAAATGGCGACAGGAATAAACAGCGCCAGCGACATTTGTGGCAGATAGCGGGCGTAATAGGCCTGCATCTCCTCGATGTGTTCCAGCAGCAGCGTGGACCAACTACCGGCAGGTTTCCCTTGGATCCATGCGGGACCTGCGGCCTCAAGGCGGTCTAAAACCTGCTGTCGCAGCCCGCGGCGAATCGCTTCACCTGCACGATATCCGGCGACCTCCCGGGCATAATTTAAGCCCGCGCGCAGAATAAAACAGAGTAAAAGCAGGAGAAAGTCGGCGGTGAGGGCAGCGCGCGGCGTGTGCAGGACGATAAGATTTTGCAACAGTGAAGCCAGTAGCGTCGCTTGGGCAATGATCACCAGCGCGCCAAGACAGCCATACAAAGAAGCCAGCCGCAAACTACGCGCGCCATAGTGGCGCTGTTGGCGCAGCCAGCGAAGAAGATCGTGTTGCCGGGATGTATTCATGCTGAGCCGTATTATCACTGTGAAAGAGGCGAAGTCCGGACAAAAAGTCCGGGTATAACGGGCGCTCAAACTTTAGCACGGCGACAATAAAAAAGGCGACCAAAATGGGTCGCCCTTCGGCAAATATGATCAGCTTATTAACAACTTACTGACTATTTTTAACCAAGCCGTCAAGATAACGTTCAGCATCCAGCGCGGCCATACATCCGGTGCCCGCTGACGTGATGGCCTGACGGTAAATGTGATCCATTACGTCACCGGCAGCAAACACGCCGGGCACGCTGGTTTGTGTGGCATTGCCGTGTAAGCCCGACTGCACTTTGATATAGCCATTTTCCAGCGCCAGCTGCCCCTCGAAAATGGCCGTGTTAGGACTGTGGCCGATAGCGACAAACAGACCGGCAACCTCCAGCGTTTCGGTCACATCGCCTTGTGTTGCGCGCAGTTTGACGCCGGTCACGCCCATTTGATCGCCCACAACTTCGTCTAGCGTGCGATCGGTATGCAACACAATGTTGCCGTTGCGCACTTTATCCATTAACCGGTCAATGAGGATTTTCTCCGCGCGGAAGCTGTCGCGGCGGTGAATTAAATGCACCTCTGCGGCGATATTGGCCAAATACAGCGCTTCTTCAAGGGCAGTATTCCCGCCACCGATCACCGCCACCTTTTGGTTGCGGTAAAAGAATCCATCGCAGGTGGCACAAGCGGAGACGCCTTTGCCTTTAAACGCGTCTTCTGAAGGCAGGCCCAAATAACGCGCAGAGGCACCGGTGGCAATGATCAGTGCGTCTGCGGTGTATTCACCGCTGTCGCCGGTGAGGCGAAAAGGACGGTTCTGCAAATCCACGGTGTGAATGTGGTCAAAGATAATTTCGGTGTTGAACTTCTCAGCATGCGCCTGCATACGCTCCATGAGCGCAGGCCCCGTTAAGTCATGGGGATCGCCGGGCCAGTTCTCGACTTCAGTCGTGGTGGTAAGCTGGCCGCCTTTTTCTAACCCGGTCACTAGAACAGGATTCAGGTTAGCGCGGGCTGCATAAACGGCAGCGGTGTAGCCGGCAGGGCCGGAGCCCAGAATGAGCAGCTTGCTGTGTTTGGCTGTACTCATACGTTCCTCAATATTTTGACAACATAGTTTGTGATTGTAGGGAAATTAGCACGTCAAAAAAAGGTTTCAGCAATTTTGTTAACAATCACTGCAAACGGCGTAGTCGATGTGTTGGGAATTTGCACGGCTGTTGCGCTAAAAGGGTGCAAAGCTCGGCAATTTCTGGTGCAGCCTTGTAAAAATTCTCATTAAAAATCAGCAACGCAGAAGAGTGTCTGGCATCTTGTACTGAAAACGGATGTTTTACTTTGACAATCGCCTGCGCTTTTGCGAAAACAGTGTCAGAAGCAGAGAAGATTTAGCGATGAGGAGCAGAGTTTTCCATTCTGTTTCGCGTTTTTTCGCCAGATAAACTCAGCCTGACATTGGTAATGACGCATGATGTGGACAGACAACATGCGTCATACGGATGGTCGCGTTTCTGCACAGGCTTACAGACTTCGAATCAGTAAGGCCCTGAACAATGAGCGTTTTCAGGGTATGGCAGGTAAAGGGAAGGAATGAAGAGAGACAATAATAATGGTAGACAATAAGAAACGCCCCGGAAAAGATCTGGACAGGATCGATAGAAATATTCTGAATGAATTGCAAAAAGATGGACGTATTTCAAACGTAGAGCTTTCTAAGCGCGTTGGCCTATCTCCTACGCCTTGTCTCGAACGCGTACGCCGTCTGGAACGACAGGGTTTTATTCTGGGTTACACCGCGCAGCTTAACCCGCATTACCTGGATGCCTCACTGCTGGTCTTTGTTGAGATTACTCTGAATCGTGGCGCGCCCGATGTGTTTGAGCAATTTAACGCCGCTGTGCAAAAACTTGAGGAAACTCAAGAGTGTCACCTCGTTTCCGGTGATTTTGACTACCTGCTGAAAACCCGCGTTCCTGATATGTCCGCCTACCGCAAGCTGCTGGGCGAAACCTTGCTGCGCCTACCCGGCGTAAATGACACCCGTACTTACGTGGTAATGGAAGAGGTCAAACAGAGTAATCGTCTGGTGATCAAAACCCGTTGATGCAGGGCAGGTGCAAAGCTTGCCAGATTTCGGTACACTCCTGTGAATTCATACAGGACCAGCGTCGGGCTTGCCCGACGCTGTTGCCTTCTTAATTTACAGGCACCTGGAGAGTACTCTTGAGCCAGGAATACACAGAAGATAAAGATGTTTCGTTACAACCAATGAGCAGTGGACGTCGTCTGCTTGAAGCCTTGCTCATTCTTGTCGCGTTGTTTGCCATCTACCTGATGGTGTCGCTGGTGAGCTTCAATCCTTCCGATCCTAGCTGGTCGCAAACCGCCTGGCATGAGCCTATCCATAATTTGGGTGGCAGCGTCGGCGCGTGGCTGGCTGATACCCTGTTATTCATTTTTGGCGTGATGGCCTATGCCATTCCGCCGGTGATTGTCGGGCTGTGCTGGACCACCTTCCGCCAGCGCGATCGCCAGGATTACATCGACTACTTTGCCGTAGGCTTGCGCTTGATTGGCGTATTGGCGCTGGTGGTGACTACGTGCGGTCTCGCGGCGCTCAACGTTGATGATATCTGGTACTTCGCCTCAGGTGGCGTGATTGGTAGTCTGGTCAGCAACGCCATGACGCCGTGGTTTAGCTCTGCCGGCGGGACCTTAACGCTGCTGTGCGTGTGGGCGGCCGGCATTACGCTCTACACGGGTTGGTCATGGCTGACCATTGCCGAGAAGATTGGCAGCGTGGTGATGGGTGTGCTGACGTTTGCCAGCAACCGGTCGCGCCACGACGAGCCATGGCACGATGACGAATACGACGAGCACGATGCCCACCAGGACGAAGACGACGCGGACGCACCTGCCCTGCGCGCAGCGTACGCGGATGAAGACGACGTCTTGCTGGCGAAACCGCGTCGCGTTGATGAACCTGTTCCTGCTCAACCTGAAAACGATCCTTTGCTGGCTAAAGCGAGCGCGGCAACCGCTGCCGCTATAGCGGCCTCCAGCGCGGCGGCGCGGCAAACGGAAATGCCGGATTCAGCCTCGCTCAATCCGGTTCGTGCGAATGCTGCGCCCGAGGCGCAGGCTGTGCCAGCGCAACAGCCAGCGCCGAACACGTCCGCTGCGCCGCTTAATCATGCGGTCACACCGACCCCAACCTCCGCTGTGACACCGCCTCCGCGCCAGTCAGAACCCGCAGCGTCGTCCGCGCCGCCGCTTTATCGCTTTGAGGTGCCGGAGACGCCTGTCGCTTCTGCCTTCCTGCCCGCCACTGACGATGACGGCCCGCAGATGGGCAACTGGCAGAGCGCGACGCAGCCTTCACAGACGACAGATGCGACGCAGGCAGCCGCTGCATTCGGTGCCGGTATCGGTGCGGCGAAAGCCGGCGCGGCAATCGCACCGACTTTCGATGCGGTGCCAGAGCGTGATTACAATCCGCAGGTTAAGCAGGGCATTGGACCAGAACTGCCTCGGCCTAATAAAGTCAAGCTGCCGACGCGCCGTGAGCTGGCTTCCTATGGCATCAAACTGCCGTCGCAGCGCCTGGCGGAAGAGAAGATGCGCAGCGAACCTGAGCAGCTTCAGCCAGAAAGCCACAATGCGCCGCTGGCATCGCAGTCCGATCGGGATGACGACGCGGCGCTGCAAGAAGCGCAGTTGCGTCAAGCCTTTGCGGCACAGCAGCAAGCGCGTTACGGTGATGACCCGCAGCATCAGCCTGACGAAGACGAAGCGGAAGCGCTGCATCAAGCCCAGCTGGCGCAACAGTTTGCTGCCACTCAGCAGCAGCGCTACGAGCAGTCCGCGCCGACTGAAGCACCCGCTTTCACCCTTGATACCTCGGCGGCTTTTGATTTCTCGCCGATGAAAGATCTGGTTGACGATACGCCAAGTGAGCCAATTTTCACGATTGCTGCTTCACCGGAAACCGACGTTGAACCGACGTGGCAACAACCTGCTGAACCACAGCCGCCTACAATGACGCAACCTGCCGTGCAGCAGCCTTTTGCTGCCCCGCCAGCGGAAACGCTGCCGTCACTGGCACCGGAAAGCAGCCCATGGTCGTCGCCAGAGCCGGAGAGCTATGCGGCGCCGCGCGAAGTGGCACCGCCGCCTGCTGCGCAAGACAGCCTGTTCCATCCGTTCCTGGTGCGCCATGAACAGCCGCTAGAAAAGCCGACAACGCCGCTGCCGACGCTGGAACTGCTTACCGCACCGCCTGCGGAAGAAGAGCCAGTAGACATGTTTGCCCTGGAGCAAACCGCGCGTCTGGTTGAAGCAAGACTGGCGGATTACCGTGTAAAAGCCGAAGTGGTCGGCATCTCGCCCGGTCCGGTTATCACGCGCTTTGAACTGGATTTAGCGCCAGGCGTTAAAGCTGCCCGTATATCGAACCTGTCGCGTGATTTGGCCCGCTCCTTGTCCGCCGTTGCGGTACGCGTGGTGGAAGTGATCCCGGGCAAGCCATACGTTGGCCTGGAGTTACCGAACAAGCGCCGGCAAACCGTGTATCTGCGTGAAGTGCTGGATTGCCCTCGCTTCCGTGAAAACCCATCGCCGCTCTCCGTGGTGTTAGGGAAGGATATCGCGGGTCAGCCAGTGGTAGCCGATTTAGCCAAAATGCCCCATTTGCTGGTTGCGGGTACCACCGGTTCAGGTAAATCGGTGGGCGTAAACACCATGATCATCAGCATGCTCTATAAAGCCACGCCGGAAGAAGTGCGCTTTATTATGATCGACCCAAAAATGCTGGAACTCTCGGTTTATGAAGGCATTCCACATCTGCTGACCGAAGTCGTGACCGACATGAAAGATGCAGCGAATGCGCTGCGCTGGAGTGTGGTGGAGATGGAGCGACGCTACAAGCTGATGTCGGCGTTGGGTGTGCGTAACCTGGCAGGCTATAACGAGAAGATCGAGCAGGCTGCGGCAATGGGACGACCAATCCCCGATCCTTTCTGGAAGCCTGGTGATAGCATGGACACCACGCCGCCAGTACTGGAAAAACTGCCTTACATCGTGGTCCTTGTCGATGAGTTTGCCGACTTGATGATGGCGGTGGGTAAAAAAGTGGAAGAGCTGATTGCGCGTCTGGCGCAAAAGGCGCGCGCCGCGGGTATTCACCTGGTGCTGGCCACACAGCGTCCGTCGGTCGACGTGATCACCGGATTGATTAAAGCGAACATTCCTACGCGTATCGCATTTACGGTTTCCAGCAAAATCGACTCGCGTACGATTCTGGATCAGGGCGGTGCCGAGTCGCTGTTGGGTATGGGTGACATGCTTTACATGCCACCTAACTCCTCAATGCCGATCCGTGTACACGGTGCTTTTGTGCGCGATCAGGAAGTGCATGCAGTCGTGCAGGACTGGAAAGCGCGCGGCCGTCCGCAGTACATCGACAGCATTACGGCGGGCGAAGAGAGCGAAGGCGCCGCAGGCGGTCTGGATGGGGACGAGGAGCTCGATCCGCTGTTCGATCAGGCCGTGGCGTTCGTGGTGGAAAAACGACGTGCCTCCATTTCTGGGGTGCAGCGTCAGTTCCGTATCGGCTACAACCGTGCCGCGCGCATCATCGAACAGATGGAGGCGCAGAACATTGTTTCTGAGCCAGGCCATAACGGCAACCGTGAAGTGCTCTCCCCGCCGCCGCACGAAATGTGATTTGCTCGCACGTTACGCTTTACTTTCGGGCCAGTTAACGCTGGCCCGTTGTTTATCTGTAAGTTTATCCCCATATTTTTGGTTGGTTTCGGCATTTTCCTCTGTCGAACCCCCTCCAGGGCAGCTACGTTTAATGCGGTAGGTTTATCGGGAAAGATGAAAAAGGAATCAAATCAGATGAAATTACACGTTATAGCCTGCGGCCTGCTGGCCAGCTTTGTTTCCGCCTCCGTCCTGGCCGATGCATCCAGTGATTTGCAGCAGCGTCTGAACAAGGTCAACAGCTTCCACGCCAGCTTTAGTCAAAAAGTCACCGACGGAAGCGGTGCCAACGTACAGGACGGTGAAGGCGAGCTTTGGGTTAAACGCCCCAGCCTGTTTAACTGGCACATGACCGCGCCGGATGAAAGCGTGATCGTCTCTGATGGCAAAAACCTGTGGTTCTATAACCCGTTTGTCGAACAGGCCAGCGTCAGCCTGCTGCAAAACGCCACCAGCAATACGCCTTTTATGCTGATTGCGCGCAACCAGCCGAGCGACTGGCAGCAATACAACATCAAGCAGCAGGGCGACAATTTTGAACTGACGCCGAAGAACAGCGACGGCAACCTGAAACAGTTCACCATTAATGTGACGCCTGCGGGCACCATCAATAAATTCAGCGCGGTTGAGCAGGATGGCCAGCGCAGCGATTATCAGCTGAAAAGCCAGAAAAATGGGGCCATTAGCCCAGATAAGTTCACGTTCACCCCGCCCAAAGGCGTGACGGTGGACGACCAACGTCAGTGAGGTAACGGTGAGTAATCTGTCCCTGGATTTTGCCCCGTCAAATGAGTTTAAACCGCTGGCCGCGCGTATGCGGCCAGCGACCCTGCAACAGTACATCGGTCAGCAGCACCTCCTTGCTCCAGGCAAACCGCTGCCGCGCGCGATTGAGGCCGGGCAGCTGCACTCAATGATCCTGTGGGGACCACCAGGGACCGGGAAAACCACGTTGGCGGAACTTATTGCCCACTACGGTCAGGCGGACGTTGAGCGGATTTCTGCGGTGACCTCCGGTATCAAAGAGATCCGCGAAGCCATTGAACGTGCGCGTCAAAGCCGTCAGGTTGGCCGCCGCACAATTCTTTTTGTGGACGAAGTACACCGTTTCAACAAAAGTCAGCAGGATGCGTTTTTACCGCATATTGAGGATGGCACCATCACCTTTATCGGCGCCACCACGGAAAACCCGTCTTTCGAACTTAACTCGGCGCTGCTATCCCGTGCCCGCGTCTATCTGCTTAAATCGTTGACCGCAGACGATATTGAGCAGGTATTGGATCAGGCAATGCAGGATGAGGCGCGTGGTTACGGCGGCAGTGACATTGTGCTGCCCGATAACACGCGGCGCACCATCGCAGAATTAGTCAATGGCGATGCCCGCCGCGCGCTGAATACGCTGGAAATGATGGCGGACATGGCAGAGCGTAATGCCCAAGGGCAGCGCGAGCTGACGCCCCAGCTGCTCAACGAAGTGTCCGGTGAGCGAGCCGCGCGCTTTGATAACAAAGGCGATCGCTTCTACGACCTTATCTCCGCGCTGCATAAATCCGTTCGCGGTTCGGCCCCTGATGCGGCGCTGTACTGGTATGCGCGTATCATTACAGCGGGCGGCGATCCGCTCTATGTGGCGCGTCGCCTGCTGGCCATTGCGTCCGAGGATGTGGGTAACGCCGATCCGCGCGCGATGCAGGTTGCGATTGCCGCGTGGGATTGTTTTACGCGCGTTGGGCCTGCGGAAGGCGAACGTGCTATTGCCCAAGCTATTGTTTATCTGGCCTGTGCCCCTAAAAGCAACGCCGTTTATACCGCCTTTAAGGCCGCCATGCGCGATGCGCGTGAGTCACCGGATTACGATGTGCCAGAACACTTGCGCAATGCGCCGACCAAACTGATGAAAGAGATGGGGCTGGGCAAGGAATACCGCTATGCGCACGACGAGCCTAACGCGTACGCGGCCGGTGAGGTGTTCTTTCCTCCTGAAATGGCACAAACGCGCTATTACCAGCCAACCAATCGCGGCTTAGAAGCGAAAATTGGCGAAAAACTCGCCTGGCTCGCTGAGCAGGATCAAAATAGCCCGATAAAACGCTACCGCTGATAAACCGCTTACGGTAAGGTTAGTCAGACGTTCTTGCATGCCACGCGGCGTGCATCCCGCCCTTATTAATCAACTTTTTATTACACAGGATAAGCATGCTCGATCCCAATCTGCTGCGTAACGAGCCAGACGCAGTCGCAGAAAAACTGGCACGCCGGGGATTTAAACTGGATGTGGAAACGCTGCGCACGCTCGAAGAGCGTCGCAAAGTCCTGCAGGTAGAGACTGAAAACCTGCAGGCTGAGCGCAACGCCCGATCCAAATCCATCGGTCAGGCAAAAGCCCGTGGGGAAGATATCGAGCCGCTGCGTCAGGAAGTGAACACGTTAGGTGAACGCCTGGATGCGGCAAAAGCAGAACTGGATACCCTGCAAAGTGAAATCCGTGATTTTGCGCTGGCGCTGCCCAACCTGCCGGTGGACGAAGTACCGCTTGGCAAGGATGACAGCGAAAATCTCGAAATTAGCCGCTGGGGCCAGCCGCGTCAGTTTGATTTCCCGGTTAAAGATCACGTTGAACTCGGTGAAGCCGCGAAAGGGCTGGATTTTGCGGCCGCGGTAAAACTGACCGGCTCACGCTTTATTGTGATGCAGGGACAGATTGCGCGCCTGCACCGCGCGCTGAGCCAGTTTATGCTGGATCTGCACACGCAGCAGCACGGCTATGTTGAAACCTACGTGCCTTACCTGGTGAACCAAGAGACGCTGTTCGGCACCGGTCAGCTGCCCAAGTTTGGTGAGGATCTGTTCCATACGAAACCGCTGGGTGAAGAAGCGGGCAGCAGTAACTATGCGCTGATCCCGACGGCAGAAGTGCCGCTAACCAACCTGGTGCGCGATGAGATTGTGGAAGAGGAAAATCTACCGATTAAACTCACTGCGCATACGCCATGTTTCCGTTCTGAAGCGGGATCGTATGGACGCGATACGCGCGGCCTGATCCGTATGCATCAGTTCGATAAAGTCGAGATGGTGCATATTGTCGCCCCAGAGCGCTCAATGGATGCGCTGGAGGAGCTGGTGGGGCATGCCGAAAAAGTGCTGCAACTACTGAATCTGCCGTATCGCAAAGTGCTGCTGTGTACCGGCGATATGGGCTTTGGGGCGGCAAAAACGTACGATCTGGAAGTTTGGCTGCCTGCGCAAGACACGTATCGCGAGATCTCTTCATGCTCAAACATGGGCGATTTCCAGGCGCGCCGTATGCAAGCGCGCTGCCGTAGCAAAACCGATAAAAAGCCGCGTCTCGTGCACACGCTGAACGGTTCAGGATTAGCGGTAGGACGCACGCTGGTCGCGGTGCTGGAAAACTACCAGCAGGCCGACGGACGCATTACCGTACCTGAGGTCCTCCGCCCCTACATGGGTGGCCTCGAATACATCGGCTAACACCTGCGTCAGTAAACAGCCCGGCTACGCCGGGCTTTTTTTATGGTTTCACGCGGCAAAATTTATCACAAATAAACGTTATCGATAAAAGCCTGCGGTTGTCACCTGAAAAGCCATAAATTCATAATGTTAACTTCTCTCGTAAGGCTGTCATTAAGCTTTCTAAGCTGCTGAAGATTAATAAATTAAATTGTTCAGCAGCAAAATGTGCGGCGATAAATTTCAGCACATTGACTTTAAAAAAGCGAATGGCAAACTGCGCGCAATTCTCTTCATTTCTCTGGCCTTACACCCTATGTCAACCTGGTCGCGCCCCGTCCTGCTGCTGCTTTGCGGCTTATTGCTGATGACGGTCTCTATTGCTGTGCTTAATACACTGGTGCCGCTGTGGCTCACCCATGATTTGCTGCCAACGTGGCAGGTCGGCATGGCCAGTTCAGCGTATTACACCGGCAATTTACTGGGCACGCTGCTGGCCGGTTGGCTGATTAACCGATATGGCTTTAATCGCTGCTTCTACCTCGCCAGCGTAGTGTTTGCGGTTGCGACCACCGGCATGGTGATGCTCCAGGGATTCTATAGCTGGACCTTGTTGCGCTTTAGCGCGGGCGTTGGCTGTGCGCTAATCTGGGTGGTGGTGGAAAGTGCTTTGTTGTGCAGCGGCACCGTGCGTAACCGTGGCCAGCTGCTGGCGGCGTACATGATCGTTTACTATCTCGGCACCGTGGCAGGGCAGCTTCTGGTGAGCGGCGTCTCCACGGCACTGCTGCACGTGATTCCCTGGGTCACCATGCTGATTCTCTGCGCGGTGCTGCCGGTGGTGTTTGTTCAGGTGCAGGCGGGCAGCGCCAGCGAAGAAGCGTCAACCGGTCGCATCTGGCAAATGCTGCGCCGCCGCAGTTCCCGTTTGGGCATCAACGGCTGCATTATTTCTGGCATTGTGCTTGGCTCGCTTTACGGCCTCATGCCGCTTTATCTCTCTCATCAAGGCATGAGCGATGCCACTGTAGGGTACTGGATGGCGCTGCTGGTGAGCGCGGGGATTGTCGGGCAGTGGCCGATTGGTCGCCTGGCTGACCGCTTCGGACGACTTATGGTGCTGCGGGTTCAGGTGTTTGTGGTGATTCTTGGGGCCATCGCGATGTTAGGCGACACGGCCATGGCGCCTGCGCTGTTTGTACTCGGTCTGGCGGGCTTTACACTCTATCCCGTGGCGATGTCGTGGGCGTGTGAAACCGTCGCGCATCATGAACTGGTGGCCATGAATCAGGCGCTGCTGTTCAGCTACACCGTGGGCAGCCTGGTGGGGCCAGCGATGACCTCAATGCTGATGCAAAACTATTCGGATCGCCTGCTGTTTGTGATGATCGCCGCCGTTGCGCTGGTTTATCTGGTGATGCTGCTGCGCAAAGCCGATCACCACGCCACGCCCGTGGCACATGCTTAATAACAGCACAAAGAGAGGCGCGCGAAGCGCCTTTCTGCTTTGCTAATACACCACCTCATGACCGTAGCCGCTTAATATCGCTTTTACGCGCGCTAACGTTGCTCCATCCGGTGGGCGGACGTCATCCAACTGATACTGCTCACCCATCGCGGTCCATTTGTGTTTACCCAATTCGTGATAGGGCAGTAATTCAATCTTCTCTATGTTCGCCATTCCTTGCGTGAATGCGCCGAGGCGATGAACGGCGTCATCGTCGTCCGAGTAGCCCGGTACCACGACATAACGAATCCAGGTGCGTTTGCCTTTTTTTTGTAAATAGCGCGCGAAATCCAGCGTGCGGTGGTTCGACACGCCGACCAGAATCTGATGCATGTCGTCATTCATCTGCTTGAGATCGAGCATCACCAGATCGGTGGCGTCCAGCAGTTCATCAATCACCGGTTCATAACGGCGCACAAAGCCGTTGGTGTCCAGGCAAGTATGGATACCTTGCGCCTGACAGGCGCGAAACCAGTCGCGCACGAATTCCGCCTGTAGAATCGCTTCGCCACCGGACGCGGTAACGCCGCCGCCGGAGGCGCGCATGTAGTGGCGGTAAGCCATTACTTCCTGCATCAATTCGGGGACGGTGACGGCGTTGCCGCCGTGCGTGTCCCACGTGTCGCGGTTGTGGCAGTAAAGGCAGCGCATCAGACAGCCTTGAAAGAAGGTGATAAAGCGAATGCCGGGACCGTCAACGGTACCGCAGGATTCAAACGAGTGGATACGACCGATGGCAGACATAGCGATGTGTTCTCCGGTTTACCCTGAGCGTAGGGCGCATTCTGTGCTGCGCGCCAGACAGGTGAATCTGTTTTGGTGGGCGGCCAATGCAGCGAACCAGCAAAACGGACTCGGGGAAAAGGCTCCCGCAGGAGCCTTGTACCGCGGCGGAGCGTGATTAAAGTGACTGCGTGAACGTCCGCGTAATCACATCGCGCTGCTGTTCTTTCGTCAGCGAATTGAATCGCACGGCATAGCCAGAGACGCGAATGGTCAGCTGCGGATATTTCTCCGGATTATCCATCGCATCCAGCAGCATTTCCCGATTCATCACGTTGACGTTCAGGTGCTGTCCCCCTTCAAAGTCCGCTTCGTGATGGAAGTATCCGTCCATCAACCCGGCCAGATTGGCTTTGCGCACGTTATCGTCTTTCCCGAGCGCGTTCGGCACAATCGAGAAGGTGTAGGAGATACCGTCTTTGGCATAGGCGAACGGCAGTTTAGCGACGGAGGTCAGCGAGGCGACGGCCCCTTTCTGGTCGCGGCCATGCATCGGGTTGGCACCGGGGCCAAAGGGAGCGCCCGCGCGGCGGCCATCCGGTGTGTTACCGGTTTTCTTGCCATACACGACGTTGGAGGTAATGGTTAGCACCGACTGCGTCGGCACGGCGTTGCGATAGGTTTGCAGCTTCTGAATTTTCTTCATGAAGCGCTCGACCAGATCGCAGGCCATGTCGTCCACGCGCGCATCGTTATTGCCAAACTGGGGATATTCGCCCTCAATCGCAAAATCAATGGCGAGGCCGTCTGCGTCACGCACCGGTTTCACTTTGGCGTATTTGATGGCGGATAACGAGTCAGCCGCGACCGACAGTCCGGCAATGCCGCACGCCATGGTGCGGTAAACGTCGCGGTCGTGCAGCGCCATCAGCGCCGCTTCGTAGCTGTATTTATCGTGCATAAAGTGAATGATATTCAGCGCGGTCACATACTGTTTTGCCAGCCAGTCCATGAAGCGGTCGAGGCGCGCCATCACGGTATCAAAGTCCAGGATGTCATCGGTGATGGGCGCTTCTTTTGGCCCAACCTGCATTTTCAACTTCTCATCCACGCCACCGTTAATGGCATACAGCAGCGTTTTCGCCAGATTGGCGCGGGCGCCAAAAAATTGCATCTGCTTGCCAACGATCATCGGGCTTACGCAGCAGGCGATGGCGTAGTCATCGTTGTCAAAATCGGGACGCATTAAATCGTCGTTTTCGTACTGGAGTGAGGATGTATCGATAGAGACTTTTGCCGCGTATTTTTTGAAGTTCAGCGGCAGCTTTTCCGACCACAGAATGGTCATATTGGGCTCAGGGGAGGGGCCCATGGTATAGAGCGTGTTCAGGAAGCGGAACGTATTTTTCGTGACCAGCGTACGGCCATCTACACCCATGCCCGCCAGCGATTCTGTCGCCCAGATGGGATCGCCGGAGAACAGCTCATCGTACTCAGGCGTACGCAGGAAGCGCACCATACGCAGCTTCATCACCAGGTGGTCAATCAGCTCTTGCGCGGCCTGCTCGTCCAGCTTGCCCGCTTTGAGGTCCCGTTCAATATAGATATCCAGGAACGTCGAGACGCGACCAAACGACATCGCCGCACCGTTTTGCGATTTCACCGCAGCCAAATAGCCGAAGTAGGTCCACTGCACGGCCTCCTGCGCGGTAGTGGCTGGGCGAGAGATATCAAAGCCATATTTGGCGGCCATCATTTTGATCTGGTTCAGCGCCTGATGCTGTTCGGCAATCTCTTCGCGCAGACGAATCGTCGCTTCGAGGTTCACGCCATTTTCCAAATCGCTTTGTAGCGAGGTAAATTGCGCGAGTTTGTCGTTCATCAGGAAGTCGATGCCGTACAGCGCGACGCGGCGATAGTCGCCGATGATGCGCCCGCGACCGTAAGCATCCGGCAAACCGGTCAGAATGCCGGATTTACGGCAGCGCAGGATATCCGGCGTGTAAACGTCAAAGACGCCTTGGTTATGGGTTTTACGGTACTCAGTGAACACTTTTTTCAAGCCGGGATCGAGTTCCCGACCGTACACTTTGCAGGAGCCCTCGACCATTTTGATACCGCCAAACGGGATCAGCGCCCGTTTTAACGGCGCGTCTGTTTGCAGACCAACAATGGTCTCCAGTGCTTTATTGATATAGCCCGCCTCGTGTGACGTGATGGTGGAGGCGATGTCCGTATCAAAATCGACCGGCGCATGGGTGCGGTTCTCAACTTTGATGCCCTCCAGCACGCTTTCCCAAAGCTGTGTGGTAGCCGGCGTCGCGCCCGCGAGGAATGACTCGTCTCCCTCGTAGGGCGTGTAGTTTTTCTGGATAAAATCGCGCACATTGACGCAGTGCTGCCATTCTCCTGCGTTGAATCCTTCCCAGGCTGACGCCGTGTTTTCATTGACTTTGCACATAATAGACCTGCCTTATTTTACGAGACATGAACGGCGGGTACGCGCTACCCGCGCGTTGTGATTCATTGCGCCTGCGCAGGATCGTGACCGCGCAGGTAGATCATCCAATAGGTCATTCCCACCAGCACGCCGCCCCCGAGGATATTTCCCAACGTCACGGGGATCAGATTGTTCACAATAAAGTTGCTCAAGGTGAGAGAGGGAAACTGCGCGGCGCTGGCGCCGGCCATCTGCCAGAAGTCAGGCGTCGCGAAATCGCGGATGACAATCGCCAAGGGGATCAAGAACATATTGGCAATGCTGTGCTCGAAGCCGCTGGCAACGAACATCGCGACCGGCAGTACCATGGCAAACATTTTGTCGATCAGGCTGCGGCCGGAATAACTCATCCACACCGCCAAACACACCAGCAGGTTGGCTAGCGTGCCAAGGCTCACCGCCTCTATAAAGGTGTGGTGCATTTTATGGTCAGCGGTAACCAGGACATTCAGGCCCCACGCGCCATTTGCCACCGCGTGCTCTCCCGCCAGCCAGATCAAGGCGACAAAAAACAGGGCGCCAACCAGATTACCGAGATAGACATTGGTCCAGTGGCGTCCCAACTGCCGCCAGGTGATGCGACCACTGGCTTTTGCCACCACGATTAGCACGGTTGAGGTAAAGAGATCCGCGCCACAGACCACCACCAACATCAAGCCGAGGGAAAAGCAGATCCCGCCGATCAGTTTCGCGATCCCGTAAGGCAGAGCGCCGCCGCCGGTGGTCGCGGTGATGTAAAACGTAAAGGCGATAGAAATAAAAACGCCGGCGGTAAGAGCGAGAAAAAACGTGGTGAGAGGATGTTTCGTCGCTTTATAGACGCCTGCATCTTCTGCCACTTTCGCCATTGCCGCCGGTAATAATGCATTGAACGGGTTGTCAGTTTTCACACCAGCGGTCTCCACCAATTGCCTGAGGAGATGCTAACAAGGTGCAACAATGTCCGAATTGATATAGATCATGTTAGCCCGCCAGCGCGCGCGAATTATGCCGCGTATAATGGCGAAGAATCATTCAAATTATTGATTTTAATGCATTAAAATTATTTTAATTTTTACGGTATAATTTTAATTGAAGCGACAGTGAAGGGGTAAGCACAGTACTCAGGCGTAGATGCCGCGCATCGCGTCAGCATAAAAAAAGCACCGGCTGGCCGGTGCTTTCACGGTATTGTCTCGATAGGGTTAAGGCGTCAGCGTCTTTAGTTCGCCAACCAATAGCGACGCTTGGCGGCCTGCAGTTTTTCATACGCGGCCAGCAGCGCCTGGTGCGCCGGGAACGTGTTGAGATCGCTGTCCACCGCCTGCAGACCGTAGAACGGCGCTTCACCGCTTATCGCCGCTGAGGCCGCCTCGACGGCTTCTTCGCCGTACATGCGCACAAAAGCACGATGATATTGAACCGGATCGCGATCTTCTTCCATCGCCAGCAGCAGCAGGGTTTGCAGGCAGCGATAGTAGTTTGCTCGCGTCTCGCTAAAGATGGACTGGTTGAATTCCATGGTCCATTCCGTCCAGATCAGGGCCTGATCGAGATCGCCTCCGGCCAGCGCCAGCATGGCTTTCAACTCACCAATACGCAGCGTGTACCAGCCGTTGTCTTTACCGGACGCCAGACCCAGCAGCTCGCGCACGCGGGTGAAATCATCGTGACCTTCTTCATCAAGCTGCACAATCAGGTCGAGGTAGTCTTCGGGTTCCCAATTGCTGGCGGGCAGCGCTAACAGGGTGTCGCGCAGCGACGCGCCCATATTGTTGTTGGCGAGCAGCAGATCCTCCGCCGGATAGATATCTGACATGCCGGGCACGATGATACGGCAGGCGTAAACGCCCAAATGCTCGTAATCGGCGATGTAAACCTCTTTGTCTTCCGCCTGGAAGATGGCCATCAGGGTAGCGAACTCTTCCTGCGTGGTCCCCGCAAAGCTCCAATCGACGAAAGGATAGTCGGCATCGTCTTTAAACATATCCCACGAGATTAAACCGCTGGAATCGATAAAGTGCGTTTCCAGGTTGGCATGCTCGGCCACTTCTTCGTCATCGAAGGTAGGCGGGGTGAATACGTCGAGGTCTTTCAGGCCGCGGCCCTGCAGCAGTTCCGTGACGGTGCGCTCCAGCGCCACGCCGAAATCAGGGTGTGCGCCAAACGAGGCAAAGCAAGTGCCGTTTGCAGGGTTAAACAGCACCACGCAAATCACAGGGTACTGGCCGCCGAGCGAGGCATCGTAAGCGAAGATTGGGAAACCTTCCGCTTCCAGCCGCGCAATCGCCTCTACCACGGACGGATAGCGCTGCATGACCTCGGCAGGAATTTCCGGCAGGCTAATGGATTCCGCGATGATGCGATTTTTAATGTGGCGTTCAAACACTTCTGACAAACCCTGCACCCGCGCTTCATTGGCGGTGTTCCCCGCCGACATGCCGTTGGAGACGTACAGGTTGCCAATGATGTTCATTGGGATATACACCGTTTGCTGATCTGACTGGCGCGCAAAGGGCAGGGCACAAATACCGCGCGCGGCGTTGCCTGACTGCAGGTCAATCAAATCAGACGCGCTCAGGCTCTGCTCGGGATCGTAGAAGGCGCGCAGGCGCGCATCGAGAATGCCCTCTGGCAGGCTGTCATCTTCCGGCAGCGGGAACCATTTCTCATTGGGATAATGCACAAAGTCGCCATTGGCGAGGGTGTTGCCCAGCCAAAAATCAGCGAAAAAGTAGTTAGTTGAGAGGCGCTCAAAATACTCACCCAGCGCGGAGGCCAGCGCTGCTTTCTTGCTGGCGCCTTTGCCGTTGGTAAAGCACAGCGGGCAGTCGCGATCGCGGATGTGCACCGACCAAACGTGGGGAACCGGATTTAACCACGAGGCTTCTTCAATGTTGAAGCCCAGGTCTTGCAGTTTCTGCTGAAAGCGGGCGATGGAATCTTCCAGCGCAGCGTCTTTTCCGGGGATAAAGGTTTGCGTCATGATGGCGCTCTCTCAAGTCTAAGGGGGTGGGCGTAAAGCGCGCAATAATACGGGTTTTGCGCGTGCGGCGCTATTCGCCATGCTAAATTAATCCATCTGGCGGGACGGTAGACCCGCTGCGGGGTATTGCCTGACAAAATTCCATTGCGGAGGCTATTCGTAACATAAGCTGCGGTGGGTCATCGGGCAGAAATGTGATCGCTGCCGGATTAATGATTGCAGCCCACGAATGGCAGTGATAAAACCGAAAGATATTCATAACCGTTCGATATGACAGTGGTGAGGGTAAATGACGCAGGTTTATAATTTCAGCTCTGGTCCGGCCATGCTGCCGGTAGAAGTGCTCAGGCGTGCAGAACAAGAATTAACAAACTGGCATGGTTTGGGAACCTCGGTGATGGAAATCAGTCACCGCAGCAAAGAGTTTATGGCGGTTGCCGCCGCGGCAGAGCAAGATTTTCGCGATTTGCTGAAAATTCCCGCCAATTACAAAGTTTTATTCTGCCACGGCGGCGCGCGTGCGCAATTTGCTGCTCTGCCGGGCAACCTGCTGGGCACTGCGACCCAAGCGGACTATGTGGACGGCGGTTATTGGGCGCATAGCGCAATAAAAGAGGCGGAAAAATTCTGCACCCCTCACACTATCGATATTAAAACCACGCGCGACGGCAAGCGTGCGCTGCTGCCGATGCGTGAATGGCAGCTCAGTGATGATGCAGCCTACGTGCATTACTGCCCGAATGAAACCATTGACGGTCTTGCCATCGACGAAGAGCCGGATTTTGGCGACAAAGTGGTGGTCGCGGATCTCTCCTCAACCATTCTCTCTCGTCCTTTGGACATTAGCCGTTACGGTATGCTTTATGCCGGCGCACAAAAGAACATTGGCCCGGCGGGTTTAACGCTGGTGGTGGTGCGTGAAGATCTGTTGGGCAAAGCGCAGCGCTGGGTGCCTTCAATTCTTGACTACACCGTGTTAGCCGAGAACGATTCGATGTTTAATACACCGCCCACGTTCGCCTGGTACCTGTCCGGTCTGGTATTCAAATGGCTCAAAGAGAAGGGCGGCGTGGCCGAGATGGATAGATTAAATCAAGCGAAGGCCGATCTGCTCTATGGCACGATCGACAACAGCAGCTTCTATCAAAACAATGTGGCGAAAGAAAACCGTTCGCGCATGAACGTGCCGTTCCAGCTGGCGGATGCCGGTTTAGATAAGCTTTTTCTTGAAGAGTCATTAGAGGCCGGTTTGCACGCGCTAAAAGGCCATCGCGTGGTTGGCGGCATGCGCGCCTCCATTTACAATGCGATGCCACTGGAAGGCGTAAAAGCGCTGACGGACTTCATGGCAGACTTTGAACGTCGCCACGGCTAATTACGCTTAACACCCCAGCCTGGCTGGCCATAGACCCCGCCGATGCGCGGGGTCGATATTTTTGGAGATTTGGTTTCACATGCAGGACTCCCTGACGCTTCAACCGATTGCACACGTCGCGGGCACGGTAAACTTACCGGGCTCCAAAAGCGTATCTAATCGCGCTCTTTTACTGGCCGCGCTGGCCAAAGGCACGACGCGCCTTACCAACTTGCTGGATAGCGATGACGTTAAGCACATGCTCAACGCCTTACAGGCGCTGGGTGTTAACTATACCCTTTCTGCCGATCGCACCGTGTGTGAGGTGCAGGGCAAAGGTGGTCCGTTACAGGCTGACCAGCCGCTGGAGCTGTTTTTGGGCAATGCCGGCACCGCGATGCGTCCGCTTGCCGCTGCGCTCTGCCTGAGTGAGCAATCCATTGTCCTGACCGGCGAGCCACGCATGAAGGAGCGTCCTATTGGGCATCTGGTGGATGCGCTTCGTCAGGGCGGCGCCAAAATCACCTATCTTGAGCAGACCGACTACCCGCCGATTCGCCTGCAAGGGGGATTCACCGGCGGGGAAGTGAGCGTTGACGGCAGCGTCTCAAGCCAATTCCTGACCGCGCTATTAATGACCGCACCGCTGGCTCAGCATGACACCACGCTGACCATCAAAGGCGATCTGGTCTCTAAACCCTACATTGATATCACCCTGCACTTGATGCGCTGTTTCGGCGTAAGCGTGGAAAATCAGGCTTACCAGCGCTTTGTGATCAAAGGGCAGCAGCAGTACCAATCGCCAGGAGACTATTTGGTGGAGGGCGATGCATCTTCCGCCTCTTACTTCCTGGCGGCGGCGGCGATCAAAGGGGGCACCATTCGCGTCACCGGCATTGGTCGCAACAGCGTGCAGGGCGATATCCGCTTTGCCGATGTGCTGGAAAAAATGGGCGCCGAGATTGAGTGGGGAGAGGATTACATCGCCTGTTCACGCGGCGCGCTGAAGGCCATCGACATGGATATGAACCATATTCCCGATGCCGCGATGACCATTGCCACCGCCGCGCTGTTTGCGGAAGGCACGACGACCCTGCGCAACATTTACAACTGGCGCGTCAAAGAGACCGACCGTTTGGCTGCGATGGCAACCGAATTGCGCAAGGTTGGTGCGGAGGTGGAAGAGGGACATGACTTCATCCGCGTAACGCCGCCTGTCCGTTTACAGCATGCGGAGATTGGTACCTACAACGATCATCGTATGGCGATGTGTTTTTCGCTGGTGGCGCTGTCTGATACGCCGGTCACGATTCTCGACCCTGGCTGTACGGCAAAAACGTTCCCGGATTATTTCCAGCAGCTTGCCCGTATCAGCCACTCCGCCTGATGCAACTGGCCCGGCGCAACATGGCCGGGCTATTCTTCTCTCTTTCGGTCCTGGCTGGCGGAAAATCTTCTGAATCTGTCTAAAATTACAACGTTGTCTACGCTAAGGGGTAACGCACCCGGCGTGGGCAGCGTATAATGCCGCGCAATTTAGTCAGCCACATAAGGCTGACGCCAGGCAGGCAGTAACAGGAGAGAACAATGACGGCAATCGCCCCGGTAATTACCGTTGATGGCCCAAGCGGCGCAGGTAAAGGGACGTTATGTAAAGCGATGGCGGAGTCATTGCAGTGGCATCTGCTTGATTCAGGTGCGATTTATCGCGTGCTGGCTCTGGCCGCCCTCCATCATCAGGTGGATATTGAGTCTGAAGAAGCGCTGGTGCCGATGGCTGCCCATCTTGACGTGCGTTTCCTTTCGGTAGAAGGCGAAGTGCAGGTTATCCTGGAAGGCGAAGAGGTGACCGGCGAGATTCGCACGCAGGAAGTCAGCAATACTGCATCACGCGTCGCGGCATTCCCCCGCGTGCGCGAAGCGTTGCTGCGCCGCCAGCGCGCATTTCGCGAAGAACCCGGTCTTATCGCTGACGGACGCGACATGGGAACGGTGGTTTTCCCTGACGCGCCAGTGAAAATTTTTCTCGACGCCAGCCCGGAAGAGCGTGCGCATCGCCGTATGCTACAGTTGCAGGAAAAGGGCTTTGATGTTAACTTTGATCGCCTTTTATCCGAGACGAAGGAACGCGACGACCGCGACCGAAATCGCGCTATCGCCCCTTTGGTGCCTGCCGCTGATGCTCTGTTGCTGGACTCAACCAGCATGTCTATTGAGCAAGTGATTGAGAAGGCACTGGATTATGCCCGCCAAAAGCTGGGCATTTAATCTTTTCGGCCACAGAATTGCTGTAACCCTGTACCAGGGATTGGGTGCAGGGCATGTGAAACAACCCCATCCGACAATGAAGTCAGGTGGACGTTAAATTGAAGAATCCTAAGATTATCAATATGACTGAATCTTTTGCTCAACTCTTTGAAGAGTCCCTGAAAGAAATCGAAACCCGTCCGGGTTCCATCGTTCGTGGCGTTGTTGTCTCTATCGACAAAGACGTCGTTCTGGTTGATGCGGGTCTGAAATCTGAATCTGCAATTCCTGCAGAGCAGTTCAAGAACGCAGCTGGCGAACTGGAAATCCAGGTGGGTGACGAAGTTGACGTTGCTCTGGATGCAGTAGAAGACGGCTTCGGTGAAACCCTGCTGTCCCGTGAGAAAGCTAAACGTCATGAAGCTTGGATCACGCTGGAAAAAGCTTACGAAGACGCTGAAACTGTTACCGGTGTTATCAACGGCAAAGTTAAAGGTGGCTTCACAGTTGAGCTGAACGGTATTCGTGCGTTCCTGCCAGGTTCACTGGTTGACGTTCGTCCGGTCCGCGATACGCTGCACCTGGAAGGCAAAGAGCTTGAATTCAAAGTAATCAAGCTTGATCAGAAACGTAACAACGTCGTGGTTTCACGTCGTGCGGTTATCGAGTCTGAGAACAGCGCTGAGCGCGATCAGCTGCTGGAAAACCTGCAGGAAGGCATGGAAGTCAAAGGTATCGTTAAGAACCTCACTGACTACGGCGCATTCGTTGACCTGGGTGGCGTTGACGGCCTGCTGCACATCACCGATATGGCGTGGAAGCGCGTTAAGCATCCAAGCGAAATCGTCAACGTGGGCGACGAAATCACTGTTAAAGTGCTGAAGTTCGACCGCGAGCGTACCCGCGTATCACTCGGCCTGAAACAGCTGGGCGAAGATCCATGGGTAGCTATCGCTAAGCGTTACCCAGAAGGCACTCGCCTGACCGGTCGCGTGACCAACCTGACTGACTACGGCTGCTTCGTTGAGATCGAAGAAGGCGTTGAAGGTCTGGTACACGTTTCTGAAATGGACTGGACCAACAAGAACATCCACCCATCTAAAGTGGTTAACGTGGGCGATGTGGTTGAAGTTATGGTTCTGGACATCGACGAAGAACGTCGTCGTATCTCCCTGGGTCTGAAGCAGTGCAAATCTAACCCATGGCAGCAGTTTGCCGAGACCCACAACAAAGGCGATCGCGTTGAAGGTAAAATCAAGTCAATCACTGACTTCGGTATCTTCATCGGCCTGGACGGCGGCATCGACGGTCTGGTTCACCTGTCTGACATCTCCTGGAACGCAACCGGCGAAGAAGCCGTTCGCGAGTACAAGAAAGGCGACGAAATCGCTGCAGTTGTACTGCAGGTTGACGCAGAGCGCGAGCGCATCTCTCTGGGCGTGAAGCAGTTGGCTGAAGATCCATTCAACAACTACATCACCCTTAACAAGAAAGGCGCGATCGTGACGGGTAAAGTCACTGCAGTTGACGCTAAAGGTGCTACAGTAGAATTAGCTGACGGCGTAGAAGGTTACCTGCGCGCTTCTGAAGCTTCTATGGACCGCATCGAAGACGCAACGCTGGTACTGAGCGTGGGCGACGACGTTGAAGCTAAATTCACCGGCGTTGACCGTAAAAACCGCGTTGTGAGCCTGTCTGTGCGTGCTAAAGACCAGGCTGACGAGAAAGAAGCTATCAATACTGTTAACACCAAACAGGAAGAAGGCAACTTCTCTAACGCAATGGCTGAAGCGTTCAAAGCGGCTAAAGGCGAGTAATCGACCCGAGCCACCGGACGATATCTGTCGTCCGGTTTCGGTAAAAGCTGTCATACCTTTCCATTTAGGGATTAACCGGAGGTTTCATGACCAAGTCAGAACTGATTGAAAGACTTGCTGGCCAGCATACTCATATCCCGGCGAAAGTCGTTGAGGATGCGGTTAAAGAGATGCTTGAGCACATGGCCACAACGTTGGCACAAGGCGAACGCATCGAAATCCGGGGATTCGGCAGCTTTTCTTTGCACTACCGCGCACCGCGCACCGGTCGTAACCCTAAAACGGGTGACAAAGTGGAACTGGAAGGTAAATACGTTCCCCACTTCAAGCCGGGCAAAGAATTGCGTGACCGTGCAAACATTTACGGCTAAGCCGTTACCGAACAGCAGAAACGACACCTTAGGGTGTCGTTTTTTTTGCCCCAAGTTTGCGTACAGTGCGCCCCCGCTCAAAAAAATGTCTTATGCAGTAATCCACGCAGGTTTCTCTGAAGCTATCCTCTAACGCTCGCATGTGGCGCAGGCACCTCACGCCGCGTTTTCGCATAATTGTCGGCCTCAGGAAAAGAGGCTATGCAGATGACATGGATTTTACTGGCGCGCTTGATGATCCTGATGGCGTTGCCGCTGGGTGTGTTACCCACGATTCCTTCCTCACAGACCCTTGCCTTCATGGCGTTCGCCGCGGTGATAGGCGGCTTCTTGTCGCGCCATCTGCGCATCATTGGCCTTGCGATACTGCTTGCCGTTTGGGCGTTATTTGAAGCGCGACAAGTGTTGGATGACATGGATCAGCTCACGGCCAGGGATGTGGACGTTACGGTGAGCATTAGCGACGTCAAACATGCGCAGCAGCAGGTGACCGCGCAGATCGTGCGCGTAGGCGAGCGCTATCTTTACCCGCCGCGCTGGGTGACGCTCAATCAAGTGGCAACGCATCCATCCCTCTGTGTCGGTCAGCGCTGGAGGATGACGTTGCGTATGCGCCCGGTACACGGCCGCTTGAACGCCGGCGGTTTCAACCTGCAGCGCTTTTCTCTGGCAAATCACACGCCCTTACAAGGTCGGATCCTGCAGCAGCAGGTGGCATCCTCTGCCTGTGGCTGGCGCGCACGTTTTCTTGCTTATCACGCCACGCTTATGGGGGAGACAAAGCATGTTGCTATTTTGCAGGCGCTGGCATTTGGGCAGCGCGAGAATATCACGGAAGCGCAGCGCCAACTTTTGCGCGACACAGGCACCGCCCATCTGATGGCGATCTCAGGGATGCATATCGCACTGGCGGCCGGACTGGGTTGGATGCTGGCGCGAGGGATGCAGCGGCTACTGCCGGCGAAATGGATAGGGCATGTATTTCCTCTGTGCGCGAGTGTGGCAGCGGCGGCCGTTTACTGCTGGATCTCTGGCAGCCACGCGCCCGCGCAGCGTGCGCTGTTAGCACTGATGATCTGGACCAGCGTGCGCCTGGCTGGCTGGCAGCTTTCTGGCTGGCACGTCTGGACGCTGTGCGTAGGAGGCATGCTCGCCCTGGATCCGCTCGCGGTGCTGTCAGAAAGTTTTTGGCTTTCCGCATTGGCCGTCGCCATGCTGATCATCGTGTTTCAATGGTTTGGGCTGCCCAAGCGTTTTCAGACCGAAAAACGTTGGCTGCTACTGCGGTTATTGCATCTGCAGCTGGGGATGATGGTGCTGATGGCACCGTTGCAAATTTATCTTTTTCACGGCGTCAGCGTCAGCGCCTTACTGGCAAATGTATTTGCGGTGCCAATCGTATCGCTGCTGACTGTCCCCCTCATTCTGGGAGCGATGCTGCTGTCCTTTCCCGTCATTGCCACCCCGCTGTGGACGCTGGCCGATCTCTCGCTCAGCGGCGTGCTTTACGGGTTAGCGCTGTTGCCTGCCGGCTGGTGGCCGGTTAACGCGGCGATCCCTGCCGCGCTTGTATTGTGGGTTGGGTTAATGCTCTGGCGCAGCCGGTTGATTTACGTTACCGGCATCCACTGCTGCTGCATTGCGCTGGCGGTAATGTTGTGGTGCCATGCGCAGCCACAAGACGATTGGCAAATCGATGTGCTTGATGTCGGCCACGGACTCGCCGTAGCCATCACCCAAGGCGAAGAGGTGGTGCTGTATGATACCGGCCCAGCATGGACGCAGAGCGATGCCGGGTCACGTTTCATCCTGCCATGGCTGCGCTATCACCACCGGCGATTGCACGCCGTGATTCTCAGCCATAAACACCTCGATCATCGTGGCGGTCTGGATGCCATCCAGCGGGCATTGCCGCTGACGCCAATCAAAAGCGCGCTGGGGCAACCCGATCATGTGCCTTGTAAGCGGGGGCAGCGTTGGCAATGGGGGAAACTCACCTTTACGGTACTGTGGCCAATGGAGAATCCTACTCAAGGCCATAACAACGATACCTGCGTTATTCGCGTGGATGACGGGCGCATTAGCCTGCTTCTTACTGGCGACATTGAAACGGAAGCGGAGAAAAAGCTCGTGGCGCTGGAGCAGGCGCAACTGCGTAGTACGTTTCTGCAGGTTCCCCATCATGGGAGTCGCACCTCGTCGGGGGCGTTACTGTTGCGCCGCGTTGCCGGACAGGTCGCCATTGCCTCCGTGGCGCGGTACAGCGCGTGGCGACTGCCGAATCAGGCCGTCATTGCGCGCTACCGCGCACAGGGTTATGCCTGGTACGACACGGCGCAATCCGGGCAGGTTCACATCGGTATTCGCGCGGGCAAGTGGCAGATAAGTCGCTTCCGAGAGCAAATTAACCCGCGCTGGTATCATCAGTGGTTTGGCGTCAAACGTGAATCCAGGTAGAATGAGCGGCTATTTCAAACAGCGTGAATAAATAATGCATCAAGATAAAGATCTTTCGACGTGGCAGACATTCCGCCGACTCTGGCCGATGATTGCACCGCATAAGGCTGGCCTGCTGGTATCAGCGGTAGCACTGATTCTCAATGCGGCGGGTGACACCTTAATGCTGTCGCTGTTGAAACCCTTGTTAGATGACGGTTTCGGTAAAGCGGATAAGTCGGTAATGCTGTGGATGCCATTGGCGGTGATCGGCCTTATGCTGGTGCGCGGCGTGACCAGCTATATTTCGAGTTACTGTATTTCATGGGTTTCCGGCAACGTCGTCATGAATATGCGCCGTCGTTTATTCAGCCATATGATGGGCATGCCCGTAGCGTTTTTCGACCAGCAATCCACCGGGACGCTGCTGTCACGCATCACCTACGACTCTGAACAGGTCGCTTCTTCGTCTTCCAGCGCGCTAGTCACCGTGGTGCGGGAAGGGGCTTCGATTATTGGCCTGTTCATCATGATGTTCTACTACAGCTGGCAGCTTTCGCTGATCCTCATTCTGCTTGCCCCGCTGGTTTCCTATGCGATCCGCACGGTCTCTAAGCGTTTCCGCAGCATCAGCAAGAACATGCAAAACACTATGGGCCAGGTGACGACCAGCGCGGAACAGATGCTGAAAGGGCATAAAGAAGTGCTGATTTTTGGCGGGCAGGAAATTGAGTCGGAGCGTTTTGCGCGCGTCAGTAACAAGATGCGCCAGCAGGGCATGAAGTTGGTGTCCGCTTCCTCCATCTCCGATCCGGTGATTCAGCTCATTGCCTCGCTGGCGCTGGCGTTTGTGCTTTACGCCGCCAGCTTCCCCAGCGTCATGGAAACGCTGACGGCCGGCACCATTACCGTGGTGTTTTCGTCAATGATTGCCCTGATGCGGCCGTTGAAGTCACTGACTAACGTTAATGCGCAATTCCAGCGCGGCATGGCGGCGTGCCAAACGCTGTTTTCTATTCTCGACAGTGAACAAGAGATCGATAACGGCAAGCGTGAAATCGCCCGTGCGAAAGGGGAAGTGGAATTCCGCAATGTGACGTTTACCTATCCTGGACGTGAAATCCCCGCGCTGCGCGACATCAACTTGTCGCTGCCAGAAGGCAAAACCGTGGCGCTGGTAGGACGGTCAGGATCGGGCAAATCAACGCTTGCGAGCCTGCTGACGCGCTTCTATGACATCGACTCCGGCGAGATTTTGCTGGACGGGCATGATTTACGGGAATACACGCTGCGGTCTCTGCGCAATCAGGTGGCCCTTGTGTCGCAAAACGTACATCTGTTCAACGATACCATCGCCAATAACATTGCCTATGCGCGCACGGAGGAGTACACCCGTGAGCAAATTGAGCAGGCGGCGACCATGGCGCACGCCATGGACTTTATCAACCGCATGGATAACGGGCTTGATACGGTGATTGGCGAAAACGGCGTGTTGCTGTCAGGTGGACAGCGTCAGCGTATCGCCATTGCGCGCGCGCTCCTGCGCGATTGCCCCATCCTGATTCTTGACGAGGCGACATCGGCCCTGGACACCGAATCAGAACGTGCCATCCAGTCAGCGCTTGATGAGTTACAAAAAAACCGTACTTCACTGGTGATTGCGCACCGGCTGTCCACTATCGAAAAAGCCGATGAGATCGTGGTGGTAGAAGAGGGACGCATTGTGGAGCGCGGCACCCATGACGTGTTGCTGGCGCAAAGAGGCGCTTATGCCCAGCTCCATAAGCTGCAGTTTGGTCAATGATTGAGCGTATCTGGAGCGGTCGCTCGCCGCTGTGGCTACTGCTCTGGCCGCTGAGCCTGCTCTACGGTGCGGTTGCCGGGCTTATTCGCCTGAGCTATAAGCGCGGCTGGCGTAAAAGCTGGCGCGCGCCCGTACCGGTGATTGTCACCGGTAATCTCACGGCGGGGGGCAACGGCAAAACGCCTATGGTGATTTGGCTGGTAGAGACCTTACAGCAGCGGGGTTTTCGCGTCGGTGTTGTTTCACGCGGTTACGGCGGTAAGGCGGCGCACTATCCGCTGCTGGTCACGCCGGAAACGCCTACGCAGCAGGCGGGGGATGAGCCGGTCCTGATTGCCCAGCGCACCCACGCGCCGGTGGCGGTAGCCCCCGTGCGTCGCGCAGCCGTTGAAGCACTGCTGGCTGCACACGACCTTGATGCCATCGTTACCGACGATGGCTTACAGCACTATGCGTTACAGCGCGATCGTGAAATTGTGGTGATCGATGGCGTGCGGCGCTTTGGCAATGGATGGTGGTTGCCCGCAGGCCCGATGCGTGAACGCGCGGCGCGCTTGAGCAGCGTTAATGCGGTGATTGTGAATGGCGGCCATGCGCAGGCGCATGAAATTGCCATGACGCTAACGCCAGGCGCGGCTATCAATCTGCATACGGGCGTCGCTTTGCCGCTGACGCAGCTGCCTGCGATAGTAGCGATGGCGGGCATCGGCCATCCACCGCGGTTCTTCAATACGCTGAAGCAGCAGGGCGTGACGCCAGTTGCCGAGGTGGCCTTTGCGGATCACCACGCATACAGCGAAAAGGAACTGGTACAACTGACGCAAGACGACCAGTGCCTGGTGATGACAGAGAAAGACGCGGTGAAATGCCGACACTTTGCTCGTCCGCATTGGTGGTACGTGCCGGTAGAAGCGCACCTCACGGGCGCCCCGCTGGCAGCTTTGATTGACGATCTGACACAACTTTGCGCTGAGGCGCGCCCG
Organism: uncultured Pantoea sp.; assembly: GCA_913778495.1. Taxonomy (GTDB): domain Bacteria; phylum Pseudomonadota; class Gammaproteobacteria; order Enterobacterales; family Enterobacteriaceae; genus Pantoea. Next base: position 59,512 of record CAJYVD010000022.1, read on the forward strand.
CACTAACTTTCGGGAGAGACGTGATGTCGACCACTGCTTATCTCTCTCTGCAAACGGCACGCAATCTGCATCTTGCGGCACAGGGCCTACTGCGTTCTCCCGTGCGCCAGCCGCGACCCGAGGATCTGCTTGCCGCTATCCGGCAAATGTCTCTGCTGCAAATCGACACCATCAACGTCGTCGCGCGCAGCCCCTACCTCGTGCTGTTCAGCCGCTTAGGCGCTTTTGCGCCGCACTGGCTGGAAGATGCGCTGGCCTCTGGTGCGCTGTTCGAATATTGGGCGCACGAAGCCTGTTTTATTCCCATTGAGGATTATGCGCTATTGCGGCATCGCATGTGGCAGCCGGAGAAGCTGGGCTGGAAATACAATGCCCAATGGATGACGGAGCACGCGCAAGAGATCGCGACGCTGCTGGAGCACGTCGCCACCCATGGCCCGGTTCGTGCGGCGGATTTCAAAAATGATCGGCAGACCAAGCCCGGCTGGTGGTCGTGGAAACCGCACAAGCGTCATCTGGAGAATCTCTTCAGCGCCGGCGAGCTTATGGTGGTGGCACGCCACCATTTTCAGCGCGTTTACGATCTGCGTCACCGCGTTCTGCCTGACTGGAACGACGCTGAACACGCGCTGAGCGAAGCGGACGCCGTTACGGAGATGCTCAATCGCAGCGCCCGCAGCCTGGGCATTTTTCGCGCCAGCTGGCTACCAGATTATTACCGTTTGAAACGGGCACCGCTCACCGCCTGGCTCAATGGCGCGCAGGCGCGCGGCGACATTGTGCGCGTGGAGGTGGAGATCCTGGGAGAGATGTGGCTCCACCATAGCCTGTTTGCGCTGTTGGACACCTGCCCGGCGGCAACGCACACCACGCTGCTATCCCCTTTTGATCCGGTGGTATGGGATCGCCGTCGCGCACGGGAATTGTTCAACTTCGATTATCGCATCGAGTGTTATACCCCCGCGGCCAAGCGTCAGTATGGCTACTTCGTTCTGCCCGTGCTGCACCGTGGCGTGCTCAAAGCGCGGCTGGATGCGAAAATGTCGCGGCAGGCGCAGCAGTTGGTGGTGCGCGGGGTTTGGCTGGAAGCGGGCGTGCGCCTTAGCACCGCGTTTCTCAAAGAGGTTAAGCTGGCGATCACCCGTTTTGCCCGCTGGCAAGGGGCGCATGAAGTCATTGTGGAAAACGCGCCCGCCGCGCTGCTGGATGTCTGGACAGCGCGCTGGCGTACCGACAGTTAATACGTTGCTCACCGCTGCTATCCGGCGCACGCGGCAAGGCGACGCTGTGGTATGCTAATCCCCCGACGAATCGGTGTTGAAGGAGAAAATGATGGATCACCGTTTACTTGAGATCGTGGCCTGTCCAGTATGTAACGGCAAGTTGTACTTTAATAAAGCGCAGCAAGAGCTGATCTGTAAGCCTGATGGGCTAGCTTTCCCGGTGCGTGACGGCATTCCCGTGCTGCTGGAAGTGGAAGCGCGCACGCTGTCGGCCGAAGAGATTCATCCATGAGTTTCGTCGCCATTATTCCGGCGCGTTTTGCTTCCACGCGCTTGCCCGGAAAACCGCTGGTGGACATTCACGGCAAGCCGATGGTGTTGCACGTGATGGCGCGCGCGCGCGAGTCGGGCGCGGATCGCGTGATTGTCGCCACCGATCACCCGGATGTCGCGGCAGCCGTTACTGCTGCTGGCGGGGAAGTGTGCATGACGCGCACCGATCATCAATCCGGCACTGAACGTTTGGCCGAAGTGGTGGAGCAGTATCAGTTTGCCGATGACACAATCATCGTGAACGTACAGGGCGATGAGCCGATGATCCCGGCAGAGATTGTGCGGCAGGTGGCAGAGAACCTGGCCAGCGCTCAGGCGGGCATGGCCACGCTGGCGGTGCCGATTGTCGATGCCGAAGAGGCCTTTAATCCCAACGCTGTGAAGGTGGTACGCGACCGTGAAGGGTATGCGCTCTATTTCTCACGCGCCACTATTCCCTGGGATCGCGAACGGTTCAGCCAGTCGCAGGCGCATATCGGTGACACCTTGTTGCGTCACATTGGCATCTACGCTTACCGCGCTGGCTTTATTCGTCGATATGTCGCCTGGGCGCCGTCGCCGCTGGAGCAAATTGAACTGCTCGAACAGCTGCGCGTGCTGTGGTACGGCGAAAAAATTCACGTGGACGTAGCCCACACCGTACCCAGCGTGGGCGTCGATACACCCGAAGATTTAACGCGCGTTCGCGCGGCTATGCAGCCGTAATTCCTGTCGGCCAGCGGTTCACGCTGGCCATCAATACCGCCCGGCGCGCCGTTTCTCGTCACGTCCAACTTCATAAACCCATGGTAAAAGGGGAGCGTATGGAAAATCTCCGTACTGAACTGACGCTGGTGTTAGGTGAAGACGTCAGCCGCCTCGAAACCCTCAGTGAACACGCCCAGACCCGGCTTTACGCGCTTTACGACAATCACGGTGAGCCGATGCCGCTGGTGGCGAAATATTATCGCCAGCAAGGGCGGGCGGCGCTGGAGGCGCGCAAGCTAGCGCTGCTGGGGCAAGAAAGCGTCGGCAGCGTGCCTGCGGTGCTGGGATTGGTGCTGAGTCAGCAGCCGCCGGTGCATGAAATGCTGTTGATGTCCCGGCTGGCGGGTGTCTCAGCGGCGGAGACGGCAGGTACCGAATCCTTGCGTCAGCAGATCCTTGAGACGCTGCTGGTGTGGCATGGGGTGGAGAGTCAGGGCTTGGTGGGCAATGTGGACAGCGTGCAGCGCAACAGCTGGCCCGCGTGGTACCGCCAGCGTGTGGAAGTGCTCTGGGCAACGCTGGGTTATCGGGCGCCCGCCTTCTTGACGCTGGAGGATCGCCAGATCCTGTTCCGCAGCCGTGACCAGCTGGCAAAACTGTTTCACGGGTTTGCCGATCCCTGCGTACTGCTGCATGGCAATCTGCGTTTATCTCATGTTCGCTTCGTTACCGATCGCGATCCGCAGGTGGCGATGGTCAATCCGGGCGATATCCTATGGGGCCCGCGCGAATTTGAGCTGAGGCGGTTGTCAGAGCAGGGGGAAGACGCGACGCTGCTGCAAAATTACCTGCAGCGGGCGCCGGTGTCGGAAGGTTTTCTCTGGCGGCGCTGGCTTTACCAACTCTGGGACTGCATTGAATGCTGGATGGACAGCGGACAGTTTGACCGTCCGCGTTTCGATTATGCCCGTCAGCAGCTATTGCCCTGGCTGGTCTGACTCAGGCGCTGTGCCGCGGATACGCTGCCAGATCAGACCCAGCGTCTCGTAAATCGCCCGTTCGCTGTGGCTCAGCCACATCGGTGAAGGCAGTACGCGATCCCACAGGCTCAGCGGCGAGCGTATAGCCAGCTGGTTGGCCGGTGCGGCTTGGGGGTTCAAGCCCGCCGCGCGGAAAAAGCGCATGGCGCGCGGCAGATGATTGGCAGAGGAGACCAGCAGGAAAGGGTGCTGCCCCACAATGTGCCGTACCGCCTGCGCCTCTTCACCGGTATCGTGCGGCTGATCCAGGGTGATGATCGCGCTGGCGGGCACGCCCAGGCTTTCGGCCACCTTTGCCGCCACGGCGGCATTGCTATAGCGGTTATAGCCTGCCGCAGCCCCGGTAAAGATCATTTTGGCCTGCGGATAGCGGCGCCACTGGCGAACGCCTTCGGTCACGCGGGGCAAGCTGTTGCCCAGCAGGTTCGATCCTGGCGCCCAGTCGGGGTTGTAAGTGTAACCGCCGCCCAGCACCACAATGTAATCCATGGGCTCGCTGCCGTTCCAGGTGGCGTACTGCCGCTCCAGCGGCAGCAACAGGCGATCGGCCACCGGATGCACGCTGAGCAATAACAGCAGTAGCCAGCTCAGTGAGATCAAAATTTTGCCGCTTTTCTGCCAGCGGCTGAACCAGAGCAGCAAAAGTCCCACCGCCATCAATGACAGCAGCAGCGGCAAGGGCAGTAACATCGCGCCAATCCATTTTTTTAACGCAAAAAACATTGAAATTTGCTCCTTTTGTCCGAAAAAACAGCAGCCAGACAGTTACTGCGGTGTGAAAGGTTCATTCTGCCTGAGCCTGTGACAAAATAGCATACGTTGAATGCAGCTAACCGGAGTTCCAGCATGCAGGATCGCAACTTTGACGATCTGGCGGATAAATTCGCGCAAAACATTTACGGCACCCGCAAAGGTCAGGTACGCCAGGCCCTGCTTTGGGATGAGCTTGACGCCCTGTTGCCGAGCTTGCCGCCCGGTCCGCTGACGATATTGGATGCTGGCGGCGGCGTAGGACAAATCTCATCGGGATTGGCCGAGCGCGGCCACAAAGTGCTGCTGTGCGATCTCTCTGCAGAGATGTTGAAACTGGCTGAAGCGCACGCCGCGTCGGCAGGCGTGAGCCACAACATGCAATTCAAACAAATTAGCGCGCAGCAGGTGGGCGAACATTTGGATAAGCCGGTTGATCTGGTATTGTTTCACGCTGTGCTTGAGTGGGTGGCAGAGCCGGAGTTGGTGTTGAAAGCGCTGTGGCAGACGCTGAAACCCGGTGGCATTTTGTCACTGATGTTTTACAACGCGCACGGCTTGACGTTTCGCACCCTGACGCTGGGCAACTTTGGCTATCTGCGCGCCAATATGACCAAACGCAAAAAGCGCACGCTGTCGCCTGATTTCCCCCGCGATCCGCTGGAGGTGAATCATTGGCTAGAAAACTGCGGCTTTGAGATTGAGCGACGCGCGGGCATTCGCGTATTTAGTGATTACATGAAGCCGCAACCCGGCGCAGGAAAAAGCGTCGAAGAGATCATTGAGATGGAACGGCGCTACTGTCGCCAGGAGCCTTTTTTAAGCCTGGGGCGCTATATCCACGTGACTGCGCGCAAACCCCGTTAGAAGGATCAACTATGAGCGAATTTTCCCAGACGGTCCCCGAACTGGTGGCATGGGCGCGCAAGAATGACTTTTCGCTTGCGCTGCCCGTTGAACGTCTGGCCTTTTTGCTGGCTATCGCGACGTTAAACGGCGAGCGCATGGACGGTGAAATGAGTGAGGGTGAGTTAATCGACGCCTTCCGTCACGTCAGTAAAGCGTTTGAACAGACCCATGAAACTGTTCAGGTGCGCGCCAACAATGCCATTAACGACATGGTGCGGCAGCGGCTCCTGAACCGCTTCACCAGCGAGCTCACCGAAGGCCACGCTATTTATCGCCTGACGCCGCTCGCCATTGGCATTACCGATTACTACATCCGCCAGCGTGAATTCTCCACGCTTCGTCTCTCTATGCAGCTTTCGATTGTGGCGCAAGAGCTGAAGCGCGCCGCCGACGCCGCAGAAGAAGACGGCGATGAATTTCACTGGCACCGCAACGTCTTTGCCCCGCTGAAATATTCCGTGGCGGAGATTTTTGACAGCATCGATATGACGCAGCGCCTGATGGATGAACAGCAGCAGGCGGTGAAAAATGATATTGCCGATCTGCTCAACAAAGACTGGCGCGCCGCGATCTCCAGCTGCGAGCTGCTGCTGTCTGAAACCTCCGGCACGCTGCGTGAACTGCAGGATACGCTGGAGGCCGCGGGCGATAAGCTGCAGGCCAACCTGTTACGCATTCAGGATGCCACGCTCAGCAGCCCCGATCTCGGCTTTGTCGACAAACTGGTGTTCGACCTGCAAAACAAGCTCGATCGCATCATCAGCTGGGGCCAGCAGGCCATTGACCTGTGGATTGGCTACGACAGACACGTGCATAAATTTATCCGTACGGCGATCGACATGGATAAAAACCGCGTGTTTGCGCAGCGCCTGCGTCAGTCGGTGCAGAGTTACTTCGACAGCCCTTGGGCGTTGACGTATGCCAACGCCGACCGCCTTTACGACATGCGCGACGACGAAATGACGCTGCGCAACGATGAGGTGATGGGCGAGCTGCCGCCGGAAATGGAATATGAAGAATTCAATGAGATCCGCGAGCAGCTGGCCGCGATGATTGAAGAGGCCTTGCTGGTTTACAAGCGGGAGCAAAAGCCGCTTCACCTTGCGTCGGTAATGCGTGATTACTTATCGCAGTATCCGCGGGCACGCCATTTCGATCTGGCGCGTATCGTCATCGATCAGGCCGTGCGGCTTGGCGTAGCCGAAGCAGACTTAGCCGGCTTACCGGCAGAATGGCAGACTATTAATGATTACGGAGCCAAGGTGCAGGCACATGTCATCGACAAATATTGAACAAGTGATGCCCGTCAAACTGGCGCTGGCATTGGCAAACCCGCTGTTTCCGGCGCTGGATAGTCAGCTGCGTGCGGGGCGACACGTTGGCATCGAAGAGCTGGATAACCACGCCTTCTTGATGGACTACCAGGAGTATCTGGAGGAGTTTTACGCGCGCTACAACGTGGAGTTGATCCGCGCGCCTGAGGGCTTTTTCTACCTGCGCCCACGCTCAACCACGCTGATTCCGCGCTCGGTGCTCTCCGAGCTGGATATGATGGTGGGGAAAATTCTCTGCTATCTCTATCTCAGCCCAGAGCGTCTGGCCAACGAGGGCATCTTCACCCAGCAAGAGCTGTATGACGAATTGCTCTCGCTGGCTGATGAAAGCAAATTGCTCAAGCTGGTCAACCAGCGTTCGACCGGATCGGACCTCGATCGCGCCAAGCTGCAGGAAAAAATGCGCGCCTCGCTGAGCCGCCTGCGCCGTCTGGGCATGGTGTGGTTTATGGGCAATGACAGCAGCAAGTTTCGCATTACCGAGTCGGTGTTTCGCTTTGGTGCCGACGTGCGCAGCGGCGATGACCCGCGTGACGCGCAGCTCCGTCTGATCCGCGATGGTGAAGCCATGACGCTGGAGAGTAAAGCAGCGGCAGCGGAAAGTGAGGACTCGGAAAACGACCTGGACAGTGAACGCGACGCGAACGATAACGCGGAGGATGAAGAAGCATGATTGAACGCGGCAAATTTCGCTCGCTTACGCTGATCAACTGGAACGGCTTTTTTGCCCGCACTTTTGATCTTGATGCGTTAGTCACCACGCTCTCGGGCGGTAACGGCGCGGGTAAATCCACCACCATGGCGGCGTTCGTTACGGCGCTGATCCCCGATCTCACCCTGCTGCACTTCCGCAATACCACGGAAGCGGGAGCGACCTCAGGATCGCGCGACAAAGGCTTGCACGGCAAACTGCGCGCCGGCGTCTGCTATTCCGTGTTGGATGTTATCAACTCCCGTCATCAGCGGGTGATCGTCGGCGTGCGCCTGCAACAGGTGGCGGGACGCGACAAAAAGGTGGACATCAAGCCGTTCAGTATCCACGGCTTGCCCAGCGATGCGCAGCCCACGGACATGCTGACGGAAATCCTCAACAGTCGTCAGGCGCGCGTCCTGCCGCTGGCCGAGGTGAAAGAGCGCGTCGAGGCGCAGGAGGGCGTGCAGTTCCGCCAGTACAACTCGGTTACCGACTACCATTCGGTACTGTTTGAGCTGGGCGTGGTGCCGCGTCGCCTGCGCACGGCGGGCGATCGCAGCAAATTCTATCGCCTGATTGAAGCCTCGCTGTATGGCGGGATTTCTAGCGCCATTACGCGTTCGCTGCGTGACTACCTGTTGCCTGAAAACGGCGGCGTGCGCAAAGCGTTCCAGGATATGGAAGCCGCGCTGCGCGAAAACCGCATGACGCTGGAAGCGATTCGCGTGACGCAATCCGATCGCGATCTCTTCAAGCACTTAATCTCCGAAGCCACCAGCTACGTCTCCGCCGACTACATGCGCCACGCGAACGAGCGCCGCATTCATTTGGATGGCGCGCTGCAACTGCGCAACGAGCTGTTTACGGCGCGGAATCAGCTCAGTTCAGAGCAGTATCGCCATATTGAAATGGCGCGCGAACTGTCGGAGCACACCGGTGCCGAGAGCGATCTGGAAACCGATTACCAGGCGGCGAGCGATCACCTGAATCTGGTGCAGACCGCGATGCGTCAGCAGGAGAAAATTACCCGTTACGACGCCGATCTGGAAGAGCTGACGTACCGCCTCGAAGAGCAGAATGAGGTCGTTGCGGAAGCGCGTGAAGTGCAGGAAGAGAATGAAGCGCGCGTCGAAGCGGCTGAAATTGAGGTCGACGAGCTCAAGAGCCAGCTGGCGGATTTCCAGCAGGCGCTGGATGTACAGCAAACGCGCGCCATTCAATATCAGCAGGCGCTTCAGGCGCTGGAGAAAGCACGGGCGCAATGCCAGCTGCCAGATTTAACCATTGATAATGCGGCGGAATGGCAGGAAGTTTTCCAGGCGCGCGAAGAAGAAGCGACCGATCGCCTGCTGCGTCTGGAACAGAAACTCAGTGTGGCAGAAGCCGCCCACGGCCAGTTTGAACAGGCTCTGGCGCTGGTGACCAGTATTGCTGGCGAGGTGAGCCGCCAGGATGCCTGGCAGGTGGGACGCGAACTGCTGCGTGACGCCGCTAACCAGCGACATCACGCCGATCAGCTCTCTTCGCTGCGCCTGCGCCTTAATGAGCTTGAGACGCGTCTGCGTGAGCAGCACGACGCCGAACGGTTGCTGGCGGATTTCTGCAAGCGCCAGGGGCAGCAGTATGATGCGGATGCGCTGGAAGCGTTACAGCGTGAGCTGGAAGCGCAAATTGAACAGCTTGGCGAAAGCGTTGCCGACGCCGGCGAACGTCGGATGCTAATGCGTCAGGAGCTGGAGCAGCTGCGCGAGCGTATCGCCGCTCTGACGGCCCGCGCGCCGCACTGGCTGGCGGCACAGGAGATTTTAACCCAGCTCAGCGAGCAGACCGGGCAGTCCCTGACCAGCAGCCAGCACATCACCGAATTTATGCAGCAGCTGCTGGAGCGTGAGCGTGAAACCACCGTTGAGCGTGATGAAATTGCGGCGCGTAAGCGCGACGTGGAACAGCAGATCGAACGTCTCAGCCAGCCAGGCGGTGCGGAAGATGCCCGCTTAACCCAGCTGGCGGAACGCTTTGGCGGCGTGCTTTTGTCGGAAATTTACGATGACGTCACCCTGGATGACGCGCCGTATTTCTCGGCGCTCTATGGTCCATCGCGCCACGCGATCGTGGTGCCGGATTTGTCGCGGGTGCGCGACTTGCTGGATGGCCTTGAAGAGTGCCCGGAAGACCTCTACCTGGTTGAGGGCGATCCGCAATCCTTCGACGACAGCGTATTTAGCGTAGACGAGCTGGACAACGCGGTGGTGGTGAAAGTCGCGGATCGCCAGTGGCGCTATTCGCGCTTCCCAAAAGTGCCGCTGTTTGGCCGTGCGGCCCGGGAAAATCAGCTTGAGCTGCTGAGCAACGAACGCGATCGTCTGGCCGAGCGCTACGCCACCTTGTCGTTTGACGTTCAGAAAACGCAGCGTTTACACCAGTCGTTCAGCCGCTTCATCGGCAGTCACCTGGCGGTGGCGTTTGATGAAGATCCCGAAGCGCAGATGCGGCAGCTTAATAGTCGCCGCGCTGAGCTGGAACGCGCCTTAGCACAGCACGAGAACGACAACCAGCAGCAGCGCGCGCAGTTTGAACAGGCGCGTGAAGGCGTGGCGCAGCTCAATCGCCTGCTGCCACGCGTGAATTTGCTGCTGGACGACACGCTCGCCGATCGCTGTGACGAAATCCGCGAGCGGGTAGAAGAAGCCCAGGACGCGGCGCGCTTCCTGCATCAGCACGGCAGCAAACTGAGCAAGCTGGAGCCGCTGATTGCCGTGCTGCAGAGCGATCCGCAGCAGCATGAACAGCTGCAACACGATTACCAGCAGGCGCAGCAGCAGCAGCGCGAAGCCCGTCAGCGCGCCTTTGCCCTGACCGAAGTGGTGCAGCGTCGCGCGCACTTCAGCTACGAAGGCTCGGCCGACATGCTGACCGGCAACAGCGATCTCAATGAGCAGCTGCGTCAGCGTCTGGAACAGGCAGAAGGCGAGCGCGGTCGCGCGCGTGAACGTCTGCGTGCGCATCAGGCGCAGCTGACGCAGTACAGCCAGGTGCTGGCTTCGCTGAAAAGTTCCTACGATGCCAAACGCGACATGCTGAAAGAGCTGCAGCAGGAGATGCAGGACATTGGCGTGCAAGCCGATGCCAGCGCCGAAGCGCGTGCCCGTGCGCGGCGCGATGAGCTGCACGCCGCGCTGAGCCATAACCGCGCCCGCCGCAATCAGTTGGAGAAGCAGATCACCTTCTGTGAAGCTGAAATGGACGGGTTGCAGAAGAAACTGCGCAAGCTGGAGCGCGATTACCACGTCATACGCGAGCAGGTGGTGAATGCCAAAGCGGGCTGGTGCACCGTGCTTCGCCTGGTCAAAGAGAATGGCGTGGAGCGTCGGCTGCATCGTCGCGAGCTGGCGTACCTGAGCGGTGATGAGCTGCGCTCCATGTCGGATAAAGCGCTGGGTGCGCTGCGTTTGGCGGTGGCGGACAATGAACATCTGCGCGATGTGCTGCGCTTGTCTGAGGATCCCAAGCGACCCGAGCGCAAAATTCAGTTCTTTATTGCGGTCTATCAGCATCTGCGCGAGCGCATTCGCCAGGACATCATTCGCACCGACGATCCGGTTGAAGCCATTGAGCAAATGGAGATTGAGCTCAATCGTCTGACCGAGGAGTTGACGGCGCGCGAGCAGACGCTGGCGATCAGCTCGCGCAGTGCGGCGAATATTATTCGCAAAACCATTCAGCGTGAGCAGAACCGTATTCGTCAGCTTAACCAAGGGCTGCAGGCGGTGAGCTTTGGCCAGGTACGCAGCGTGCGGCTTAACGTCAACGTGCGTGAAGCGCATGCGACGCTGCTGGATACGCTGTCAGAAGAACATGAGCAGCATCAGGATCTGTTTACCAGCAACCGCCTGACCTTCTCGGAAGCGCTGGCCAAGCTTTATCAGCGCCTGAATCCGCACATTGATATGGGGCAGCGTACGCCGCAAACCATCGGTGAGGAGCTGCTGGACTACCGCAACTATCTGGAGATGGAAGTGGAAGTCAATCGTGGTTCCGACGGCTGGCTGCGCGCCGAGAGCGGCGCCTTGTCGACCGGTGAAGCGATCGGTACCGGTATGTCGATTCTGGTGATGGTGGTGCAGAGCTGGGAAGAAGAGTCGCGGCGCCTGCGCGGCAAAGACATCTCTCCGTGTCGCCTGCTGTTCCTGGATGAAGCCGCGCGTCTTGATGCACGCTCGATTGCCACGCTGTTTGAGCTGTGTGAGCGTCTGGAGATGCAGCTGGTAATCGCCGCGCCAGAGAATATCAGTCCGGAAAAAGGCACCACTTACAAGCTGGTGCGTAAGGTGTTTAACAACACCGAGCACGTGCATGTCGTGGGGCTGCGTGGCTTCTCTGCTGATCCCACGCCCGTGCGGGAAACGCCGGCGGAGTCAGGATTAGAAACAGAAAATTCCTCGCGCTAAATCTGGTTAAAAAGCAGCGCGAAGTTTACTCTGTAAGCGGCATCTGCCTTGTTGGGCAGATGCCGTTTTTTATTCATATACTCATTAATAAGCAACAGGCAGTACATGGCGAAAACAGGGCGCCGTGTCTTAAGTGAGAAGGGGGCAGGGATGTGGCTGACCAATAAACTGAAATTCAATCGTGCCGCTGTTGCCTTCGGGCTGGCACTCGCGTTGTCCCCGATGACCATGAGTCAGGCTGCGATCATTGCGGCGCTGTCGGGCACCTCTCAAGGCAGCCTCTCCGTCGCCGCCAGCCAACACCAGATTCAGAAGGTGCTCAGCGCCAACGATCAACCGTTTTATCTGCCGGGATTAGCCGGGATCTATGCCGCCCGGAATATGGCACCCCTTTGGCAGGATCGCGAGGCCGTGCAGGCCTTTCAGCAGCAGCTGGCCGAGGTGGCGCTGTCCGGCGTGCAGCCGCAGTTTACGCGCTGGGTCGAGCGGCTTACCAATCCGGCCATTCAAGGTCTGGCGCGAGATATCACCTTGAGTGATGCCATGCTGGGCTATCTGCAGTTTGTGGCCAACGTGCCTACGCAGGGTGAAACCTGGCTCTACAGCAATGTGCCTTACAAGCTGACGATGCCGCCGCTGTCCGTGGTCAATCAGTGGCAGCATGCCGTAAACAATGGGGCGAGCCGCGCATTCGTGCTGTCGCTTGTGCCTCAACATCCGCAGTACGTACCGATGCACCGCGCGTTAAAAACGCTGCTGGCGGATAACCGTCCCTGGCCGCAGCTGCGCGACAGCGCCACGCTGCGTCCCGGTCAGGTGAGCAGCGATGTGCCCGCGCTACGTGAAATTTTACAGCGCACCGGCATGTTAACCGCCGGGCAGACGCCTGCGCCGACGCCAGAGACGCAACCCGCCAGCCAGCCGCAACCGCCGGTGGCGGTCAGCCCCTCGGCAACCAACGTTAACGAGCTGGCTGCACCGGTGCCGCAGCCGGTAGGCAATGTCGCAGGCACGGAAAATCCCACCGGCGACAATGTGTTCGACGCCACGCTGGTGGAAGGCGTCAAACGCTTTCAGCACTGGCAAGGGCTCGCTGACGATGGGGCTATTGGCCCGCGCACCCGCGAATGGCTAAATGTCTCGCCGCAGCGGCGTGCTTCGCTGCTGGCGCTGAACATTCAGCGTCTGCGCCTGCTGCCGGACGATATGCACAATGGCATCATGGTCAATATTCCCAACTATTCGCTGACCTACTACAACAATGGCGCCACCATTCTCTCTTCGCGTGTGATCGTTGGTCGGCCGGATCGTAAAACGCCGCTGATGCGCAGTGCGTTAAACAATGTGGTGCTGAACCCGCCGTGGAATGTACCCACTACATTGGTGCGTCAGGACATTGTGCCGAAAGTGAAGCAGGACCCGATGTATCTCTATAAGCACGGTTACACGCTGCTGTCGGGCTGGAATGCGGATGCAGAAGTGATTGATCCGTCGATGATTGACTGGCAAATGGTCTCTGCGGCGAATTTTCCCTATCGCATTCGTCAGGCGCCAGGTGCCACCAACTCGCTTGGCCGGTATAAATTCAACATGCCGAGTTCGGATGCCATTTATTTGCACGACACGCCTAACCATGCGCTGTTTCAGCGTGATATCCGCGCGCTCAGTTCCGGCTGCGTGCGGGTGAATAAAGCCTCAGAGCTGGCCGATCTGCTGCTGCAGGATGTCGGCTGGAATGACAGCCGCATCTCGGACACCCTCAAACAGGGTGATACGCGCTATGTGCCCATTCGCCATCGCATCCCGGTGAATTTGTACTATTTAACCGCGTGGGTCGCGGATGACGGGCAGCCGCAGTATCGTACAGATATTTACAATTACGATAATCCGGCGCGTTCAGGTAGCCAGGCGCTGGTGAAAGCGGGACAGCTGCTGCTTTAGTTGTTGATTTAATGACGCTCCTTCCAACAGTAAAAAACGGCACGTGCCGACGCGAAACGGGGCTTTTGCGTCGGCACACTGCTATGCGCTTTTTTGCGGGTTGACTGTGAATCTTGCTGCGGGTACTGTTCGCCCTTGTGTACTTTTTGCACATATTTTGTCGCTTTAAACTAGGTAACCCCGCAACATGGCTAATTTTGATTCCCAACGTCGCCGTTTACTCCTGCTTGGAGGCGCCGCGGCGGGTCTGTCGCTCCTTCCAGGTTCCGCGCTGGCTTCGCTTTCAACCTCTCGTCCTCGCGTATTAACCCTGAGCAACATGCACACAGGCGAGAAGCTAAAAACGGAGTTTTTCAACGGTAAGCGCTACGACAAAGACGAGCTCGCTCGCCTGAATCACTTTTTCCGCGACTATCGAGCCAATCAGGTTCGCCATATCGATCCCCACTTGTTCGATCAGCTCTACCGCCTGCAGGCGCTGCTGGATACGCGTAAACCGGTGCAGCTGATATCAGGCTACCGCACGGTGGCAACCAACAATATGCTGCGCGAGTCGGGGCCGGGCGTGGCAAAGCACAGCTATCACACCAAGGGTCAGGCGATGGATTTCCATATCGAGGGGATCGCATTGAGCAATGTTCGCAAAGCGGCGTTATCTCTGCGCGCAGGTGGTGTAGGATATTACCCGCGCAGCAACTTCGTACACATAGATACTGGGCCTGTAAGGCACTGGTCCTGATACCGGCAGCGCTGCGTGTGTCGGTCATGGAGCGCTATGAATTACCACATTATTCCGGTTACCGCTTTTGCCCAAAACTGTTCAGTGATTTGGGATGAGGAAACGCAGCAGGCGGCGCTGGTCGATCCGGGCGGCGATGCGGAAACCATTATCGCCGTATTGGCCGAGCGTGGCCTGATACCTGCACAGATCCTACTGACGCACGGACATCTCGATCACGTGGGCGCCGCGGCCGAGCTGGCGGCGCACTATCAGGTGCCTGTTGTCGGTCCGCATAAGCACGATGCCTTCTGGTTGGAAAACCTGCCCACCCAAAGCCGCATGTTTGGCTTACCTGAGTGCGCGCCGTTGACGCCGCACCGCTGGCTGGAAGAAGGGGACACCGTGCAGGTGGGGGCGGTCACGCTAGAGGTACTGCTGTGTCCCGGCCATACGCCTGGGCATATTGTGTTTTTTGACCGTGCGGGTCGACTGTTGATTTCTGGCGATGTGATTTTCAATGGCGGGGTAGGACGCACCGATTTTCCGCAGGGTAGCCACAGCGATTTGATCGCGGCAATCCATACAAAACTGTTGCCGCTCGGCGACGATGTGACCTTTGTGCCTGGTCACGGCGGCATCTCTACGCTCGGCCACGAACGTCTGCACAATCCTTTCCTGCAATAAGTTTTCGCGGCGCTGATGTCAAAGAAAAGGGCGGCTTCAAAGCCGCCCTTTGTGACTGTGACGCAAAAGTGTGGCGTTACAGCACCGCGACAATCGCCTCGCACAGCGCGGACATGTTATCCGGCGTCATGCCAGCGACGTTAACGCGGCCGGAGTTCACAGCATACACGCCAAACTCTTCGCGCAGGCGAACCACCTGATCTTTGGTCAGGCCGCTGAACGAGAACATGCCGTTCTGCTTGATGATAAAGCTGAAGTCGCGGTTGGCACCTTTCTCGGCGAGGGTATTCACAAACAGCTGGCGCATGCGGTGAATACGCTGGCGCATATCGGTCAGCTCCTGCACCCAGATGGTACGCAGCGCGTCGTTGCCCAGAATGGTCGCCACCACTGCCGCACCGTGTGACGGTGGGTTAGAGTAGTTCGCGCGAATGCTGTATTTCACTTGGCTGAACGCGGTTTTCGCCACGTTGCTGTTAGCTGCAACCAGGGTCAGCGCGCCCACGCGCTCATTGTAGAGCCCGAAATTTTTCGAGTAGGAGCTGGCAACCAGCAGTTCCTGATGCGAGGCGGCAAAAATACGCAGCCCTTCTGCATCTTCATCCAGACCACGTGCGAAGCCCTGATAGGCAAAATCAAACAGCGGCAGCCAGCCTTTTTCCTGAGACAGTTTGGCTAACTGCTGCCACTGCTCAGCGGTAGGATCGATGCCGGTAGGGTTATGGCAGCAGCCGTGGAACAGCACTACGTCACCTGCCTGCGCGTCCTGCAGCGAAGCGATCATGCCGTCGAAATCCAGGCTGTGGCTGGCGGCGTCGTAATAGGCGTAGTCGCACACCTCCAGACCCGCCGCGTTAAACACGTTTTTATGATTCGGCCAGCTTGGATTGCTGACCCAAACGCGCTTCACGGTGGTTTGGTTAGCGAGGAAATCCGCCGCGACGCGTAGCGCGCCGGTACCGCCCGGCGTTTGCGCCGTGCAGGCGCGGCCCGCGGAGATCAATGGGCTCTGGTTACCGAACAGCAGCGCTTGCGTGCAGCGGGCGAAATCAGCCAGGCCATCAATGCTCAAATAATTTTTGGTGGTTTCATTTTCCAGCAGATACTGCTCAGCTTTTTTCACACTGGTGAGAACCGGCGTTTTACCGGTTTCGTCTTTATATACACCGATACCAAGATTGATTTTATTTGGGCGGTCGTCGGCGCGAAACAGGTCAGCCAGTCCCAAAATAGGGTCGGCGGGTGCGGCAGAGATAGATTCAAACATGAGTCAGTTCCGTGTAGGTGAACTTTAGCAAAATGAGCTATCAGGGTAACGTCAGACGATACGCTTGCCAACCGCTGGCATAAAAAAGAAATAGCCTGCGCGGATAAATAAGCAGCGCTAATTGAGAAGGCGATCACTGAAAAACAAAACGGAGCCCGAAGGCTCCGTTTGACGGTATGCAAGGTTGCTAATCGGGTGATTAGAACTGGTATACCAGACCCAGAGCGACGACGTCGTCGGTCGCGATGCCCAGTGGGTTGTTGTCGTCCAGCTGGTTGATTTTGTAATCAACGTAGGTGGCCATGTTTTTGTTGAAGTAGTAGGTTGCGCCCACTTCAATGTATTTAACCAGGTCAGCATCGCCGATACCTTCGATGTCCTTGCCTTTAGACTGGACATAAGCGATGGATGGACGCAGACCGAAGTCGAACTGGTACTGTGCAACCAGTTCAATGTTCTGTGCTTTGTTAGCGAAGCCGGTTACAGAAGTAGTCGTACCGGTACCTGTCAGATCAACATTGCCAGAGATTGGCGTTGAGTTACGGGTTTCACCGTACATAGCTGCCAGGTAGACGTTGTTCGCGTCATATTTCAGAGCAGTTGCCCAGTTCTCAGCACGTTTGCCCGCACCAATACCGGTGGCGACAACATCGCCATCGCTGTTCAGCACGCTACCCTGAGACTGCAGGTTAGTACGATCGCTGCTGCTATACGCTGCTGCTACGCCAACACCGATTGGTGAGGTGTAAGAAGTTGAGACGCCGTAACCGTCACCGTTCGCACGGCGGGTATCAGCACGGTCGTTTTTACCCTGGTACTGCAGGGCGAAGTTCCAGCCGTCAACCAGACCAAAGAAGTTGGTGTTGCGGTAGGTCAGCAGACCGGTGCTACGACCGTTCATGAAGTTATCTGAGTAACCAGAGTCGCCACCGAATTCTGGCAGAACGTCAGTCCAACCGATTGCGTCGTATACCACACCGTAGTTACGGCCGTAGTCGATAGAACCGGCATCGCCGAATTTCAGACCAGCAAAGCCCAGACGGGTTTTGTTACCGTTTTGTGCGTCAGAGCCTTCAGAGTTGTTTGCCTGCAGGTTGTATTCCCACTGACCGTAGCCGGTCATCTGGCTGTTGATCTGGGTTTCACCCTTGAAGCCGAAGCGAACATAAGACTGGTCACCGTCGTTGCCAGCATCGTCAGAGAAGTAGTGCAGACCAACTGCTTTACCGTACAGATCCAGCTTGTTGCCGTCTTTGTTATAGATTTCTGCTGCATTTGCTGCGCCGGCAGCTAACAGAGCAGGAATAACCACTGCAAGAATGTTGCGCTTCATCATTATTTATTACCCTCATTGGAGTTATTTGGACATCTGCCACTGCCGTCAAGAAACCTTTACGGGAACCTTGAAAGAAGTTTGATGTCTCCTGTGTCTGCACGCATCTTTCCATCCCGTGATTGCTAATTCTAGCCCGAAAATGATTCAAATCTCGTAAATACGTATCAAAAAGCAATTTTGTATTACAAAATGTAATTTTTCGGGAACTTTGTGAGACATCTCAAAATTTACAAAAATAAAAAAAGGCCGGCAGTGCCGACCTCGTTATATATATGAAATTCTTATATTTAATCGCGAATATTAGAAGTTCGCGTTGCGCGGTGTGCGTGGGAAAGGAATAACGTCTCTTACATTTTGTACGCCGGTGACATAAGCGATCAAGCGTTCGAAACCTAAACCGAAACCTGCATGTGGCACGGTGCCGTAGCGACGCAGATCGCGGTACCACCAATAATCTTCTTTATTCAGGCCCATTTCAGCCAGACGTGCGTCCAGCACATCCAGGCGCTCTTCACGCTGCGAACCGCCGATGATTTCACCGATACCCGGCGCCAGTACGTCCATCGCCGCCACGGTTTTGCCATCGTCGTTCATGCGCATATAGAACGCTTTGATGTCTTTCGGATAGTTTTTCACCACGACCGGCGCTTTAAAGTGCTTCTCTGCCAGGTAACGCTCATGCTCCGAGGAGAGATCCACGCCCCAGGCAACCGGGTTTTCAAACGTCTGGCCGCTTTTCAGCAGAATGTCCACGGCGTCGGTGTAATCCACCTGCGCAAAGTCGGTGGTTACAAACCGCTCCAGACGCGCGATCGCGTCTTTGTCTACGCGCTCAGCGAAGAACGCCATGTCATCGGCACGTTCGGTCAGTACCGCATTAAACACATATTTCAGCATCGACTCCGCCAAGGCCGCGGCATCGTCCAGCGTCGCGAAGGCCACTTCCGGTTCCAGCATCCAGAATTCTGCCAGGTGGCGGCTGGTGTTGGAGTTTTCCGCACGGAAGGTCGGACCAAAGGTATACACTTTTGACAGTGCGCAGGCGTAGGTCTCGGCGTTCAGCTGGCCGGATACCGTCAGGAACGCTTCTTTGCCAAAGAAGTCTTTATCAAAATCGACTTTGCCCTGCGGGTCGCGCGGCAGGTTTTCCAGGTCAAGGGTCGACACGCGGAACATCTCGCCTGCGCCTTCGGTATCTGACGCGGTGATCAGCGGCGTTGATACCCAGAAGTAGCCGTTCTCATGGAAGAAGCGATGCAGCGCCTGCGCCAGCGTGTGGCGAACGCGGGTAACCGCACCCACAATGTTGGTGCGCGCGCGCAGGTGGGCAACTTCACGCAGATATTCGATGCTGTGGCGCTTAGCCGCCATAGGATAGGTATCAGGATCGTCAACCCAGCCCGTGACCTCTACGCGGGAGGCCTGCAGCTCAAACGCCTGGCCTTCACCGGGCGACTCCACCACTTTACCGGTAATCACCACCGAACAGCCGGTGGTCAGGCGCAGCACTTCATCCTGATAATTATTCAGAGAATTATTGACGACGGCCTGAACGGGATTAAAGCAGGAACCGTCATAAACGGCGATAAAGGAAAGACCGGCTTTGGAATCTCTTCGGGTACGCACCCAACCACGCACGGTGACTTCGCTGTCAACCGCGACTCGGCCGTGCAGTACATCCGCTACAGGCACTACGCTCATAAAAATCTCTCTATATTGATGAATGAAGGGTGGGGATTTTGTCAGGCTCGGGCGCGCTGCCGCAGAGCCTGCTGTGTCACCCGGAACACGTAAAACCCCCCTTTTCAGGGTGTTGCTATGTTACTTGCGAGACCACAGGAAACAAGCAATTTTGCCGCAGCAGGGGGATATTTATCGTAGGGGGCAGGGTGCGCACACCCTGCAAGGGCCATTAGCTGGCGCGCTTAACCAGCGGGAGATCGAACGCCTTGCGCAACGCGCGTACAAAGGCTTTATCCTGACAGATGGTTTTGCCCGGACTGTCAGAAAGTTTGGCCACCGGTTTACCGTTGCAGCTCACCAGTTTGATCACGATATTAAGCGGCGTCACGCCCGGAATATCGCAGGTCAGACGCGTGCCAATGCCAAACACCACATTGGCGCGCTGACCAAAGTGGCGATAAAGTGCCAGCGCTTTGTCGAGGTTGAGGTTATCTGAGAACACCAGCGTTTTACTTTTGGGGTCGATATTAAGCCGCTGATAATGGGCGATGGCTTTTTCACCCCATTCCACCGGATCGCCGGAGTCGTGGCGCAGGCCTTTGTAGCGATGGGCGAAACCGGGACCAAAATCGCGCAGAAACGCGTCCATGGTAATGCAGTCGGTCAGGGCAATGCCCAGCTGATCGTCGTACTCATCCAGCCAGGACTGCAGCGCCGCACGCTGACTGTTCGCCAGCACCGGACTAATTTGCTGATGCGCCTGGAACCACTCGTGGGCTTGGGTCCCCACCGGATTGAGCTGCAGGCGCCGCGCGACATCATAGTTGCTGGTGCCCAGCAGCCACGGGAAATCGGCTTTCAACGTAGAGACAATCGCATTTTGCACCGCCTGCGAATAGCGGCGCCGCGTACCAAAATCCATCAGCTGAAAACGTGACATGTCGAAGGCATCGGCCTGCTCACGGAACGCGCGTAACTTGCTGTGCAGATGCGCAACCGCCTGCTCAACGCCCATGTCCGGCGTGCGATGACGGTGCACCACTTCGCTGATCAGCGCCAGCAGCGGCACTTCCCACAAAATGACTTCACGCCACGGCCCGCTGATTTGCAGGGCAAGTTCGCCCTGCTCGTCGCGCACGCGCACCTGAGCAGGATTAAAGCGGAACTGACGCAGCCAGTCGAGATAGTCTTGTTGGAAGAAGGGGAGTCCACGCAGGTAGTGATACTCGTCGTCGGTGAGAGCAAGCGCTTGCATGCTGTCAATTTGCCGGCGAATCTCCTCGGCATACTGGCCAAGGCGTTCATCGCTGCGGCAGCGAAACTCTGCCGTCACCGGGACATCGTAATAACGATGAAATACGGCTTGCTGCATGTGAAGCTTATAAGCATCGGTATCAAGCAGCGTGGTCAAAATCGGGGAAGCGTGTCCAGTCATGGTGCGTTTCAGCATCCTCTTCCGCGGAGCAGGGCCCGGTGTTTAAAAGTCATAAAGACGCAGGAGTATAAAACAGTAATGTTCGCGATCACACCACAATTGCGGCTGGCTGGTCGAGGGACATTTGTGCCATTGTTAATTTATTGTAGCGCGAGAATCCGAACGCGCATTGGGCATAGCCACGCAGGCAGAACACGCTTAAACTTTTACGGTTCAACATTTTAACTAGGTGAGTAGAAATATGACGCAGCAGCCGCAAATTAAATATCGCCACGACTATCGGGCGCCGGATTTCACCATCACCGATATCGACCTGACTTTTGAACTGGATGCGGCGATGACGCGCGTAACGGCCGTGAGCGAGGTAAAGCGCCTGGGCGCCGCAGGCGCCGAATTGCGCCTTGACGGTGAAGATTTAACCCTGCATTCGCTGGCCGTGAATGGACAGCCTTGGGCGCACTACCGCGAAGAGGCGGGGGCGCTGGTGATCGCTGAGCTGCCTGAAAGCTTCACGCTGACCATTGTCAACAGCATCCATCCCGATAAAAACACCGCGCTGGAAGGGCTTTATCAATCTGGCGACGCGCTGTGCACGCAGTGTGAAGCGGAAGGGTTTCGCCACATTACCTGGTATCTCGATCGCCCGGACGTGCTGGCGCGCTTCACCACCACGCTGATCGCCGATGCGGCAAAATACCCTTACCTGCTCTCTAACGGTAACAAGCTGGAGAGCGGTCGCCATGAAGACGGGCGCCACTGGGTAAAATGGCAGGACCCGTTCCCCAAACCTTGCTACCTCTTTGCTCTGGTGGCGGGGGATTTCGATGTGCTGCGCGACAGTTTCACTACCCGTTCTGGTCGCAATGTGGCGCTGGAAATCTTCGTCGATCGCGGCAATCTGGACCGCGCGGACTGGGCGATGACCTCGCTGAAAGCCAGTATGAAGTGGGATGAGGAGCGTTTTAACCTCGAATACGATCTCGACATCTTTATGATTGTCGCGGTGGACTTCTTCAACATGGGCGCGATGGAGAACAAAGGCCTTAACGTCTTCAACTCGAAATACGTGCTGGCGAAGGCAGAAACCGCCACAGACAAAGACTACCTCGGCATTGAGGCGGTGATTGGTCACGAATATTTCCATAACTGGACCGGCAACCGCGTGACTTGCCGTGACTGGTTCCAGCTCAGCCTGAAAGAAGGCTTAACCGTTTTTCGCGACCAGGAGTTTAGCTCTGACCTCGGCTCACGCGCGGTAAACCGTATCGACAACGTACGCGTGATGCGCGGCGCACAGTTCGCCGAGGACGCCAGCCCGATGGCGCACCCGATCCGTCCCGATCAGGTGATTGAAATGAACAACTTTTATACCTTGACGGTGTATGAGAAAGGATCGGAAGTGATCCGCATGATGCACACGCTGCTGGGTGAAGAGGCGTTCCAGAAAGGTATGGCGCTCTATTTCGAGCGTCACGACGGCAGCGCCGCGACCTGTGATGACTTTGTGCAGGCCATGGAAGACGCGTCATCGGTGGATCTCACGCAGTTCCGTCGCTGGTATAGCCAGTCCGGCACGCCGGTGCTCTCGGTGCGTGACGACTACAATCCGGAGCTGGAGCAGTACACGCTGCATGTGTCACAGCAGACGCCGCCTACAGCCGATCAAAAAGAGAAGCTGCCGCTGCACATTCCGCTGGACATCGAGCTTTACGACAACGAAGGCAAGGTTATCCCGCTGCAGCACAACGGCCAGCCGGTGCATCATGTGCTTAACGTGACGGAAGCGATGCAGACCTTCGTGTTTGACAATGTCTATTTCCAGCCTGTGCCGTCGCTGCTGCGTGAATTCTCCGCGCCGGTCAAGCTTGACTACAAATGGAGCGATGCGCAGCTCACCTTCCTGATGCGGCATGCGCGTAATGATTTTTCCCGCTGGGATGCGGCGCAAAGTCTGCTGGCGACCTATATCCGTCTTAACGTGGCGCGTCATCAGCAGGGCCAGCCGCTCTCGCTGCCGCTGCACGTTGCTGACGCCTTCCGCGCGGTACTGCTGGACGAGCAGGGCGATCCCGCGTTGATGGCGCTGATCCTGACGCTGCCGTCGGAAAATGAGATTGCGGAACTGTTTAACGTGATCGATCCGCTGGCCATCGCCGCGGTGCGTTCCGCGCTGGTGCGCACGCTGGCACAGGAGTTGAACGACGAATTCTACGCGCTGTATCTGGCCAACCAGAGCGACGAGTATCACGTCACGCACGCCGAAATTGGCAAACGCAGCCTGAAAAATGTCTGTTTGGGCTATCTCGCGTTTGGCGATGCTGCGCAGGCGGACAAGCTGGTGCAGACGCAGTATCACCATGCCAATAACATGACCGATGCGCTGGCGGCGCTCTCTGCCGCCGTCGCGGCGCAGCTACCGTGCCGCGATGCGCTGCTCGCCGCGTACGATGAGCGCTGGCATCAGGACGGCCTGGTTATGGACAAGTGGTTTATGCTGCAAGCCACCAGCCCGGCGGCCGACGTGCTGCAAACCGTGCGCGCATTGCTAAAACACCGCTCATTCACCATGGGCAACCCGAACCGCATCCGAGCCCTCATTGGCGCGTTTGCCAACGGCAACCCGGCGGCGTTTCATGCCAAAGACGGCAGTGGCTATCAGTTCCTGGTTGAGATGCTCACGGATCTGAACACGCGTAACCCGCAGGTGGCGGCGCGCATGATTGAACCGCTGATTCGGTTGAAACGCTACGACGATCAGCGCCAAATCATGATGCGCAGCGCGCTGGAAACGCTGAAAGGCCTGGATAAGCTCTCTGGCGACCTGTACGAGAAAATCAGCAAAGCGTTGAGTGCTTAACGCCTCAGCGTAAAAGGGCCGTCAGCGATCGCTGACGGCCCTTTTTAACGCCCATACATCCGCGCTCGCGGGCGTATTGCAGTGTTCGCAGACATATTTCAACGCCCGCGAGTGTACATCCGCGCTCGCGGGCGTACTGCAGTGCTCGCGAGCGTACTTCAGCGCTCGCGGGCGTATTTCAACGCAGAGATCGGGGGAGGGCGTTTCATCACCCGATCCAGTACTTCCGCCTCAAGCTCTGCCAGCCGCGCTGAGCCGCGGCGCCGTGGACGCGGCAGATCCACCGCCAGGTCCAGACCAATTTTGCCCTCTTCAATCAGCAGTACGCGATCGGCCATCATCACGGCTTCGCTCACGTCGTGTGTCACCAGCAGTACCGTGAAATGGTGCTGCTGCCATACCGACGCGATCAACGTCTGCATCTCAATACGGGTCAGCGCATCCAGCGCACCCAGCGGTTCGTCCAGCAGCAGCAGTCCCGGGCGGTGAATCAGCGCGCGCGCCAGGGCTACGCGCTGTTTTTGTCCACCCGAGAGCGCCGCGGGCCAGTCCAACGCGCGATCGGCCAGCCCGACCGTCTCAAGCGCCTGCTGTGCGGCAGCCCGCCATGTCCGGCCTTTTAAGCCCAGCCCCACGTTATCAATCACCCGTTTCCACGGCAGCAGGCGTGCGTCCTGAAACATCAGTCGCGTGTCGTCGCGCGCCTGTGCCAGCGGCGCGTTACCGGCCAGCAGCTCGCCCTCGCTGGTGGACTCCAGTCCGGCCAGCAGGCGCAGCAGCGTGCTTTTGCCGCAGCCGCTGCGGCCCACCACGGCGACAAATTGCCCGGCGGGAATGTGCAGGTCGAGCCGATCAAGAATGGTGCGATTGCCGTAGCGTTTGCTCACGCCGTTAACGCCGACGGGCGTCCCGCTGTTCAGACGCGCGGGCGTAGTAAGATCACTCATGCGTGCTCCTTGGGCTGATAAGCCGGATGCCAGCGTAACCACACGCGCTCCAGCCCGTGCGCGGCCACATCGGCCAATTTACCCAGCAGGGCGTAAAGAATGATGGCCACCACCACCACGTCAGTTTGCAAAAACTCGCGCGCGTTCATCGCCAGATAGCCAATACCGGCGTTGGCGGAGATGGTCTCGGCGACGATCAGCGTGAGCCACATCAGGCCCAGCGCAAAGCGCACGCCGACCATAATCGACGGCAGCGCACCGGGCAGCATCACCTCAACAAACAGGCGCCAGCCCGACAAGCCGTAGCTGCGCGCCATCTCCACCAGCCCGCGATCCACATTGCGCATGCCGTGATACGTGTTCAGATAGATGGGAAACAAGGTGCCCAGCGCCACCAGGAAAATCTTCGCCGACTCATCAATACCAAACCACAGGATCACCAGCGGGATCAGCGCCAGATGCGGCACGTTACGCAGCATCTGAACCGACGTATCCAGCAGGCGTTCACCCACGCGCGACGTGCCGGTGATCAGCCCGAGCAGGAAACCGATCGATCCGCCGATGACAAATCCCACGGCGGCACGCCAGCTGCTGATCACCAGGTTTTGCCACAGCTCGCCGCTCACGGTCAGGTGCCAGAATGTCACCACGACGCTTTCGGGCGCCGGCAGAATGCGGGTGGACAGCCATCCTGTCTGCGAGGCCACCTGCCAGAGTGCCACGAGCCCGACGGGCAGCAGCCAGGGCAGCAGGGCGTTAAGCCCTGCTTTATGCAGCTTTGCCATGATGTACTCCTCAGCTTTGCGACACTTTCTGCGGGGTGAAATCGTTGGCGACCGCTTCCCCGTGCGCCTGTACAACCCGAGGTTTGGGGACGTCAGGAATGGCGAGGTCAAGGTGAGGGAACAGCAGTTCACCCACGCGGTAGGCCTCTTCCAGATGCGGATAGCCTGAGAGAATAAATGTCTCAATCCCTAAGTCGCTGTACTCCTGCATGCGTGCGGCAACGGTCGGACCATCGCCCACCAGCGCCGTGCCGGCCCCGCCGCGCACCAGGCCCACGCCCGCCCACAGATTGGGGCTAATTTCCAGCTTGTCGCGCCGACCGCCGTGCAGCGCGGCCATGCGCTGCTGTCCTACCGAGTCGGTGCGGGCAAATGCGGCCTGCGCTTTGGCGATGGTGGCATCGTCGAGATGGGCGATAAGACGATCCGCCGCCTGCCAGGCTTCTTCGTTGGTTTCGCGCACAATCACATGCAGACGGATGCCGAAGCGCACGCTGCGCCCCTGTGCGGCGGCTTTCGCGCGCACTTGCTCAATTTTCTCTTTCACCAGCGCCGGGGGTTCGCCCCAGGTGAGATAGACATCGACCTGTTCTGCGGCCAGGTCCTGCGCAACATCCGACGAACCGCCAAACCACAAAGGTGGGCGCGGCGTCTGCACCGATCTGAACATCAGGCGAGCGCCGCGGACTTTGACGTACTTGCCGTCGTAATCCACGGTTTCACCTTCAGAGACGCGCCGCCAGACGCGGGTGAACTCGGCCGATTCCGCATAGCGCTCGCGGTGATCGAGAAACACGCCGTCACCGGCCAGCTCTTCCGGATCGCCGCCGGTCACGAGGTTGAAGAGCGCACGACCGTTAGACAGGCGATCCAGCGTCGCCGCTTGACGCGCGGCCTGCGTCGGTGAGATCACCCCCGGACGCAGCGCCACCAAAAAGCGCAGGCGCTGGGTGACGGGGATCAGCGAGGCCGCCACCAGCCAGGCGTCTTCGCAAGAGCGGCCGGTGGGGATCAATACGCCGCCGAAGCCCAGTCGATCGGCGGCCTGAGCAATCTGCTGCAAGTAGGCGTGGTCAACCGGACGTGCACCGTCGGCGGTGCCAAGATAGTGTCCGTCGCCGTGCGTAGGGAGAAACCAGAATACGGATACGCTCATGGGTGTGTTCCTTAGTGCTGCTGGGTAGAGTGGGGATGCCAGATACGATCGGCGATGGTCAATTTCACCGGGATCAAATGGTTGGCATAAAAGAGATCGGCGGTGTGCTGCTGCGCCTGGGCCGTCTGCGCGCTCACCGGCGTAATGGTGGTCGGCGGACGGTGGTCGAGATAGCTGGCCAGCACCGGTTTGGGCAGGCCCATCGCCTGTGCGAGCAGGTCGATACTCTGATCGCGTTGGCTACGCGTCAGTGCGTCAGCCTCGGTAAAGGTGTCGAGCACCTGCTGGACAAATGCGCCGTTCGCTTCCGCGTACTTGCGCGTGGCGAGATAGAACGATCCGGTTAAATTCAGGGTGCTGCCGTCCTGCAGCACCCGCACGTTGCCCTGCTGGAGCGCAGCAGAGTAGTAAGGGTCCCAAATCGCCCACGCGTCGACATTGCCTTGCTGAAAGGCCGCGCGGGCGTCAGCGGGGGTCAGGTAAACTGGCTGGATATCTTTCAGGCTCAGACCGGCCTGCGACAGGGCGCGCAGCAGGAGATTGTGTGAGCTGGAGCCTTTTTGAAACGCCACTTTGCGGCCTTTAAGGTCAGCGACGCTGTGCACCGGGCTGGCTTTCGGCACCAGAATGACTTCCGCTTTGGGCTTGGGCGGTTCCGCGCCGACATACAGCAGATCGGCACCTGCGGCTTGGGCAAACAGCGGCGGAAGATCGCCGGTGCTGCCTAAATCAATGCTGTCGACATTGAGCGCTTCAAGCATCTGCGGCCCAGCGGGAAACTCCACCCACTTAATTGTGGTATGAGGGAAGCGCTGCTCCAGCATCCGGTGTGATTTAGCCAGCACCATGCTGACCGACCCTTTTTGATAGCCGATGCGCAGCTGTGCGGGGGCCTCCTCGGCGCGGGCGCTTACGCTAAGGGCCGCAAGCATGGCCACGGTGGCGAATGCAGCGAGCAGGGCATTCTTTACTGTTCCTTTCATGATTTTTTCCTTTATACAGCGTGGGCTAAAGGGGCGTGGCGACGCTGCAGCGCATGGAAAAAGGTCTCCAGCGCGTCATTCAGGCGTTCCGTTAACGCCGGGGCCAGCACGGGCTGACGGTCATACTGTGTAATCTGTTCGTCCGTGGCGAATACGCCGTGCAGCACTTCCTGCGCTTTGAGCGCGTTCAGCACCGGCTTGAGGGCGTAATCCACCGCCAGCATATGCGCCGCGCTGCCACCGCTGGCGAGCGGCAGCACCACTTTGTGCGCCAGTGCTCGCTCAGGCAGGAGATCCAGCAGCGTCTTCAGCGCGCCCGAAAAGGACGCCTTGTAAATCGGCGTGGCCACAATCAAGCCATCTGCGCGCATCAAGTCGGCTTTCAGTGCAGCCAGCGCTGCCGAATCCATGCGGGCTGAAATCAAGTCTTCGGGCTGGAAGTTGTGAATGTTCCACGGAATGACTTCAATGCCGCGCGCTTCCAGCGCCTGCTGGCAGAGGCTGAGCAGCGCCGTAGAGCGCGACGGAAAGCGGGGACTGCCCGCTAACGTAATAACCCGCATGCATACTCCTTATAACTGAAAGTTATTGATTATCTTTTATTGAGAACGGATGGCTTCATACTGGCAGAGCCCGGGGACGGGCTTAAATGATTTTTCCGGCATTCCAAAGCCAAAAACCGGCATAAGCCGGCCGATTAGGGCGATATCAGCGGCGCGCGCGGCACAAGAAAAAGTGCGCGCCAGGCGCTTAAGGGGAATGTTTAAATAAAATGATTAATGACACGATTCTGACAAGATGTGATCAAACATGTTTTGGGGCGCGAGAGGGGCACCACATCTGTAGTCTTTTTAAAGCATTATGGGTGATTCGGCGGCACACTTTTTTACACATTCCGCGTGCGCGAGAATAAAGTGAAAAGAATTTAAAAAGGGGAAGTAGGAATAAGCTGAAATGCGCGGGCTTATTTGTCACGAAAAATCTGTAATTGTTAAAAATAGCGAACACTTTCCTGTCAGCGGCTGTTTGTGGCAAACCCAGCGCGGTGATTAAAATTCCTCGCTAAAATTATTCTTACCAATAAATGTTAAACATTTTCTAAGACAATACTTGCATCCATCATCGTTGGTTTTTGTTTATATTCCGTTGATATATGCTGAGATAGAAAATAGAAACGCAGCAATTTACTTAGTCGGGTATTTTTTTAATCCGCGACTTTTATACATCAGGAATAACCTATGCAAATTCATACTGATCTTGGTTCAGGAGAAAAACCTGAGCGCAGCTTTGCTAGCGACGTCCGCTCCTCCGCCCCCTCTTTACAGTGTTATGCGTTACAGCCAGCGGCGGATCGGTTCACCTTAACGCCCGTGCACGTTTCGTCATTTATCAACAATGAAGCCAACGGCAACGCCTTTTTACTGTTCGCGCCGTCAGGTTTTTCCCCAAGTGAGGCGTTATTGAAAGCAGCATTCAGCCACTGTGATGCGCGGCCCGAGCTCAGTTGCCTTATCGTGTCTTCTGGTTCTCAGGCGCTGAAAGCAGGACTGCAACCCTCACTGGCGTTGTTCAGTCACTTCGCCGAGCAGGGCCTGTGGGCTCAGGTGGCAGCCGTGATCATTCGTGCCGAACTGGCCGCAACCGCGGCGCCGTTTGAGCAGATGCAGGAGATAATCTGGGCAGGATTCATTCATACTCAATCGGTATGGGTGCTTGAGGCGCAGGCTGAACACCCTGTGGCACCGCAGGAGGCGCCGCTAAGCTATCAGCAATTTATGGCCCACTATGAAAAATTAACACGCCTGACGCAGCTGGTCCCTGAACGGAAATCCTATCGTCAAAGTTATCTGCGCAGTAATTTGCAGCAGTTATTTCTTCAGGAAGTAAAAACGCAACCGGCACTTTCTCCGCGGCTGCGGGATGCCATTCGCTATTACGCTGCATCGTTGCCAGCAAAAACAGTGCGCGAACGTTTATTGTTAAAAAGTCCCGATATCTATTTCACTTTGTTAAAATATAAAAAAAGTACCGATTAATATTACGGCTAATTAAGAATATATCCCGTATTTCAGTCAGGCATTCTCTGCCAGGATAAAAGGATATCGTACAATCAGGCACCTCACGCTTTATGTCCATTAAACGCAATGCCATTGCCAATTATGTTGGCCAGATTTACCTAACCTTATCCGGTATTTTAGTGGTTCCGCTGTATATTCAGCATCTCGGCATGGAAGCCTATGGGCTGGTCGGCTTCTTCTCTATTTTATTGACGTGGCTACAGCTGCTGGATGCCGGAGTCTCCACCACCCTGATGCGCGAAGCGGCACGCTACCGCGCCAATCAGGTGGAGTACGTTTGGTTTCCGGCGCTGTTTGCAACCCTGACGAAGTTCTTTTTGTTCTCAACGCTGGTGCTGGTCGGGCTGGGCTGGCTGGCGACGCCGTGGATTGCCACCCACTGGCTGGATGCGCAGCATTTGCCCGTGGCGGAGTTAAAGATTGCCGTGGCGATTATGGTTATCACCGCAGCGATCCGCTGGCGTACCAGTCCGTACCGTAGCGTGATCGTAGGCTTTGAACATCAGGTGTGGCTTAACGGGGTCAACCTGATTATCACCACGCTGCGCACCTTCGGCGCGGTGCTGGTGATCCAGCTATTTTCGAATCCGGTACTGAGCTTCTTTATTTGGCAACTGCTGGTTTCCGTGGCTGAAGCCGCCTGCTGCATTTACAAATCGTGGCAGCTGGTGCCGCGTGCGGCACGGCGCGACAAGCGAGACGACTTGAGCGCGGTGCTGCGGCCCTTTATTCGCTTTGCCTTAAGCGCAGCCTTTTCCAGCGCCATCTGGACGTTCATTTCCCAAATTGATCGTCTGGTGCTGTCGAAAACCCTTCCGCTCAGCCAATACGGTGCTTTCACCGTGGTTGCCACGGCGTCTACCGGCATCTTGCTGCTCAGCAGTCCGATTATGCAGGCCATTGTGCCGCGCATGACCGGCATGAAAACCCGCAAAGACGGCGACGCCGAGGCGCTGCGGCTTTATCGCTATACCACGCAAGCGGTGGCAATTTTCATGGCGCCGCTCAGCATCACGATTGCCTGCTACGCCGGCCCGCTGCTCTGGGCATGGACGCAAAAAACGCAGATCGTCGACCAAATGGCATGGGTGCTCAGCCTGTATGCGCTGGGCAGCGGACTACAGGCAATCTGCGGCCTGCTTTATCACCTGCAGTACATCAATGGCAACCTTAAGCTGCATATGCAGGGTTTTACCGCGTTTGCGCTGCTGCTGGTGCCGCTGAACATTGCCTGCGCCATGCACTTTGGTGCGTTGGGCACCGCCTGGCTGTGGCTGGGGCAGAACATTTTTTATTTGGTGATTTGGGCTGGCGTGGTGCACCGCCGTTTTGCGCCGGGGATGCATCTCACCTGGCTGACACGTGACGTGCTGGCGATCTGGCTGACCTCCGCGCTAATAGCAGGGCTGAGTACGCTGCTACCTATTAGCTGGAATGAAAACCGCTGGCTTAATTTGCTGTGGCTCGCCCTGATTGGTGCCTGCAACCTTGGCGTCTGCGCACTACTGCATTCGCTGGTGCTACGCCGCCTGCGGCTGCCATTGATTAACGTGGAGGAGAGAGGATGAAAGGGCAGATTTCGCGCCATGTGCCGACGGTGTCGGTGATCGTGCCGAATTGGAACTGCGCGCCGTGGTTGCCTGAGGCCATGGCCTCTTTGTTGCGTCAATCATCGCCGCCCGATGAGATTATCGTCATTGATGATGGCTCGGACGATAACAGCGTGCCCTGGCTTACCGCGCTGGCGCAGCGCCATCCGCAGATAAAAGTGTTACAGGGCAACCGCGGTGGCGTGAGCGCCGCCCGCATGAAGGGATTAGCGCACGCCAGCGGCGAATATATCTATTTTATGGATGCGGATGATTTCGTTTCGACCGCGCTATTTGCGGATTTCCGCCGCGTGCTGGCGCGCCATCGCGAGGTGGAGCTGTTCTGCTTTGGCGCCCGCATGTTTTACGATCTGCCTGCTGATGCTCGCCAGTACGAGACCATTCACCAGCGTCACATCAGCGGCCTGATGCCCGGTGGAAGCACGACCTTGCGCAGCCTGTTACGCCACCAGTCTGCGCACCGGGTTATCTGGAGCGCCGTGATGGCACGGCGGCTGATTGACCGATTGCAGCTCCAGTTCTTGCCCATCCAGAACCACGAGGATGCGCCCTGGATGTTCGCGCTTTATATGGGCGCCACGCAGCTTTACTGCACCAATCAAAGCTACTATTACAAGCGCTTTATGCCGGGGTCACTTTCGCAGCGCACCCCGGATTTTTCGTGGGTGGCAAACTATTTCATCGCCCGTCGCAGCAGCGAAGCCTTCCTGCGCGCGCGTCAGCCGGAAGGGGATGAGGCTCTGCTGGATGACTATTACCGTACTATTATGCAGGGTTGCCTGACGCAGCTGCGTCGCCACCATTTGACCATCCCCGCTGAGTGGCAAGCGCCCACCACCGCGCTGGTAAGAAAAATGTTGGAGCACAATGCCCGCATGAAACTGCTCTGGTACTGCCCAACCCTCTATAGCGGTTTACAGGTGTGCCGTCAGCGACTGGGCCGCTATTCAGCGCGCCACTGATCGCGATCATACCTCCCGGAGCGGGAATAATTTACTTTTGCGCCAGAGGCCTTTACCATTCTGGCGCACAATTGACCGTGCACCCCGACGTCTTTGAAGCTGCTATTCAGGAGAGTGCATGTTTTATCCCCTCGTCCGCCCCGCGCTGTTCAGACTCGATCCCGAGCGCGCGCACGAACTCACCTTTCAACAACTGCGCTTTATCAGCGGCACCCCGCTGGAAGGGCTAATTCGTCAGTCTCTGCCGGCACGTCCCGTCAACTGCATGGGATTAACGTTCCCGAATGCGCTCGGTCTTGCGGCCGGACTGGATAAAAATGCATCGTGCATTGATGCGTTTGGCGCGATGGGATTCGGTTTTGTGGAAGTCGGCACGGTGACGCCGCGCCCGCAGCCCGGCAATGATAAACCGCGTATGTTTCGACTGGTGGAAGCGGAAGGCATTATCAACCGCATGGGCTTCAATAATCACGGCGTCGATCACCTGATTGAGAATGTTAAAAAGGCGCGCTTCAACGGTGTGTTGGGCATCAATATTGGCAAAAATAAAGACACGCCGGTTGAGCAGGGCAAAGAGGATTATTTAATCTGCATGGAAAAAGTGTATGGCCATGCAGGCTACATTGCCGTCAATATTTCTTCGCCGAACACGCCAGGATTACGCTCTCTGCAATACGGTGAAGCGCTGGACGATCTGCTGGCGGCGATTAAATTAAAACAGCACGAACTCGAAGCGCGGCACCTTAAATATGTGCCAGTGGCGGTAAAGATCGCGCCGGATCTTTCTGAGGAGGAATTGATCCAGGTGGCAGACAGTTTAGTGCGCCATAAAATTGATGGCGTCATTGCCACTAATACGACGCTGGATCGTTCACTGGTGACGGGCCTGAAATATGCCGATGAAGCGGGCGGATTAAGCGGACGTCCGGTGCAGTCGCGCAGCACAGAAGTGATTCGTCGTCTGGCGCAGGAGCTGCAGGGGCAGCTGCCGATTATTGGCGTTGGCGGCATTGATTCGCTCACTGCTGCGCGCGAAAAGATCGCGGCGGGGGCCACGCTGGTGCAGATATACTCCGGCTTTATTTATAAAGGTCCAACGTTAATTAAAGATATCGTCACCCATCTCTAAGACATTTCTCACTTTCCCGCGCCGGGGGGTTTATTTCTCCCTTCGGCTCGTTTATATTTTCCCCTGCTGTTGCATTTTTCAGCTTTTTCCCAACTTGCTATTTATTATTTCCACGCTAATTAGCGCAGCGAAAATCCACAATCTGCAGGGCACATTATGAAAATAAAACCTGATGATAACTGGCGTTGGTATTTTGACGCAGAGCACGATCGCATGATGCTGGATCTGGCTGATGGAATGATATTTCGCTCACGTTTTTCACGCAAAATGCTGACGCCTGATGCGTTTAATGAAAGCGGTTTTTGCGTGGACGATGCCGCCCTCTATTTCACCTTCGAAGAACGCTGCCGCCAAACGGACCTTAACGGGCAACAGCGTGCCGAGCTGGTGCTCAATGCGCTGGTTGCCAGCCGTTTTCTTAAGCCGCTGATGCCCAAGAGCTGGCACTTTACGACGCAGTTGCGCGCGTGTCAGCCGAGCGTTGGAGACAGGGTCGCCGTGACGCTGGCTGACAGCGGTGAACAAGCTCAGTTGCTGGTGGTTGAAAGCGGTGAGAACGCGGCGCTGTGCCTGCTGGCGCAAAACGCACTGAGCGTGGCCGGCAAAGCGATGCAGCTGGGCGATGCGATCAAGATCATGCACGATCGCCTGCAGCCACAGGCGCAGGCAGAAACCGCCCTCCTGGCGCGGGCGGTCTAGCGATTAACCCAGCTCGATATCGCCTGCTGGAATACAGCTGCAGCTCAAAATGGTGCCATCCGCCCGCACCGCGCTTTGTGTCAGCGCCTTGACCTCGCCCGAGCGCAACGTCATTTTGCAGCTACCGCAAATGCCGGCGCGGCAAGAGTAAGGCACGCGAAAGCCATTCATTTCGAGCTGTTCCAATAACACCTGCTGATTATCCCCGCTGAAGGTTTTTCCCTGATAACCAATACGCAGTTCCGCCTGTTGCACCGCTTGCGGCTTGACGCTTTTCGTGACCGCACCCGCACCATATTGGCGTGGTTCATGGCGCTCAAGAATGCGGATGGCGTCGCCAACCCGCAAAATCCCGCTGTTTAGCGCGATTAAGTTCAGGCCGAAATCGATATCACCGCTGCCGTCTTGGGCGCTGCGGAAACGCTGCAATGTCGTCAGCGGTTCACCGTCAGGGTGTTTGCGCCCGCTCTCCGTGCCCACGGTTGTAAAGACGCAGCGGCTGCACGGTTTGGGACTTTCAAACTGAATCGGGCCAATTTGGATGCGCTTCCAGCTATCTTCGTCCCACGCCTGTGCGCCGCTGACGATAAGGTTCGGGCGAAACTGTTCAAGGCGCACGCTGGCCGGGCAGCGACGCTGAAGATCGTCAAGCGATGCCGCATTGACCAACAGATAAGGAAAGCCGTCGGCAAAGCCCAAGGGCACCTGATCAAAGCGTTTCACTCGTCGGGTAGGGTGGGCGCCAATCCAGCGCAGCTGAACTGGACGCGGAAAAAAGCCGCTAAGCCAGGCGTTGATCGCCTCTGGCGCGATGAACGCGGTAAAAGCGTTGCCCCACACCTCGGTTGGCGCGGGATGGGCATCAAAATCGGCAAAGCGCACCAGCGCCTGCGAGGCGTCAGGTGCAGTTAAAAACAGGCCCTCGGGCAGCAGTGCCGGGGTAAAGCGCACCATCTCGGGAAACTGTCTGGCGGTAATAAAGGTGCCGTCGAGTTCCGTCAGCATAAAGATGCGGTCAAAGCCGAGGCCGCTTTCTTGCGCCTGCGCGTGCGAAAGCTGCAGGCCGCGCATGGATTTCACCGGATGGATATAAAGACGAGACAGGGTAAGCATCGTTTCTCCCGAGACCTGGCTGCGCATCACGTTGGCGCCGTGCAGGTAAAGTAAGGGCAAAAAGAAGCTAACTTTATGACATAGGACGCTGATTCGCTATAATGCGCAGCAATTTTAGCAAGAGTAAAAGTGACGATATGAATTCTCTGTTTGCCAGTACGGCGCGTGGGCTCGAAGAGCTATTGAAAACTGAGCTGGACGCGCTGGGTGCGCAGGATTTGCAGGTGGTGCAGGGCGGCGTCCACTTCCGCGCCGATGACCGCACAATGTATCAAAGCCTGCTGTGGAGCCGACTCGCTTCACGTATTTTGCTGCCGCTGGGAGAATTCGGTGTCTGGAGCGATCTCGATCTCTACGTGGGCGCGCAAAGTATTCCCTGGACCGAGTTGTTCGGCAGTGAGACCACTTTCGCCATCCATTTCAGCGGTACCAATGAGGTGATTCGCAACAGCCAGTTTGGCGCACTGCGGATTAAAGACGCCATCGTCGACAGCTTTACCCGGCAAAATCTTGAGCGGCCCAGCGTGGACCGCGAGCAGCCGGGCATCCGTATTAATGCCTGGCTGAATAAAGATCGCGTGAGTATTGCGCTTGATCTCAGCGGCGATGCGCTGCACCAGCGCGGCTACCGTCAGCAAACGGGTCAGGCACCGCTGAAAGAGAACCTGGCGGCAGCGATCGTGATGCGCGCTGGCTGGCAGAAAGAGACGCCGCTGGTCGATCCCATGTGCGGTTCCGGTACCTTACTGATTGAAGCGGCGCTGATCGCCTGCGATCGTGCGCCGGGCTTGCTGCGTTCGCGCTGGGGATTTAACGCCTGGAAAAAGCACGATGCCGCGCTGTGGCAGGAAGTACACAATGATGCGCTTCAGCGCGCCCGCGCGGGCACCGACGCGGCGAAGGCGCGCTTCTTTGGCTATGACAACGACGGCCGCGTGCTGGAATCGGCGCGGGCCAACGCCCGCCGTGCCGGCGTTTACGGACTGTTCACGCTGCAGCAGCAGGACGTGCTACAGCTCAAGAACCCGCTGGCAGACGCGGATGTCACCGGCACGGTGTTAAGCAATCCACCTTACGGCGAGCGTCTTGAAAGCGAGCCTGCGCTGATCGCCTTGCACAGTCAGCTTGGCCGACTGATGAAGCAACACTTTGGCGGCTGGCAGCTGTCGTTATTTAGCGCATCGCCAGAATTGCTGAGCTGCTTGCAACTGCGCGCCGAGCGCCAGTTCAAGGCGAAAAACGGTCCGTTAGAGTGCGTACAGAAAAACTACCAGCTCGCCGCAAGCAGCGGCGAAAGCAGCGCGCAGATTGCGGAGGATTTCGCCAATCGTCTGCGTAAGAACGTTAAAAAACTGGAAAAGTGGGCGCAACAATCCGGCATTCAATGCTATCGCCTGTACGACGCCGATCTGCCCGAATACAACGTGGCGGTGGATCGCTACGCCGATTGGGTGGTGATTCAGGAGTATGCTCCGCCGAAAACCGTGGATGCGAACAAGGCGCGCCAGCGCTTGCTGGATGTGATTAGCGCGACGCTGAGCGTGCTGGCGCTGCCTGCCAACCGTCTGGTGCTAAAAACCCGTGAGCGGCAAAAGGGTAAAAATCAGTACCAAAAGCTGAGCGAGAAAGGCAACTACCTGGAAGTGCAGGAATTTAATGCGCGCCTGCTGGTTAACCTTACGGACTATCTTGATACCGGTCTGTTCCTCGATCACCGTATCGCGCGCCAGATGCTCGGTAAAATGAGCAAGGGCAAAGATTTCCTTAACCTGTTCGCCTATACCGGCAGCGCCAGCGTACACGCGGGCCTGGGCGGGGCGAAATCCACCACTACTGTCGATATGTCACGCACGTATCTGGAGTGGGCAGAGCGCAACCTGCGTCTGAACGGGTTAACCGGTCGTCAGCATCGCCTGATGCAGGCTGACTGCCTGAGCTGGCTGCGCGAGAGCGACGAACAATTTGATCTGATCTTCATCGATCCGCCGACGTTCTCAAACTCCAAACGCATGGAGGCGGATTTCGACGTGCAGCGCGACCACCTGATGCTGATGCAGAATCTTAAGCGTCTGCTGCGGCGCGGCGGCACCATCATGTTCTCCAACAACAAGCGCGGTTTCAAAATGGATGTGGAAGGCTTGCAGAAACTGGGCCTTCAGGCGCAGGAAATTACGCAAAAAACCTTGTCTCAGGATTTCGCCCGCAATCGTCAAATTCACAACTGCTGGCTGGTTAGCCACGCCGGTAAGGAATAAGAGTTATGTCACTGATCAGTATCCATGGCGCTTACCTCTCATTTAGCGATGCGCCGCTGTTGGATAACACCGAGCTGCACATCGAAGAGGGCGAGCGCGTCTGTCTGGTAGGCCGTAACGGCGCCGGTAAATCGACGCTGATGAAAATCATCAATGGCGAGCAGCCGCTGGATGATGGCCGCATCATTTACGAGCAGGATTTAGTGGTATCCCGCCTGCAGCAAGACCCGCCGCGGAATATTACCGGTTCCGTCTATGACTTTGTGGCCGAAGGCGTGGCGGAACAGGCTGAGCACCTCAAAGCCTACCATGCCATCTCTCACGTGGTGATGGAGGACCCCAGCGAGAAGAACCTCAATGAAATGGGGCGTCTGCAGGCAATTCTGGACCACCAGAATTTGTGGCAGCTGGATAGCCGGATTAATGATGTGCTGCAGCAGATTGGCCTGCAGCCGGATACCGAGCTCTCTTCGCTTTCCGGCGGCTGGCTGCGCAAAGCGGCGCTGGGCCGCGCACTGGTGAGCAATCCGCGCGTGTTAATGCTGGATGAGCCAACCAACCACCTTGATATCGAAACCATCGACTGGCTGGAAACCTTCCTCAAAACCTTTACCGGCAGCATCGTGTTTATTTCCCATGACCGCTCATTTATCCGCAACATGGCGACACGCATTGTCGATCTCGATCGCGGCAAGCTGGTGTCCTGGCCGGGCGACTACGATCAGTTCCTGCTGGGTAAAGAGGAAGCGCTGCGCGTAGAAGAGATGCAGAACGCTGAGTTCGATCGCAAACTGGCGCAGGAAGAGGTGTGGATTCGTCAAGGTATTAAAGCGCGCCGTACCCGTAACGAGGGCCGCGTGCGTGCGCTGAAAGCGCTGCGCCGCGAGCGTTCTGAGCGCCGCGATGTAATGGGCAAAGCCAATATGCAGGTCGGTGAAGCGGCGCGATCCGGTAAAATTGTGTTCGAGCTGGAAAATGTCAATTACAGCGTGGGCGGCAAAACGCTGGTGCGTGACTTTTCCGCGCAAGTGCAGCGCGGCGATAAAATTGCGCTCATCGGCCCCAACGGCTGCGGTAAAACCACGCTGCTGCGCCTGATGCTGGAACAGCTCAAGGCTGACAGCGGTCGCGTGCACTGCGGCACCAAACTGGAGATCGCTTACTTCGATCAGCACCGTGCTGAGCTCGATCCGGATCGCACCGTGATGGACAACCTCGCCGAAGGCAAGCAGGAAGTGATGGTCAACGGTAAGCCGCGCCACGTGCTGGGCTATCTGCAGGATTTCTTGTTCCATCCCAAACGCGCTATGACGCCGGTGCGCGCCCTGTCGGGCGGCGAGCGTAACCGCCTGCTGCTGGCGCGACTGTTTTTGAAACCCAGCAACTTACTGATTCTTGATGAGCCAACCAATGACCTGGATGTTGAGACGCTGGAGCTGCTCGAAGAGCTGGTTGACGGCTATCAGGGCACGGTGTTGCTGGTCAGCCACGATCGCCAATTTGTTGATAATACCGTGACCGAATGCTGGATTTTTGAGGGTAACGGTGACATCGGCGCCTTTGTGGGTGGCTATCACGATGCGCAGCAGCAGCGTGCAGCCTGGAAGCAAACCCAATCGGCACCGCTGAAAAGCGCCGCCGCGCCCGCGAAAAATACAGAAAAAAGCGATGCCACCAAACGCAGCGCGAGCAAGCTAAGCTATAACCTAACGCGTGAGCTAGAACAGCTTCCGCAAAAGCTGGAGCAGCTGGAAACGCGTATCGGCGAGCTGCAGGCTAAAATGAGCCATCCTGACTTTTTCAGTCAGCCCCATAGCGAAACGCAGCCGGTGCTGGACGCGTTAGCCGAGGCTGAGCAGGCGCTTGAGGTGGCTTTCGAGCGCTGGGAAGAGCTGGAAGCACTGAAAAACGGTGGGTAATCCCAAGGAGTGAGTATGTGTGCAGCGGAACAGGCGCATCAGTGGATCCTGTGTCCACAGTGTGATTTGACGGTGAAGCTGCCAGCGATTCCGGTCGGCAGTCGTGCGCGCTGTCCGCGCTGCCACACCACGCTCACGGCCAACTGGCATGAGCCGCGCAGGCGGCCTACTGGCTACGCCTGTGCGGCGCTGTTTATGCTGGTGCTGGCGAATCTTTTTCCGTTCATCAGCATGCACGTTGCGGGATTGAGCAGCCAAATCGCCCTCACGGACATCCCGCAGGTGATGGTAAGCGAGGATTACCGCAGCCTGGCGACGCTGTTTTTGCTGTTTGTGCAGGCCATCCCGGCTTGCGCGATGGTGATGATTATCTTGCTGGTTAACCCTATCCGCCTGCCGCACCGTGTGCGGCTGGGCATGGCGCGCATCCTTTTTCATGTGCGCAGCTGGGGCATGGCCGAGATATTCATGGCGGGCGTGCTGGTGAGCTTCGTTAAGCTTATGGCCTACGGTGAAATTGGCTTGGGTACCAGCTTTTGGCCGTGGTGCCTGTTCTGCCTGTTGCAGCTTCGCGCCTTTCAGTGCGTCGACAGACGCTGGGTGTGGCAGCGCATTGACGCGCTGCCCGCCTTGCCGCACCAGCCCAAAGCGGGCATTAGCGGAGTGAAACAGGGGCTGCGCAGCTGCCCGTGCTGTACCGCAGTGCTGCCGGCGCACCAGGCGGTGTGTCCACGCTGTGGCGTGACGGCGCAGGCGCGACGCAGGCACAGCCTGCAATGGACGCTGGCCCTGCTGCTGACCTCGCTGATCCTCTACGTGCCCTCGAATATTTTACCGATCATGGTGACGGAAACCCTTGGCTCCGCCTATCCCTCAAACATTATGGCGGGGGTGATCCTGCTGTGGGGCGACGGCTCCTGGCCCGTGGCGCTGGTGATTTTTATCGCCAGCATCATGGTGCCGTCGCTTAAAATGCTGGCCATTGGCTGGCTGTGCTGGCACGCCAGCGGTCGCGGTCGCTTTGATGGCGAGCGTATGCATGTGGTGTATGAAGTTGTCGAATTTGTTGGCCGTTGGTCAATGATTGACGTGTTTGTAATAGCCGTTCTCTCTGCGCTGGTGCGCATGGGACGGCTTATGAGTGTTTATCCCGCACCGGGCGCGCTGTTGTTTGCATTAGTGGTGATTCTGACCATGTTTGCGGCAATGACGTTTGATCCGCGTTTGATCTGGGATCGACAAAAGGAAACTGCATCTGAGGAGCCGCGCTTTGACGGACAACCATCACGGGACTGCTAATGTCGACCAGATCAAACGCTGGTCGCCAGTTTGGATCGTACCTATTGTGACGCTACTCATTGGCGGCTGGATCCTGTTTTATCATTTCAGTCATCAAGGGCCCGAGGTGACGCTGATTACCGAAAGCGCCGAGGGGATTGAAGCAGGAAAAACGGCAATCAAAAGCCGCAGCGTGAACGTGGGCGTGGTTGAGAGCGCGGTCTTAACCGACGATCTGCACCACGTCGAGATCAAGGCACGTCTCAATGCGGGCATGGAAAAACTGCTGCACAAAGACAGCGTGTTTTGGGTGGTGAAACCGCAGGTAGGACGCGAAGGCATTACCGGCTTGGGGACGCTGCTTTCCGGTGCGTATATCGAACTGCAGCCCGGCGCAAAAGGCGATATGCCCGAACAGTATCAGCTGCTGGATGCGCCACCGTTGGCACCGCCAGATGCCAAAGGGATACGTATCACGCTGGACAGCAAAAAGGCCGGGCAGCTTAACGCCGGCGATCCGGTGCTGTTCCGCGGCTATCGCGTGGGTACCGTGGAAACCAGCGCATTTGACACCGAAAAACGCATGATGACCTATCAGCTGTTCATCTCCGCGCCCTACGATCGTTTGGTGACCACCAACGTGCGCTTCTGGAAAGACAGCGGCATTGCGGTGGATATGTCAGCCTCCGGCATGCGCGTAGAAATGGGCTCACTGACCACGCTGTTTAGCGGCGGCGTGAGTTTTGATGTGCCGGACGGCGCCGAGTTGGGCCAGGTAGCGCAGAACAAAGCGGAATATCACCTGTTTGACGATCAGCGCAGTATTCAGGATTCGTTGTACACCGCGCACACCGACTTCCTGTTGTTCTTTAGCGATTCGATTCGGGGCCTGCAAGTGGGCGCGCCGGTTGAATTCCGCGGCATTCGTTTGGGGACGGTATCGCAGGTGCCTTATACCATTCCGGGCATGGATCAGGCGTTGAATACCGACTATCGCGTTCCGGTGCTGATCCGCATTGAACCCGATCGCTTTGTCAGCCGTCTGGGCGGTGATTTCAACCTTGAGCAGCATCTGCAGGAAGGCAAGAAGCGTGGCCTGCGCGCGACGTTAAAAACCGGTAATTTGCTGTCCGGCGCGCTCTACGTTGATCTTGACTTCTATGACAACGCGCCGGCCTATAAAGGACCGGATGAGGTGGCTGGACTTGAGGTTATCCCCACCACCAGCGGCGGTTTGAGCCAGATTCAGCAGAAGCTCACCGCGGCACTGGATAAGATCAACGCGCTGCCGCTTAATCCGATGATTACGCAAGCCACGGGAACGTTAAAAGAGAGCCAGCGCACGCTGCAGCGGCTGCAAAAAACGCTGGATAATCTCAATCAAATTACCGGCAGTCCGGCGATGAAAACCTTGCCAGCGGATACGCAACAGACGCTGCGCGAGCTCAATCGCAGCATGAAAGGGCTGCAGCCTGGCTCGCCAGCGTATAACAAGCTGGTAGGCGATATGCAGCGTCTCGATCAGGTGCTGCGTGAGCTGCAACCGGTGTTGAAAACCATTAACGGGAAAAGTAATGCGCTGGTGTTTGAAGCGAAGCCCGGCGAAGATCCACAGCCAAAGAGGGCGAAACCGTGAAAAAAGCACTGATTGTCGGCGCGATCCTGCTGATGGCAGGCTGCAGTAGCACTATTGAGACCACTTATTATCAACTGCCTGCGGGCAATGTCGCGCACATAAGCAGTTCAGCGTCGGGCAATCCGCCAATGCTCTGGGTGGAGCAGGTCACGGTGCCGGATTACCTTGCCGGCAACGGCCTGGTGTATCAAACCAGCGACGTAAAGTACGTGATTGCCTCAAATAATTTGTGGGCCAGTCCGCTGGATCAGCAGCTCAAGCAAACGCTTGTGGCGAACCTGGGCAAAGCGCTACCGGGCAGACTGGTGGCCAGTACCACGCCTGCTGAACAGCACGATACGCTGTCCGTGACCGTAAGTGGCTTTCAAGGGCGCTACGACGGCAAGGTGATCGTCAGCGGTGAGTGGCTGCTGGAACATCAGGGGCGCTTTGTGAAGCAAGGTTTCGATGTGACATTACCGCAAACCGAAGATGGCTATGACGCCATGGTGCGTGCCCTGGCGCAGGGATGGCAGCAGGCCGCGCAGCAAATGGCAAATAGTGTGGCTTCGTTAAATTAAGAAAAAGTTGAGGCTGCGCTAAGTCCCTGATTTGCCGTCATGTGACGGAGTTCAAGTCAGGGGCTTTTTTTCGCCTAAAATCAGGAGGATATACAGTTTTTTGACAAAATTAGATGTCAATTTAACGGCAGAAAAATGACATTGGCGTGAATATTGCGCATTGACGTTTCGTTCAACCAGCGTTAGAACATTACTGTGGTTGAACATTTATTCGCCACTCTATCTTTCCACCAGATTCCACCAGACCTGAAATGAGGGAAACGAGGTATGAAGAGACAGAAACGAGACCGCCTGGAACGAGCACATTCTCGGGGCTATCAAGCTGGAATTACCGGCCGCTCTAAAGAAATATGCCCCTATCAAATGATCGATGCCCGGTCTCACTGGTTGGGAGGTTGGCGACAAGCCATGGAGGACAGGTCGGCAGTGGCATAGCACCGTCGAATGTCTTAATCGAAAAGGAAAAAACCTCCGCTGCGTGCGGAGGTTTTCGTTGGAAACTTAGAACGCGCTGGTGTCTTTGAACAAACCGACTTTCAAATCCGTCGCGGTATAGATCAAATTCCCGTCAACAAATACTTCGCCATCAGCAACGCCCATCACCAGCTTACGGTTGATCACGCGCTTGAAGTGGATTTTGTAAGTGACTTTCTTCGCGCTAGGCAGTACCTGACCCGTGAATTTCACTTCGCCCACGCCTAAGGCGCGGCCTTTGCCTTCTGCACCCAGCCAGCCGAGATAGAAGCCAACCAGTTGCCACATGGCATCCAGACCGAGGCAGCCTGGCATTACCGGGTCGCCTTTGAAGTGGCAGTCAAAGAACCACAAGTCAGGACGGATATCCAGTTCAGCTTCCACAAAACCTTTATCGAATTTGCCGCCGTCTTCGGTCATCATGACCACGCGGTCCATCATCA
Source organism: uncultured Pantoea sp. (assembly GCA_913778495.1). Lineage (GTDB taxonomy): Bacteria > Pseudomonadota > Gammaproteobacteria > Enterobacterales > Enterobacteriaceae > Pantoea. The sequence goes on from CAJYVD010000022.1 coordinate 102,881, forward strand.
ACATGTTATCGGACGGAAGCGGTGGTCCATTCTCACCAAACAGTTCGCCGCGGCCTGAGGCAATCAGGTCTTCTTTGCTATAGGATTCGCGTTTATCTACCATGTTCTTAATATGCCTTCTTTTAGTGAAGCCCGAATATTAGCGAACAGTTGTACGCTGGGCAATGCAATCAGCGGTGGTTAAACCAGTTCATCCAGCGTAAGGGCCACGGGCGTTGGCGCACTTCAGGCTGATTAAACTGGGTAATACGTTCTTGAATCAGGTTCATCAGCGATTCGCCGCTCTCGCTGTTCCAGGCCATGCCGGTGAGCAACGGCAGCGCATCGGCAACGCTTTCAATCGCCCAGAGATGGAACTGCTCCTCTTTGACCGCCTTTACCACTTCCTGACTTAGACTCAGATGGCGAACGTTGCTGGCGGGCAGAATAACACCCTGCTTACCTGTCAGTCCGCGCGCGTCGCAGATGTGGAAGAAGCCTTCAATTTTTTCATTCAGGCCGCCAACAGGTTGCACGTTACCAAACTGATCAACCGAGCCTGTCACGGCGATTTGCTGAGTCAGCGGTTGGTTCGCCAGCGCGCTGATTAGGGCACACAGCTCGGCTAGCGAGGCGCTGTCGCCGTCGACTTCAGAATAAGATTGCTCAAACACCACCGAGGCGGAGAAGGGCAGCTGTTGATCCAGTTCGAGTTCAGCAATCAGATACGCCTGCATAATCATCATGCCTTTAGCATGAATGTTCCCGCCCAGTTCGGCTTTGCGCTCCACGTCGTTAAATTCACCGTCGCCCGGATGCACCACGCAGGTGATGCGTGACGGTTCACCCCACGGACGCGGGTGGCCTGGAAACTCCACCACCGACAGGCCATTGATCTGACCAACGCGCTCGCCGTCAGTCTCAATCATGATTTGATCGAGTAAAATTTCATCACGCATCCGCTCTGCAAGATAACTCTCTCGCCACTCGCGCGCCTCAAGGGCATCTTTAAGCGCCACCGCGTTTAGGCTCTCACCGTGCAGCGCGGCTTCCTGCAGCTGACGGCGAAGCCATCGCGGGCAAAGCGGCAGCGTTTCTTGATCGCCGGTCATTCTGACCGCCTCGTTAATCAACAGGGGCCAAAAATCCGCATCCGGTGCGGCGAGTTCGGCTTTCTCAGCCTGAGCCAGCGTCCACTGGCACCAGTTTGTCATGTCATCTTCGTCGTTAATCTGCAAGTTTTCTTCAAACTCGCTGTACAACGCCATCTCATGCACTTCAGCATCCATTTCCTGGAAGCTCGCCAGCGCATCGCGCTCACCGCACAGCACCAAGCGAAGATCCAGGGGCAGCGACGGTATCGCCACCGGTAACGGCTGGCGTTCGTCCTGGGAGTACCAGTCAAAGCGGCCTAGCTCAATGCATTTGCGCAGGCGTAGCCACATCAGCGGTTGAGCCAGCAGCGGGGTAACGGCGAGGATTAACGTTCCCCCGTTAGCGCGGTGAATCAGTCCCGGTTCAGGTTGAATGCGGTCCTTGTACTGCCGCACGCAGCCAAATAGCTGCTCAGGCTCGAACCAGTCTGCAATGTGCACGCCGCCCTGGCTCGTAAACGGGCGATCTGGATTGCTGGCGGGCTGCAAACTGACGCTATCACCCATGATGAGATAATCGCCGCCGTGCAGCGTGGGTTCGTCAGGTTGAAAGCGCTCGGCCGCTTCGGCAATACAGGCCAGATAATCACGGTTTTCCTGGCTGCGTAACAGCAGCAGCGGGAAGCCGATGGTTTGATGGTGTAAATGCGCCAATGCATTCAGCAGACGCGGCTGAACCGCGGCGAGGCTATCGCTATCTTCCAGAGAGAGGTTTGAAAAAATGGAGTGGTAGCGCGCGCTATCCGGCTGCAGGGTTTGCCACGTAATTTGAGTGTTGGTCAAAATATTCGCATTAGTCAGATTCAGGAAAAGCGCGATTATACAGGAATTGATGGGGTTAATCACGGCGGAGTTCTGGCCCGAACTGTGATGTCTACAACATGTTTTTCGTTGCTGCATCCGGGAAAAAAGCTGTTATTCTTAGCTCGTTACGTGATCATGATGAGATTCCGATGAAATACCAGCAACTCGAAAATCTTGAAAGCGGATGGAAGTGGAAATACCTGGTGAAAAAGCATCGGGAAGGTGAGTTAATCACCCGTCATCTTGAGCTAAGTGCCGCGCAGGCGGCGGTCAATTTACTGCTGGCGATGGAGAACAATCCCATTACCGTCAACGAGTGGATAGATGAGCATATCCATCCGTCATTAGAAAATCGCCTTAAGCAAACTATCCGCGCGCGTCGAAAACGCCATTTCAATGCTGAACATCAGCACACGCGAAAAAAATCCATCGATTTGGAGTATCTGGTTTGGCAGCGTTTAGCTGGCTTGGCGCAGCGTCGCGGTAACACGTTGTCAGAGACGGTGGTGCAGTTGATTGAAGATGCCGAGCGTAAAGAGAAATATGCCTCGCAGATGTCCACGTTAAAGCAGGATTTGCAGGCTATCCTCGGCGGTAAAGAATCTGACAGCGAATGATTTTTTTTTGCAGCCAGTTAAAACAAAAAACCCCGCCGAGGCGGGGTTTTTTTTACGCGATAACTTAAGCCTGTGGCTGAGTTACAACGTCTTTGATGCCTTTAACATCGATTTCTACGCGACGGTCTGGCGCCAGGCAGTCGATCAGGGCGTTACGGCCTTTCACGCTGTCACAGGTGTTGCCAGTAACTGGGTTAGATTCACCCATGCCACGTGCAGAGATCTTGTTAGAAGGGATGCCTTTAGAAACCAGGTAGTCTACAACAGACTGTGCACGTTTCTCAGACAGCTTCTGGTTGTACTGCTCTGAACCGATGCGATCGGTGAAGCCCAGTACTACAACAGAACCGTCTTTCGGATCCATTGAGCTCAGCTGGCTGTACAGCTGATCCAGTGCCTGCTGACCTTCTGGCTTCAGAGTTGCCTTGTTGAAGGTGAACAGTACGTCTGATTTCAGGGTGAAACGCTTGGTTTCAACAACAGGTGCTGGAGCAGGTGCTGGAGCAACAACAGGTGCTGCTGCTTCATCCTGACCGAAGCGGTAAGAAACACCCAGGCTCAGCATGCCGTTATCTGGACGTGCGCCAACGGTCTGTGCATCACCGATGTTGTTAACCCACTGGTAGTCCAGACGGGTTGCCCAGTTTTTGGTCAGTGCGTATTCAACACCAACAGCAGCCAGCGGAGAAACGCCAGTGTCGTGGTCGCTGATGCGGCCAGTGGTTGGGTTGGTCTGAGTTGCGTCTGCACGCCATACCATGCCGCCCAGACGGGTGTATACGTCCAGATCGTCATTGATTGGGTAGCTCAGTTTAGCAGCCAGCTGAACGCCTTGTGCTTTGAATGCGCCGTTGGTCACAGAGCCTTTGTTAGGCATACGACCCAGCCAGTCATAGCCCAGCTCGAAGCCCAGGTATGGGTTAGCCTGGTAGCCCATGAAGGCACCCGCACCCAGCTGTGATTCGTGAGTTGGACCGTTGTTGTTCTCGTAACCGTGACCGTAGTAACCAGTATCATGATACTGAGACCAGCCCAGTTTAGCACCGGTGTACCAGGTGTTATCTTTAGGGGCGGCCTGCGCTACGGTAGCGAAGCCAGCCAGTGCCACTGCAATTGCGATAGCTGTCTTTTTCATTTTTGCGCCTCGTTATCATCCAAATAGGCAATGAGCAAAAAGGTTGCTCTTGGTTGTAATCCTTCGCCGGGTCTTACCGCTCGCTTATGACTCTACCGCAAAAAAAACGGAGGTTATTGAGCACCCTGGCGAGATAAAGTCTACAACGAGATTGGAAAGTTACAAGTATGATGTTAGGCCGGGCAGCAAAAAAACAGCGATTTATACACACATTTTAACAAATAACATGGCAAATTTGTTGGGTCTAAAGGGAGAAAAAACGCCTAACCCCTTGTCAAAGCTGGCGGGAAAAGAATCAGTAGCTTAGGCGCAAGTTTCATAAAAATTAACCTGAGAAAATTCCGTTTTTTTACTTAGTGAAACAAATCTTGGGGAATTTTTGCCGCTTTGTGTTGTCCAGAGAGGGCCTGCTCGGGCGATTGAGGACGCATAATCAAGCCCAGCGACTCGCCTTGTTCTGCCGCCATTTCCAATTCAAGCCGTTCTTCATCACTCACTTCGTAGGGAATCCACGCCAACACCACGCTGTAATTTCCTGTGCGGAGCGCTTTGACCATGCTTTGAACCGTGGTGAAGCGTTCTGACTCCGTAATATGCATGCTTTTTTCCAGCGGCAACCCAACCTGCTGCATCCAGCTGCGGTTTAGCTTGTGCGCGGGCGTTAACCAGAGCTGCCAGCGCGATTGCTCACTGAGTTTTTGCAAAACAGGCAGCAGCAGCAGATGCATGATGCCGGGTTGCTCGTTGTAACGCAGTTCAGTGATTCCACCCACGGCAGGTTGTGCTAGTCCAGTTGAAGCGAAACGGGAAGCACGAGCGGCAATACCAGGAAGTTGAATACGCATTTTTTTATCACTCAGCAATGAACTGTATGGATGTACAGTACTGCGGTCGTGCATAAAGATCAACCTCAATTTCGGAAAACAGCTCTCAAAAATGCAACAAGATCGCGTCTGACGCATTTTATTCATTGAATAGCTAATGCATTTTTTTTATCTTCTAAGCGGATGAATATCCACACTTTTTATAGGAAATTTCCTTAGGATGGACTCTTAGCTGGAGATGTCATGAAGAGCAAAAATACCGTTGTAGAGCAGTCAAAAGTTGAATTAGCCGAGTTGGGTAAAATTGAGTCTCGTACTCAATTTGGCGGTTACGCACTAACCGTAGAAAAAATAACGTTTGCGTATATTAACGACAATGTTCTTTACCTACGGGCATGTGAAGCGATTCAGCACTATAACGCCACCCGTAAACTCGATCCCCTGATTTACCGCAAACGTGGCGTGCCCGTGCAGCTCAACTACTTCAAAGTTGACACGCAGCTTTGGCAAGATCGCGAGCAATTGTTGCGGCTTTCAGCCGGCTCACTTGCAGCGGCAAAGCAGGAAGTTGAGGACAGACTTGTCTCAATGCGCATCAAAGATTTGGCCAATTTAAGCCTTCGAATAGAGATGATGCTGCATCACGTTGGGATTAATTCTGTCAGATTGCTGATAGACATGGGTTCCAGACAAACCTGGCTGCGATTGTATGAGGTCAACAATAATATCGGATTTAAAACGTTATTAGCGTTAGAGGGGGCTATCATCGGCCATCATCAAGCGGCACTGTCTCCGGCCGTTCGCGCTGAACTTCGAGCGTGGTATGAAAACACGCTCCGCCTGCGGTATGCGGCGGAGCGCCGTCATTAATGAGGTAGCGTACGGCGCAGGCGCGCGATTTCTGGCAGCAGCGAAATAAGTAAACTGAGCTGCTGCAAAACCAAGTGCGCCTGATTTTCTGTACTGTTTTTAAGTGCGCCTAATCGCTGCGCCAGCGATTGCTGCATAGCGAGCGCTTCCGTCTCGGAGACGCATTCAACCTGAAGGACATCCTCTACGAAACAGACTGAGTCATCCAGTAACGCAAGCAGTTGGCTATCGGATAAGCGTTCACGATGCGCGCCGAGAGCAGATATATAGCTCAGGAATGAGTGATTTAAACACAGTAGCCGGAAAGCGGTTTCGCGCAACGGCTGCTTCATTTTGAGCTCACTGCTCATATTCGACACGACCGATGCCAGTTCTGCATCCGCGTTGTGCGCATCACGTCGGGCGACGCGATAAGCCAGACGATTATCTTTTCCCTGATGATACTGCTCCATGATCGCATCCAGATAGCGGCAGTTAGCCTCTAAAGCACGATCAACGACCACGCTCATCTTACGATAGCGCCAGTCAGGATAGACAAACGCCACGGCCAGCCACGCCAGGCCACAGCCCAACAGCGTGTCCATCACGCGGGGAAGCGCAATCTCGAAGCCTTCACCCAGTAAGTTAAAGCACAGCAGCACCAGCAGGGTGATAAACAGCGTTGCCTGCGCATACTGAATCTGGCGAAACGCAAAAAACAGTACGCCGCTCAGCACAATCAAAATGAGTTGGCCCTCAATTGATGGCACCAGCCAGAGCACGGGCAACCCTATGGCAATACCTGCCAGCGTTCCGCCGATGCGCAGTGCCAGCCGTCGGCGCGTGGCGCTGTAGTTGGGTTGGCAAACAAAAAGGCTGGTGAGCAAGATCCAATATCCGCGCTGGACACCGGTGATTTGTATAAACGCATACCCCACGCAAAGGACCAACGACATCCGCATTGCATGACGGAAAAGAGCAGACTGCGGCGTAAGATGTCGACTCAGCCGCAAGCGGATATCCGTCCAACCGCTTAGCCCTTCACGTGATAAATCATTGTCGGCCGAGATCGGTGGGTCCGCTAATCCTCGATCGGACTCAATCGAACTCAGCTGACCGTCAATCGCCCGAAGATTGCGCAGTAGCCAAAACAGCGGACGGAGATGTTCATCTTGCGGTGCCTGCTGCTGTAAGCGCTCAAGCGCGCTCTCCAGTCGGGAAAAGGTACGATTAAACGTGTGACTGTGATGCCAGGTTTGCCGCAACAAAATGCTTTCTGCCAGCTCTCGGCACGCCTGCGCCTGCATATTCAGCAAGCGCTGAAAGCGAAACAAAATTTCGTTGTAACGCCAGTTATCCCGCAACAAATGGTATTGCAGGTGGGAGGAGCTGGCGCGCTCGTGAATATCCTGCGCCACAAAGTAGTAGTGCAAGCTGCGACGCGTACTGCGCGAACCACGATCGCCGCGCAAACGGCTTTGGATGGTACTTTTGGTGAGGTTAAGCTGCGCGACTAACTGGCTATTCACCATTGCCGCGGCAACAAAGGCCGCGTCATCCTGATCGCCCGCATCGGGGTCAAACAGGTTGGCCTTTGCTTCCAGATAACGTGAAAGCTGGGAGAAACTGGCGGCAAGCTGCTCTTGCACCGGTCGTACCGGAAAGATCAAATGGCCAATGAAGGTCAGCAAGTTATACCAGAGGGCACCAATCAGCAGGAGTGCGGGTTGCATCCACCATTGTGGGAATAGGCCGATGCCCAGCATGGTATAAACGGCGATCAACAAGGCGCCAAAGGCGATGGTCGCGTAACGCTGCCCCAGCGCACCCAGCAAAATAAATCCCCAGCTGGAGAGCGCCAGCCCCAGTGCAAAAGCCCAGGGGTGCGGAAAAAGCAGCTCGACCGAAACCGAGGCGACGCAAAAGCAGATCAGCGTGATCAACAGGTTACGCAGCCGCCCCGTCCAGCGGTCGTCGAGGTCGGCCAGCGCGGCGGCCACGACGCCCAATGTTAGCGGAATGGTCCACTCTATCTGACCTAGCCACCAAGGTGCTGCCGCACAGCCCGTGAGCGCGAAGAAGATACGCAGCAGATAGCGCAAACTGCTGTTGAACAGGTAACGCCGCCAGTCTGCCATTGCGTTAAACCTCATTGCCATCTGCCTTAAAATCGACGCCGGGCATTGGCGTCTCTTGCCGCCTGCGCCTCTTCAACGGACACCACGCGACGGCCCACTGGCCACAGCGCGATGGCAGCAATTTTAAAATTAGCAATTCCGACAGGGATGCCGATGACCGTAAGGCATTGCACGATGCCCGCAGAGATGTGCATTAAGCAGAGCCACCAACCAAAAAAGATCAGCCAGAACACGTTCAGAAAAGTGCCGCCTGCATTCATGACTGCGTTTTTACGCTCTGGATAGAGCACATCGACATGCACCGCTTCGTTGCCGAACGGGATCAGCGAAAGTTTGGCGATCTCCCAGCAGGAGCGCGTCAGCGGCAGGGTAAAAATCAGCACAATGCTGACGAGGGTAGCAAACAGCCAACTGAGCGTAGTAAAGACGCCGCCAAGGACAAAATTAAGAATATTCAATACGGTGCGCATAACGCGTTTTTCCTTTTGCAATCCGCAATATGAGTCGCCAGTTTAGCGTGTTTTAAGGCTGGAGCGCCAAGAGTCTCGCAGGTAAACTGCGCGATAATTAACGGGCAGATGGCGATGCGGACATGGAATTAAAAGCAACATCAATGGGCAAACGTCTGGCCCAGCATCCTTACAATCGGGTGCGCTTACTGGCTGCGGGCGTGGAAGTCAGCGGCGACCGTCATGAGTACCTGATTCCGTTTAACCAGTTAATCAATATTGCCTGCAAGCGGGGATTAGTCTGGGGTGAGCTGGAATTTGTACTGCCCGAAGACAAAGTCGTTCGCCTGCACGGTACGGAATGGCAGGAGACGCAGCGTTTTTTCCACGCGCTGCAGCAGGCCTGGCTGCAGTGGAGCCAGGAGATGAGCGCGATCAGCGCTGAGGTTCTTGGCGCACTTGAGCAGGATATTCTGCACTTTATCGAGCAGGATCGCTGGTTGAAACGCAGTGAGCTGGCCGAGATTAAAGCACGCATCGCGCGCCAGTTTTCTGCTCTACCTTTACCGCTGGCGCGCATCGCGTCATTTGAAAACTGCCGCGAACGCTGGCAGTTCTGTCAGCAATGGCTAACGCAGGGGGAGCAGGCTATTCGCCAGCGCAATCGTGACTGGACGAACCGCGTACTGGAAAACTACGCCGATTTTTTCAATACGGTCGAAACAACGCCATTGAATCGTTCGCAGTGTGAGGCCGTGGTAAATGGCGAAGATGCGCTATTAGTACTGGCTGGCGCAGGCAGCGGTAAAACATCGGTCCTGGTGGCCCGTGCTGGCTGGTTGTTACAACGCAAACTGGCCGAACCAGAACAAATTCTGCTGCTGGCGTTTGGCCGTCAGGCGGCGGAAGAGATGAATCATCGTATTCAATCACGCCTCAACGCGCCTGACATTCAGGCGCGCACCTTCCACGCGCTGGCCCTGCACATTATTAATGAAGGCAGTAAAAAACAGCCGCTGGTTAGCAAGCTTGAGAGTGATAGCACCGCCCGCCGCCAGCTGCTTATCACCGCCTGGCGTGAACAGTGTGCCAGTAAAAAAGCACAGGCCAGTGGCTGGCGGCAGTGGCTGCAGGAGGAGTTAGCGTGGGAGATTGCAGAAGGGCCGTTCTGGCAAGATGAGCGCCTTGCTCAGCGACTTGCGCCGCGTCTTGAACGCTGGATCAGCCTGATGCGTATGCACGGCGGTGCACAAGCCGCGATGATTGAGGATGCGCCAGAGGCCTTGCGCGAGGGTTTCACAAAACGAATAAAACTGATGGCGCCGCTGCTTAAGGCGTGGAAAAGCGCGCTAAAAGAGGAGGGGGCAGTCGATTTTTCCGGCCTGATCCACCAGGCTATCGCGGTGCTTGAAAAGGGCCGTTTCATCAGCCCGTGGAAGCATATTCTGGTGGATGAGTTTCAGGACATTTCGCCGCAGCGCGCCGCGCTGCTCTCGGCTTTACGCCAGCAGAATGCCCGTACGAGCCTGTTTGCCGTTGGCGATGACTGGCAGGCCATTTACCGCTTCAGCGGTGCTGAGATGAGTTTAACCACGGCTTTTCATCACTACTTTGGCGACGGCGATCGCTGCGTGTTAGATACCACCTACCGCTTTAACGATCGTATCGGTGACATTGCCAACCGCTTCATCCAGCAAAATCCCCATCAGCTGCGTAAGCCGCTTAATAGCCTCAGTAAAGGTAATAAAAAGTCGATCGTGCTCTTGCCTGAGGATCAGCTCGAGCCGCTGTTGGATAAGCTCAGCGGCTATGCTTCTCCTAACGAGCGAATAGTGATTCTGGCGCGCTATCGTCATTTACGTCCAAGCCTCCTGGATAAAGCCCGAACGCGATGGCCAACGCTGCAGCTGGACTTTATGACAATCCACGCCAGCAAAGGTCAGCAGGCAGACTACGTGATTGTCTGCGGTTTACATGACGGTCGAGATGGATTTCCGGCGCAGGCGCGTGAATCCCTTATTGAGGAGGGATTGCTGCCTGAGCCGGAGGATTTCCCCGATGCAGAAGAGCGACGGCTGGCCTATGTGGCCATGACGCGTGCGCGTCAACAGGTATGGCTGCTGTTTGATAAGACCCAACCCTCGACGTTTGTCGAATCCTTTCGCGAGCTGGGCGTGCCGCAAAGTCGTAAGCCTTAACGGTTAGGGGTTGAGTCGCTCAGCAAGGTACCGCGGATAATCGGGGATCTGGATCGCCACTTGTTGCGCAAAGAGCGGTGACTGAATGATGAAATCTGCGCTGGCGCGATTGGTAGCGACCGGGATGTTCCAGACCGTAGCCAGGCGAAGCAGCGCTTTGACATCCGGATCGTGCGGGACGGCATTAAGCGGATCCCAAAAGAAAAACAGCACATCAATTTTGCCTTCAGAAATCAGCGCGCCTACCTGCTGGTCGCCACCCAGCGGTCCGCTGAGCATGGCGTTAACATCAAGGCCGCTGTGACGATTGATCAAGCTGCCGGTGGTACCTGTGGCATAAAGGACATGAGGCTGTAGCGCAGCCTGATTGGTTTTAACCCATTCCAGCAGCGAAGATTTACAGTGATCGTGGGCCACAAGGGCAATGTGCTTTTGAGCCGGAAGAGTGCGAAGAGTCTGCTCCATGGGGTGTCCTGATTAAAAGAGGGGGATCAGGCAGGAGTTTACCTCTGTGATTTCTTCGCTATCAACTGGTGCGTAACGTTTTCATCCAGCTGAGAAAACGCAAACGGGTCGCGGCGTCAAAGCGTTGGAACCAGCGCTGCAAAGAGGGCAGGTCGGCCGCCTCCTGCCAGACAAAATCCACGTTCATTACGCTGTCTGGTGCAGCGGGCGTATGCTGCGCAAAGCTGGGGACGGAAGCCGCTTGAGCCGTGCGGTTGTAGCGAAGCATCGCTTGCTCCGCATCTGCACTGTTTGCCAGCGCTAAGCGATCGCGGCGACTCGCAATTTCATTACCCTGTTCATCCACTAAGCGAAAAGTAAGCCCTTTTTCAAAAGCAATACGCTCATGGGGATGAGTAAGGGCAGGCAGGCGGACCGTTACCGTACGGGTTTCGGCGCGAAACGTCACAATCATTGGGCCAGAAGTGAAAGGCGGGACGTTAGCGGAGGCCTTGTTTACCCGAAACAGCAGCTGATGCTGGCCGCGCTCGAGTTCAAGGCTGTCAGCGCCTTTAAGAAGAGAGCCGGAAATTCTGTGCCCATCCAGCACCAAAATGTCGATGTCGGAATCGAGTCTGAGGCTCATTGCCTGACACGTTGCCGATACGAGCAATACGAGTAAACCCGTAACAGCATAAATCCGCTTCATTTCTTCTCCCGAAGTGGGCTCACAGAATTGTGTGTAGCAAATTCTTACATTATGGCACCGAATTTACAATTTAACATATTTAATCGTGCGACAGCGCAAACATTTCGCGGCCGGACGTTGCGTTATTGAGGAAGACCTTATCTACACTGAAACGCACACATAAGGAGATAACGATGAACGATGATACGCTTCGTGACGTGTTGACGAATACCAAACGCATTGCCCTGGTGGGGGCCAGCGACCGTCCTCAGCGCCCCAGCTATGGTGTGATGAAGTTTTTACTGGAACAAGGTTATGAGGTCATTCCGGTGAGCCCAAAACTGGCGGGGCAGCAGCTTTTAGGGCAAACGGTGTATGCCTCCCTCCAGTCTATCCCTGGAAAGATTGATATGGTCGACGTTTTTCGCAACGCGGAAGCAGCGTGGGACGTCGCCCAAGAGGCTATCGCGGTAGGGGCAAAGGTACTCTGGCTTCAGATCGGGGTGATCAACGAACAGGCGGCGGTACTGGCTGGTGATGCGGGCTTAACGGTGGTGATGGATCGTTGCCCCAAAATTGAGATTCCGCGCTTAGGCATTTCGCCGATAGGGCAATAAAAACGGCGACTTAAGCGTCGCCGTTGTGGGGGCAGGAGGCATTAGTGGCGCAGACGCGGCGCCTGCAGCTGCTCACGAATCGAAGCGGCCAGTTCGTCCATCGACGGTTGTTCGGGATGCTCTATGGTCGTTTCACCAGCAAGCTGAATTTCAGCGATATAGGTATGAACCTGTTCACCTTCTTCATCTTCCATCACGACATGGTACCAAGGTGCGGCACGCAGCGATTCTGCTGCTGCAACCTCATCCAGTTCGGGTTCATCTAATGAATACTCCGGATCGACATCCACGATAACGCCCAGCACCCCGGAGAGACGGTGACGGACCTGCTGTCCAATTCCAAATTTACTGGCAATCATTGTGACCTCCCAAAACTTTACTCTGCCAACCATATGGAGGCAGTAAAGAAGGTTTTCAAGTCACAGAACGCGGCAGGCAAACCCCTTCAGATAAAGCCCTTCGGGATAGCTGGCCACCACCGGGTGGTCCGCTGCCTGACGGAACTGCTCTATAAATTGTACATCACGACCCGCATCAAGGGCGGCGTCGGCGATAATCTTCTGGAATAAATCTGTGGCCATCAGCCCTGAGCAGGAGAACGTGAGCAGGATCCCGCCGGGATTAAGCAGTTGCATTGCCAGCATATTAATATCTTTGTAGCCGCGGCAGGCACCCATCAGCTGATTCTTGTTTTCAACAAACTTGGGCGGATCCATCACGATAAGGTCAAATTTTTCACCGCTATCGCGATAGCGTCTCAGCAGTTTGAACACATCGTCACGTACAAATTGCGCGCGACTGAGATCGAGCTTATTGAGCTCAACGTTCTGCCTGGCAACATCCAGCGCGTCTTGCGAGGTATCAACGCTGATCACTTCCTGACAACCGCCCATCAGCGCCGCGACCGCAAAGCCACCGGTGTAGGAGAAACAGTTCAACACGCGTGCGTTTTCGGCATAGCGGCGGGTTGCAAAGCGACTGTCGCGCTGATCGAGGTAATAACCCGTTTTGTGGCCACCCTGAATATCAACCAGCAGTTGCATGCCGTGCTCGGTAATGGGCAGCAGCGCCGGAGGAAGATCGCCAACAACGGGGCCTTGCGCTAGTTCGAGCCCTTCCTTTTTGCGCACTGCGACATCAGAACGATCGTAGATAGCGCAGGTGGGGTAGCATTGCTGCAATGCCGAAATAAGGGCAGGGCGCTGATATTCAGCACCGGCAGAAAGCAGTTGAAGCACCAGGAAATCACCAAAACGGTCGATGGTGACGCCAGGCATGCCATCAGATTCGCCCGCAATCAGGCGATAACTGTCGAGGCCGTCGCGTTTAGCCAGCCAGTCGCGCCACTGCTGCGCTTTTTGCAGGCCGCGCACAAAGAAAGCAATGTCGATTGACTCTTCTTCCTGCCAGGACCAAACGCGCGCCCGAATTTGGGACTGCGGCGAGAATGCGGCTCGCGCCAGCCATTTACCATTGCTGTCACACACATCAATGGTTTCACCAGACTGGGCTTTGCCCTCCATACGCGCCACGGCACCTGAAAATACCCAAGGATGGCGGCGAAGCAGGGATTTTTCACGTCCCTTGGCGAGAATCAATCGAACGGTCATGTTTGCTATGCTTACCTAAAAAAATGAGGCGTCATTCTCCGGTGGATGGCGGAAAATTGCAACGCGCAAGGGGGAATTGCTATGGCGACAACATGCTACAAAATCTGGGTGCACGGCGTCGTTCAGGGGGTAGGCTTTCGCTACCATACTCAGACACAAGCCAAGTCGCTGGGCATCCGAGGCTACGCGCACAATCTTCCGGATGGCAGTGTGGAAGTGCTGGCGGTCGGTGCCGATGAGCAGGTAAAAGCCCTGATCGCGTGGTTCGAGCAGGGAGGTCCTCGCAGCGCACAGGTTAAAAAAGTGCTGGTGGAGCCGCACCAGATTGCGCAGCCTCCTACAGACTTCACCACGGGTTAGCTACAGGCACTTGGCCGGTTTTGGCAGGCCGGCAATTTTCGTTGCTTGCTTCGCCGGACCATCCGGGAACAGGCGAAATAAATAACGGCTGTTCCCTTTTTCTTCCCCGTATTGCTGTGCCATCGCTTTAACCAGCATGCGTACCGCCGGGGAAGTATTGTATTCCTGGTAGAACGCGCGCACGAAATTCACGACTTCCCAGTGCGCGTCGCTCATTGGGATGCCTTCCTGAGCAGCCAGGACGTTGGCCAACTCTGGGCTCCAGTCCGCGCTGTTTTTCAAATAGCCTTCGGCGTCGGTGGCTATCTCTTTACCGGCAAAATTCACACTGCCTCCTCATAAAATGAGGTGCTAGTGTAATTTCCTTCGCTGCAAAAAACAAAAAACCCCGCCGAAGCGAGGTTTTCAATACGGTTCAACATTACTCTTTGTTGGCAAAGCCCAGCAGGCTGAGCAGGCTGACAAAGATGTTATACAGCGACACGTACAAACTGACGGTCGCGCGGATGTAGTTAGTTTCACCGCCGTGAATAATATTACTGGTTTCCCATAAAATCGCGCCAGCTGAGAACAGAATAAACAGCGCGCTAATCGCCAGGTGCAGAGCAGGCAGTTGCAGGAAGAGATTTGCAATCACCGCCACCAGTAAGACGACAAAACCTGCCATCATCATCCCGCCGAGGAACGACATATCGCGGCGCGTCGTAAGAACGTAGGCAGAACAACAGAAGAACACCAGTGCCGTCCCCCCTAATGCCATGGCAATAACGTCACCCATACCCGCAGTCAGAAATGAACTCAGAATCGGTCCCAGGCAATAGCCGAGAAAGCCGGTGAAAGCGAAAGCGGCCAGGATACCCGCTGGGCTGTTGGCGAGGCGATAGGTCAAGAACATCAGACCGTAAAAACCGACCAACATGAGGATGAAACCGGGCGAGGGGAGTGCGAAGACGGTGCTAAGCGTCGCGGTTACCGCCGAGAAAGCGAGCGTCAGTCCCAGTAAGAAATAGGTATTACGCAGCACTTTGTGGGTGCTGATAAGCGATTGCTGCTGTGATGCGCGAATAATTCTGTCCATCATTTGCTCCTGATAGAAAGAGAAAAACACCAATAATGGGCGGAGAATACGCAACGCAAGGAAAACCATAAAGGCGTTTTACCCATCTTTACGCGATAACGTGCTGTTTCGTTGAGCAGAATGGCGATTTCAGCGGCAAAAAATCAGCTTTTGACTGTTTTTCAGGCGAACGATTCATTCCCTGCTTTACATCGCTCAGGGGGATGTTTATAGTGCGCCTCATTGCGGAGGGGTGGCCGAGTGGCTTAAGGCAACGGTCTTGAAAACCGTCGATGGGCAACCATCCGAGAGTTCGAATCTCTCCTCCTCCGCCATCACTCTTGCAGAGTGATATGACAATACGATTTCCGGAGGGATGGCCGAGTGGCTTAAGGCAACGGTCTTGAAAACCGTCGATGGGCAACCATCCGAGAGTTCGAATCTCTCTTCCTCCGCCACATTAAAAAAGCCCGCAGCAATGCGGGCTTTTTGCGTTTTCAGCAGCGCTTTCCTGCGCACACGCCCGCCTGGTTTTTAATCTCCCTGTCAACACCGCCGATCGGTGTGTTTACTGCTATAGTCGATTCACTGTTTTTGTAAACAGCTGGCGATTTTCTGATGCAAGCTGGGTTACACTGTTTGCCACTATGCCCTCGCTAAGCTAATCGTTTGAAAGCCAGAGTGTTTCACTGATGAACTATGGAATAAGCACAATGATCAAGAAACTGAGTCTTTGCGCATTGTCAGTTATCGCCGCGCTCCCGATGGGAATGTCCGCCTACGCAGCGGACGGGGATATGCAGCTACAACAGGTACTGATGTTGAGTCGTCATAATCTGCGCGCGCCGCTGGCGAATAATGGCAGCGTGCTGGAGCAATCCACAAAGAAGAGTTGGCCGCAATGGGACGTGGCCGGTGGTGAACTCACCACCAAAGGCGGCGTGCTTGAAGTGTATATGGGAAATTACACGCGTCAGTGGCTCGCCCAGCAGGGATTGGTGCAAAACGGCAGCTGCCCTGACAGCAGCACTATCTTTGTCTACGCCAACAGCCTGCAGCGTACCGTGGCGACCGCGCAATATTTCGTCACCGGCGCGTTCCCGGGCTGCGATATCGCGGTAACACACCAGGATGCCATGGGCACCATGGATCCTATCTTCAATCCGGCCATTACTGACGGCAGCGACGACTTCAACAAAAAAGCGCTGGCCGCAATGACGGCGTCTAATGAAAAACTGGCGTTAAAACCCGCGCTTCAGCGGTTAGAAAAAATCATTGATTACAAATCGTCTCCGGCCTGCAACGGTAAAAAACAGTGCGATCTTGGCAGCGGTGAGAATGTCTTTAGCGCGGAGAATGGCAAAGAGCCTAACGTCAGCGGCCCGCTGAAGATAGGCAATTCGCTGGTGGATGCGTTTACTCTGCAATACTACCAAGGGTTCCCGGCCGATCAGGTCGCGTGGGGCCAGATTAAAACACCAGAACAGTGGAAAGAGCTCGCCGCCATAAAAAATGGCTATCAAGATGTGCTGTTCGGTTCGCCAGTGGTCGCGCGTGAAGTGGCCGCGCCGCTGGTCGATTACATCCGCAGCCAGCTTATTAACGAAGATAAAGCCAGCGCGCCTAAGGTCACATTGATGGTTGGACACGACTCCAATATCGCGTCGCTGCTGAGTGCCTTGCAGGTTAAACCTTACGAGCTGCCGGGTAACGATGAGAAAACGCCGATTGGTGGTCAGGTGGTGTTTGAGCGTTGGCACGATGCGAAAAACAATAAAGACCTGCTTAAAGTGGAGTATGTCTATCAGACGGCGGAGCAGCTGCGTAATGCCGATGTGCTGAGTTTGAACAACCCGCCCAAGCGCGTCACGCTTCAGCTGGCTGGATGTGATGCCGACGCCAGTGGCTATTGCAGCTGGGATCAGTTCTCTGCCGTATTGAACGCCGCGCTGCAGGGCACGCCGATGCAGCCTGCCGCACCAGCACCGGCACCTGCCGCCAGTGAGAACGCGGGCGAGACGCAGGCTGTGCCCGCCACTACCCCGGCCGATGCTGCTAAGACCCCGGCAGCGGATAACAAGGCCGAGGAGAAAGCTGCGACCGCTAAGCCCACATCGGACAACGCGGCCGACGACAAGCAGAAAGCCGCTGCTGAAAAAGCACAGGCGGAAAAAGCCACGGCGCATAAAGCTGCAGAAGAGAAAGCCAAAGCCGATGCCGCGCAAGCGCAAAAAGCACAGGCCGACAGCGCGCCAGCAAAATCACAAGATCAGCCGGCAAAGCCCGCCCAAGCTGCGCCACAAGGTCAGTAATCGTGTCGTAAAAAACCCCGCCGCGGCGGGGTTTTTTTATGGGCGATGTGAGAGACCTAGTTGGCAATCACCACCAGCTTTTGATTGGCAAACTCTTTGATACCCAAGTCAGACAGTTCGCGACCGTAGCCAGAGCGTTTCACCCCGCCAAACGGCAGTTCGGCAGCGGTATCACTCTGAGAGTTAATAAACACCATGCCGGTCTCAATCTGCGCCGCCATCGCACGTGCGCGGGCCATGTCTTTTGTCCATACCGAGCCCCCTAAGCCGTAGTGCGAATCGTTCGCCAGCGCCACGGCCGTGCGGTCATCCGCCACCACGTACACTTGCGCGACGGGACCAAAGAACTCTTGGTAATAGGCCGGGTTATCCGGCGTCAGGTTTGTCAGGATGGTAGGCTGATAGTAACAGCCGACGCCCTCAATCGCCTTGCCGCCTATCTCCACGCGCGCGCCGTGTGCGACGGCCTCATCAACCTGCTTGACTAAGCGATCGCGTGCCTCTTTGGAAGAGAGCGGGCCCAGCGTGGTTTTCTCATCGAGGGGATCGCCAGGCACCACTGACTGAAGCGCGGCGGTGAACTTCGCCATAAAGTGTTCGGCAATGTTCTGATGCAAAATAAAGCGTTTGGCGGCGGTGCACACCTGGCCGCAGTTACTTAAACGTGCCTGTGCGCCCTGGCGTACCGCCTCATCAATATCGGCGTCGTCCAGCACCACAAACACATCGCTGCCGCCCAGCTCAAGCGTCGACTTCTTCAGGTGCTTGCCGGCTTGTTCCGCGACGGCGCTGCCCGCGCGCTCTGACCCGGTAAGCGCCACGCCCTGTACGCGAGAATCGGCAATCAGCGAGGCTACCTGGTCATTGGAGATAAATAAGTTGGTCCATGCACCCGCAGGCGCGCCCGCCTCGGCGACCAGCTTTTCAAACGCATCAGCGCAGTGCGGTACGCCGTTGGCATGTTTAGCCAGCACCGGGTTTCCCAGCGCCAGGTTGGGTGCCAGCACGCGCATCAGTTGGTAATAGGGGAAATTCCAGGGCTCGACCGCGACAATGACGCCAATCGGATGGTATTCAACCCACGCCTCACCCAAATGACTGGAATAGGGCTGCGGTTGCAGGAATGTCGCGGCATGTTCGGCGTAGTAACGCGCGATTTGCGCGCAAATTTTCACTTCTCCGCGACTTTGGCCAATCAGTTTACCCATTTCGCGGCTGGCGATGGTGGCAAGCGCTTCTTGACGCTCATCCAGAAGGTCAGCCAGACGGTGTAAAACCTGCAAGCGCGGCTGAATATCCCCTTTGCTCCAGGAGGAGTGGTACAGCTCATCGGCCACCTTGAGTACATGCTCCACGTGGGCGTCATCGTGATCGGGCCAGGTTTTGAGTACCTCATTGTTAGCCGGATTGATACTTTGATAGGCTGTCATAGAACCTCCTTGGTGCGAAGAAAAACAAAGGCGGGCAGTGCCCGCCGTACAGTCATACGTTCTTGCGTTCGACGGTCTTATCATCCCAGGTCAAGACGTCCTGGTCGGTTTTCTCAAAGGCGCGAATCAGCACGTCATCGCTGCCTTGCTGACGCCAGATCTCCTCGGCCAGTCGCTCGTCGTAGTTGGCCACTTCAAAAATGGCTTCGGCAATTTCAGGAGAGGTGTGACGCAAGGTGGCCCATTCGCCGACGTGGTGCGCTTTTGACTGTTCTGTTGACATAAAGATCTCCCGTGTTGGATTTATCCTTTAAGTTTTACCGTCAGTCCGGCAACGTATTCGCCCTGATAGCGGGCAATGTTTAATTCCTCTTCGGACGGCTGACGCGAGCCATCGCCGCCTGCCAGCGTTGTGGCGCCGTATGGCGTACCGCCGCGCACCTGCGAAATATCAAACAGCTCTTGGGTGCCGTACCCAATGGGGACGATCACCATGCCGTGATGTGCCAGCGTGGTCCATACAGAGGTAATGGTCTGCTCCTGGCCACCGCCGGTGCCTGTAGAAGCGAAGACGCTAGCCACTTTGCCGTACAGCGCGCCGGAGGCCCAGAGTCCACCGGTGCGGTCCCAAAAGTTGCGCATCTGACCGGCCATATTGCCGAAGCGCGTAGGCGTGCCCACAATAATGGCATCGTACTGCGGTAGGTCTTCAGGCTTTGCTTCCGCCGCGGATTGGTTGACCTTACCGCCCACTTCAGCAAAGCGTGCGGCATCCATACTTTCTGGCACGCGCAGCACGGTCACTTCCGCGCCGTCCACGCGCTTTGCGCCTTCGGCTACCGCCTGTGCCATGGTTTCCACATGTCCGTACATCGAATAATAAAGCACCAAAATTTTCGCCATGATTTTCATCCTGATGAAGAACGGGTGAAAAAAGTATAGAAGAGCCTGCACAAGTTGCGGCCAGTGCGACATCGCGCATGCATATTGCGCGCTGCGATAACGCGGCGAAAAGGGGGCCGGACAACATGAAGCGCAGCGTAATTAGGACGATTTACCTGTTTCAGAATGTAAACGGAGATAGCCCGAAAGGCGCCTGCGCTGGCCCGCTCGCAAGCATTGCAATGTCATGGCCCGATGCGCACAATAATCGCCACTCCCTTCTCAAGGTGCACTATGTCGGCTGTTAATCCACGTTTTACCCTGCGCGTTTCGCGTCAGGAGCTGGTTCTTATCTTCATTACGATGGTATGGGGAGGGACATTCCTGGTGGTGCACCGGGCGATGAGTTACGCCGGCCCCTTCTTTTTTGTCGGGCTGCGTTTTGCCACCGCCTCACTGCTGCTGGCGCTGTTCTTTCGCCGCCATTTGCGCGCGATAAGCAGGCTGGAAATAAAAGCGGGCATGTTGATTGGTCTCGCAATCGCGGGCGGATACGGCCTACAAACCTGGGGCATGCAAACCATTTCCAGCAGCCAGTCTGCGTTTCTCACCGCACTGTATGTGCCGGTGGTGCCACTGCTGCAGTGGCTGTTTTTACGTCGTCCGCCCGGCATGATGGCGTGGATCGGTATTCTGCTGGCCTTTGCCGGCCTGCTGCTGGTGGCCGGGCCACAGGAGGGGCGTCTGGCACTGAATGCGGGTGAAATTGCCACGCTGCTCAGTACGGTGGCGATCGCGGCGGAAATCATCCTGATTAGCCGCTTTGCCGGGCGAGTGGATGTCCGGCGCGTCACGCTGGTTCAGCTGGTCGTCGCCTCATGCTGTGCCTTTCTCTTTATGCTCCCTAACGGTGAGTCCCTACCCGCGATGTCAATGCCGCTGGTGCTGAGCGCCGTGGGGTTGGGGGGCGCCAGTGCGCTGATTCAGGTCACCATGAACTGGGCGCAGCGCAGTGTGTCACCTACCCGCGCAACGGTAATTTATGCCGGAGAGCCCGTGTGGGCCGGCGTGGTGGGACGGGTGGCAGGAGAGCGCTTACCTGCCACGGCACTGTTAGGCGGGGTGCTGATCGTGTGCGGTGTTATTGTCAGCGAATTGCGCGTGCGGCGTAAAAAAGCGGTGCCGGAAGAGGCACCGCGCGAGGGCTAAAGCTGTGAGCGTGTGGCGGTGTTGGCGAGCGCTGCACCGCGTCGTTGCAGTATCACGTTAAGCAGAATGGCACCAAAAGTTGCGGTTCCGATCCCGCCCAGCGTAAAGCTGCCCATTTTCAACGCGAAGTCACCCGCTCCCAGCACCAGCGTGGTCGCCACCATGATCAGGTTACCGTTCTGGCTAAAATCGACGTGGTTCTGTACCCAGATTCGCGCCCCCGCCACGGCAATTAGCCCGAAGACCACGATCGAGGCACCGCCGATCACCGGGCCCGGAATGGTATGGATGAGTGCGCCAAATTTGGGTGAAAAACCCAGTAAAAGCGCAATCAGCGCGGCAGCGACAAATGCCAGCGTTGAATAAACCTTGGTCACTGTCATTACGCCAATGTTCTCAGCGTAAGTGGTCACGCCGCTCCCCCCCATGGCGCCGGACAGCATGGTTGCCAGACCATCACCCACAAAGGCGCGCCCCATCCACGGATCCAGGTTGCGCCCGGTCATTCCGGCAACCGCTTTAAGGTGCCCCAAATTCTCCGCCACCAAAATAATGGCCACCGGGGCGATCAGCACAATGGCCTGCATATTAAACACGGGAGCGGTGGTGTGGGGCAGGCCAAACCAGGCAGCGTTGTTTAACGCGCTGAAATCTACCGGCTTACCGAATCCCAGCCCGTTGGTCAGCAGCGCGTACAGGGCCCACGCCACGATCAACCCGATGAGGATCAGCAGGCGCTGCGCCATACCACGGGTAAACACCGCCACCAAGCCGATACACAGCACGGTCATTACCGCCATCCAGCTATCGAACATTGACGCGGAGACGCTGTGTACCGCAATCGGCGCCAGATTCAGGCCGATCGCCATCACCACCGCGCCGGTGACCACCGGCGGCATCAGGCGTTCAATCCAGCCAGTGCCCACCTTCATCACCACAAAGCCAATCAGCGTGTAGAGCGCGCCGCAGGCGATGACGCCGCCCAAGGCAAGCGACAGATTGGTATTCAGCCCTTGTCCATTGAAGCCGGTTACGGCGATCACGACGCCGACAAAGGCGGCGCTGGAACCCAAATAGCTGGGGACGCGGCCGCCCGTGATGAAAAAGAACAGCAGCGTACCGATCCCTGAAACCAAAATCGCCAGGTTCGGGTCCAGCCCCATCAGCAGCGGCATCAGCACCGTTGCGCCAAACATAGCCACTGCGTGCTGCAAGCCCAGAACCAGCGTCTGCCCGAGGGGCAGCGTTTCGTCTGGGGCAATCAGCCCATTTTCCGTCATAGCCGACTTTTTTTGCCAGCGGGGAAACCAGGAACTCGCCATTGTCTTCTCCAGAATATGAGTGGAACTGAACCGGAACCGCAGCGTGGCGCCTTAGCGGGCGTCCTGCCGTGAAAACGTATGATAACCGCGGTCAAACCACGCCAGTCCCTGCGCGCGTTCACTGCGCGCCAGGGCCAGCACTTCGCACACCAGAATGTCGTGCGTGCCGACGCTCAGCGTTTGGGTGATTTGACAGTCAAACGAGACCAGCGCCCCCTCCAGCAGCGGCGAACCACTCGCCAGCGTCTGCCAGCGCGCGGCGGCAAAACGGTCGTGCATGCTGGTTTTACCGCCAAACAGCGTCGAGAGATCCGCACCGTCGGCGCTCAATGTATTAACGCAGAGATAGCCGTTGTCGCGAAACACCGGCCATACCGATGCCGAGCGATTCAGGCACACCAGCAGCGTGGGAGGGGCATCGGTGACGCTACATACGGCAGAGGCGGTAAAACCGGCGCGGCCTGCCGGGCCGTCGGTGGTGATAATGTTCACCGCGGCGCCAAGGCGCGACATGGCATCGCGAAAGGCCTCGCGCTCAACGTGGGGAAAAACAGGCAGTTCATGAAGGCTCATAAAGGCATTCCTGTATTAGCTGACGGTTGCAGGGATGGACGCGGTCTGTTTCAACCAGCGCAGCAGCAGATCGTTCAGGTGGTCGGCGTCGGTCACGCTCATTGCATGTCCGCCCCAGGGCATTTCAATCAGGTGTCCGTGCGGCAACGCCGCCGCCAGTCGCACGGAGCATGAGTAGGGCACCAGCAGGTCATCGCGGCTGGCGATCGCCAGAATGGGCTGGCGGATATGTGCTGCTTGCTGACTAAAGTCACACGCCATCAGCGCGTGCAGACGGCGCAGCAAATTGTGCTGACCCTGAAAATGCGCGATATGCTGCGCGTCTTCTTCGGCCATGCGTGTTTCATGCTGCGCCAGCCATTCGGCGGGATAGAGAAACAGCGGTTGCGCACGGACAAACGCCTCGACGCCCGCGTGCCGCAGCAAGTCTTGCCGCACCTCAAAGCAACGTCGGGTATGCGCATTGAGCGACAGCCACCCGTTTATCACCACCACGCGACCTACGCGAGCGGGAAAATCAAGGGCCAACTGCAAGCCTATGAGCCCCCCTAGCGCGTGGCCGATGATGTCGTAACGCGTTATGCCGCGCTGTGCCAGCGCCGCCGCCAGCTCTGCGGCCATGTCGGCCATGCTGTATGCGTCAGGCAGCGTAGCCGCGCTGCGTCCTGTGCCGCGCTGGTCATACGTCACCACGCGATAGTGTGGCAGCAGGGCGCTGAGCTGAGGTTGCCAGAAACTCGCGACGCCCCCCAGTCCGGACGCCAGCACCAGCGTAGGCGCATCGGCATCGGTAAGACCATGAATCTCAAGATGCATTACGCCTCCTGGCGGCCGATGTGGGCAATGCTCGCAATCTCAATGAGCGCGTCAGGTTTCACCAGGCCGCACTGGATGCAGTAGCGTGCAGGCTTGTCGCCGGGGAAATACTCGGCGTAGACCTGATTGACCGCCGCATAGTTTTGCCAGTCGGTGATAAAGATGGAATTGAAGGTGACATCGCTCATCTTACCGCCTGCCGTTTCAATCACCTGTTTAATGGTCTCCAGTACGTGACGGGTTTGCGCCGCCGCATCGCCGGGATGCACCACGTTGTTATGGGTATCGAAGGGCAGCGTACCTGAAACATACACTACGCCGTCGGCCAGCGTACCGGGCACAAAGGGGGCGATAGGGGTGCCGCTTCCTGCGGGAATAATGACGCTTTTAGGCATGACTCGTTTCCTGTTTAAAATGAAAGGGCGTGAACCTTACGCATCAGGCCTGAAGCGCTTCACAGAAGGTCTCTGTGTCACTGACCCAGCCAAAGAAAGTTTCGATGTTAAAGAGCGCGGCCTGCTGCGCGAAGGGCGGGCCAGCTTGATGCGTGGCATCGGCGAGCACGACCCCAAAGTATTCAAGGAAGAAACCGTCACGCAGAGTCGATTCCACGCACACGTTGGTGGCGATCCCGGTAAACACCAGATGGCGAATGCCGCGGCTGCGTAACAGGCTGTCGAGCGGCGTATTGAAGAAGCCACTGTATCGCGGTTTCGGCAGGACAATGTCGCCCGCCTGCGGCACCAGCTCGTCGACCAGGGCATAATCCCAGCTGCCTTTCGCCAGCAGGGTTCCCTGTAACTCTGGACGCTTGCGCATGGTTTTCAGCGCGTTGGATTTGTGAAAGTTGGGGGAACCGGCGTCGCCAGCCTCGACATACTCCGCATCCCAACCATTCTGGAACCAGATAATCTGTATGCCCGCGCGACGCGCGGCGGTCACCGCCTTATGGATATTGGCGATAACGGGTTTAGTGGTCGAGACATCAAAGCCAGCCAGATCGAGATAGCCGCCTTCGGTGGCATAGGCGTTCTGCATGTCCACCACGATCAGCGCGCTTTGTGTCGGCGGCAGCGCGATCGCTTCCGGACGTGCGGGCAATTCGACGGTGGCAATATCAGGCATATGGGCGCATACAACAGTAGACATTATGCGACCTCCTGCTGTGCGATCATCACCTCGCGGCGGCACGCCATGAGCGGCTGAATACGCTCGCCAAAATCTTCAATACCCTGTAGGAAGTCATCAAAGGTCAAGAGCACACCTGCGGTGCCTTCAACCTGTGCCACGTCATCCAGCATGCGGGCGACATTGGCATAAGAGCCTACCAGCGTGCCCATATTGATATTCACCGCCGACGTCGGATCGGCCATCTGGCGCACATTGGTGTCGCTGCCGGATTTGGTGTCCTGTTGGCTTTGCGTGGTCAGCCACGCGAGTGCGTCATGATCGGCGCCTGCTTTATAGTGTTCCCATTTTTGCCGTGCGGCCTCATCGCTCTCCGCAGCGATAATCATAAACAGGACGTAGGAACCGACATCGCGTCCGGCCTGATCTGCGGCCTGCTTCATACGGGCGGCGGTTGGCGCGAAGGCGCCGGGCGTGTTCACCCCTTTGCCAAAGCAGAAATTGAAGTCGGCGTGCTGCGCCGAGAATGCCATGCCCGCGTCGCTTTGCCCGGCGCAGATCACTTTCATTGGCTTCTGAGGCTGCGGGCTGACGCGGCAGTCGTTCATGGTGAAAAACTCGCCTTTAAAGTCACTCTTGCCGCTGCCCCAGAGATCGCGCAGCACGGTGACATACTCCGTGAGATAGTCATAGCGGCGCGAGAAGTAGTCATCGCCCGGCCACAGACCCATTTGCTCATATTCAGGCTTCTGCCAGCCTGTCACCAGGTTGACCCCGAAACGGCCGTTGGATATGGAGTCGATAGTGGACGCCATGCGCGCCACGATAGCCGGCGGCAACGTCAGGGTGGCCGCAGTGGCGTAGATCTCAATGCGTGAGGTCACCGCCGCCAGGCCCGCCATCAGCGTGAAAGACTCCAGATTGTGATCCCAAAATTCGGTTTTACCGCCGAAGCCGCGCAGTTTGATCATTGAAAGCGCAAAATCGAAATGGTAGTGCTCGGCCTTCATTACAATGGCTTTGTTCAGTTCAAAAGTAGGCTTGTACTGCGGCGCATGCGTCGAGATCAGCCAGCCGTTATTACCAATAGGAACAAATACGCCAATTTTCATGGGAAACCTCGCAGCAGTGAATGGACTCGGGATTCGTGCGGCGCTGCAAGCGATGAGCGTCGCGCAAAATGAAAATTGCAAAGCCTGTGCCATGTTTTAAAAAGTATTTTAATACAACAAGTTAAAAAGTTAGTGTGGATAAAACTGGAGCAGTGGGTCTGATTTGGACCGTTTGGTCAAAATTCGCTGCACGATTTCCATGCGCATTTGGTCAAAAAAGGTGCAGGGGCGGGTATTAGGCAGCGTGAGCGGCCTTTGCTATGATGCGGAACCCTGCATGGATGAGGTAACAGAGTGAAAAGCGATGATGTAAAGCCGGGACGACGCTCGCGGGCCGTCGCGGCAAAGCGAGCGGCTATCCTCGAAGCGGCATTGGCCTTCTTCTCACAGTACGGCATCCACGGCACCAGTCTTGATAAAGTGGCGGAACGTGCCGATGTCTCAAAGACCAACCTGCTTTATTACTATCCCTCGAAAGAAGTGCTCTACGTGGCGGTGTTAAAAGAGATCCTCGACGTGTGGCTCGCGCCGCTGCGCGCGCTGTGCCATGACCAGGACCCGCTTGACGCTATCCGCAAATACATTCGCCTTAAGCTGGAGGTCTCGCGGGATCATCCGCAGGCGTCACGTCTATTCTGTTTGGAGATGCTACAGGGCGCGCCGCTACTGCGCGGCGAGCTGGCAGGCGATCTTAAAGCGCTGGTGGATGAGAAAGCGGCAATCGTAGAGCAGTGGATAGCAGAAGGGCGTTTGGCCGGCGTACAGCCGCAGCACCTTTTCTTTCTGCTCTGGGCAACAACGCAGCACTACGCGGATTTTGCGTCGCAGGTTGAGGCGATTACCGGGCAAACGCTCAATGATGCGGCGTTTTTTGAACAAACGCTGGAAAATGTTCAACGCATGATTATCGAAGGGATTCGCGTTCGCTGATCCCCCCACGCAGCAGGAGTGTGCATGGATTCACTATCGCAGCTAACGCTTGGCGCGGCAGTCACGGTCGCGGTGATGGGTAAACGGGCGCCGCTATGGCAAGCGGCACTGGTCGGCGCGGTGGCGGGCACGCTGCCCGATCTGGATGTCTTAATCGATCACGGTGACGCCGTGCGCAACATGACGTTGCACCGCACCGAAAGCCATGCGCTGCTGCTATTAACACTTTTTGCTCCACTGCTTGGCTGGCTGGTTGCGAGGCTAACCCAAAGCAGGCCGCACTGGCGCGCCTGGTGCCTGGCGATATGGCTGGCGCTGGTGACCCATCCGCTACTCGACCTCACTACGGTGTATGGTACGCAACTGGGCTTGCCGCTGACGGACTATCCTTGGGCAATAGGCAGCATGTACATCGTGGATCCGCTGTATACCTTGCCGCTGCTGATGGCGCTGGGCATAACTCTGTGGCGTAAACAGCTTCGCTGGAATCAATGTGGTTTAGTGGTGAGCACGCTTTACCTTGCATGGAGTATGGTGATTCAAAGCGTGGCGACGCATCAAATCAAGCAAGAGCTTGCGCGTCAGTCGCTGCCTTTTCAACAGCTCTTGGTCACGCCAACGGCCTTTAACACCCTGGTTTGGCGCACGGTAGTCGTGACGCCAGATCGCTATGGTGAAGCGTACTGGTCCCTACTTTCCCCCAACCGACCACTTACGGTGCAATGGCATCCGCGCAACCCACAGCTTTTTACGCCGTTTAAGGGCCACTGGCACGCAGAGCGTGTCGCCTGGTTTAGCCATGGGTTTTATGCACTGCGTGAACAAGATGGTCAGACGCTTATCGCCGATTTGCGCATGGGCGAAGCGCCCAACTACAGCTTTACGTTCAATCTCGGATCGCCAGACGCCCCCGCGCAGGCGCCTGAACGCGCGCCTGCGCTTCGTCCTTCACTGGTGCAAGCGTGGCACAAGCTGCGCGAGCGGTTATAAAAAAAGCCCCGACCGTTCGGGGCTTTTTTTTAGCGAGCCAACGTCTTGCGACGGCGTAACCACCAGCCAACGGTTAGCAGGACAAACCACAGCGGGGTCACCATCAGCGCCTGTCGGGTATCGTCCTGCAGCGTCAGCAGCACCAGGACAAACGCAAAGAATGCCATGCACGCCCAGCACATAAACTTGCCCAGCGGCATCTTAAAGGTTGAGGCCGCGTGGCGATCGGGATGCTGCTTGCGATAGGCCAAATAGCTGCACAAGATGATGGTCCAGACAAACATAAACAGGATGGCGGAAACGGTGGTGACCAATGTAAAGACCGTCATCACATCGGGAATGAGATAAATTAACGCGACGCCACCCAGTAAACACAGGCAAGAGAAGAACAGGCCGGTGGTGGGCACGGCACGCGCGGAAAGGCGGCCAAAAGCCTTATGCGCTACGCCCTGTTGCGCCAAACCGTACAGCATGCGGCTGGTGGAAAAGATGCCGCTGTTGGCAGAAGAGGCGGCTGAAGTCAGTACGACGAAGTTCACAATACTGGCCGCCGCGGGCAGGCCAATCAGCACAAACATTTCCACAAACGGGCTGCGATTTGGCATGACCTGATTCCACGGCGTTACCGCCATGATGACCAGCAGCGCCAGCACGTAAAACATGATAATGCGGACCGGAATCGCGTTGATGGCGCGGGGCAGTACCTTATGCGGATCTTTGGTTTCTGCTGCGGCAGTGCCGACTAACTCAATACCGACAAAGGCAAACACGGCAATCTGGAAGCCCGCAAAAAAGCCGCTCAGGCCTTTTGGAAACATGCCGCCGTGATCCCAAATATTGCTTAACGCCGCGCGACTGCCCTCGGGAGAAGGATAGTGCATTGCCACCAGCACAATGCCAGTGACGATCAGTGCAACAATCGCCACGATTTTGATGATGGCGAACCAAAATTCCATCTCACCAAACAGCTTCACCGTGGCGACGTTCAGCGTCAGAAAAACGCAGATACACAGCAGAGCGCTCATCCAGATAGAAAAATCAGGGAACCAAAGCTGGAAGTAGGCGCTTATCGCCACCACGTCGGCGATACCGGTTACCACCCAGCAAAACCAGTAGGTCCAGCCGGTGAAATAGCCTGCCCAGGGGCCGAGCAAGTCAGCGGCAAAATCGCTGAAAGATTTGTATTCGAGGTTAGACAGCAGCAACTCGCCCATGGCGCGCATCACGAAAAACAGCATAAAGCCGATGATCATGTACACAAAGATAATAGACGGGCCGGCCAGGCTGATGGTCTTGCCCGAGCCCATAAAAAGCCCGGTACCGATGGCACCACCAATAGCAATGAGCTGAATATGGCGATTGTGAAGCGTACGCCGCAGGGTTTCCGGCTCCTGCGTCGTTTTAAGGTCGGTTTTTGTTTGATCAACCATAAATATTGTTCCTGTCTTGATGTTGTGTCAGCTCTGCTGGCTGTTTAATAGAAGAGTGTGCCGTCGGGTGAGGCGAGGGGCATAAGATAGAGGAAAGAAGCGCGGGTTTGGTAATGGTTTTTAAACAATTGAGAGCTTTTTCACTTTTTAAGGCGTTATCCATGTTCATCGCCTGCGCAAATGTCACGTATTGCGTAAACCTTCGTCAATTCTAGCGTTTTTTCCTTGCGGGTTATCAGCGGCGCCTAAACTGAGTAGAGTTTTCATGAAATCAGTGAGGATACGTGCGCGCATTCATCGCAATTGCCGGGTTGGCGCTATTGGGCTGGTGGGGATTTCCCTGGATCAAAGCGCATCTTCCGCCGCAGTGGAATCCGTTTATCCCCCTTAACGTCAGCGATCCGCCGGGATGGATGACCCGCTATAAATTGGCGCGTTTGACAGGCGATCCTGCAGCCTGTCTGAGCGTGTTACAGCAAGCTCGCGATCAGGGGCGGGTGCAATTCCGCCAAGCTCCAGCGATCAACGGCGCCTGCTCGGTGCCGCAGCCGGTGCGCATCACTGGGTTTGGTGAGGTGAAATTAAGCAGCAGCTTTCTCGCGACGTGTCCTATGGCCGTAACCAGCGCGATGTTCGTCGCGCACAGCCGCGAAGCATTGCAGCGGGCAGGGATTGAAAGTCCGCTTCGGCGCATCACTCACGTAGGGAGCTATGCTTGCCGCAACATTTATCATCGTCAACAAGGGCGGTTGAGTGAACACGCCTCTGCCGAAGCGTGGGACGTGACCAGCTTTACGCTGGCGAATGGCCAAACTTTACGCGTGGGGCAAAACTGGCAGCAGCCCGCGCGAGCAGCGGCGGGCCTGCACGCGCTATGGCGCAATGGCTGTGCCACTTTTGGCAATGCGCTAGGTCCAGACTATAATGCCGCCCATGCCAGTCATTTTCACTTTGGTATGCGCGGCGCAGGGTATTGTCGTTAATTAAATGGCGACGCGAAGGCCGCGTTTTATCAGGAAATGATTAGCAGGCCAGCAGAAAATAAAACCAATCATCAGGGCTAATTGCAGCATAAACCAAAACGTAACTTGCATCGGATTGAGTTGGTGATTAAGAACAAACTTTAGCGCTAATGCCATAAAGATGAAAATTCCTGATTGATAAATCAACAACGGAAACGCTTCCGTTTTGAATGCTAATAATAGTCTTGCCCAAAATGAAATTTCCTCATCCTGACGGAGGGCGAGATATTGGAAAATTAATCCGACCAAAAGAGAGGTGACCACAAAAATAGTTTCTTGCACCCAATAAGCAGGATTAAACACGTACAAATTCAGTAGGGTGATTATCGGGATGGTCATCATACCGCCAAATATACATGCCGCCGCAGAAAGTGAAGTTGAAATAAACAGAGGGTGCCAGCGAGTTTTGGCATACTTTTTTTGCGCAATGAACATAGTCAGTTTCGTCTGATGCGACGGTACCCGACCCAGATACCACCACGCTAACCAACCTACGAACGGTAAATAAAGTCCGGTTAAAGGCCAGATGAGGTTCATTATCGCGATGGGTTGGCGATGGTGAAAAAGGTCCTTGGAGATCATCAATGCTGTGCACGCACCCACTGCGAGAAAAGGTAATGCCCACTGGTTTAACATCGCGTTTTCACCCCGCTGATTGAGTCTGTATTGGACATAGAGCATGAAAAGAAAACCACTCTGGCTTTCCGCTGTCCAGCTATTCTCTATCCAGATGTTAAGCGTAGCCGTAATAGAGTCTGAAATGCTTAACAATGTAGAGGCTGTTTTTCATTACCGTACAACTGCCTACGCTGCGAGCAGATGAATAACGAGAAGCCTGTCAAGTTTGCTAAGCGCGATTGCGATTAAAATCACCCAGTTGAGAATGATTTTAGTTAATGATATTGATCAAACGTGACAAACGTATCGCTGAATTTCCATCCTGGCGGTGATTGTAAATCTTTAAGAAAAATCCTATTCTATCTGTAGCTTTCGAATGAACTTGTGAATTGTTAGCAAAATGAGGCTTAACGCTTTACCGTCACGTCAACGCGTTGAAGAAAGGGGGGCCAGCCACGACCCAATGATTCACTTCGCTTTGATTGCGCTTAATGATTAATTAATGTTTTGTGTTAACCAGATTGAATAACAAGGTTATGGCGTAAAATTACGCTGAGGCAATAATGACAACCGATAATTATTTCGTCTGGCGAGGCGAAACTGAAATTGAATTTCAGGCGCTGACGGAAGTAGAGCAATTGAGAACGCAGCTGCAAAAACACGTCCAGGCGTTAGGGTTCGATTTCTTTGCGTTTATGGTGCAACACCCCGTGCCTTTTACCCGGCCGAGGGCTTTTTTATTCAGCACCTACCCAGAAAGCTGGGTCAAGCACTACGAGAGTCGACATTACCACACGATCGACCCTGTTTTACTGCTGTGCCAATATCCAGGGCGCGGCGTTGAATGGACCGCTGACCTTTTCACCGGTGCGGGCAATCTCTGGTCTGAAGCCAATGCTGCAGGGTTAAACAGCGGCTTTTCATGTTCAGCCATGGCACCTAATCGTGCCCTTGGTATATTATCAATTGCGTCTCAGCATGAAAGTCATACCCGCAATGCGCGCATTCAGTTGGAGGTCAAACTGCATCTTTTAGCCGATCTCAGCATGCGCACGCTGGACAGGCTTCACGATAATTCGATGGTGATTTTGGCGGATGATTTCAGCCAGCGGGAGTTGGAAATTTTAAAATGGACAGCGGAAGGGAAAACCTCTGCAGAAATTTCGCTCATTCTGGCCATTTCAGAACATACGGTGAATTTTCACCAAAAGAATATGCAAAAGCGCTTTAATGTTTCCAATAAAACGCAGATTGCCTGCTACGCCGCGGCAATCGGCCTGATATAGAAAAAGGCAACTACCAACTTTAGTAGTTCACGGCTTGAGGTCAGTTGTCTACTCTGCGCCGGTACCTATAACGGGCTGGCGCACAGAGATCATTGTTAAACGAGGATGTCAGGGCGCATGATGAAAATGATTCAAACACAGCTTAGGGATATGCCGTCCTCTCTGTTGGCCGAATTAGGCACGTACCGCTACAGCGTTTTTGCTCGTGGTGAAGGGTGGTCCATTCCACCCAGACTCAGCACCCCGGGACAAGAATACGATCGCTACGACCGATCGGACGTGACCTGGCTGATTGCCTGGCATGCACGAGAGGGGATTTGTGGATGCGCACGGCTGTTACCTTGGAGCGAACCTGAGATCGCTGAGGGGATCGTACTACCGTTCAATCAGCAGCGCGTATGGGAAATGTCGCGCTTTTCTGCCCGTCGCGACGTGGACGATGAATTGCCGCTTACTATTCTTTGGCATTCTGTTCAACTGGCGGAGTTGAACGGCATGGAGTATTTGATTAGCTCAGCGACGCCGATGCTGGAAAAAATGTTTGAGCAGCATCAGGTGGTCTACAAACCGCTCTCGCCTGGTTTGATTCAGTCAGAGGATAATCTGTTTGCCATCCGCATTCCGGTTCATCAGCCAGCCTTGGCGGAGAAATATCGGGGTACGCGGCGCTTTAGTCCTGAAGAGGTGTTGCCATCGCTGGGGGTTTCTATTAGCTGGCAGTCGCACAATTAATACCCCGCGCAGTGCGCGGGGCGTAAGATTTATTGACGGTAGGCGGTTTTGATCTGGCGGATGGTGTTGTTGAAAACCTCGGCCTGCGGCTTATCAACCAGCGCACTTTGTACGTAACGCTCCATGTTAATAATGACTTTACCCGCGTCCGCCTGACCCATTCCCTTCAGGATCAGCGTGATCATCATTTTGAGACAAGCGACTTCATCTGCCAGTGCCTGCGTGTCCTGTTGTGTGGAAAAGTCTTCATCACTCATTATGATCTCCTTAGTGGTGTGGCTAATTGTTGACACAGTAAACGTGTACTTAAAAAACAGAGTATATCATATGCTTGTTGAAGGAATTTCTCGCTAACGAAGCGGCTGATGATTAATGCCTGTTATCAGTGATTGACAGCGTGTATGCATAATCAACATGGCAATGAAGACCTATTTGTCGCCATATTTGGAATGTTCAAGAAAGGGATGATTTTATTTTTATCTCTATGATTTATAGGTTTTTATCAATGTTTTCTTTTTGCAGTGAGTTGGCATGTTGGTGAAAGATAAAACCATTAAGTAAAAAGAATTGATTTAGTTATTATATTAAGGGGTTAGCGAACGGTGAAGGTGATCTTTTTACTGAGACGCGCTAAAATACGCGCCCATAATATATTCTCCCTCACTCACCCGCGGAGTATGTCCCGTTGATTAGCCTACTTCTTGTTGATGACCATGAACTGGTACGTGCGGGTATTCGCCGCATTCTAGAGGATATGAAAGGATTGGTTATCGCGGGTGAGGTTGCCTGTGGCGAGGATGCGGTTAAATGGTGCCGAGCGCATCCCGTTGACGTGGTGCTGATGGACATGAATATGCCCGGAATAGGGGGGCTGGAAGCCACGCGAAAAATTGTGCGCTACAACCCGGACACGCGCATCATCATGCTCACCATCCACACCGAAAACCCGTTACCTGCGAAAGTAATGCAGGCGGGCGCGGCAGGTTACCTGAGTAAAGGTGCGGCACCGCACGAGCTGGTGTGCGCTATTCGCGCGGTCAATGCGGGCCAACGCTACATTGCATCGGACATCGCACAGCAGATGGCGCTGAGCCAGATTGAGCCGCAACGTGCGGAATCGCCTTTCAGCTGTTTGTCGGAAAGGGAATTGCAGATTATGCTGATGATCACCCGGGGGCAAAAGGTGACGGAAATTTCCGAGCAGCTCAATCTCAGCCCGAAAACCGTTAACAGCTACCGCTATCGCATGTTTAGCAAGTTGAACATCAGCGGCGATGTAGAGTTAACGCATTTGGCCATCAGACATGGCCTGTTCAATGCGGAGCCATTAATCAGTAGTGAGTGACGTCTTCAATTCCAAAGCCTTTCTCAGCACCGTGACCAGTCAGCCTGGCGTCTACCGCATGTACGACGCATCTGACACGGTGATTTATGTGGGTAAAGCAAAAGATCTCAAAAAGCGCTTAAGCAGTTATTTCCGCAGCCATGTCGGCAGCCGTAAAACGGAAGTGCTGGTAAGTAACATTCACCATATCGATGTCACCGTAACCCACACCGAAACCGAAGCGCTGTTGCTTGAGCATAATTACATCAAGCTTTATCAGCCGCGTTACAACGTCCTGCTGCGTGATGATAAATCCTATCCTTACATTTTCCTCAGCGGCGACACGCATCCGCGTTTGGCCATGCACCGTGGGGCGAAACATGCAAAAGGCGAGTATTTCGGGCCTTTTCCTAACGGTTACGCCGTTCGTGAAACGCTGGCGTTGTTGCAGAAAGTCTTTCCCATTCGGCAGTGCGAAAATAGCGTCTACCGCAATCGCTCGCGGCCCTGTCTGCAGTATCAAATCGGTCGCTGCCTCGGTCCCTGCGTCGCAGGTCTTGTAAGCGAAGAAGAGTATGCCCAGCAGACCGACTATGTGCGTCTATTCCTGGCAGGCAAAGACGATCAGGTGATCAATCAGCTGGTCAAGCGGATGGAGTCGGCGAGCAGTGGCCTGCGTTTTGAAGAAGCCGCGCGCTTACGCGATCAGATCCAGGCGGTGCGCCGCGTGACCGAAAAGCAGTTTGTGTCGAACCAGGGAGACGATCTCGACGTCATGGGCGTAGCCTATGATGCCGGAATGGCATGCCTACACGTTCTGTTTATTCGCCAGGGCAAGGTGTTGGGCAGCCGCAGCTATTTCCCGAAAGTGCCCGCGGATACCGATTTGACGGAAGTGGTGCAGACTTTTGTGGGGCAGTTTTATCTGCAAGGCAGCGAGGCGCGGACTTTGCCTGGCGACATTCTGCTCGATTTTACGCTGCCAGAGCGTGAACTCCTGGCGGAGTCGTTAAGTGTCCTGGCGGGACGCAAGGTAACGATTCAGAGCAAACCGCGCGGCGATCGGGCGCGTTACCTCAAGCTGGCGCGTACCAACGCCGCCACCGCGCTCACCACGAAGCTGTCGCAGCACTC
Organism: uncultured Pantoea sp.; assembly: GCA_913778495.1. Taxonomy (GTDB): domain Bacteria; phylum Pseudomonadota; class Gammaproteobacteria; order Enterobacterales; family Enterobacteriaceae; genus Pantoea. The sequence goes on from CAJYVD010000022.1 coordinate 138,054, forward strand.
CACCATTCAGCAGCGCCTGGCCGCGCTGGCGACGTTCCTTGAGCTCGATAGCATTGCGCGCATGGAGTGTTTTGATATTAGCCACACCATGGGCGAGCAAACTATCGCCTCGTGTGTGGTGTTCAATAAAGATGGTCCGCTGCGCTCGGATTATCGTCGTTACAATATTGTCGGTATTACACCCGGCGATGACTACGCCGCGATGAATCAGGTGCTGCGTCGCCGCTACGGCAAGGCGCTCGAAGCGGATAAAATCCCGGACGTCATCTTGATCGACGGCGGCAAAGGACAGCTGGCGCAGGCGAAACAGGTGTTTGCTGAACTGAACGTGGAGTGGGACAAAGATCGGCCGATTCTGCTGGGCGTTGCCAAGGGCAGCGATCGAAAGGCGGGACTGGAAACGCTGTTTTTTGAAGCGGAAGGCGAGGGGGTGGCTTTGCCCCCTGACTCACCGGCGCTGCACGTTATTCAGCATATTCGTGATGACGCTCACAATCACGCCATTTCGGGACACCGTAAGAAACGCGCCAAGGTGAAAAACACCAGCGCGCTGGAGAGCATTGAAGGCGTTGGACCCAAGCGCCGCCAGCAGTTGCTGAAATACATGGGGGGCCTGCAGCCGCTGATGAACGCCAGCGTGGAAGAAATTGCCAAAGTGCCGGGCATATCGACTGCACTGGCAGAAAAAATCTACTATTCTCTCAAACACTAACATTGAAACAGGGGGGGCAATGTAGCAACATACGTTAACTCCCCTCACTCCAGACAGTTACTGGCATATGCAATTTAACATTCCGACGTGTCTTACCCTGTTCCGGGTTGTACTGATTCCTTTTTTCGTGCTGGCATTTTATCTGCCTTTTCACTGGGCACCGTTCGCCACCGCACTGATATTCGTGATTGCCGCCGTGACTGACTGGTTTGATGGCTTTCTTGCTCGGCGCTGGAAGCAGACAACGCGTTTTGGCGCCTTCCTCGACCCGGTAGCGGATAAAGTGATGGTGGCCATTGCTTTGGTGCTGGTTGCTGAGTATTTCCATGCCTGGTGGATTACGCTGCCGGCGGCCACCATGATTGCACGAGAAATCATTATTTCAGCGCTGCGCGAATGGATGGCGGAGATCGGCAAACGCAGCAGCGTGGCGGTATCTTGGATCGGCAAGGTTAAAACCACCGCGCAGATGTTCTCACTGTTCGCGTTGCTGTGGCGTCCTGACGCCACGCTGATCGGGGTGGGGGTCGTGGCACTTTACATCGCCGCCGTGCTCACTTTCTGGTCAATGTTCCAGTATTTAAGCGCCGCGCGCGGTGATTTGCTCGATAGCTGATCGATGCGATTTAAAAAGCAGCAAACGGACGTGATGGGTGGATAATTTTATTGACTCATTGCGTCAGATAAGTAGAATGCATCGCATCGAACGGCGCTGATTAACCAAGAAGTTTATAAAAATCAGATAGTTCGAAAAGCAAGTGGCACTATTCAGTTTCCAACTTGGTGTGAAATTGAAAGCAAGATAATGCGGGAATAGCTCAGTTGGTAGAGCACGACCTTGCCAAGGTCGGGGTCGCGAGTTCGAGTCTCGTTTCCCGCTCCAAATTAAGTAATGCGTTTCTAACGAATTACTGCTCAGAATAAAGGCGCGTTGGCAGAGTGGCCATGCAACGGATTGCAAATCCGTCTACCTCGGTTCGACTCCGGGACGCGCCTCCAATTTACACCCTGCCCGGGTGGTGAAATCGGTAGACACAAGGGATTTAAAATCCCTCGGCTTATGGCTGTGCGGGTTCAAGTCCCGCCCCGGGCACCATATTTAAGACCGAATAAAATCAAAGCACTATAAGCAATGTCGTAACCGCCCATGGGCGGTTTTTTTGTGTCTTTGGTTCTCTTCATAATATCAGACGCTCTTTTTCTGCCCACCGACGACCGGAACGACAACGATCTTGCGATCGTATGCGGCGGTTTGTTCGACGTTCTTATGCCCGGTGATGGCTCTTTTCTCATAAAGATCACCTTCAAGGTCTGACACACCTTTTGCTTTCAGATCGTGGAAGGTGAAATCAAAAAGCAGGTCTGGGAATTTAATGCGAGCCTCTTCACGGGCTGCGCTCCAACGACTGTTAAAGCCATCACGCGTATAGCCCGAACCGTTCAGCTGATAGATGATGAATATACTGCTCATGCATGGCTTTAGATTTAGCTCTCCTGCCATGCTGATTACAGCAGCTAGGCGAGGGGACCAGCCCTTAATTTGCGCTACGCTTGTTTTGCTCTGTTTAATCAAAATACCTTCTTCCATGATTTGACTTTTTTTCATGGAAAGGACATCTGCCTGTCTGGCACAGCATAAATACGCCAACTCCATTGCCACCTTCACAATATCTGGCGCACGCTCTGCTGAAGCCAAGAAGCTCGGCATAAAAATGGGTGAGCGTGTAAAAAGCGAAACGCATTTAACCGTGGGCGTCGGGATAGCGCCGACCAAGACGCTGGCAAAGCTGGCAAATCACGCTGCCAAGAAGTGGAGCCAGACGGATGGCGTCGTGGATTTATCTAACGTTGAACGGCAGAAAAAACTCATGGCGCTGGTGGCGGTTGAGGATGTGTGGGGCGTGGGGCGCCGCATAAGCAAAAAGCTCAACGCCATGGGAATCCTCACGGCTAAAGACCTGTCAGAGCAGAGCACGTACATCATACGCAAACACTTTAACGTGGTTCTTGAGAGAACGGTCAGAGAACTGCGCGGCGAGCCCTGCCTTGAGCTGGAAGAGTTTGCTCCAACCAAACAGCAGATTGTTTGCTCCCGGTCATTTGGACACCGCATCACCGATTACATGGAGATGAGGCAGGCGGTGTGTGCTTTCGCTGAGCGTGCTGCCGAAAAGCTGCGGGGCGAAAAACAGTATTGCCGCCATGTCGCCGTATTCGTCAGAACCAGCCCTCATGCCGTTGGTGAGGTTTTTTATGGCAATCAGGCCATGAGAAAACTGAGTACGCCGACGAACGACACCAGAGACATTATCCGGGTCGCTATGGAGGCGCTGGATCGTATCTGGCTGAGCGGTCATCGCTATATGAAAGCTGGGGTCATGCTGGGTGATTTTTTCAGCCAGGGCGTTGCGCAGCTCAACCTCTTTGATGAATTTAAACCACAGGCCAACAGCGAGGCGCTCATGCGCGTCGTGGACGGTATTAACCAGAGCGGTAAGGGGAAACTATGGTTTGCAGGGCAGGGCATCCAGAAAGCGTGGGCCATGAAGCGAGAGATGTTGTCACCGGCATACACAACAAGGTATTCGGACCTTCCCGTTGCGAAGTGACTTTTATCCTTCAGACGCTGCAGCAGAATTAAAGTCCGCTATGAACGAAAAGCGGACGTCAAAACGATAGCGGCAGGAAGTTCTGTCATATTAGACATAAAATACCTTTTGCGCATGCTGGTAATAAGCAAAAAAAACCCGCCATCTGTCATAGCGGGCTGAACAACGGGTTCATAATTTGCGAAATCAGTGCCGAAACCAGCAGGAACCGGCACCCTTTAAGTCTGGCATGGAAATCCGTAAGGGGCAAAAAAAGCCCCATAAAACGGGGGCGAGCAATGCGGTGGCTTTTCAGAGATCCCTAGTGTAGGGATGGCTGGATTATCGACCTCGTTTTCCGGACATTAGAGCCACGCTCGGCTATTTACACGTCTGCTCCTGCCCGCCACACTACTTGCCAGACCGCCGAAAAGCCCCTCAGCGCGTTTCTGGCGCGTCCAGCTTTCCTGTCCATATCCCTGAAAAATGCTCCTGATGATTTCGGCGCGTCTGCATAGCTATGCAGTGAGAACTCTTCTCCAAAGGTTAATGCATGCAAATTTTGGAAACGTCCGCTTCTGGCACGATGCGGACTTATGAACAGACCGGTGTCCGCTTTGAGCAAAAAACGGACGTTGCTAACAGTGTTCTGAGTAAATCAATGGAGAGCAGGTCAGTCAACCTCTGGCATAAAAGAAGCTTAATGAAACTCCCACGCATAACACTAGAGCGCGCAGAATCATCATCATCTCAATAGAGCTGGAATAAAAGGTGTGACCTGGCTGGCGAAACTTCAGGCAGGCTGGTCCCATTGTGTTACACTCAGGGCAGGTATGATTACACACTTCAGCAGATCAGTGCTGCTACTGAAATTAGACATAGATCGTAGACTCCCAATAGCAATAATGCTTGTCCGCCGCGACGGACTCTTACCGCCAGGCAACAGGAAGATTGATATGTTTAGAAGTGAAGAAGAAATGGTCAATGTCGTCATTGGAGAAGCCATATTATTGCTGCTTGAGGACGACGATGTAATCAGCGTGCAAATCTTGGCTCAACAGCTCAAACAGATGCTTATAGCTGAGAAAGAGGCAGCTCGTCGTGAAATCATCAGAGAAGCAATCAGGCAGACCGAAAGACTTCTTACCACATCCCAATGTTTCGATAATTACAGTGCTGAAATTAAGCTGTTATTGCGAGAATTGCCTTGCCAGCAGAATATTAGGCTCTAGTAGTTATCGCATCTGTTAGGTTCTGCCTTACTCATTCAGTGTACCCGGCGATTCAGCATCTGAATCGCTTTTATACTATTTTCACGCACATGCCGATCCGCGGTGCTTTTGCTGAGCAGTTCCAGTGCATCTATCACTTCGTCTTTCCCTACGGTGTCTTTCTGGCAGAGCAGTCTGCGGATAATGCTACCAATGAGCTGCAGTGATTTTTTATTATCCTCGCCCGAATCCATAAATCCTCCGATAAACGAAGCAGCAGTAAATATAGCATTTGTCAGAGGGGAGGTAACTGTGTCCGTGTCAGTGAGCTGATAGCTTTCATAAACTATTTGTGGCAAAGAAAGTTTTTAAAAGGGCTAAAATCTATGATTGACTTTCGCGCAAACTGGCCCCCCATGATGCAAGCAACGTCCGCTTCTGGCACTAGGCGGACGTTCAGTTCGATTGCTCTGACTTCCAGCAGGGCATGTTACCTAGCTGATTGGAAGGGGCGCAGTTGTATAAAGCAACCGTATAACGGCGATACCGTGTATCCCTCACTTTGATGGGAAAAACTTTCATAATATTTACGATGGAATGCTTGTAACCAATTGAAAATTGGTGCTTGCTTGTTAAACTCATTTTATGAAAAGTCAATTTAAAGTGCTGATGTTGCGAGATAAAACGCGTGATTTAAAATCCCTCGGCTTATGGCTGTGCGGGTTCAAGTCCCGCCCCGGGCACCATATTTAAAACCGAATAAAATCAAAACACTATAAGCAATGTCGTAACCGCCCATGGGCGTTTTTTTTGTTTTTTCTGTTCTCTTCCTAATATCAGCAGTTTTTGCCCACTCTCTATCGCTCCCCTTTATGCGCAGTATCACCGCCTTACAGCAGGTATAAGTACTGGAAAAGTATCGCGCTTGAATGAAAAGCCCGGCGAGAAATTCAAACCTTGGCGCGGCGGCTTTCAACAAAAAGAAATTAACAGAGGAGGGGGCAGGTTAACGTTTTCCCGGAAAGTGTCTGCCACCGGCTCGTTGTTGGGACTGCGAGCGGTAACGATAATACGCAGCGGGTCATAAGGCGCTGAACGCCAGACCCCGCCGCGCGGATAGCGCGATTACAGAATTGCGGTAATCGATTTCGCCAGTTGGGCTTCAAGCACCGGTTTCGCCTCTTCAAACTTGAGGTTGACCTTGTTGGCGTTTGATACGACACGGGTCTGGTACTTCAGGCGATTGCCTTCTTCACTGCTGGTTTGCAGTTTGATACCGGAAGTCCCCTGGCGAAGCGCCGCAATGTTATCCGTGGTAACCGCGTTTTTGCTGCGTTCAGAAATTTGCAGATCCGTTACCATCGTGAAATTGACATCCTCAACCATCGCGTCCGCCGCCAGACCCGCAAGGCCTGCAGCAAGTCCAACACCTAACATGGTGCCGCCGGATGCATTGTTGTAAGCGGTGATACCGGCGCCCAGTGCCGCGCCGGTTGCGGCACCTTCATAACCGGTAGTCAGGAAACCTTGTGACTGACGCAGGTCCATTTTTTCAGCTTTAAGTACGTTGGCCTGAATCCAATAGTACGCCGCATCCGGGCTGGAGGTTACGGTGTAGCCTTTCGCGCGCAGATCCTGCGCCAGCAGGGATTCCAGATCGCTCATATCTTTATCTGAGGTATTGCGAACTTTTACGTAAACGGTTTTTTGATTGGAAGGCTCAAGCCATATTGTCTGGCTCATCTGCGTTTTGACATCGAGGTTGCGTTTCTTGATGGCTGTGCTCATGGCACCACAACCGGAAAGCATAAGACTGGCAGCAGCAATAGCTGCAATTAAAGCAGAGCGGTTAAACATTGACGTATCCTTGTTAAAAATCAAACGAGACAATCGTGCCCGGGCACGCTGATTTAATGAGGTTTTTTAAATGAACCCTTCATCAGACTGTCAGCAGGGTTATCGGCAGGAAGAAGATAAAATTAAATATTTTTAATCAAATCGTTGATTGCTCAGAACTCGACCGGTTCCAGGGGTGATAACGCACATGAAGGTGTGTGGAACCGCGAACAGTGCCAACAGCACAGTTGGCACTACGGTTGAAAACGCATTACAGCGTCATTAATCTCCCTGCGGTTGGCCTACCGGGCCTTCACCCTCGCTGGCACCCACCACCGGCTGATTACTCGGGGCATGCGGTCGACCGTCGCCGCCCACTGCATTGCTGCGGTGCATACAGCCCGTCAGTGCCATCATTGTCACAGCCAAAACGCCTGCTTTTTGCCAAAAATGCATGGTCTCTCCTTTTGTGCGCCAGAAAAGTGGCCGCTCATTATGTCAGTGGGGTAAGTGCCCATTAAGCAAAGACAAAAAAGCGCAATGAGACAAGCGAAGCGGAAGGGCGAGGGACGCCGGAACCGTTCCGGCGTCATGATGCGGGGCGTTAACCTAACGTGCCGCTCAAGCGGTTGCGAAAATCGCTGCTGCGATTATCGAGGCCGATAAAGGTCACGGCGGCGCCGTGGCGGTGATAGCGGTGCTCAATCGCGTCCAAAGCAGCAACGCTGGAAGCATCCCAGATTTGCGCATGAGTGAGGTCGATGGTCACGTGATGAGGATCGTGAGCATAATCGAAGTGTTCAAACAGATCGTTGCTGCTGCCAAAGAACAGCGGGCCGCGCACCCAATAGGTGACCTGCTCACCGTCTTCGCTGAGCTGGCGTTCGGCGTGGATCACATGCGCAATGCGGCGCGCAAATAACATCATCGCCAGAATCACGCCCACCAGCACGCCCAGCGCGAGGTTGCCGGTCCACACGGTCACGATCACGGTGAGCGCCATGACGCTGGTTTCAGACCACGGCATGCGCTTGAGCGTAGCGGGATGCAGGCTGTGCCAGTTGAGCGTTTTCACCGCCACGACCATCATGATCGCGGCCAGCACCACCATAGGGATTTGCGCCATGATATGGCTCAAACCGGTAACGAGCAGGAGCAGCACCAAACCGGCGGCCACGGTAGAGACGCGGGTACGCGCTTTACCCAGCTCAACGTTGACAATGGTTTGGCCAATCATGGCGCAACCGGCAATACCCCCATAAAAGCCAGCCAGTATGTTACCTACGCCCAGCGCCCACGATTCGCGACGCTTGCCGGAGGGGGTATCGGTAATATCGTCGACCAGCTTAGCGGTCAGCAGCGACTCCATCAGGCCGACAAATGCCACGCTCAAGGCCGTCGGCCAGACAATCTGTAGCGTGGTGAGGTTTAACGGCACCTGCAACGCATTCAAACCGGGCAGCCCGGCACTCATCGGGCCTTCATCGCCCACGTTAGGCACGCGATAGCCCATCAGTAGCGCCACGGCGGTGACCACCACAATGGCAATCAGTGGCGCGGGCACGCTTTTTAACACGTAAGGCAGCAGCAGGACGATCGCCAGGGTGAGCGCGAATAATCCCCAGACCAGCGCCGATTGTCCCCACACGTGCGGCACCTGCGCAAAAAAGATCAGGATGCCGAGCGCGTTAACAAAACCCAGCATTACCGAGCGTGGAATGTAGCGCATCATGCGCGACAGCCCGGCAACGCCAAAAATAATTTGAATGATGCCGCCAAGGATCACCGCGGGCAGAATATATGCCACGCCGTGCGCGTGTACCATAGGTCCGATCACTAACGCCACGGACCCCGCGGCCGCGGTGACCATCGCGGGGCGCCCACCGAGCAGCGACAGCGTCAGACACAGTACCACTGACGCGATCAAACTGACTTTGGGATCGACGCCCGCAATCACGGAAAAGGAGATAACTTCAGGAATCAGCGCCAGCGCGGTGATCACGCCCGCAAGGCATTCACGGGTCAATAGCGCGGGCGATCGTAGCACGCTGGCCACGGTAATATCGGCCACGACAGGGGCCTGATGAGCAGGTTGGGTCATAAGCTTTTGAACTCTCGAACAGTGATGCGCAAGCCGTCACGGCAAGGCTATAAAGGGTGATGTTTTTTTACGGCAGCGATAATAGCGAGCAATGCCGTGTGAAGCCAGCATTGCGTATTCTGAGGCGTTAAACTCGCTAATGCGAAAAGGCCGTTACAGCGAAAAATCGTCCGGCGTTTTATTTACGACCATCTCCAGGAGATAACGGTAAGTGTCGCGCTGTATCGGGTCGGGTTGCTGATCGAGACGGGCAATCAATGCGCTAATAATGCCTTTGTTGATGACGGGAAGGTTGCTATGCAGAATTTCGGCAATGATATGCCCGAGCAAGGTCATGGCATTGGCGTCGTGTTGGCACGCCTGTGTGACGCTGTCGGCGAAAGGTTCCTGACTGTGGGCGAAATTGGGCATGAGAGAGACCTTATAATCGGCCTGATGGCAACGGCCTTCAGCGCCTTGATGAAGCCTACGCGCGGACAGGCGCGTAATATCAAACTCATCAGATAACGCAAAAAGTAACCTCTGAAGGTGGAAATCCACTACACCTTCAGAGGCGACGCAAAGTGCATCATTCGTTACGAAGCCCTAACGGGCCCATGGCGCAAGAAGTTATACAATTAAGGCTTATTTGTACAACTAAATTTTATGCCAAACCCGTATATTTACGTTTTATGCGGCTTTGCACGGCGTGCGACGCGATAAAACTTATACGCTTTAGTTGTACAAACTAAGATTTTTAAGATTACTGCCCCTAACGTGCGCGTGCCGTACTAAGGTTAATTCAGTCTCACCAGTGCGTCATGCGCTGCCCTTTAACAACGGGAAGGTTTTCATTTATAATCACCATCACGTTTAGTTAGATATCTAACCATTAGGTTGCTACTATTTGAGCCACTCACCGCACTCTTTCTCTCGCTTACTGCACCAGACTGCACATGCCTGGCGGTTGGCGGTCGACCGTCGCCTGAAAGACAGCGGGCTCAGTATGAGCAGCTGGCTGGCCATCGCCACGGTGGCGACTGCGGCCGAACCGCCTACGCAAAAAGCGCTGGCGCAGCTGCTGGGGTTGGAGGATGCCAGCGTGGTGCCGCTGGTGGATAGGCTGGTGAGTCAACAGCTGCTGGCGCGCGTGCAGCCCAAAGAAGATCGCCGTAAGCGGCTGCTGGTGCTCACCGAGCTTGGCAATGAAGCGTTTATTGAAGTAAAGAGCCAGGCTGATGCCCTGCGCACAGAGCTGCTGGCAGACATTGCTCCGGCAGAGTTGGCGATCACGGAAAACGTGCTGAAGCAGTTGCTTGCGCGTCTCGGAAACCCGTAATCGTGGCAAAACGTAATCCTTATGCCCCGCGTGAGTGGCTGCCACATGAAAAGCCGATGCTGCCCGGATCGCCCTCAACGCCGCTGCATTCGCCCGGTAAACGGTTGGCTTTTGGCTTAGTCGGTCTGCTGATTTCTATCACCGGCGCCCTGAGTAATGCGCTGGTCACGGCCAATCTCACCAACCTGCAAGGCACGTTCGGCGCGTACAGCAATGAAATCGCCTGGCTCCCCGCCGTTTATGTAATGGGCAATATTTCGATTAACCTGCTGCTGGTGAAGTTTCGCCAACAGTTTGGTCTGCGCCTGTTTACCGAGGCGTTTTTGCTGCTCTACGTCATCGTGGCTTTTTTCCATATTCTGGCGAACGATCTCAGCTCCGCCATCATTGTACGCACTGCGCATGGCATGGTCGGCGCCGCACTTAGCTCGCTCGGTATCTACTATCAGATTCAGGCCTGGCCGGCGAAGCACCGGCTGAAAGCGCTGGTGATTGGTATCACCGCTTCACAGCTGGCGATTCCGCTGGCGCGGCTTTTTTCCACCGAATTGCTGCAGTTAGAAGAGTGGCGCGGTCTCTATTTACTTGAGCTTGGCCTGGCGATGATTGCACTTGGCTGCGTGCTGATGCTGAAGTTACCGCCAGGGGACCGCTTCAAAGCCTTTGAAAAAATGGATTTCGTGACGTTTATGCTATTGGCACCGGGCATGGCACTGCTGTGTGGCGTGCTGTCATTGGGGCGCATTGAATGGTGGTTCTCCACGCCGTGGCTAGGGGTGTCCCTGGCGTTGTCTCTGGTGCTGATCGTGACCGCGCTGGTGGTAGAGCACAACCGCGTGAATCCGCTGATCAATACGCGCTGGCTCAGCAACGGGGCCATGGTGCGCTTGGGCATCGTGATGATTATGATGCGCGTGGTGCTGGCAGAGCAAAACACCGGGGCGATCGGTTTTCTGCAACAGGTTGGTCTGCAAAACGATCAAATGCGTGGCCTGGCGCTGGCGATCATCGCCGGCGTGCTGTGCGGCATGGTAGCCAGCGCGTTAACCATCAAGCCCACGCACCTCAGTTGGCCGATTGTCACCTCGCTGGTGGTGATGATTGTGGCGTCGCTGATGGACGCGCAATCCAGCCCGATAACGCGCGCGAACAATTTATATATCAGCCAATTTTTACTGGGATTCAGCAGCGCATTCTTCCTGGCGCCTGCCATGCTGCTTGGCATTGGCGGCGTCGTCACGCAGCCAAAAAACCTGGTAAGTTTTGTGGTGCTGTTTGGTATGAGCCAGAACCTTGGTGGACTGATTGGCTCGGCCATGCTCGGCACGTTTCAAACCTGGCGGGAAAAATACCACTCCAGCATTTTGGGCGATCAACTCTCACAGTTGGATCCCAACGTGGGGGAGCGGCTTGATCAATACCGCGCGCTGTTTGGCGCGCAGTTGACCGACCCGGTGCTGCTCAGCGCGCAAAGTACCAGCCAGTTGCAAACGGTCGCCACGCTGCAGGCGAACGTGCTGGCCTACAACGACACCTATTTATTGACCGCCTCAATGGCAACGATCACGCTGCTTTGGGTGCTATGGCGTTTAGCGCGCCAGCGTTATCTGCAGCGGCGTCAGATGCCAACTGCCGCAACCGGGCAGAGACCCGCCGCCTCTTCAGCAACACAAACGGAGCCATCATGAGCCAACAGGACGACATCCAGGCCGCGGAACGCGAGCGCACCCAGCGTCGACGTATTCTTTCCATCGCCGTGGGAAGCGGTATCGCGATTGTCGGCGTGCTGGTGATTTTATACGCCTGGCAACTCTGGCCGTTTACCAGCGCCGTACAGACCACAGAAAACGCTTACGTGCGTGGTCAGGTGACCTTCATCAGCCCGCAGGTTAACGGCTATCTTACCGAGGTCAGCGTGGTGGACTTACAGCCGGTTAAAAAAGATCAGCTGCTGATGGTGATTGACGATCGTATCTACCGTCAGCGCGTGCATCAGGCAGAGGCGCAGCTGGCGATGAAAATCGCTGCGCAAAATAACAATCAGCAACAGCGCCGCAGCGCCGAAGCTACCATTCTCAGCAATAAAGCGGCGGTAGAAAACGCCAAAGCGCAGGCGCTAAAAAGCCGTCTTGATTTACAGCGCGTAGAGAATCTGGCGGCCGATGGCTCGCTTTCAGTGCGCGAGCGCGATGCCGCCCGCGCCACCAATGCCCAGGCGCAGGCGCAGCTGCGCCAGGCAGAAGCGCAGGTGGCGGTGGCGCAGCAGAACCTGCAAACGGTCACGGTGAATCGCGCGTCGCTGGAGGGGGACGTGGCCAGCGCGCGGGCCGCGCTGGAGTTGGCCAATATCGATCTCGCCAATACGCGCATTGTCTCGCCCGATAGCGGCCAACTGGGGCAATTATCCGTGCGTAAAGGGAGCTATGTGACCGCCGGAACGCGCCTGACGTCGGTGGTGCCGGACAATAAGTGGGTGATTGCCAATTTTAAAGAGACGCAGCTAGCACGCGTGCGTCCCGGGCTGCCGGTGACAATCCGGGTGGACGCGCTGGACGGCAAACAGGTTGACGGACGCGTGGAATTTATCTCGCCAGCGGCAGGCTCCGAATTCAGCGCCATCTCGCCCGACAACGCCACCGGTAACTTCGTGAAAATTGCCCAGCGAATCCCGGTGCGCATCAGGCTGCTGGGTGATACCCACGCGCTGCGCCCCGGCATGTCGGTGGAGGTCAGTGTGGATACTGCCGCAGAGCCTGACGGGGCCAATAAGGACATGCCATGAAGCGGTTACTGGGTTTTTGTTGGATAGCGATGGCGCTGACGGGATGCGCTCAGCAGGTAGAAAAAGCGCCTGCGTCGCTGCCCATTCCTCCTGCGTGGCGGCAACAGGTCGGGCCGTCTGCGCCGCCTGAAGCGGACTGGTGGCGGCGCTTTGGCGATCGCGATCTGAATCGGCTGGTGGAGCAGGCGCTGCAGCACAATAGTGATATTTTGATAGCCCGCGCCCGGGTGGATCAGTACCGTGCCCAGTTGCGCGCCGCGCAGGGGGACGATCTGCCGACGCTGTCGGCTGGCGTGGCCGGAACGCGCCAGCGCGCGCTGTCAGCGGCCACCGGCTTACCGCGAGAAAGCACGGTGTATCAAGGCCTGTTGCAAGCTAACTACGAGGTCGATTTATGGGGCAGCCGCCGCAATACGCTGCGCGCCGCCGAAGCCTCGCTGGAGGCGCAGCGGGCCGCCGCGTCGGCCGCCGAACTCACCGTGGCCAGCTCGGTGGCGTCGGGCTATCTCAGCCTCTGCGCACTGGATGAACAGCTGCGCGTCACCGAGGCGACGCTAAAAACGCGCGAAAACTCGCTCAACCTGGCGCAGCGCCAGTTCGAAACCGGTTATACATCGCGGCTGGAGTGGATGCAGGCCGCGTCGGAATACCAAACCGCGCGTGCGCAAATCCCGCAGCTGCAGCACCAGATTGCGGAACAAGAGAACGCGCTGAGCGTGCTGGTCGGCATGAACCCACGCGCCATTGCGCGAAGCAGCACGTTCGGACAGCTCCGGCCGCAGGCGTTGCCAACCGTGCTGCCTTCGCAGCTGCTGAACCGCCGCCCCGACATTGTTCAGGCGAAGCGTCAGCTGCTGGCGGCGGACGCCTCGCTGGCCTCTGCGCAGGCTAATCTGCTACCGTCGCTCAATCTTACCGCCAGCGGAACGCTGCAAAGCGGCGCGTTGCACCAACTTCTGGACAATCCTTTCCGGCTGTGGAGCGTCGGTGGCAGCATTCTTGCGCCGATCTTCAACCGTGAAGCCTTGACGGCGCAGGTAGATGTCGCCACCGCCTCACGCAATCAGGCGCTTTACGGCTATGAGAAAACCGTCCGTAACGCCTTTTCGGAAGTGGATGACGCTTTGGACGCGATTCAGCGTAACCAGCAGCAGCTGGAAGCCTTGCAGCAACAGGCACGTTACGTGGCAGAAGCCTACCGTATCGCGCATAACCGTTACCAAAACGGCTATGCCTCTTATCTGGACGAGCTGGATGCGCAGCGCACGCTGTTCAGTACGCAGCTGACTATCGTCTCAGTGAAAAACGCGCTCTTGCTGGCGCAGATCGATCTCTATCGCGCGCTCGGCGGCGGTTGGCAGGCTTAACGCGAGCCCGCGCGACATCCTCTTCGCCTGACGCAGCCTCGTTTAACGAGGCTGCGCCTTTCCCCTCTGCCCGCACAATCGCTTTTTGACGCCCGCCGCTCGTTTTATCACGCTGTTCCCCCGCCTGTTTTTCGCGCCGCATGCGGAAATCTGCTTGATTTCGCCGCAGGGCTGCGCATAATCGCAAACCGTAATAATAATGATTATCAATTTCGTGTTAGGGGACCCTTATGCGCATGACGCCTTTTAACCCCGGTCGGAAACCGACGCTGCTCGCTCTGATGGTGAGCGCAGCGTGTTGGCCAGTGATGGCTGCCACCAGCAATTCAAACAGCACCGATCAGCCCACGCTGACGGTGACGGCCGCGCCGCAAGCGGATTTCACCGCGGGCGGTAACGATCCGGTTCCTGCTTATCTCGATGGTCAGGTCGCGCACGGCGGCCGCCTCGGCATGCTCGGCGAGCAAAAAGCCATGGACGTGCCGTTCAATGTGATTGGCTTTACCGCGAAGATGATCCAGGACCAGCAGGCCCAGACCATTGCGGATGTGGTGCGCAATGACGCTGGCGTGCAAAACGTGAAGGGCTACGGCAACTTTGCCGAAAGTTATCGCATTCGCGGTTTCAAGCTCGACGGTGATGCCATGACCTACGGCGGCTTGGCGGGCATTGTGCCACGTCAGGTCATGGATGCATCGATGATCGAGCGGGTGGAGATTTTCAAAGGCGCCAATGCGCTGCTGAACGGCTCGGCGGAAAGCGGCGTGGGCGGCATGATTAACCTTGAGCCGAAACACGCCGACGATCTGCCGTTAACCCGCGTGGGCGTGGATTACACCTCTGGTTCCCAGGTTGGCGCCAGCACCGATATCGGTCGCCGCTTTGGCGATAACGACCAGTTTGGCGTGCGATTCAACGCGGTGAACCGCGAAGGCGGTACGGAAATCGACGGCGAGAAGAAGCGCACCACGGCGGCTTCGCTGGGCCTGGACTACCGGGGCGATCGTCTGCGCACCTCGCTGGATATGGGGTACCAGAAAAAGACCTTCCACCACGCGGTCAACGGCGTCAACATCAGCGACATCGATTTTATTCCCGCCGTGCCAAAGAATGGCCGCAATTACAGTCAGCCATGGATTTTCAGCGACATTGAGTCGGAATTTGGACTGGCCAAAGCGGAGTACGATCTCACCGACAGTTGGACAGCCTATGCGGCGCTGGGCGCCCAGCACACGCATGAAGTGGGCAACTACGGCACGCCTAAAATTGAGGATGCGGCAGGTAACGCCACCATCGGCCGTTTCCAGACCAACCGGATTCAGGACAACATGAGCGGCATGGCAGGGCTGCGCGGTACGTTCACCACCGGCCCGGTGACGCATAAGGTGAATGTCGGCTACAGCGCAATGACCGCCAACGCGAAAAACAGCTACCGCATGTCGTCCGGTAACGATGCCGCCACCAACATTTACGATACCGACGACGTGGCGCAGCCTGCCACCGTGTTCGCCGGCGGCGACAAGTTTGGCGATCCGCTGACCACCTATCGCTCACGATCTCAGGGCTACCTGCTCAGCGATACCCTGGGCTTCTTTGACGACCGCCTGCTGGCGACGCTGGGTGCGCGCCATCAAAAAGTGGTGGTGCGCAACTACGGCTATGACGGCAAAGAGGACGTGGGCACGCGCTTTGACAGCGCGCGCTGGCTGCCTGCCTATGGCCTGCTGTACAAGGCGACTGAGAATCTGTCGCTGTATGCCAACCACACCGAGTCGTTGACGCCGGGCACTGCCGCGCCCTTTGGCACGGATAACTACGGCAGCGTCACCGGTATCGTGCACGCGAAACAAAATGAAGTCGGGGTGAAAGCAGACTTTGGCCGCATCGGTGGATCGCTGGCGCTGTTTGAGATTAAGCAGCCGGTGGGCATTAAGAACAATAACGTCTACCAGCTAACTGGCGAGCAGCGTAATCGCGGCGTCGAGCTTAACGTGTTTGGCGAACCGCTGCTGGGACTGCGTCTCAACGGCAGCACCACGTGGATCGATCCCGATATGACCAAAACCGGCGACAGCAACCAAGATGGCAAAAATGCGATTGGCGTGCCGCGCTTTACGGCGGCGTTGGGCGCGGAATATGACATCAAGCCGGTGGAGGGCCTGACGGCGACCGCACTGCTCAACTACACCGGCTCGCAGTATGCGAATCTGGCGAACACCATGAAGCTGGATGCCTATACCACGCTCGATTTGGGGCTGCGCTACCGCATGAAGCTCAAGCAGAACGACGTGGTCTGGCGCGTCGGTGTGGACAACGTCACCAACGAAAAGTACTGGGCCAATGTGGATGACAGCGGCACTTACTTGACGCAGGGTGAACCGCGCACGGTAAAAGTGTCGATGAGTTACGATTTCTAATAATAAGCGGGGCGGCAACGCCCCGTTTTTCAACCGCTGCAAAAAATCCTGTTTCTGCCCGCGCTTTCTATTAAACTCGTTGGGGCAATCCTGCGCTAACATCCACCCTTTGTTATTGAGTCAACATGCGTTCACCTGCGCCACCCGACGATCACGACGAGCCTTTACGGCAGCAGCTGGACGACGCGCACTTTGCTATCGTGGTGCTCACGGTCACCTCTGTCGTGCTGATTGCAGCGGTGTTGGTGGTCACGCTCTGGATGGGGTAACGTCAGACAAATCGGGGAGGCTATAAATATGTCAATGGAAGCCCGGGATGACAAACTCATCGCCATCATCGGCTTACTGGCCGCCTGTCTAATTGGCGTGGTCTTTCTCTTTACTCTCACCTGGCTTACGGCGGAGCGCCGCCCCTTTGAGGCGCCGCAAGACGTTAAAACCTGCACCCCGCAGGCCGCGCCACCTCAGCACATTTAAGCCTGTTCCCGTTTTTGCCACTTAATTTGCTGGCTGCGCAGCTCCAGCGCCAGCGCCTCGTGGACCGTCCGATTACCATTGGGATCGCCTAACCCCAGTAAAGCGCCCGGCGACCGACGATCGTCAGCCCAAGCCGGATATTCCACCACCGGATAAAGCGAAATGCCCTCAAGCGCCACGCCGTTGTCCAGCGCCAGCATGGCTTGCTCTGTGACGTAACGCAGCCAGCGCGCGCGCGCGTCGCCTTCTGCGCCGGTCTCTGCCAGCAGCATCGGACGCTGATACCGCTGCCAGCACTGCGTCAAAAGCTGATGCAGCGGTTGGTAGGCAGGATGGGTGTCCGGGATGGTCTCGCCGGAGAAAAACCAGTGATTATCTGGGTAGTAATTGAGGCCCAGGATATCGAGGAAATCGGCCTGGCCGCCCAGCTCCGGTGCCGCGCGGCCTGCTATCCAGTCCCAGGCTTCAAACTGCGCCTGATTTTGCTCATCGGCGTACGGCTTGGTTTCTGGGTTATCCCTATCGGCAGCCACCTGCACCAGCGGATCGGTAAGGACAAAGCGCGCATCGGGATACACGTCACGAATGGCATGCATGGCCGCCAGCGAGGCGCGCACCAGCTGGCGCTTGAGTTCGCGTCCGCGATCGCTGGCATAAGGATCGAGCCATGAGACATCGGCACCCGCCCACGACCAAAAAGAAATTTGGTTGATGGGGGTAAAAAAGGGGCACGTCACGCCCTCATCGCGCATCAGCTGCGCCATGGCGCGGGCAAAGCGCGCAAAGTGGTCCACAAACGGCGCGCGCCAGATATCGAGGTGATCGGGATAGCCAAAATGGGCCAGCTCCCAGATGATTTGCATGTCGTGGCGGGCTGCCGCGTGCACCATGGGAAGAAACGTGCGCCAGTCATACGCGTTCGGCGTGGTTTCGATCAAGTGCCAGCGGGCGCCATCGCGTGCAGTGTGCAGGCCCAACTGGGCCAGGGCGGCGTAATCTTTTTCCAGCAGCATATCGTGCCCGCTACTGACCACCATGTCTAACCGTCGCCCGCCGGTGCGGCAGGCGGTAGAGCAGGGAAAGCTGCCCTGAAAGAAACTGCGAAACAGCTGCGGGTGATAGCGCGGGGATTGCTGGGTCATCATCCTCTCCTCACGGTTAACGCCGGGTGCAGAATGCAAGGCTAAGTCTAGACTCTAAATGAAAGTGGCGTCAGCGTGACGCGGCGTTTCTGTACCCGGAATCCTAACGTATTATATAAAATATTTTATTTCAGGGACTTACTATGAGTGAAGCAGCGACTTTGCCGCCGGAGGGCGCAGGGCTGAAAGCGTTGGTGGACGCCCGCTGTGCAATGCATCCCGGCCTAAGCGGCATTTATCCGCTGAATGATGGGCTGGATGCCTTCGCCGCGCGCTATTTATTGATGGGCATGGCCCAGCACAGCATCGATGTGCAGTATTACATCTGGCATAACGATCTCTCTGGACGTCTGCTGTTTAGCGCGCTGTTAGACGCGGCTGAACGCGGCGTTAAGGTGCGATTGCTGCTGGACGACAACAATACGCCGGGTCTCGATGACACGCTGGCGGAGCTCGATCGCCACCCGAATATTGCCGTGCGCCTGTTCAATCCGTTCTCCTTTCGGACGTTGCGCGCGCTGGGGTATCTCACGGATTTCGCCCGCCTGAATCGCCGCATGCACAACAAAAGCTTGACGGTGGATGGCGCGGTGACGCTGGTGGGCGGTCGCAACGTGGGCGACGAGTATTTTGGTACTGGCGATGAGCCGCTGTTTACCGATCTCGATGTGCTGGCAATGGGGCCGGTGGTACAGGAAG
Source organism: uncultured Pantoea sp. (assembly GCA_913778495.1). Taxonomy (GTDB): domain Bacteria; phylum Pseudomonadota; class Gammaproteobacteria; order Enterobacterales; family Enterobacteriaceae; genus Pantoea. Next base: position 156,704 of record CAJYVD010000022.1, read on the forward strand.
TGGAAGCCGATTTTGTCCGCTATTGGCAGAGCAGGGCGGTATCGCCGTTGCGCAGCGTCGTGGATGTGACGGAAGCGGCGCACGAGGCGGTGCGTTTACCCGCTGAGTGGCAGCAGAGTGAGGCGGTACAGCGTTACCTGGCGCGACTGAAGCACGCTGAGTTCGTTCATCAGATGGCGCAGGGCACGCTGGAGGTGACGTGGGCCGCCGCGCGCCTGCTGAGTGACGATCCCCGCAAAGGGCTGGGCAAAGCCCGGCGTGGCAGCCTGCTTCCGCAGCGTATGCTGGAGGTGATTGGCGCGCCGCAGCAGCAGTTTGACATTATCTCTGCCTACTTCGTGCCGACGCGCGCCGGCGTGGCGCAGCTGCTGACGCTAAAGCGGCGCGGGGTGAAAATCGCCATTCTCACCAACTCGCTGGCGGCAAATGACGTGTCAGTGGTGCATGCGGGCTATGCGCGCTGGCGAAAAAAATTGCTGCGCCACGGTATCGCCCTGTATGAATTGAAACCGCAGCAGCAGAGCGGCGAAGCGCCGCACGACCGCGGCTTAACCGGCAATTCCGGCTCCAGCCTGCACGCCAAAACCTTCACCGTGGATAACCGCAAAGTCTTCATTGGCTCGTTTAATTTCGACCCGCGATCGGCGGTGCTCAACACCGAAATGGGGCTGGTGATAGAGAGTGAGAGCCTGGCGCAGCAAACGCACCAGCATTTTATCGCCGGGATGCGCGACCGCGCCTGGACGCTGCGGTTAGATAAATGGGGGCGCGTGAACTGGGTGGAGTATCCCGGTGAGGCTCAAGAAAAAGTGCATAAGCACGAGCCGCAGTGCACGTGGCTACAGCGGCTATTGGTGCGGTTGGTGTGGCGCTTGCCGGTAGAGTGGCTGTTATAACTGCCACCCCGTTATGGGGTGGAAAGGCTCACGCTTTACGCTGCGGCTTACCCGAGAATAAAAAGCGCAGCAGCGGTACGCGCAGATGCAGTTCATACAGCGTAAACGCGACGCCAAAGACCAGGATCAGGCCCAGGAAGAAGCCCAGCGTATTGCTGCTGATGTGCGGCGCAACGTAAATCCCATAGAGTAGCGTCAGCGGATGATGCACCAGGTAGATAAACAGAGATGCGTTCACCAGATACATGATGCGCGGCGAGTGGCTGTTGAGCAGCCTGTGCCCGATGCTAAAGCAGACATTCAGCATACACAGACCCATTAACGTCGAGACCAGGGCGTCAATTTCATACAGCCAACCTTCACCGCTGCTGTAGCGCTGATTCAAGCTATACGCCACAAACACCCCGATTGCGCCGAAGCACATCACCGGATTAAAGCGGATAAACAGCGCCTTCAGCGCCGGATGTTTCCAACACAGGGCGCCCAGCATAAAGAAAGGCAGGAACATCAGGGTTTGCATCACGGCAATGCTGAACACGCCATCGGCGAAGACGGCGGGCACCGTGTAGAAGAGCGCACGGCGAAACAGGCACCACGCCAGCGCATAGCTCATCAGGGCCAGCGTGACTTTACCCCAGCCAATCTGTTCATAATTGCGCGAGCTGCGCTGCGCGCTTAACCAGCGGAACGCGATCATACCGAGCACGGTCAGGATCACCAGGACCAGCAAAAACCACAGATGGGAGATCAGATGCCACGCCAGCGTGTTGTACTTCTCGTAGAGGGTAAAGCTGCTCCAGTTGCCGATTTTATCCGTGAGATTTTTCAGAATAAAAAACTGCGGTAGCGTGATCAGCGGGACCGCCGTGAGCAGAGGGATGCCCACGCGCTCAATGCGCACCTTTAACCAGCGCTGAGGCTGATAGCGCAAGTAGAGCATGTAAGAAAAATAACCTGAAATAACAAAGAAAACCTGCATGCGGAACGAATGGATAAAATCATTGAACACGGTCAGCCAGAGCGAAGCATCTTGACTGTTTACCGACCAGCGCTGCATCGAATAAATCAGGGAGACGTGAAACGGCACGCCTAACAGCATTAAATACGCTCTGATCGAGTCGAGAAAATATTCGCGTTCGGGTTTTGCTGAACTCATAAGCTTCCAGTTAGTCAGTTTTTATGCCGGTTTCACCCTGAAACCAGATTATGGCGAATGAAAATTCTACCTGTCGTAAACAGCGTATACTATCAGGTGAATCTGTATCTGAACGGGTTGGGTTTAATTATCTGAAAAGTTCACTTTTCGCTTAAAAATCAGCGGAACAATCTCAACCGTACGCTGTCGGAAATCGGAATTATCAATTAAGATGAGCGAGTTTGATCTAAGCACACGAAAGGGGGGGATGTGCTGAATACTGAAAAAAATAAAGTTGGACTGATGCCGATGCGCTGGGTAGGCGCGGCTGTTTTACTGGCGTTGTATGCCAATAATAGCTGGGCGTTCAACATTGATGACGTTGCAAAACAGGCTAAGGCCTTGGCAGGGAAAGGTTTTGAAGCGCCGAAAAGCAATTTACCCTCTCAGTTTCGTGAAATGAAATTTGCTGATTATCAGCAAATTCAGTTTAACCACGATAAAGCATACTGGGGCAAACTGCGCACGCCGTTTAAGCTCGAATTTTATCATCAGGGCATGTATTTCGACACGCCGGTAAAAATCAATGAAGTCACGGCATCTTCGGTGCGTGAAATCAAATATAACCCGGACTATTTCAATTTCGGCAACGTAAAACACGACGCTGACGCGGTGAAGAACCTGGGCTTTGCAGGCTTTAAGGTGCTTTATCCTTTGAATAAAAAAGGAAAAGACGACGAGATTTCCAGTTTCCTCGGTGCCAGCTATTTCCGCGTGATTGGCGAAGGTCAAGTCTACGGCCTGTCGGCGCGCGGTTTGGCCATTGATACCGCGTTACCGTCTGGCGAAGAGTTCCCGCGCTTTAAGGAATTCTGGATCGAACGGCCAAAACCGCAGGATAAGCAGCTGGTGATTTATGCGCTGCTGGATTCGCCGCGCGCGGCGGGCGCCTATCGCTTTGTGATCAAGCCCGGCAAAGAGTCGGTGGTTGACGTGCAATCCAAAGTCTACCTGCGTGACAACGTGGGCAAGCTGGGCGTAGCACCGCTCACCAGCATGTTCCTGTTTGGGGCGAACCAGCCTTCGCCAGTGGCAAACTTCCGTGAAGAGCTGCACGATTCCAACGGCCTGTCTATTCATGCCGGCAACGGCGAATGGATCTGGCGTCCGCTGAACAATCCAAAACATCTGGCCGTGAGCACCTTCACCGTCGAGAACCCGAAAGGGTTCGGCCTGCTGCAGCGTGGCCGTGACTTCAGCCACTACCAAGATTTGGACGACCGTTATGATTTACGTCCAAGCGGCTGGGTTGAGCCACAGGGTGACTGGGGCAAAGGGCGCGTTGAGCTGGTAGAGATCCCAACCGCCGACGAAACCAACGACAACATTGTTGCTTTCTGGACGCCGGAAACGCTGCCGGAGCCGGGCAAAGAGATGAACTTCCAGTATCGCCTGCATTTCACGCGCGATGAAAACCAGCTGCATCAGAACGACGTGGCTTGGGTAAAAGACACGCTGCGATCGGCGGGTGACGTGAAGCAGTCTAATCTGGTGCGTCAACCGGACGGTACCATCGCCTTTACCGTGGACTTCACCGGCAAAGACATGAGCAAGCTGCCTGAAGATACCCAGGTTGCGCCGCAGGTGAGCGTAGGCAAAAATGGCGAAGTGGTCGATCAAAACGTCCGCTATAACCCGGTCACGAAAGGCTGGCGCCTGGTGTTGCGTCTGCGTGTGAAAGATACCAAACAGCCGACGGAAATGCGTGCCGCGCTGGTTAGCGGTGACAAGACATTGACGGAAACCTGGAGCTATCAGTTACCTGCCAATGAATAAATCGACTTATTTACCTCAATCGTATGTGGAAGCCCTGCCGCTTGATGCGGCGGGGCGCGCCCGCCTGAGCGATTCGCTACAGAACGCCCAGGCGTTCCACGCCATTCATACGCTGCTGGGGCATGACGTTGCCGCCAGCGAACGTCCTGATGATGCGCCGTTAAAATCGGTCGCTTCGCGCGTGCAAATGGCTTGGCCAGATGCCGTGGCGGACGGCGAGCAGTTTAGCCAGGACTACCTTGGACGCACCACACTCAAGGCCATGCCGAAAGTGAAGCGTTCACTGATGTTCCCGGAAGCCTGGCGGACCAACCCGCTTGCGCGCGCCTGGGCTTCGCTGCGCGGCCAGAAAACCACGCCGCGCTACGCAACGGTGGAAGAACAGAAGGCCGAAGACAAATGGCGTCACGTGGGGTCCATGCGACGCTACGTGCTGCTGTTTCTGACGCTGGCTCAGACCATCGTCGCCACCTGGTATATGAAGACCATCCTGCCTTATCAGGGCTGGACGCTGCTGGATCCGCTAGAGCTGTTTAATCAGAACTGGCTGGAATCAGTCGAGCTGGTGCTGCCTTATATTCTGCAGACCGGCATTCTCTTCTTATTTGCTATTTTGTTCTGCTGGGTGTCGGCCGGTTTCTGGACGGCGCTGATGGGCTTCCTGCAGCTGCTGATTGGCCGCGACAAGTACAGTATTTCGTACTCCACCACCGGCGATGAGCCAATCAACCCGGCGCACCGTACCGCGTTGATCATGCCTATCTGTAATGAAGACGTCGAACGCGTGTTCGCTGGCCTGCGCGCCACCTGGGAATCGGTGAAGCGCACCGGCAATGCCGAGCACTTTGACGTCTACATTCTTAGCGACAGCTATGACGCTGACATCGCCATTGCCGAGCAAAAGGCGTGGATGGAGCTGGTGCGTGACGTGGGCGGCGCGGGCAAAATCTTCTATCGCCGTCGTCGCCGTCGCGTGAAGCGTAAAAGCGGCAACATCGATGACTTCTGCCGCCGCTGGGGCAGCAACTACAGCTACATGGTGGTACTCGACGCCGACAGCGTCATGAGCGGTGAATGCCTGACCGGTCTGGTGCGCATGATGGAAGCCAACCCCAACGCCGGTATTATCCAGTCGTCGCCGAAAGCGTCGGGCATGGATACGCTCTATGCACGCTGCCAGCAGTTTGCCACGCGCGTCTACGGTCCGCTGTTTACTGCCGGTCTGCACTTTTGGCAGCTGGGTGAGTCGCACTATTGGGGCCATAACGCCATCATTCGCGTGAAGCCGTTTATCGAGCACTGCGCACTGGCACCGCTGCCGGGTGAAGGCTCCTTTGCCGGTTCCATCCTGTCACACGACTTTGTGGAAGCGGCACTGATGCGCCGCGCCGGCTGGGGCGTGTGGATCGCTTACGATCTGCCCGGCTCTTACGAGGAACTTCCGCCGAACCTGCTGGATGAACTCAAGCGCGACCGCCGCTGGTGTCACGGTAACCTGATGAACTTCCGCCTGTTTTTGGTTAAAGGGATGCACCCGGTACACCGCGCCGTGTTCCTGACGGGCGTCATGTCTTACCTGTCAGCGCCGCTGTGGTTCATGTTCCTGGCGCTCTCTACCGCGCTGCAAGTCGTTCATACGCTCATGGAGCCGACCTACTTCTTGCAGCCGCGCCAGCTGTTCCCGGTATGGCCGCAGTGGCGTCCGGATCTGGCGATTGCGCTGTTCTCGACCACGCTGGTGCTGCTGTTCCTGCCGAAATTGCTCAGCGTCGTGCTGATCTGGTTCAAAGGCGCGAAGCCCTACGGTGGAGCCATCCGCCTGTTTGTCTCGCTGCTGCTGGAGATGCTGTTCTCGGTGCTGCTGGCACCGGTGCGCATGCTGTTCCACACCGTATTTGTGGTCAGCGCGTTCCTGGGCTGGGAAGTGGTGTGGAACTCGCCGCAGCGCGATGATGACGCCACGCCATGGAGCGAAGCGTTCCGTCGTCACGGGTCGCAAATGCTGCTGGGTATCGTGTGGGCCGTGGGCATGGGCGTGCTGGATCTCAACTTCCTGTGGTGGCTGGCGCCGATTGTGGTGTCACTGATCCTCTCGCCGTTTGTTTCGGTGATGTCGAGTCGCTCGACGGTGGGCCTGAAAAGTAAGCGCGCGCAGCTGTTCCTGATTCCGGAAGAGTTTGAGCCGCCAAAAGAGCTGGTGGATACCGATCATTACCTGCAGCTCAACCGCGAGCGGGCGCTGAAGCATGGCTTTATGCACGCGCTGTTTAACCCCGCCTTCAACGCGTTAGCGACCGCGCTGGCGACGTCGCGCCACAAGCAAAGTACGCTGCTGGATCACGCGCGCGATCGCCGTGTCGATCAGGCGCTGAGCGAGGCGCCTGAGAAGCTGAACCGCGAACAGCGGTTGCAGCTGATCAGCGATCCGGTGGTGCTGGCGCGCGTTCATACGCGGCTGTGGGAGAGCGCCGATAAATATCATCAGTGGGTTGAAAGCTATCAGAAACTGACGCTTAATCCCCAGGCGCTGCCACAGCGCTAAACGATGACAGCAAAAAGCGGCAGCGATGCCGCTTTTTTTCATTCCAGCGCGGGAAAAATACGCTCGCTGGCAACGGCAGCTTACGCATTTTCGTGCGGATCAAAGAGGGCGTGAAACGCTTGTTAAGAATCATTGTGACGGGGCTGCTGGCCCTGCTATTAAGTGGCTGCGGCAGCATTATTAGCCGAACAGTGCCGGGACAAGGTCACGGTAATCAGTACTATCCGGGGGTACAGTGGGATGTGCGGGACGGGCCATGGCGGGTGGTGACCATTCTGGATCTGCCTTTGTCACTGGTCATGGACACCTTACTGTTGCCGGTTGATGCCCACCATGGTCCTTATGAATAGCGCTTAGTTCAGGTTGTCGGACGGGCTGTTGTCGTCCTCCCACTCTGCCGCAGCCGCTTCACCCTCTTCGAGCTCGCGCGGCGGCTCAAGCTGAAACTCACCGTCATCCCACTCGTGCAGGGTATTTTCCGTTTGCCACGCCTGGCGCAGCTCAACCTCATCGTAATCGCCGTCGAACACGGCCTGAGCGGCCTCATCTGTCAGTATCGTCAGACACTCGCCTTGCTCATCTTCGTCGGCAAAAAATTCTGCCTGCCACATAACGTCGCCGTCCTGCATCACATATTTTTGCAGCGCAAACTGGCTGACATCTGCTTCCTCTTGATCTGTCCCCGGCAGGTTGGCAAGGAACTCTTCTCGTGCGGCGTCGATCGCTTCTTCCAGCGTGCTAAACAGGCTCATCGTAAACTCCTTGTCTATTTAAAAGTGATTTCACAGAAGAATAGACGAAAAATCACAGCGTGCTGGCGCAGCGAAGCGAAAGGGCAGCGAAGCGGCCACTGCCCCACGCCGCTTAGAACGCTTTCTGCGGAAAATGCAGTACGGGCCGCACGGACTCATGCAGCACGGGCGCAGCGTAGCGGATGCAACATTTAATGCACGGCTTCACTTTCTTGAAGTTTATTCTGGCAGTGGCTAAAGCCTGGTTAAGGTTATACAGCGTGCCGATAAAAATGATGTCGGCTTTATCTGGCAGTCGCTTACACGTTTTACGATGCAGCAGATGATAACCGTCATGGTCGGTTCCTACAGTCACGTAGTAGTAGATGCCTTTGTTCATAGAATAGAATCCTGAGATATTTGCTGGGTGTAATCTTATTATTTTTTTACTGTGCAGTTATTGTGCTAACTGTCGTTTCGAAACTAGCGGGAATCGATTTCATCGACAAATTACAGAAAGTAATAAGAGGGAGGGAAGTTTAAATTTAATAATATATGCGTGGGCATAATTAAGACAATTACTTGTTTAGTAAGTTAATTTTTATTCATTGATAAGCGTAATAAAACTTTTCATCAATATTAAATCGGAATTGGTCGGGTGTAATAGCAAATCAGTGCCAATCGGCTTCAGTTTAATTAATTAAAGAGGCTTACCTTTTAACGGCATTAAGCTGCACATGGCAACGCATATATTGCGTTACTGCACTTAATTCATTAAATAAAAGGTAAACCGTGAAAAAAGCGAGCAGTCACTGAAATGAAAAATGGCACTGGGCGCGGCAGGAAACTCTATTAGCGAAGCGCGAAAACGGATGCAGAGGCGGTATTTGCGAGGGAAATAAAGTGGGGCAGCGATCTGCCCCGGCGCGTTAATACAGTGACGGCTGTCCTTCTGGTCGCGTTTTGAAGCGACGATGCAGCCACATATATTGCTCAGGAGCCAGCAGCACCGTCTCCTCAACGACCTTGTTCATCACGGTGGCGGTGTGCAGTTCGTTTTCCAGAGTGAACTTATCGCGGATATCCGGCAGGATCTTTAATTCGTACCCGCGTCCATGCGGCAGACGCTGCGCCAGAAACGGCACCACGCTGGGATTGCCCAAGCGAATCAACATATGGGTGCCGGTGGTGGTTGCCGCATCTTTTACGGCGAAGAAAGGGGCGAACACGCTGCTGCGCGGACCGTAGTCGTGGTCGGGCGCGTACCAGATGATGTCGTTGTTTTTCATGGCGCGGATCATGCCTTTTAAATCTTTGCGATCCAGCATGCTTTTGTTCGAGCGCATGCGGCCCCAGGTTTGCAGCCAGTCCAGCAGGGGATTGTCATTGGGGCGGTAAACACCGATGCCTGGATTGTGCATGCCGAATACCCGCGCGCCCAGCTCCAGCGTAAGGAAGTGCATCCCGATCAGTAAAATGCCGCGCTTCTCGGCCAGCGCGTGACTGATATGCTCTAAACCACTGGCCTGCACCCACTTACGCAGTCGCCAGTCTGGCCAGAACCACGCCATTCCGGTCTCAATCAGCCCCATACCAACGGATTCAAAATTATGCTTTACCATGGCATCCCGCTCGCTGGTGGGCATATCAGGAAAGGCCAGCTGCAAATTCCGCTGCGCGACCTGAACGCGACGCTTCATAAAGCGCATGGCGAGTCGCCCAAGGCCGCAGCCCAGCGCGTGCAGCACAGGGTAGGGCAGGAGAACCAGCACATAAAGAAATCCGATACCAAGCCACGTCAGCCAGTAGCGGGGATGAAGAAGTTCACTTCTAAATTGCGGAAGTTGCGTCATGGAAAAGTCAGTATCCTGCGTCTTATGCCAGAGAATCCGGTTTTTGTAATTGAGCGCGATTATGCCATTTTTTCTGGCTGACTGAAATCCAGCGGCGCGGACGAGGCGCCGCAGATGCGAGATCGTGCCATGCCAGCCCACATGCACGCGCATGCTGCGCGCCGCGAGGATAATTGCAGCATGGGGTTTGCATCAGGGTGAATTCAGGTATCATATGCGCGCTAAATTTCTCTGATTGCTAACAGGTGTTCACCATGCCAGTGTTACATAACCTCGTTTCCAATAAAGAGCTGAAAGAACGTATGCTGGCCGAAACCGAGCCGCGTACCACAGTCTCTTTTTATAAATATTTCCAGATTGCCGATCCCAAAGCGTTTCGCGATGCCCTGTATGTGGCGCTGACCCAACTCAACGTGTTTGGCCGCATTTACGTGGCGCAAGAAGGCATCAACGCGCAAGTTAGCGTGCCAGCCAGCCAATATGAAAAAATGAAAGCGACCTTATACGCTTTCGATCCTGCGCTGGAAAACTTGCGCATGAATATCGCGCTGGACGACGACGGGAAGTCATTCTGGGTACTGCGCCTTAAGGTACGCGATCGCATTGTGGCCGACGGCATTGAAGACAGCAGCTTTGACGCCAGCGACGTCGGGGCTTACCTCAAAGCGGCCGATGTCAACGCCATGCTCGACGATCCTGACGCGGTGTTTGTCGATATGCGCAACCACTACGAATACGAAGTGGGGCACTTTGACAATGCGCTCGAAGTGCCTGCCGATACTTTCCGCGATCAGCTGCCGATGGCCGTGGACATGCTCAAGACGCACAAAGATAAAAAAATCGTGATGTACTGCACTGGCGGCATTCGTTGCGAAAAAGCCAGCGCCTGGATGAAGCACAACGGGTTTGACGACGTGTATCACATTGAGGGTGGCATCATTGAGTACACCCGTCGCGCCCGTGAACAGGGCTTGCCGGTGCGGTTCAAGGGTAAAAACTTTGTGTTCGATGAACGCATGGGCGAGCGCATCACCGATGACATCCTGTCTCACTGCCATCAGTGCGGTGCAGCATGCGACAGTCACACCAACTGCGTAAACGATGGCTGTCACCTGTTGTTTATTCAGTGCCCCAGCTGCGCGGAAAAATATGAAAACTGCTGCAGCCCGCTCTGCATGGAAGAGGCAAAGCTGCCGCCTGAAGAGCAGCGTGCGCGGCGCGCGGGCCGTGAAAACGGCAACAAAGTCTTTAATAAGTCGCGCGGCTTGCTGAGCATGACGATGGCGATTCCGGCTCCCGAGAAGAAGTAGACCTGACGCAGCCTGATGCGTATCCACATCAGGCTGCTTACCGTTATTGCTTGACGCCCTCAACCGAAATGATCAGTTCAGCTTTTTGCGATGCCGGGCCGAGATCTTTATCGATATTAAAAGCTTTCAGCACGATTTCGCCGCTGGCTTCAAATCCGGCACGATAACCGCCCCACGGATCTTTCCCTTCACCCAGCAGTTTGGCATCCAGCGTAATGGGTTTCGTGACCCCATTCAGCGTAAGATCACCATTAATTTTATACGTGCTGCCGTTTTTCTCGACTGAGGTAGACGTGAACGTGGCCTGCGGATATTTGTCTGTATTCAGAAAATCCGCGCTGCGCAGATGCTTATCCCGTTCCGCATGATTGGTATCGAGGCTCGTGGTGTTGATGGTGACATTGACTTTATCCGCCGTGGGATTCGCTTCGTCAAAGGTAAAGGCGCCGTCAAAGTCCTTGAAGGTGCCATACAGCCAGCTATAACCTAAATGCTTGATTCGGAACTGCACGAACGCGTGCTGCCCTTCTTTATCGATCTTGTATTCTGCCGCTTGGGCCGTGAAGGTCGTGCTCATGATGCCCATAACACTGAGCGCAATCAGGGTTTTCTTCAGCATATTACTTTTCCTTTTCAGAGATAACGGCGATGCGGTAGCCCAGCATCCTTTTCAACGTCATATCGCGATCGATAATGTGATGTTTGAGGGCTGCTAACGCGTGCAGTGCGGAAACCAGCACCACGATCCACGCCAGCCAGAGGTGAACTTCGCCTGCCAAATCCGCCTGGGCACCTGCTCCGCGCAACAGTGCCGGCAGCGCAAACCAGCCAAACACGCTAATGGCTTTGCCCTCGGCGGTAGAAATTAAATAGCCGCTGATGAACAGCATGAATAACAGACCGTAGAGCAGCCAATGCGCGACCGCGGCGGCGCGGCGTATCGTGACAGAATAGGTGCGCAGTGGCGCAGGCGGCGGGGAGAATACTCGCCAAAGCAGGCGGAACAGCGAGGCAGCAAGCAGTAAAATGCCGATGCTTTTATGCAGTTCGGGTGCGGTATGGTACCAGCTGTCATAATATCCCAGCCCCACCATCCACAGTCCCAGCGCAAACATCCCATAAAGGGTTAACGCGCTTGCCCAGTGCAGCACAATAGATACAGCACCATATTGCTGCGGTGAATTACGCCACATAATGCTCACTCAATAGAAATAAGAGTTAATGAGAATCTACATTTTGAAATATAAAATCAACGATGCTTACTCTTCTATAAATTAGCGAGAGGGGTTCAATATAATTGAGTGATATTGCGTATGGACGGGCAAATAAGGTGAACATGAGACGCCGTGAATAACGAACTAATTAGATTATTCTGGCGCGCCTTAACGAAACGCGCCTTTAAATGTCAACTTAGTTAAAGAAAGGTTAGGTTGTGCAAGGAAAGGGGATTTTGCTGGCGCAATTCGGCACCAGCAGGGGCTCAGGCGAAGCGTGCTAAAGAAAACGGTGAGAGATCAAACGCGTAAGGTTTATCCTGGGCAAAATCGCTGGCAATTTCGCCTAATACGCTGGCGAATTTGAAGCCGTGGCCGCTCAGCCCGGTAATGATTAAGCGGTTAGGCTCGCCCGGAAGCGTATCAACAATAAAATCCTCGTCTGGCGTATTGTCATAGCTGCACGCTTCGCCGTGCAGGCAGACGCCCACGCCGGGGAGAAACTGACGCAAGAAACCAAAGGCTTCGCTGCCGTCTGCGGCCACGCTGCCAAACGGTTTGCGATCTGCCGGCGTTCGCATTGGCTGGCCGCCATCGTGTCGTCCCACTTTGAGGGCGTTATTGTCTGCGGGGAAGCCGTAGAAGTGATTGCCATTAGGCATTTCAACAGTAAACCCTGGAAATTTGTTGTTCTCGCTGTAGCGACCATCCGCCTGATACCAGGCAAAGACTTTGCGCACGGGCGATATTGGCAGGTTATCGACCAACTGGCTTACCCAGGTTCCGGCGCTGACCAGCAGTTTACGGGCGCGGAACACGCCTTCCTGAGTGGTAACTTGCTGTAGATCGCCGTCGCGGCCAATGGCGGTGACACCGCAGTTAAACAGCTGTGCGCAACCTGCCTGTTCGGCGAGTTGTATCCAGCTCCGCACCGCTTGCTCGCACTTCAGGAAGCCGGATTCAGGTTCGAACACGCCGATATAACCCTCAGGCACCGTGATTTGCGGCCAGCGCTGCTGCACGTCATTGGCCTGCAGTACCTGCACATTCAGCTGATAGCGTTCGGCACTTTTGATGACATTTTGGATAAATGGCGAGGTGTGGGGCGCAAGATTAAGGATACCGCTCCGGTGCATGATGCGCTCGCCACTTTGCCGTTCAAGCGCATCCCAAAGCTGTTGCGCACGCAGAACCAGCGGAACATAGCGTTCACCTTCGCCATAGGCGTGGCGTATCAGGCGTGTCTCTCCATGATGGGTGCCTTGGCTGTGTGGCGGATGGGCGCTGTCGATCATCAGCACCGATAAGCCCGCTTGAGTAGCATAAAATCCCGCCGCTGCGCCCACTGAGCCACTGCCAACCACAATCAGATCGTAAACCATAACGTCATCACTCCCGAAAACGCTGAAATTTTTCAACAGCATATCAAAAGAGCGCGGACATGAAAAAGGCACCCATTGGGTGCCTTTTTACACGAAGCAAACAGTTAATGCTTTTGGCTATCACGGAGGTACTCTTCAGTGGACTCAATCTTAGCGATACCCGCCTCAAGAATTGAGATGAACTGTCTGGCCACATCGGTAGTGAGCCAGTAAGTTGGGCCAACATCTGCTTCTTCTTCTTTTTGATCCTGCGATGACAGCGAGTGCAGGCGAATCATCATGGCATCATAACTGTCAACAGTGCTGATGTCCCATCCCACGAGCGGGTGCGTCTGAATGACGTCTTTATTTCTGTCCATTATAACCTCCTTATTACTCGTTAAACGAAGTGCTTCTTGAGGTTCAATGCGGCTGATTCTTACACTAGCCAGGTAATTATAACATGAAACAGACGGTTCATTCGTTGAAATGCAAAGACGCGCGTAAACGACAACATTATTTGCGTCTTGCGTCCGGTTTACCAGCAGATAATAAGATGCCAGAACAGTGGGGATCTTATCAATCGGCGTTTGCAGCGTTCACAGTAGAGTTATCGGTTTTCAGAATTAAAAACTTTAGCGCACGGCAAAACGAAAATGCGATCACGCGCCGGAAGATAACTCTGGCGCAGCGTGGCCGTTACGCTTCTGAATAGTCATAGCAAGCTGACTAAAATGCTGCTGTAGTTGCGCGTCGTAATTCTGATTCTGCGCCTCCAGCAGCAGGCTGTGCACAAGTAGCTGGCTGGCACGATCGTCGAGGCAAACGGTCAAGCTGGTAAAGGCGTTTTCCAGCACGGTCAGACGGCGCTGCTGGTCGGCAATCAAGGCGAGCAGTTCGCCAAAGGTCATTGCCTCTTCGGGTTTATCTGTGGTCATGGAAAACATCTCCTCTAAGCATGACCTGGCAAGAATAGGAGATCGTGAAACCGGCGTCCAGCGCCCGCTCGGTTTTTTCAAAAGCGCTGAATTGCGGGCATAAAAAAGCCGGACGGCGACGCCCGGCAAAAACGGCACAGTGGCGGTTAATCGGTAACAAACCAGTCGTCGGCGCTCTCCCACGTTTCCTGCAAGATATCACTGATGCGTTCGCGGGATGCTTTACAGCCGCCAAACACGCTGAGCTGATTACCGCCAGCATAACGCACCTTAACGTGGTGATCGTCATCCGGGAAATCTCGGTGAATACGGCGAGTGAGTTCTGCGCTAAGCGCGTCCAGAGCACCCGCAGGAAGGGGTTGCGTTTTTGCTACGGTAATTTCAACACGCATAAGCGCCTCCGAAACAGTTTACTGTTTATTTGTACAGTATTGCCGTTTCGAAGGCAAGCGAATCACGCGTTTTCTTTGATGCGCCAGTTCAGCGTCTCACCAGCGAGGAACGGTACCAGCGTCTCGTTATCCGGCAGATTGATCGTCTCTTGCACCGTCCACGGCTCGCGCACCAGCGTAAGGGTGCCTTCATTGAGCGGAAGACCATAGAAACGCGGGCCGTTTTCGGAACAGAACGCTTCAAAATGCGCCAGCGCACCCAGCTCCTCAAACACCGTGGCGTAGGCGGGCAGCGACGTCGGCGCGTTGAACACACCTGCGCAGCCGCAGCTGGCTTCCTTAAGATGGCGTAGATGCGGTGCGGTATCGGTGCCGAGAAACACCCGGCGGTTGCCGCTGGCGACCAGCTGACGCAGCGCCTCCTGATGAATATTGCGCTTCAAAATAGGCAGACAGTAAAGGTGTGGCCGTATGCCGCCCACCAGCATGTGGTTACGGTTAAACATCAAATGTTGCGGCGTGATTGTCGCGCCCAACAGATCGTTTCCGGCGGCAACGTATTCAGCAGCCTCTTTCGTGGTGATGTGTTCCATGACCACTTTCAGCGCGGGGAATTGCTGGCGCAGTGGCGCCAGTACCGTCTCAATAAAGCGCGCTTCGCGATCGAAGATATCCACATGCGCCGCGGTCACCTCGCCGTGTACCAGCATGGGCATACCGATCTGCTGCATGCGTTCCAACACCTTGGCGATTGATGCAATGTTGGTGACGCCGTGGCTGGAGTTCGTGGTGGCGTGGGCGGGATAGAGCTTCGCTGCGGTGAAAACGCCTTCGCGGTAGCCGCGTTCGATTTCATCTGGGTCCAGTGAGTCGGTGAGGTAACAGGTCATTAACGGCGTGAACGCATGCTCTGCGGGTAACGCCGCGTAAATGCGCTCACGATAGGCCACAGCGGCCTCAACGCTGGTTACCGGCGGAACCAAATTGGGCATCACAATCGCTCGTCCATTGACCGCGCTGGTATAGGGCAAGACCGCGTTAAGCATGGCGTTGTCGCGCAGATGAATGTGCCAGTCGTCAGGGCGGCGAATCGTGAGGTGCTGAGGTTGGGCTGTCATTATAAGGCTCCGACTGAGAAGAAAACGAAAGGGCGCGTTTAGGTCGGGGCGTTATCATAGAGTTGTAGGCAACCGTTTGCACGGGATTTTGTTTCAGGTCAAAAAAAACCGCACCCGAAGGTGCGGCGCTAAGGCTTATTCGGTAAAGGGAATCACTATCTCGCCCGGTTTGACTTCAATGCCCTTGGCCAGCTTTTTCGCCAGCGCTTCGGCTTTACTGCGGTCGGCGCTCAGTACGTAAGCCGGATTTTCATCGAAGTAGCGCACCAGCGATTGGTTCAGATAGGGCGTGAGGGTCTTGATGATTGACGCCATCTTTTCCGGCTGCACCTGCGCATCGACAATCTGCAAATCGTGCAGATAGATAGCGCCCTCCTGAGCGTTATATACCGGCTGGGCTTTCATTTTCAGCAGCATCTCAGCCTGCTGTGGGCCAAACAGCGAGGTCACATTAATGTTAGCTTTACCGGATAACGTCACTTTACCGGGCTCTTCCCGGCCGATTTGGCTGTTCAGTTCACTCAGGACAATATGGGCATTGACCAGACCAGACACGCCGATGTCCTTCTCGAAGTTATTGCGCTTTTGCAGCGCCTGATTCACTTCCTGTTCGCTAATGGTGTACTGCGTGAGTTGATTACAGGCGCTCAACGTTAGCGCGAAAAACAGGGCGGTAAGCCCGTAAAGTGCCTTTTTCATTTTTTCCTCATCCTGAACTGTGCGGCAAAACAGCCATAGCCTGCCTGAATCGGATTGAGGTGTCACCAGGAGAGGGATGAGAAACGCCGCGGCGTTTCCCATCGCAGAGAATCAGGCAGCCAGCGAGGAGAGCAGATTAATCTGCGTCTGTTTTGCCATATTATCGCGGTAATCGGCGACGCGGCTCGGCCACTCAATACCGGAAACTAACGTCAGCGAGCGCAGCAGCGGAAACAGGTGCAGATCGTCTTCGGAAAGCTCACCGTTAACCGCGTTGGGCTTCACAATCAGCTTATCCAGCTGGCGCAAATCGTCGCTGATATTTTTTATCAGTCCTGGCGCGTGTTTGCGCAGTTCAGCAAAGTCGCCGAGGCTCGCCTGTTTTTTCTCGCGAAAGTAACGACGCGCTTCAGGCGTGGCAAACTCCGCAAAACCGGCTTCTGCAATGCGCGGGATCAGCAGCTTATTAATGTAACCATTCACGCGGCGTAACCAGTCCTGAATCGCTGGGTTGGTGCTGCCTTGCAGCAAAGGCTGATGATCCAGGTTATCGACATAGTGCACGATATCCATGCTCTCAGGCATCGCGCTGCCGTCCTCTTTTTGCAGGATAGGGGCCATTTTTTGCCCGACCAGCTTGTTAGGCAACTGCTCGTCATCGTTCTGCATCACAATCAGCTCTACCGGCAGGTTTTTTAGACCAAAAATCATGCGCGCTTTAACGCAAAAAGGGCAGTGCTCGTAAATGTAGAGTTTCATTTCGCATCTCCTGAGGTTATGAGGTGACCGCCGTCACCTTTTTTCCGGTTGCGAGAAAAGTATGGAAGAGATCGGTACAGGCAGCAAACGCAGGGCAATCGCACCGTTTTACCGCAGCCAGGCGGGCGGTTATAGTGAAGCGTATCGCCGCTGGCGATCCCCTCTCACGTTATGGATTTCAGGAGAAAAGATGTTTGGCTATCGTTCTGCCGGCCCACGTGCGCGCCTTACCACCGACAGATTAGTTGTCCGGTTAGTCCACGAGCGAGATGCCTGGCGACTGGCGGATTATTACGCCGAAAACCGCGCCTTTCTCAAGCCTTGGGAGCCGGTGCGTGATGACAGCCACTGTTATCCCTCCGGCTGGCAGGCGCGGCTAAGCCTGATTGCCGACCTGCATAAACAGGGCTCCGCCTTCTACTTTATTTTGATGGACCCGGATGAAAACGAAGTTCGCGGCGTGGCAAATTTCAGCAATGTGCTGCGGGGTTCGTTTCACGCCTGCTACCTCGGCTATTCGCTGGGAGAAAAGTGGCAGGGACAAGGCATGATGTTTGAAGCGCTGCAGGCGGCGATCCGCTATATGCAGCGTCAACAGCGTATTCACCGGATTATGGCCAACTACATGCCGCACAATCAGCGCAGCGGCGACCTCCTCGCGCGACTGGGATTTGAGAAAGAGGGCTACGCGAAAGATTATTTAATGATTGATGGCCGCTGGCAGGATCACGTGCTCACCGCGCTAACCTGGCGCGAGTGGACGCCAGGCCAGCGCGGCCAACTTTAAGGAAAATTCATGAAAATGGCGTTATCCGCGCAGGCGCTGCGCATTATTGGCTCGCTGTTGGAAAAACAGGTGACCACGCCGGAGCTCTATCCGCTCTCTCTGAATGCGCTGGTGAGCGCATGTAATCAAAAAACCAATCGCGAGCCGGTCATGAACCTGAGCGAAGCGGACGTTCAGGCGCAGCTCGACGCGCTGGAAAAAAAGCATCTGGTTACCGCCAACAGCGGTTTTGGCCAGCGCGTGAGCAAATATGAGCAGCGTTTTTGCAACTCAGCATTTGGCAATATGCGGTTGAACAGTGCTGAAGTGGCGGTACTGACGCTGCTGTTTCTGCGCGGCGCCCAGACGCCGGGCGAACTGCGTTCGCGCAGCGGACGACTGCATGCGTTTCACGATGTTGAGGAAGTGGAGCACACGCTGGCACAGCTTAGCGCGCGGGACGAGGGGCCGATGGTTGTACGGTTGGCTCGCGAGCCCGGCAAGCGTGAGTGCCGCTACATGCATCTGTTTGGCGACGAAGAGACGGTCGCACCTGACGCAGAGCACGACGAGCGTCCCGGCGACGACGACACGCTGGCGGCGCGCGTGGCGCAGCTGGAGGCGACGGTGCAACGCATGCAGCTGCAACTGCAGCAGTTACTGAATAGGGAATCTTAAGATGACGCTGCGTATAGGTATTGTGGGATTGGGTGGTATCGCGCAAAAGGCCTGGCTGCCGGTGCTGGCGCAGGCCACAGAGTGGCAGCTGGCCGGGGCGTTTTCGCCCAATCAGGAGAAGGCGCAGGCGCTGTGCGCCAGCTATCGCATGCCGTGCTTTAGCCGGCTGGACGCGCTAGCTGCGGCCAGCGACGCCGTGTTTGTGCACAGCAGCACCGCCTCACATTTCGAGGTGGTCCGGGCGCTGTTACTGGCGGGTAAAGATGTTTGCGTCGACAAACCGCTGGCCGAGACGCTGCATCAGGCCGAAACGCTGGTGTCACTCGCCGAGAAGCGCGGGCGCAAGCTAATGGTGGCGTTTAATCGTCGCTTTGCTCCGCACTATCAGCAGCTGAAAGCCGCGATGCCGCACGCCGCCACGCTGCGCATTGAGAAGCACCGCGCCGATAGCATCGGCCCGCACGATCTGCGCTTCACGCTGCTCGATGACTATCTCCACGTCGTGGATACCGCGCTGTGGCTGGCGGGCGGCAAACTTGCGCATCAGCATGGCTACATGGACACCAACGACGAGGGCCAGATGCGCTACGCCGAACACCATTTTTCCGCTGGGGCATTGCAGGTGACCACCAGCATGCATCGTCGCGCCGGTACGCAGCGCGAAGTGGTCACGGCGGTGTGTGACGGAGAGTTTATCCAGATCAACGATATGCGCGAATGGCAGCAGGAAAACGCCAGCGGCTTACGGCTGGCGCTGCCGCCCTCATGGCAAAGCCACCTGACGCAGCGCGGTTTCAGCGGCGCGGCACAGCACTTTATTACCTGCGTGCAAAATCAGACGATGCCTGAAACCAGCGGCGACCAGGCGCTGGCGGCCCAGCGTCTGGTGGAAAAACTGATCCGACAGGCCGAGCAGGAATAACCCCTTGTAACACTCAGCGCTGGTGATTTCCCCGCGCCGCAGTAGACTATCGCCGGGCATCCGCCGATGCCCGCGCTAAGTCGCTCATTTTTCCGACACTTTTCAGGGTGTGCCTCACATTATGAATTTGCTGAAATCGCTGGCTGCGGTCAGTTCGATGACGTTGTTTTCCCGCGTGCTGGGCTTTGCCCGCGATGCCATTGTGGCGCGCGTTTTTGGGGCCGGCATGGCCACCGATGCCTTTTTTGTGGCGTTCAAACTGCCCAATTTACTGCGGCGTATTTTTGCTGAAGGGGCATTTTCACAGGCTTTCGTGCCCATTCTGGCGGAGTACAAAAGCAAGCAGGGAGAAGAGGCGACCCGCGTTTTTGTGGCGTATGTTTCCGGCTTGCTTACCCTGGTGCTGGCGGTGGTGACGATACTGGGCATGATTGCAGCGCCGTGGGTGATCGTGGTTACGGCCCCGGGCTTTGCCGACACCGCCGATAAGTTTGCCCTGACCAGCGCGCTGCTGCGTGTCACCTTTCCCTATATTTTACTGATATCGCTGGCCTCGCTGGCGGGGGCCATCCTGAATACGTGGAACCGCTTCTCGGTGCCGGCCTTTGCGCCGACGCTGCTGAATATCAGCATGATTGGTTTTGCGGTCTTTGCCGCGCCGCACTTCCATCCGCCGGTGATGGCGCTGGCGTGGGCGGTGGTGGTAGGCGGGGTGCTGCAGCTTGGCTATCAACTGCCGCACCTGAAAAAAATCGGGATGCTGGTCCTGCCGCGCCTCAACCTGCGCGATGCCGGCGTCTGGCGCGTGATGCGACAAATGGGCCCGGCTATTCTCGGCGTCTCGGTCAGTCAAATCTCTCTGATCATTAATACCATTTTCGCCTCGTTTCTGGTCTCAGGCTCGGTGTCGTGGATGTATTACGCCGATCGCCTGATGGAGTTCCCTTCTGGCGTGCTCGGCGTGGCGCTGGGCACCATTTTGCTGCCCTCGCTGGCAAAAAGTTTCTCCAGCGGTAACCAGGCAGAGTATTCGCGGCTGATGGACTGGGGGCTGCGTCTCTGCTTCCTGCTGGCGCTGCCGTGCGCCGTGGCGCTGGGTATTCTCTCTGGTCCGCTGACCGTGGCGCTATTCCAGTACGGGAAATTTACCGCGTTTGACGCGGCCATGACGCAGCGCGCCCTGATCGCCTACTCGGTGGGGCTGATGGGGCTGATTGTGGTGAAGGTGCTGGCGCCGGGCTTTTATTCCCGCCAGGACATCAAAACCCCGGTGAAGATCGCCATCGTGACGCTGATCATGACGCAGCTCATGAATCTGGCCTTTATCGGACCGCTGAAACACGCCGGCTTATCGTTGTCGATTGGTCTTGCCGCCTGCGTCAACGCCAGTTTGCTTTACTGGCAGCTGCGTAAACAGGATATCTTTCAGCCGCAGCCGGGCTGGCTCAGTTTCCTGCTGCGGCTGCTGCTGGCGGTGGGCATAATGGCCGCCGCGCTATTAGGCCTGTTACAGGTGATGCCGGCGTGGGAAGAGGGGCAGATGGTATGGCGACTGCTGCGGCTGGCGGCGGTGTGTGCGGTGGGAGGCGGCAGTTATTTTGTGATGCTGGCCCTGCTGGGGTTCCGCCCCAAAGACTTCGCCCGCCGTACGCTGGGGTAAAAAAAAATCCCGCCGCGGCGGGATTTTTTACGCTTTGTGACTGAGCGTCGAATAACCTTTACCAAGCCCGTCGGGGCCATAAAACGCTTGGGTTTGATGCGGTTTTAATACCGCCAACGCCTCTTGGGTAAAGGTAATTTGCTGCTGCAGCAGCAGGCCGTTATGCGTATTGGTATCGCGCAGGCGGCGGGTGTGCTGCTGGATACTCTGCCAGCGACGGGCAATGTCGCTATGACCCTGATAGGGGGCCTGTGCACCACACGTCTTTTCAGCGTTGCGGCGCATCTCGTCCAGGTAGTTCAACGTGGTAAGCAGCGCGCTTTTGTCTTCTGAAATGCGCTGCAGCAGGTTACCATTGACCTGGCCGGCAGAAAGTTGCTGTTGCTCCTCGTCCATCACGTGGCTCAGCGACGACAGCACATCCTGCATTTTATCTAACGTGGTCAGCAGATTATCCATTGGGATTATTTACCCTCTAAATATGCCCTGGTATCGGCGATCAGCGCGTCGGCGATCTTACCGGTATCCATTTTCAGTTCACCATTACGAATGGCGGTTTTCAGCTGCTCTACGCGCGCTGTGTTAATGTCTTTGCTGCTCGGTTGCATCAGCTGCGCCTGGGCGCTGCTCAGCTTCACCTCCGCACCGCTCTCAGCAGGCGTGCGGGCAGCGGGTGCGGCATTTTGACGCACTTTACCGCTGTTATCGTTGGCGTCGCGGGATTGAACAGTGCTAACCGGGTTAAGGGGCTGCGTTCTGTCGATGCTCATGGTCTTGCTCCTTGTGGGGTCAGCGGGGGTTAACCCACTGAATCAGCCTAGGGTAATGTCTTCGTTGATAACTCTATCGGCAGAACACCCGTGTTCTTTAGTGTTCTTTCTCGCTTTAGAGTGATATCAGAATATTCCCATCCGCGTCGACGCGACCGCTGACCACCTGACCATTTCCCATGCGTACCCGCACCTGCTGCGCGGCACTGGCGTTGTTAAGCGCCTGGCCTTCACTGCTGGCATTAAAGCCGTTTCCGCTTGCCACAACCATCACATTTTGTCCTGCTTTCACGCGCCACGGCTGGCGCAACATACTCGCGGTGATCGGCTGACCGGGCGCGATGTCGCGCAGCGCGATACCGTCCACGACGCCGTTGTTATCGAACAGCGTGCGCGGCGGCAGCTGGTCGAGGCGGCCGCTCTCGAGTTTGAAATCGTCCGCGGTCAGCGTGCTGCCGCGCGTAATCTGGCGGCTGGTCACTAAATACTCACCGGTCACCTGCACCTGTACCTGCAAAAAACGGCGATTCTGATCGCAGCTGGTTTTGAGGCTCAAATTGCCCCACTGGCGGCTGTTGCCTGGCAGCTCAAGCGCGGGCGTGTCACACGTGGGCCATTGCGCCTGCGGGGTGCGGATCACCACCGTCATACCTGCCGCGTGCTGGGGATCGCGCGCTTTAAAAAATTGTGTCAGCTGTGCCGTTAAATCCGCCGCCGAAGCGGGCAGTGCCAGCAGCAGACAGCAGACGGCGAGAAAGGGAAGGGTTCTGCGCATAAACGCCTCCTGAACAATGATGGGCAGAGTGTACGCGCGTATTTAAAAAATCAATGTCGAAAATAGCTGCGATTTTTGCTGCTATTCAGACGATCGCTCTTGCATTCCTCCACTTAAGCTGTCAGCTCAAAATTCTCATTCGCGGAGGAAGCATGCTCGACAAACTCGATGCCGCGCTGCGATTCGGTACAGAAGCGTTAAACCTGCGGGCGCAGCGCCAGGAAATTTTGGCGTCTAATATCGCCAACGCTGACACCCCAGGCTATCAGGCGCGGGATATCGATTTTGCCAGCCAGCTCAGCAAGGTGATGGAAAATGGCCGCGTTGCCGGCAGCAGCATGGCGCTCAACGTGACGTCCTCGCGCCATATCGCCGCTGAAGCCGCAACGCCAGCGTCGCTGGACCTGATGTACCGCATTCCCGATCAACCTGCCGCGGATGGCAACACCGTGGATATGGATCGTGAACGTACGCAGTTTGCGGATAACAGCCTGAAATACCAAACCGATCTCACCCTCATCACTAGCCAAATCAAAGGCATGATGAGCGTACTGCAGGGGCAATAAGCATGGCATTGCTAAACATTTTTGATATCGCGGGCTCGGCGATGACGGCCCAATCTCAGCGCCTGAACGTCAGCGCCAGTAACCTGGCGAACGCCGACAGCGTGACCGGGCCAGACGGCAAGCCTTACGTCGCCAAGCAGGTGGTGTTCCAAACCAATGCGGCCCCTGGCAGCCCGACGGGCGGTGTGAAAGTCGCCAGCATTGTCGACGATCCGTCACCGGCGAAGCTGGTCTATGACCCGGGTAATCCCATGGCGGATGAAAAGGGCTACGTCAAGATGCCTAACGTGGATGTGGTGGCGGAAAGCGTGAACACCATGTCCGCTTCGCGCAGCTATCAGGCCAACGTGGAAGTGCTGAACACGGTGAAGTCCATGATGATGAAAACCCTGACACTCGGCCAGTAACGGAGCGCGAACATGAGCTTATCAGTCGGTATTAAAGACAATCTGGACCCAACGGTTCTGTCGTCCAGCAGTACAAGTAGCACCAACAGCTCTGCCGATCTGCAGAATCAGTTTCTGACCATGCTGGTGGCGCAGTTAAAAAACCAGGATCCCACCAATCCCATGGACAACAGCCAGCTCACCACGCAGTTGGCACAGATCAATACCTTGGGCGGCATTGAGAAACTCAATACCACGCTGGGATCGATTTCTGGACAAATCAGCACCAGCCAGTCGCTGCAGAGCTCAACGCTGATTGGTCACGGCGTCATGGTGAAAGGCTCGCAGGTGTTGGTTGGCAGTGGGACCACGACGCCGTTCGGCCTGGAGTTGACCTCCGCCGCAACCAGCAGCAGCGTCACGGTGAAAGACAGCAACGGGACCACGGTACGCACCATCGATCTGGGCAAACTCAGCGCGGGCGTACACACCTTCTCGTGGGACGGCAAGCTGGATGATGGCAGCGTCGCGCCTGATGGCAAGTACAGCTTTAGCCTGGCGGCCAGCGATGGCACCAACCAATTGGTGGCGCAGCCGCTCAACCTGGCTTACGTCAATGGCGTCACCACCGTGAACGGCACCAGCAAGCTGGATCTGGGCACGCTGGGATCCGCGACCCTGGATGAAGTTCGTCAGATTCTCTGACCCCTGCACGGCCAGACGTGAATCACGCTGGCCACCGATACGACAACGTTAACGGGATTGCATTATGGATCACGCGATATACACCGCCATGGGCGCCGCCAGTCAGACGATGGAACAGCAATCGGTGACGGCGAGCAACCTTGCCAACGCGTCTACGCCGGGCTTTCGTGCTCAGCTCAACGCGCTGCGCGCCGTGCCGGTCACTGGCTGGTCACTGCCCACGCGCACCATGGTCGCCGCCTCCACGCCCGGCGCGGACATGAGCCCCGGCGCCATGGATAACACCGGCCGTTCTCTGGACGTGGCGGTACAGCAGGATGGCTGGCTGGCGGTGCGCACCGCGGACGGCACAGAAGCCTATACCCGCAACGGCAACATGCAGATTAGCCCTACCGGGATCCTGACCGTTCAGGGCAATCCGGTCATGGGCGACGGCGGCCCCATCGCCATCCCGCAGGGTGCCGAACTGACCATCGCGGCCGACGGCACCATCACCTCGCGCAACGCGGGCGATGCGCCTAACGCCACGGTGCAAATCGGCCGCCTGAAGCTGGTGCGCGCCACCGGCAAAGAGCTGCAGCGCGGTGACGACGGCATGTTTCGCCCCACGCAGGCCGCGCAGGCCACGCGCGGCGCGACGCTGGCCAACGATGCGACGGTGAGCGTGATGCCGGGTGTGCTGGAAGGCAGCAACGTGAAGCCGATGGAAACCATGGTCGACATGATCGCCAACGCCCGACGTTTTGAGATGCAGATGAAAGTCATCAGCAACGTCGATGAAAACGAACAGAAAGCCAACCAGCTTCTCAACATGAGCAGCTAAGGCGTAAGGAAAACACCATGATTCGTTCTTTGTGGATCGCCAAAACCGGTCTTGACGCCCAACAAACCAATATGGACGTCATCTCCAACAACCTCGCCAACGTGAGTACCAATGGCTTTAAACGTTCGCGCGCGGTATTTGAAGATCTGATGTATCAAACCCTGCGTCAGCCGGGTACGCAGTCTTCCGAACAAACAACGCTGCCGTCGGGGCTGCAAATCGGTACCGGTGTGCGTCCCGTGACCACTGAGCGTCTGCACACGCAGGGTAACCTGTCGCAGACCAGCAACTCGAAAGACGTGGCGATCAATGGCCAGGGTTATTTTGAAGTGCAGATGCCCGATGGCACCTCCGCGTATACCCGCGATGGCTCCTTCCAGGTAGATCAGAATGGCCAGTTGGTTACCAACTCCGGCTTTCCGGTTCAGCCGGGGATCACCATTCCCGCGAACGCCACCAGCATCACCGTGTCGCGCGATGGCGTCGTGAGCGTGACGCAGCAGGGGCAAACGAATCCGGCGCAGGTCGGTACGCTGACGTTGAGCACCTTCATCAACGATGCGGGCCTCAACAGCGTCGGCGAGAACCTCTATCAGGAAACCCAAGCGTCGGGCGCACCGACCCAAAGCACCCCAGGCCAGAACGGCGCCGGGCTGCTGTATCAGGGCTACGTTGAAACCTCTAACGTCAACGTGGCGGAAGAGCTGGTCTCGATGATCCAGACGCAGCGCGCGTATGAAATTAACAGCAAAGCGATCAGCACCTCCGATCAGATGCTGGCGAAGTTAACCCAGATTTAATCTGGTGGTATCAGGCCAGCCTGACTGGCCTGTGTCAGAACATGAAAAAGGTCAGAACTCCGTGGCGAAGCAAGTGATTCTCAAGCCTGGGCATTGGTTAGTAGCCACGTTGCTACTGACACTTAACGGTTGTGCGCTGGTTCCGCGCACGCCACTGGTACAGGGTTCAACGACGGCTGAGCCGACGCCATCCGCCCCGCCCGTGGTAAACGGTTCCATTTTTCAGGGCGTTGCGCCACTTAACTACGGCTATCAGCCGCTGTTTGAGGATCGCCGTCCACGTAACATCGGTGACACCCTGACGATTACGCTGCAAGAGAACGTCAGCGCTAGCAAGAGCTCCTCCGCCAACGCCTCGCGCGATGGCAGCAACAGCTTCGGCGTCTCAGGCGTACCGACCGGTCTGGCCGGTTTGGTGGGCGCAGGCGGCGAAAAAGCCAACCTGTCTGCCGACGGCAAAAACGATTTCGCAGGTAAAGGCGGCGCAACCGCCAACAATACCTTTACCGGCACCATCACTGTCACGGTCAATCAGGTCTTGTCCAACGGCAACCTGCGCGTGGTGGGTGAGAAGCAAATTGAAATAAACCAGGGAACAGAGTTTATCCGTTTCTCGGGTGTGGTTAACCCGCGCACCATCAGCGCCAGCAACGCCGTGTTGTCAACGCAGGTGGCCGATGCACGTATTGAGTACGTTGGAAACGGCTATATCAATGAGGCGCAGACCATGGGCTGGTTCCAGCGCTTCTTCCTGAACGTGTCGCCGATGTAATTGAGGTAATGATGAAGATGAATACACTGCTGCGTCTGGGCCTGAGCTTGCTGCTCGGTGTTAGCGTGCTGGCCCACGCTGACCGCATTCGCGATCTGACCTCGGTACAGGGCGTGCGCGAAAACCAGCTGATCGGTTACGGTCTGGTGGTGGGACTGGATGGCACGGGTGACCAGACAACCCAAACGCCGTTTACCACGCAGACGGTGAGCAACATGCTGTCACAGCTGGGCATCACCGTGCCAACCGGCACCAATATGCAGTTGAAAAACGTGGCCGCCGTGATGGTTACCGCCAAGCTGCCCAGCTTTGCCCGCCAGGGACAGACCATTGACGTGGTGGTCTCCTCGCTGGGTAATGCCAAAAGTTTGCGCGGCGGTACGCTGTTAATGACGCCGATGAAAGGCGTTGATAACCAGGTTTATGCACTGGCGCAGGGTAACATTCTGGTCGGCGGCGCGGGCGCGTCGGCCGGCGGTAGCAGCGTGCAGGTTAACCAGCTTAACGGCGGTCGTATTACCGACGGCGCGACGGTAGAGCGCGAGCTGCAGAGCAACTTCGGCAGTCAGAACACCATTAATCTGCAGTTGAATAATGAAGACTTCACCATGGCGCAGCGCATCTCTGATGCGGTAAACAGCCGCGGTCTCGGCTTCGCACAGCCGCTGGACGCGCGCACGGTGCAGATTCGCGTCACCGCCAACAACAGTTCGCAGGTGCGTCTGCTGTCTGAGATCCAGAATATCGATGTATCCGTACCGCTTGAAGATGCCAAAGTGATCATCAACTCACGCACCGGTTCGGTGGTCATGAACCGCGAAGTGACCTTGAACACCTGTGCGGTGGCGCAGGGCAACCTGTCGGTAACGGTAAACCAGCAGCAGAACGTCAGCCAGCCGAATACGCCGTTTGCCGGTGGGCAGACCGTGGCGACCACGCAAACGCAGATCGACGTGCGTCAGAGCGGCGGTGCGCTGCAGCGCGTGAATGCGGGCGCGAACCTGAACAACGTGGTGCGTGCGCTTAACGCGCTGGGGGCAACGCCGATTGAGCTGATGTCGATTCTGCAATCGATGGAAAGTGCAGGCTGCCTGCGCGCCAAGCTGGAAATCATTTAATCATGGATACGCAATCGCTGATGAACGCGGCTTACGACAGCCGCTCACTTAACGACTTGAAACGTGAAGCCAGCGCCGACCCGAAAGGCAAGGCGCTGCAGGTGGCGAAGCAGGTTGAAGGGATGTTCGTGCAGATGATGCTTAAGAGCATGCGTGATGCGTTGCCGAAAGATGGCGTCTTCAGCAATGACTCTACGCGCATGTTTACATCGATGTACGATCAGCAGATTGCCCAAGAGATTGGTAAGCGCGGTTTGGGGATGGCCGATCTGATCGTCAAGCAGATGCAGCCTAACGCCGCGCCCGATGAAAGCGCCGGCACTGTGCCGATGCCGCTGGAAAATGGTTATATCTACAGTAACCTGCCGGCTACGCAGCTGGAGCAGATGGTGCGTAAAGCGGTGCCGCGTTTGCCGGTGTCACCCGCCAGCCTGCCTTCTGACAGCAACGATTTCATTGCGCAGTTGGCGCAGCCCGCGAAAGTGGCCAGCCAGCAGAGCGGCATTCCGCACCACCTGATTCTGGCGCAGGCCGCGCTGGAGTCCGGCTGGGGCCAGCGCCAGATCCTGACGCGCGACGGCAAGCCGAGCTACAACGTGTTTGGCATAAAAGCCTCCGGCGACTGGCAGGGTGAAACCACCGATATCATGACCACCGAGTATGACGGCGGCGTGGCGAAAAAAGTGCGCGCGAGCTTCCGCGTGTATGGCTCTTATATGGAAGCGCTCAGCGATTACGTGAAGCTGCTGTCGCGCAATCCGCGCTACGCGGCGGTCACCAATGCCACCAGCCCTGAGCAAGGCGCGCGCGCGCTGCAGGCAGCGGGTTACGCAACCGATCCTAAATACGCCCAGAAACTGGTGGGAATGATTCAGCAATTCAAGAACATGGGTGAAAAAGTCGTGAAGGCTTATAGCCAGGATATCACCACATTGTTCTGATCTTTCACCTCAAGTTTCGCTTAAGCACGCCGATAACTGTCTCATGACGCGGGCCGCAACGCCCGCCAGATTACCCTGATGACTGCCAGCCCGGTTAACGGGAAATAAAGGAACCCAGATGTCCAACATAATTAACTCAGCGATGAGTGGGCTGAGCGCCGCACAGGCTGCCTTAAGCACCACCAGCAATAACATCAGTAATTACTCGGTGGCGGGCTACTCGCGTCAGACCACTATCCTGTCTCAGGCGAACAGCACCCTGCAGGGTAACAGCTATTACGGCAACGGCGTGAAGGTGTCTGGCGTTCAGCGTGAGTATGATGACTTTATTACCGCTCAGCTGCGTGGTTCCAGCGCCAACTACAATGCGGTGAATACGCAGTACAATCAGATCTCTAATATCGATGATCTGCTGTCGACCTCGACGACCAGCCTCTCTTCATCGATTCAAAACTTTTTCAATAACGTACAAAACGTGGTGAGCAACGCCAGCGATCCCTCTGCGCGTCAATCCATGCTTGGCTATGCGCAGGGGTTGGTGAACCAATTCCAGACCACGGCGCAGTATCTGAACAACATGCAGAACAACGTCAACACCGACGTGGCGTCGAGCGTCGACCAGATCAACACCTATACCGGCCAGATTGCCGACCTGAACACGCAGATTGCGAAGCTGTCTACCGGCGGCGGAGCGGTACCCAACGATCTGCTGGATCAGCGCGATCAGCTGGTGAACAACCTCAACAATGTGGTGGGTGTCAACGTCTCGCAGCAGGACGGCAGCTACATCGTGTCGATGAATGGCGTGACGCTGGTCAACGGCAGCAACGCAACCAGCTTGGTGGCCATGCCGTCCAGCGCCGATAATTCGCGCCTCACGGTCGGCTATGTGGATAAACAAGCGGGCAACGTGCAAATCGCGGAAAAAAACATTCCCACCGGTTCGCTGGGCGGCTTGTTTAAATTCCGCTCCGAAGATCTGGATGGCGCACAAAATCAGCTTGGGCAGTTGGCTGCTGCGTTTACGACCAGCTTTAACACCTTGCACAAGCAGGGCTTCGACAGCAACGGCGATGCCGGCACAGACTTTTTCACCATTGGCTCTCCGGCGGTGGTGGGTAACACCAAAAACAGCTCAAGCGTAAGCCTCACTGCGGCCTGGTCTGACACGAACGCTATCAAGGCGTCCAACTACACGGTGAGCTATAACAGCGGCACCTGGTCTGTAACGCGCATGTCAGATAACGTGAACTTTAACGTGACGCCTGCAGCCGATGGCTCGCTGAACTTTGATGGCCTGAAGCTGACGCCAAGCGGCACGCCGGGCAACAAAGACAGCTTCCTGGTGAAGCCGGTTCAGGACGTGATCAATGGCATGTCGGTGGCGATCACCGATGAGTCGCAAATCGCCGCGGCCGGCAGCGCCACCAGCGGTGAAAGTGATAACACCAATGCGAAAAAACTGCTCAATCTGCAGGACACCAAAATTGTCAACGGCAACGCGACCGTTTCGCAGGCGTATGCCAGCCTGGTGAGCGTTGTCGGCAACAAAACGAACTCTCTGGATACCGCCAGCACTACGCAGAAAAGTGTGGTGACGCAGCTGAGCGACCGCCAGCAGTCCGTTTCGGGCGTTAACCTTGATGAAGAGTACGCCAACCTGTCGAAATATCAGCAGTTCTATATGGCGAATGCGCAGGTTCTGCAGACGGCCAGTGCGATCTTTAACGCGCTGATCAGCATTCGCTAAGAAGAGGAGTAAGGTATGCGTCTGAGTACGAGTATGATTTTTGACCAGCAGGTGCGCGGAATCAGTGAATCGCAATCCTCTTGGTTGAAAGTGGGTGAGCAGCTTTCTACCGGCCGTCGGGTCAATAATCCTTCCGACGATCCGATCGCCGCGTCACGCGCCGTGGTGTTATCGCAGGCGCAGGCGGTAAGCAGCCAGTATGGCACCGCGCGCAATTTTGCCGATCAAAGCTTGTCGATGGAAGAGAACGCGTTAAGCAGCGTAACGACGGCGATCACCAAAGCCAAAGAGATCGTGGTGGCAGCGTCAACTGGCACCCTGAACGATGAAGACCGCGCGTCTTATGCAACACAGCTGCAAGGCATTCGCGACCAGATTCTGGGTCAAGCCAACAGCCGTGACGGCAATGGCCGCTATATTTTTGCCGGCTATAAAACCGATCAGCCGCCGTTCAGCGATACCGGCGGTACGGTTTCCTACGTAGGCGGTAACGAAGCCATTTCTCAGAAAGTGGATGACAGCCGTACCATGAGCGTGGGTGATACGGGCGACAACGTGTTTATGGCGCTGACCAGTAATGCCAAGCCTGAGCCCGATGGTTCTGCCAGCGAGAAAAGCATTTTCAATATGCTGGATAGCGCGATTGCGTCTTTGAAGGTGCCGCTGGCTAACGCCAGTGATGCCGACATCGAAAGCGCGAAAAACACCATGGCGAAATCCAACCGCGGCCTGAATAACGCGCTGGATAACGTGCTCAAGGTGCGTTCCGATATCGGAACCAAAATGGACGAACTGGATAAGCTGGGGCAGCAGTCTGACGATCGCAAGCTGATTCTTGACTCCCAGATGAGTAACCTGGTGGATGTGGATTACACCGCCGCCATCTCTAGCTACACCATGAAGCAGACGGCGTTGCAGGCCTCCTATAAGACCTTTACCGACATGTCTAAGATGTCACTGTTCCAGCTTAACTCTTAATTAACCTGTCCTGAGTTTTTAAGCGCGCTTAAACCGGGTGCGCTTAGTTTCTCCCACCGCCTTAGGGCCGTGGGATTTTTTTTGTCTGCCATTTTGCAAGGCGCGGCAGGTAATGCTGCCTGACAGACCGGAACGCGTAGCGGCGCGCCGTAAAGCGTTAAGGGCAGTAACGGGCTGATTACGCGCTGAGCGGCGGGGCGCACCGCAATGTGAGGATCGATGACTACCGCGTGGGAAGTCGCGCTGTGGCGCGTCCGGATGCCGGGCGATAACAATGCCAAGGTGGGGAAAAGGGCATAAAAAAACCCCGGACAAGCCGGGGTTTTCGGGTCGGGCGTGACGCGGTTAGGCGCTTTCCGGACGGGTAGCCGGCGCGGTAGCCTGATGCGTCGCGCTGTGGCCGCCCGCTGAACCGCGGCCATCGAAGACGAACGCAGGGCGTACCCAGTCGCTGTGACGAGCCGGTTCGGCTTCCCATGCTGGCGCAGGGGCTTTGGTCATCGGCGCGGTAGCGTGATGCTTAAAGCGCGTCTCATTGCCGTTGACGGCAGTGTCACGCGCAGCCACCGGCGCATGAGGCTCGGCGATCGGCGCGGACGGTGCCTCAGCGGCAACCGGTGCGTTCAACACCTCGTCCACCTGTGCTTCGAGCGCCGGTGCAACCTCAACGGGCGCCTGCTGCGCGGCTATCTCTTGCTCAGGCGCAACGTCAGCGTGGCGCGCTGGCGTTTCAGCCGCCGGTTCCGCCTGCGCGGCGATCGTCTGTGCAACGGCGTCGTCAGCGGCAGAGATCACGGCCGGCTCGGCGTTAACCGGGGCGGCAACCGGGGTCAGATCGTCGGTATTTACCACCGGCACTGCAACCTCTGCCTGCGGCTCGGCCTGATGCACCGCCTCGTCAGCGCTGCTGGACGTGACGTCTGCTGGCGCAGTGCGCTCTGCGGCAGGCAGTGCCACCGCCGCGGCAGTGTCGAGCTGAGCTGCATCGGTAGTCTCATCCTGAACGGCCTGCTCGTCTTGCGTCTGTGCAACAGGGTAGCTGATCCACACTTTACCCGATGCCATTTCTGGCGAAGCGGCGGCGGATTCCAGCGGCATCGCCGACTGGGTCGGGTAACGCTCATCACGATAGCGACGGCGACGCTGACCACTTACACGCAGGTGGCGTGGCGAACGACGCGAGCGACGCGGCATGTTTGCGCCATCACGGTTCTCATTCTCATCCTGATTATCGTGAGCTGCCTCTGGCTGGACATTGGCATCAGCACGCGGAGCCGTTTCAGCCGCGGCTGGCGCAACCTCCACCGTGTTTTCGCGCGTGTCGCCCACGCGCACGCGTTGGTTAAGCTGGCGCGGTTTACGGCGCGGCATCACCTGAACGCGATCGTCTTCCTGCACTGCCGTTTCTTCGACAACTTCAGGCTGTACGGTCTCAGCGGCTTTGGCTTCCTGCTGCTGATTACGTTTCTCTTCCTGACGACGGCGCTGGCGCTCTGCACGCTGCTCGCGACGCTGCTGCTGCTGTTCATCACGCTGCTGCAGCTGCTCTTCCGTCAGCTCTGGACGCTCGCCACGCGGCTCTTGCTGACGCTTATTGCGGCGATTATCGCTGTTTTCACGTGGTTCACGCGATTCGCGAGCTTCACGCGGCTCACGCGCTTCGCGTCCGGTGTTCTCACCGTTGCGCGGTGTACGTTCACGGCGATTGTTATTACGGCGGTTGTTATTGTTGCTGCGGCGTTCACCACGCTGCTGCGCGTTTTCACTCTGCTCAGCCTGCGCGTCCTGCTTTTCTTCAACAGGCGCAGGGGCAGGCGCGGCCGGCTCTGTCGCGAACAGCTTTTTCAGGCCGCCCATCAGGCGTCCCATGAAGCCGGTGCTGACCGTGGCAGCCGGCGCGGCGGCGGGTTTCGCCTCCACCTTCGGCTGCGCTGCGGGCTTCTCTACCTCAACCGGCGCGGGCGGCGCATCAGGCATGGCAAAGGCGGCTAACGCGGGCTGCTCAGGGCGGCGGCGCTCGGCGTGCTCTTCTTCTGACGGCATCGCCATTTCTGCTTCATGCAGTTTTGGCAAATGATAAGAGAGCGTCTGGGTTTCTTCGCCTTTACGCACGCGCAGCACCGAGTAGTGCGGCGTTTCCATCTGTTCGTTTGGCACGATCACCGCACGCACGCCACCTTGACGTTTCTCGATGGCGCTGACTGCTTCGCGTTTTTCGTTCAGCAGATAAGACGCCACCGGTACAGGCACGATGGCGTGCACTTCTTTGGTGTTGTCTTTCAGCGCTTCTTCTTCAATCAGGCGCAGAATAGAGAGCGACAGCGATTCATTGTCGCGAATGGTGCCGGTGCCGCTACAGCGCGGGCAAACGTGATGACTGGATTCACCCAGCGAAGGGCTCAGACGCTGACGCGACATCTCCAACAGGCCAAAGCGAGAAATGTGGCTGATTTGAATACGGGCGCGGTCCTGACGGACGGCTTCACGCAGACGGTTTTCAACCGCACGCTGGTGGCGCACTGGCGTCATGTCAATGAAGTCGATAACAATCAGGCCACCCAGATCGCGCAGACGCAGCTGGCGCGCGATTTCATCGGCCGCTTCCAGGTTGGTATTGAACGCGGTTTCTTCAATATCGCCCCCGCGCGTGGCACGTGCGGAGTTGATGTCGATGGCGGTCAGCGCTTCTGTGCTATCGATAACGATCGAGCCGCCTGAAGGCAGACGCACTTCGCGCTGGAAAGCCGATTCAATCTGCGACTCAATCTGATAATGACTGAACAGCGGAATCTCACCGGTATAGAGTTTGATTTTACTGCTGAAATCGGGACGACCCAGCGCAGCAATATGCTGACGCGCCAGCTCAAGCACTTTCGGGTTGTCGATCAGAATTTCGCCGATATCCTGGCGCAGATAGTCGCGGAAGGCGCGCACAATCACGTTACTTTCCTGATGGATAAGGAACGGAGCAGGGCGGCTGTCAGCGGCTTTTTTAATCGCTTCCCAGTGTTTGAGGCGGAAGCTTAAATCCCACTGCAGGGATTCGGCCGATTTGCCAACGCCCGCCGTACGCACGATAAGGCCCATACCGTCCGGAAGCTCCAGCGCCGACAGCGCTTCTTTCAGTTCGGTGCGGTCATCGCCTTCAATGCGGCGCGAAATGCCGCCTGCGCGGGGGTTGTTAGGCATTAATACCAGGTAGCTGCCCGCCAGAGAGATAAAGGTCGTCAGCGCAGCGCCTTTATTACCGCGCTCTTCTTTATCAATCTGAACGATAACTTCCTGACCTTCGCGCAGCACATCTTTGATATTAGGGCGACCGTGCGCGTTGTAATTAGCAGGAAAATATTCGCGGGAAACTTCTTTAAGAGGGAGAAAACCGTGACGCTCTGCACCGTAGTCGACAAACGCCGCTTCAAGGCTGGGTTCAACGCGGGTGATTTTTCCTTTATAGATATTGGCTTTTTTCTGTTCGTGTCCGGGGCTTTCGATATCCAGATCGTACAGACGTTGTCCATCAACCAGGGCAACGCGCAACTCCTCCTGCTGAGTTGCGTTAATTAACATTCTTTTCATCGTGACTTACTCGTTATTCTCACATGAGTGATAAAGCTGCGGGCATCGTTACCCTGGACGAGAATCAACCGATGGCCTCGTGTCTGCATGCACTGACGTCAACCTCACGGTTGTCGGCGGCTATAGAGGCGCAAATCTTGTCGGTGGCCTGTTTTTCATAAGGAAATCCAGCGCCTGAAGGTGGAAGTGCTACACGGTAATCAAAAAATCCACACATCCCAGTCTGTCGTCCAGGCCGCAACCCGCAGCCCGCTAAGTGCCTGATTTAACTTCACGTCTTACGCCATTGCCGCGTGTTCGTTTCATCGGGCAAAATACCTTAATTTCGCTCTTTCTCCTGCCTGATACTTTCCAGGACAGAAACCTTTGCATTATTCCATTGCTGACCAACATATAGCAAGGCGACTTTTACCGAGCTGTGAAGTTTATCGATCCTTAACTGATTCATTTGCCGAGCTATTCAACATAACGCTGCAAAAGTCATCAATGTAACGCGCTGAAACGCGATATGCTGAGAGTTAAGCATAGAAAAAGGGGTGGCGCTATCAGGGGACACTAATTAGAATCGCTGCCATGAAAACAGAGAATCCTGGCGTACAATATGTCGCCATTACGGCTGAAAATGCCGGGCAACGCATCGACAACTTTTTGCGCACTCAGCTGAAAGGCGTGCCCAAAAGCATGATTTATCGCATCCTGCGTAAAGGTGAGGTGCGAGTGAATAAAAAGCGCGTTAAACCTGAGTATAAGCTGGAAGACGGCGATGAGATCCGCGTTCCGCCTGTACGCGTCGCGGAGCGTGAGGAGCAGGCAGTATCGCCAAAGCTCGATAAAGTTGCCGCGCTGGCGAATGCCATCCTGTACGAAGATGATTATCTGCTGGTGCTGAACAAACCGGCCGGGACGGCTGTGCACGGCGGCAGCGGATTAAGTTTTGGCGTCATTGAAGGGCTGCGCGCGCTGCGTCCTGAAGCCCGTTTTCTGGAACTGGTGCACCGCCTCGACCGCGATACGTCCGGAATTTTACTGGTTGCCAAAAAGCGCTCTGCGCTGCGTGCGCTGCATGAACAGCTGCGTGAAAAAGGCATGCAGAAGGATTATTTGGCACTGGTGCGCGGCGACTGGCCTTCACATTTGAAAGTCGTCCAGGCACCGCTGCTCAAAAATATCCTTCAGAGCGGCGAGCGCATTGTGCGCGTAAGTGCGGAGGGCAAGCCTTCTGAAACGCGCTTCAAAGTGGAAGAGCGCTTCGGTTTCGCCACGCTGGTAAAAGCCAGTCCGGTGACCGGGCGCACGCATCAGATCCGTGTCCATACGCTGCATGGCGGACATCCGATTGCCTTTGACGATCGCTACGGCGACCGCGACTTTGACCGTGAACTAGCCGGCACCGGGCTGGGGCGCCTGTTTTTACATGCCGCGGCACTGACGTTCACGCACCCGAATACCGGTGAAACCTTGCGCATGGAAGCCCCGCTTGATGTGGCATTGAAAACCTGCCTCGCGCATTTGCGTAAGAAATAACGGTGTGGATGGGCATTATGCTAATGCATTGATGCCCACGCTCCTTAGCATGTCATTGAGCGCGATAAGCGGTAATCCAATCAACGTATTGGGATCGCGTCCTTCTAATTGATCAAACAGACAAATCCCCATTCCTTCACTTTTAAAACTGCCAGCGCAGTTCAGCGGCTGCTCTTTCGCGACGTAGCGTTGGATCTCAACCGGCGTAAGCCTGCGAAAATGGACATTAAAGGGCTCACAGATCACCCGCTGCTGTTGGCGCTGAGGGTGAATTAACGCTAATCCGGTATAGAACGTCACAATTTGCCCACTGGCGGCGGTCAGCTGCGCGCAGGCGTTTTCTGCTGTGTGGGGTTTTCCCGTGATGCGTCCGTTAACAACACAAACTTGGTCGGAGCCAATGATCCAGCTTTCAGGATACGCCGAGGCAAGCGAACGGGCTTTCTCCAGCGCAAGACGTTGCACCAGCGCCGGAGCGCGTTCGCCCGGATGCGGCGTTTCATCGCAGTTTGGCGCGGCGCTGATGAAAGGCAGGTCCAGCTTGCTGAGCAAAGCCTGACGAAAAAGGGAGGTTGAGGCCAGAACGAGCGGTATCATCATTTTTTTACAGAATAGATAGCGTAAAGGTGACAGGCATTTTAAACTATGCGCCGCACTGGATGCGACTAACGGGTGAAAGATGCTGTAATCCGGCCTTTTTCTTTGACTCTAAGACGTTACAAAGTTAATATGCGCGCCCTATGCAAAAGGTAAAATTACCCCTGACGCTCGATCCGGTCCGCGCCGCGCAAAAACGCCTTGATTATCAGGGTGTCTATGCACCTGAATTGGTGGCGCGTCTGAACGAATCGGTCGTGAGTGTGGACAGTGATGTGGAATGTGCCATGTCGTTTGCGGTTGACAACCAGCGTCTCGCGGTTCTGCAGGGAACTGCCGAAGTGCGGGTTACGTTGTCGTGTCAGCGCTGCAACCAACCTTTCCCTCAACACGTTCACGTAAGCTATTGCTTCAGTCCTGTTTCCTCAGATGAGCAGGCCGAAGCACTGCCGGAAGCCTACGAGCCAGTTGATGTCAACGATTTCGGTGAGATTGACTTGCTGGCAGTTATCGAGGATGAACTCATTCTCGCGCTGCCTGTGGTTCCGGTGCATGAATCTGAACACTGTGAAGTGTCCGACGCGGACATGGTCTTTGGTCAGCTGCCTGAAGAGGCAGAAAAACCAAATCCATTTGCCGTATTAGCCAGTTTAAAGCGTAAGTAATAGGAGTAAGGTCCATGGCCGTACAACAGAATAAACCAACCCGTTCTAAGCGTGGTATGCGTCGTTCGCACGATGCGCTGACCACTACCACTCTGTCAGTAGATAAAGTTTCTGGTGAAACTCATCTGCGTCACCACATCACTGCGGATGGCTACTACCGCGGTCGCAAGGTTATCACCAAGTAATTCTTTGCGTTTACGCAAGGCGATACCTTGACACGTTTGACCCTGGCAGTTGATGCCATGGGCGGGGACTTCGGTCCCTGCGTGACAGTGCCTGCATCCTTGCAGGCACTGGCCTCTCATTCGCAGCTGTATCTTCTTCTGGTCGGTGATCCCGACATCATCACGTCATTTCTTGCCAAAGCGGATTCCTCCTTAACGAGGCGTGTGCAGGTTGTTCCTGCCGAATCGGTTATTGCAAGCGATGCTAAACCCGCACAGGCGGTTCGCAACAGCCGTGGTACCTCTATGCGCGTGGCGCTGGAACTGGTGAAAGCGGGCACTGCACAGGCCTGTGTGAGCGCGGGGAATACCGGCGCGCTGATGGGCCTGGCAAAATTACTGTTGAAACCGCTGGACGGCATTGAACGTCCGGCGTTGATGACGGTATTGCCGCATCAACAGCATGGCAAAACCGTGCTACTGGACCTTGGCGCGAATGTCGATT
Organism: uncultured Pantoea sp.; assembly: GCA_913778495.1. Lineage (GTDB taxonomy): Bacteria > Pseudomonadota > Gammaproteobacteria > Enterobacterales > Enterobacteriaceae > Pantoea. The sequence goes on from CAJYVD010000022.1 coordinate 194,929, forward strand.
CCGACAGCGCGATGCTGGTGCAGTTTGCCGTGATGGGGGCGGTCATGGCGGAAGAGGTATTGAACATTCCGCAACCGCGTGTGGCGCTCTTGAATATTGGTCAGGAAGAGACCAAAGGGCTGGAAACCATTCGCGCCGCCTCTGCCGTTCTGCGTGAGACGCCGCATCTTAACTATATTGGTTACCTTGAGGGGAACGATCTCCTCACCGGCAAAACGGACGTGCTGGTCTGTGATGGCTTCGTGGGTAATGTCACGTTGAAGACCATGGAAGGCGTGGTAAGAATGTTTCTTTCCCTGCTTAAATCGTCAGGTGAAGGAAAAAAACGGGCTTGGTGGCTGACATGGCTTGGGCGCTTGATACAAAAGCGTCTGGCTCGGCGTTTCGGCCATCTCAACCCCGATCAGTACAATGGCGCTTGTCTGTTAGGATTGCGCGGAACAGTGATCAAAAGCCACGGCGCGGCCAATGAACGCGCCTTTGCCGTGGCGATAGAACAGGCAGAGCAGGCGGTGCGCAAGCAAGTCCCCGCGAGGATTGCAGCGCGCCTTGACGCTGTATTAGCCAGGAGTGACAAAGCGTAGATGTTTACCAAAATTATCGGTACGGGCAGCTATTTGCCTGAACAGGTTCGCTCAAATGCGGATCTGGAAAAAATGGTGGAGACTTCGGACGAGTGGATTGTCACCCGTACCGGCATCCGCGAGCGTCGAATTGCGGCACCGGAAGAAACTGTTGCCAGCATGGGCTTCACGGCGGCACAGCGTGCGCTTGAGATGGCTGGCGTCGCCGCCAGTGACGTCGGCCTGATCATCGTGGCTACGACCTCTTCAAGTCACGCATTCCCCAGCTCAGCCTGCATGATTCAGCAGATGCTGGAAATCAACGATTGCGCGGCCTTCGATTTAGCTGCCGCCTGTGCCGGTTTTACCTATGCATTGAGCGTCGCTGACCAATACATCAAAAATGGCGTGGTAAAACATGCGCTGGTCATCGGTGCAGACGTGCTCGCACGCACGCTGGACCCGAACGATCGCGGTACCATTATTTTGTTCGGTGACGGAGCGGGTGCCGTGGTGCTTGGCCAAAGCGAAGAACCCGGCATTTTGTCCACCCATCTGCACGCAGACGGTCGTTACGGCAAACTGCTGACGCTACCTTACCAGGATCGCGCGAATCAGGATGAGCCGGCCTATCTGACCATGGCGGGCAATGAAGTATTCAAAGTTGCCGTTACCGAGTTGGCGCATATCGTCGACGAAACGCTGCAGGCCAACAAGCTTGATCGTGCTGAACTCGATTGGCTGGTGCCGCATCAGGCGAACCTGCGCATCATCAGTGCCACCGCCAAAAAACTGGGCATGGGCATGGAAAAAGTCGTGGTAACGCTGGATCGTCACGGTAACACCTCAGCTGCGTCCGTGCCGAGTGCGCTGGACGAAGCGGTGCGCGATGGCCGCATTAAGCCGGGACAACTGATTTTGCTAGAGGCCTTTGGTGGTGGTTTCACTTGGGGCTCGGCGCTGGTTCGCTTTTGATTGACAGGAACGAAAGATGACGCAATTTGCTTTTGTTTTCCCCGGACAGGGATCGCAGACCGTTGGCATGCTGGCGGAACTGGCTGCGGAACATCCGCAGGTTGAAGCAACCTTCCGCGAAGCCTCTGATGCTTTAGGCTACGACTTATGGCAGCTGGTGCAGCAGGGCCCGGCGGAAGAGTTAAATAAAACCTGGCAGACCCAGCCCGCGCTGTTAGCTGCTTCCGTGGCGGTTTACCGCGTTTGGCAGAGCAAGCAGGGGCCACAGCCCACGCTGATGGCGGGCCACAGCTTGGGCGAATATTCCGCGCTGGTGTGCGCCGGCGTGATTGACTTTGCTGATGCGGTAAAACTGGTTGAACTGCGTGGCAAGCTGATGCAGGAAGCGGTGCCGGAAGGCACGGGTGCGATGCAGGCGATTATTGGTCTGGATGATGAAGCCATTCGTAAAGCCTGTGAAGAGAGTGCGCAGGGTCAGGTTGTCTCGCCGGTGAATTTCAATTCACCAGGCCAGGTGGTGATTGCGGGTAACAAAGAAGCCGTAGAGCGCGCAGGCGCTGCATGCAAAGCCGCTGGTGCCAAGCGCGCACTTCCGCTGCCTGTCAGCGTGCCGTCTCACTGCGCGCTGATGAAGCCGGCCGCAGAGAAGCTGGCGCTGGCGTTAGAAAACGTGACTTTCAGCGCGCCTCGCGTACCCGTGGTCAACAACGTGGATGTTAAATGTGAAACCGACGCCGCAGCGATTCGCAGCGCGCTGGTTCGCCAGCTTTACAGCCCTGTGCGCTGGACAGAAGCCGTTGAATACATTGCTACGCAAAACGTAGAGCAGCTGTTTGAGATGGGTCCGGGTAAAGTCCTGACCGGTCTGACTAAACGCATTGTCGATAGCCTGACCGCAGCGGCCGTGAACGATCCCGCTTCACTGAGCGCTGCGCTTACGCAGGAATGAGAGGAAAAAAATGAGCTTTGACGGTAAAGTAGCGCTGGTTACGGGCGCAAGCCGCGGTATCGGTCGCGCCATTGCGGAAACGCTGGTCGCGCGCGGTGCAAAAGTGGTGGGAACCGCAACCAGCGAAAGCGGTGCGGAAGCAATCAGCGCTTACCTCGGCGACAAGGGCAAAGGCCTGGTACTGAATGTCACCGAAGCCAGTTCCATCGAGAGCGTGTTAGAAAAAGTGCGCGCTGAATTTGGCGAAGTGGATATTTTAGTCAATAATGCAGGCATTACGCGCGACAATCTGTTGATGCGCATGAAAGACGACGAGTGGGCGGATATCCTTGATACCAACCTTACCTCGGTGTTTCGCCTGTCCAAGGCGGTCATGCGTGCGATGATGAAAAAGCGTGTGGGCCGTATCATCACCATCGGTTCTGTGGTTGGAACCATGGGTAACGCGGGTCAGGCAAACTATGCAGCAGCAAAAGCAGGTTTGATTGGCTTTAGCAAATCACTGGCGCGAGAAGTTGCGTCACGTGGCATTACCGTAAACGTCGTGGCACCGGGCTTCATTGAGACGGACATGACGCGTGCACTGAACGAAGATCAGCGCTCGGGCATTTTGGCAGAAGTGCCGGCAGGTCGTTTAGGCGATCCGCAGGAAATTGCCAATGCTGTTGCATTCTTAGCCTCTGACGAAGCAGCCTACATCACAGGTGAAACGCTGCACGTCAATGGCGGAATGTACATGGTCTGATAATCACGAAAACATTTGCATTATCTGCGGTAAAGACCGCAGAATAGCGCAAAATCGTGGTTCGACCAGCCGGGATTTTGTTGCATCTTTTTCAACATTTTATACACTACGAAAACCATCGCGAAAGCGAGTTTTGATAGGAAATTAAATAGTATGAGCGATATCGAACAACGCGTT
>CAJYVD010000023.1 GCA_913778495.1 uncultured Pantoea sp.
GCTGGCGCAGGGCGCGGATTGCAAAGGGCCGCGCCCATCGGCCCTTTGCCCGTACGCCGCAGCGGTGCGGCTGAAACTGCCGTGCGGTTAGCGGGCGGAACCTGCGCAGAGTCAGGCCAGCGCAGCGGTCAGCGCGCGAGCCCGCGCAACACAAACCGGCTTTGCGGGCCGGAACCCGCTCAGAGTCAGGCCAGCGCAGCGGTCAGCGCGCGAGCCCGCGCAACACAAACCGGCTTTGCGGGCCGGAACCCGCGCAGAGTCAGGCCAGCGCAGCGGCCCACGCGCGAGCCCGCGCAACACAAACCGGCTTTGCGGGCCGGAACCCGCTCAGCGTCAGGCCAGCGCAGCGGTCAGCGCGCGAGCCCGCGCAACACAAACCGGCTTTGCGGGCCGGAACCCGCTCAGCGTCAGGCCAGCGCAGCGGCCCACGCGCGAGCCCGCGCAACACAAACCGGCTTTGCGGGCCGAACTCCCGCTCACAAAACCTGGCAATTGAGCGGGCCGAAACCCGCTCAGCGCCCGGCCATCGCCATGGCCCCCTCACTCCTGCATGGGCAAATTCAAGCCAAATTTTGTTGCGCAGGCCTGCGCCTGCTCATAGCCCGCGTCGGCATGGCGCATCACGCCGGTGGCGGGATCGTTCCACAGTACGCGAGCCAGGCGCGCATCGGCTTCGGCTGTGCCATCGCACACGATCACCACACCAGCGTGCTGAGAAAAGCCCATGCCCACGCCACCACCGTGGTGCAGGCTTACCCACGTGGCGCCGCCCGCGGTGTTAAGCAGGGCGTTAAGCAGCGGCCAGTCAGACACCGCGTCGGAGCCATCCTTCATCGCCTCGGTTTCGCGGTTGGGTGAGGCGACAGAGCCGCAGTCGAGGTGATCGCGGCCAATGACGATCGGGGCTTTTAACTCGCCGTTGCGCACCATCTCATTAAACGCCAGCGCGGCTTGATGTCGCTCGCCAAGGCCCAGCCAGCAGATGCGCGCCGGCAAGCCCTGAAAAGCGATACGCGTCTGCGCCATGTCCAGCCAACGGTGCAGGTTTTTATGATCCGGGAACAGCGCCTTGAGCTTGGCATCGGTTTTGTAAATATCCTCGGGATCGCCCGACAGCGCTACCCAGCGGAACGGGCCTTTGCCCTCACAAAACAGCGGACGAATATAGGCCGGTACAAAGCCGGGGAAATCAAACGCGTTCGCGACGCCTTCATCCAGCGCGACCTGACGAATATTGTTGCCGTAGTCCACGGTCGGCACGCCCATGTGATGGAAGTCGAGCATCGCCTGGACGTGCACGGCCATCGACGCCCGCGCCGCTTTTTCTACTGCTTTAGGGTTGCTCAGACGCTCAGCCTGCCACCGCGCCACGTCCCAGCCCAGCGGCAGATAGCCGTTGATGGGATCGTGGGCCGAAGTTTGATCGGTCACGATATCTGGCTTCATACCGCCTGCTTTGGCTCGCTTCACCAGCTCAGGCACAATCTCCGCGGCGTTGCCCAGCAGACCCACGGAGATCGCCTGTTTGGCCGCCGTGGCGCTTTCAATCAGCGTCAATGCCTCATCCAGCGTGTAGGCTTTGTGATCGACATAGCGGGTGCGCAGGCGGAAATCGATGCGCGACTCCTGGCACTCAATCGCCAGCACGCAAGCGCCTGCCAGCACCCCCGCCAGCGGCTGCGCGCCGCCCATACCGCCCAGACCGGCGGTGAGGATCCAGCGGCCACGGAGATCGTTGTGGTAATGCTGACGGCCCGCCTCGGCAAAGGTCTCAAAGGTGCCCTGGACAATGCCTTGGGCGCCAATGTAAATCCACGAGCCTGCGGTCATCTGGCCATACATCATCAAGCCGGCTTTATCCAGCTCGTGAAAGTGATCCCAGTTAGCCCAGTGCGGCACAAGGTTCGAGTTCGCCAGCAGCACGCGCGGCGCATCGGCATGCGTGCGGAACACCCCCACCGGTTTGCCGGACTGGATCAGCAGCGTTTCATCCGGCTGCAGAGCGCGCAGCGAACGCAAAATCTGTTCAAAGCAGGCCCAGTTGCGCGCCGCCTTGCCAATGCCGCCGTACACCACTAAGTCTTCCGGGCGCTCGGCGACGTCAGGATCAAGGTTGTTCTGGATCATGCGGTACGCGGCTTCAATCAGCCAGTTGGCGCAATGCAGCGTGTCTCCCTGAGGGGCACGGATTTCACGCGCCACGGCCTGCGTTAACGTTTCGCTCATTATCATTTCCTCACTGGGTAAAAGAACGCTGGCTGGGCAGCAGCGCAGTCAACGTATCGGGCCACGCATCGCTGCTGGCCCACAGGCGCATGGCCTCAATATCCGGCGCCAGTAAACGATCGCGATCCAGAAACGCCACGCGCGCGCGGATGCGGCTAAGCTGCTGTTCCAGCGCGGCGGAGCTTTGTAGGGGACGATGGAAATCGATGCCTTGTGCCGCCGCCATGGCTTCAATGCCGACCACGGCTGCGGTGTTGAAACACATACTGCCGAGGCGACGCGCGGCGTAAGTGGCCATCGAAACGTGATCTTCCTGATTGGCCGAAGTGGGCAAGCTGTCAACGCTGCCGGGATGCGCCAGCGACTTGTTTTCCGACGCCAGCGCGGCCGCCGTAACCTGCGCAATCATAAAGCCGGAGTTGACACCGCCGTCGTGCACCAGAAAAGCAGGCAGCCCGGACAGGCCGGTATCCAGCAGCAGCGCCAGGCGACGCTCGGAGATCGCCCCGATTTCGGCGATCGCCAGCGCAATGATGTCGGCGGCAAACGCGACCGGCTCGGCGTGGAAATTGCCGCCGGAAATCACGTCACCGCTGTCGCTGAACACCAGCGGGTTATCGGAGGCGGCGTTAGCTTCAATTTGCAGCACCCGAGCGGCGTGGTGCAGATTATCGAGGCAGGCCCCCATCACCTGCGGCACACAGCGGATGGAGTAGGGATCCTGCACCCGACCGCAGTGGCTGTGCGAGTGCAGGATTTCGCTGCCGAGCAGCAGCTCGGACACCGCCGCCGCCACGGCGATCTGCCCGTGCTGGCCGCGCGCCGCATGAATACGGGCATCGAACGGTTTAACTGAGCCTTTAATGGCTTCCAGCGACAGGGCGCCTGCCACCAAACCGGCGGCAAACACGTTTTCAGCCTCGAACAGGCCGCGCAGGGCCAGCGCGGTGGACACCTGGGTGCCATTCAGCAGCGCCAGGCCCTCTTTGGGTCCAAGCACAATGGGCTGCAGCCCGACGCGGGCCAACCCTTCGCTCGCCGGGATACGCTGGCCGTCAACCCGCACTTCGCCTTCCCCCAGCAGCATCAGCGACAGGTGTGCCAGCGGCGCGAGATCGCCCGAAGCCCCCACCGAGCCCTTCTCAGGAATGCAGGGCAGGATACCGGCGTTAAACAGCGCCAGCAGCGCATGGATCAGCTCAATGCGTACGCCGGAATGTCCGCGCGCCAGGCTGATAATCTTGGTGGCCATCACCAGGCGGGTGACGTTGTCGGGCAGCAGATCGCCCAGCCCTACGCTGTGCGACAGCACCAGATTGCGCTGCAGTTCCGCCAGTCGCTGCGACGGAATTTGCGTCTGGGCCAGTTTGCCAAAGCCGGTGTTGATGCCGTAAACCACTTTACCGGTGGCCACAATCTCGTCCACCGTTTGCTGCGCGCGCGTGATGGCCGCATAGGCCTCGTCGGCCAGCGAGAGGTGAACGCTGCGCTGATAAATGCAACGCAGCGTGGCGAGGTCCACTTCACCGGGAATCAGGCGAATGTTCTGACCAGAACCTGACATAGTCTACTCCTGTCTATACAAGTAATCAGAGGCGATCCGGCGGCGATGACGCTGCGTTAACCCGCGTTAGATCGGAAAGAAGAGGAGTGAGTGAAACATACGCGCCTAATCTTGTCTATACAAGTAGCAAGCGCTATGCCAGGTTGATCACATTCTGGAATACGGCCGCGCTGGCTTAGCTTTGAACGCCGTACGATGGCGCTGCACTGAAACGGCGCGGCGGCTGCACCGCGGACGCGCAGATGTATATACATTTACGATCTGAGGCAGTAAACTTTGGTGACTTTTTATCATAGGAACGGAACATGTCGGAGCAGAGGACGGTGGCGCAACTGGCCGCAGCGATGGGTGAAGAACCGGCCCCGATTTATCAGCGCGTGAAACAGGCTATCGTCAGCCAGATTCGCGAGGGCCACTGGAAAGCCAACCAGCGCGTGCCGTCAGAGAGCGAGCTGGTGAGTGCGCTGGGCGTCAGTCGTATGACCATTAACCGCGCGCTGCGTGAGCTCACCGGCGAAGGGTTCCTGGTGCGTATGCAGGGCGTGGGCACCTTTGTTGCGGAGATGAAGGGCTACACCGCGATGCTGGAAGTGCACAACATCGCCGATGAGATTGCCCAGCGCGGCCATCGCCACAGCTGTAACATCTTATCGATTGGGCAGACCAAGGCCGATCCCGAGCAGGCTGCGCTACTGGGGCTGTCAACCGGACAAACGCTGTTTCACTCGCTGATGGTGCACTACGAAAATGATCTGCCGGTGCAGCTGGAGGATCGCCTGGTTAATCCGCTGGTGGCGCCTGATTACCTCACCCAGGATTATCACAGCGTGACGCCCTATACCTACTTGATGCGCGTGGCGCCGCTCACCGCCGGTGAGCACATTGTCGAAGCGGTGCTGCCCGATCTGCGCCAGCGCAAGCACCTGGCGCTGGATGAGCATGAGCCGTGCCTGCTGATCCGCCGTCAGACGTGGAGCGATACCAAAATCGTTACTTACGCGCGCCTGCTTTATCCAGGCTCGCGCTACAAGCTGCTGGGCCGTTTTCGGGGACACGGTTAAGCGTCACCCACAGCAGGCTGGCCTCGGGTGTCGCCGGGGTCAGCGTCAGCACCTCATCTTGCCACCAGACGCCCTGTTGCGACGCCAGCGCTTCACCCTGCGCGGTGTGCCAGCTGCCGGTCAGCACCCACGCCACACCTTGCATGCCGGAAACCCTCTGCTGCACCACCGCCACATCCGCCTGCCAGCGAGCGCGGCGCGTCATGATATTGAAATCAAGACAGCGCCCATCAATCTGCGCCTCAATGGCCCACTCGCCGGGAAACGCCCACGGCTGATGCCGCTGCAAGCGCTGTTCGCCTTGCGCACTGCGCAATAGCACGCTGTCGCCGTCCAGTAAGGTGATCACCCGATCCACGCCGGGAAAGCGGGAAAAGGGCCCGTCTACGGCGATGGTGGCAATGCTGGCGCGCCAGCCAAACTCCGCCTCGCCGGGAGGAAAGCTGACAATCTCACGCGTGTGGCCGCCGCCGTTGCGCCAGCGCGTCACCGGCAGGCTGTCAAAGTCGTAATATGTTTTCATTGCAGCGCCCGCACGGCAGCCACGAAACGCTGCGCGGCAGCCTGCTCTTCGGCGTGGTGACCCTGATCGATCACCTGCTGACCGGCAACGAAGACGTCGCGAATCTGCTGGGTGTGACCGGCAAACAGCCAGCGATTGAGGCGCGCAGCGGGCGTCACGCTGGCGAGGAGCGCATCCTGTTGCAATACCAGCCAGTCGGCGCGCAGGCCAACCGCCAGCGCGCCCATCGACACGCCGCAGGCTTGCGCACCCCCTTGGGCGGCCTGCTGCCAGAGCAGATCGCCCACCGATGGCGCGTCGGGCAGCGCGATGCGGTTGCGGCGGCGATCGCGCAGCCGTTGACCGTACTCCAGCCAACGGAGCTCCTCCAGCGCGCTCAGCGAGACGTGGCTGTCAGAGCCGACGCCCCAGCGGCCGCCGCGCGCCACGTACTCCACGGCAGGGAAAATGCCGTCGCCCAGGTTGGCTTCGGTGGTAGGGCAGAGGCCCGCCACCGCCAGGCTGGCGGCCAACTGGGCAATTTCATCGGCGGCCAGGTGAGTGGCGTGGATCAGGCACCAGCGGCGATCCACGTTAAAGCGGTTGAAAAGCCAGTTCACCGGACGTTCACCGCTCCATGTCATGCAGTCGTTGACCTCTTTCTCCTGTTCGGCGATGTGCAGATGCACCGGCAAGCTGGCGTCCGAAGCGGCCAGCACCGCGTGCATTTGCGCCTCGCTAACCGCACGCAGCGAGTGGAAGCACACACCATGATTGAGACGCGGATGCGCACGACACGCGCGCGCCACGCGCTGCTGCTGCTCTAAATAGGCCTCTGTGTGCTGAATGAATCGGCGCTGCCCCGCGCTGGCGGGCTGGGCGCCAAAGCCGCTCCACGTATAGAGCACTGGCAGCAAGGTCTGACCGATTCCGGTGCGGTCGGCGGCGTGTATCAACTGCTGCACCATCGCGTCGTCAGCGTAGGGCCGCCCCTGCGGATCGTGATGTAAATAGTGAAATTCCGCGACCTGACTGTAACCGCCTTTCAGCATCTCGATGTAAAGATGCGTGGCGATATCGCCGACCTGCTCGGGGGTGAGACGCGCCACCATGCGATACATCAGGTCGCGCCATGTCCAGAAACTGTCCTGGGGATCGCCGGCCACTTCTGCCAGCCCCGCCATGGCGCGCTGGAAAGCATGGGAGTGCAGATTCGCTATCGCCGGAATGACCGCACCGGCCAGGCGCATGGCCTCACCCGGCTGGCTGTTGGCGGCGATTGCGGTGATGTTACCGGCATCATCGGTGGTAATCGTCACGTCCTGCTGCCAGCCATCCGGCAGCAGCGCAGAGGGAGCAAAAAACACGGCCATGGTTGATTCTCGCGCACGTTAAGTTGTATATACATATACATACTTTGGCATGCAGTGTAAATCGCCGGACGCGAAGGGGAGCAAGATGGCAGCAACGCAGCAGATCGACAGCCTGTGGCTGGGGGCCGACATCGTCACCATGCGCGATGGGCGCTACAACCTGGTGCCTGACGGCGCGCTGGCGGTAAATAAAGGCGAGATTGTGTGGGTTGGACCGCGTGGCGCCCTGCCGCCGTTCTCGGCGCGCCAGCAGCGCACGTTTGACGGCGGGATCGTTACGCCGGGGCTGGTGGACTGCCATACGCATCTGATGTTCGGCGGCGACCGCAGCCTGGAGTTTGAGCAGCGCCTCAACGGTGTCAGCTACGCTGAAATTGCCGGCCAGGGTGGCGGTATTCTTGCCACAGTGCGCGCCACGCGTGCCGCCACGGAGCGACAGCTGGTGGAGCAGGCGCGCGTGCGGCTGGCGCGGCTGCTGGCGGAAGGCGTCACCACGGTGGAGATCAAATCCGGCTATGGGTTGGATGAGGCCAGTGAGCTGAGGCTGCTGCGCGCCATACGTGCGCTGGCGCAGACGGTCCCGGCGGATGTGCGCGCGACCTGTCTGGCGGCCCACGGTTTTCCACCGGAGTTTACCCATCAGCCGCAGGGCTGGATCGATATCATTTGCGAGCGGCTGTTGCCGCAGGTTAAAGCCGAAGGGCTGGCGGATGCGGTAGACGCGTTCTGTGAACATCTCGCGCTCTCACCGGCGCAGGTCAGCGCGGTGTTTGATAAAGCCCGCGCGCTCGGCTTGCCTGTGAAACTGCACGCTGAGCAGCTCTCGGCGCTGGGCGGGGCGGAGCTGGCGGCCCGCTACGGAGCGCTCTCGGCAGATCATCTGGAGTATGCGACTGAGGCTGACGTCATGGCCATGGCGCAGCACGGCACCGTTGCGGTGCTGCTGCCGGGCGCGTTTTACCTGCTGCGCGAAACGCAGCGTCCACCGGTGGCGCTGTTTCGCCAGCACGGCGTGCCGATGGCGCTGGCCAGCGATGCCAATCCGGGCACGTCCCCGGCGCTGTCGCTGCGCCTGATGCTCAATATGGGCTGTACGCTGTTTGGCTTAACGCCGGAAGAGGCGCTGGCGGGCGTGACGCTATGGGGCGCAAAAGCGTTGGGAATGGAACGGACGCACGGCTCGCTGGAGCCGGGCAAAGTCGCGAATTTCGTACACTGGGAGCTGCAGCGCCCGGCAGAGTTGGCTTACTGGCTGGGCGGGCAACTGCCGTGCCAGGTTATCTATCGTGGAGACGCGCAATGACACCTTTTCATTTTACCGCCGGTACGCTGCCGCTGCTGGTGAGCATTCCTCACGCGGGCACGCAGTTAACCCCGGAAGTTGAAGCCGGATTAAGCGACGCGGCGCGCGGCCTGCCCGATACCGACTGGCACATTCCGCTGCTGTATGACTTTGTGCGCGATCTCGGCGCCAGCGTGCTGATTGGGCGCTATTCGCGCTACGTGATCGATCTCAATCGACCCGCCGACAATCAGCCGCTCTACAGCACGGCGACCACCGGGCTCTATCCCGAAACGCTGTTTGACGGCACACCCACTTTTGCGGCGGGCAAGACGCCGGACGCGGCGGTGCGCCAGCGCGATCTTGAGACCATCTGGCAGCCTTATCATCAGCAGATACAGCAGGAGCTGGCGCGGCTGAAGGCGCAACACGGCTATGCGCTGCTGTTTGATGCCCACTCCATTGCCTCCGTGATCCCGCGTTTATTTGACGGACGTCTGCCGGACATCAATCTGGGTACCAATGACGGGGCCAGCTGTTCATCGGCGGTCAGTGAGGCGCTGCAGGCGGTATGCGCCCAGCAGACGGCGTTCAGCTGGGTCGTGAACGGCCGGTTCAAAGGCGGCTACATTACGCGCGCTTACGGGCAGCCGGAACAGCACGTCCAGGCAGTACAGTTGGAGCTGGCGCAATGTAATTATATGGATGAAACGCCGCCCTACGCCTGGCAGCAGGCGCGCGCCGCGCAGTTACAAACCGTGTTAAAGGCGCTGATCAAGGCGCTGCTTACCGCCGGCGCGCGGGCTGAATAACGCCGTTTTCTCGCCACATCGCGGGCAATGCGACGCGTTTTAGCGCGACCATTGTCCGCACCTCTTCATCTTTCCTGGATGCCTTTCACTATAAGCGTGCGCGCTGCGCCAAAAAGGTGCGCATTGGATATGCCGCTACCCCGTCATGCCCAGCAGGCTGCGGGCGCGTTTATGGCACAGCGCTTGCTAGGTTGTATATACATGCAATGTCATTTGCTGCATGGACACCGTTAACCGTGCTTATTGACGATTCACCAGGAGAAACCGCATGACATCCACCCCCTCGATTCGCCGTTTTTGCCGTAACGCGCTTTTAGCTGGCCTGCTGGTGAGCGCGATGAATGCGCAGGCTCAACCCCTCACTATCGCCACCGAAGGCAGTTATGAGCCCTGGAACCTGACGCTGCCCGGCGGAGCGTTGGGCGGCTTTGAACCGGAGTTAATGACGGATCTCTGCAAGCGAATGGGAACGGAGTGCAAGCTGGTGGTGCAAAACTGGGACGGCATGATTGCCGGTTTGAACGCCGGTAAATATGACGTGATCATGGATGCGATTGTGATCACACTGGAGCGCAAAAAAGTGGTCAACTTTACCGTACCCTATGCTTCCACTCCCGCCACGTTCATCAGCAGTAAAGACGCGCCGCTGCTGCCTGCCGAGCACACCCTCCTTAAATTGCATGACGACGAAAAAGCCATTCAGGCGGCCATTGCTCCCCTGAGAGCGGCGCTGAAAGGCAAAACCATCGGCATTGCTTCCGGCACCGTCTACACGCCCTTTATTGATAAATATTTCAAAGATATCGCTGACATCCGCGAATATACCGCCTCCTCTGACGCCATTCTGGATCTGCAGGCCGGGCGTATTGACGCGGTGTTTGACGATGTCACTTTTGCGCAATCCATGCTGGCGCGCAAAGAAAACAGCAACCTGACGTTCAGCGGCCCGCAGTTGGGTGGCCCGATATGGGGCGAGGGTGAAGCCATGGGCGTACGTATGGCGGACAGCGATCTGAAAGCCAAACTCGATACGGCCATCAAGGCCGCGCTGGCGGATGGGACGGTGAAAAAACTCAGTGAAAAGTGGTTTAAAACCGACGTAACGCCATGAGTGAGGTGAGATATGTTGAGCCTGCTGAGTTTCGGTGCTGACGGCTGGGGGCGGCTCCTGCTGATGGCCACATTGACCACGCTGCTGCTGTCGCTGTCAGCGCTGCTGATTGGCGCGATAGCCGGCGCTGCCGTTGCAGCGGCGCGGCTGTCAACGCGACGTCGATGGCGCTGGGCAGGCGAAAGCTATTCCGTTGGCTTTCGCGGCATCCCTGAGCTGCTGGTGATCTACCTGTTCTACTTTGGTGGTTCGGGGCTGATCACGCTGATGGGGCACCTGTTTGGCGCCGAGGGATTTATCGAAGCACCGCCGTTCCTGATTGGTGCGCTGGCGATCGGACTGATCTCTGGCGCCTATCAGGGCGAGGTGTATCGTGCGGCGCGTTTGGCGCTGGCCCCGGGCGAAATCGAGGCGGCGGTGGCGATAGGTATGCCGCGCTGGCGCATTTTGCAGCGCGTGATGTTGCCGCAGATTGTGCGGTATGCGCTGCCCGGCTTGTCTAACGTCTGGCAAATGAGCCTGAAGGATTCGGCGCTGATATCGGTGATTGGCATTGTGGAGCTGATGCGTGCCAGCCAGGTGGCGGCGGGATCCACACGTAACTATTTCACCTTTTATCTGATCGGCGCGGGCGGCTATTTGCTGTTGACGCTGCTGTCGAATCAGGCGTTTCGCCGCGCGGAAAAGCGTATGGGGCGCGCATGGCAGAGCCGCACGGCGGCGCAGCCTTAAGGAGTCTTTGATGGTTGATTTCGCCTTTCTTCTGGACACGTTTTTTAAGCTTTGCGCCGCGCTGCCGGTGACGCTGGGGCTGTTTATTAGCGCATTCCTGTGCGGCGGCCTGTTGGCGCTGGCGATTCTGGCAATGCGCATGAGTCGCTGGCGCTTACTGAGCGGGTTTGCCCGCGGTTATATCCTGGTGTTTCGTGGGTCGCCGCTGCTGATTCAGCTGTTTCTCATTTATTACGGCTTGGGCCAGTTCGGTGCGGTGCGACACAGCGTGCTGTGGCCGCTGTTGCGTGAACCCTTTATTTGCGCGGTACTGGCGTTATCACTGTGCACCGCCGCCTACACCACCGAAATACTGCGCGGTGGCCTGCTGGCCGTGCCTGCGGGGCAGGTTGAAGCGGGGCTGGCCTGCGGCATGTCACGCGGCGTACTGCTGCGGCGTATTATCGCACCGATTGTGCTGCGCTATGCGCTGCCCGCGTACTCGACAGAGGCCATTTTACTGGTGAAATCAACCGCGCTGGCCAGTTTGGTGACCGTCTGGGATGTGACCGGTGTGGCGCAGCAGATCATTCAGCGGACTTATCGCACGATGGAAGTCTTTCTCTGTGCGGCGGCAATCTACCTGCTGCTCAATTTCATTATTGTGCAACTTTACGCGCTAATTGAGCGCCGTCTGACCCCGATGCAGCGCAGCCGAAAAAAGCCGCTGCCCGCCGTTAACCCGCTTGCCGGAGAGTAATATGTCAATGCCTTCACCTGTGACTTTATCCGTGACCCAGCTGAGTAAATCGTTCGGCACGCTCGAGGTATTAAAAGGTATCTCGCTGCAGGCGCAGCAGGGCGAAGTGATCGCCATTTTGGGTGCCAGCGGCTCAGGGAAAAGCACTTTTTTACGCTGTATCAATTTGTTAGAGACGCCAGATGCCGGGGTAGTGAGCGTGGGTGGTGAAACCATCGCGATGAAGCGCGATGGGCGCGGTCGGGCACTTGCCGCGAATCCTCGGCAAATTGAGCGGCTGCGTGCGCGACTCGGCATGGTGTTTCAGAATTTTAATTTGTGGTCCCATATGACCGTGCTGCAAAACGTGATTGAAGGACCGCACTACGTGCTCAAGCGCGACAAAAAAAGCTGTATCGCGCAGGCCGAGCGGCTGCTGGATCGCGTTGGGCTGCTGAACCGCAAAGATTTTTATCCGGCTCAGCTCTCTGGGGGACAGCAGCAGCGCGTGGCGATCGCCCGCGCGCTGGCAATGGACCCGGAGGTGATGCTGTTTGATGAACCGACGTCGGCACTGGATCCCGAGCTGGTGGGGGAGGTGCTGAGCGTAATGCGCAGCCTGGCGGAGGAGGGGCGTACCATGCTGGTGGTAACGCATGAAATGAGCTTCGCCCGGCACGTTTCACACCGGGTGGTGTTTATGCATCAGGGAAAAATTGACTGTGAAGGTCCGCCGGAGAGCCTGTTTGGTGCGGGTGGCTCGCCGCGCTTCCAGCAGTTTATTTCACGTCACCAGCACGCGGTGGAGCAGCCACGATGAGGGTCGTGTGGGGCGACGCGCCGATTGGCTGGCAGAGCGTGGTGGCGGTTGCGTGTCATGATGCTGAGCTAAAGCTAAGCGCAGGCGCCTGGCAGCGCATTGCGCAGGGGCGTGCGATCGTGGATCACATTGTCGCGTGCGGCCACATTGCCTACGGCATCAACACCGGGCTGGGGGCGCTGTGCAATATCACGCTGCCCGATGACCAACTGTGTCTCCTGTCGCGTAATACGCTGTTGAGCCACGCCTGCGGGGTAGGCCCACTGCTGACGCGCGCGCAGACGCGCGCCATTATGTGCGCCGCTATCGCCAATTACAGTCAGGGGAAATCGGGCGTATCGGTTGCGCTGGTGCAGCATCTGCTGACGCTGCTCAACCAGCAGATCACGCCGCAGGTGCCCTCACAGGGATCGGTAGGCTACCTTAGCCATATGGCGCACATCGGTCTGGCGCTGATCGGCGTCGGCAACGTGACGTATCAGCAGCATACGCTCCCGGCCAGCGAGGCACTGGCTCGCGTCGGGCTAGAACCATATCAACCTGGTGCTAAGGAGGGATTGAGTCTGGTGAACGGCACGCCCTGCATGACAGGATTGGCCTGCCTGGCGTTGGGTGAAGTCGCCGAGCTGCTGGACTGCGCTGATGTCACTGGCGCGATGAGTTTTGAGGCGCTGCGAGGGCAGCTGGCAGCGTTCGATGCCGAGGCGTTGGCCCTCAAGGCCAGTCCAGGGATACAAATCAGTGGTCAGCGCCTGCGGCAGCTGCTGCAAGGCAGTCCCCTGTTAGCTGCCAGCGTGGGCGTGCGTACCCAGGACGCCATGAGTCTACGATCTATGCCGCAGGTGCACGGTGCCAGCCGCGATCAATTCGCTCATGCGGTGCGGCAGATTGAAACAGAGCTCAACGCCTGTACCGACAATCCGCTGGTGCTGGGCACGCTGGATAATTGGCGCGTGGTGTCGCAGTCCAATCCGCACGGTGAGTCTGTGGCAATGGCGGCGGATCTTCTGGCCATCGCGATGGCGGAACTCGGCAGCATTGCCGAGCGACGGCTTGATCGCCTGGTGAATCCGCTGGTGAGCGGCTTGCCCCCCTTTTTGGTGGCGCAGCCGGGAGTGAATTCCGGGATGATGATCGCCCAATATGTGGCTGCCTCGCTGTGCGCGGAGAATCGTCACCTGGCGCAGCCTGCGGTGCTGGATAACTATGTCACTTCGGGCTTGCAGGAGGATCACTTGAGCCTTGGCACCGGCGCGGCACTCAAGCTGCTCAAGCTGGTGGGGAACGTATGGCACATTTTAGCGATTGAGTACCTGCTGGCCGCGCAGGCGCTGGACTTCCACGGCGAGGCGCAGCTGGCGCAAGGTACACAGCAGGCACTGCGAGCCTTGCGCGCGCGCGTAGCGAATTGGCAGACGGACCGCTGGCTGGCACCGGATATCACCGCGGCGGTGCAGGTGCTACAGCAGCATGCCGCGCGCTGGCGTGTGCTGGCATAAGGAAAGGAGGCGGCCATCGGGCCGCCGTCACGCGCTAGCCGCGGCGGGCGTCCGGGCGCGTCAGGTCAAAACGCAGATCCTCGCTGATCGCGTAATAAGCGGACGGGCCGCCAGCGCGCAAAATCGGCTGCGCTTTGGCCGTTTGGTAAATGCCGTTTTCCAGCAGCGTCTCATCAATGTGGATCGCCACCACTTCACCCAGCACCAGCCAGCTTTCCAGTTCACCGCCTTGGGCGTCCTGCAGGCGAATCAACTGCGTGAGACGACACTCAAAGTTGACCGGGCTCTCGGCCACCATACTGACATCCACGTGCGAAGCGGCTACCGGCGTTAAACCGGCAAGCGCAAATTCATCCCGGTCGGCAGGCACTGAGGCCGAGCTTTCGTTCATGGCCTCCGCCAGCGGGCGCGTCGCCAAATTCCAGACAAACGCTTTGGTCTCACTGATGTTACGCACGCTGTCCTTCCAACCGCTGCTGGCAAAGCCGATAATCGGCGGCGTGTAATTAAAGCAGTTAAAGAAGCTGTACGGCGCAAGATTGCGCTGGCCTTGCTGGCTTTGCGAGCTGATCCACCCGATAGGGCGCGGCCCCACGATGGCGTTAAGAGGATCGTGCGGTAAACCGTGGCCCGCGCGCGGCTGATAGGAATATTTATGGCGTGTCATGACTGCTCCTGGTTATGGTCTGTCTGAGTGGCGTAATGCCAGAGGCGCACGCGTGCTCGCGCCATTGATGTGGGCAACAGCGTGATAGCGCGGGCGGAAAATCGCGTAAGCAGATTGTGCGATGCCGCCAGCCGGAGTATCTTACGCGCCTTATTTTCTGGAGATGCTATGAACAAGTCTGCTGCTGCCTCGCCTTTTCATCCGCGTAACCGTCATCAGGGACGGTACGACTTCGCTGCGCTGATCGCCGCGCACCCGCCGCTCGCGGACAAGGTGCGTCCCAACGGTTACGGCGAGCTGTCGATTGCGTTCGACGATGCGCAGGCGGTGCGGCTATTAAATCAGGCGCTGCTAAAGCTGTTCTATAACCTTAACTGGCAACTGCCGGACGGCTATCTCACACCGCCCGTACCGGGGCGCGCGGATTACGTCCACGCGCTGGCGGATTTGCTGGCCAGCGATAACGGCGGCGCTATTCCGCGCGAGCGCGACATCATGGACATTGGCTGCGGCGCGAACTGTATCTATCCACTGATCGGTCACGCGGAATACGGCTGGCGCTTTACCGGCACCGACACCAGCGCGGACGCCATCACCGCCGCCAGCCAAATTATAGCCAGCAATCCGGGGCTGCAGCGCGGTATTCGCCTGCGTCGTCAAAAACAGGCGGGCGCCATTTTTACCGGCGTGGTGCACAAAAATGAACGCTATCACGCGGTGATGTGTAATCCGCCGTTTCACGCCTCCGCCGCGGAAGCCGCAGCCGGTAGTCAGCGCAAAGTGCGCAATCTGGGCTTGAAACGCGATACGCCGCTTAACTTCGGCGGGCAGCACAATGAGCTGTGGTGTGAGGGCGGAGAACAGGCGTTTATCGGGCAGATGATTGACGAGAGCGTGCAGTTCGCCGATCGCGTGATCTGGTTTACGTCTCTGGTCTCGCGTAAAGAGCATTTGCCCGCTCTGCGCGATCGCCTGAAAGCGATCGACGCGCATCAGGTGCGCATCATCGATATGGCGCAGGGCCAAAAGCAGAGCCGCTTTCTCGCCTGGACGTTTATACTGCCTGCTGCGCGCGCGCAGCGCATGGCGCGTTGATCGGCAAAGCAAAAAAGTGCGTTAAACCGCAGCGTGTTATCAGGAAAAACAGCAGGTAAGCAGGTAAAACAGGCGGCCCGCAGGCCGCCACGCCGATCACGAAACGTGTTGCAGGAACTCGCGTAAACGTTCACTCGGTGGGTTGGTAATCAACGCATCCGGGTGCCCATCTTCGGCGATGGTGCCTTTATCAATGAAGATCAGACGCGAAGCGACCTTCTGCGCAAAGCCGACTTCATGGGTGACAATCACCATGGTCATGCCTTCTTCGGCCAGATCCTGCATCACTTTCAGCACTTCGTGACGCAGCTCGGGATCGAGCGCTGAAGTGGGCTCATCAAACAGCATCATTTTCGGTTTTACCGCCAGCGCGCGGGCAATGGCCACGCGCTGCTGCTGTCCACCGGAAAGTTCGGACGGGAAGTGATGCGCCCGCTCGGCCAAGCCCACTTTACCCAGCAGTTCGCGTGCCAGTTTGTGCGCTTCTTCTTTGCCGCTGCCGCGCACCCGAATAGGGCCAAAGGCCACGTTGTCCAGGGCGCTCATTTGTGGGAACAGGTGAAACTGCTGGAAAACCATGCCGGCTTCCTGACGGATCAGCCGCTCATCGACTTTGGGATCGTTCACTTTCATGCCGTCGACGATCAGTTCACCGCTGCTGATCTCTTCAAGCTTATTGATGCAGCGCAGCAGAGTGGATTTGCCTGAGCCGGACGGCCCGATAATCACCACCACTTCGCCTTGGTTGATCTTCAGGTTGATGTCATGCAGTACTTTGGTCTGACCGAAGTTTTTAGAGACGTTTTTAAATTCAATCACAGGATTTTCACCCTTTTCTCAATACGGCGCAGCACAAAGCTCAACACCAGCGTAATAACCAGATAGATAATGGCGACCGCGCTCCAGATCTCCAGCGCGCGGAAGTTACCCGCGATGATCTCTTGTCCCTGACGCGTCAGTTCCGCCACGCCAATCACGATGAACAGCGAGGTATCTTTGATGCTGACAATCCACTGGTTCCCCAACGGCGGCAACATACGGCGCAGCGCCAGCGGCATGATCACATAGCGCAGCGTCTCCCGGCGTGACAGACCCAGCGCCAGACCCGCTTCACGGAACCCTTTGTTGATAGAGAGCACGGCACCGCGGGTGATTTCCGCAATATAGGCGCCGGAGTTGATCATGATGGTGACCACCGCCGCCGTGAAGGGATCGATACGTAAATCGGGGAAAGCCATCGGCAGGGCAAAGTAGATGAACATCACTTGCACCACGATAGGCGTGCCGCGGATCAATTCAATAAACACCAGCGCGATGTTGTTGGCGATCCAGCCGCCGTAGGCGCGCGCGAAACCGGCAACGAGGCCGATAATCAGGCCGCCGACCAGGCCAAGAACGGAAATAAGCAGGGTCATTTTGGCGCCGTCGATCAAGATCGGCAGGGCTGGCCAGATGACGCTCCAGTCAAACTCCATGTGTAACTCCAGAATCTGTTGCAACGGAAGGGTAAAAAGCAGGGAAATCGCGTTCCCTGCTCAAAAAGCGGCGTAAGCCAAAATTATTTCGGTTCGGTGCCGAACCATTTTTTATAGATAGTGTTGTAGGTACCGTTGTCGCGCAGAGTTTTCAGCGCGCCGTTAACCTTTTCACGCAGATCGTCGCTGCCTTTCGGGAAGGCGATACCGTACTGCTGCGCTTCGATCGAATCACCCACAGCTTTGAAACGGCCTTTGCCCGCGGTGTGGATGAAATAGAGGATGTTTGGCGTATCGTGCAGCACGGCGTCTGCGCGGTTGGTGCCTAATTCCATGTAAGCGTTATCGATGTTAGGGAACTGACGCAGATCTTTGGTTTTGATATGCGCTTTCGCGTAGTCAACCGAACCGGTTCCGCTTTTCACGGCAACGGTTTTGCCGTTCAGATCGTCAATGCCTTTGATGTCATTTTCGTTGCTGCGCACCATGACCTGCAGGCCGCTTTTGTAGTAGCCATCAGAGAATTCTATGGCTTTTTTGCGCTCCTCAGTGATGGTGATGCCCGCCAGCGCCAAATCAACGTTTTTGGTTTGCAGAGCCGGAATGATGCCGCTGAAATCCATCGGCTTGAGGGAATAGTCCAGCTTCAGCTGTTTAGCGATGGCATCCCATAAATCGATATCAAAGCCGACATACTTATCGCCCTGTTTGAATTCAAATGGCACAAATGCCGTGTCGGTGGCGACGATCAGTTTCTTTTCTGCTGCGGTGGAAGAGAGAGAGAAGGCCAGCGCCAGCGCGGCCGCGGAGACTTTTAACAGTGACTTCATCATTTTTTTCCTTATTACCCCTCAGGCCTGCTGGCCTGATGACGGCTTATCATATGAAAAAACTATGCCAACTTTTCAGGCCGCGCAAAATCCATGACTTTCATCGTGAAAGCTGACACGATTTTGCTGGAGAAAAAGCATTGCACCATGATGGTGATCCAAAACAGTGCGTTGTGCTGTTTTGGTGCGGGAACAGTTTGCACCAAGCGCAAGGGCAGGGAAAGAGAGGATCAAGGAAGTGTTAACGGCGTCAAAAAAGCACCAGAATGTTACAGATATAAAAAAAGGCGGGATATCCCGCCTTGTGAATGGAAGCTGTTACTCGATATTAGATTCGATAAACCACAGGAATTTATCAAGATCGCGCGAGGCGGCTGTAAAAATATCAGCGGTATCTTCGTCGCTCACTTCCGTGATGGCTTTACGCGTATCGTTAGCAACGATGGCGTAGCGATCGGCCAGCGCTTTAAGGTGATCCTGCACGCTGTGAATATTTAGCGGGTAGCTTTTCAGCGGCGTCTTATCGTTCACAACTTGGGTGGTACCCGTTGCCACGCCGCCCAGCTGAACCACACGCTCAGCGATGGTGTCTTGGTGATCGGTGATAGCGGTACGGAAACCGTCCAGCATCTCATGCACACCGATGAAATTTGCGCCACGCATGTTCCAGTGCGCCTGTTTGGTGATCAGTGACAGGTCAATAAATTCCACTACCAGACGGTTGAGCACCTCGATAGTCGCTTTCTTATCGCTATCGGAAACGTCGTTACGGGTGTAAATCAGATCGGAAGATTTAGTTTTAACCAGTTTTGCGGTACTCATCATTAATGTCCTCTTATTGATGGTTGTCCTAATCAAGCACGAGAATAAGTATAGCAACAGATTCTCGCTTTGCCGGATTGTTTATACCAATGGCAGAGATAGTTGAATGTCACGCATTCACTGGTTGCGGAGTTTTATGGTTTACCGATTTAAAAACAATCCCTTATGAATTATGTCCAACCTGTTTCAATCCTGTTTCAAAATAATAACAAATTCAGCAATGAATATAGGATGTTGGTAAGTCACCGTTATATATGACAAAGACGGTGACCAAATAAACGCTATTTAGCGCGACTCATTAAGGTCTATTGGATTTATTTTGGCTCGTTTGGGTTTCATCGTCAGTGTCGAGCCCGCAGAGGCAGCGATAATCGCCAGCAAGCCTATCCACTGCCTCCCGCCAAGCAGTTCGCCCAGGAAAAGGATACCCGAGATAGCCGCCACTGCTGGCTCCAGGCTCATCAGCGTGCCAAAGATACGCGCGGGCAGTCGGGTGAGCGCCATCATCTCGAGGGAATAGGGGATAGCGGTTGAGAGCAGCGCGATAAGCAGCGCCAAAGGTACCACATGCCAATCCCACACGCCCGGAGCGGCAAAGGTCAGTCCAAGGGGAACAAAAATCACGGACGCAATCAGCGAGCCCATCGCGACGGTCGCGGGACCATGTTCTGCCCCGGCGCGCTGGCCCATCAATATATAGACAGCCCAGCAGGCACCGGCACCCACAGCGAGCAGCGCGCCAAGCGGGTCGATATGGCGAATGCCTTCGCCAAGCGGTAAGAGGAACCACAGTCCGGTGACGGCCAGCAGCACCCACAGGAAATCCAACGCGCGCCGCGCGCCGACCAGCGCCAGCGTAAGCGGTCCCAGAAACTCCAGGCCTACGGCAACCCCCAGCGGCACAGTACGAATGGAAAGGTAAAAGAGGTAATTCATGCAACCCAGCGCCAGCCCGTACATCACCAGCGGTTTGCGCTGCGCGGCGCTGAAGCGTAAGCGCCAAGGTTTAAAGATAATGCACAGCATCAGCGTGCCGAACCCCAGACGCAGCGCGGTTATTCCCGGCGCGCCCACGGTTGAAAACAGCGATTTGGCCAAGGATGCCCCACCTTGTAGCGACAGCATCGCAATCAGCAGTACAGCAACGGGCAATAATACCGGGGTCATGGGGAAAGCGTTACGTGGGGCAGACATCCTGTTATCCGTTTCATTTTTCGCAGCAGAGGGGCGGTCAGTGTACTGGAAGTGCACCGCGAAAACGCCGTTACGGTGTAAAAAAAGCCATTTAATCGGCTAAAAAATAGCCGTTATCAGGGCCAGTTAAGTAAAGAATTGTCAGGTTAGTTTAGGAATTTACTTAAAGGCACGTTTTGCCTGTCAGGTTTTTATGGCAGGAAAATGACAGTTTTTATAAGTAAAATGAATGACCTATGAAAATCCATTAACTTTCTGTTACACGAAACAATCCGTTAGACAACAAAATCCGGGCAGAGTTTCTCGCTAAGTTTTGTTATATTTTTAGCGTTGTCAGGAGAGAAGTATATTCACATTTGAGGTGGTTATGAAAAAAATTGCATGTCTTTCAGCACTGGCTTGTGTACTGGCCGTTTCTGCAGGTTCAGCCATGGCACAGAGCACCGTTTCTGCCGGCTACGCGCAGAGTGATTATCAAGGTATTGCTAACAAAGCAAACGGCTTCAACCTGAAATATCGTTACGAAGATGGATCTAACCCACTGGGCTGGATCGGTTCTTTCACCTACACCGAAAAAGACCGTACTGAAGGTGGCGTTTACAATAAAGGCCAGTACTACGGCATCACCGGTGGTCCTGCTTACCGTCTGAACGACTGGGCAAGCATCTACGGCGTAGTAGGTATTGGCTATGGCAAATACCAGGAAAACGTCTCTAACTCACGTGCTAAAGATGATTCAAGCGACGTTGGCTTCTCTTACGGTGCGGGTATGCAGTTCAACCCAATCGAAAACGTTGCACTGGACGTAGGCTACGAGCAGAGCCGCATCCGCAGCGTGGACGTTGGCACCTGGATCGCTGGCGTAGGCTACAGCTTCTAAGTTAAGCGTAGACCCGAATTGCTTTATGAAACGGCCCTTTTGGGCCGTTTTTTTATGTGCTGAAAACGCGATAGCGCGACGCCGTGCTTGAACAGGGTCTGTCAGAGACGAAAAAGGGCGGATTGGCTACTGGCCAATCCGCCCTTCAAAAAGGAAATAACGCTTAACCGCGCCAGATAAGGTTGGGGCAGGGGCGCGGAGACAAAGATTTACCGGTGAGCTTTTCGATCAGCATTAAACGCAGTGCGAAAGGGGAGCGAGTCAACAGGCACAGCCATGACTTCAGCTCAACCGCCGGTTTAGATTGCTCAACCCCGAAACACTTGCCGCAGTCGAGGCAGTTTTTCATGGTGCTCATGGTCACCTCCAAAAATATACGCTGTTACGGTAAGCCGAACCCTGCGTTATACAGCAGAAAGAGGGCTGTGAGGGAGCATCACAGGTGCCTTCTTTATAATCTATTCGCTTACATTACGAACAAAGATAGCACTGGCTATACTCTTTAGCCAACACTATTTATGAAAAATTTGTGCTTCTTTGTGCCTGGTTTACAATGAGCCCAGCCAGCCCGCACCGTAGGTAAGGTGCGGCAAATAATAAAGAGGAAGCTGAATGAGTCGTCGTGCGAAAAGCGCCATCAACACGCCCCAAGGGCCGCTTAAAGATATTGAGGAGCATGTCGAAGGATTTCGCCAGGTGCGAGAAGCGCATCGCCGTGAGTTGATTGACGACTATGTTGAGTTAATCTCTGATTTGATTCGTGAATTTGGTGAAGCGCGTCAGGTTGATATGGCTGCGCGTTTGGGCGTGTCGCAGCCGACGGTGGCGAAAATGCTCAAGCGTTTGAGTACCACTGGCTTGGTAGAGCAGGTTCCTTACCGCGGCGTTTTTCTGACGGCTGAAGGCGAAAAGCTGGCGGAAGCGAGCCGCGTGCGTCATCATATTGTTGAAACCTTTCTGTTGGCGCTGGGCGTCAGCCCCGAAACCGCCCGCCGAGATTCTGAAGGCCTTGAGCATCACGTCAGTGATGAAACGCTGGCCATCTTCAAGCAGTTTTACGAAAGTCGTTAACCTACAAGGCTTCCATCCATCATGTCCATTGTGCTGCGTTCTTTAATGCGTGACCGTATTTTGCATTTATTGTTACTCGTGGGTGTTATCTTGCTGCCGTTTGCGCAGTATCAATGGTCTGATTTGCCTAAAGCGGTGGACTGGCAGACCATCATGACGCTGACCGGTTTGCTGATGCTGACCAAAGGCCTTGAAAACAGCGGCTACTTTGATGTGCTGGGCGCGCGCCTCATCCAGCGCTTCGCGCATGAACGCACGCTGGCGCTGTTTATGGTTTGTGCAGCTGCGCTGCTTTCAACCTTCCTGACCAACGATGTCGCGCTGTTTATTCTGGTTCCGCTCACCCTAACGCTGAAAAAGTTTTCCAGCCTGCCGATATCGCGCCTGATCATTTTCGAAGCGCTGGCGGTCAATGCCGGATCGCTGCTTACGCCGGTGGGCAACCCGCAAAATATTCTGCTGTGGAGCCACGGTGCGCTCAGCGTTCCCGGTTTTATTTGGCAGATGACGCCGCTGGCGGCGATGTTGATGGTTACGCTGATGGCGCTCACCTGGTGGAGTTTTCTGGCGAACGACATTCAAAAACACGCACAAGACGAAACGCATCCGTGGCAAAAGCCGCTGTTCTTTGTCAGCCTCGCGCTCTACGTGCTGTTTATCGTGGCGCTGGAGCTGAAAATTACCGGTTGGGCGCTGCTGCTGGTGGCTGTCTGCTTCTTGATCATGGCGCGCGGCGTGCTGCTCAGCATTGACTGGAGTCTACTGCTGGTGTTCGTGGCCATGTTTATCGATGTCTTTCTGTTGATGCACCTGCCGATCCTCCAGCCGCGCTTCGCCGCTATTAGCCAACTGGGTGAAGGCGGACTCTATTTGCTGGCAATTGGTCTCTCGCAAATCATCAGCAACGTGCCTGCGACCATTCTGCTGCTGCAAAAAGTTCAGCCCTCAGAAGTGCTAGCTTGGGCGGTAAACATTGGTGGATTTGGTCTGTTACCCGGCTCGCTGGCCAATTTGATTGCGCTGCGTATGGCAAACGATCGTCGCGTGTGGTGGCAGTTCCACCTGTTTTCCCTCCCTATGCTGGCCTGGTCCATGCTCTGCGGCTGGCTGCTGTTAATGTGGCTGCGCTGAGCACATTTCTCCCCCGGAATTTGCCTGTGACGCGCTGAAAATTCAGCGCGTTATCTGCCGATGGTGCAGAAAATGCGCGCAACGTTGGCTTATGTAAAGTTGCACTGGAATTTGTCAATTTCCGATCTAAGGTTAACTTGACCGTTTACCCGAGGATCGGGGCCACAGCCAGTGATGACAACTTATGAGCGATAATCAGCAGCAGCCAGCGCAGAACGACAACGATCGCAGTACCCACCGTCCTGATGACAACGATCGGCAAAAAAACGATCAAAACAACAACGACCAGAGCAGCAACGACAGCGAGCAAGCACGCAAACGCCCCGGCAAAAAGCCCATCATTATTCTGGTCATTGTGGTGGTGATTATGCTGCTGGTGGGGCTGTGGTTCTGGTTTACCACCCGTAATATTGAGTCCACTGACGATGCCTTCACGGAAGGCAATGCGGCGACCATCGCACCGAAAGCCTCAGGCTACGTGGTCAAGTTGCTGGTCGGGGATAACCAGCGGGTTAAACAGGGCGATGTGCTGGTGGAAATTGATCCGCGCGATTATCTGGCCCAGCGCGATCAGGCGAGGGCGCAGCTCGGCTTAGCGCAGGCTCAACTGCATCAGGCGGAGGCGCAGCTCGCGTTGTCGCGCGTGCAGTATCCAGCCCAGCGCGACCAGGCGCTCGCCGATCAGGCCAAAGCGCAGGCGAATCTGCTCAACGCCCAATCAGATTATCGCCGCCAGCGCGGTGTCGATCCCCGTGCCACCTCGCAGCGCAATATCGATACTGCCGCTGCGCAACTGCGTTCGGCGGAAGCGCAATTCCAAAGCGCCAAAGCGCAGGTGGAAGTTGCCTCTCAGGTCGCGCTGCAAATTCGCCAACAGCAAACCAACGTCGAAGCGCGTCAGCAGCAGGTGGCACAAGCGCAGGCGCAGCTCAACACGGCTGAACTTAATCTCTCTTACACCCAAGTGCGCGCGCCGTACGATGGCTTCATTACCAAGCGTAACGTGCAGGTAGGCACGCTGGTTCAGGCCGGATCGGCGCTGTTCTCACTGGTGTCTCCTGAGATCTGGATCACCGCTAACTTTAAAGAGTCGCAGCTCACGCGCATGAACCCGGGCGATAAAGTTGAGATCGGCGTTGACGCCTGGCCTGACATGAAGCTGGAAGGGCATGTGGACAGCGTTCAGATGGGATCGGGCTCGCGCTTCTCAACTTTCCCGGCAGAAAACGCCACCGGTAACTACGTGAAAATTGTGCAGCGCGTCCCAGTGAAAATCGTGATCGACAAAGGTCTGGACCCGAATCGCCCGCTGCCGCTGGGGTTGTCGGTCGAACCTAAGGTCACCGTCGAATGAGTGGGGGTGAAAGCTGGCGTCCGTCCAGCAACCCCTGGCTGGTCGCGATCACGGTGACGCTGGCGGTGTTTATGGAAATCCTCGACACCACCATCGTCAACGTGGCGCTGCCGCACATTGCCGGTTCGCTCTCCTCCAGCTACGACGAATCGACGTGGGTATTGACCTCCTATCTGGTCGCCAACGGCATTGTATTGCCTATCTCAGCGTTTTTTAGCCGCCTTTTTGGCCGCAAGAACTTCTTTCTCATCTGCATTGTTATGTTTACCGTTTGCTCCTTTTTGTGCGGGATCGCAACTGAACTGTGGCAGATCATCTTATTCCGTATTTTGCAGGGATTTTTCGGCGGCGGGCTCCAGCCGGTACAGCAGTCGGTGCTGCTGGACTACTTCAAAGCGGAAGATCGCGGTAAAGCGTTTGGCCTCTCGTCAATAGCCATCATCGTCGCGCCGGTGATTGGGCCGACGCTCGGCGGTTGGATCACTGACAACTACAGCTGGCGCTGGGTGTTCTTTATTAATATCCCGGTTGGCATTCTGACCGTGCTGGCGATTTATCAGCTGCTGGAAGATCCGCCGTGGGAGCGGAAATGGGATAAGGGGCGGCTCAATATCGATTATATCGGTATCGGCCTGATCACGTTGGGCCTGGGCTGCCTGCAAGTGTTTCTCGACCGTGGAGAAGATGAAGACTGGTTCGCCTCGCACTTTATTCGCCTGTTCGCCATGCTGGCCGCGGTCGGCATCGTCGGGGCCGTTTACTGGCTGCTTTATGCGCGCAAGCCCGTCGTGGATTTGACCGTCATGAAAGACCGCAACTTCTGGGTGGCGGGCTTGTTGATGGCGGGCATGGCGATGATCCTTTACGGCAGTTCGGTAGTGCTTCCGCAGCTGGCGCAGCAGGACCTCGGTTACACCGCCACGTGGTCGGGGCTGGTGCTCTCGCCCGGTGCGATACTGATTGTACTGACGATCCCGCTGGTGCTGAAGCTGATGCCGATAGTGCAAACGCGCTACATCATCGCGTTTGGCTTCACCTGTCTGGCGCTGGCCTTTTTCTACTCCAGCACGCTTACGCCGAATGTGGATTTCACTACGCTGGTGCTGATGCGCAGCGCGCAATCTATCGGGCTGGGCTTCTTATTTGTACCGCTGACCACCATTGCTTTCGTTACCGTGCCGCAGCGGCTCAACGCAGACGCTTCCGCCCTGTTTACCATGTTCCGCAACGTAGCCGGCTCCATCGGGATTTCGCTGGCCACCGCTGGCATCACCGAGCGTGAGCAGGTGCGTTCGGCCCACATGGTGCATAACATGACGCCGCTTAATGAGCAGTTCAGTTTAACGTTGCAGCATTGGGCACAAGCCATCCGCGATTTTACCACCGCAGTGGGTGACCCGATTCAGGTGGCCAGCGGTCTGCTTTATCAAGAGATGATCGCGCAGGCGCGTATTTTGGCCTACATCGATGTCTTTATGGGATTGAGTATTGTCGCGCTGTTGTTAATTCCTTTTTGTTGGTTGCTTTCGCCGATCAAGAGCGAAGGCAGTGCAGGAGCACATTAAAATGATGACCTCACCGCGCCGTTCGCTGCTGGCGCTGTCACTGCTGCTGGCTGGCTGTGCCGTTGGCCCCGACTATCAGCCTCCGCAGGCGCAGACGCCGGGCAGCTTCCGTGCGCTCCCTTCGCAGGAAGCCTCCAAACCGCTGGCGACGGCCACGAACCCGCAGTGGTGGAAAAACTTCAACGATCCGCAGTTAGACAGCCTGATTGCGCGTGCAATTGCGGGCAACCTGACGCTGCAACAGTCGGTGTTGCGTATCGCAGGTGCGCGCGAGCAGCTGGCGCAGGCGCGCGGCGGCCTGTTTCCGTCGCTCAACGGCTCGGCCAAAGTCACGCGGCAGCAGCTGGGACTGAAAGGCTTACTGAAATCGAACGGCGTCTACGATCAGGTCGACAGTAACGTTGCCGATCAGCTCAATGGCCTCACCCATTCGGTCACGCTGTATCAGGGCAGCTTTGATGCAAGCTGGGAACTCGATCTGTGGGGCAAGGTGCGGCGTCAAATGGAAGCCGCCGATGCCCAGCAGCAGGCAGCGATTGCGCAGCGCAACGATGCGCTGGTCTCGCTGGAAGCGGAAGTGGCGCGTGCATATCTGCAGCTGCGCGGCGCGCAGGCGGTGCTCGACACGCTGCAAGACCAAATCACGGTGGCACAGCAAACGTGGGAGCTCACCCAGAGCCAGCAGCAAAACGGGTTGGCACCGGCCACCAATGTGGAAAATGCCCGGGCGCAGCTGGCATCCCTGAACGCCCAGCTGCCGCAGTATCAGGCGCAGGCGCGCCAGGCCATGAATGGTCTCGCGGTGCTGTTGGGTAAAACGCCCGGCGCGTTGGAT
The DNA here is from genome assembly GCA_913778495.1 of uncultured Pantoea sp. Classification (GTDB taxonomy): domain Bacteria; phylum Pseudomonadota; class Gammaproteobacteria; order Enterobacterales; family Enterobacteriaceae; genus Pantoea. The sequence goes on from CAJYVD010000023.1 coordinate 26,620, forward strand.
AACGAGTTAATGAGCAGTAAAGCACTGCCCGCGCTGCCGAAGATGGTGGCGGTGGGTATTCCCTCGACGCTGGCGCGGCGGCGACCGGATATCCGTCAGGCGGAAGCGAATCTGCATGCGCAAACCGCCAATATTGGCGTGTCGGTGGCTAATCTGTTCCCCAGCCTGTCGCTCACCGGTCAGCTTGGCGTGCGCAACACGGATGCCAGCTATCTTGACGACTGGAGCAGCCACTTCTTTAGCATCGGGCCGGCATTGTCGATCCCGATTTTCCAGGGCGGACGCTTAGTTTCCAGCGTCAAGCTGGCGCGGGCGCAGCAGGCGAGTGCGGCGCTGGATTATCGCCAGACCGTGCTGACGGCTCTGCAGGATGTCGAAAATGCGCTGGTGAGTTATCGCGCCGATCAGCAGCAGGTGACGGCACTGGATGACACTACGGGTGCGCTACAGCGCACCTTCGATCTTGCCAGCGACAGCTACAAGCAGGGACTGACGACGTTTCTGGACGTGCTTGATGCTCAGCGCCAGCTGGCGCAGGCGAAAGCGCAATCCACTCAGGCACGCGTCCAAAGCGCGTTGGATCTCGTGGCACTTTACAAAGCCTTGGGCGGCGGCTGGGAACCTTACCAGCGCGTGACGCTGCCGGAATACAGCGTGTTTGGTCCCGCCACCTCCGTGCCGTGACCGTCGGGCGCGCGGCGGCGCGCCCGCATTTTCTTTCGCGTGAAAAAAATGCTCACTTTCTCTGTAACGATGAAAAATCCACCCGCTTTTTCTCCTGCATGAATCTGTTGTGTTGCGCATTAATGTGATCAGGCGCGCTTTTTTGGCGCCTGAATCTGCGCAGTCACGCAAAACGGAAATTTCATAATTAATTTTTGTGGCAAAAATAATCTATTTTTACTGCTTTCTTAGCCGTAAAGGAGTTTGCTATGCCACGGGAATCCTATCTCACTCTCAACAAGGCCTCCGGGCCAAACAGCACGACCCCCACTGAGCCTTTCGTGAAAGTCATCGCCCTGATCGCCACGTTAGGGGGACTGCTGTTTGGCTACGACACTGGCGTCATCTCCGGGGCGCTGTTGTTCATGGGCAGCGATTTACACCTTACGCCGTTCACCACCGGCCTCGTCACCAGCAGCCTGCTGTTTGGCGCAGCGTTCGGCGCACTGACGTCAGGACATTTTGCGGCGGCTGTCGGGCGGAGAAAAATCATTCTGGTTTTGGCGATCATTTTTGCGGCGGGCGCGCTCGGCACCGCGTTAGCGCCAAGCGTTGAATGGATGATTTTCTTCCGCCTGGTATTGGGCGTGGCCGTGGGCGGCGCTTCCGCAACGGTGCCGGTTTACATTGCGGAGATGGCACCCGCTAACAAGCGCGGGCAGCTGGTGACCATGCAAGAGTTGATGATCGTATCCGGTCAGATGCTGGCTTATATCTCCAACGCGGGCTTTAACGCGGTATGGGGTGGTGATGCCACCTGGCGCTGGATGCTGGCCGTCGCCACTGTGCCTGCGGTGCTGCTGTGGTTCGGCATGCTCTTTATGCCGGATTCGCCACGCTGGTATGCCATGAAAGGTCGGTTAGCCGAGGCGCGGCAAGTGCTGGAGCGCACGCGAGCCCGACAGGATGTCGAGTGGGAACTGACAGAAATCGAAGAGACACTGGCGGAAGAGCAGCAGAAAGCACCGCCGCGTCTGCGCGAACTGCGTCAGCCTTGGCTGTTTAAACTCTTTTTGATGGGAGTAGGCATTGCAGTGATTCAGCAGCTCACGGGCGTCAACACCATCATGTATTACGCGCCAACCATGTTGAAAGCGGTGGGAATGAGCGACAACGCCGCGCTGTTTGCCACCATCGCCAACGGAGTAATCTCGGTGCTGATGACCTTTGTTGGCATCTGGCTTTTGGGGCGAATTGGGCGCCGCACCATGACGATGATCGGCCAGTTTGGCTGCACGGCCTGCCTGGTATTTATTGGAGCCGTCAGTTATCTGATGCCGGAAACCGTGAATAATCAGCCTGACCTGCTGCGTAGCTATATGGTTCTCGCCGGCATGCTGATGTTTCTCAGCTTTCAGCAGGGCGCGCTGTCACCGGTGACGTGGTTATTATTATCTGAAATATTCCCTACGCGCCTGCGCGGCATATTTATGGGTGGGGCGGTGTTTGCAATGTGGATCGCTAATTTCCTTATCTCGCTGATGTTCCCGATTTTACTTGCGTCTGTCGGCTTGTCCGGCGCGTTCTTTATTTTTGCGGCTATTGGCATCGCTGGCGCGCTGTTTGTGGTGCGCTGCGTGCCTGAAACGCGCAATCGCTCGCTGGAGCAGATCGAACATTATCTGCACGACACCTTATCTGATGGGACATCGCAACCGCTCAACGCGGCGGCGCGTAAAGCCTAATAACTGAACATATTTACCTTACGTCTGGCCGACACGCGTTGTCGGCCATTTTGTCTCTTCAATGGTGAAATGTGATTTACCCCACAAGCCGAAGTCTGCACATCCGATAAAAAAGTGTTTAATATACTACATTCCTTTCCCGCCTTATTGTTCCTGCCTCGCACCGCGCAATAATCTTTCACTCCAGTTAAACACGGATAATTTGTTCTGAAATCGATACCAAAGCGGGGAAGTGCAATGTTGCGTCTGTTAATTGCGGGTTAATTAACAGCGCTTATCGGGTTTAAAACCTGCCTTAAGAAATAGACTAATAAGTTCGGAATTATCTGTACGCATAAATTAATTTATTTTTTTATTTGAATTGGGTAATCTTGCCACTACAGTTTATTTAAACCCCTTAAGCAAGGACATTGTGATGAGTGATGCATTTAAAGTTCTGAACAACATTCGTACATTACGCGCGCAGGCTCGTGAACTGCCACTTTCTGATCTCGAAGAGATCCTGGAAAAATTAAACGTCGTGGTCACTGAGCGTCGCGAAGAAGTAGAAGCGGAAGAAGCGCAGAATCGTGAAAAAGAAGAAAAGCTGACAAAATATCGCGAAATGCTGCTGGCAGATGGTATTGACCCTAACGAATTGCTGGGTGCATTGGAAACCGGTAAAAAACGCGCCAAGCGCGCGCCGCGTCCGGCGAAATATACCTATACCGATGAAAACGGTGAGCAGAAATCCTGGACAGGTCAGGGCCGTACCCCAGCTGCGATTAAAAAGGCGCTGGATGCAGGTAAAAGCCTCGATAGCTTCCTGATCAAATAAGCCGCACACTCCTTGTCGACGGGAGCCGGGAGCGTTATCGCCCCCGGCTTTTTTTATTTCTTTAATTATTCTTCTTAATTCAAATACGAAAAGAAACCGCTGCGCCAAAACGGTGCTTTGCCACAGGCGGTTAAGCGCATCCGTTATTTTTTTGCTATATCGCCGCGCGCTAAGCGTGCCACTGGCGCTAATATTGTTGCGCCACCCGTGCAGTGCACGCACTATTTTTTGCCTTACATCAGACGGTTTAGGCCGCGCCATGCTTTGTCATTCGTGCAGAGGTGGCTCCAGCAACGCGCTTCTGGCATAATGCCCGCTGTTTTTTCCTCCACTGCGTAACAAAGGTCCATGCCGTGTTAGTTTCCAGCAATATCACTATGCAGTTCGGCAGCAAGCCGCTGTTTGAGAATATCTCCGTTAAATTTGGCGGCGGTAATCGTTACGGTTTAATCGGTGCGAACGGCAGCGGTAAATCGACCTTTATGAAAATACTGGGCGGCGACCTGGTACCGACTAACGGAAATGTTTCCCTCGATCCCAATGAGCGCATCGGTAAACTGCGTCAGGACCAGTTTGCGTTTGAGCAATATAGCGTGCTGGACACGGTGATCATGGGGCATACCGAATTATGGGCGGTTAAGGAAGAGCGCGACCGCATATATGCACTGCCGGAAATGAGCGAAGAGGAAGGCTATAAAGTTGCCGACCTGGAAGTCGCGTACGGTGAGATGGACGGTTACAGTGCGGAATCACGTGCAGGTGAATTATTGCTGGGCGTCGGCATTCCGGTGGATCAACATTACGGTCCAATGAGTGAAATTGCGCCAGGCTGGAAATTGCGTGTGCTATTGGCGCAGGCGTTATTCTCAAATCCGGATATTTTGTTGCTCGATGAACCGACCAACAACCTGGACATCGATACTATTCGCTGGCTGGAGCAGGTGCTAAACGAACGCAACAGCACCATGATCATCATTTCGCACGATCGCCATTTCTTGAATATGGTGTGTACGCATATGGCCGATCTGGATTACGGCGAACTGCGCGTTTATCCCGGCAATTATGATGAATATATGACCGCTGCAACGCAGGCGCGTGAACGTTTATTAGCGGATAACGCGAAGAAAAAAGCGCAAATTGCCGATCTGCAATCCTTTGTAAGCCGTTTTAGCGCTAACGCGTCTAAATCTCGTCAGGCGACTTCGCGCGCAAAACAGATCGATAAAATTAAGCTGGATGAAGTAAAAGCGTCTAGCCGTCAAAACCCGTATATCCGTTTTGACCAAGACAAAAAGCTGTTCCGTAATGCGCTGGAAGTGGAGGCACTGACCAAAGGATTTGATGAAGGCCCGCTGTTTAATAAGCTCAACCTGATGGTTGAAGTGGGTGAGAAAGTCGCCATCCTCGGTGCTAACGGTATCGGTAAAACCACGCTGTTAAAAACGCTCATTGGTGAACTGACGCCAGAAATCGGTACGGTGAAGTGGTCCGAAAATTCACGTATTGGCTATTATGCGCAGGATCACGCCCACGATTTCGCCGACGATCTCAGCGTATTCGAGTGGATGAGTCAGTGGAAGCAAGAAGGCGACGACGAGCAGGCGGTACGCAGCGTGTTAGGGCGTTTGCTGTTTGGTCACGATGAGATCAATAAGCCCGCCAAAGTGCTGTCCGGTGGCGAAAAAGGCCGCATGCTGTTTGGCAAACTAATGATGCAAAAGCCGAATATCCTGGTAATGGACGAACCGACCAACCACCTTGATATGGAGTCGATCGAGTCGCTCAACATGGCGCTTGAGATGTACGAAGGTACGCTGATTTTCGTTTCGCACGACCGCGAGTTCGTGAGTTCGCTGGCTACCCGCGTGATCGAGATGAAGGGCGATCGCGTGGTGGACTTCACTGGCAATTACGAGGATTACCTGCGGAGTCAAGGTATTCAGTGATGTTGAGCGGGTTCCGGCCCGCTCAAGCCGGTTTGGCACCAAGCGGGTGCCGGACGCTGACCGCTGCGCTGTGCTGGCACTGAGCGGGTTCCGGACGCCGACCGCTGCGCTGGCCTGACGCTGTGTGGGTTCCGGCCGCTCAGCCGGTATAACCCTGCGCGGGTTCCGCCCGCTAACCGCACGGCAGTTTCAGCCGCACCGCTGCGGCGTACGGGCAAAGGGCCGATGGGCGCGGCCCTTTGCAATCCGCGCCCTGCGCCAGCCTGCGCTGTTCCCTC
>CAJYVD010000024.1 GCA_913778495.1 uncultured Pantoea sp.
CAGCGGCGAGTGGGGCTGGCGCAGGGCCGGGGAGTGCAGAGGGCGCGGCCTGGCGCCCTCTGCTCGTGCGCCGCACGGCGGGCAAGGCAACTGCCATTGCTATGGCGAACGAAAGATGCACCGAACCGCTGCCTGCGGCACAGGCAACTTCCATTGCCATGGCGAACGAAAGTTGCACCAAGCCTCGCGCCAGCGAAAAAGCACCCAGCCGCTGCTCTGCGGCCCCATCACCCATTGGACCGCAGCTGCGGGTAGCGGCGGAAAATCGCGATACACCAAAACAGTGCAGCGAGGCCAATAAGTCCCCCTACATTCCCTACGTCCGACATGCTCAGGTGCTCACTCACCTGGTTGCCGAGCAGCGCGCCCGCGCCGATACCAATATTGTAAATGCCCGAAAACAGCGACATGGCGACATCGGTGGCATCGGGGGCCAGCGACAACACGCGCACCTGCATCGCCAGTCCGATCATCATCATCGCCATCCCCCACACAATGCACAGCAGTACAATGGCGGTGGGGCGCACGGCGGCGAACAGCAGCAAGCCCATGCTCAGGGTAATCAGCGCAATGGCGGCCAGGAGCATCGCAGACGGGAATTTATTGCCCAGCGTGCTGAACAGCAGGCTGCCAATGATACCCGCCGAACCAAACAGCAGCAGCAGCAGCGTGGTGAAGTTCTGATCGGCATTGGCGACCAGCTCCATAAAGGGTTCGATATAGCTGTAAGCGGTGTAGTGTGCCGTGACTACCATGGTCACCAGAATGTACATTGCGACCAGCGCCGGACGGCGGAACAGCATCGGCACGCTGCTCAGTGAGCCGGTGTGCTCGCTAGGCAGGCGCGGCAGCACGCGCAACAGCAAAATCAGCAGCACCAGCGCCGACACGCCGATCATGCCAAAGGTGGTGCGCCATCCCAGATACTGACCAACAATGCGCCCAATAGGCACGCCCAGCACCATCGCCAGCGCCGTACCGGTTGCCAGCATACTGAGCGCCTGCGTTTTTTTGCCCGCCGGGGCAACGCGGATCGCCAGCGAGGCGGTGATCGACCAAAACACGGCGTGCGCCAGCGCAATGCCGATACGCGAGATCACCAGCGAGGTAAAATCCCAGGCAAAAGCAGAAAGCACGTGGCTGGCAACAAACACCAGGAACAGCACGCCCAGCAGCAGGCGGCGCTCAACGTTGCGCGTTAATAACATCAGCGGCAGCGACAGCAGCGCCACCACCCACGCATAGATGGTCAGCATGATGCCAACGTCGGCGGTCTTCATGGAAAAGCTGGCGGCGATGTCGGAGAGCAGGCCCACCGGCACAAATTCAGTGGTGTTGAACACAAACGCGGCGATAGCCAGCAGCAGCACCCGTAGCCAGGCAGTTTTACGTGAAACAGTGATTGATTGCATGCAGTTCAAATCGGTCAGAGGGTAAGTGGGCAAAAAAGCGCCCCAGTTAAGTGACTTAGATCACAAATCCCCTCTATTGTGGCGCAATAATAGGCGAATGGAAACTGTCAGCGGCGGATTTATTCTGTCGCTGCATCTTTGACGCAGACGGGCGGCAGAGGAAGGATAGCGTGCGGCGTAGGCAGAAAAAAGCCGCTGCTTTTAGCTGCCGTGGACGGCGGCACAGGGGCCGCCGTCAGACCAGTATTATCAGAGTTGCACCATGTGCTTTAGCGCCACGCTATGCTGGAGCGGCAGGCTTTTTTTCATGGTTACCGGACAGCAGTGCTCGCAGCCCATCGCGCCGGGATAGAATTTTCTCGCCTGCTGTATGGCGGCGGCTGGCGAGTAAAAGGTTCCCAGGAAGCGCCGTGCACGATCGGAGGGCAGAAAAGGACACCCGGTAGCATGCACAACGTGGTTATCGTTATAGCCCGCATTTTTATCGACGTAATAATAGAGTTCCATGGTGCTTCCTCATTGCTGTAAAAAAAACAAAGTCTGATTATTGTTGGAATAGCGGGAATTATAGCGAGCTAACGGCGGTTTGTTTTAATTGGTACTACGCGTTATTGCGGCAGGTGCAAAATTCAGGTCGGCGGGGCATGCACATCCCGCGCCGACCAGGCAGCTAAAGATGACGGCGCTGTAGACGCCAGCCCACCAACAGGGCCATCAGCAGCAGAAGGCCAATGAAAAGCGTCACGCCGGACCAGCCGTAGCGATGCCAGAACACGCCGCCAAGGGTCCCGGCCACGCTGGAACCGGCGTAGTAGCTAAACAGATAGAGAGACGAGGCCTGGCCTTTAGCGCGTCGCGCGCGCGGGCCAATCCAGCCGCTGGCAACCGAATGGGCCGCAAAGAAGCCGGCGGTAAACAGCATCATGCCGGGCAAAATAAGCCACAGTGAGGTAAACGCGGTGAGCAGCAGGCCACACAGCATGATCGCGGTGGCGCTCAGCAGAACCGGACCGCGCCCCCAGCGGCCGGTAAGGGCACCCGCTCGAGGGGAACTCCACGACCCGGTGAGATACACCACCGACAGCAGGCCGACCACCGCCTGGCTCAGCGACCAGGGCGCCGCCAGCAGACGATAGCCAATATAGTTAAACAGCGTGACAAACGCGCCCATCAGTAAAAAGCCCTCGGCAAACAGCAGCGGCAAGCCCTGATCGCGCCAGTGAAGGCGGAAGTGGATCAGCAAACTGCGCGGCCGCAGTGAGGCAGGGCGAAAATGACGCGACGGCGGTAAAATTTTCCAGAACATCACCGCACCGGCTAAGGCAAAGCAGCCGATGGCGCCAACGGCCACGCGCCACGAAAAGAAGTCGGTAAGCACGCCGCTGATTAAGCGACCGCTCATGCCGCCAATCGAGTTGCCGCTGATATACAACCCCATAGAGAACGCGATCACGCGCGGATGCATCTCCTCGCTCAGGTAGGTCATGCCCACCGCCGCTACGCCGCTCAGCGCCAGGCCCGTGAGCGCGCGCATCAGCAGAATGCCGTGCCAACTTTGCATGGTGGCGGCCACCAGCGTGCAGAGCGCGGCGAGCGTCAGACCGGTCACCATCACCGATTTGCGGCCCACCGCGTCCGATACCGGCCCGGTAATCAGCAGCGCCAGCGCCATCAGGCCGGTAGAGAGCGAGAGCGAGACGCTGCTGGCCGCCGGCGAGATGTCAAACTGCGCCGAGAGCACGGGCAAGATGGGCTGCACACAATACAGCAGCGCAAACGTGGCGAGTCCGGCGGAGAACAGGGCCAGCGTGACGCGCATAAACTGCGGCGAGCCGCGCTCGATTTTTGCGGATGTGGGGACAGCGATGTGGGTAACCGCCTGCTCTTCAAGCGGCACCGTTCGGGAAAGGCGGCTCACAAAACCTCCATAGGTCAAACATAATGTGCTTACTGTAGAAGCCGCCAAATAGGTTGTACAATATATTAATAATCTCAATTGAGACGTTTAAAATATGAATATCGAGCTGCGTCACCTGCGTTATTTTATTGCTGTTGCTGAGGAGCTGCATTTTGGTCGCGCCGCGGAGCGTTTGCGCATTTCTCAGCCGCCGCTTAGCCAGCAGATTCAGCAGCTGGAGCAGATCCTCGCGGCGCAGCTTTTCACTCGCACCAACCGCAGCGTCCAGCTGACGCCTGCGGGCGCTTCGTTTCTGACAGATGCGCGCGCGGTGCTGCTGCACGTCGAGCAAGCTGCGCAGCGTGCCGCGCGCATTCACAGCGGGCAGCAGGGCGAGTTGCGTATCGGTTTTACCTCGTCAGCGCCCTTCACCGGGCTGGTCTCCGATGCGCTTTACCAGTTCCGTCAGCGCTGGCCGGAGGTGCATATTCATATGCAGGAGAACAATACGCGCCAGCAGCTTACTCCGCTGCATGAAGGTCGACTCGATTTAGGCGTGATGCGTAATACCACGCTGCCGCCCGATCTCCAGCATCGGGTACTGCTGCGTGAGCCGCTGTGTGCGGTAGTGCATCGCGCCCATGCGCTGGCGGCGGCCACCACGCTGCCGATACAGGCGCTCTCCTCTGAACCGTTTGTGTTCTTTGATCCGCAAGGCGGTACGGCGCTACACGGCGAGATCCTCGCGCTGTTGCATCGCTATCAGATCACGCCCTTTATTACCCAAGAAGTGGGGGAAGCCATGACGATCCTCGGGTTAGTGGCGACCGGGTTGGGCGTCTCTATCTTACCGGCCTCGTTTGCACGGGCGCGCCTGCCGGAAGTGGTGTGGATCCCGCTTGAGGAACACGATGCAGTCTCGGAAGTGTGGCTGGTATGGTCGGCGGTGCGGGAACCCAGCGCCCAGCTACGCAACATGATGTCGCTGTTACTGCCGCGCGACCTGCACTAAGCAGACAGGAATATGTGCGATAAATCACATTTCTAATCAAATATTTGACGCTGCCAGGAAATCTGCCCCACCATAGCGGATCTTTATTTAGAAGCGCGAAAATATCCGGGAGCAGGGCGTGAATCAGGAGAGTCAGCCTGGGCATATTGACCAGATTAAACAGACCAACGCAGGCGTGGTTTACCGGCTGATTGACCAGCATGGCCCGATTTCGCGTATTGAGCTTTCCAAGCGTGCACAGCTGGCGCCCGCCAGCATTACCAAAATTGTGCGTGAGATGTTGGACGCGCATTTGGTGCAGGAGACGGAGTTTCAGGAGCCAGGCAGTCGTGGACGTCCTGCCATCGGTCTGGTGCTGGATACCGACGCCTGGCACTATCTCGCCATGCGTATTCAGCCAGGTCAGTTAACCCTGACGCTACGCGATCTCAGCAGCCGCGCGCTGCAAGAGGATCGCTTGCCGCTGCCGCTCGACAGTGGGCAGCCGCTGCTGCAAACCTTGCTGGAGCAGGTTAATGCGTTTTTCGTGCGTTACCAGCACAAGCTGGAGCGCCTGACAGCCATTGCCATCACGCTGCCCGGCCTGTTGCACGCGCCGTCCGGCGTGGTGCACCGCATGCCGGGCTATGATGTGCAGGATATGCCGCTGGGTGAGACGCTCTCAACGCGTACCGGGCTGCCGGTATTCGTGCAGCACGACATTTCTGCCTGGACGCTGGCCGAAGCGCTGTTTGGCGCCTCGCGCGGGGCGCAGGATGTTATCCAGATCGTGATTGACGAAACGGTGGGGGCGGGCGTCATCAGCGCCGGGCATCTGCTGCATAAAAGCGGACGTGCACTGGTGGAGATTGGCCACACGCAGATCGACCCCTACGGTGAACAGTGCTACTGCGGCAATCATGGCTGTCTTGAAACCGTGGCCAGCATGGGCAGCTTGCTGCAACTGGCCGCGCAGCGCTTACCCTCCCAATCCGACAGCATACTGAATCACACGCCGCTTACCGTGCAGAGTTTGTGTGACGCGGCGCAGCAGGGCGATCGCCTCGCGCGCGACGTCATCGCTGGCGTGGGACATCACATTGGCCGCATGCTGGCCATGATGGTCAATATCTTTAATCCGCAGCGCATCCTGATTGGGTCGCCGTTAAATCACGCCGGAGAGGTGCTGTTTCCGGCGGTGATCAACACCATTCGTCAGCAGGCGCTGCCCGTCTACAGCCAGACGATCCAGCTGACGCCCACCGCGTTTGCCGATCCCGGCACGCTGGGCGCGGCGGCGCTGATCAAAGACGCGCTGTATAGCGGCACGCTGCTGGTGAAACTGCTGCAGGGCTAACCGGCATCCCACTTAACTTTGCGCTAACGCAAGCTCTGCCGCGTTATCATTCCTTACACTGCCTTCTCAGCGCGTTGCCAAGCGCTTCACAGAAGGAGAAGTAAGGTGAAAACACTTTTTGTCACCGGCACCGACACGGCGGTGGGAAAGACGGTGGTCTCCCGCGCCCTGTTACAGTGTTGCGCACAGGCCGGGTTGCGTGCGGTAGGTTACAAACCCGTGGCGCGCGACGCTCAGCCTGGCGCAGAAGGGCCTCGCAGCAAAGATGCGCTGCTCCTGCTGCAATCTTCTGCGATTGATCTGCCTTATCACGCGATCAACCCTGTCGCACTGCTCGACGGCGACAGGGGCCGCGCTCCGTCGCTGGATTACGCTTTGCTCAATCAGGGACTCACCGCGTTGCAGCACCGCGCCGATCGGGTGATTGTTGAGGGCACCGGCGGATGGCGCTGCCTGATGAACGACAATCAGCCGCTCTCAAACTGGGTGAAGCAGGCGCAGCTGCCGGTGGTGCTGGTTGTGGGGATCAAAGAAGGGTGCATCAGTCATGCGTTACTCACGGCAGAAGCCATTGTCGCGGACGGATTACCGTTTGCCGGTTGGGTGGCGAACCGCATTAATCCCGGCCTGGCGCACTATGCGGATATCATCGCGCGGCTAACGCAGCGGCTGCCTGGCCCGCTACTGGGGGAGTTACCCTATTTGCCGCGCGCGGAACAGCGCGACTTAACGCCTTATATCGATATGTCGAGGTTAGCAGAGGGTCTGTGGTCGGGTACGCCGTCCGCCCCTGCGGCCTGAGGCGCGGCATCGGATGTAATGCCGCGGCAGCCTTCCGGCCACCGCGGTGAGTTTTACGGATTCAGCCTGCGGCGCGTCCGGCCTGAACTGAGGTAATCCGCGATATAATCCTGAGAGATCTCGCCGCTGTAGCGTCCCTCTTCATCGACAATCGGCATCCACACGGTGTTGTGTTCATACAGCTTCGACAGCACCACGCGCAGGTTCTCTTCCGCTTTACCGGTGACTTTGAACGTGTGCAAAATCTCCTCGCAGCGTCCGGCTGCGCCGCGTGCTTCGCGCCGTTTGACAAAGCCCAGCGGTTTACCTGCTTCATCGACCACGGTAATCGAACGCATGTCGTTGTCATCCATGGTGGCAAACGCCTCTTGCAGCGGCGTGCTGCGCTGCACGGTGATGGTGGGCTGCTGATCGGTCACGTCTCCCGCCTGAACCAAAAGCAGGCGTTTCAGCGTACGATCCTGGCCGACAAACGAACCGACGAAGTCATTGGCGGGCTGCGCCAGCAGTTCGTCCGGGCTGGCGCACTGCACGATTTTGCCCTGACCAAATACCGCAATGCGATCGCCCAGCTTCAGCGCTTCATCGATATCATGGCTCACCAGCATCACGGTCTTTTTCAGCTGGCGCTGCATGTCGAGAAACTCGTTCTGGATCACTTCGCGGTTAATCGGGTCAACGGCGCCAAAAGGTTCGTCCATGAGCAATACCGGTGGATCCGCGGCCAGCGCGCGGATCACGCCGATGCGCTGCTGCTGACCGCCGGACATCTCACGCGGGTAGCGATGCAGGAATTTAGTAGGGTCCAACGCCACCATACTCATCAGTTCGGTGGCGCGTTCGCGGCAGCGTTTCTTGTCCCAGCCCAGCATGCGCGGCACCACGGTGATGTTTTCTTCAATGGTCATGTTGGGAAACAGACCAATTTGCTGGATAACATAGCCAATGTTGCGGCGTAGGGTAACGGTATCCAGCCCGCTGGTGTCTTCACCGTTGATCAGGATTTTTCCGCTGCTGGCGGGGATCAGGCGGTTAATCATTTTCAGCGTGGTGGTTTTGCCGCAGCCTGAAGGGCCGAGCAGCACGCACATCTCGCCCGCCGGAACGTGCAGGCTAACGTTATCCACCGCATTGAACGCGGTGCCGTTTTTCTGCGTAAAGGTTTTCGTCAGGTTTTCCAGCTTTATCATTATCGAATCCCCTTTGGAGTCAGCGCCAGCTGCAGGCGGTGCAGCAGCCAGTCAAGCACAATGGCCAGTAAACAGATCATTAAGGCGCCAGCAATCAGCATGCGCACATCGCTGCCGCTGATGCCGTCCAGTAATTGCAGGCCCAACCCGCCGGCACCGATCACCGCGGCAATCGCCATTACGCCCACGTTCATGACGACTGCGGTGCGGATGCCGCCGAAAATCACCGGCAGCGCCATCGGGATTTCCACCCAGCGCAGACGCTGCCAGAATGTCATGCCGATCCCACGGCCTGCTTCACGCAGCCCGCCCGGCAGGTTTTCCAGCGCGGTGTGGGTATTACGCACAATCGGCAGCAGCGAGTAGAGAAACACGGCGCAAATCGCTGGCAGGGCACCAATTCCCTGACCGATCAGCGAAAACACCGGGATCATCAGGCCAAACAGCGCAATGGTGGGAATGGTCAACACAATGGTAGCGATGCCCAACACCGGGGCTGCCAGCCATTTAAACCGCACGATCAGAATGCCGAGCGGTACGCCCGCGACAATGGCACAGCCTACGGCAACCAGGACCAACCACGTGTGCTGCCAGGTCAGCGCCATCAGGGTGGGCCAGTTACTCATCATGTAATGCAGGGTATCCATGGCGCCTCCTTACAGCATATGTTTCGATTGCAGGAAATCACGCGCCACCTGTTGGGGTGACTGATGATCGATATCCACGCGTTTATTCATCTCGGTGATGGCCTCATCGGTGATCAGCGGGGTCAGTTGGTTGAGCGCGTCTTCCAGACCGGGATGGCTGGCCAACACGTCTTTTCGTACCACCGGCGTGACATTGTAACTTGGGAAGAAGTGCTTATCATCTTCCAGCACTTTGATGTCAAAGCCTTTCACCCGACCGTCGGTGGTATAAATCAGGCCCGCATCCACAAACCCGTCGCGCACGGCGTTGTACACCAAGCCGGGATCCATCTGGCGGATCTGCGGTCGGTCCAGCGGCATGTTGTAAGCCTGCTGCAGCGGTTTCAGTCCGTCTGAACGACCGGCAAACTCCAGGTCAAGGCCCAACTTCCAGTTATGATCCGGATCGGTCTTTCGCACCTGCTCAAGCTTCGCCACCAGCTGCGACAGCGTATTAATGCCTTCTTTGTCGGCGCGCGCACGCTGCATGCCAAACGCGTAGGTGTTGTTCATTGGGGCTGGCTTTAGCCACACCAGCCCGAGCTTACCGTCAAGATCGCGCACGGTTTCCCACGCCTGCTGCGAGGACATCGGCTTTTTGATGTGGTTGAAGATAATGAGCGAGGTGCCCGTGTATTCCCACGTCATGCCAATTTGCTTGTTGATCATGGCGTTGCGGCTGATGGTAGTGGCGATGTTGGTTTTTGGGATCACCTCAAACCCTTTTTTATTGAGCCAGAGAACCGTCATCGCCGAGAGGATATGCTGTTCAGTAAAGCTCTTTGTCGCCATCACGATCGGTTCGGCGGCGGCGGCGCTCTGACTCAACGCCATCGCCGCAGTCAGCGCCAGCGCGGTGCGCTTTATCCAGTGCAGGTTGCCCAAAACGCGTACTCCTCGTATTTATGCCGCAGAGTGCGGGCTAAGAAAACGTCCCAGTGCTGCCAGCAGCATGTCCAGAATCAGGGCAAACAGCGCGGTCGCCACGGCGCCCAGAATCAAGGTGGGGAAATCGTTCAGGTAAATGCCAGGAAAAATCAGTTCGCCAAAGCTACTGGCACCAATCAGGAAGGCGAGCGGGGCGGTGCCGACGTTGATGGCGGTGGCGATGCGGATGCCGGCCAACATCACCGGCAGCGCGTTGGGAATTTCAACCTGGCGCAGGCGTTGCAGCTTGGTCATGCCGATACCGTTGGCCGCTTCCAGTAACGACGGGGGCACGGCGCGCAGACCGGAATAGGTATTGCGCACAATCGGCAGCAGCGAGGCCAGAAACAGCGCAATTAGCGCTGGACGATCGCCGATGCCCACCACCACCATCGCCAGCGCGAGCACGGCGAGCGGCGGCAGCGTATTGCCAACGTTAAAAATTTGCATCACGTATTCTGCCCAGCGGCGGGCAAACGGTCGGCTGAGCAGGATGCCACTTGGAATGCCAACTAGCAGCGCAAACAGCATGGACCAAAAAACCAGATAGAGATGTTGTTGCCCGAGATAGAGCAGATCCACTTTGCGTGCGCGCAGCGTATCCAGCCCCAAGCCCCAAACCAGAAGGGCGAGCACGCCGACAATGGCCAGCAGCGCCAGCGTGGCCCGACGGGCGAGCGAAGCATTTTGCATGCGGATGTCTCCCTGATGCGATAGTGCGTTTAATGTGGTTATGGTGTTCTCAGCGCGGTGGCGCTGCATCGGCATAAGCCTTGCAGACGAAAGTCCACGACGCGGCGAAATAGCCGTTTACCGGCTACAAATCGGCGATTTTTCTGCACGCGGGCAGAAAACGCGCTGCCAAAGCTATAGCAATCGGTGAAGCGGAGCGCCAGCTTTTCACGGCAAAATCAGACAGATAGAATTTGACGAAAAGTGCGCTCAGGCCGCATGAGACAAGGGAATGTCGCTCAATAAAAAAATTTCATCGAAATAAGTGACCATGTCACTTATTGAGCGCACGTGTAGAAACGCGCCGCGTTGTATTTGCGCTAGCCTTAAGGCATCAACAAAGGGAGCACTATGACTGAAACGGCTGCGTTACCTGGCGTCCATCGCCATTGGATCCTTGCGGGCTGCATGTTGGCCATGTTTATGGCGGCGATAGAAGTCACTATTGTGGCCACGGCCATGCCGACTATCATTGCGGATCTCGGCGGTTTCTCACAGTTTGGCTGGGTGTTTTCGATCTATCTCCTCACCCAAGCCGTTAGCGTGCCGCTCTACGGGCGCCTGGCCGATATCTGGGGGCGCAAGCGCCTGCTCTTTATTGGCGTCTCGCTGTTTTTGCTGGGGTCAGTGCTGTGTGGACTGGCGCACACCATGACGTGGCTCATTTTATTCCGCGCCTTTCAAGGCTTAGGGGCCGGCGCGATTATGCCGCTGACCAGTACCATCGTGGCTGACATCTACTCGCCGCGCGAGCGCGCCAGCGTACAGGGCTGGCTCTCGAGCGTGTGGGGGATCGCCGCCATTATTGGCCCGCTCAGCGGCGCGTGGCTGGTCCAGCATGCCGGTTGGTCGCTGATTTTCTGGGTCAATGTCCCCATTGGCCTGCTTGCCATGCTGCTGCTGGCGCGTTTTCTGCCCGAACCACCGCGTCAACGCGATGTGCATCTTAATATCACCGGAAGCTGTTGGTTAATGATCAGCGTCACCGCGCTGTTAGTGGCGCTACTGCAGGCCGAAGCGCTGGGCTATTGGCTGCTGCTGTTTCTGCTTTTGGCGCTGCTGGCCGGCTGGCGACTCAGCGTGCATGAACGACAGGCCGCCACTCCGCTGTTTCCCGTGGCGATTTGGCGCAGCAAGGCGGTTGTGGCGGGCAATGTGGGCAACCTGATTATCGGGGCCACCATGATGGGTATCAGCGCGTTTTTACCCACGTGGATTCAGGGCATAAACGGGGGTTCGCCGCTCCAGGCGGGCAGCGCGCTGGCGATGATGTCAATCGGCTGGCCGCTGGCCAGCACGCTCAGCGGACGCCTGATGTTAAAAAGCTCGTACCGCGTCACCGCGCAGCTGGGCGCCGCATTGCTGATCGCGGGCAGTGCGCTGCTTCTGATGTTGCGTCCTGACAGCGGCATGGTGCAGGCGGGCTTCACCGCGTTTTTGATTGGCACCGGTATGGGAATGACCAGCACCACCTTTCTGGTCTCGGTGCAAAATCACGCCCACTACGAGATTCGCGGTATCTGCACCGCCTCTATTATGTTTAGCCGGATGCTGGGTTCGGCACTGGGCACCGCGGTGATGGGTGCGGTGTTGAATCTGAATCTGGCCCAGCGGCTGCCGCAGGTTGTTGATCCCATGCAAAAGCTGATGACGCCGGAGAGCCGACAGAGTTTGTCAACGGAGACGCTACAGCACTGGACCACGCAAATGGCGGCGTCGCTGCATTGGGTGTTTGGTGTGGCGTTGCTGATTGCGCTGATGGCGGCGGTGGTGGCCTGGCAGATGCCGCGTCAACGGCCTGAAGAGCAGTAAAAAGCGGGCGACGAACGTGCCGCCCGCGGCGTATTACTGCGCGGGCGCATCCTGCGAACTGCCCGCGCTGGCGGGAACAGTGCTGTCGCTGTCGCGCCCGTTTTTCTTGTAAACAATTTTCTGCGTGTCGTTTTCACAATGGCCAACGACCTGACCGCCTGCCTGATCGGCCTGATCGTTCGGCACCACATCCAGCGTGAAATCCGATTCCGCCACGCCGTTGGTGACGATTTTTTGGCTGATATCGGCTTTAACGCTGTCGCACGACGCCTGGGCCAACATCGGCAGGGCCAGCAAGGCCGCGATCATCACTGCACCACATTTTTTCATCACACTCTCCTTGGTTCAGAATCCCTTTGAACTATAGCAGCCTGTACGGCTTACGGCGTGACCGGGCGGCCGGTGCGGCGATCGAGGCAGCGCAGCGTGTTGGGTTCCCAATAAGCATTGAGGTTAGAGCTGGATTCACAGGCGTCACGGGTATCAAACGCGCGGTCTGCTTTATCAAACTCTTTCTCAACGCGCGTGTTGACCTTGCCGCGCAGCATACGCGTGTCGTTCCACTGCTCTTTGCTTTGGCGCGCGGCCTCATTGCTGGTCGCGTTGTTGCCGTTTTCGATGATTAACCGATCGGTCTGCGCTGAGACCAACGGCGCCGCCAGAATTACACTTGCCACTAGCAGGGCGGAACAGAGCTTATGCATTGTCATCTCCTCAGATTAACGCCAGCGCAGCCGTTAGTCCGACTGTCACTGCAACGGCCAGCAGTATATCATCGCCGTTTCTCAGCTCACTAGCGGTGGGCGGTTTGTTTACGTTCAGGTGAGGATCACGATGCTGGTGAAAACCGCGTTGCTGTTTTTTGTTACGGCGCTTGCCGAAATCGTTGGGTGCTTTCTGCCATGGCTGTGGTTGAAAAAGGGGATGAGCGCCTGGTTGTTGCTGCCTGCGGCGCTGAGCCTGGCGCTGTTTGTCTGGCTATTGACCTTGCACCCCGCGGCCAGCGGACGCGTCTATGCGGCGTATGGCGGCGTATATGTGATGACGGCGCTGCTGTGGTTACGCGTGGTTGAGGGCATCAAGCTCAGCGCATGGGACTGGGCGGGTGCGCTCATCGCGCTCTGCGGCATGGGCGTAATGGTCGTCGGCTGGGGGCGGGGATAAGCTATCCCGCACGCGGCGGGATAGCGGTGATTAGCCTTTGTGGACTTTCAGGCCGGCGGTGGTTTGTGCCACCGGCATGATTTCCAGCGTATTGATATTGACGTGCTTGGGCAGTGTCGTTACCCAGTAAACCGCTTCGGTAATATCCTCAGCGGTCAGCGCCGTGGTGCCTTCGTACACCGCCTCCGCGCGGCTGTCATCGCCCTTGAAGCGCACATTGGAAAACTCCGTCCCGCCGACTAAGCCGGGTTCAATGTCGGTGACACGCAGCGCGGTACCGTGCAGATCGGTACGCAGATTAAGGCTGAACTGGCGCACAAACGCTTTGGTGGCACCGTAGACATTGCCGCCCTGATAGGGCCAGCTCCCGGCAATCGACCCCATGTTAACAATATGACCGACATTGCGCGCCACCATGCCGGGCAGCACCGCGCGCGTCATGTACACCAACCCTTTATTGTTGGTGTCGATCATCGCCTCCCAATCTTCCAGGCTGGCTTTATGGGCAGGTTCAATCCCTAACGCCAATCCGGCATTGTTTACCAGCACATCAATATCGCGCCACGCAGCGGGCAGCGCCGCGAGTGCCTCATCAATGGAGGCCCGATTGCGCACATCCAGCTGCACGGTATAGAGATTGTCGCCCAGCGCCGCTTTCAGTGCCTGCAGGCGTTCGGTGCGGCGTCCACTGGCGATCACCTTGTGGCCTTCGGCGATAAAGCGGCGCGTGATGCTTTCGCCAAAGCCTGCGGTTGCGCCCGTTACAAAAATAATCATTTTACTGCTCCTCATACGCTTGTCCGCGTTTGTTCACCTTGTGCAGTAAACTAGCACTGAAAAGCCACGGGCGTGAAGCGTGTTGACCGGCAGGGTAAAAAAAAGCGGTCAGGCCAGCTGTTTTTCTGGTTACGAAAAAAGTAATCGTTTTCATGGCTTTTTTATGCGAATAAAAAGCATATCAGGATGACGGCTTGCATGATTATTTCACAAGGTATAAAAATGCACATATTTAGAAAATAATAACCCGTAAGAGTTAGGTGACGCTCAATAAAATAAAAAGAGGCGCGTTTATCGGCACTTCACCATGAAACTTTAATATTTATATATTCGGTAATAATCGCTCAACAATCCATGCTGGTAACGATAATGAGAATGTTTCTTTAATTTCAAGCTATTGATTTTTAGTAAATAATTATAATTTGACTTTGTTTCTTTGGAAAGAAAATATCGTATATTTACGTCCTGTTAAATTGCCAGTCGTTATCTATAATTCACTTCATGCCAATAGCGCGATCAATCACACGGACGTAACGTACCCAGTTAGGGTGTTTTGTCGTCCGCTGTTTGCATCCTGATTATCAGCTTATCCACGCGGTAATTTTTTAAAAATAAAAGTGAGCTTGTTTCCACACCAGGGAAATTTTCCATGAAAAAAATGCTTAATAAAATAAATCTGCCAGCAAAATTCATTATGCTTGGCGTGTTTGCTCTTGTCCTTTTTGTGTTTCCAACCTATTTATTCATTAATACCGGCAACCAGATCATCAACGCGAAAGTGGTTGAACTCGACGGTATCCCGGTTGAGAAAAAGATGCTGCTGCTGCTGAACAAGATTCAGCGCCACCGTGCGGAGAGCGCCATCGCGATCTCGTTGGGCAAGCCGGATAATGCGCCGCGTCTTGAACTGGTCGATCAAGTTGCCAGGCTGGAGACGGAGATCAACGCCGAACTGCGTCAAACCGATCCCAATGCCCAACCGCTGGCGCGCATGGATAAAGTTAGCCAGGGGTGGAATGCGTTACAGGCCGATCTGAATGACAAGAAACTGTCGCTAAGCGACAGCCTCAATCGACATGCCGCCTTGATTCAGAGCCTGTTGATGGCCAATCAGGATGTGCTGGATTTCTACGGCTTGTCACTGGACAGCGATCTCGACTCTTACCAGTTAATCATCAGTATCTTTAGCCGCATGCCGCTGCTGACAGAAACGCTGGGGCAGATCCGCGCGCATGGCACGTCGCTCATTGCGCAAGGCGATGCGGCAATGACGGCCGGCATGAGCAATATGGCGTTTCGTATTGAGAACGGCAAAGTGGCGCTGGATCAGTTCAGCGGCAACATGGACAAAGTCTTCTCTATTTCACCCGAGCTGAAAACGCAGTTTGCGATGCAAAATGACGATGCCAATCAGCAGGCGCTTAAGGCGCTGGGACTGGCGGAAAACGTGTTCGTGAATAAAACTGCCACCGTTGCGCCTACAGAGTACGTGCGCGTGTTCACCGAAGCGATCAACAGCTACAGCACGTTGGGTACCCAATATGCCGATAAACTTACGCAGCTGCTCAACGCGCAAATTCAGGATCGCCGCCATTCACAATACTGGCTGCTGGCTGCGCTGTTGGCCATTGCCGCGATTGCCGTGATCTTCGCCGTGATGATTTCCCGCTCGGTGACCGGACCGATTGAAAATGCAGTGCGCACGGCGGGCAGCGTTGCCGCTGGCGATCTTACCAACGAGATCAGCGTGCAGGGCACCAATGAGACCGCCAGGCTGCTGGGCTCGCTCAAGCAGATGCAAGATCGCCTCTCTCAGCTGGTGGCGAACATTAAAGACAACGCGCTGACTATCGCGTCTTCGTCCGAGCAGATTGCCAAGGGCAATGGCCATCTCTCTGCACGCACCGAGGAGCAGGCCGCCTCGCTGGCAGAAACGGCCGCCAGCATGGAACAGATGGCGTCAATCATCGGTCAGAATGCCGAGAATACGCAGCATGCCACCACCATGGCGGAAGCGGCGACGGACGCCTCAATGCTGAGCGGCAAGGCGATGGATTCCGTGATGGAAACCATGAGTAAAATTCGCGGAAGTTCGGCAAAGATCGAAGAGATCACCAGCGTAATCGATAGCATCGCGTTCCAGACGAATATTCTGGCGCTCAACGCCGCTGTTGAAGCGGCGCGCGCGGGTGAATCCGGTAAAGGCTTTGCGGTGGTGGCCTCTGAAGTGCGCTCGCTGGCCCAGCGTTCCGCCACCGCTGCGCGGGAAATCAAAGAGCTGATCGCCCAGTCGGTGAACCATGCCGAAGAGGGTCTGGCGCTGGCGAAAAACGCGGGCGATCGCGTCAAGCAGAGCGTCGAGGCCATTGAGCAAACCACGCAGCTGATTCGCGACATCTCCTCCTCATCGAAAGAGCAGAGCAGCGGGATTGCGCAGATCAATATCGCGGTTAATCAGATGGATCAGGTTACCCAGCAAAACGCCGCGCTGGTGGAAGAGTCTGCAACCTCTGCCGGCGATCTGGCCGGACGCGCCGCCCATCTCCGCGACATGGTCGTGGTGTTTAAAACGCATTAAACGCGCCAATACGCGAGGGGTAACCTCGCGTATCTCTCTCTATCTGCTTAACTCAACAAGAGGAGATAGAGAGAGACCGTATGATTTTGCGCACAAAACCAGACCCGTCACTTAAGCCTTTTGGCTCCCTGTTAAAAACCATTATCTTGTCTGGCGTTTTGCTGGTGGGCGGCGTGACCGCCGTGAGTTTCTGGACGCTGCACGAAGACTGGCAGAACACCGTCAGAGAGACACAGGAAACGGCCATCAATCTGTCGCTGGCACAGGCCCGGCAGGCTGAAGATACCTTTATCCAAACCGAGCTTTCGCTGCGCGAACTCCAGCGCGATATTGCCGCGCATCTGGACAGCGGACTGAATACCGTTGAACTGAGCGCCACCATGCGCGATTTACAGCGCAGACTGCCGCAGTTGCACGGCCTCTTTTATTACGATGCGCAAGGTAAATGGATTGCCACCTCTGCGGCGTCGATTCCCGCTCATATCAACAATTCCGATCGCGAGTATTTCGTGTTTCAGCGCACTAACCTGCGCGACAGCGTCCACATGGGGCCGGTGATCCGCAGCCGCAGCACCGGCGATTTAGTGATCCCGGTCTCGCTGCGCGTCAGCGATAGCATGAAGGGGTTTCGTGGCGTGCTGCTGGCGACGATTAACGTGGATTATTTTCGCCGTTATTACACCTACTTTGAAATGGGCAAACAGGATGTGATGGTGCTAATGCTGGCCGACAGCACGGTACTTTATGCCCGCCCGATGCCGGACAGTTTTATAGGCACCAATCTCTCTGCCAGTCATCTGTTTCAAACGCTGCTGCAGAAGAACAATCGCGGAGGCGGGCAGTGGACGTCCGCGATGGATGGCAAACCGCGCATTTTTGGTTTTGTGCGTCTCGATCGCTATCCGCTTATCGTGGCGGCGGGTTACGACACGCGCGATCTCTTTACCAAATGGCGCAAAACGCGTATTCAAGATGTCGCCATGAGCGGCGCGCTTATGTTGGCTACCGTACTGCTGGGGGGTTTTGTGCTGCGTCAGGCTAAGCGTACGCTTAAATACCAGTACGACCTCACCGCGCTCCGCGATGAACTGCGTCAGGCCAACCGTGCGCTGACCCGCATGGCGCATGCGGATGCGCTCACCGGATTAGCCAATCGGCGCGAATTTGACCGTTACCTGAACGAATGCCTGGATCGCGCCCGCGAACAGGGCGGTAGCGTGGGGCTGATAATGGCCGACGTGGATCATTTCAAGCAGTTCAATGATACCCATGGTCATCTCGCGGGCGATCGGTGCCTTAAACAGCTGGCGGAACAGTTAAATCAGCTGCCGCTGCGAAAAAGCGATCTGGTGGCCCGCTACGGCGGTGAAGAATTTGCGCTGATCCTGCCCAACGCCAGTGACGCCGACGCGCTGAATATTGCCACCATGATGGTAAAACATGTCTCAGCAGCGGGCATTCATCATCCCCATGACCCGCAACAGCCTGTCACGCTGAGCGCGGGCTGCGCCAGCGTCACGCCACAGCAAGACGGCGCCGATGCCCAAACGTTGATTCACCAAGCGGACGCGGCGCTTTATCACGCCAAGCAGGCAGGGCGCAATCGGGCGGAGTTACAGCGAAGCGCAACGGACAGTCACCGTTAAGGTGCAGTCACGCACCTTAACGGTGCAATACGCCGTCGCGCATCCCCCCTTACGGCACATCCCGAACGCAAGCGGTTGCGCACACGATTCCGTTTTTTTACCTCCCTAAATTTCGCCCATCAGATTGAAAAAAGAGCATTTTTACAGCCATTATCTGGCATGTTGCTTGCACTAAGTCGCTCTACGTTCTGTGTTTTTGCTTACCTGTATATTCAAGGAACCGTTATGCCGCACGCTTCAGACACGCTGCTTCGCGCCAGCTTTTTTGATTTTGACGATATCGCCAGGACGCCCGAGGAGACGCTCGCGCGGGCGCGCTTTGTGGAAGACGGTGTGCTTCGCGTGCGCGAGGGAAAAATTGTCAGCCTCACGCCATGGCACGCGTTGCGTGACGCCATTGACGTGGAGGCGGTGACCGATCTGCGCGGCAAGCTGATTGTGCCGGGCTTTGTCGATACCCATATTCACTACCCGCAAACTGAAATGATTGGCGCGTTTGGTGAACAGCTGCTGGAATGGCTCGATCGTTATACCTTTCCGGTCGAGAGCCAGTATCACTGCGCCACGCACGCGGCGGCGATGTCTGATTTTTTCCTGCAGCAGCTGCTGGCCAATGGCACCACCACGGCGCTGGTGTTTGGCACCGTGCATAAACAGTCGGTGGATGCACTGTTTAGCGCGGCGTCGGCGCTCAATATGCGGCTGATCGCGGGCAAGGTCATGATGGATCAAAACGCACCGGCCGCGCTGCTGGAAACGCCAGAGGAGAGCTATCAGCACAGCCGCGAGCTGATTAGGCGCTGGCACCATCACGGCCGCTTGGGGTATGCGCTTACGCCGCGCTTTGCGCCCACTTCATCGCCCGCGCTGCTGGCCAACGTTCAGCAGCTTCGCGAGGAGTTCCCTGATGTCTGGCTGCAAACCCATTTGAGCGAAAACCCGCAGGAAGTGGCGTGGGTGAAGACGCTATTTCCCGAGCACGACGGCTATCTCGATGTTTATCATCACTACAGGCTGACCGGAAAACGCAGCGTGTTTGCGCACTGCCTGCACCTCGAAGACCAAGAGTGGCAGTGCCTGCACGACACCGACTCCGCCATCGCCTTTTGCCCCACGTCAAACTTATTCCTCGGCAGCGGCTTATTCGATCTGCAGCGCTGCTGGCAGCAGCAGGTGCGCGTTGGTATGGGCACCGACGTAGGGGCGGGCACCAGCTTTAATCTGCTGGAGACGCTGGGCGAAGCCTATAAAGTAGGGCAGCTGCAGCAATATAAACTCAGCGCCTGTGAAGCGTTCTACCATGCGACGTTAGGCGGTGCACACGCGCTGGATCTGGCTGACAACATCGGCAACTTCAATCCGGGCAAAGAGGCCGATTTCGTGGTACTCGATCCCGCCGTCTCGCCGCTACAGCAGCTGCGCCATCAGAACAGCAAAGATGTCTGGGAGCGGCTGTTCGTGCTGATGACGCTGGGCGACGACCGCAATATTGCGCAGACTTGGGTCAGCGGGCAGCGCGTATGGCCGCGTGCGCCGTCAGCTTGTTGCACGGCGGCGAAACTGCCAGGATAAATACCACTGCGCCGCATCGTCTGCGGCGTGACTGATTAGCAGGAGCGAGAATGAACGCACGCGTTAACCCGTTTTTCACCGTCAGCGACTTACCTTACCAGGCGCCGCCGTTTGACCTGATCGAAGAGGCGGATTTCCTTCCCGCACTGGAAGCCGGTATTGAAGAGAAGCGCCGCGAAGCGATCGCCATTGCGCAAAACCCCGAACCGCCGACGTTCGCCAATACTTATGAAGCCCTTGAGCGCAGCGGGCAGCTGCTGACGCGCGTGCAGCACGTGTTTTCAGCGATGACGGCAGCCAATACCAGCGCGCGCCTGCAGGAGATCGATGAGATCATTGCGCCGAAGCTCACCGCGCTGGAGGATGAAATTGTGCTCAATAGCCAGCTGTTTGCGCGCCTTGATAGCGTCTACCAGCAGCGCAGCAGCCAGTGTCCGGATGCGGAAGCGATGCGGCTGGTGGAAGTCACCTGGCAACGCTTCACGCTGCACGGCGCCAGCCTGTCTGAAGCGGAAAAACAGCAGCTGCGCATCTGTAATCAAACGTTGTCAACGCTGGGTACGCGCTTTGCGAACAAGCTTCTGGCAGCCACCCAAGCCGGCGCGTATACCGTGAGCAGCGCCGCGGCGCTGGAAGGGCTGAGTGAGGATGCGCTAATGCAGGCCAAAGCGGCTGCCGAGGCGCGCGGCCAGCCCGATGCCTGGTTGCTCCCGCTGCAGAACACCACGCAACAACCGGCGCTGCAATCGCTGTCGGTGCGCGCAACGCGCGAGGCGCTGCTGCAAAAAGCCTTGACGCGCAGTGAGCAGGGCGACGAGAACGACACGCGGGAAACCGTGTTACTGATGGCCAGGCTACGCGCGAAGCGGGCGCGGCTGCTGGGTTTTAACACCTATGCCGACTGGAGTCTCCAGGATCAGATGGCTAAAACGCCCACTGCAGCGCGCGCGTTTATGCGCGATATCGTTCCCGCAGCGCGGGCGCGTGCGGAGCGTGAAGCCCGCGATATCCAGGCGGTGATCGCCCGGCAACACGCGTTTTCCCTGCGAGCCTGGGACTGGCCTTATTATGCTGAGCAAGTGCGGCGTGAAAAGTATGCGCTGGACGAGCGCCAGATACGGCCCTATTTTGCCCTGCAAAATGTGCTGGAGAAGGGGGTATTCTGGGCAGCCAGCCAGCTTTTTGGCATCCGCTTTAGCCCACGCCCGGACGTGCCGGTTTACCATCCGGATGTGCAGGTGTATGAAATTTTCGACGCGGACGATACGCCGCTGGCGCTGTTTTATGGTGATTTCTTCAAGCGCGACAACAAGAGCGGCGGCGCGTGGATGAGCAATTTTGTCGATCAAAGCACGTTACTCGGTACCAAGCCGGTGATCTACAACGTATGCAATTATACGCAGCCGCAGCCGGGCCAACCTGCGCTGTTGAGCTGGGATGAGGTGATTACGCTGTTCCACGAATTTGGACATACGCTGCACGGCTTGTTTGCCACCCAGCGCTATCCTTCGCTGTCGGGCACCGCCACGCCGCGCGACTTTGTGGAATTTCCTTCACAGCTCAATGAGCACTGGGCCAGTCACGAGGCGGTGTTTGCCCAGTTTGCACGCCACTACCAGACCGATGAGCCGATGCCCGCCGAACTGCGTGAAAAGATGGTGCGTGCCTCAACGTTCAATAAAGGCTACGACATGACGGAACTGCTGGCGGCGGCGCTGCTCGACCTGCAGTGGCACTCGCTCACGGCCAACGACAACCCGCAGGATGTCAGCCACTTTGAGCTGCAGGCGCTGGCGGCGGAAAATCTCGCCGTTGAGGCTATTCCGCCGCGCTATCGCTCGAGCTATTTTCGCCATATTTGGGGCGGCGGGTATGCCGCCGGGTATTACGCCTATATCTGGACGCAGATGTTGGCAGACGACGGCTTCCAGGCGTTTGTGGAACGCGGCGGCCTCACGCGTGAAAACGGCCAACAGTTCCGCGAGCAGATTTTGTCACGAGGTAACAGCAGTGACTTGCAGCATTTATGGCTGGCGTGGCGGGGGAAAGCGCCGGATATCGGCCCGATGTTAAAACACCGCGGGCTTGACGACGCTTAACGATGTTGAGGCAGGCGACAGCGACGTCGCCTGCCGTCATTTAGCCTAACGGCCCCCCTTCAATGGTTTCGCACAGCCCAGCCAGCACGCGCTCGCCGGTCTCCTGTTTCAACTCCGCGTACCATGCCGCAGTGACCGCCGCATCTTTGCCGTGCGTGACGTCGCAACGCTTTCTGGCTTTCAACACCAGGTCGCGGGTGCGCGCGACGCGGCGGGTTTCATACCGGCGCAACGCGTCCTCAATCCCCAGCGAGTGCGTGCTGAGCATCTGTGCCAGCACGATGGCGTCCTCCATCGCCGCGCAGCCGCCTTGACCGATGTCCGGAGTGGTGCTGTGGGCGGCGTCGCCCAACAGCGCGATACGACCGTTAACAAATCGGCTAAAAGGCTCGATATCATGGATCTCGACCCGATTGGTGGTCTGGATATCCAGTGCAGCGATCAGCCGCTGCACCTCTGGCGCCCAACCGCTAAAGTAGCGGCTTAGATCGCTTTTTATGGTGCTGCGATCCTGGTTTAATCCCGGCGGCAGCGGGACATCAAAGAAAAAGTAAAAGCGGTTGCCTCCCACCGGCATCAGCGAGACGCGTTTGCCTTCGCCCACAAAGGTGGTCCACTGATCGGCGGGCGCGATGCGCGCGTCCAGCGTGACCAGACCATTCCAGTTAACGTAACCGGCGTAGCGGCGCGTCACGCGCTCACCCAATACCGCCTCGCGGATCACCGAGTGCGTTCCGTCTGCCGCCACCAAAAAATCAGCGCTGACGTGGGTGCCATTTTCAAACCAGGCGGTCACGCCGTGTGCATGCTGTTCTACGCCCGCGACGCGATGCCCAAACTGGATGGCATCGCGCCCGTAATGGTCAATCAGCAGCGCCTGCAGATCGGCGCGCGCCACGGGGCAAGGGCGTTCTCCTACCTGTTGCACCAGCGGTGCAAGGCTAAAGCGGGTCAGCGTACTGCCGCTGAACGCATCGCGGTAAGCCACCCACGCCATATCGCCGCCCAGCGCGCGCAGTGGCGCTTTCAGACCCAGCGCGTTGAGGCACTTGACCCCGTTTGGCCAGATGGAGATGGCCGCACCCACCGGTTTCATCTCTTTCACGGCCTCGTACACCGTCGTTTCAACGCCAGCACGGCGCAGCGCAATCGCTGCGCTCATGCCGCCCATTCCCGCGCCAATAATGATTGCTTTCATCGCCGTCTCCTTAGTTCTTATTATGAGACTGCAAGTTTTGTACCAATCAGCGCGTACGCCGGGCTTAAACAGCAAACGCCGCGCACAGAAGGGGGAATAATGCTGAATGTGCGGTGCCGCATGGCAATCATTCCGGGAGTCGCCATACTCATGGCAAGAAAATGATGAGGAGAGCGATCATGAAGTGGATAATGGCGGTTGGCCTGCTGTTCAGTCTTTGCGTTCAGGCACAGGTGCCGTGGCGGCCCGCTGATAAACCGCCCGTGGTGCAGCTCACGCCGATTGCCGCGCGATGCGATGTCAGCGCCTGCCAGCAAAATTGCTACATTGAACAGTCGCAGTGTCAGAATCGTCAGGGGGCGGGCTGCGGCGGGCTGGCACAGATCTGCGTGCAAAACTGCACCAGCCAGTGCCGCTAAGGCGCAGCAAGATCCGGGTTAAGCTGCTGTAAGCCGTGCTGGCTCGCCAGACTGGCACAGGTTTCTTGCAGATGCTGCTGCGCGCGCGCGCTGTCCCACCCCTTTTCCTCGGCGAACAGCTGCGCCAATTCGGCCATGAGCGCTGAGGTCAGTTCACCGCACATGGCCAGACCGGTGCGGCGCACCAGTAGATCGGCCAGTTGGCAAACCTGTTCGTGCTGTATCAGATAACGCAGCTCCAGCGCGCTGTAGCCCGCATGATGCGTCAACGGCTGCTCGCCGTGTTGTTGAATCAATCGCAGCAGGGGCAAAGCGCGGCTGCCGTAGCGTTTAACCAGCTGCGTGACGCGCGAAAGCGGCACGCCAAACTGAAGCGAAAGCTGGGCCTGCCAACTGGGCTGCGCGGACAGGCGCGGGAAATCACGCCCGCCGCCAATCGGCAAGTCGCGGCTGAATACGCGCCGTTTCTCACCGAGCAGACGCAGCACGCGGTCTGCGGCTTCTTCACCAAATTGGCGAAAGGTGGTCCATTTGCCGCCCACCAGGCAGAGCGTGCTCCAGGCGCGGGTGCGATTTGGCGGCAGCAGCACCAGTGAATGATTGCGCGAGATCTGTCCGCTGAGTTTAGCCTCGCTGGCGGGCAGGGGGCGCACGCCACAAAAGGTGTAAATCACGGCCGACTCCGGCACCTCAATGTGGGGAAACACGAAGCGCAGGGCGTCAATGATGTACTGCTTTTCCGCCTCTTCACACACCACGGCGTCCGGGTCGTCCACGCGAATATCCGTGGTGCCGACCAGCACATTGCCAAACCACGGATACATGATGCAGACGCGGCCTTCCTGATTCTCGAAATAGACCATTTCGCCCGCAAGCTGACTCACCAGGTCAGGGAGATTGAGGATCAGGTGTGAGCCTTTGGTGCCGCCAATCAGTTTCGCGCTGTCGCTCTCGTGCGACACCTGCTGGTTAACGCGATCGATCCATGCGCCGCTGGCATTGACCACCACGTGTGGCTGCACCGTGAACTGCTCGCCGCTGAGCGCATCGCGCAGCACCATGTTTTCACCGTCAGCATGCGCCACTTGCAGGTAATTGAGTGCCAGCGCCGAAGGGCAAGCGCGTTCGGCGTCGTCAATCAGCTCAAGGCCCAAGCGTTCAGGGGCGCTGATCCAGGCATCATAATAACTGGCGCTGTATTTCACCCAGGGTGCAAAACCCGGCCAGCGCTCGCGCGTTTCTGCTTCATTGCGCACCTGATGTTTAGGCAGCGAACCATACTGGCGGGTATACGCATCATATAAGCTTAACCCGGTCTTAATCAGCAGCACGCCGCGTCGGGAGGGCTTATCGCCCAAGCGCAGCATCTTGCGAGTGGTATTGATCAGCCCACCGCCCACGTTATCAATCGGTACGGTAGTGCGCAGCGGAAAGACATAGTGTGGGGCATTTTTCAGTAAGCGGTCGCGTTCGATAACGGCTTCCTTTACTAACCCAAACTCGCCGGTTTCCAAATAGCGTAGCCCGCCGTGGATCATGCGCGATAGCGCACCGCTGGCGGCGCTGCACCAGTCACCTTTATCCACGATAATCGCCGGAATGCCTTGTAGGGCCAGTTCCCGAAAGGTGCTAATGCCATTAATGCCGCCGCCAACGATCAGCACAGGAATCGTTGTGCGCTGACGCAGAGCACTAAGTCGGTGTTCACGGGTTGCAGAACTTTCCACAGCAATCTCCAAACAAGGTTATAAGCGGGGTCGGGGCGCCTTGTTACTCGTTGCACAGTGTGCAGCGTAAACAGATACAGTATGGCCGTAAAACCGGGGCTTCACTGAGAAAGGGTGAGCAACGGAAAAAATCCGTCTTTACGCCGTTGAGCAGGGCGGCGCGGGACCGGGCAGGACATATGCCAGGTCCGTCGTAAAATAGGAATATTTACCTTACGCTTTATTTTCTTTCACTTTAAATTAGCGCCGACGCGCAGCAGGCAATGCTGGCGGAATAACAATCATATTAAATAATAACATTCCATTTTTTTATGGTAATGAGGATTTCGATGCTTTTAAAACGCAGCTGCAGTATCGCCATTGTTGCATTCATCTGTTTGTCCGTAACCGCGTGCGGCATGTCCCACCGGGGGCGTAATACCGCGATTGGTGCCGGTGTCGGTGCCGTAGGCGGCGCTGTTCTCACCGGTGGAAGTACCTTTGGCACGCTCGGTGGCGCGGCGATTGGTGGCTTGATTGGTCATGAGGTCAGCCGTTAAGAAAACCCCCGTCGCGCAGTGACTGCGCGACGTTTCCCCACCAATAATTCTCTTCTTTTTTCATCCTCATCCTGCCATTTTTCTTCGCGAATGATAATCAATGGCTCCGCACCTTGAGACCGCTGTTACGCAACAATGATTAATTATTTTAACCGCAACATAAAAGCATAATTGTTATCGTTATTTTAATTCGTGGCGCAACCAGGCGAATATAGCGCGATGAGAATGCCAGTATGCAACGCTCTACATCATCAGAAAAAAGCCCCGCCAAAACAGTTCTAAAAAAAGCCATTAAAACAGCAGGTTGATATCGATTTTTTAGTCTTTCTAACACCAAAAAGCAGCATAAGGCTCCGCTTTTCACACAGCGCCATTTTATAAATTGTGGCTAAATATTACATTAATGCGCAATTATTAATATTTGCGCAACAATTTACCCTCAGCGCACCTTATGACATTTCTTATGTAAAGATAATATTAAGACAGCTCCTAATGGCATTATCCCAAATAAACGCGCACATTTATCTACCTAGCGCGGCAGGGAGTGACGCTTAAGTATTTATTGGCATTTCCAAACATTACTGCTTTAACTGCCCGTGCATTTTATGGCCAGGAGAGACTATGAAGGTAATTATTAGCGGTAAGAGTTACCCAGAAAAAAGGAATATTACGGTAAACAACAACCACAGCTACCGCAATTTTCGCTATCTAAATAGCTGGACCTGGCTTAACGCCGCCAGGCAAAAATTTTACAAGAAGAACAAGAAATTTATTTTTAGCCCGCCCGATGTTTTGATCCCCAAAAAGGGCGCGGTGATCCACTTATTCAACGAAGTCGCTGCTACGCAGCGGCCATGGTTTTCCACCTTTGAAACGGAATTACCGCGCGTGCTTCCGGAAGCCGGTGTGCCAAAGCTTGCTAATAAAGAGCTGCATCGTCAGCTTCAGCATGTCGCCGCGCCGGCATGCAAAGCGATTATTGCCATTTCTGAGGCCACGCGTGAGATTCAGCTCAAGCTTTTGGCGGCGTTCCCAAACGAAAAGAAACGGATTCAGCCAAAGCTGCACGTGCTGCATCCGCCCCAGCGCGTACTGCACGATCAGGTCAGAAAAGTACAGGGCGAGCGCGTGGTATTTACCTTTGTGGGTAATGAGTTTTATCGCAAGGGCGGTGCTGAAGTGGTTCTGGCGTTTCAGGAGCTGAAAGAAGAGGGCGCACTGCCGGAAAATCGCGTGCAGGTCAATTTGGTAGGCAACCTGACGCATCAAAAAAACATTGCGCTAAAAGATCATCAGGATGACGCCGCTTTTTACCAGCGCATTGAATCCGTGATAAAGGCGGATGGGATGTTTCGCCATTCAGCTTCGCTGCCCAACGAAGAAGTTATTGCCTTGTTCAAGCAGACGCACGTAGGGCTGTTACCAACCTGGCAGGACACTTACGGCTTCTCGCTGCTGGAGATGCAAGCCTGTGGTTGTCCGGTGATTACCACCAACGTCCGCGCACTGCCGGAGATCAACCCTCAGACGGCGGGCTGGACAATCGCGTGTCCACTTAATGCGATGTTTGAGCTTGATGTGAAAACAGCAGCCGACAAAGCGGCACTGCGCAGAACCATTATCGACGGGTTGAAACAGCATATTCTTAGTGTGCTGCAGGACACTGACAGCATCCGCACGCGTTCGGCGCAGTCGCTGGAGAGAATCAAGCGCGAGCACGATCCGGTGCAGTTTGCCCGCAAGCTCGACGCCATTTATGCGCTGGCAGACGGCAAAATCAGCGAGGCGGACGCAACGCTGGCCTAATCGCGCGCGAGTGCAGTTAAAGGCGCTTTCGACTTGTTTCAAGACGAGTCTGAAGGCGCCTTCCTTCGTTTTTGCCCCATGCGTCACAGATAAATTGTGACGCGACGTCACGTCCTGGCTCACGCTTTTTTAAAGTCGCTTCGCTTTTGGTCGATATTAACCTTCGTTAATGTCAGGAGAAGCGCCATGAACCTAGCCCATTTCTTCGCAGCAGGCATCCTGTCTGTTTTCCTTTTCTCCCATGCGGCGGCTAACGCTGCAACACAGAGCGGGCGCGTGATGTTTCGCGGTGAAATCCTCAATGCGCCTTGCCAGATGCACGTCAATGAGCAGAACCTGACCTCCACGTGCTTACGGGCTTCGCCCAGCAAACACGATATTTTGTCTATCACGCAGGCCGGTAGCCGGACGTACTCAAGCCGGGCCGGGAAGCTGTCTTTCACGTGGACCAACCGCAGCGAGCGCGCCGGGGTGCTGACGGTCGCCGTGCCGTAAGATGCGAAGCTGATAGCCATAAAGACGACATGACGCATTAGCCATGCTTGACTTTATCTGGCTCCTCGCTAGGCTGCTCGCTTTTGTATGCGCGCATAGAGGCCAAGGATGGATGCGTTAAAAAAGTTTTTGGAACTGACGGAAAAAGCACTTGCGGTACTCACTAAAATTTCTTTTTTGATGGGCGGGGCGATCCTGCTTGTCTACTGTGGGCGTTACGGTGGATTCCCCGATGGCCTGTCGCTAAGCGATACGCTGCGGATATTTTTAGTGGTCACCGTGTTTTCAATGGGTACGCTGGTCGTTTACTTTTTTATGATGTGTCTCGGATTCTCAATTTTGCATCCGATTATTCTCTTGGCACGCATGACATGG
This sequence comes from uncultured Pantoea sp., assembly GCA_913778495.1. Lineage (GTDB taxonomy): Bacteria > Pseudomonadota > Gammaproteobacteria > Enterobacterales > Enterobacteriaceae > Pantoea. The sequence continues at coordinate 28,201 of CAJYVD010000024.1, forward strand.
ATTAAGCGGGGTTCTCATTCACTTCAGACTTGGATACGCAGAAAAAAAGCTTGGCCCCGTAATCGATCTAATTTCTCCCGTAATTATAAGCGTCAATCTTTAACTCCTTACCATCTTCGTTTTTCTAAGTTTACGCCTTGTTTTTACGCAATAGCTTTTCTGAGTGTGTTCCTTATACCGGAGATACTTCCAAACAATCACATAAAATACCTTCAGTATTTCTGTGCATCGCTAATGCTCGGACTGGCTTATATCCTTGTGAACTGGATTCGTCAGATTGATGCTCAGATGTATATGGTGATACCGGACGTAGAAAAACTCATGAAGAAAAGAGCGGAAAGCCGATTGATCAAAATTATTTTCCCTGCAGTCATCATTATCTATGTAACCGCAATTTATGGTCTTTTCAACGACACGGTCAATCTAACAATGGAGATACTGGGCATCCGCCACGAGCACGCAACCGTCTATGTGCAAACGCCGTGGAGCGACATTCTGCAAAAACACGGTGTTAAACGTTCGCCCGACGACAGTGTGCCTGGCCATGTGCGCTTCAACGATATGACGGTGGCGCTTTCGTCGTTTGGTAATTCGGTCACGCTCAGCGTGGGAAATGAACGCAGCAGCAGCGTCTTACGCATTCCCGCCAACGCAGTGGTGATGGATACCATGAAAGACCAGAACGCAGAGCGGCAAGCGGGGCAATAAACGCAAATGCTGGCTTCATGAAAGCATGATGCCTAAAAGCGCATATAACCCAACAACAGCGGGACAGCGCATAGTGGAGTGCGTCAGCAGCGGCGAGTCGGATTAGGACGGTCGAGGTGTTAATCTGGCAGTAACGGTCGCTGCCGCCACCTGTTAAGGATAAGCAGAGAGGTAATTTATAATTATTTTTACCAGAAAGGTGCGTATTTATCTGAACTGGTTAATTTGTCCCCACCTTTCTTGCCGTTACAAGTTTTACACACCGCCTGTAAATTTGTTGGATCATTGGTTCCCCCCATGTTCAGAGGGACAATGTGGTCTATCTCGATTTTAGAGGTCAAGGCATAGACACCAGTCAGATCCCGATGGCATATAGCACAATGTCCATCCTCCCTTTTTAACAATCCTTCTTTTAACCACACAGGCCAACTGCCTTGCCACCTCTTCATCACACCGTCTTTTTTAAGGTAAATTGGATAATCAATCTGCTTCATTTTTTTTATTTCTTCAGATACGTTATGATTGAACTTACGCATCACATGTCGATCCCTGAATAAAATTGTGAATGTAGCACAAACAAGATGAACATTAACTTCTAGCTTATAAACTTTTAACAAATAGTCGTGATAGTCATTCCCGTCGTTATTCTCGAGATATTCCTCATATTCCTCGAAATCAACATCGTAACTTTCAAACTCCTTGTAAACCTCTGGGTATATGTCAACGCCTGAATCTTTTAAAGCCTCATAAAATGTATCTATCATCCTGTAAGATATAAAATCATGAAGTAATGTGCGTTTCCTTGGTTTTATTGATATATCTAAAACATCTTCATCCATATAAAATGCATGCTCAAAAGGCACATGGCAAACATCGCTGAAAATTTCACCTTTTATCTGTGCGGCTGCATCTAATGCGTATCTAAGTTGTGCTGATTTGAATGAGCTCATTGAAATCTTCTCTTTCTTTTTAGTTAAAATCCGGATTTTATCCCAGCTTTGTTAATTTAGTGCAAAGTCAAATTGCTTGTTTAAAAGCTGAAAATTTATTAGCCATGTCCCAAAAATTTAATCCTTCGGATCCAGGTGAAAAGGCAGAGGCTGGGGTGAGTCCGGAGATCGGAAACTTTTGTACGCTTAGCGCATCATTTAACCACTTTAGCATGTAATGGATTGATTTAGTATTTGCGACTACCGCTTTCAATTATCGCCTTAACAATTTGGCATTTAGGTTATCTGATAAGACGAAACCCACGGCAAACGGCGTATAGTCGGCTGTAATCAACCATAAACTCAGCAACAAAGGCGTTAGCCTCGTCAGGCGTACTGATGTCACGCAGCGTGAGGCGATCCTGCAACGTGAGATGTGCACGCTCGACGCGGCCCTTGGCAGAGCTGGTGTTGGCGCAGATGCCGGTGATGTTCAGCTCGTTCATCGCGCGACAGAACTGAGTATGACCGTCGCCGCCAGCCGCATTTTTATTGTTGATGCGAAACACGCTGGCCTTATCGCTGTAAAACGCCAGCGGCTTGCCGTGCTGCTCCAGGTAGCCGCGGGTGGCGTCAAAATAGGTGAACGTGGACTCAGATTTTACGAAGTGGAGCTGCATCAGGCGGCTGGTTGCGTCGTCAACGTAGACCAGCAGCGTGCAGGCGGGGCCGCGTTCCTCGAACCAGCGGTGATCGCAGCCGTCGATCTGTATCAGCTCGCCGACACAGGCGCGCCGGTAGCGGGGTTGCTGAATCTTTGGGGCGCGATGCCTGCGCGGGATCCAGAGTCCTGACTGCATCATTAGCTTGCGTACGGTCTCTTTAGACAGCGTCACGCCGTGCAGCTCGACCAGCTTCTCGCAGGTCAGCGTCGGGCCAAAATCAGCGTAGCGCTCGCGGATGATCTGAACCGCACGTTCAGCAAGGCCAGCAGGCAGCTAATAGTTGCTGGGCTTGCCGCGCCGCCGATCAACCATGCCCAGCGGACCGTCTGAACGATAGCGCTGAAGCAGGCGACGACAATGCCTGTCGGAAATACCGAGACGCTCAGCAGCGAGATGGGTTGTCAGCCGCCGGTCGACGACGTCCTGAATAACTTTAAACCGGTTAACTTCATTCATCGTAAAGCACTCCGAACCGTAAGCCGTCATCAGTTGCGTCCTCAGCCGGGAAACCCTGGAAAAAGGACGATAATGCGGACATCTCAATATAGCCAGAGGCGGACATCTGAATTTAGCTGCTACAAGCATTGTGCGCATAATGTATATTATGTTAAATGATGTATTGCATGGTGTTCCGTTAATGCACCAGCGACTCGCCTCTTCTCCTCCCTGTTGCCCGACCTACGGTTTTGCATCGTGTTTTCTGTCTCATTCACACAGTCAGCAACGGATTCACGTTGCCGACGCGCAGAGCGTCAATATGACCCTTGCTTTTAAAAAATGGGCGTCCCGCTTTGCCCGCGTTATTACCGCATCTTCAGCGACAGTGCCTTTCGCTACTCTCGATGCTGATGGCTTCACCGCGTTGCCGGTAATGGCCTGCGTTACGCGACCATCGCTCATCGACTACAGTTAACGCATTGTCAGTGTTGATAGCGAAACCGTAATGCGTGATGCTCTTTCCCTTCATTTGCGCGCCCGCCTGCGGCTGTTGAGCGCGGCGTGCGCGGGCGTGCTTTGTTACCTGCTATTGCCTGCCTCAATTGGCCAGCTTCAGCGATTGTTGATTGGCTGGAACGTGCTGGCGTGGCTCTACTTAGCGCTGATTTGGTTTCGCATGCTGCGCACCGCCAGCGGTGACATTGTCACTATTGCCCGGCAGCAGGATCAGAGCGCGACGCTGGTGTTAAGCATGGTGATTGTCGCCTGCTTAATCAGCATCGTGGCTATCTTAAGCGAACTCTCCACGCTCAAGCAGCTTTCGGGTACGCCGCGCGCGCTGCATGTATTGCTTACCGCCAGTACGCTGGCGGTCTCATGGGCGCTACTGCCCAGCACCTTTGCGCTGCACTATGCCCATCAGCACTACCTGCAGCGCGGGCCAAACGTCACCCCGCTTCTCTTTCCAGAGAAATGTCCCAACCCCGGCTATTGGGATTTTCTCTACTTCTCCTTCACCCTCGCCGTCGCATCGCAAACCGCCGACGTGGCGACCGGCACCACGGAAATGCGCCGGTTGGTGCTGTTGCAATCGGTGATTTCATTTTTGTTTAATCTGGCGATCCTCGGCCTGTCGGTCAACGTGGCGGCGGGCCTGCTGAACTGAAATTTGCCGCGGCGGCAGCGTTCTTGTACGCTGCCCGCCTTCTTGATAAGTGAGACGCAATCCACATGCATGCAAACGATCCCCTGCACGGCGTGACGCTGGAAATGATGATCAACGCGCTGGTGACGCATTACGGCTGGGCTGAGATGGCCCGACGCGTAAACATCAACTGTTTTAAAAGCGATCCCAGCGTCAAATCCAGCTTGAAATTTTTACGCCGGACCCCTTGGGCGCGTTCAGAAGTGGAAGCGCTCTATCTGGAATCCCTGCGCGACGCGCCGTCGTCTGACGCGTTTAATCCCTGGACGCAGGGGCGCGATTAGCCCTACCACAATCTCAAGCGATTATTTATCGTTGGTAAACCGTCCCACAATCGTGGCACCTGCCAGCGCGTGCCCTTTCAAACGCGCGATGAGATCGTCGTGCGTCAGGCCTGCCGGTAGCTGGTTCACCGGCAGATCGGTGGCAATCAGCACAAAATTATAGTGGTGCATCCCGCTGCCCATCGGCGGACAAGGGCCGTAGTAATGCGCGGTGCCCGGGCTGTTTTTACCGCCGGTGTAGCCAGCGCCCTGCGTGAGCTCGCCCTGCGCAAAATGGTTGCGCGTCGCGGCGATGTTATACGCCACCATGTGGGTAACGCCGAGCCCCTTTGCGCCGACCGGATCGGTCATCAGCAGCGCGAAACTCTGGGTGCCTGCGGGCACGTTGGACCAGCTCAGTGCGGGCGAGACGTTCTCACCGCTACAGGCTGGATTGCCCGCTTTATTGCCGGCAAAGCGCGCGTCGAGCAGGCCGCCGTCGCGAAAATCCGGCGAATGCAGGGTAAAAGTCGGCGCGGCCAGCACGCTCCCCGGCAGCAGAGCCAGCAGCAGCGCGCGTTTAAGGTTCATCATCGTGGTTTTTCCTCGCTCACAGCGTGTCGTTAGAGCGTTCAGTATAGAGCCAGATTTGCCTGCGCAGCGGCTAGTGTGAGTAAGGCTGCCAGGCGCGCTGACGATAATCCTGATACTGCAGCTGCTCGCGCTGACGCGCCGTCGGCTGCGGCCATCCCTGTTCCGGAAAGAGATACAAGCGCATGTTATAGAGATAAAGCAGCGCCGGCAGCAGGCGCTCATCGCGGCGTGCCAGATGTTCCAGCAGCAGCAACAAAGCATCGATTTCCTCTAACAGATCGGCGTGCGGCGGTGCGTCCAGCAGTTTCAGGCGGCGTTTTAGAAACAGCGCCAGTTCGTGATACATCTGTCCGCTGTCCACCTGGTACTGCGCTAATAGCGCATGATGCCGCGCGTAAAAATCAAAACTGTTCACACCAAGCCACACTTCCGTCAGCAGCAGGCTGGCTGAACGCATATCCGATTGCGGATCGAGATGCAGGCGCGGCAAAACGACATTGACCTTGTCCAGCATCAGGCCAATAAAGCGCTGGCGTCCCAGCAGCGAAGCACGATGTCGCTCGGTCTCTTTGACAAAGCGCAGCAGCACGCGAATCCCCTGCCTCACCGCGCGCCGCGCCGTCCACGAGGGACGTTTGTTACGCAGCAATACGGTAACCGTGACGGCGATCATCACGCCTGCCAGCGAGGCAAACGCATTGTTGACCAGAAGCACCAGGTCAGGCCTAAAGTGATGCCCCAAGCCAATTAACCCCGGAATTTGGATCGCGACGCTAATGCCGATCATGTTGGTGCCCGGACGCGCAATCATGAGCGCAAGCACCAACAGACCGGGCAGAAGACAAATTATGAGCGCCTCAAACGAGGTCGCCTGCGGCAGCAGCAGTGCCACGTAAATCACGCTGATCGCAATGGCGACCAGCACGCCGCGCACAAACAGTTTCATTGAGGTCAACGGCGTGTCCAGGCTGGCAAACAGCGAGCTGAGGATCGCCGCCATCACCGTCGCCGCCGCACCGTCGCGCCAACCGGTGAGCATCCATAACAGGCAGCTGCCAAACACGGCGGCAAAAGCCGTCAGCGCCGAGAGCCGAATCAGCCCTTTGTCATAAAAGCGGTGCGTGCGGTTGCCGCGCGCGGGCGTGGTATCGCCAGAGAGATCGCTGACCAGCGCGCCTACGCTCTGATACGCATTGGCGATGCGCACAAAATCCGCCATCCGCTCAAGCAAGCCCGTAAAGAGCATGCAGCGTTCGCTGTCGAGTTCATCGCTGCGCCACGCGGCGCGAAGCGTTTGCTGGCAGCGGCTCAGTTCGAGCTGAATGCCGCTGACGTCACCCGGCGCCTCGCCCTCGTTCAGCCAGTGAAGAAACAGACGGAAGGTCACGGCCACGCTGTCGGGAAACGCGATCTGACGCTGCGCCAGGCGCTGTAATCGCATTTCAATCGCTGTCAGCGTCGGGATGAGATAGGACAAGTGCTGATACTGCACGCTCACCAGACGGATCAGGCGACGTGCCGCATCGCCCTCATACACGCAGTGGGTAATCAAGGTTTCAACCTGCTGCGGATTGGTGGCCATGTGCGTCAAAATCGCGTCACGCTGCGGTAACGGCGCGCTGGCGAGCAGATCGTTCAGCATCTGACGCGCGTTCAGATACCACTGGCTGATGCTCTGTTCCAGCAAGCGACGCATCGAAACCGGAAACAGCAGCGCATGCACCACGCTGCTGCATAGCGTGCCCACGGCGATTTCCTCAATGCGTGAAAGCACGGTGCTGGTGATGTTTAAGGGCGTGGTCACGTCAGGAAACCCCATGATCGCCGCGCTATAGCCCGCGAGCATAAACACATAGCTTTTTGGCGTGCGGTCATGCAGCGACAGATACAGGCACACGCTGACCCAGCCGGAAATCACCAGGCTAAACAGCAGAGGATGCGCCACCGTCAGCGGGAAGATCACGAAAATAAAGACGCCGCCCAGCAGCGTACCCATCAGGCGAAAAAGCGATTTTGAAATGGTAGATGCCGAATAAGGCTGCGAGGCGATGAACACCGTGGTGATCGCCCACGCCGGTTTATCCAGATTAAGTTCTAAAGCAAGGTAGAGTGCCAGAAAGGCGGCCAAACAGGTTTTTACAGCAAAAACAACGGCGTTTTTTGAAAACCACGGCATGAGGCGGACACGATCGCAGAGCGTTAAGTGCCGCGTATCCTGCCAGAATACGCCACGGCCTCACGCTGACAACTGCGTCAAATTGTTTCAGCATCAAAATTAATGATTTAGCGGGACAATTACGACGGTGAGAACGGTTAAGATTCGCTAATGAAATCTGACGTACGGCGTTGGGAGAACAGCGTTTAACAGGGTTCTCAGGCCGCGCGCGCCGGCAGGGTCATCAGCTATGTAAATGTGTTGTAGATCACATTTTCTCCGCCGCATCACGGTTTTACTCCGGCTCCATAAAAAGATTTCGTGCAGCCATCCTCATGACTACGCGCCCTATCCGCTTGTAGACTATCGCTCCGCGTAGTGCTCACAGCAAACGGTCCGTTTTACGCTTTTTTGGCCGTTTAACGTCAGAGGTCAGAAACAGATTATCCGTGGCCATACTGCGGGTTAAGGACTGCGCAATCGCCTGTCGCAGCGCCGGGAATCCCTGAAACAGCTCGCTACTGTAAAGGCTATCGGTCAGGATATCGGCGAACTGCTCCATCACCTGCAGCGGCTTAACGATCTTTAACTCGCGCGCGAACTTCAGCAGCGTGTCACGGTTAGGAAATGCCTTCTGCCGGTTCAGCTTGAGCGCGAGCTGGTTGTCCGTGCTGGGATAGATTTGCGTGTTTACCACGTCATACAGCGGCGAAAGCACGGGATGTTGTCGTGTTGTATCGCTGTAAAGCAGCGAGAAGTTTTTTAAGTGCGCATCACCATTGCCGACCATGCAGCTAAATAACACGTAGCGCCAATAACGATCGACCTGTGCGTGATCGCGCGTAAACAAACTGACGATCTTCGCCCCGGTTTCGTAAGATCCGCTGTATTTGTGCTCAGCATGTCTGCCCGATAATACGCAAAAATCCTCCATCGCGAGCCGCGTGTCTTGCTGGATATCGAAGCGTTCCATAATAAACAGCTCTTTGTTATCTGAGAGCCAAAAATCCGCCACCGGCAGGCCGCAGGCGCGCGCCAGCGACATGCAGATAAATTCATTTTCCGCCAGCCGGGGAAACTCTTCATCGCCGGTTTTTGCGATCAGATTGGGATAGAGTAAGGTTCCGCGATTTTCGGTACTTACCATGACTTTTGGCTGTACGCCAGAAATCGATGTCTGCAGCAGATATTTGTTAAGCAGATACTGAAAGGCACTCTCTTTGTGGTCCCAACGCAGCAGTTCATCCAGTTTTTCGGGCCCCGCCGGCGGCAGCGCAATGGCGCTTTTGTAGGAAAGCGCGCCGATGCCAGTCTCATGCTGAAGCGCCAGAAATAACATGTCGTTAATATTGGCGACATAGCGGCGCAGGCGCTCTGAGATATGATAGCGCACGTAGCCTTCTGGAATGTTCATTTCAAAAATCGGCAGCAGGCGACCTGCATTATAGCTGAGACGGTTGAACGGCTGCATGGTGAGAGAAACGGCAGCTGCGTCCCCTGCTTCATAGCTGAAATTATAACTGCCGTGCTCGTATATCAACCGGCCACTGTCGGCACCGCCCATTGTGACGTCTATCGTGCGAATGGGTTGAGCAAGTTGGTTAAGATCAATCATCGTTAAACAGCGCCTCCAGCTGATCCCACTGTGGTAGGCCAAGGGGGTGCACCGTAAGCTGTAGCTCAAGTGCCGTTAAATAGAGCGTGAGCGCTTTTAACGATCCGCTGTACTGTCCATTCTCGATCTGTGAAATCACGCTGCGATTCACGCCTGCCTGGCTGGCCGCTATCGCTTGGGTCCAGCCCTTGGCTTTACGTGTTTGCTGACAGGTCGCGCCGATAGCTTGCATGCCTGATAACATCACGCCCTCATTTTGTTGTTATATAGCAACATAAACGCTATTAAACGTCATTTGTTATTATATAGCAACAAAATGGTGGCTTTTTTCAGGCTTGTCCGAATTCCACTTTCGCTATTCGTGTAACAAATCCAGACGGCGTGAAGTTGACTACACTTGCTTCTTCATACGACGTACGGAGGTAACACGATGACGCAATCGCCCAAGACAAATAAAGCCTGGCTACTGGCTTCACGCCCGAAAGGCGAACCGGTTAACGAGAACTTTCGCCTGGTGGAGCAGCCTATTCCCGAGGTGAAAGACGGTGAGATGCTGCTGCGTACCGTGTATTTGTCGCTTGATCCCTACATGCGTGGACGCATGGACGACAGCAAATCCTACGCTGCGCCCGCTGAGCTCGATAAACCCATGGTGGGCGGCACGGTGTGTCAGGTGGAAGCGTCAAAGCATCCGGACTTCAAGACCGGTGATTGGGTGTTGTCGGCCAGCGGCTGGCAGAGCTATGCCCTGTCGGATGGCAAAGAGGTGAGCAAACTCGGCAGCCTCGCACATCCCTCATGGGCGCTGGGTATTCTCGGTATGCCGGGCTTTACCGCCTATATGGGTCTGATGGATATCGGCCAGCCTAAAGAGGGCGAAACCTTGGTGGTGGCCGCGGCGACCGGACCGGTGGGCGCAACCGTCGGTCAACTGGGCAAGCTGCACGGCTGCCGCGTCGTGGGCGTGGCGGGCGGAGAAGAAAAGTGCCGCTACGCCATTGAAAAGCTCGGATTCTCGGCGTGTCTCGATCACCACCGTGAGGATTTTGCCGAGCAGCTTGCCGCGGCGTGCCCGGACGGCATCGATATCTACTATGAAAACGTGGGCGGCAAAGTGTTCGATGCGGTCTTCCCGCTGCTCAATACTGCTGCGCGCGTGCCCATTTGTGGTCTGGTCTCCTCCTACAACAGCGACGACAGTTTGCCTGAAGGACCGGATCGCACGCCTTGGCTGCTGGGCGGCCTGCTGAAACGCCGCATTCGGATGCAAGGGTTTATCATTTTCCAGGATTATGGCGATCGCTACCCAGAATTCCTCAAAGCGATGACGCCGCTGGTGGAGCAAGAGAAAATCCACTACCGCGAGCATATGATCGAAGGGCTGGAAAACGCGCCGCAGGCGTTTTTCGATATGCTGAAAGGCAAAAACTTCGGCAAAACAGTGGTGAAAGTCAGCGATTAACGCGGCGGGAGGGCCAGCGGCCTTCCCCATTACACGGGTGCATGCCTGTGTGAAAAATTGATACAAAATAATCAGTTGCGGATGGCAATAACGGTTAAGTCATCCGCGTCTTCTCTCTGCTAACCTTTGCCTCCCAATCAGGAGGTTCCATGCAATCATTCATCGATATTTTTACTTCGCATAAAAGCGAGCGCAGTTTTACCGACCAGCCTGTAGACGACGCGGCGCTGGACCGCATTATTGAGGCCGCTTACCGCGCGCCCACCTCGGTGAACTCCCAGCAGGTTTCTCTTGTGGTGACACGTGATGCCGCAAAACGCGCCGAGATTGCGCAGATTGCCGGTGGACAACCGTGGATTGCCAAAGGCGCGGTGTTTATCACGCTGGTCCTGGATATGCATAAATCTCGCGTGGCAATGGACGCAATCGATCAGCAGCAGGTCGCGCAGCAGAGTATCGAAAGCATCGTTTCCGGTGCCACAGACGTCGGCATCGCGCTGGGCAGCATTATGGCCGTTGCGCGCTCGGAAGGTTTGGGCATTGTGCCGATTGGCGGTATCCGCCGCGATCCGCAGGCGATGATCGCCTTGTTGGACCTGCCAGAATATACCTTCCCGGTGGCGGGCGTGGTGATCGGTCACGTAGACCAGCCGGCGGCGCAAAAGCCGCGTCTGCCGATGCCGACTTTCCGTCATGAAGAGCGTTATCAACAAGCGGGTCTGGCGCAGCACATTGCGGATTACAATGCCGAAATGGTGCAGCACTGGAAAACCATCGGACGCAGCGACGGCGAGAGCTGGAGTGAAAGCGTCAGCGGCTATTACAGCAAAATCTATTTCCCGGACGTGCTGCCCGCGCTGAAAAAACAGGGTTTTGGTAACGACAAGTAAGACGTTCCCCGCGCCTGTCCGCGCGGGGCCGTGGTCCGCTAGCGGCCTTTCTTCTTGCGGCCTGGCTGCGTGAAGCGCTGGCGCCCCGTCGGTTTTCCGGCGGGTTTTTCTCCACCGCGTGGCGCACTGCCCGCGGTTTTTTTCGCGGCGCTGGCCGGTTTCTTTTTTACCTGCGCTTTCTGCGTTTTTTGATCTTCTGACGAAGAGTCCTCAATCAGGTTAAACAGCGCAATAAGCTCATCATCGGTGAGATCGCGCCACTCGCCCAGTGGAATGCCTTTGAGGCTAACGTTCATAATCCGCGTGCGTTCCAGCTTGGTCACTTCATAGCCGAAATGCTTGGTCATGCGGCGAATTTGGCGGTTCAAGCCCTGCACCAGGATAATGCGAAACACAAAGGTGGACTCTTTTTTCACTTTGCATTTTTTTGTGACGGTGCCCAGCATCGGCACCCCGCCCGCCATACCTGCGATAAACTCGTCGGTGATCGGTTTATCGACCGTCACCACGTACTCTTTTTCATGGTTATTGCCAGCACGCAGAATTTTGTTCACCAGATCGCCGTGATTGGTGAGGAAAATCAGCCCCTGAGAGTCTTTATCCAGGCGTCCAATCGGGAACACGCGTTTGCTGTGATTCACGAAATCACCGATATTGTCGCGCTCGCCCTCTTCCATGGTGGTGACGATCCCCACCGGTTTATTCAGGGCGATCAGCACCAGATCTTCTTCGTTACGCGGTTCAATCAGCTGGCCGTTAACCTTTACCTCATCCCCCGCGAACACCTGCGCACCGACGCTGGCCCGTTTTCCATTGATAAAAACATTGCCCTGTTCGATATAACGATCGGCATCACGGCGCGAGCAGATTCCGCTCTCGCTGATGTATTTGTTCAGGCGCGTGGATGAGTTTGGCAGCATGGTTCCTCCGAAAAAAAACGGACTATACAACAAGCCAAAAGGATTGGTAAGCCGCCGTGCACTCGCTGTACAGATAGCGAGCCAGGCTTGAACTTGTGACCTAACGGGCGATCGGCGACAATCGGCGCCCGGTTTTTGGCTATCACAGGGTTCCTCATGTTTACACCGCTTTTCACCGCCGCGCGGGTCTTCTGCGCACGTTTATGGCCACATCCTCTGCCCGTTGGCAAAAAGCAGCGGGTGATTGCCAGCGTGGGGACCGGTTTAGGATTACTGATCACCAGTTTGGTCAGCCATGCGCTGCTGGGCGAAGTGAATCTGTGGTTTGTAGCGCCGATGGGCGCCTCGGCGGTGCTGCTATTTGGTTTACCCAGCAGCCCGCTGGCTCAGCCGTGGTCCATTATTGGCGGCAATACGGTGGCCGCCGCGATTGGCGTTACCGTTGCTCAATGGGTATCGGATCCGGCCGTCGCATGTGGCGTCGCCGCTGGCCTGGCCATGTTGGCGATGTTTCAACTGCGTTGTTTGCATCCCCCCAGCGGCGCAATTGCGCTCACGGCAGTGTTAGGCGGCGACGGCGTGCAGCAGTTGGGTTATCACTTCATTGTGGCGCCGGTATTGATCAATTCACTGTGCCTGGCCCTGCTGGCGCTGCTGTTTAACCCCCTCGCCGGGCGGCGTTACCCTCACCCGCTTGCGAATGAGAGCCAACCACAACCTATCGCGCTGGCGACGCCGATCACGCGCGATGATCTTCATCAGGCGCTGGAAAGCGGCGAGTTGCTGGATATTGATGAAGCGGATGTGCAGCAGTTGCTGCAGCGCGCTGAGACGATTGCGCTGCGCCGTCTACAGCAACCCGCGTCCGCTAGCGTGTCTAAACGGCGAAGCTGATGCTAGCTTCGCCGCCAAATCCCTGCATAGTCACCCGATCTTCGCTGATTTCTACCACGGCAAACGGCACCGTATCGGGGCCGTTCAGCATCCCTTTGAGCGTGAAAAAGCCTGTTTGGCCTCTCATTGCACGGTTGCCTTTGTGGTCATGTCCTGCAAAACAACATGGTATGTTGTAACTAGTAACGAGATCAACTAACACGTTGCTGTTCATTAGGTTGTGCCGCGTCAGGGGCGCGAGCGGATAATGCCCAAAAACGACAACGCGCTCGCCGCAGCGCTGCGCCTGCTGAAACTGCTGTTCTATCCAGGCCAGCTGCTGCTGCCCGACCGCCCCATTCCACGGCTCGGCCTGCGGCTGTTCCTGTAGGCGCAGTGCGTGTAATAAGGTCTCGGCCTGGTAGCGGTCATCGCCGTTAAGCGCGTTGCAGTAGAGGCTGACGTCATTGCCGTCATAAATCACAAAACGCCAGCCCGGCAGACGAAACGCGTAGTAGCATTTGGGCAGCGCGGCGCGATCGGCCAACAACGTGCCGAGCGCTAACGCGTCATGGTTGCCCAGCACTATCGCATGCGGATGAATAAGCCGCGCATAGAGCGGCAACACGCTGGCGTAATCCGCGGCGTGGCGATCGACGATATCCCCCAACGTCACCACAAAATCTAGCGGCTGTTGATTGAAGGCAGCGATCGCCTGCGGCAGCTTTTGCAGCGCATGGCGGTAATAGAGTTGCTGCGCGACATCAGCGTCCACGTCGGCATATTGCGGATCGGTCATCAGACCAAAGCGCAAGGTCGTGCTATTGCGTAGCGTGCGCCCCACCGCTGGCGGCGTGAATAGCGCGGCGGCCTCGCCCAGCAGCGCACGCTGGGTGGCGCTCAGTGCACAGGGATAATCCATCACCTTCTCTCCTCAACGAATACCGGCTCGCATAAAGGACTGCACAAACTGGCGCTGGAACAGCAGAAACAGCACCAGCAGCGGCAGCGTGGTCATCAAGGTTCCGGCACCAATCAGCGCCCACTGCACGCCCTGCTCCGGCGCGGAAAAGAGCTGTAGGCCAACGGTCAGTGGCCGCACATTGACCGAGTCGGCGATGACGAGCGGCCAAAGAAAATCGTTCCAGTGAAAGCTTATCGAGACCAACACAAAGGCCATATAGGTCGGCTTTGCCAGCGGCACGTAGAGCTTCCGCAGGATATAGAGGCGGCTGGCCCCTTCCATCACTGCCGCCTCTTCCAGCACGCGCGGTATTCCCTTGAAGGTTTGCCTTAACAGGAAGATGGCAAAAGCGGAGGCGAAGTACGGCAGCGCAATACCGGTCAGGGTGTCGCGCAGGCCGAGTGCGCTGATGGTTTTATAATTATTGAGGATCAGCACGTCAGGGCTGATCATTAGCTGCAGCAAGATCAGGGCAAACAGCACGCCGCCGAATTTCAGTTCATACCGCACCAGCGCATAAGCCGCCAGCGTAGCGAGAACCAGCTGCACTACCACAATCATCAGCACCAGCAGCGTGGTGTTGATGAAGTAGCGCGCGAACGGCGCGGCGTGCCAGGCCGCAACAAAATTATCCAGCGTCAGCGGTGAGAACAGTTCAAAGTGACCCTGCTGCGCGGTTGGATGAATGGCGACCCAGATGGCCGTAAGAATGGGCAAACACCACAGCAGCGCCGCCAGCCAGAGCGTTATGTTAAGCGCCAGGCGGCCCGGCGAAAACGGCGTGTTCATTGATAGTGCGCTCGCTTATCCAGAAGTTTGAATTTCAACAGCGCAACCGCGGCCAGGATCACCAGTAGCACCACCGTCATGGCCGCCGCCGCAGGCAGGTTCCAATAGCTAAACGCGGTGCGGTAAATGTAAAACAGCAACAGACTGGTGCTGTTATCGGGCCCGCCGTTGGTTAGCGCAATGACCTGATCGACAATGCGAAAGGCGTTCATCGCGGCGTTAATCAGGACAAACAGCGTGGTCGGCATCAGCAGCGGCCACTGCACGCGGCGGAAAAAGTACAGGCGCGAGGCCCCCTCAATGGTCGCCGCCTCGCCTAAGCGCGGATCGATTTGCTGCAGTGCGGCAAGATAGAAGATCATAAAAAAGCCCGCTTCTCGCCAAATCGACACCGCCATCAGGCTATAGAGCGCCGTGTCCGGCTCACCCAGCCAGTTCACTGCCGGCAGCGAAAACAGCGCAAGGCACTTATTGAGCAGCCCAAGCTGCGGCGTATAGAAAAACAGCCAAAGATTGGCGATGGCGATCATCGGCAGCAGTGAGGGAATAAAAAACGCCGCGCGCAGCAGCGCGGTGCCGCGCAGGCGTTGATTGACCGCCAGCGCCATCAGGAGCGCCAGCATCACGGCCAGCGGCACCGTGATCAGCGCATAGCGCAGCGTATTCCACAGCGATTGAATGAAGATATCGTCATCCAGCAGCGCCGCGTAGTTATCCAGCCCGACAAAATGGGCGGGATGCGTCGCGCGCGACGCGCTGAACAGGCTTTCCCACAGGGTGGCGACCGCCGGGTAGTGCGTGAACAGCAGCAAAAAACTCATTGCCGGCAGCAACAGCAGATACCCGTAGATCTGCGCGGACATGACGCGTGTCCGCGCTGGACGTAAAGCCAGTGTGCGCATCACTGATAGGGTTTCAACAGGCGGTCGGCTTGTTTCTGCGCGCTTTCCAGCGCCTCAGCCGGGGTTTTACTCTGGGTGACGGCGGCTTCAATGGCGTGATTCAACGTTTCCTGAATCTGCACGCTGTTATAGGTGGAGAGTTCGGGTTGCGCATACTTTAGCTGCTCACGTGCCACCAACGCCTGGGGAACCGCTTTGACGTAGTCTTTCATCGCGGGCGTTTCCCATGCCCCAGGCGACGTTGCCACATAGCCCGTGGCAATACTCCAGCGCGCAGCTTGTTCCGGCGAGGTCACCCAGCGAATAAAGGCCATGGCCGCTTTTTGCTGCGCCGGCGAGGCGCTACTGAACACATACAGATTACCGCCGCCGGTGGGACTTCCGCGCTGGGTTTTCTCCGGCAGCATTGCGACGCCGAACGGGAATTTTGCATTCTCACGCACGTTGGCCAAATTCCCGGTGGTGGTGACCATCATGGCGGTTTTGCCGTTAATAAAGTCCTGTGGCGTGGTGCCCCATGCCACCGCGCCCTTCGGCGACACCTGCTCTTTTTGCCCCAGATCGCTCAGCCACTGCAGCGTTTCAACGTTGGCTGGCGTATTAAAGGTGACCGCCGTGCCTTTGCCGTTATCAAGATGACCGCCGTTGGTGGCCGCCAGCCCCTGGAAATTCCAGTAGCCGTTTGGCGTTGAGGGAATTTCAATCCCCCACTGCGTCACGCCGCTGGCGTCCTTGAGCGTTAATTTTTTGCCAAAATCCACCACTTGCTGCCACGTCGCGGGTGGTGTGTCGCCGTTTAAGCCCGCTTTATCAAAGGCCTGCTTGTTCCAATACAGCACCACGGTCGAGCGCTGAAACGGCACGCCCCATATTTTGCCATTGATGGGACGCAGAAAGGCCGGATAGAACCCTTTCAGCCACGCCTTGCCCGCGTCATCGTTCGCTAAATCGCTGGCGGCGACAATCGCGCCAGCATCCATGAGCGAATAGGCTTCGATATCCCCCATCACCGCTATCTGCGGCGCATTACCGCCGCGAAATGCGGTTAACGCCTTGGTGACCGTGGTGGCGTAATCACCGGTGTAAACCGGCTGAATATGCACATCGGGATGCGTACGTTCGAAGTCGGAGACCAGCGATTCCACGGTGTGGCTCACTTTGCCGCCGACCGCAATCGGGTAGTACATCTGAAGCGTGACCGACTCAGCGGCACAGGCCGCGGTCGCAGACAACAGCAAAGCACAAGCCAGGCGTGAATAGCGAATTGCAGACATGCGTTTTCCTTGGGCAAAAACAACAGTTAAACAGCGTATTTTTTTTCGTTGTCGGTCAGTCTCTGCTCGGCCGCGGCGCAGCGCTGCCCGCTGCGGCTGGAGAACAGGTATTGGCGCGCAGCGGACCACTGCAGGCCGACCGATTCCCCTTCGTTAAAACGTTGCAGACCGGGGATTTTTACAATCAGGGGCGCCGTCATCGCCGGAAGCTGGCAGGCCAGCAGCGTGTCCGCGCCCATATATTCATAACTGATCGCCCGCGCGACCAGCGCCGATGAGGTTGGCGCGGTGACGTCGATATCCTCTGCGCGCAGGCCGAGGCTGAGCGATTCTGCGCAGGGATACGTCACCACCGGAGCCGCGAGCGTACTGAGATAATGGTTCTCGCCGCGCGCCTGAAGCGGCAGGATGTTCATCGGTGGCGCACCGATGAATTGGGCGGCGAAAAGGCTGGCGGGCTGGTGATAGAGCGCCTCCGGCGTGCCGATTTGCTCTATTTTTCCGGCGTTGAGCAGAATGATGCTGTCCGCCATGCTCATGGCTTCAGTTTGGTCGTGCGTCACGTAGATTAAGGTGAGGCCCAGTTTCTTTTGCAGCGCGCGAATGTCACGGCGCATGCTCTGGCGCAGGCGCGCATCGAGGTTCGACAGCGGCTCATCCATCAGGCACAGCCTGTGGTTAGCAATCACCGCCCTTCCCAGCGCCACGCGCTGTTGCTGACCGCCCGACAGTTGCGACGGTAAACGCTCAAGCAGGTTATCCAACTCCAGCAGGCTGCTGACATCGTGCAGGCGTGCTCCGAAGGTCTGCTTGTCCTCGCCGCGCGCTTTCAGGCCAAACAGCAGATTTTCCCGCACGTTGAGATGAGGAAACAGCGCGTAAGATTGAAACACCATTGAGAGCTTGCGCTGTGACGGCGGCAGATGCGTGACGTCCTGCTGCTGCAGCTGAATCTGCCCTTCATCCGCGCTTTCCAATCCGGCAATGGTGCGCAACAGCGTGGTTTTGCCACATCCCGATGGCCCGAGCAGAGCCACAAAGTTGCCGGGTTCAACGGTGAAGCTGATGTCGTTCAGGGCAAGGTAATCACCCCAGGTTTTTTTGATGTGATGAAGCGAAAGAGCGCTCATGCCGCCACGGTCCTGAAATCAGAATGGCGGTAAGCTAGCGCAGCGGGATGAAGGTTTTATGGCAGCGTGATGACGGGAGGATGACCTTGAGCGAGGTTGGGCGCTGGCGGGAGTCCGGCCCGCCAGGCCAGTGGTTGTGAGCGGGGTCCGGCCGCTCATGCCGGTTTGTGTTGCGCGGGCTTGCGCGTTGGCCGCTGCGCTGGCCTGGCCCTGAGCAGGTTCCGCCCGCTAACCGCACGGCAGTTTCAGCCGCACCGCTGCGGCGTACGGGCAAAGGGCCGATGGCGCGGCCCTTTGCAATCCGCGCCCTGCGCCAGCCTGCGCTGTTCCCTCACTCCGCCGCGCCAGCCTCACGGACCGCGCGGATTCGCCATCCCTGGCTCATTCCGCACTCTCAGCGGCATCCATGCCGCTTCGTCCTGGCCGTCACGCTCCATTCGGCGCTCCGGATGGCGCTCACAAACCTCGCCTGTGGGAATCTTTTCTTTTTTTTGGCTGGTGTTGTCTGGAAGGCTGTAAGCGGGTCAGTAAAGACAACGGCTGGCTTAAAAAGACAGAAGACAAAAGGTAAAAACTTTTTAGAAAGCAATGCGGCTTGGCTGTTACTTAAAAATCTTACCGCCACGCGGTCGCTGCGAAAAACATAAAAAACCCACAGCGAGGTTTGGTAGCGCCATCCCCACTCGCTGAACGAGTGAGGGCTTCCAGGGCGAGCGGCATGGATGCCGCGAGAGGCGGCGTTGAGCAGGAGCGAATCGACGCCGGTCCGTCAGGAAG
>CAJYVD010000025.1 GCA_913778495.1 uncultured Pantoea sp.
ATTCATCTAGGCCAGCAATCGCTCACTGGCTCAAGCAGCCTACCCGGGTTCAGTACGGGCCGTACCTTGTGAACCCCTATTTGGCCTTGCTCCGGGTGGAGTTTACCGTGCCACGAACTGTTGCCAGCCGCGCGGTGCGCTCTTACCGCACCCTTTCACCCTTACCTGATCCCACTTGCGTGGGCCATCGGCGGTTTGCTCTCTGTTGCACTGGTCGTGGGCTTGCGCCCCCCAGGCGTTACCTGGCACCCTGCCCTATGGAGCCCGGACTTTCCTCCCCACTGTCTGTCTCCCCTAAGGGGACGGCAACAAAGCGGCGACTGTCTGGTCAGCTTCGGCGCGCAGTGTATAGGGTTTTCACCGGGTTGTCACTCACCCTGCTGCGCCAGCGCGTACTTATACAGTGCATTTTTCTTCACGCCGTGGATTTCCGCCGCCAGCGCCGCGGCTTTCTTCAACGGCAGCTCCTGCTGCAACAGCACCAGCGTGCGCAGCGCTTCCGGTGGCAACGCCTCTGCTTCGGCGTGATAGCCTTCCACAATCAGCACCATCTCGCCCTTGCGGCGGTTTTCATCTTCCTGCACCCAGGCCAGCAGTTCACCGACCGGAGCGCCGTGAATCGACTCCCAGGTTTTGGTGATTTCGCGCGCCAGCACCACATAACGCTCCGGCCCCAGCACCGTCACCATATCCTGTAAGCTGTCGAGCAGGCGGTGGGTCGACTCATAAAAAATAATCGTCCGCGCCTCCTGTTCCAGCGCGCGCAGGGTGTCACAGCGCCCCTTGCTTTTAGCCGGGAGAAATCCTTCGTAACAAAAACGGTCTGAGGGCAGCCCGGCCGCGCTCAATGCCGCAATTGCCGCACAGGCACCCGGCAGCGGCACGACGCGGATACCCTCTTCACGACAGCGCCGCACAAGATGGTAGCCCGGATCGTTAATCAGCGGCGTGCCGGCATCGGAAACTAAGGCTATGCTTTGACCTTCGCGCAGCTTCGCCAGCAGGACTTCCGCCTTTTGCTGTTCATTATGATCGTGCAGTGCGAACAGGCGCGCATTGATGGCGAAATGTTGTAGCAACAGCCCGGTATGACGTGTATCTTCCGCAGCGATGAGATCGACGCTCGCAAGCACCTCCAGCGCCCGCCGGGTGATATCGCCCAGGTTACCTATCGGAGTGGGAACGATATAGAGCGTGCTGGCAGAAATATCTGCCCGATCGTGTTGTTTCATTGTTTGATCCGAATTGCCGATTTAATATTGAGCATCTTGAAAAAAACATCACTGGATACAGTATGCTTCCTTCAAAAGTCGTACGTCATAAAGCAGGACGCTTAGTGCCTGTTCTTCTCGCTGGGCTGATTTTAGCCGCCTGTAGCAGTCAAGCTCCGCAGCAAACCTCAACGGTCAATATTCAGGGGCCGGCAGCGGGTAAATCTGACTATTATCTGCAACAGGTGCAGCAAAGCAGCGATGATAGCAAGACCGACTGGCAATTACTTGCCATCCGTGCCCTGTTGAAGGAAGGAAAGTATCCGCAGGCCAACGATCAACTCAGCCAGCTGCCACAGCAGCTCTCTGACGTGCAAGCCCAGGAACTGCTGCTGCTGCGCGCGCAGCTGCAAATTGGCCAGCAAGATTTCGATGGCGCTCAGCAGCGCTTAAGCCAGGTCAAACCGTCGCTGCTTTCGCAAGATCAGCTGAAACGTTTCTATGCGCTGCAGATCGCGGCGTCGCAGAATCGCCCTTCGCTGGCGCTGCTGCGCGCATACATTGCCCAAGAGCCGCTGCTGAACGGTGCCGAGCATCAGAGCAACATCGACGGCACCTGGCAAGCACTGACGCAACTGTCGCAGGATCAGCTGAACAGTCTGGTGATCAACGCCGATGAAAATACCCTGCAGGGCTGGCTGGACCTGCTCAACACCTGGCACGCAAACAGCCAGGATGCGCAGATGCTCAAAGCCGCCATTGCCGACTGGAAAACGCGCTATCCGCAAAATCCCGGTGCCAAAACGTTGCCTACGCAGTTGAACCAAGCGCAAAACATGACTCCGGCCTCAACCAGCACTATTGCGCTGCTGCTGCCACTGAACGGTCAAGCCCAGGTCTTTGCGAATGCGATTCAGAAAGGCTTTAACGATGCGAAAAACGGGGTACTGACGCCGCCATCGGCAGCGCCAGCCGCGACCGACACCGCCAGCGCGCCACAACCGGCTGCCGATCACGGCGATGGTAGCGCCAGCAGTCCCATTTCGGCAGAAGGCGTCTCGCCTGCGCAACCGCAAACCACCGCGACGCCTGCACAAACGCCCGCGCCAACCGCCGCTCAGCCGTCGAACGCCCAGATCAAAGTGTATGACACCAGCAGCCAGCCCATTGCCCAGCTGATGCAGCAGGCGCAGCAGGATGGCGCGACGCTGGTGGTCGGGCCGCTGCTGAAAAACAACGTGGAGTCGGTGGTCAACAGCCAGACCGCGCTTAACGTGCTGGCGCTGAACGAACCGGAGCAGATCCAGAACCATCCGAATATTTGCTATTTTGCGCTTTCTCCTGAAGACGAAGCGCGCGATGCCGCGCACCATATCTACGAACAAGGCAAACGCCAGCCGCTGCTGCTGGTTCCGCGCAGCAGCTACGGCGATCGCATCACCAATGCGTTTGCGCAAGAGTGGCAGAAACTGGGCGGCAGCACCGTGCAGCAACAGCGTATTGGCAATGCGGCCGAACTCAAGCAGGGCATTAACAGCGGCGCCGGTATTGCGCTGAGCGGCACGCCCGTCACCGTTCAGCAACCGCAATCGCCAGGCGTGTCGATTGCCGGCCTGACCATTCCGGCCCCGCAAAGCAGCACCCCAGCGCCGTCGACTGAAAACAGCGGCGGTGGCGTGGACGCGGTTTACATCGTTGCCAGCCAGGATGAGCTGCAGCTGATTAAGCCAATGATTGCGATGCGCACCAGCAGCCGCAACAATATCGCGCTTTACGCCAGTTCGCGCAGTGCGCAGGCGGGTGCAGGTCCAGATTTCCGTCTGGAGATGGACGGTTTGCAGTTCAGCGATATTCCGCTGCTCTCGGGCACTAATAACGCGCTGATGCAGCAGGCCGCCAAATCGTTCAACAACGATTACTCGCTGGTTCGTCTTTACGCCATGGGCCTTGATGCCTGGACGTTGGCGAATCATTTTAACCAGATGCGCCAGTCCCCGGGTTACGCCATTGATGGCAATACGGGCAAGCTGAGTGCCGACGCCAATTGCGTGATCAACAGGAAGTTGACATGGAACCAGTACCGCCAGGGACAGATCGTACCGGCACAGTAGATCGCCAGCGGCTTGGGGCGACACATGAGCAGCTGGCGCGCCGCTATCTGGAACGCGCCGGATTAAAGTGGGTTGCCAGCAACGTGCACGTGCGCGGCGGTGAGATCGATCTGATCATGCGCGACGCCACGGGCTGGGTGTTTGTAGAAGTGCGCTATCGCCGCGATGCGCGCTTTGGTGGCGCCGCCGCCAGCGTAACGCGACGTAAACAACACAGGCTGCTGCGCGCCGCCGCACTCTGGCTCCTTGCGCGCGGCGGCAGTTTTGATACGGTGAATTGCCGTTTTGACATCATTGCCATTACCGGGCACGAACTCACATGGCTGCCCGATGCCTTTAATGCCGATGAATAGAACCAGGTGGTCTTGTGCAGGACAGAATTAAAGCGTGTTTTACCGAAAGTATTCAGACGCAAATTGCCGCGGCCGAAGCCTTACCAGACGCCATCTCCCGCGCGGCGATGACGCTGGTGCAGTCGCTGCTGAACGGTAACAAAATCCTGAGCTGCGGCAACGGGGCTTCCTCCGCCAACGCGCAGCATTTTGCCGCCAGCATGATCAACCGTTTTGAAACCGAGCGCCCTAGCCTGCCTGCGCTGGCACTCAGCGCAGACAATGTGATGCTGACCGCCATCGGAAACGATCGCTTGCACGATGAGGTGTATGCCAAGCAGGTACGTGCGCTGGGTCAGGCCGGTGACGTTTTGCTGGCGATCTCAACCCGCGGCAATACCCGCGATATCGTTAAAGCGGTGGAAGCCGCGGTGACGCGCGATATGACCATCGTCGCGCTAACCGGCCACGATGGCGGCGAGCTGGCGGGCCTGCTGGGGCCGCACGATGTGGAAATTCGCATTCCGTCACACCGCAGCGCGCGCATTCAGGAGATGCATATGCTGACGCTGAACTGCCTGTGCGATTTGATCGACAACACCTTGTTTCCTCACCAGGAATGATTGAAGGAGCCTACATGAAAGCATTGAACGCTGTTGCCATTCTGCTCACTGCCATGCTGCTGCAAGGCTGTGTAGCCGTGGTCGCAGGCGGTGCCGCCGTCGCGACCAAAACCGCTACCGATCCCCGTACCGTGGGCACGCAGGTGGATGACGGCACGCTTGAGCTACGCGTCTCTAACGCGCTGGCAAAAGATGAACAAATCAAAAATCAGGCGCGCGTTATCGTGACCGCTTATCAGGGCAAAGTGCTGCTGACCGGCCAAGCGCCGTCCGCAGACTTGTCGAGCCGGGCGAAGCAGATTGCCATGGGCGTTGACGGCGCCACCGAGGTTTACAATGAGATCCGCATTGGCCAGCGCGTCAGCCTTGGCACCTCGTCGAACGATACGTGGATCACCACCAAAATTCGCTCCCAGCTGCTGGGTAGCGATCAGGTGAAATCGTCTAACGTGAAGGTGACTACTGAAAACGGCGAAGTGTTCTTGCTGGGACTGGTGACGCAGGAGGAAGCCGCGGCGGCAGCCGATATCGCCAGCCGCGTGAGCGGCGTCAAGCATGTGACGACGGCGTTTACGATTCTCAAATAATCACGTTATGAGATGTGCAAAGGCGGCCTGCGGGCCGCCTTTTTTATGCGGGTAGGTCAATCACCAGCGCACGCAGCGGCGTTTTCGCCTGCAGCGTGATATGCGCTTCGTCGCTGACGAACGCGCCATCGCCGCAGCCTAACGAAGCCAGCGCGGCACTGCCGGTGGCGTCCAGCGAACCGTGAATCGACTGCAAATAGGCGCGCGGCCCGTGCAGATCCAGCGCAAACACCTCGCCCGGCTCCAGCGTCACCTGATGCAACCACACCTGCTGGCGCAGCTGCACACTGTCGTCAGCGCCATCGGGCGAAGCAAGCAGCACGTGGGTTTGCGCCGCCAGTGATTTCTTTTGCAGCCGCGGGTTGTCGCGTTCAGGACAGGCCGCCAGCCAAAGCTGCATGCGCGTCAGAGAACGATCTTTGCGGCTGTTGCTTTCGCTGTAATTGACGCCCTGACGCGCAGAAATCAGCACGGCTTCGCCTTCACGCGCCAGCAGATGGTTGCCTTCGCTGTCGCGATACTCCGCCTCGCCTTGCAGGATCACATTCAGCACATCCACCTGCGGATAGCTGCGCGGCTGGAACGCCGCGCCCGGTGCCAGCACTTCCTGATTCAGCACGCGGAGTGCGGCGTAGCCCATGAGTTTTGGATCGAAATAGTGGCCAAACGAGAAGCTATAGCGCGCCTGCAACCAACCGAAATCGGCCTGGCCACATGCGGACGCGCAGCGAGTAGTCATCATGCATTACCTCCAGCGCGCTGCGGCAAGAACGGACCGCAAGCATTATGCAGGTATGGTAAAAGGCTGGACGCCGGATTGTTAGCCAGTTAATCTGCCTGGCATATTCAAATTTACTGACAGAGAATCGGCATGGCAAAAGAGCGCGCGTTAACCCTCGAAGCCTTACGTGTGATGGACGCGATTGACCGCCGCGGCAGCTTTGCCGCCGCCGCAGATGAGCTGGGTCGCGTTCCCTCCGCGCTGAGTTACACCATGCAGAAGCTGGAAGAAGAACTGGACGTGGTCCTGTTCGATCGTTCAGGGCATCGCACCCGTTTTACCAACGTCGGCCGCATGCTGCTTGAGCGAGGACGCGTGCTGCTGGAAGCTGCCGATAAGCTCACCACCGACGCCGAAGCGCTGGCGCGCGGCTGGGAAACGCACCTCACTATCGTTACCGAAGCCTTGATCCCGACCGAGCAGCTGTTTCCTCTGGTGACGAAGCTGTCAGAAAAAGCCAATACCCAAATTTCGCTGATCACCGAAGTGCTGGCGGGCGCATGGGAGCGTCTGGAGCAAGGGCGTGCCGATATCGTGATCGCTCCGGATATGCATTTTCGCGCCTCCACCGAGATCAATACCCGCAAGCTCTACAGCATGATGAGCGTGTACGTGGCCAGTCCGGATCATCCCATTCACCAGGAAGCAGAACCGCTTTCTGAAGTGACGCGCGTGAAATATCGCGGCATCGCTGTGGCCGATACCGCGCGCGAGCGTCCGGTGTTGACCGTGCAGCTGCTGGATAAACAGCAGCGCTTGACCGTCAGCAGCATGGACGACAAACGTCGGGCGCTGTTAGCCGGTATGGGCGTGGCGACAATGCCGTACGCGATGGTGGAGCGAGATATTGCCGAAGGCCGTTTGCGGGTGGTGAGCGCCGAGTACACGCACGAAGTGGATATCATTATGGCGTGGCGGCGCGACAGCATGGGCGAAGCAAAAGCCTGGTGCCTGCGCGAAATTCCCCGCCTGCTGGCAAAACGCGGCTAACGCTCGCCCGCTATAAGCGCTGTAAACACTCGCTCGCCACGGCGCGGAAACTGGCAAAGTCTCGGCAGTCGCGCAGGCGTGCCGTGGCGCGCTCGCGCAGAAACGTCACAAACAGATCGTAAATGGCCATCGCTTCTTCATACTCATTTTTACTGATGGCCAGCAAAAAAATCACCGACGCCGTTTCGTCTCCCCAGCTCACGCCGTGCGGTGCCAGCACGGTGTATACCACGCTTTTTTTCGCCAGCAGTCCCAGCGAATGGGGCAGCGCAATACCTTCACCCAGCAGGGTACTAACGATGGCTTCCCGTTCCTCAACCGAGGCATAAAAGTCGCGTTCTACGTAGCCCTCGGCCTCCAGCCGATCGCACAGCAACCGGAACAGCGCAGACTGCGTCATCGGCCGATCCAGCACCATAAAGTGCCCGGCATCAAAATATTTCGCCAGCATGTAGGGACGCGTGCGATCCACCAGCACCAGCTTGCCCAACTGCTCCAGCTGATACTCGGTGGGAAACGGCGCCATCACTACCACCGGTTTATTCTTTTCATTCAGGCGCGCCGTGGAGATCACAAAGTCCTCGTCGATCTGCGTGCGCATCTCATAATCGCGCTGCGACAGCCGCGCGGTGACCACCAGCTGCGGGTACTTACGCAGCAGGAGCGCTTCGAGCATGCGCAGCGTTGAGTTACCGCTGTCGCAAACCAGCAGAACCTGCGGATGACGCTGGTAGCCGACGTTATAGTGCCGCTCCAGCCCCACGCCAATATGCAGCACCAGAAAGCCAATCTCGTTTTCGCTGATGGAATACGGCGTGTGCCTGCCCCAACTGGTGACGGCCGCCAACGTGACGTCGTAGGCCATCGGATAGTGCTGTTTGATATTGCTCAACAGCGGATTAGGAATATGGATCTGATAACGCACCCGCGTGATCATGGTTTTAATGTGGGTGAGCAGATCGGCGCGCAGCTGCTCGTCCTGCTGCAAACGGTAGTTATAGTGCGTGTTGATGTAGTTCAGCAGGTAATCCACCAGGGCATCGGCGTCATCGGCGTTGATGTTATCCGGCGTCAGCGCCTGAATTTGCCGCGCCGCGATGTGCAGACCCAGCCAGTTCTGCTCGGCCTGCGAGATGGGTTTCCCCGTTAGCGGATGCAGTTGCGTCACCAGCTGGCGCGCCGCGTCGCGCACGGGCGTACTCACCTCCTCAACGCCCGGATCGCTCAGCGGGAAACCTTCGCTGATGCGGCGCACAGCCACGGCGCAATACAGTTGCAGGTAGCGCTCCCCCTCATCGCTCAGGCGAATAGCGTGCTGGCTCACGCACTGATGCAACAGCGGTTCGAGCTGCGTCAGAATGCCGGGGTGCAGCACTTCAACCGTCAGCAGCGGGCTGTCCGGCGTCTCCTGATCGATCTGCCACAGCAAGTCCGTCAGACAGGTGCGAATCGCCGACTCGCGACCAAACAGCTTCATGCCGTAGCGCGGTTTGGTTTCAATGTGCAGATCGTAACGACTCAACCATTCGCGCACCTCAGCCATATCGCTTTGCAGCGTGGCGCGACTGACAAACCACTCTTCTGACAGATCCTCCAGTTTCAGCGACCAGGCCGCGGTGAGAAAACGCGTCAGCAGATAGCGTACGCGCTCCGGCGAACTGCGCGGCACCCGCAGCGGCGCCGCGCGCTCCTGCTGCAGGCGGCTAAAACGCGCGGCGTCATCAATGCGCATGCGGTAGCCCGCACCGCGCGCCAGCACAAACTGTGCGCCATGCTCAACCAGCAGCGCATTCAGCGCGGTGATATCCGCGCGCACCGTGCGCGTAGAGACGGAAAAGCGGCGCGCCAGCTCATCCTGCGGCAGCGTTTCGTTTTGCAGCGCGTTAAACAGCTGCGCCAGACGCTGATGGGGAAATCTCACGGAGCTTCACCTGTGGTGGGTGGATTACAACAGACTTTTGCACGTTGCCAGAAGCTGGCGCACGTCGTCAACGCGCGTTTCGCCGCTGGCGCTGTCGATAATGGCGCTGTAAACGTGGGGGATGACTTTGCTCACGCCGGCCTCCAGCGCAATGCGCACAATGTCAGCGAAATTCCCGAGATCGATACCGCCGGTCGGCTCCAGCCAAAAATCGTATCGCGCACACGCTTCCGCCACTGCCCGGTACTCCGCCACCGCGCTCAGACCGCCCATGGGAAAATACTTCAGCGAGCTGCCGCCCATGTCTTGCAGCAGCGCAATCGCACTTGCGATCGGCACGATAGCGTCAACGCCTTTTGAACTGCGCGGGCCGGTAGAGATTTTCACCCGACCGGGCGTGCCGGTGGGGGACACCAAGCCATTCACCACGGTGAGTGGCTGCCCAAGCCGCGCCCGCGTGGTGGCCACGCCGGTAAACACCTGGTTCACGTGCTGCGGCTGAAGCGCGGCCGCAATCTCGCTGACCATGGCCGACTGATTAGGATCGCCGGCACCCAGCCCCACTGAGAGCGCATTATCAATACGTGCCGCATAGTCGCGCATGTCGGCAATGGCCGCCTCGCTGGAGGCATAGTTTTTTGATAGCACGCCCACCAGCACGTGCCCTTCGGCCGCCTGCCAGATGTCGGCGGCATTTTGCTTTGATCCTGCCAGCACGTTAAGGCAGAGACGGTCCTGATAGAAATTTGGCGTCAGCGTCATGCGCGGGTCTCCTCTCCCAGCAGGTGCTGGATAGCGGTAAAAATGGTGTGCAGCTGCGCGGCACTGACGCTGCGGACATCGGCTTCAATCATGCCTTCATTGGCCTTGTAACCGCGAAAATAGATGGCGGTGTCGCCGTGCTGTAGCGCCTGCACCAGCTCTGCGGTGGATGTGCCGATAGCGTCCTGGTCGAACGTGATTTCCGCGCGGGCGATATCGCGTCCGGCGGCGTCCCAGACCACGCGCGCGCTCACGCCGCGCAGCGTATTCAGGTTCTCGATAAACGGCGTCATTTTCGCCACCATCTCCGCACCGGTGGTTTTCGGCTGGCGCAGGTAATCTTCAATCGCCTGCGTCAGCCCCAGAATGCCCTCTTTACCCACTTTCATGGCGCGGCCAATGCCGCGATTTTGCCGTTTGACCCATTCAACATACTGCCTGCGGCCGATCACCAGCCCGCTGGTGGGGCCTTCAAGGGCCTTTGCGCCACTGTAGATCACCAGATCGGCCCCCGCGCGGTAATAGCTGTGGAGATCCTCTTCTGCGGCGGCATCGACAATCAACGGCACGCCGTGCGCACGCGCCACTTCCGCCGCCTGCGCGACGCTCAGGTGGCTTTTTTGCACACAGTGATGGGATTTCACGTAAAGCAGCGCCGCGGTGGTGGGCGTGATGGCCGCAGCCAGCTGTGCTGGGGAGCACTCGTTACTGTACCCCGCCTCGATAAGGCGTCCGCCGCCCAGCGCCACCATGGTGCCCACCGGCACCCCATAGTTGACGTTGTGACCCTTGGGCACCACGATATCGTGCGCGACGCTCAGCGGGGCGGCGTGCAGGTTTTCCAACAGCCAGTCATCGTCTTTCACAATCACCGCCGCCACCGACTGTGCCAGGCCCGATGAGGCGCAGGACACCACCACCGCGTTGTCCACCTCCAGCAGTGAGGCGATATACGCGCCGGTTTTATTCACCAAGTCGGACATTTCAAAATAGTGATTCAGACCGTAGCACACGGTATCCACCACGCTGGCGGCAGGCGTGGACACGCCCAGCACGGTCATACGACCCGACGCGTTAATGACCCGCTTGAGGCCATACTTTTCATAAATCGAAGACATGATTGGCTTTTCCTTCCTCAGTCAAATGCCACTGGCCCGCGACGATCGCGGCCAGCGGCTGCAGATGTTGCTGGCCCAAGACCTGTTCGCCCTCGGCATCCACAAACGGATGCGTCGCCTCGTTAACGCGAAACAGCGTCAAATCGGCGTCAAAGCCGGGCTCTAGCTGGCCCTTAGTGGATAAACGCAGCGCTGCCGCCGCATGCGCGGTCACGCAGGCGATCACCTGCGGCAGCGTCATGCCGAGGTGAAGGAATTTCGACATCACGTGCGCGAGGCTGCGTACCGGGCCGTTCAGCCGGTTACGGCAGTAGATATCCGAGCTAATGGTGTCCGGCAGGATGCCGAGGGCAATGGCTTGGCGCGCGACAGCGAAACTGAAACTGGCGCTGCCGTGCCCCACGTCCAGCCGGACGCCGCGCGCAAGCGCCTGTTGTACCGAGGCCTTCAGTTCACCCTGCGGCGATAACAGGCGATTGGGTTTGCCGTTAAAGCAGTGGGTGATGATGTCGCCTGCGGTTAAGTGCTCGGCGATGGCGTCCAGCGTTGGCGGTGCGTTACCGATGTGCACCATCAGCGGCAAGCCGCCCACCGCCTGCTGCATCGCCTTGGCGTGTATCAGCGGTGCGATACCATTGTCACCGACCACGCTGCTGCTCATGCGTGCTTTCAGGCCAATAATAAACGCCGGATGGCGCTGCACCGCCTGCACCACCGCGTCGCCGTCAATCTGCGCCATATCAGCAAGCTCTTGCTGCGTGACGATGCCGGTGCGCGCGATGTTGAGCAGCGCACGCACGTCGGTGGCGGCGCTGCGCGTGAGCTGATAGAAGTCGTCGATCTGGTCGGCACCGGTGCTGCCCGCATCCACCACCGTGGTTACGCCCTGCGCGATCCCCACGGCATCGGGCGCATCGTGGTAAATCGGCGAGCGGGGATAGCAGTGCACATGGCTGTCGATCCAGCCAGCGCTAACGTAACAGCGTCCGGCCAGATCGCGCTCCAGCCGCGCCGTGCCCTGCACCTCGCCCACGGCGGCGATTTTGCCGTTCAGCAGGGCGATATCCAGCTGTCGTTCATCGCACAGCCGGGCGCGGCGTAATATCACATCGAACATGCTTTCTCCTTGCGAGCCCATGACCTTAAAGCGATACCGGGAAAAAGGCGCCCAGCACCATGGCACCGAGGATCGCGCCGCCGGTAATTGGCTTGTTCCAGAGATAGAACAGCAGCGCGCCCGCCAGCGAACCCAGCCCGATGGGGATCGACGCCGCCATCGCCGACAAAATAATCAACGGCCCCAGAAAGCGGCCGGAGGCATTACCGGCCCCCATCATGACGTCGGCACCGTAGGTCGAGTCGCTCTGATTGATGGTGAACTTACGCGCGAGGATAATCACATAGCCAATCGCTACGCCAATCACCAGACCGGTTGCCAGCGAGGCGGCAAAATTCGCCACCGGAAATACCATGCCCGCGCCCAGCAGGAGCGCGGGCACGCCCAGCCCGACGCCGGTTTGAATCGCCCCGCCAATATCCAGAATGCCCACCAGCGATCCTTCAATAATGCGTGCAAACAGAAAGCTGGCGCCAAACGCGGCCACCGCGCCGTAGGTACCGGTTTCGATACCGGCACGCAGCATGGAAACAAACGCCACCTCATTGAAGGCGCCAATGCCATAGAGGTAATACATGTGCGTGCCGGCGAACACGCCGGAAGAGAGCAGCCCGACAAACAGCGGGAAAGACCAGTCGGCGTACCAAAAGCCAGCGTGGGGTTTATCGTTGTGCATAACAGGCTCCTTATTTGCCGCTCAGGCTGTTGTGTATGGCATCGAGCCAGCCCGGGATCCCCAGCTGGAAGGACTGCAGCAGCTTCATGTCAAAGCCGCGGAAGAAGCCGCTCAAAACAAATAGCAGCACAATTGCCGTCATCATCACGGCGGTGACGCGGTTCCAGCCGCTCTCTTCAACCCCTTTGCCAATCAGAATGCCCAGCACCAGGCCCGGTACCGCATTGCCCATGATCAGCTGGGCGAGGCCGCCAAAAATCGTCGCCCAAAAGCCCGATTTTTTGCCGGCATCAATGGCTGCCAGCCAGAAAATCACCGGCATCACGGTGTTCACCAGCAGGTTCGCAGCGGGTACCAGCACTTTCACTGCCGTGACCTGCAGCGCCGCCGGCACCGCAGAGGCGGTACTGTTCAGAAAGGCCACCACGATGGCACCGATGATGCCGCACGCCAGCGCCATGCGTTTTGGGTTATGCAACGTGTCCGCCAGATTGCGGTTTTTCACCATCAGCGCCGCAGCGCCCCAGTTCGGCAGAATGCGGTGATCGACATCCTGGGTAAACGATCCCGCCGCCACAGACGACGCCCAGGCGTTAAAGAAAAAGCCGAGACCGAAGGAGAAGTGAGAAGCCGGATCGCCTTCGCAGGCATTGAGTTCGCCCAAGGTGCGGAATGCGCCCATGCCCTGCGTGACCGGCGCGTGGAACATACGCGCAGCCCCCGCGCCTACGCCCACGCCGACCAGCCCACCGATGATTAACGACTTAAACAAAATGATGAAAAACATGATGTTGGCCCTTGATTGTTGTTGTCATTTTTCGTGCCCGGCAGGCCCGGTCTGCGGCAGGAACTGAACGCCGTGAACAACATGACCGCGTGCTGCCGATCGGCGCCGCAGCGGCCATCAGGCGCTGGCGGTAAAGGTCACCTGCTCGGTATCGATAGCCGTCACGCTGACGGTGATCGCCAGCTCCACGCGATAGAGCCGCTTGACGCGCGGCAGGAAGAAAAACAGAAATCGCTCTGTGCGTACCGCTTCGTGCGCACGCACGATGCGCACATCCTGCGGTTCAATGCGCAGCAGAATTTGCTGGCTGCTGCGCAGCACCTGCTGCTGAACCTGGCTTAGCGCATCGGCAAAGGCTTTGGCCTTGGTATCACCGCTGCCCGCCACGCTGACCTGGGTTTCATAATGCTGTTTCATACTTAGCTGCCGTGTTTTTTTGCCCAAGCCTGCACCAGGCGCTCACCCAGCTCCTCTTTATCCATAAAGCCGAAGCCGAGCACCGTCGCGCCTTCATTGATGGCAGTGACGCCTTCCTCAATAGAGCGCATACCGTGTTTGGCTTTGTAGCCATATTTGTTCTGCGCGGTAATCGCGCCCGCACCGCCGCTGCCGCAAAACGAGATGCCAAAATCCGCGTTCTCGGCTTTCATCACGTCACCTAACTTCATGTCTGCCGCAACGCCGGGCACCACGACCGCCCGTCCACCCGCTTTTTCAATGCCAGCCGCGACTTTCTGCCCTTTACCCAAACGATCGCCAATGACCACCGTGACCATATTGTTCTCCTCGCTATGCTTGGTTGGTTTTTGCCACTTCGATATGCACCGACAGCAGCCAGGCTTCTTCCACCGGCAAATTGCCGAACAGATCCACAATCTGCTGCGCCAGCGCCAGCGAGTTAGGGGCGATCTCGTCAAACAGATCGGCCTCTACCTCCGGGAGCGCCTCTCCGGTTAGGGATCGCACCGCCATGGCCCGAACGTGCGACGCCAGCATCTGCTGCTGAACGGCGTCGGGATAGATCTGATGCGCAGCATAGATCGCCGCGATCTGATGCAGTGCTTTCTCCGTCAGCGTCTCAAGCGCTTCCGGCGTATTCTGGGGCAGCGGGACAGCTTCACTCCTCACCCTAAACTCCTGTTACAGCGGACATTGCCCGACGTTTCGCCATAACCGGAAAGTACGCTTTCCGCCGCGCGCTGTGGAGACGCATCTTTTCCACCTTGAAGTGGAAATCTCAGGCGCGCGCGTGCGTAAGATCGCAAGGTGCGCACCTTGTGCAATCAGGCGTTAAAAAGAGAATGCGTCGTGCAATCTGGCGAGGGAAAAGCGGCGATACGTGCGTGTGGCGGGGCGATAAGCAGGCCAGCCCGGAGGCTGACCTGACGTATTAGCGGAATTTCTTATGGTTAACGTTGCGAATCTCTTCCAGTTTCTTCGCTTCGGTTTTGGCTTCGTCCAGCTTGTTGGCTTTTGCCAGCTGATCAACTTTGTCGATCTGCGCAATCAGCGAATCCAAACCGGCGTGGTAGTCCTTCACCTGCGCGCTGTCAGCAGGCTGGCCTTCCAGCTTGTCCGGCGTAGATTTTTTCGCATCTTCCGCTGCAGCGCGCATTTTACCGAGCGCCGTTTGCATCTCTTTGGCATCGGAGGTTTTCTTCACGACGCTCAGCCCATCTTTCAGGGTGTCCATGTCTTTTTCTAAGTCAGCGGCATACGCAGCCGTACTGCCTGCGAACAGCGCGAGGGATAACATTGCAATCACATGCTTACGCATTGGTCTGTCCTTTTAATTGTTGTGGGTTAAGGCTTCCCACAGAGTAGCGGGAAAGCAAGCAAAACGGCAGAGGGAAACAACGTGGTTTTAACAATTTTTTGACGTTTGTCTGGCCCGGCAAACGGCTCTTGGGCCAAAAGGGTGAACGCAGGGCAAAAAAAAGCAGCCCGCAGGCTGCTTACTGAAAAGGCGCTTATTGCCCGGCGATTTTCATCTCCGGCAGCAGCACGGAACCGCACTGGATATTGCTGCGGGTTTCGATATCGTCGCCCACGGTGACGATGTTACGCCACATCTCTTTGAGGTTGCCGGCAATGGTGATTTCACTCACCGGATACTGAATTTCGCCATTCTCGACCCAGAAGCCCGCCGCACCGCGCGAGTAATCGCCGGTCATGGCGCTGATGCTGGACCCCATCATTTCTGTCACTACCAGGCCGCGATCCATTTGCTTAATGAGATCGTCGAAGCTGTAGCCCTGGCCCGCGATACGCCAGTTGTGGATGCCGCCCGCATGGCCGGTGCTTTTCAGGCCAAGCTTGCGCGCCGAATAGCTGGTTAACAGCCAAGTTTGCAGCACGCCATCTTTAATAATGTCACGTGCTTCCGTGCGCACACCTTCGCTGTCGAATGGCGTAGACGCAAGGCCTTTCAGCAGATGCGGCTGCTCTGAAATGGTGAGCCAATCCGGCAGAATCTGTTTCCCAAGGGCATCCAACAAAAAGGTGGATTTGCGGTACACGCTGCTGCCGCTGATCATGCCTACCAGGTGGCCGAACAGGCCGGTCGCCACTTCAGGGGCAAACAGCACCGGCGCTTTCATGGTAGGAAGTTTACGCGGCGCCAGGCGCGCCAGCACGCGGCGTGCGCACTCGCTGCCCACCCATTCCGGGCTGTGTAATTCGTTAAACGCGCGCGCCATGGTGTAGGCGTAATCGCGTTCCATGTTGCCATCCTGCTCAGCGATAACGCAGCTCGACAGCGAGTGGCGGCTGGAGCAGTAGCTCTGCAGCATACCGTGGCTGTTGCCAAAGACTTTGATGCCAACGTGACTGTTAAAACTGCCGCCTTCGGTATTGGTGATGCGCTTGTCGGCTTTTAACGCGGCCTCCTCGGCCTGCGCAGCGAGCTCAATGGCGCGATCGGCGTCGATCTCCCACGGATGATAGAGATCGAGATCCGGCGCGTCGAACGCCAGCAGTTCGCGATCCGCCGGCGCGGCGAAAGGATCGGCTGAGGTGTAGCGCGCGATGTCGATCGCCGCCTGCACGGTGCGTTTGATCGCCTCTGGGCTGAGATCGGTCGAAGAAGCGCTGCCTTTGCGATTCTGATGATAAACGGTGATACCCAGCGCACCATCGCTGTTGAATTCGACATTTTCCACTTCGCCGTAGCGGGTGCTCACGCCAATGCCGGTGGTTTTGGTCACCGCCACTTCGGCGCCGTCAGTGGCCGTTTTGGCCAACTCCAGCGCCTGCGCGACAGCCTGTTCCAACACTTTACGTTGTTCTGCAACCTGAGTAGATACGTTCATCGACCTGCCGTCTAATCTTAAGTATGAATGCATTGAGTCTATCAGACTCAGAGAACAATTTCGCAGTCACCCGATAAACTGGTAGGATTAGCCTCTTTTTTTAGGGAGCCAAAAGATGACCAAGCAGCCCGATGACTGGCTCGACGATGTGCCTGATAATCAAGAAGATGAAGAAGAAGAGATTATTTGGGTCAGTAAAAGTGAAATTAAGCGCGATGCCGAAGAGCTTAAACGCCTGGGTGCCGAGCTGGTAGAACTGGGAAAAAATTCCCTCGACAAAATCCCGCTGGATGAAGATCTGCGCACCGCGATCGAACTGGCGCAGCGCATTAAAATGGAAGGTCGTCGCCGTCAGCTTCAGCTGATTGGTAAGATGCTGCGTCAGCGCGACGAGGAGCCGATTCGCCAGGCGCTGGATAAGCTGAAAAA
This sequence comes from uncultured Pantoea sp., assembly GCA_913778495.1. Lineage (GTDB taxonomy): Bacteria > Pseudomonadota > Gammaproteobacteria > Enterobacterales > Enterobacteriaceae > Pantoea. Next base: position 16,757 of record CAJYVD010000025.1, read on the forward strand.
TCGCCATAACCAGCAGGTGGCGCTGTTCCATAAATTGGAACAGCTGCGCGATCGCTTAGTGGAAAACGGCGATGACGCGGTAGCGGAAGTACTTAACCTCTATCCGCACGCCGATCGCCAGCAGCTGCGCAGCATGATCCGCAACGCGCAAAAAGAAAAAGCAGCCAATAAGCCGCCTAAGTCTGCGCGTCAGATCTTTCAGTATTTACGCGAACTGGCCGAAGCCTGATCGCGCGAAGGGCGTCCAAACGGACGCCCTTTTCTCACTTCCCTAAGCGATCCAGCAGCTTTTGGTGAATGCCGCCGAAGCCGCCGTTGCTCATCACCAGAATCGAGTCGCCCGGCTGGGCCGCTTTCGCCACCATCTCGACCAACGCATCAATATCGGCGCTCCAGTGCGCAGGCTGCATGCACGCCTCGGCCACATCTGAAACCTGCCACGGAATGTGGTGCGGTTGGAACAGGAACACTTCATCGGCGCGGCCCAGCGAGGGCGCCAGATCGTTTTTGCTGACGCCCATCTTCATGGTATTGGAGCGCGGTTCGAGCACCGCCAGAATGCGCGCCGTGCCTCCGACTTTGCTGCGCAGCGCCGCCAGCGTGGCGTGAATGGCCGTCGGGTGATGCGCAAAGTCGTCATACACCTTGATGGCGTTCACCTCGCCGCGCAGCTCCAGGCGACGGCGGGCATTGATGAAGCGGCTCAGCGCCTCACCGGCATCCTCGGGCTTCACGCCAACGTGACGCGCCGCCGCAATCGCCATCAGGCCATTGTGCATGTTGTGCTCGCCCACCAGGCCCCAGTTCACCTCGGCGACTTTTTCACCCGCCAGCCACACTTCCCAATGGGAGGCATCCGGCGTCACTTTTTTCGCCTGCCACTGGCCGTTATCACCTACCGTCTCCTGCTCGCTCCAGCAGCCCATCGCCATTACCTGACGCAGATGGGGATCGTGTTCCGGCAGCAAAATTTTTCCCTGACCGGGCACGATGCGGATCAGATGGTGGAACTGCTTCTGGATGGCGCGCAGATCGTCAAAGATGTCCGCGTGATCGAACTCCAGATTATTGAGGATCAGCGTGCGCGGGCAGTAGTGCACAAACTTGGATCGCTTATCGAAGAAGGCGCTGTCGTACTCATCGGCTTCGATCACGAAGAATGGGCTTTTTCCTAATTTTGCCGACACGTCGAAGTTGCCCGGTACGCCCCCGATAATAAAGCCCGGCTCCAGCCCGCAGGCCTCTAAAATCCACGCTGCCATGCCGGCGGTGGTGGTTTTACCGTGGGTGCCCGCGACCGCCACGACCCAGCGGTCGCGCAGCACGAAATCGTGCAGCCACTGCGGGCCAGACAGGTAAGGAATGTTACGTTCCAGTACCGCTTCAACGCAGGGATTGCCGCGCGTCATGGCGTTGCCAATGATCACTAAGTCCGGCGCAGGTTCAAGCTGGCTTGCCTCATAACCTTCTGTTAATTCAATACCTTGCTGTTCAAGCAGCGTGCTCATCGGCGGGTAGACGTTGGCATCTGAACCGGTTACTTCGTGTCCCAGCGAGCGGGCCAGCATGGCCAGCCCGCCCATAAAGGTGCCGCAAATCCCAAGGATGTGAATACGCATAAAGAGACCTATCACTCAAAAGTTCGGCGCACAGTGTAACCTTGAGCCGAGTGGGAAGAAACGGATTAGGACTATGGTTTTTAAAGTTCAATCGGCTAAACTGCGCTCACATGTGGGTAGCGTGTGACCACGGCTACCACTCCACCGTAGATTCAGGGAATGTGTTATGAAAACGTTAGGCGAATTCATCGTCGAGAAGCAACACGACTTTCCACACGCCACAGGTGAACTGACGGCGCTGATTTCCTCCATCAAACTGGGTGCCAAAATTATCCACCGCGATATCAACAAAGCGGGCTTAGTGGATATTCTCGGTGCCAGCGGCGTAGAGAACGTGCAGGGTGAGCAGCAGATGAAGCTGGATCTTTTCGCTAACGAAAAGCTCAAAGCGGCCCTGAAAGCGCGTGGTGTGGTAGCGGGCATTGCCTCGGAAGAAGAAGACGAATTCGTTATCTTTGAAGGATCAGAGAACGGTCGCTATGTGGTGTTGATGGATCCGCTGGACGGATCGTCAAACATCGACGTTAACGTCTCCGTGGGGACCATTTTCTCTATTTATCATCGCGTCAGTGAACCCGGCACGCCGATCACCGAAGCAGATTTCATGCAGCCGGGCCACAAGCAAGTGGCAGCAGGCTATGTGGTCTACGGCTCCTCGACCATGATGGTCTACACCACCGGCGTCGGCGTTCATGCGTTCACCTACGATCCGTCGCTCGGCGTCTTCTGCCTGAGCCACGAGCGCATGACCTTCCCGGAGCAGGGCTATACCTACTCCATCAACGAAGGCAACTACATTCGCTTCCCGCAGGGCGTGAAAAAATACCTCAAGTTCTGTCAGGAAGAGGATGCCGCCACGCGCCGTCCTTACACCTCGCGCTACATCGGTTCGCTGGTGGCGGATTTCCACCGCAACCTGCTGAAAGGCGGAATCTACCTTTATCCCAGCACGGCCAGCCATCCGAAAGGCAAGCTGCGTCTGCTGTATGAGTGCAATCCGATGGCCTTCCTGGCCGAGCAGGCTGGCGGCAAAGCCAGCGACGGTGCCAATCGCATTCTGGATATCCAGCCTGAAACGCTGCACCAGCGCTGCCCGTTCTTCTGCGGCAACGAAGCCATGGTGGACGACGTTGAGCGCTTCATCCGCGAATACCCGGACAGCCACGCTTAATGTCGTGAAGAATGAAAAAAGCCCGCGCATGCGGGCTTTTTTTTACGCGCTTGCCACGCGGAACTGCGCCATTGAGGCCTGCAGCTGCTGCGACTGCGCTTCCAGCGACTGGGTGGCGGCGCTGGCCTCTTCCACCAGCGCGGCGTTCTGCTGAGCGGCCTCATCCATTTGCGTCACGGCGGTATTCACCTGCTCAATGCCGCGGCTCTGCTCCTGCGACGCCACGGCGATCTCTTTGATCAGCGAGGTCACACGCGTAACCTCTCCGGCGATTTCATCCATGGTTTCGCCAGCCCGCGTCGCCATATCGCTGCCCTCTTTCACCCGCGACTGCGACTCGCTAATCAGTTCGCGGATCTCTTTGGCGGCGGTGGCGCTGCGTCCAGCCAGCGTGCGCACTTCGTTGGCGACCACGGCAAAGCCGCGCCCCTGCTCACCGGCGCGCGCCGCTTCCACCGACGCGTTCAGTGCCAGGATATTGGTTTGAAACGCAATGCCGTCAATCACGCTGAGGATATCGCCAATGCGGTTGGCGCTGTGGGTGATCTCCTGCATTTTTTCCATCACGTATCCCACCACCTCGGCACCGCGATCGGCGCTCTGGGAGACGTTGCTGGCCAGCTGATCGGCCTGTTGGGCGTTACTGGCGTTCATGCGCACGGTGGCGGTCAGCTGTTCCATGCTGGCCGCCGTTTGTTCCAGCGAGGCCGCGGACGCTTCGGTACGCTGCGACAGGTTCACCGTACCGGCCGCCAGTTCGCGGCTGCCGATGTCAATTTGCAGGCTGGCTTCGCGCACCTGGCTCACCGACTGACGCAGCGACAGCTGCATGTTCGCCAGCGCGTCGTTCAGACGACCAATCTCATTTTTACCGGCTTCGGGCAGCGGCTGCGACAAATCGCCCGCGGCAATCTGCTCCAGATGCACGATGGCGTGATTGAGCGGTTCAATAAACAAACGGCGCAGCAGCTGCCACGACAGCACGATGATCAGCAACGTCAGCACCATGGCGATGCCAATCAGCACTTTCATCTTGAGTTCATTGTCTGCCGCCTGCTGCATGCGCTCGGCGGTGACCTGATCGGCGTACTGACTGAACGCGTTCACCGCCTTCGAGTAGTTGGCGGCCAGCTGCGACTGATTGCCTTCCAGCACCTGATAATATTCGTCAGTATATTGCTTTTGCAGCGCCGACATCATGGGCGCGATGCCCTCTTTGTCGTAGGTGGTGTAGGTCGAGACGATGTCTTTCGCCAAGGCTTTACCTTTCTCGGTGACCGTACCGGCCTCCACAAAGCCTTTGAAGAAAGCGTGTGAGCTATCTACCGCCGCCTGCGCCTGCTTAGTGACCTTCGCGCCGTCGTCCAGCAGGCCAATTTCAATTTTCCGCACCGCCAGCGCGGCGTTGGCGCGGGCGCGCATCAGCTCTGAGCGACTTTGATACAGTTTATTCAGCTCTACCGCCTGAATGCGGTTGATCGCCTGCAGTGATTCATTGCCCGCGTTGATGGCATAGATCCCCATCAGACTGACCGACAGCAGCAGCAGCGTCATAAAAAACAGCAAACCGCGTATGCCATTTTTTATCGATAGTTCTTTAATCATGTTAATCACCCGTGTGCTTGATAAAAGGCAGAATCCCGTTGGCCCTAAAACGGTGAGATTATCGGCAGCGGACCGCATAAACTTTATCTGCAGTGAACAATCATTGGGGTGACAATTGCTGGCGTGTCATCCGCACTCAGGCTTCATCCACACCATTACAAGGAATATCACCATGAAAAAAGGGCTTTTGCTTATCGCGTTAATCAGCAGCGGCACCGCGCGGGCTGCGCCGTCTCATCCCATCGACCAGCAGCTGGCGCAGTGCCTGAAGACGGAAGTCAGCACCCTGGCGCTGTCACAGTGCTACAGCCAGGCGAATAAGGCATGGGACGGCGAAATGAATCGACAATACACGCAGGCGATGGCCCGGCTTACCGGTGAGCCTAAAGCGCAATTGCGCAGCGCCCAGCGCGCCTGGCTGGCCTACCGCGATAGCTGGCTCACCGCCACGCGCAGCTATTTTACCCAGTCTCAGGGCACGATGGCGGCGCTCTCGCTCGGCGATCAGGGCGTGAGTTTGGTGCGCAATCAGGCATTGATGCTGCAATCCCTTAACAAAGGCAGTTGCGCCAACCCCGACGATTGTTGATAAATGAGGGCGTGAAAATCGCTTAGCGCTGATCATTATCAGCACGCACATTATTTTGGGAGAAAATATGGCAGCTTATGCCTCCACGCTCATTCTTATCTGCCTGGCCGCACTGAGTTATTTTGTGCATAACAGCGCCGTGACCATTTCGATTTTGATCCTGCTGGCGATCAAGCTCACGCCGCTGGCGCAGTTTTTTCCCTTTGTTGAGAAACAGGGGATTCAGGTGGGCATTATTATCCTGACCGTCGCGGTAATGGCTCCGCTGGCGAGCGGTACGCTGCCAGCCTCGTCGCTGCTGAAGTCGTTTGCCAACTGGCAGTCGCTGGTGGCGATTGGCGTGGGCGTCTTTGTCGCCTGGCTGGGCGGACGCGGCGTCAGTTTTATGAGCGTCCAGCCTTCCGTGATTGGTGGACTGCTGATTGGCACGGTGATTGGCGTGGCTTTCTTCCGCGGCGTGCCGGTTGGGCCCTTGATTGCCGCCGGGATCGTCTCGCTGTTTGTCACCGCGAAATAGGCGCTTGGAGCATTCTGAAAGGCCAAAAAGGGGGCATACTTTCAGAGTCAGTTGGCTATAATAGCCGTCACTCAACTTACGACTAATGAAGGAAAGCCAGATGAGTTTGAACCAGGTGCCTGCAGGTAAAGATCTGCCAGAAGATATCTACGTTATCATTGAGATCCCGGCCAATGCCGATCCGATCAAATATGAAGTAGACAAAGAGTCTGGCGCCCTGTTTGTAGACCGTTTTATGTCTACCGCCATGTTCTATCCGTGCAACTACGGCTACATCAACCACACGCTGTCACTGGATGGTGACCCGGTTGATGTGCTGGTGCCAACCCCGTATCCGCTGGAGCCTGGCTCGGTGATCCGCTGCCGTCCCGTTGGCGTGCTGAAAATGACCGACGAGTCTGGCGAAGACGCCAAACTGGTTGCGGTTCCGCACACCAAACTGAGCAAAGAGTACGATCACATCAAAGATGTGAACGACCTGCCAGAGCTGCTGAAAGCACAGATCACCCACTTCTTTGAGCACTACAAAGATCTGGAAAAAGGCAAATGGGTGAAAGTGGACGGCTGGGATAACGCTGAAGCCGCCAAAGCAGAGATCATCTCCTCTTTCGAGCGCGCTCAAAAGAAGTAATCTGCGCCTGCGCATGAAATAAAAAAAACACCGTCCATTGGACGGTGTTTTTGTTTATGCCTCTTGGTTATCGTCGCGCTTCAGCCAGTCACCGCTGGCGATACGATCGCGCCCGGTAATAGACCGCTGATAGACGTAAAGCCACGCGCTGCCATAAGGCGTCTGGGTAAGCTGGCGTTTGTATTCGCCATTCTTGCAGCGCAAGGCATCAAGTTCAGCGAGCGTACTGGCGTCAATGCGATAAACCTCGCAATAGACCGTGCCTGTACCCGCTACCACGCCCGGATAATGCCCCAGATTGTAGAGATCGAACCCGTCAATCTGGTGGTCACCGAGCCACTGCGCATTTGTCATCCAATGACTGTTTCCCTGTTTGCGCCGTAAACTGCCGTAGACAATTATTCGCATTGCTAAAACTCAAACTGATAGAGCAAATCCAGTGCCTGATCGAGACCGGACACGGCTTCCAAATAGAGTTTGGGCATCAGGCGATAACGCAATGTTAACGTCGCCAGTGAATCAAAAATGCCAACACCGTATTTTACTTGTAGACCCGGCAACACATAGCCGCTCACCTGCACCTGCTGGCTGTCGCCAACGCCGGTGGTATCAAGCGCGAGGTTACTGACGCCGAACGTCTCGCCGATTTTACCCACAACCTGCCCACTTTGTGCAACCCCTAAGCCCACCAGCGCGGAGGTTAAGGCGTTATTGTCGCCGTCGCTACTCAATCCCTGGCCACGCAGCAGATAAGAGAGCGCCTCCTGCTGCGACATCGCAGGGTCGGAGAACACTTCGACTTTGGGCTCATCCGCCAGGCCCGTGACGCGCAGACCGGCGGTGACGTCGTTCTCAGTGGCCTCTGGGTTGCGGATCGCTTCCAGGTTCACATACGGCTGATCCGGCGGACCGGCAAACTGCAATTCGCCTTTACGTACAATCAGATCCTGACCATACGCGTGGAAGCGTCCGGAAGGAATATTGATTTGTCCGTTTAATCCCAGCCCGGTTTTGTCCTGCACCACCTTGAGATCGCCGTTGAGCTTAGCTTTAAGACCAAACGCTGACAGGCGCACATCGTTGCCGACGTGGATCACCAGGTTGCTGTTGATCGGGATCGCCGCGGTCTTCGGTTTAATCGGTTTGAGATTTTCATCCAGCATCACTTCGTCGGATGAAACACCGGTGGCGCTCGCCGGCACTTCCTGCACCGTGATGCGCGCCCACGGAATATCGACCTTGCCGTCGAGATTAAACGCCGCTGGCGTGGCCTCAAACACCAGATCCGGCGACACATCCATGCGCACCATCGGCGGCACGGTGACGCGAATGCGGCTGCCCTGCGCCGTGACGCGTGCACGCCAGTTATCAAGCTGGCTCCAGTCGGCATCGCCGCCCAGGCTCAGATTGCCTTTCGCAGTCTGAATCGCCCCGTTCAGCGTGGAGCGCATGCCGTTGAACACCATATTGAGGTTAGCCGAAGTCAGATCCACCGGCATAAAGCTGGCATCAACCCCGACATCACGCAGCCCCAGTTGCCCAAAGATCTGCGGCTGCTGGAGCGAACCGCCGAGGCGCAGGTTGCTGTTCAGCATCCCTTTCACCTTCTCGCCTTGCATCAGCGCCGGGTTAAACATCGCCAGCGACAGATTGCTGATACTCACGTTGCCGGACAGCTGGCGACGCGTTTGCGGGTCGGCGATCTGCACATTGCCGCTCAGCTGACCGTTATTAACGATGTGGATCAGCCAGTCGAGCTGCGCGCGTCCTTCACGCAGCGCAGCATTCAGGTTCAGCTTGTCAAAGGCCACCGGTAACAGATTGCCCTGTACATTCTGCTGCACTTTCACGCCGCTGCCCTTGAGCGCCACGCTGGCGGTCGGCAACGCGCCATCGGCGGTCCAGTTTACCCGCGCATCGCCCGTAAAGACGCCGCGCAGCTGCGTCGCATCGGTGAGGAAAGGCTTGAGCATGGCCAGATCGAAGCGGTTGAGCACCACGTGCGCGTGGCCGCTGGCACCGGCTTCAATCGGCTCGGGCACGCACAGCTGTGCGTTCGGGTTCTGCCAACAGTGCGGACCCAGCGTCGCGGTCTGCTTGCTGTTGAGGTAGTCGATCGCCATCGCGCGGGTCAGGCGCCACTCGCCCACCGGCGTGTCGAAACGCGTGTTGTTAAGCGTGCCCTGCCAACGCTGCGTCTGGCGATCAAAGCTGCCGTTCAGCGCCAGCTGACCGGAAACCGGCTCGCCCTGTACGTTGAGCTTGAGCTGATGCTGCTTTTCGTTGCCGTCCGCGTTCAGCGTTAGCGTGCTGATTTTCAGCGCATCCTGCTGCAGTTGCTCGACGTTGAGCTTCAGCTTGCCGGCAATTTGCTCGCTGGATTTCACATCCCCCTGCAGCGAGACGCGGCGGATTTGTAGCTGCTGCCAGCGCAGCCCGCTGGCGGTGAGATCGGCCAGCAGCTGCGGCGCTTGTAGCGTCCCGCGCGCCTTGATACTGCCTTTTGCCACCCCGCCCAAACCTGGCAGCGCGTTGTTAAGCTGCGGTGCATCCAGCGTGGCATCGAGATCCAGCGCGTCACCCAGCTCGCCCTTTACATCCAGATGATTACGGCCCAGCGCAAGGTTGAGCGCCGGAATTTTCCACTGGTTATAGCTGTTGCCGGTGAGCGAACCGCTGGCGCTGACCGCGTTCTGCTTGACGTTACCCTTCAGCGCCAGCTGCGGCACGCTCAACTGCCAGCTGCCACCGTACAGGCTGCCGCGCGTGCTGATTTTCCCGTCGAGCTTCGCGGGCCAGTCGGGATACTGTTTGGCGGTATTGATGCCGGTGAGCGTCAGTTCGCTGCGCCAGCTGATCGCCTTGCTCCAGTCCAGCAGCGCGGTGAGGTCAATAGTGCCCTGCAGCGCCGCGATTCGCAGTTTATCCAGCGCAAACTGCTGCACGTTCCCTTTGCCATCCAGCGTGACGGTCGCTGGCGGTACGTCTTGTCCCTTAACGGCGGTGCGCAGTGACATTACGTAGTCGGTGGCTTTGCCTTTAAACTGATAATCCAGATTGTCTGCCTGGTACTGCGTCGGGCCGCTCAGCGGCCAGCGCAGCTGCGGGCTGGTTAACTGCAGCGACAGCGGCAGACCGGCAACCGCGGGCTGCGCGCTGGCATCCAACTGCGCGCGCACCGGCCCCGACAGATTCACGCCGAGCGTCAGCGCGTCGCGCAGAGCGCCGCCCAGCTTCAACGCAATCTTTTCGCCTTTGATCGGATCGACATTCAGCGCGCCGTTGAGGGTAAAGTTCACCGGCCAGTTATCCGCCAGTCTCGCTTCGCCGCTGGCATTCACCTGCCCCTGCGGCGACTCTACGTCGAAGGTCTCAAGCTGGAGATGGCGATCGGCCGTGCGGGCTTTGACCAGCAGGCGTGTAAGAATGAGATCGGTGTCGCCGGTGACGCGCAGCTGTTCACCCAGCAGCTGCTCTACGGTGATATCCAGCGGCAGCTGAAAATCAGGCATCGCAGGCAGCAACGGTTTGGCAAACAGGGCTTGCAGCGTTTCGCCCAGCGGCTTTTCACCGGACTGCGGCTGCTGCACTTTAGGCTGCACCACCTGCTCATCAGCCACTTTTGCCGCTTTGGGCAGCGCGATGAGCAAGCTTTGAATATGGGTAGGCGTGAGCGTCAGCGCGCGTGCTTGCCAGTGCAGACCGGAGGTGAAATCCAGCAGCGAAATGGCGGTATCGTCGACTTTCACCGAGATATTGTGCAGACCCACCTTATTCAACGTGATCGGATAAGGCGTGCTGAGATTGAGCGGACCGCTCTCTTCTTCCGGCGGTGGGTTGGCGGCAGGCGCCATCTTTTTGCTGTCCACCACCACGCTAACATCCTGCAGCGCCAGATCGTCCACGCACACCGAGGAGTGCAGCAGGCAATTGAGGTTGAGCGCCAGATGTAAACGTCCAGCGTTCACGCTGACGCCGGGCATGTCATATTTTACGCCGCTCAGCGTCAGGTCACGCCAGCCGCCCTCGACCTTGGTCAGCGAGAGACCGGGCACCCAGCGATCGGCGCCCTTCAGCAGCAGGTGTAAGCCGGGGGTGGTGCCCACCAGAAAAGCGATGCTGGCGAACAGCACCAATAAAAACGCGCCGAATCCTATCAGGACCTTTTTCCACAGCTTCATAGTTCAGGCCCCAGTCCCACATAAAATTGCAACCCGTGCTCCTTGTCGTCGCCGATTGGCCGTGCGATATCCAGTTTGATCGGCCCCACCGGAGAGGCCCAGCGCACGCCGATACCGGCGCCGGTTTTGACGTTGCTTTGCTTGATGTCGTTTACCGCTTCGCCACTGTCCACAAATACCGCGCCCCACCATTTCCCGCTCACGTTGTACTGGTATTCCAGCGAGCCGGTAGCCATTTTTGACGCACCGGTAAGTTTGCCGTCGCTGTCGCGGGGGGAAATGCCTTTGTACTTGTAGCCGCGAATGCTGCGATCGCCGCCCGCGAAAAAGCGCAAGTCCGGCGGGACTTTGTCAAAGTCATTGGTTTCGATCCAGCCCAGCGTGCCGCGCGCCACAAAGCGGTTTTTATCGCCAATCATGCGGATCCAGACGTTTTGCGCCTGAAGAATCAGGAAGTCGACGTCTGAGCCCCACGTGGTATCGGAGACATCCACCGAATAGCGCTGCGAATCGCCCCACGTCGGCATCAGGCCGCCGCGTGAACGGGTACGGTTCAGGCTCAGGCCGGGATAAAGCAGCATCGTGGTATTGGTCACGTTGCCTTGGGTAAAGTGGTCGAGGCTCCATTTGAGATTGACCGCACGCTGCCAGCCGGAGCTGCTGTCCCAGTTGCGCGACAGGCCCAGCGTGGTGGTGTCGGCTTTGGTGTCGTTGAGATCGGTGCGCTTCAAGCCGCCCGAGAAGGTGTAATACTGCTCCAGCGGACTTTTCAGCAGCGGCACTTTATAGCTAAAGTCCAGCTGCTGTTCCGGAGCGGAAACGTAGGCGCTGGCGGTAAAGCTGTGTCCGCTGCTGTTGACCCACGGTTTTTTCCAGGTACCTTTGAGCCGCGGTCCCACATCCGTTGAGTAGCCGACGCCGGTTTCAATGGTGTTCTCCACGCGCGGTGAGACGGCCGCATTCAGCGGCAATACTTTGGTTTTACGCCCCTTGTCAAACTCCGGCGCCACCACCACTGAATTGAACCAGCCGGTTGCGGACAAGCGGCGGTTAAGCTCGGCGAGATCGCGCGAGCTGTAGTAGTCGCCCTGCTTAAAAGGCACAAGATTTTTCAGGTAGGCTTCGTCGATCTGCGATCCTTGAAACGTGACGTCGCCAAAGCGATAGCGTGGGCCACTGTCATAGTCGATATCCCAAAAGGCGAGCCGACGCTCAACAGAGACGCCAAGCTGACTCTTTTTGAAATCGCCGTCGAAATAACCGTTACGCAGCGCGAGGTTAGAAAAGCCTTTCTTGAATTTATCGTACTGTCCGTGATTGAGCTGGCTGCCTACCTTGGGCCTGCCCTGTTTAACCCAGTCTTGATAGTCAGGATCGCGTTTTGCCTCTCCCTCTATCACAATGGAACTGCCGCCGATTTTTACGGGTTCACCTGGCGTTACGCGGGCAATCAGCACCGGACGCCCTCCCTGTGGCGGCGCGGGGCGAGAGACAAAAACAATCGTCGGTTCGTAATACCCTAAGGCGCGCAGCCCCTGTTTGATCGCATCGTCTACGCGCGCCTGAAAACGCCCATCATTAGAGACTTCATCGCTGGCAATGGTAGACAAACTCGCGCGGGCGTTTTTCTCCAGTTCCCCGGTTAGCCCTTCAAGCTGCAAGCGCACTTTCGCAGCCTCGACAGCGGGCACGGCAAGCAATAAGCCAGCCAAACAATAAAGGTGAAATCGCGGCACGCTCACTCCTGTTATTTTGCCGCCCCTATTCCGCAGGGACGTTCATTCTGGTGAAAAGGGGCGCACCACCCCTCGCTTACCCATCAGCATAGCTGCTGTCACTCATAGCGGCAGCGCCAACGCGGCATTTAAGGCAAATCGTGCGCTATTGTCGGTAAATGCGTCGACTGATACAACTGCGAAGCGGCGGTTACGCGCTCGCAGCCACGAGATCAGACAATTCTTAACCCGCCCTCTGCGCCTCTGGCGGCATGATAAGCGCTGCTGCTATAATCAGCGCCTGGCAGGCACAGGCCTGCCTTCATCTCTGCCCCGACGTTAGCGTGAACGTGTCGAATTGGCGCAGACATTTTTGGCACGGATAGCCTGCTTCACTGCTGAGCCACGGCGCTACGCCGCGCTCCGCTGCCCAGGCCAAAAATGACAAGTGATTAACTCAACGGACCTTCTATGCTCGATAGCTTACTTGTCATCCTTTTACTGATCGTGATCAGTTCTTTCTTTTCACTCTCCGAGATCTCGCTGGCCGCGGCCCGCAAGATCAAACTCAAACTGCTGGCCGATGAAGGCAACATCAATGCGCAACGCGTGTTGAAAATGCAGGAGCAGCCCGGCATGTTCTTCACCGTGGTGCAAATTGGCCTGAATGCGGTGGCTATTCTGGGCGGTATCGTGGGCGACGCCGCGTTTTCGCCCGCCTTTAGCAGCCTGTTCCGGCGCTTTATGGCACCGGAGTTAGCCGAGCAGCTGAGCTTTATTTGCTCTTTCACCGTCGTCACCAGCCTGTTCATTTTGTTTGCTGACCTGACGCCCAAGCGCGTGGGCATGATCGCCCCAGAAGCCGTAGCGCTGCGTATCATTAATCCGATGCGCTTCTGCCTGCTGGTGTTCCGTCCGCTGGTATGGCTGTTCAACGGGCTCGCCAACGTGTTCTTCCGTATCTTCAAGCTGCCGATGGTGCGCAAAGATGACATCACCTCAGACGATATCTATGCGGTAGTAGAAGCAGGCGCACTGGCTGGCGTGCTGCGCAAGCAGGAGCACGAGCTGATTGAAAACGTGTTCGAGCTTGAGTCGCGTACGGTGCCCTCCTCCATGACGTCCCGCGAGAACATCGTCTGGTTCGATTTGCATGAAGATGAAGTCAGCCTGAAAAGCAAAATTGCCGAGCATCCCCACTCGAAGTTTCTGGTGTGCAGCGGCGATATCGACCACATCGTGGGCTATGTGGATTCCAAAGAGCTGCTGCTGCGCGTGCTGGGCAATCAAAGCATGGCGCTCAACAGCGGCGTGCAGATCCGCTCGGCGCTGATCGTGCCGGACACGCTCACACTTTCTGAGGCGCTGGAGAGTTTTAAAACCGCAGGCGAAGATTTCGCGGTGATCATGAACGAATACGCGCTGGTGGTCGGTATTATCACGCTGAATGACGTGATGACCACGCTGATGGGCGATTTGGTCGGCCAGGGGCTGGAAGAACAGATTGTTGCCCGCGATGAAAACTCGTGGCTGGTGGAGGGCGGCACGCCGATTGACGACGTGATGCGCGTGTTGGATATCGACGAGTTTCCTCAGTCGGGCAACTATGAAACCATTGGCGGCTTTATGATGTATATGCTGCGCAAGATTCCCAAACGCACCGACTTTGTGAAGTTCTCCGGGTATAAATTTGAGGTGGTGGACATCGACAGCTATCGCATCGACCAGCTCCTGGTGACGCGTATTGACGAACGCCCGGCGATGTTAAACGTGACGAAAAGCGAGACGGATGCGGAATAGCGGACGGATGGGCTGAACAACGCTGCCTTATACGGCAGGATCAACAAGGGCGCCTCTGGCGCCCTTTGTCTCAGTTGTGCGTCTGTAAACGAAGCACTTGTCGATTAATTTCGGACATGGCAGACAAATGCTGCTTATCTTTGACGCGCGGCAGCAATACCTTGCCGTAGTCAAATTCAAACGCGCCTACATCTTTAATGTAGAGTCTTCCTTTAAACAACGTTTTTACATATTTCGCGATTTGCAGCGGATTATATCGCTGGAAGATTTTCATGCTGTCTAACTCCTGAAAGATGGAATACGCTTCGCCGTTGCCAAATTCGGTACGAGCCCTTGAAGCGCAAATGAGGCATAAATATAGAACATCATTTGTTGCGCATGTTCCGAAAAGGTGAATTTTTTACTGAATTGACACATCATTACAGAACACTCTGTTATATGAGTCCTTAAAATCAGTATAAAGCCGATATCGCGGCGAAATTGTGGCATCAGTTGCAAAGCGACCAATTCATCGCGACATGCGCATCATCCGCGCCTAATATTGCAGAAACATGAACAACTGGTCGGATCACCAAGGAGAAGGATATGCGTTTAGCACATTCATGGTTAGCACTGGCACTGCTGGTGCCGGTTGTGGCATCAGCGCAGGCGTTTAAGCAAGGCGAACGGGTGCCGCCGGTGGGCATTAATGACAAAGGTGAGCTGATCTATCAGAAGGATTCGTTCAGCTACCGCCCCTGGAACAGCGCGCAGTTGAGCGGCAAGGTGCGCGTGATTTTGCATATCGCAGGCCGCTCGTCTGCCAAAGAGCAGAATGCCGCGCTGATTGAAGCCATCAAAGCCGCGCAGCTGCCGCACGATCGCTATCAAACCACCACGGTGGTGAACACCGATGACGCCATCCCCGGCACCGGGATGTTTGTGCGCAGCAGTATTGAGAGCAACAAGAAACAGTATCCGTGGTCGCAGTTTATTATTGATAGCAACGGCAGCGCGCGTAACGCCTGGCAACTTAAGAAAGGCGGCTCCGCTATCGTGGTGTTAGATAAAACGGGCCACGTGCGCTATGCCAAAGATGGTCCGCTGACGCAGGATGAAGTAACACAGGCAATGGCCCTGATTCATCAGCTGCTGCAGCAATAAAAAACGGGAGGCGATGCCTCCCGTTTTTTATTAGAAGATGGACACCCGGAAGCCGGGATTGATCAGGGATTCACGCGGCGTGTAATCCAGGTCGCGCCCCTGCCAGTCACGGACATGGCCGCCTGCTGCTACCGCCACGGCGTGGCCTGCGGCAGTATCCCAGATGCTGGTTGGCCCAAAGCGCGGATAGAGCTGCGCTTTACCTTCTGCCACCAGGCAAAACTTCAGTGACGAGCCAATCGCCGTGGTTTGATGCTCACCCAGCTGCGACAAATACTCCTGTAATTCGTCATTTTTCGCGGCATGGGTACGGCTGACCACCACCAACGGTGGGTGCGCTTCGCGTACGTGAATCTGCGCTGTGTGCCCGCCCTCTTCTTTCCAGGCTTTCCCTTCAGCGGCGGAGTACATCACATCAATCACCGGCGCGTAGACCACGCCCAGCACCGGTTTGCCCGCTTCAATCAGCGCAATATTCACCGTGAACTCGCCGTTGCGTTTAATAAACTCTTTGGTGCCGTCCAGCGGATCGACCAGCCAGTATGTCTGCCACTGCTGGCGGACCGCCCAGGCAGGGGGATCCTCTTCCGATAGCACTGGGATGTCGGGCGTCAACGCCTGCAGCCCCTCGACAATCACTTTGTGCGCGGCGAGATCGGCGGCGGTGACGGGGGAATCATCAGACTTACGCGTCACATCAACGGGCTGCGCGCTCGTGTAGACTTGCATAATGGCCTCGCCCGCTTCCCGCGCGAGCTGGCAAATCTTCTCTAACATACTTCACCTCTTTTTGCTGATTCTGCCTGACAGACATCATGAGCAAGTTTAGCAGTTGGGCTTTGGCAGCCGACAAGGGCCGCGTTCGCCATGAATAGTATTGGGTTATCAATATCATAGATCGGCGCCATCGGCTATGGCGCAAGGCGGAATTGCACACCGCGGGGGGTGACACGCAGTACAGGTGCAAAATTTCGAGACGCATCACAAATTGAAATAATCATTCGTCATCGTTTTACATTATTTTGAGAGGCTCATCGACATACAAGGAGCACTTCATGTTCAAAGCGGGCATGTCATTACTGGCGCTGTGCATCACCACGGCCACCGTGCAAGCGGCAACGGTGGATTTACGCATTCTCGAAACCACCGACCTGCACAGCAATATGATGGATTTCGATTATTACAAAGACACGCCAACCGAGAAGTTTGGCCTGGTGCGCACCGCGACGCTGATTAAACAGGCGCGCGCAGAAGTGAAAAACAGCGTGCTGGTGGATAACGGTGACCTGATTCAGGGCAGTCCGCTGGGCGACTACATGGCGGCAAAAGGATTGAAAGCAGGCGAGATCCACCCGGTCTACAAGGCGCTTAACACGCTGGACTATGACGTGGGCAACCTCGGCAATCACGAATTTAATTACGGTTTGCCCTATCTGCAAAAAGCCCTGAGCGGAGCGCGTTTTCCGTACGTTAACGCCAACATTATCGATGAAAAAAGCGGAAAACCGCTGTTTACCCCCTATTTGATTAAAGAAACCCGCGTGGTTGACCGAGACGGACAGCCGCATCGGTTAAAAATTGGCTATATCGGCTTTGTTCCGCCGCAGATTATGGTGTGGGATCGCAACAATTTGCAGGGCAAAGTGCGCGTTGATGACATCACGGAAACAGCGAAGCGCTATGTGCCGGAAATGCGCGCAAAAGGTGCTGAAATAATCATCGCTATTCCGCACTCCGGGTTGAGCAGCGAGCCTTATCACGCGATGGCTGAAAACTCGGTTTATTACCTCAGCCAAGTGCCCGGCATCAATGCCATCATGTTTGGCCATGCGCACGCCGTGTTCCCCAGCAAAGAATTTGCTGCGATTCAGGGCGCGGATATTGCTAAGGGAACGCTCAATGGCATTCCCGCCGTGATGCCGGGCATGTGGGGCGACCATCTTGGCATTGTCGATCTGGCGTTGAGCAACGCGGGCGGGCAGTGGCAGGTCACGCAGGGCAGCGCACAGGCAAGGCCGATTTACGATGCACAGGCCAAGAAGTCGCTGGCGGCTGAAGATGCGCAGCTGGTGCAAGTGCTGCAGCAGGATCACCGCGCCACGCGCGAATTTGTCGCCAAGCCTATCGGTAAATCCGCCGATGTCATGTACAGCTACCTCGCGCTGGTGCAGGATGATCCCACGGTGCAGATCGTCAATAACGCGCAGCGCGCCTACGTTGAGCACTTTATCCAGGGCGATCCCGATCTGGCACGCCTGCCGGTGCTCTCCGCCGCCGCGCCCTTTAAAGTGGGCGGGCGCAAAAACGATCCGGCCAGCTACACCGAAGTGGAAAAAGGCGCACTGACCTTCCGTAACGCCGCCGATCTCTATCTGTATCCCAATACGCTGGTGGTGATGAAAGTCAGCGGCGCGCAGGTTAAAGAGTGGCTGGAGTGCTCGGCGGCGCAGTTTAACCAGATCGATCCGCGTCAACGCCAGCCGCAATCGCTGATCAACTGGGATTTTCGCACTTACAACTTTGATGTGATCGACGGCGTGGACTATCAGATCGATGTCACGCAACCGGCGCGCTACGATGGCGAGTGCAAACTGATTAACCCTGGCGCGTCGCGCATCACCGATCTGCGCTGGCAGGGCAAGCCGATCGATCCCCACGCGACTTTCCTGGTGGCCACCAACAACTACCGGGCTTACGGCGGCAAATTCGCCGGCACCGGCGATCAATACGTGGCCTTTGCGTCACCAGATGAAAACCGCGCTATCGTCGCCGCCTACATTAGCGAACAGAGCAAAGCGCAGGGAGAAGTGAAGCCGCAGGTGGATCATAACTGGCGTCTGGCGCCGATCCACAGCGACACGCCGTTGGATATCCGTTTTGAAACCGCACCCGGTGAAAAAGCCACGCAGTTTATTCGGCAGCACGCGGACTATCCCATGACGCCGCGCGGCAGCGATGATATCGGTTTTGCCGTTTGGCAGGTGGATTTACAGAAGAAAGGTCAGTAAATCGCAATAAAAAAGGGGCGCAGTGCGCCCCTTTTCCATCAGAGATGCTTAGAGAATTTCCAGCAGTTCGACTTCAAACACCAGCGTGCTGAACGGCGGAATGGATGCGCCTGCGCCGCGCTCGCCGTACGCGAGATTGTGCGGGATCGCCAGTTCCCACTTGGAGCCAACGGGCATCAGAGTCAGTGCTTCGATCCAGCCCGCGATCACACCGCTTACTGGGAATTCAGCCGGTTCGCCGCGCGCGACAGAGCTGTCGAACACGGTACCGTCGATCAGCTTACCGGTGTAATGCACGCGTACGCGATCCTGACGTGAAGGGATCGGGCCGTCTCCTTGGGTGATGACGCTGAATTGCAGGCCTGACTCGGTGCTGCTTACGCCTTCGCGCTGCGCATTCTGCTCGAGGAATTTTTGTCCTTCTACCGCCATGGCTTCAACACGTTCACGGCGCACACCTTCTGCACGTTCGTGCACTTCACGCAGCGCGCGATGAACCACGTCAACCGGTACCGCCGGTGAGTTCCCTTCCAGCGCGTCGCGCAGGCCCGCGAGCAGCGCTTCTGGCTGCAAACCCTGCAGTCCAGATTCCTGCAGCTGCTGGCCAACCTGTAAACCAATACCGTAACTTGCTTGTGATTCGACGCTGTCAAATGAAGGGGTCGTCATGGTGATTCCTTAATCCCGGGGAAAAAAATGAAACGGCAGCATAACAGCGCAGGGCGCTGGCGTAAAATCTGCTGCGCCAGAGATGACATTTCAGCGGTAACACGAAACAATACGCAGGTCTGATTTTTCAAGGCTGGCAAGCACGTTACGCCCGCATTGCCCATACTATAGCTGTAATATAAAAAGAGAGAATACATGGGCCAAATCGCCCCACAACGCCGCAGGACGCGCGCAACGCGCACGTTTACGTTATCAAGGCTGCAACGCTGGCTGCCGTCATTGCGCCGCAGCAGCGCCAGCGAGGAGGATTCACGCATGGCTTCTGACACCCCTTCCCGCACGCCCGCTGCACTGCACCGCGTCTGGCATTTGCTGGATGACGTACGCTGGATGGACCCGCTGCCTGCGTTCCATCGCCGCGGTATCGTGATTGCGCTATTGGTCGTGCTACTGGCGTTTCTCTGGCCGACCAGTACGCCGCAGTATCCGGTTGAACAGCCTGCCGAGCGTGAGAACAAATCGGTACCGCTGCAGGCGGAAATTTACGACAACGCGCAGCCACAGCGGCAAACTACACCCACACAAAACGATGCGCAGGGCGAATGGCGCACCTACACCGTCGCGTCAGGGCAAACGCTGGCGCAGCTGTTTCGTGACAATAATCTCCCGGTGAATGATGTGTTCGCGATGGCGCGCGTCGAGGGCGATGGCCAACCGCTGAGCGCGTTACAGAGCGGGCAGCAGGTAAAAATCAGGCAAAATGCGCAGGGTGTGGTGACGGGTTTAACCGTAGAGGGCAGCAACGGTCCGGTGCTGTTTACGCGTCAATCTGACGGGACCTTTATCCGCGCGCAGTAAGCGCCAAAAACAAAAACGCCGGCACAGGGCCGGCGTTTTCGCATCACGGAGTAAAATTACTCAGCAACAACATTCACAACCAGTTTAGCGAAGACTTCGCTGTGTACCTGGAAGTCAACTTCGTGCTCACCGGTGGTGCGCAGCACGCCGTTAGGCAGACGTACTTCACTTTTCGCCACGTCAACGCCAGCTGCAGTCACAGCGTCAGCGATGTCGCGGGTACCGATGGAACCGAACAGCTTACCTTCGTCGCCTGATTTAGACGCGATGGTTACGGTGCCCAGTGCGTTGATTTTCTCAGCACGTGCGTTAGCAGCGGCCAGAACGTCAGCCAGTTTGGCTTCCAGTTCTGCGCGGCGCGCTTCGAAGAACTCAACGTTTTTCTTGGTAGCAGGAACAGCTTTGCCCTGTGGAACCAGGAAGTTACGAGCGTAGCCCGCTTTAACGTTAACCTGATCACCCAGACCGCCCAGGTTTGCTACTTTATCAAGCAGAATAACTTGCATTACCTTATCCTCTTAAAGTCGTTAATGGACAGTTGCCAATTACTGATGACGATCAGTGTATGGCAGCAGAGACAGGTAACGCGCGCGCTTGATAGCACGAGCCAGCTGACGCTGGTATTTAGCACGAGTACCAGTGATACGGCTTGGAACAATCTTGCCGCTTTCAGTGATGTAGTTTTTCAGCGTTGCGATATCTTTATAATCGATCTCTTGAACGCCTTCCGCGGTGAAACGGCAGAACTTGCGACGACGGAAATAACGTGCCATTTGGCTAG
>CAJYVD010000026.1 GCA_913778495.1 uncultured Pantoea sp.
CCACCGAAATCAGCGAACTGATCAAGCAGCGCATTGCTCAGTTCAATGTCGTGAGTGAAGCTCACAACGAAGGTACTATTGTTTCTGTAAGTGACGGTATCATCCGCGTACACGGCCTGGCCGATGTCATGCAGGGTGAGATGATTGCCCTGCCGGGTAACCGTTACGCTATCGCACTGAACCTCGAGCGTGACTCGGTTGGTGCGGTGGTTATGGGCCCGTACGCTGACCTTGCCGAAGGCATGAAGGTTAAGTGCACCGGTCGTATCCTTGAAGTACCGGTTGGTCGTGGCCTGCTGGGCCGCGTGGTCAACACGCTGGGTGCACCGATTGACGGCAAAGGCGCTATCGACAACGATGGCTTCTCGCCAGTTGAAGTGATTGCTCCGGGCGTTATCGATCGTCAATCAGTCGACCAGCCTGTACAGACCGGCTACAAATCTGTCGATGCGATGATTCCAATCGGCCGTGGCCAGCGTGAGCTGATCATCGGTGACCGTCAGACCGGTAAAACCGCAATGGCTATTGACGCCATCATCAACCAGCGCGACTCAGGCATTAAATGTGTCTACGTGGCGATTGGTCAGAAAGCGTCAACCATTTCCAACGTGGTACGTAAGCTGGAAGAGCACGGTGCGCTGGCTAACACCATCGTCGTTGTGGCTTCTGCGTCAGAATCTGCTGCACTGCAATACCTGGCACCTTATGCAGGTTGCGCAATGGGTGAGTACTTCCGTGACCGCGGTGAAGATGCCCTGATCGTATACGATGACCTGTCTAAGCAGGCTGTTGCTTACCGTCAGATTTCACTGCTGCTGCGCCGTCCACCAGGTCGTGAAGCTTTCCCTGGCGACGTGTTCTATCTCCACTCTCGCCTGCTGGAGCGCGCATCACGCGTTAGCGCTGACTACGTTGAGCGCTTCACTAACGGTGAAGTAAAAGGTAAAACCGGTTCACTGACCGCGCTGCCGATCATTGAAACTCAGGCGGGTGACGTTTCTGCGTTCGTTCCGACCAACGTAATTTCGATTACTGATGGTCAGATCTTCCTGGAATCTAACCTGTTCAACTCCGGTATTCGTCCAGCTGTTAACCCCGGTATCTCTGTATCCCGCGTGGGTGGTGCTGCACAGACCAAGATCATCAAGAAACTGTCCGGTGGTATCCGTACCGCGCTGGCACAGTATCGTGAACTGGCTGCGTTCTCTCAGTTCGCTTCCGATCTGGATGATGCAACCCGTAAACAGCTGAGCCACGGTCAGAAAGTAACCGAGCTGCTGAAACAGAAACAGTATGCACCGATGTCTGTTGCTCAACAGGGTCTGGTACTGTTTGCTGCTGAGCGCGGCTTCCTGAACGACGTTGAACTGGCGAAAATCGGCAGCTTCGAAGCCGCACTGCTGGCGTTCGCTGACCGCGACCACGCTGAGCTGATGGCTGAAATCAACCAGGCGGGTAACTACAACAACGACATCGAAGCGAAGCTGAAAAGCCTCCTCGAAACGTTTAAAGCAACCCAGTCCTGGTAATGTCTGGCGGCTTGTCTGAAAAGGCAGGCCGCAAGGCTTTGAGGAGAAGCTAATGGCCGGCGCAAAAGAAATACGTACCAAGATTGGAAGCGTAAAAAATACGCAGAAGATCACTAAAGCGATGGAAATGGTCGCCGCCTCCAAAATGCGTAAAACGCAGGAACGCATGGCGGCCAGCCGTCCGTATGCAGATACCATGCGCAAAGTGATTGGTCACCTTGCCTTAGGAAATCTGGAATACAAGCACCCTTACCTGGATGAGCGCGACGTTAAGCGCGTCGGCTACCTGGTCGTTTCGACTGACCGCGGGCTTTGTGGTGGTTTGAACATTAACCTGTTCAAAAAATTGCTGGCAGAAATGAAAGGCTGGGCAGATAAAGGCGTACAGAGCGATCTGGCCATTATCGGTTCAAAAGGCGTTTCATTCTTCGGCTCTGTGGGTGGCAACGTCGTGGCCCAGGTTACCGGTATGGGCGATAAGCCTGCACTGTCTGACCTGATTGGTCCGGTAAAAGTGATGTTGCAGGCCTACGATGAAGGCCGCATCGACAAGCTGTATATCGTCAGCAACAAATTTAATAACACCATGTCTCAGACTCCGACCATTACCCAACTGCTGCCGTTACCGCCAGCGGAAGGTGAAGAAGAGATGAAGGCGAAGACCTGGGATTACCTGTACGAACCCGATCCAAAAGCGCTGCTGGATACCCTGCTGCGTCGTTATGTTGAATCGCAGGTTTATCAGGGTGTGGTGGAAAACCTGGCCAGTGAGCAGGCCGCACGTATGGTGGCAATGAAAGCTGCAACCGACAACGGCGGAAACCTGATCAAAGAGCTGCAGTTGGTTTACAACAAGGCTCGTCAGGCCAGCATCACTCAGGAACTTACCGAGATCGTCTCGGGAGCCTCCGCGGTTTAACCAGGCATTCCCTGATTAGCTGACGTTACAAAAAGGCAGCAGGTAAGCGAACCCTGAAGCGCTGACGAAACGCAGCGATTCAGCTGAAAACGCGAACAACATCGTCGTAACGTCAGATATGACGGGAAAAACGAATTAGGTAGAGGATTCAAGATGGCAGCTGGAAAGATTGTCCAGATTATCGGCGCCGTAGTTGACGTCGAATTCCCTCAGGACGCGGTACCGCAGGTATACAGCGCTCTCGAGGTTAAAAATGGTGATGCTCGTCTGGTGCTGGAAGTTCAGCAGCAGCTGGGTGGTGGCGTGGTGCGTACCATTGCCATGGGTTCTTCTGATGGCCTGAAGCGTGGCCTGGAAGTGGTTGACCTGAAAAAACCTATTCAGGTTCCAGTCGGTAAAGCGACCCTCGGCCGTATCATGAACGTGCTGGGCGAGCCTATCGACATGAAAGGCGACCTGAAAGAAGAAGACGGCAGCGCAGTAGAGGTTTCCTCTATTCACCGTGCAGCGCCTTCTTATGAAGATCAGTCTAACTCCCAGGAACTGCTGGAGACCGGCATCAAGGTTATCGACCTGATGTGTCCGTTCGCCAAGGGCGGTAAAGTCGGCCTGTTCGGCGGCGCGGGCGTAGGTAAAACCGTTAACATGATGGAGCTGATCCGTAACATCGCGGCTGAGCACTCAGGTTATTCGGTCTTCGCTGGCGTGGGTGAGCGTACTCGTGAGGGTAACGACTTCTACCACGAAATGACGGATTCCAACGTTATCGATAAAGTTGCGCTGGTGTATGGCCAGATGAACGAGCCGCCGGGTAACCGTCTGCGCGTAGCACTGACCGGTCTGACCATGGCGGAAAAATTCCGTGATGAAGGCCGTGACGTTCTGCTGTTCATCGACAACATCTATCGTTACACCCTGGCCGGTACAGAAGTATCAGCACTGCTGGGTCGTATGCCGTCTGCGGTAGGTTACCAGCCAACGCTGGCTGAAGAGATGGGTGTGTTGCAGGAGCGTATTACCTCCACCAAGACCGGTTCAATCACCTCCGTACAGGCCGTTTACGTTCCTGCGGATGACTTGACTGACCCGTCACCAGCAACCACCTTTGCGCACCTGGACTCAACTGTTACGCTGAGCCGTCAGATCGCTTCTCTGGGTATCTACCCTGCGGTTGACCCGCTGGATTCCACCAGCCGTCAGCTGGATCCACTCATCGTGGGCCAGGAGCACTACGACGTTGCGCGTGGCGTGCAGTCTCTGCTGCAGCGTTACCAGGAGCTGAAAGACATCATCGCCATCCTCGGTATGGACGAGCTGTCTGAAGAAGACAAACTGCTGGTGGCACGTGCGCGTAAGATTCAGCGCTTCCTGTCTCAGCCGTTCTTCGTTGCTGAAGTCTTCACCGGTTCTCCGGGCAAGTACGTGACCCTGAAAGACACCATTCGTGGCTTCAAGGGCATCATGGACGGCGAATTCGACCACCTGCCAGAGCAGGCGTTCTACATGGTCGGCGCGATCGAAGAAGCGGTAGAAAAAGCGAAGAAACTGTAATTACGGTTTCCCAGGAGGAAGAGTATGGCTATGACTTTTCATCTGGACGTGGTCAGCGCGGAGCAGCAAATGTTCTCCGGTCTGGTCCAGCGTATCCAGGTGTCAGGTAGCGAAGGTGAGCTGGGTATTCATCCCGGACACGCACCGCTGCTGACCGCCATCAAGCCTGGTATGATTCGCATCGTAAAACAGCACGGCGACGAGGAGTACATTTACCTCTCCGGCGGCGTGCTGGAAGTACAGCCGGGCAGCACGACCGTTCTGGCCGACACCGCTATCCGCGGTGAAGACCTCGACGAAGCGCGCGCGCTGGAAGCGAAACGTAAGGCAGAAGAGCACATGAACAGCAGCCACGGCGACGTGGACTACGCTCAGGCTTCTGCGGAACTGGCGAAAGCTATCGCAAAACTGCGTGTTATCGAGCTGACTAAAAAAGCGATGTAATCAGGCTTTATGCGTCACGAAATGCCAGCCCTCGGGCTGGCATTTTTTTTAGCTGAAACATGCCCGCATCGCCGCATGCGTCGTCCGCTTGCCCGCTAATTTCGACATGAAAAAAATGTAGTAATCTCAGGGCTAAACCCTAAACTTTCGAAAGTTAAATTGAGCAGGATAGTTATGTCGACAAGTGCAATGAGTGTGGTGATCTTAGCCGCTGGCAAGGGCACCCGTATGTATTCCGATCTGCCAAAAGTGCTGCACACGCTGGCAGGTAAACCCATGGTTCAGCACGTGATTGATGCCGCGAAAGGCCTCGGTGCGCAGCAGGTTCATCTGGTTTATGGACACGGCGGCGAGCAGTTGAAAGAGAAGCTGGCACACAACGCGCTTAACTGGGTCTTACAGTCTGAACAGCTCGGCACCGGACACGCCATGCAGCAGGCGGCGCCGTTTTTTGCCGATGACGAAGATATTCTGATGCTGTACGGCGATGTCCCTCTCATCACGCAAAGCACCTTGCAGCGCCTGCGCGAAGCCAAACCGGCGGGTGGCATTGGCTTACTGACCGTGGTGCTCGACGATCCCACAGGCTATGGCCGTATTGTGC
The DNA here is from genome assembly GCA_913778495.1 of uncultured Pantoea sp. GTDB lineage: Bacteria > Pseudomonadota > Gammaproteobacteria > Enterobacterales > Enterobacteriaceae > Pantoea. The sequence goes on from CAJYVD010000026.1 coordinate 5,048, forward strand.
GTGAAGACGGCACCATTACCGGTATTGTTGAGCAGAAAGACGCCTCGCCGGATCAACGCCTCATCCAGGAAATCAACACAGGGATCCTGATCGCCAACGGCGGCGACCTGAAGCGCTGGCTGGCGCAGCTTGATAACAACAATGCGCAGGGCGAATTTTACATTACCGACATCATTGCCATGGCACACCGCGAAGGCCGTGCGATCACCGCGGTTCATCCGGCGCGCATCAGTGAAACCGACGGCGTGAATAACCGTCTGCAGCTGGCTACCCTTGAACGTACCTGGCAGCAGGAACAGGCGGAGTCGCTGCTGCTGGCTGGCGTCATGCTGCGCGATCCGGCGCGTTTTGATCTGCGCGGTACGCTACAGCATGGCCGCGACGTAGAGATTGACGCGAACGTCATCATTGAAGGCGATGTGACCTTCGGCGACCGCGTAAAAATCGGCGCAGGCTGCATCATTAAAAACAGCGTAATTGGCGATGACTGTGAAATCAGTCCCTACTCGGTGATCGAGGATGCCTCGTTGGCCGCCGCCTGTACGGTCGGGCCGTTTGCGCGTCTGCGTCCCGGCAGCGCGCTGGCAGAGCAGGCGCACGTCGGCAATTTTGTTGAGATGAAAAAAGCGTCGCTGGGCAAAGGGTCGAAAGCCGGGCATCTCTCCTACCTCGGCGATGCCGAAATTGGCGCAAATGTGAATATTGGCGCGGGCACCATCACCTGTAACTACGACGGTGCGAACAAATTTAAAACGATCATCGGCGATAACGTGTTTGTCGGCTCGGATACGCAACTGGTCGCACCCGTCACGGTCGCCGCCGGAGCGACGATCGCTGCAGGTACCACGGTGATGAAGGATGTCACAGCAGGCGATTTGATCTACAACCGCAAAGAGCAGATACAAAAAGCCGGGTGGCAGCGCCCTGTGAAGAAAAAATAACCTTTAAGGGCAGACAACGATCTGCCCGTTAGCAGTGCTATAAAAATATCCCCACTCTCTACAAGGCTCGGGGAAACCGGCCTCGCCGGCTATCAGGTCACATGACAACGCAATGGCTGAACGCCATGAAGTCAGGAAATTATTATGTGTGGAATTGTTGGTGCAGTAGCGCAGCGTGACATTGCAGAGATTCTGCTGGAAGGCTTGCGTCGTCTTGAGTATCGCGGTTACGACTCTGCCGGTTTGGCAGTAGTTGACCGTCAGGGCCACGTGACGCGCCTGCGCCGCGTAGGCAAAGTGCAAAACCTGGCGGACGCCGCCGACCAGCAGCCGTTGATTGGCGGCACCGGTATCGCCCACACGCGCTGGGCGACACACGGTGAGCCTTCAGAAGCCAATGCGCACCCGCATATCTCTGAGCACATCATCATCGTGCACAACGGCATTATTGAGAACCACGAACCGCTGCGCGCTCAGATGATCGCCCGCGGCTACCGTTTTGCCTCAGAAACCGACACTGAAGTGGTCGCGCATCTGTTGCACTGGGAACAAAAACAGGGCGGCACGCTGCGTGAAGTGGTGCTGCGCGTGATCCCGCAGCTGCGCGGCGCTTACGGCATGGTGATCATGGACAGCCGCGATCCCGCCGTGCTGATCGCCGCGCGCTCCGGCAGTCCGCTGGTGATTGGCCGCGGCGTGGGGGAAAACTTTATTGCCTCCGACCAGCTGGCGCTGCTGCCGGTGACGCGCCGCTTTATCTATCTGGAAGAGGGCGATATCGCGGAAGTCACCCGCCGCGAAGTGGCCGTGTTTGACCGCGAAGGCAACCCGATGAAGCGCGCCGAAATTGAATCCACGGCGCAATATGACGCGGGCGACAAAGGTCTCTACCGCCATTACATGCAGAAAGAGATTTACGAACAGCCTAATGCGATCAAAAACACCCTGACCGGACGTTTTCATCACGGCGAGGTGGACCTGAGCGAGCTGGGCGCCGAGGCCGAAGCGCTGCTGAGTCAGGTTGAGCATGTGCAGATCATCGCCTGCGGCACGTCGTACAACTCAGGTATGGTGGCACGCTACTGGTTTGAAGCGCTGGCCAACCTTCCTTGCGACGTCGAAATCGCGTCGGAATTTCGCTACCGCAAATCCGCAGTGCGTAAAAACAGCCTGCTGATCACCCTGTCACAGTCGGGCGAAACGGCGGATACGCTGGCCGCGCTGCGCCTGTCCAAAGAGCTGGGATACCTCGGCTCGCTGGCGATATGCAACGTGGCGGGTTCGTCGCTGGTGCGTGAGTCCGATCTGGCGTTGATGACCCGCGCGGGCACCGAAATTGGCGTTGCGTCGACCAAAGCCTTTACCACCCAGTTAGCCGTGCTGCTGATGCTGGTGGCAAAATTGGGCCGACTGCACGGCATGCAACCGGAAACCGAGCATGACATCGTGCATGCGCTGCAGGCGCTGCCCAGCCGTATTGAGCAGATGCTGGCGCAGGATAAAGTGATTGAAAGCTTGGCAGAAGGCTTCTCTGACAAGCATCACGCGCTGTTCCTTGGCCGGGGCGATCAATACCCGATCGCCATGGAAGGGGCGCTGAAGCTGAAAGAGATCTCGTATATCCATGCTGAAGCGTACGCGGCAGGCGAGCTTAAGCACGGCCCGCTGGCGCTGATCGATGCCGATATGCCGGTGATTGTGGTGGCGCCAAATAACGAACTGCTGGAGAAGCTGAAATCCAACATCGAAGAGGTGCGCGCGCGCGGCGGCTTGCTGTATGTGTTTGCCGATCGCGATGCTGGCTTCAGCGACAGCGACGGCATGAAAATCATTTCGCTGCCGCACGTGGAGGAGGTGATTGCGCCTATCTTCTATACCGTGCCGCTGCAGCTGCTCTCCTATCACGTTGCCTTAATTAAAGGCACCGATGTCGATCAGCCGCGTAATCTGGCGAAATCGGTCACGGTCGAGTAAGGTCTCTTACGCGTGAATCCCGGCAAGGATTCACGCGTTTCTTTTATTTAATTCGGTTGCTTACTTGATCAAGTGCGCGCTGCTGACTGTCGATTCTGCGGTTAGCCTCATCCAGTGACCGTTGCAGCTTGTTTATATCATCTTGTTTTCTGCTTAGCTCTCGTGAGAGCTGATCCAACGTATTATTCTGTTTTTCCTGCATTCTGAGCAACTGTGCGACGTCGTCTTTCATTTTTCTCACGTCTTCCGTGGTGACAGAAGATTGCTTAAGCGCGCCTCTACTGTCCAATATGGCCAGTGCGCCTAGATTGGCCGGCATTTGATAATAAGGGTCCAGACGCGCCTGCGGCTCGTTACCCGCCCACGCGCTGGTCAGCGTGCAGAGCGCGACGACGTTGCATACCAAAAGCGTCTTCATGAATTTCATCGAACTTCTCCTTTTCGATAGGCGTTTTATAAAAAAATCCAATCATTGTGCCTGTCATATAACTGTCACATTACGTACATTTCACTGTCATCAAACTGTCCTATTTTCCCTCCAGCAGCAATCACTGACTCCTACTAAAACGGCATTTAGCCTGATTATTTCAATCCCCTGGAGGGAATATGACACTGATGCGTAGCACCGTAGCCCGAATCATTGCCGCCACCGTCGCTGTAAGCGCGGTATCTGCTTTTGCAGCCACCGATCTGACGGGTGCAGGCGGTACGTTCCCGGCGCCGGTTTATGCCAAGTGGGCAGCCGAATACCAGCAAGCCACCGGTAGCAAAATTAACTATCAGGGCATTGGTTCCTCGGGCGGCGTGAAGCAAATCATCGCCAAAACTGTTGATTTCGGTGCCTCGGATGCGCCGATGAAAGAAGAAGACCTGCAGAAAAACGGTCTGTTCCAGTTCCCTACCGTGATCGGTGGCGTTGTGCTGGCCGTTAACATTCCGGGCGTGAAATCCGGCGAGCTGACGCTGGACGGAAAAACCGTCGGTGACATTTACCTGGGCAACATCAAAAAGTGGAACGATCCGGCGATCGTCAAGCTGAACCCAGGCGTGAAGCTGCCAGACACCAATATTAACGTGGTGCGCCGCGCGGACGGTTCCGGCACCTCGTTCGTGTTCACCAGCTACCTGTCAAAAGTTAACGCTGACTGGAACAGCAAAATTGGCAAAGGCAACACGGTGAACTGGCCAACCGGTCTGGGCGGTAAAGGTAACGATGGCGTCGCTGCCTTCGTACAGCGTCTGCCCGGCTCCATCGGCTACGTTGAGTATGCCTATGCCAAGCAGAACAACCTGACTTACACCAAGCTGGTGGATGCCGATGGCAAACCGGTCGCGCCTAGCGAAACCAGCTTCTCTAACGCGGCGAAAGGCGCAGACTGGAGCAAATCCTTTGCCCAGGATCTGACGTTCCAGAAAGGCAACGACGCCTGGCCAATCACCTCCACCACGTTCATCCTGATTTACAAAGAGCAGGCGAACGCGGCGAAAGGCAGCGAAGTGCTGAAGTTCTTCGATTGGGCGTACAAAGGCGGCAGCAAAACGGCTAACGCGCTGGATTACGCAACGCTGCCGGAAAGCGTGGTAACCCAGATCCGCGCAGCCTGGAAAGCCAACATCAAAGACAGCAGCGGCAAAGCGCTTTACAAGTAATCGTTAGACACGGCCAGCCTCTTCGGCTGGCCGCATGCACGGGTGACGCACAGGTCGCCCTGAATTTTCCCTGAGAATCGAGAATTCTATGGCTGCCACTAAGCCGACATTTAAAGCCCCCGGTAAGCAAGGCGATATGATTTTCGGCGCACTGGTTAAACTCTCTGCGCTGATCGTGTTATTGCTGATGGGTGGCATTATCGTCTCCCTGATTTTCTCCTCATGGCCAAGCATCCAGAAGTTTGGTTTTTCTTTCCTGTGGAGCAAAACCTGGGATGCGCCGAATGAGGAATTTGGCGCGCTGGTGCCCATTTACGGCACGATCGTCACTTCGCTGATTGCGCTAATCATCGCTGTGCCCGTGAGCTTTGGCATCGCACTGTTTCTGACGGAACTGGCACCAGGCTGGTTGCGTCGTCCTCTTGGTACCGCCATTGAACTGCTGGCGGCGATTCCCAGCATTGTATACGGCATGTGGGGCCTGTTTATTTTTGCTCCGCTGTTTGCTGAGTACTTCCAGACGCCGGTGGGCGATGTGTTGTCGAACATCCCGATTGTCGGCACCCTGTTCTCCGGCCCGGCCTTTGGCATCGGTATTCTGGCAGCGGGCGTTATCCTCGCTATCATGATCATCCCGTATATCGCTTCGGTGATGCGCGATGTGTTTGAGCAAACCCCGGTAATGATGAAAGAGTCGGCGTACGGTATCGGCTGTACCACGTGGGAAGTGATTTGGCGCATCGTGTTGCCCTTTACCAAAAACGGGGTGATTGGTGGCGTCATGCTCGGACTGGGCCGCGCGCTGGGCGAAACCATGGCCGTGACCTTTATCATCGGTAACACCTACCAACTCGACAGCCCATCGCTGTACATGCCAGGCAACAGCATCACCTCGGCGCTGGCCAACGAATTTGCCGAAGCGGAGTCGGGCGTGCACGTGGCGGCGCTGATGGAGTTGGGGCTGATTCTGTTCGTGATCACCTTTATCGTTCTGGCTATCTCAAAACTGATGATCCTGCGTCTGGCGAAGAGTGAAGGAGCCCGTTCATGACAGCTATTGAAATGACAGCCCGCGCCGAGCTGGAAGCGTCGCGCCGCAAAATGCAGGCGCGCCGCAGCACCAAAAATAAAATCGCCTTAACGCTGTCGATGCTTACCATGGCGTTTGGCCTGTTCTGGCTCATTTGGATCCTGTTCACCACCGTGACCAAAGGCATTGATGGCCTGAGCTGGTCGCTGTTTACGGAGTCTACACCGCCGCCCAACACGGCCGGTGGCGGGCTCGCGAACGCGCTGGTGGGCAGCGGCTTATTGATTTTTTGGTCCACATTCTTTGGCACGCCGCTGGGTATTCTGGCGGGCATCTATCTGGCGGAGTATGGCCGCAAGCACTGGCTGGCGGAAGTCATTCGCTTTATCAACGACATTCTGCTGTCTGCGCCCTCCATCGTCGTCGGGCTGTTCGTGTACACCATTGTAGTGGCACAGATGCAGCACTTCTCTGGCTGGGCTGGCGTGGTGGCATTGGCGCTGTTGCAAATCCCGATTGTGATTCGCACCACGGAAAACATGCTGCGCCTGGTGCCAGACAGTATGCGCGAAGCCGCCTACGCGCTGGGTACGCCCAAGTGGAAAATGATCTCCGCTATCACCCTCAAGGCCTCGGTATCCGGCATCATCACTGGCGTGCTGCTGGCGATCGCGCGCATTGCCGGTGAAACCGCGCCGCTGCTGTTTACCGCGCTGTCGAACCAGTTCTGGAGCACCGACATGATGCAGCCGCTGGCCAACCTGCCGGTGACGATCTTTAAATTCGCCATGAGCCCGTTTGCCGAATGGCAAAACCTGGCGTGGGCGGGCGTCCTGATCATCACGCTGTGCGTGCTGCTGTTAAATATCGTCGCGCGGGTTGTCTTCGCGAAAGGCAAACACTAATTTTCACGGCGCGGCTCTGGCGGCGCTGCACATGAGAGAAGAGCAATGAGTATGGCAACGACTTCTGCCGATAAAATCCAGGTGCGTAATCTGAACTTCTATTACGGTAAGTTCCATGCCCTGAAGAACATTAATCTGGATATTGCCAAAAACCAGGTCACCGCCTTTATCGGTCCGTCAGGCTGTGGTAAATCCACGCTGCTGCGCACGTTCAATAAAATGTATTCGCTCTATCCTGAACAGCGGGCGGAAGGCGATATTCTGCTGGACGGTGAAAATATTCTGGCTTCGCATCAAGATATCGCGCTTTTACGCGCGCGCGTCGGCATGGTGTTTCAGAAGCCAACGCCGTTCCCGATGTCCATTTATGACAACATCGCCTTTGGCGTGCGTCTGTTTGAAAAGCTGTCACGGGCGGATATGGATGAACGCGTACAGTGGGCGCTGAGCAAAGCCGCGCTGTGGAACGAAACCAAAGATAAGCTGCATCAGAGCGGTTATAGCCTGTCCGGCGGCCAGCAGCAGCGCTTGTGTATTGCGCGCGGCATTGCTATCCGTCCGGAAGTGCTACTGCTGGACGAGCCGTGTTCGGCGCTGGACCCCATCTCAACCGGCCGCATTGAAGAGCTGATCACCGAACTCAAGCAGGATTACACCGTGGTCATCGTGACCCACAATATGCAGCAGGCGGCGCGATGCTCTGACCACACTGCTTTTATGTATCTGGGCGAGCTGATTGAGTTCAGCGACACCGATACGTTGTTTACCAAGCCGGCGCAGAAGCAGACCGAAGATTACATTACCGGTCGTTACGGCTGATTCAGGAGACGCACATGGATAATTTGAATCTGAACAAACACATCTCCGGTCAGTTTAATGCCGAGCTGGAGCACATTCGCACCCAGGTGATGATCATGGGCGGCATGGTCGAGCAGCAGCTCACCGATGCCATTACCGCGATGCACAACCAGGATGGCGAGCTGGCGCGCCGCGTCATCGATGGCGACCAAAAGGTCAACATGATGGAAGTGGAGATCGATGAGGCCTGCGTGCGCATCATCGCCAAGCGCCAGCCTACCGCCAGCGATCTGCGTCTGGTGATGGCGATCATCAAAACCATCTCTGAGCTGGAACGCATTGGCGATGTGGCGGAAAAAATCAGCCGCACCGCGCTGGAGAAGTTTAGCCAGCAGCATTTGCCGCTGCTGGTTAGCCTGGAGTCGCTGGGCCACCATACCGTACAGATGCTGCACGACGTGCTGGACGCCTTTGCGCGCATGGATCTCAATGAAGCCATTAAGATTTACCGCGAAGACTCAAAAGTCGACAAAGAGTACGAAGGCATTGTGCGCCAGCTGATGACCTATATGATGGAAGATCCGCGCACCATTCCCAGCGTATTAACCGCGCTGTTCTGCGCGCGTGCCATTGAGCGCATTGGCGACCGCTGCCAGAACATCTGCGAAATCATCTTCTATTTCGTGAAAGGACAGGATTTCCGCCACGTGGGCGGCGATAAGCTGGACGAACTGCTGTCGGGCGATGACGGCAGCAATAAACCGCTGTCATAGCCGCGCGGGCTGCCTGTTACTGCGAGTGAAACAGGCAGCCATCATCAATTCAGATTAGTGCGTGGGTTCCCCTCTCTTTATACTTGGCGCATCTTTTCCTGCCAGGTGCTGTGACATGTCTCCTCTTAACACAACGAAAACGGCCGTTACGCCAGCAAAAGCGATGGTTGCGGCCATCAGCGGCTACGCAATGGACGGCTTTGATCTGCTGATTCTCGGCTTTATGCTGCCGGCGATCAGCGTCTCGCTGATGCTCGACCCGTCTCAGGCCGGATCGCTGGTCACCTGGACGCTAATTGGCGCCGTGGTGGGCGGCATCGTGTTTGGCCAACTCAGCGACCGCTTTGGCCGTATTCGTATGCTCACCGTGACGATCCTGATGTTTTCCCTGTTTACCGGCCTGTGCGCGGTGGCGCAGGGATACTGGGATTTGCTGGCGTACCGGACGCTGGCGGGCATGGGCCTGGGCGGTGAATTTGGCATCGGTATGGCGTTGATCGCGGAAGCCTGGCCGAAAGAGAAGCGCAACCGCGCCTCGGCGTGGGTGGGCATCGGCTGGCAGCTCGGCGTTCTGCTGGCGGCGTTTATTACGCCGCCGCTGCTGAACGTGATTGGCTGGCGCGGCATGTTTCTGGTTGGGCTGCTGCCCGCGCTGGTGTCGTTTCTGATTCGCCGCAGCATGGGCGAGCCGGAAGCGTTCACGCGCCACGTGCAGAGCGCGCCGCCGCTGTCGTTCCGCGCCCGTTTCCGGCTGCTGTGTGCCGATCGCGCCACCTGTAAAGCCAGCCTCGGCATTTTTATTCTCTGCTCGGTGCAGAACTTCGGCTACTACGGCCTGATGATCTGGATGCCGAGCTATCTCTCCTCGAATTTTGGCTTTAGCCTGACGAAATCGGGACTGTGGACCGCCGTTACCGTGGTAGGCATGACGTTTGGTATCTGGCTGTTTGGCCTGCTGGCTGACCGCTTTGCGCGCTGGAAGATTTTTCTGCTGTACCAGTTTGGCGCGGTAGCGATGGTGGTGATCTACGCGCAGCTGCGCGATCCCACCGTGATGCTGTTTACCGGTGCGATCATGGGGATGTTTGTGAACGGCATGATTGGCGGGTACGGCGCGCTCATTTCCGACACCTTCCCGCCGCAGGCACGCGCCACGGCGCAGAATGTGCTGTTTAATCTGGGGCGTGGCGTGGGCGGCTTCGGCCCGCTGGTCATCGGAATGCTGGCGAGCAGCATCTCGTTCAACGCCGCGATCACCTTACTGGCGCTGATCTACCTACTGGATATTGCCGCCACGCTGTTCCTGCTGCCGCGTAAACAGGGCAAAGATGATGCGCTGGGCGCGATTGGCTGAAGCGTCCGGCTCGCCCTTAGCGGGCGAGCCCTTTATTTCAACAGGTTCCAGCCGCGCGCGCGCCACAAGGCGGGCAACTGGGCCATATCGTCGAAACGCGTCACCAGCGGATGATCCAATTCGGGATTGTGCGCGTCAGCGCAGTAGTAAAAGACGGCGATGCCGGCCGCGATCCCGGCGCGCGCGCCCGCTTCGGAATCGTCCACCAAAATGCACTTCTCAATCGGCACCTGCATCTGCTCTGCGGCGTGGTACATCAGCTCGGGATCGGGTTTCCAGTGCAAAATGTCATACCCGCTAAACAGACGCCCCTCAAAGTAAGGCAGCATGCCGGTTAACCCCAAAGAGTGTTGCATCTTTTTCACCGTGCCGTTTGAGACCACGCACATGGGCGTGCGTATCTGGCTCACCAACGCGTTGGCACCGGCGATCGGCTTAAGCTCACGATCAAACAGCCGCGCCACTTCGGCGCGATAGGCCGTTTCCACCTCTTCCAGCGGTAACTCGCGCTGATGCGCCGCCAGCACATCACGCACGATGTCATACAGTTTGACCCCTTTGTACCGCTCAAACATCTCCTGCAACGAGAGCGTAATGCCATAGGTGGCAAAGGTATTGACGTAGGCTTGCGTACACAGCACTTCGCTGTCGACCAGCGTGCCATCGCAATCGAAAAACACACATTCAATGGACATCGCACAGCATCCTTTTAATAAACAATGATCTGACACTCTAGCGCACTGAGCGCAGAAAGCGACCCCAGGCAACCGGTTGCGAAAATTCCGTGTTTTGCCGCGCCAAACTCTATAGGATACGCGGCGATAAATTTTTCAGCGGAACAGCGAAATGACCAATCCCGGCTTATTACAGCGCCTTTTCAAACTGCAGGAACACGGCACCACCGCACGCACAGAAGTGATTGCGGGCTTCACGACGTTTCTGACCATGGTGTACATCGTTTTTGTTAACCCGCAGATTCTCGGTGCGGCAGGCATGGATACGCGCGCGGTGTTTGTCACCACCTGTTTGATTGCCGCTTTTGGCAGCATTCTTATGGGGCTGGTGGCCAATTTACCGGTGGCACTGGCACCGGCAATGGGATTGAACGCCTTCTTTGCTTTTGTGGTGGTGGGCGCGATGGGCTATTCGTGGCAGATTGGCATGGGCGCGATTTTTTGGGGCGCGCTGGGACTGCTGTTGCTCACGCTGCTGCGCGTCCGCTACTGGATGATCGCCAATATTCCTCTCAGCCTGCGCGTGGGGATCACTGCCGGGATTGGGCTGTTTATCGCCCTGATGGGGCTGAAAAATGCCGGTATTATTGTCGCGAATGCCGACACCCTCGTGACCATCGGTAATCTGACCTCGCACAGCGTACTGCTGGGCGCGCTAGGGTTCTTTATCATCGCGATCCTGGCTTCACGCAATATTCATGCGGCGGTACTGGTTTCGATCGTGATCACCACCGGCATCGGCTTATTGCTTGGTGATGTGACCTTCAATGGCGTGTTCGCCTCACCGCCTGCGATCGGTTCGGTGGTGGGCCAGGTGGATATCAAAGGCGCCTTCAATATCGGCATGGCAGGCGTGATCTTCTCGTTTATGCTGGTCAACCTGTTTGACTCCTCCGGCACGCTGATTGGCGTCACGGATAAAGCGGGTCTGACCGATGAGAAAGGCACGTTTCCGCGTATGCAGCAGGCGCTGTACGTGGACAGCATCAGCTCGGTCACCGGGTCGCTGGTCGGAACCTCTTCCGTCACCGCCTACATTGAGAGCTCTTCTGGCGTGGCGATCGGCGGGCGCACCGGCTTGATGGCGGTGGTCACGGGCGTGCTGTTTCTGCTGGTGATGTTCCTGTCGCCGCTGGCCGCGATGGTGCCAGGCTATGCGGCGGCCGGTGCGCTGATCTACGTTGGCGTACTGATGACCGCCTCGTTATCGCGCGTGCGCTGGGACGATCTCACCGAGTCGGTTCCGGCCTTTGTGACGGCGGCGATGATGCCGTTCAGCTTCTCCATCACCGAAGGCATTGCCTTGGGCTTTATTGCCTACTGCGTCATGAAACTCGGGACCGGACGCTGGCGTGAAATCAGCCCATGCGTGGTGGTAGTGGCGCTGCTGTTTGTGCTGAAAATCGCGTTTATCGACGCACACTAAGGGCGATGCTGAAGTCCGCCGGGCGACAGGGCGCGGCGGACGGCGCCGTGACCAAACTGGTGAGGCGCAGCGAGCGCGGACCCAGATTAGGTTTGCTCATCTCCACATCGTGCAGCGGCTGCCACTGCTGCTGCGCATCAATTTCCCACAGGCTTAACCGCTCCACGCTGGGCGAGAGGGCGCACGACCACACCAGCGTCGGCTCGGCATCACACACCGCTTGAATATCCGGTAACACGCTGGAGCGCAGGCGGCCGGCTGCGGGATGCAGCTGCAAGGTGTTGTGCTGAGCGTCATCGGTTAATTTCAGGATACTTTGGCGCAGCGTCCAGAGCTGCGTCACCGCTTCCATAAAATCTTGCTGCGCGTTGATCCACGCTTTCTCGCCGGAGGAGAGGTCCTGCGTCAACGCATCCTGCGTCTGGCGACTGTGGGCGCGTACGATCTCCATATCTAATCCCGCGCAGCCGCCTTCGTCCGCCAGCAGAACGCCGACGGTGTTGCCGGCATAGGCGATGCTGAAATCAGGCAGTTGCGTATCGATAAAGCGCGGGCGCCCACTGGGGCCGGTGGTCAATGCGGGAAGATCGTGGATACCGTAAATACGCTGCATAAGCTGCGCCAGCAGCTGGCGCGCAATAAGAAACCGTTCGCGCCGCTTTTCCGGCAGCGCGTGGGCGCGGTTGAGCACATCCTGTGGTAAGCGCTGTACTGTGCTGAAAAGGGCATTGCCCGTACAACGTACAAAATGACTAGCCATCTGTCGCTCCATGAAAATGGTCAGATAATCATCAGGCGTATTGTAGGAATTTTCTCATGAGTTTGCATCTGGCGTTATCATCAAGCGCGTAAATTCAGATAACGCTGAACGCGACGCGCCAGATAATGCAAGCATATGGCCGTTGAAAAGGTGCCGAATAACGTGATGTGGTGTAGGATTTGCACAAGTAAACAGCACGTTGACGTGCGCAATTTCATTCACCCTACGCCGCACGCGCTTTTCGCCGTACAGGCTCGCCGGAGTTTTTTATGTCAGTTACGCCATCTACTCACCCGGAATCGATCACTCTGGATGAATTTCGTCACGGTATGCGTCGCCTGAGCGCGGGCGTGTCGCTGGTGACTACCGCGCTGGGCGAGGAGAGAGTCGGTCTGATCGCCACCTCGGTGAGTTCGTTGGCCGCGGAGCCGCCGAGTCTACTGGTGTGCGTCAATCGCAGCGCGTCCAGTCATGACGTCATTATCAATGCGGGACACTTTGCCGTTAACGTCTTGCGCGAGCATCACAGCGATCTCTGTGCGCAGTTTAGCCAATCAGCCCGACGCGCCGAACGTTTCCAGCAAGGTGAATGGCAGACGCTGCAAACGGGTGCGCCAATATTAGCGGATGCGCTGGTGAGCTTTGATTGTCATCTGGAGAAGGTGGCGGAGTGGCATACGCACAGCGTGCTGATGGCGCGCATTGTGGGGATTGCGCTGCCGGGTGAAGCCGCAGCGCCGATGATCTATTTCAACAGTGGTTTTCACCGCTTGGGTGAATAACGCTTTTTGATTGATGGCGCCAGATCCGCTCTGGCGCCTCGGACCTCAGGCAAATTTGCTTGCCTGGTCAAACGACAGACGCGGTAGCCGCGGATGCAGCTTGCTCTCCTCGCCATAGCCCAGATTAATCAAGACGTTAACCTGCCATTTGTTTTCACTGAAGAACGCCGCGTTGACCTTAGCGGGATCAAAGCCGGACATCGGGCCGGCGTCCAGCCCCAACGCGCGCGCCGCCATAATCAGATAGCCCGCCTGCAGGCTGCTGTTACGAAACGCCGTCTCTTTTGTCAATTCGGGACTGCTGGTAAACCAGCTGCGGGCGTCCCCAAAGGGAAACAGCGTGGGCAGCGCTTCATAAAACGTTGGGTCCCAGGCGACGATGACCGTGACCGGCGCGGACAGGGTTTTGTCGACGTTGCCTGAAGAGAGGGCCGGTTTGAGCTTCTCTTTGCCTTCCTGCGAGGTGACAAAAACAAAACGGCCCGGTGAGCAGTTTGCCGACGTGGGGCCGAGGGCGGTCAGCTGATAAAGCTGCGCCAGCAGATCCCGTGAGACCGGTTTGTCTTGCCAGTGGCTGTGGGTGCGGGCGTCATTAAACAGCGCATTCAGCGCCGCGCTGTCGAGCGGTGTACTCATGTCCTTCTCCTGTCTGGCGACGATATCCGCCTGATTCTTTTGCATAAGTCGTGACGAGCGCCGAAGCGCTTTCGCCTCGACGCTCCACCGTTATACTGCAAACACGAGAGGGCGCAAAATAACAAAGATGCATGTTTCCCGCCGCAATGCGCGGCGGGGACGGGACTATTTCCCGATACAGAAACTGGAGAAAATCCGGCCCAGCAGATCGTCTGAGGTGAACTCGCCGGTGATTTCGCTAAGCGCTTGCTGCGCCAGGCGCAGCTCTTCCGCCAGCAGTTCGCCCGCCCATGCGCCGAGCAGCTGTGATTTACCCTGTTCTAAATGGGTGGCGGCAAGCTCCAGCGCCTGAAGGTGGCGGCGGCGCGCCAGGAAGCCGCCTTCCATATTGCCGGAGAAGCCCATGCTTTGTTTTAGGTGGTCGCGCAGCGTCTCCACGCCCTCACCGGTACGCGCCGAAAGCCGAAGAAGTGAGTGGCCATTTACTTCGGTTAAGCCGAGGGTTTCGCCTGTCATATCCGCTTTATTACGCACTACGGTGATGGGCAGTTCGCGCGGCAGTCGCGCCACGAAATCAGGCCAGATATCGGCGGCTTCCGTGGCGGCGGTGGTGGTGCCGTCCACCATAAACAGCACGCGATCGGCCTGCTCGATCTCTTGCCACGCGCGCTCAATGCCGATGCGTTCCACTTCATCACTGGCTTCACGCAGGCCAGCGGTATCAATAATGTGCAGCGGCATGCCATCAATGTGGATATGCTCACGCAGCACATCGCGCGTAGTGCCTGCGATATCCGTGACAATCGCTGCTTCACGCCCTGCCAACGCGTTCAACAGGCTGGATTTGCCCGCGTTTGGACGGCCGGCAATCACCACTTTCATCCCTTCGCGCAGTAGGCTGCCCTGACGCGCTTCCGCCCTGACGTGATTCAGGTCGCCGATCACCGCATTAAGCTGCGCTTCGATTTTGCCGTCCGAGAGGAAGTCAATCTCTTCATCAGGGAAGTCAATCGCCGCTTCCACATAGATGCGCAGGTGAGTAAGTGCTTCCACAAGTGTATTGATGCGCAGTGAAAAAGCGCCCTGCAGCGAGTTGACGGCCGAGCGCGCCGCCTGCTCTGAGCTGGCATCAATCAGGTCGGCGATGGCTTCCGCCTGCGCCAGATCCAATTTGTCGTTAAGGAAGGCGCGTTCCGAAAATTCACCCGGTTGGGCGATGCGTACGCCTGGCAGCGCCACGATGCGCTTCAGCAGAAGATCGAGAATCACCGGGCCGCCGTGACCTTGCAGCTCCAGCACATCTTCGCCGGTGAAAGAGTTGGGGCCGGGGAACCACAGCGCGATGCCCTGATCCAGCACGCTGCCTTCCGCATCGTTGAACGGCAGATAGTCGGCATAGCGCGGCTTCGGCACTTTACCCAATACCGCCTGCGCGACGTCTGCCGCGCGGGCACCGGAAATTCGCAGAATGCCCACGCCGCCGCGGCCGGGGGGCGTAGCTTGGGCAACGATCGTGTCGCTGTGGCTCATGGTGTGGTTCTCTATTACGTGAAAAAAAAGGGGCGACATAAATGTCGCCCTTGATTATACGTCCTGCAGCGTGATGCGGGCGTTATGCTTTCTTCTTCTCTCGGCTGTGCAGACCGCGTTTTTCCAGGCCGCGATAAATCAGCTGCTGCTGGAGAATGGTCACCAGGTTGCTGACGATGTAGTACAGCACCAGACCAGACGGGAACCACAGGAAGAATACGGTAAAGATAACCGGCATGTAGGTCATGATCTTCTGCTGCATCGGATCGGTCACGGTGGTCGGTGACATCTTCTGAATGAAGAACATGGTGATGCCCATGATCACCGGCAGGATGTAGTACGGGTCCTGCGCAGAAAGATCGTGGATCCACAGGATAAACGGCGCATGGCGCAGTTCAACCGAGCCTGACAGCATGTAGTACAGCGCCAGGAAGATAGGCATCTGAATAACCAGTGGCAGGCAGCCGCCCAGCGGGTTGACCTTTTCCGCTTTGTACAGCGCCATCATCTCCTGGCTCATCTTCTGCTTGTCATCACCCAGACGTTCACGCATCGCCTGAATTTTTGGCTGCAGCATGCGCATTTTGGCCATCGAGGTGTACTGCGCTTTGGTCAGCGGGTACATGATGCCGCGCACGATGAAGGTGATCACGATAATGGAGAAGCCCCAGTTACCGATGAAGCTGTGCAGGAATTTCAGCAGCTTAAACAGCGGCTGAGAGATAAACCACAGCCAGCCGTAGTCCACGGTCAGGTCGAGGTGAGGCGCGATAGCCGCCATCTTGTCCTGAATTTCTGGGCCAACCCACAGCGTCGCGCCGAGGTTTTGCTGAGCGCCCGCAGCAATGCTGACCGGGGCAGATTTGTAGCCAATTGCCGCCACACCGTTACCGAGGTTGCTGGTGTACAGCGTGTTGTTGCCCTGCGTGCGCGGTACCCACGCCGTCGCGAAGTACTGCTGCAGCATCGCCACCCAGCCGTTACTGGTGGTGGTGTTCAGGTTCTCGTTATCCGCGATGGTATCGAATTTATACTTCTCATATTTTGCCTCGCTGGTGGAGTAAGCGGCACCACGGAAGGTGTGCAGGGCAAAATTGTTGCTGCCGGTGTCACGGTGCTTAGGCAGATCGATGGTCTGCTTCAGCTGGCCGAACATGGCGACTTCCAGCGGCTGCGAAGAGGCGTTGTTAATGTTGTAGTCAACGTTTACCGCAAACTCGCCGCGCTTGAACACGAAGGTTTTGGTGTAAACCACGCCGTTTTCACCGCTCCAGGTCAGCGGTACACGCAGTTCGCTCTGGCCATCGGCCATCTCGAAGTGATCCTGAGCGGTGGTATAGAGCGGGCGTGCGCCATTATTCGGGTTATCCGGGCCGTTACGACCGGTTAAGCCGCTCTGCGCCTGGTAAACGAACGCCGGCGTGGTTTCCAGCAGTTGGAACGGTGCGTCAGAACCCAGCTTGTCCGGGTAGGTCAGCAGCTGTGCCTGTTCAATATCGCCACCGCGCGTATTGATGTTGAGTGACAGGACATCTGTCTTAACGGTGATCGTTTTGCCCTGGCCGCTGGCCGGCACGCCGGAAGTGGCGGCATCACCCGCTGTGCTGCTTGTGTTCTGCGTGGTCTGAGTTTGCTGTGGCTGCGGAGCGTGGTCCGTCTGCCAGGCTTGCCAGATCATAAAAGACACGAACAGAAAAGCGATGAGAAAGAGATTGCGTTGCGAATCCATCGTTAATGTTCTCTGGTATCAAAGGTTTTTGGCGGCACAGGATCGTCGCCACCCGGGTTCAAGGGGTGGCATTTTAATACGCGTTTTAACGTCAACCAACTGCCTTTTATGATGCCAAAGCGGCGTAAGGCCTCAATCCCATACTGCGAACAGGAGGGATGGAACCGGCAATGGGGTCCCAGCAGTGGGCTGATGACGCGCTGATAAACGCGTATCAAGGCGATCAGGAGCCGCGCGCCAGGCGACAGTGACGACGCCATAATTTCTCCAACGCTTCCGTCAGCGCACGGTTATCAAGGTCGGCAATCCCTTTTTTCGCCACGATCACAAAATCCATCGCCGGCAGTTCGTGTTGACGAAGACGAAAGCTTTCGCGGGTCAATCGCTTGATCCGGTTGCGTTCATGCGCGCGTTTCACATGCTTTTTGGCGACGGTAAGACCGATGCGGGGATGCCCCAGCGAATTTAGGCGGCCGAGGATGGTGATTTGCGGCGTGCCTGCCCGAAGAGGTTGCTGGAAGACGAAAGTGAAATGAGCGGGAGTTAACAAGCGTAACTCCCTGGGAAATGCGAGCTTAACCACGAGGGTTAGCTTTTATTACTTAGAAACGGTCAGACGAGAACGGCCTTTAGCACGACGACGTGCCAGAACCTGACGACCATTTTTTGTTGCCATACGAGCACGGAAGCCGTGTGAACGGTTGCGCTTCAGTACGGACGGTTGAAAAGTGCGTTTCATGGCGATTTCTACCTAAACTTGAAAAATTTCACTGGGTGACGCGTTTTCTGGCCAGTAAAAGGACCGACGCCTCAATGTGTCTTTAATAAAGAGGCGGGATTGTAATAATTGTACAGTCCGGAGTCAATTTACTTCGCTTGCCGCAGTGCCTGGAAAACCCGGATACAGCCCACTTATTCCGGGCATCAAGACCCTACGAGCCTATGCCGGGTGGAGAATTATACGGGCAATAAAGGAAAGCGCAAGGATCGTCCAGGATCTTCTTGCGATCGCCTTAGCGCGATCCACATTAAAAAGTGCGATGCAAGCGTAAAATCTGCCGCTTTCAGCAAGATCCTGGCCTGCTTTTTCGCCAGACGGCGTAAACTGATTGGCACGTGAGCAGCCTGTGGATAAATTGCAGCAAAACTGTGTAGAAAGGGAAGATCTCTGTGCCGCTTTGCGCTATGATCCGCCCTTCCGCTAACGATCCTCCCGCGATCGCCAGCGGAGACTACCGCAGATAGCGGTCGCAGGCGCTTTCTGACCGCCTGTGTCAAAAAAGACAGTTTCTATTATTAGCGCCTAAATTCTTATCGATTTTGTACGAGTGGAGTCCGCCGTGTCACTTACGCTTTGGCAACAGTGTCTTGCCCGTTTGCAGGATGAGCTTCCTGCCACCGAATTCAGTATGTGGATTCGTCCGCTACAGGCTGAATTAAACGACAATACGCTGGCCTTGTATGCACCAAATCGGTTTGTACTCGACTGGGTTCGGGATAAATATCTTAATAGTATCAATGGGCTGCTGAATGAATTCTGCGGTGCTAACGTACCGCTTTTGCGTTTCGAAGTGGGCACGCGCCCGGTGGCCCAACAACCTGTGGCGCAACCTGCTATGGCCAGCAGCGTCACTGCGCCTGCACCAGCGGAACCGCGCCCGGCGCCGGCGCAGCCGGTTCGTCCTAGCTGGGATTCTGTGCCTGCGCCTGCCGACGTCACTTACCGCTCTAACGTCAATAATCGTCACAATTTCGATAACTTCGTTGAGGGTAAATCTAACCAACTGGCCCGCGCGGCGGCGCGTCAGGTGGCGGACAATCCCGGCGGCGCGTACAACCCTCTGTTTCTTTATGGCGGCACGGGTTTGGGTAAAACGCACCTGCTACATGCGGTGGGCAACGGCATTATTGCGCGTAAACCCAACGCAAAAGTGGTCTATATGCACTCCGAGCGTTTCGTCCAGGACATGGTAAAAGCGCTGCAAAACAACGCCATCGAGGAGTTTAAGCGTTATTACCGCTCCGTTGATGCGCTGCTGATCGATGACATTCAGTTTTTTGCCAATAAAGAGCGTTCGCAGGAAGAGTTTTTCCACACCTTTAACGCGCTGCTGGAAGGCAACCAACAGATTATCCTGACGTCTGACCGCTATCCCAAAGAGATTAACGGGGTTGAAGATCGTTTAAAATCCCGTTTCGGCTGGGGACTGACCGTCGCCATTGAGCCGCCTGAGCTGGAAACGCGCGTGGCGATCCTGATGAAGAAAGCCGATGAAAATGACATCCGCCTGCCGGGTGAAGTGGCGTTCTTTATTGCTAAGCGCCTGCGTTCCAACGTGCGTGAGCTTGAAGGGGCATTGAACCGCGTCATCGCAAACGCCAACTTTACCGGTCGCGCCATTACTATCGACTTTGTGCGTGAAGCCCTGCGCGACCTGCTGGCGCTGCAGGAGAAGCTGGTCACCATCGACAACATTCAAAAAACGGTGGCGGAGTATTACAAAATTAAAGTGGCGGATTTACTCTCGAAGCGCCGTTCGCGCTCGGTGGCCCGTCCGCGCCAGATGGCGATGGCCATGGCCAAAGAGTTAACCAACCACAGCCTGCCGGAGATCGGCGATGCGTTTGGTGGCCGCGATCACACCACGGTGCTTCATGCCTGCCGCAAAATTGAGCAGTTGCGTGAAGAGAGCCACGACATCAAAGAAGATTTCTCTAACCTCATTCGAACTTTATCTTCCTGACGCTTATGAAATTTATTGTTGAACGTGAGCAGTTGCTAAAACCCCTGCAACAGGTAAGCGGTCCGCTTGGCGGACGCCCGACGCTGCCCATTTTGGGCAACTTACTGCTGCAGGTGAACGACGGTACGCTGTCGCTTACCGGCACCGATTTAGAAATGGAAATGGTCGCGCGCGTGGCGCTGACCCAGGCGCATGAGCCGGGTGCGACCACCGTGCCAGCACGAAAATTCCTCGATATTTGCCGCGGCTTGCCCGAAGGTGCAGAGATCAACGTGATGCTGGAAGGCGATCGCATGCTGGTGCGCTCTGGCCGCAGCCGCTTTTCGCTCTCGACGCTGCCCGCCAGCGACTTTCCGAACCTTGATGACTGGCAGAGTGACGTTGAGTTTACGCTGCCGCAGGCCACGCTAAAGCGTCTGATTGAAGCAACCCAGTTCTCGATGGCGCATCAGGATGTCCGCTACTATCTCAACGGCATGCTGTTTGAGACGGAAGGTGAGGAGCTGCG
Organism: uncultured Pantoea sp.; assembly: GCA_913778495.1. Lineage (GTDB taxonomy): Bacteria > Pseudomonadota > Gammaproteobacteria > Enterobacterales > Enterobacteriaceae > Pantoea. The sequence continues at coordinate 25,322 of CAJYVD010000026.1, forward strand.
TACGGTTTCCACCGATGGTCACCGTCTCGCGGTCTGCTCAATGCCGATTGGCCAGGCACTGCCAAACCATTCCGTGATTGTTCCGCGTAAAGGCGTCATTGAGCTGGTTCGTCTGCTGGATGGCGGTGACACGCCGCTGCGGGTGCAAATTGGCAGCAGCAATATCCGCGCGCACGTGGGGGATTTTATCTTCACCTCAAAGCTGGTCGACGGGCGTTTCCCGGATTACCGTCGCGTCTTGCCTAAAAATCCCGACAAAGTACTGGAAGCGGGTTGCGATCTGCTTAAGCAGGCTTTTGCGCGTGCGGCCATTCTCTCCAACGAGAAATTCCGCGGCGTTCGCATCTATATCACCGAAAATCAGCTTAAGATCACGGCGAACAACCCTGAGCAAGAAGAAGCCGAAGAGATGTTGGACGTCTCTTACAGCGGCACCGAATTAGAGATCGGCTTCAACGTCAGCTATGTGCTGGACGTGCTCAATGCGCTGAAATGCGAGAACGTGCGCCTGCTGCTCACCGACTCTGTGTCGAGCGTGCAGATTGAAGATGTGGCAAGCCGTGCCGCAGCCTATGTCGTTATGCCAATGCGCTTGTGATCTTATCGCGGGCTAACTTACTCGCTATTTTGCACCCGGGCAGTGCGCGTCCCTGGTCACATACTTCAGTATGCTCCCAGAGTCTGCGCGCTGGCCGTGCGCAAACTGGCTTCGCCGCTAACGCCCTCGATTGCAGGGGCAGGTGAAAACCATTTCTTCGTGTTCAGCTGGATCCGTTCATGGCTTTAACCCGCCTTCTGATTAAAGATTTTCGTAATATTGAGCAGGCTGACCTGGACCTCGCACCCGGCTTTAACTTCCTTGTCGGCGCCAACGGCAGCGGCAAAACCAGCGTGCTGGAGGCGGTATATACGCTGGGTCACGGGCGCGCGTTTCGCAGCTTGCAAGCCGGCCGGGTGATCCGTCATGAGCAGGATGCGTTTGTCCTGCATGGCCGCATCGAAGGCAGCGAGCGCGAGATGTCCGTGGGCCTGACCAAAAACCGCGCGGGTGACAGCAAAGTGCGCATTGACGGCAGTGACGGACACAAAGTGGCTGAGCTGGCGCAGCTGCTGCCGATGCAGCTCATTACGCCCGAAGGATTTACGTTGCTTAACGGCGGTCCCAAATACCGCCGCGCCTACGTTGATTGGGGCTGCTTCCATGCTTATCCGGGCTTTTTCATGGCCTGGAGCAATCTGCGCCGCCTGCTTAAACAGCGCAACGCGGCCCTACGCCAGGTTTCGCATTATGGCCAGCTGCGTCCCTGGGACCAGGAACTGGTGCCGCTGGCAGAGCAAATTAGTCAGTGGCGCGCCGAATACAGTGCAGCGATTGCCAAAGAGATCGTGGCGACCTGCAGTCAGTTTTTGCCTGAGTTCGCGCTCTCTTTCTCTTTCCAGCGCGGCTGGGATAAAGAGAGCGATTACGCGGAACTGCTGGCGCGGAACTTCGAGCGCGACCGCGCGCTCACCTACACCGCCAGCGGCCCGCACAAAGCCGATTTTCGCATTCGTGCGGACGGCACACCGGTAGAAGATTTACTCTCACGCGGTCAGCTCAAGCTGCTGATGTGCGCCCTGCGCCTGGCGCAGGGCGAATACCTGACAAACAGTAGCGGACGCCGCTGTTTGTATCTCATTGATGACTTTGCGTCGGAGCTGGATGACAGCCGTCGTCGGCTGCTGGCCGATCGGCTCAAAGCCACGCGGGCACAGGTGTTTGTTAGCGCCATTGGCGTTGAACATGTAATCGACATGAGCGACGAAAAGGGCAAGATGTTCCGCGTGGAACAGGGTAAAATAGCGGTTCAACCTGAAGATTAAATGAGCGAGAAACGTTGATGTCGAATTCTTATGACTCCTCAAGTATCAAAGTTCTTAAAGGGCTTGATGCGGTACGCAAGCGCCCGGGCATGTACATCGGCGATACGGATGACGGCACCGGTCTGCACCACATGGTATTCGAGGTCGTGGATAACGCAATCGACGAAGCACTCGCCGGTCACTGTAGTGAAATCCAGGTGACCATCCATGCAGACAATTCCGTTTCCGTTCAGGATGATGGGCGTGGTATTCCTACCGGCATTCACCCGGAAGAAGGCGTATCAGCCGCAGAAGTCATCATGACCGTGCTGCACGCAGGCGGTAAGTTTGACGACAACTCCTATAAAGTTTCCGGCGGTCTGCACGGCGTAGGGGTTTCGGTGGTGAACGCGCTGTCGCAAAAGCTGGAGCTGACTATCCGCCGCGACGGCAAAGTGCATCAGCAAACTTATGTGCACGGCGTGCCGCAGGCGCCGCTCGCTGTGACCGGCGATACCGAGACCACCGGTACCCGCGTGCGCTTCTGGCCAAGCCATGACACCTTTACTAACGTCACCGACTTCGAATACGAGATCCTGGCTAAGCGCCTGCGTGAGCTGTCATTCCTGAACTCTGGCGTCTCCATTCGCCTGGAAGACAAGCGCGACGACAAGCAGGACCATTACCACTACGAAGGCGGGATCAAAGCGTTTGTTGAGTACCTGAACCGCAACAAGAATCCGATCCACCCCAACGTATTTTATTTCTCTACCGAGAAAGACGGCATTGGCGTGGAAGTGGCGCTGCAGTGGAACGACGGTTTCCAGGAAAACATCTACTGCTTTACCAACAATATTCCCCAGCGCGACGGCGGTACGCACCTGGCGGGCTTCCGCGCGGCGATGACCCGTACGCTGAATGCGTATATGGACAAAGAAGGCTACAGCAAAAAAGCCAAAGTCAGCGCCACCGGCGACGATGCGCGTGAAGGCCTGATTGCCGTGGTATCGGTGAAGGTGCCGGATCCAAAATTCTCCTCGCAGACCAAAGACAAGCTGGTTTCCTCTGAAGTGAAATCCGCGGTTGAACAGCAGATGAATGAGCTGCTGAGCGAATACCTGCTGGAGAACCCCACCGATGCGAAAATCGTCGTGGGCAAAATCATTGATGCCGCGCGCGCGCGCGAAGCGGCACGTCGCGCCCGTGAAATGACGCGCCGTAAAGGCGCGCTGGATCTCGCGGGCCTGCCGGGCAAACTGGCGGACTGCCAGCAGCGCGATCCGGCGCTGTCAGAAATTTACCTGGTGGAGGGTGACTCCGCAGGCGGCTCTGCCAAACAGGGCCGCAACCGTAAAAACCAGGCGATTCTGCCGCTGAAGGGAAAAATCCTCAACGTAGAGAAAGCGCGCTTCGACAAAATGCTTGCGTCGCAGGAAGTCGCTACGCTGATCACCGCGCTTGGCTGCGGCATTGGTCGTGACGAGTACAATCCCGATAAGCTGCGCTATCACAGCATCATCATCATGACCGATGCGGACGTAGATGGCTCGCACATCCGTACGCTGCTGTTGACGTTCTTCTACCGTCAGATGCCTGAAATCATTGAGCGTGGCCACGTCTACATCGCGCAGCCGCCGCTGTACAAAGTGAAAAAAGGCAAGCAAGAGCAGTACATTAAAGATGATGAAGCGATGGATCAGTATCAGATCGCTATCGCCCTGGATGGCGCCACGCTGCACACCAACGCCAGCGCACCGGCGCTCGGCGGCGAGCCGCTGGAAAACTTGGTGGCCGAGTTCAACAGCACGCAGAAGATGATCAAACGCATGGAGCGCCGCTTCCCGATGGCGCTGCTGCGCGCGTTGATTTATCACCCAACGCTTAAGGCGCTGACCGATCGTGCTGAAGTAGAGAGCTGGCTGAACGCGCTGGTGATCTATCTTAACGAACGTGAAGCACACGGCAGCACCTACATGGCGGTGCTGCGTGAAAACAGCGAGCAGCAGTTTGAACCGGTGGTGCGCGTGCGCACCCACGGCGTGGACACCGATTATGCGCTGGATAGCGAGTTTATCGACGGCGGCGAGTATCGTAAAATTTACACGCTGGGCGAGAAACTTCGCGGCCTGATCGAAGAAGATGCCTATATCGAACGTGGCGATCGTCGCCAGCCGGTGGCCAGCTTTGAGCAGGCGATTGAGTGGCTGGTCAAAGAGTCACGCCGCGGCTTGTCGGTCCAGCGCTATAAAGGCCTGGGCGAGATGAACCCGGATCAGCTGTGGGAAACCACCATGGACCCGGACAGCCGTCGCATGCTGCGCGTGACCATCAAAGACGCAATCGCGGCCGATCAGCTGTTTACCACGCTGATGGGCGATGCGGTGGAGCCGCGCCGTGCGTTCATTGAAGAGAACGCCTTGAAGGCCGCTAATATCGATATCTGATAAACCGCGCAGACGTAAAAAAACCCTTCTTCGGAAGGGTTTTTTATTTTTACGCGCCAGAAAAAATGCGGCGCAGCGGGCGTGGATGTGGCTTTTTGGGGCATGGAACACCGGGCCACGCAGGTTGATGGTTTTTTGAGACGTTTCCTGTGTAGCAGCCAGGGGGGTTAACGAAATATTGAGGCCGCACCGCAGCCGCGCGTGTGAATGCTTTCCAAAACTCCATTCTTCAATAGGTTAACTAAGGACACAGTGAATGAAAAAGACCGTTCTGGCCCTTCTGGCCGCTGCTGCGATGACCGTTTCAGCCGCACATGCCGCTGATAGCATGAAAAAAGACACCATGATGAGCGACGATATGCACATGAAAAGCGAATCTGCACATCAAAACGACATGGGAATGAAAGATACCATGCAGAAAGACGGCATGGGCATGAAAGACACCATGCAGAAAGATGGCATGGGCATGAAAGACACCATGCAGAAAGAGGGCATGGGTATGAAGGACGGCATGCAGAAAGACGGCATGGGCATGAAAGACACCATGCAGAAAGACGGTATGGGCATGAAAGACACTATGCAGAAAGACGGCATGGGTATGAAAGACGGCATGAGCAAAGAGACAATGCACCACTAAGCCGATGCCGGGCAGCAACAAAAAAAGCCATCGTGATACAGATGGCTTTTTTTGTTGCGCTTAGTAAAACGCAACGCCAACAGCCATACTGGTCAATGTGAACTGAATCGCGTTAGCATTCAGGCAAACCCCGACTTAACGAGGATGGTATGGCGATAAAATTGGTTGCGATCGATATGGACGGTACGCTGCTGAATCCACAGCATGAAATTACCCCCGCTGTGAAATCCGCGATTGCACGTGCGCATCAAAAGGGCGTGAAGGTGGTCTTGACGACGGGCCGACCGTTGGTAGGTATTCAGCGCTACCTGAAGGAGCTGGATCTGGCGCAAGCCGGTGAATACTGCATCAGCTATAACGGTGCGCTGGTGCACCATGCCGACACGGGCGAGTGCATTGCAGAGATCACGCTCGGCTTTGAGGACTATCTGTACGTTGAACAGCTCTCTCGCGAGCTGGGCGTCCACTTCCAGGCCTTTGATCGCAGCTGTCTTTATACCCCCAACAAAGACATCAGCGAATTTACCATCCATGAAGCCAACCTGACCGGCATCCCGTTGCGCTACCGAGCGGTGGATGAAATGGACCGCGCCACCCGTTTTCCCAAGCTGATGATGATCGATAAGCCCGCGCTATTGGACGCGGCGATCCAGCGTCTGCCGCAGGAAGCGCGCAAAAAGTATACGCTCCTGAAAAGCGCCGCGTACTTCCTGGAGATTCTCGATCCGCGCGTCAATAAAGGGCAGGGCGTGAAAATGCTGGCCGAAAAGCTGGGCCTGTCCCGCGACGAAGTGATGACCATCGGCGATCAGGAAAACGATCTGGCGATGATTGAGTACGCAGGTACCGGCGTGGCGATGGGCAATGCGATTGACGCAGTAAAAGCCATTGCGCAGTTCGTTACCAAGAGCAACAGAGAAGATGGCGTCGCGCATGCCATTGAGGAACTGGTGCTGTAATACGCCGCACCGCCTGCGCCCCAGGCGGTGCCTATTTTCGTTCTTATCAGCAGTAAAAATCCTGCAGCGCGCGGCATTATCACGTAGTTTGTTCGGCAACGTTGAAAGTAAGGTTGTCCTATGTCAGAAAAGCAGCTCACCTTTGCCCCCCGTCATCATCAGTTAACCAATATCAATGTCTGGACAGCGGATAGCCAGTGGCTGGCGTTTGACGTGCGTCCCTCCGGCGCGTCGTTTACCGGCTTAACCATTGAGCGCATCCATGTGGAGAGCGGCACAACGGACGTGCTGTACCAGGCGCGTGATGGGGCGCACGTAGGCGTTGTCACGGTTAGCCCGGATAATCCGCCGCGCTATGTCTGCATCCACGGTCCCGAACACCCCGATGCGCACTGGCACTATGACTTTCATCACCGGCGCGGCGTCATCATTCAGCAGGGGCGCGCGGAAAATCTGGACGCCTGCGATATCACTGAACCTTTTACGCCCGGCGCTCTGCGCGGCGGTTCGCATGTGCACGTGTTTAGTCCGGACGGATCGCGCCTGAGCTTTACCTATAACGATCACGTGATGCACGTGTGGGATACGCGCGAAGATCTGCGCAACGTGGGCGTGGCGCTTCCGCTGCATCCGGTGTGTCCACCGAAGCAGCACCCGCGCGAATACGATGGCAGCCATTTCTGCGTGCTGGTCAGCCAGACGCAGCGCGATCCGCAGCCGGGCAGCGACCAGATTGATCGCGCGTATGAAGAGTGTTGGATTGGCCATCAAGGCTATCAAAAGGCGAACGGCGAGTGGCAGCGCTGGGCCATCGCCTTTATTGGCGACACGCGTGCGGCGGACGGCAGCAAAGTGCCTGAGGTGTTCGTGGTCGATCTGCCGGAAGCGTTAAGCGATTACGCGCAAGCGGGCAGCGCGCCGTTAGAAGGCACGTCCACCACGCTGCCCGCGCCGCCGGCAGGCGTTCAGCAGCGTCGGATCACTTACACGCACGGCTTGGCGCTGCAGCCGCGTCACTGGCTACGTGCCTCGCCCGACGGCAGCGCTATCGCGTTTCTGATGACTGACGACCGCCAGATCGTGCAGCTCTGGACCGTGTCGCCCAACGGCGGCGCGCCGCGCCAGGTGACGCAGCTGCAGCACAGCATTCAATCGGCTTTTAGCTGGCATCCAGCGGGCAGGGCGGTGGCCTTTGTGTGTGATAACAGCGTGATGGTGTGTGATGTCGCCAGCGGCCAGTGTCAACGGCTGACCGAGCGCAGCGCGAACGCACCGTCTGGCGATGCGGTCGTGTGGTCACCCGACGGAGAGAAAATTGCCTATATGCGGGACGTTGCGGGATGGCGCCAACTGTTTTACGTCAATGCGCGCTCGCAGGCATAGCGGCGGCTGTCGCCAGGCTGGCCTCGGTGCCCGCCTGTTTTTCACTTTGCAGCACGCGATCGTGCGCGGAATTTTTATGCGTACCGTCATCGGCACGCAGCCAGTCCCACGGCAGTAAAAGCGTATCCATCACCGCGGAGAACGGTAAGTCGATCGCCGCCAGCGGCCTCATCACCCAGCCACTGTTATCGTCAGCGATGATCCGGGCGCTGGCGCGCGTACCGGGGTAATAGCCCTGATCGCCGCCGGTGTGTGACATGACGCTGGCGCAGCCCGAAGTGGTGAGCGCACAGCAAACAAACAGGCTGGATAGCGAAATGCTTTTCATCAATTTCATTTTGGTCTTCCCTACAGTCATGGCATCGCCCTGGCTGGAGTGTGTCACCCGAAGGACGCAGCGCTCTGTGGCGCTGTCTAACCGGTCCGGGGAATAATGCACTGAGTGTATGTCAATTTGTGAATTATGCTGAAAAAAAATACGCATTGACCCCTTGAAAGCGACTGCATTGCACCCATTTTTAACAAGCGGTTGCCTGACCGTTGCCGATAGGGACCGTCAGGAACCACACAGCCTGTCCTATGAGGAAGGTTGCCAAAACTTGCTGAAAATCAGGAGTCTTATTATGCGTAATTTTGATCTGTCACCACTTTATCGCTCATCTATCGGTTTTGATCGTCTGTTCAACCTGTTGGAATCCAATCCAAATCAGGCGAACGGCGGCTACCCTCCTTATAACGTCGAGCTGGTGGACGAAAACCATTACCGTATTACCATCGCGGTGGCCGGTTTTTCCCAGAGCGAGTTAGAGATTACCGCCCACGACAATATGCTGATCGTGCGCGGCGCCCATCCGGATGAGCAGCCTGAACGCAAATACCTGTATCAGGGCATTGCCGAGCGTAACTTTGAACGCAAATTCCAGCTGGCCGACCACATCGTAGTGCGTGATGCGCGGCTGGAGCTGGGGCTGCTGAGCATCGATCTGGAGCGTATCGTCCCCGAAGAGGCGAAACCGCGCCGCATCGAAATCCTGAAATAAGGATCGGAAAACCCACCAACGCCGCAGCGATGCGGCGTTTTTTTTGCGTGACCGACTGCCGCACGGGCATCAGGTGCGCACCAGCAAGCGCTGGCTCACCATGCCGCCAAACACATTGACGAGCAAGCCTGCAACAATAACGGCGGCACCCACAATTTGCTGCGGCGACAGCGTCTCGTCGAGCACCAGCGCGGCGCTGACAAGGCCAACCACCGGCACCAACAGCGACAACGGCGCGATGCGCCACGTCTCATAGCGACTGAGCAAGTTACCCCAAATCGCGTAGCCGACAATGGTGGCGACAAACGCGAGATACACCAGCGCCAGCAGCGTTTGCAGAGAGATATTCGCCAGGCTGTCGACGATGGTTTCACTGCCTTCAAACCACCACGAACACGCAAAGAACGGCACTATCGGCACCAGCGCACTCCACACCACCAGCGACATCACCGGCACCTTGCGATTGCGCAGGATGATTTTGTTGGTGATATTGCCCAGCGCCCACGACAGCGCGGCTGCCAGCGTCAGCATCATGGTGGTCAGCGTTATGCCGGCGATGCCTTGCCCCTCCATGCCGGAGGTCGCCAGCAAAAACATGCCGAGCGTGGCGATAACGATGCCGGCAATGTGGTTCCAGCGCAGTTTTTCTGCCAGCAGCAGCGCGCCCAGCAGCAGCGTAAAGAAAGCCTGCGCCTGGAGCACCAGCGAAGCCAGCCCCGCGGGCATCCCCAACTTAATGGCGAGAAACAAAAAGGCAAACTGCCCGAAGCTGATGGTGATGCCGTACACCAGCAGCCAGCGCAGCGGAATGTGCGGGCGTTTAACAAACAAGATCGCGGGAAACGCCACCAGCGTGAAGCGCAATCCGGCCAGCAGAAACGGCGGCATGCCGTGCAGACCCAGTTTTATCACCACAAAATTGACGCCCCACGCCACCACTACGCACAGCGCTAACAACATATCTTTTACAGGCATACGTAATCCTTGAGCGGTTTCAAGCCGCTGCCGTCATTGGCGTCGCAATATCTGCACAGCACGCATCACCCACAATGCGGAAGAAATCCGCCACGTCCAGCGCCACAGAGCGATCCAGCGCACCGGCGTTAAACCACAGCGTGCCGACATCGCGCAGGCGTGCATCCACGCGCAGCGCCAGTCGGTCATCAAAACTCAACGGCGGCACCGCGCCCATCACGCACTGCGTCAGTGCCTGCGCGGTTTCTGCATCGGCAAAACTCGACTTCTTACCGCCAATGGCTCGCGCCGCGCTTTTGAAGTTAATTTTGCAATCGCCTGGCACGATCGCCAGCAGGTAACGCGTCCCCGCACCTTCCGGCAGCGTCACGTCGAGCACCATCGCTTTGGCGGCTTGATGCAGCGCGTTGCCGCGTATCGCGCTGATCGCATCGGTTTGGCCGACGGCCTCATGTTCCACCACCCGATAGTGGGCGTGGTGTTCATCCAGCAGGGCAATTACTTTCTCAAAGGTGGTCATCACGTTTTCCTCGTTTAAGGCTGGACACTAGCTCCAGGCAATGGCGTGTTTCATTTTTTTGTCGGTCAGGCCAAAAAAGAAGCCCATCGTGATGCGCGTGTCGCCTTGCACGCGATCAATCTCGTGATAAAACGCTGGGTTAAACAGATAGATATCGCCGCTGCGCGGTGAGAAGGTGCAGGTTTCACGGTCTTCAATCACCGCCTGCTGGTAGCCGAGCTCGCCGGGCGTTTTGAACGCTTCATCCTCTGGCTGCCACTTTTTGTTGTAAATACGCAGCGCGCCGCCCGCGTCGCACTCTTGCAGGCACACGACGCAGCTTAGCTGATGCAGAATCTGCGTCACCGCCAGGCCGCTGCCGGCGGCATCACGCACGATGCTGTCGTTATGCAGCGGATTCGCCACGCCGTCAGCATGAAAACGCACGATCGATCCGGCATAGCTGCCCAGCGCCGGTTCATTGGCAACGTGCAGGCTGTCGAGACGCAGGGCGTGTTCAACCCAACCGTAAACCTGGGCGCGTAGTGCATCCAGCGAGGGCGGCAATGCGGGCTGCAGATCGCGCAGCGCCGTAAAATAATTTTCCGGTGCCGCCGTGTGCCTGGCCAAAAAGGGCCCAAGCGTGGTCAGCGCGCCGTTGGGATAGTGCGAAACGCGCACCTGTTCGCGGCAGCGTTGTAAATCGGCGACCACGGTCTCACGTGTCTCGCGCGTCAAAAAGTTTCGCAACACCAGCAGCGGCACCCGCGCGGTGACGATGTCATCCAGCCATGTGCTTTCCACAAACATGGAGGGATTAATAACGCGTATCTGATTGAAAATGGCCATGCTGGTCACTCCTCAAGCGAGATTTCATGAAGTTCATGGTTATGCATTCGGCACCAGTCAGACGCCGAACCGAGCGCGGTAATGGGTTCAGAGGAGATAAACGTCGCGTTGTTGCGCTGATAGCGATGCAGCGTGAAATAGTCAGGATAGGGCGTGTCGTCTGGATGCCACTGCCACGCCCACGCTTTCTTGTGGGTGACAAAAATGGCGTTGGCGGCGCTGCCGCCCGGTGCCACGCGCGCCATTTTGTTGCGCAGATAGTCGCGGGTAAAGTCAGCGGGCGTGACCTGATCGACCAGGTATTCAAGGTATTCGGCGGAATCAAAGCGTGAGGCCGTCATGCCCAGTTGGGCATAAACCGTGGGCAGAAAACCGTTATGCATCATGTACCAATGCGTGTCGCCACTGGCGCGCCACAGCGGATGTGAAAATTCCATGCCCTGGTTTTTACTCAGCGTGGCGTGACGCACGTGTACCGCCAGCAGCGGACTGTTCTGCATGGCGTCGCTGTCAATGCCCGGCAGCGCGTCGGAAAACGTGCCGGTGCCGTGCAGCGTGCGAATACGCCCGCGATCCCACCATAGGCAGCCCCAGCCGTTGGGATGCGCCTTAATCGGACCTTCGTGGTTGGCGGTTTCGCCACAGCTCATGGCACGCGCGGCGTCCAGCACCTTGGCTGCATCAAACTGGCCGTGCGCCAGAATCATCCTGCACATAGTAGATCTCTCCGGGAAGCTAATGACGGAACGTCGAGAACCTGGTGAAAAATCGCCAGCACCTCTTCGCGGCTGGCCGCTGCAAGGCTGAACGTGGTCAAAATACCGGCGTGGCGCGTTAAGTCGGCATGCAGCGACGAGCGCGGCGCAACGTCAAGCGCAGGAAGGCTAAGCGGGGCCAGCAGTTCACCGCGCTGCTGGGCCGCTATCCAGCGTGCGGCGGCTTCCTGCTGGCGAGGCTGACGCAGGCGTAAATGGCCCACCGCCTGGCGCTGCGGTGGCAAATGCAGCGCGGGCATCCCCTGGCCCGCTTCAATGTGAAAGGCGATCTCGGCCCAGTTCAGGCCGGTGACCTCTTCCACCAGATTCACGATCCCCATGCCGGAGAGGCGAAAGCCCATTTCAAGGAACCAGGCGTTACCGTTCACCATAATGAAGTCGATATGGAAGGCGCCCTGGCGATAGCCAAAGGTGTTGCAACAGAGGTGCATCAGACGCGCGTAAGCGGGGGGAAGCTGCGTGGCCGCCATCGCGACGTGGCCCGACTCACAGAAGCTGATACAGCCCTCTTCCGTCGTCTGCCGCTCAATCACCTTTTGGCAGCAGGTCAGCGCCACCGCCTGACCGTTACTCACCACGCCTTGCAGCGAATATTCGTCGCCGTTAAGCCAGCTTTCCACGATAAAACCGGTAAACCCGCGACCGCCGTAATTGACCGTTTCTTGCAGCTTGCTGATCACGTTATCCAGCTGATGCGCAGCCTCAACCAACCAGACGCCCAGCCCGCCGCCGCCGTCCACCGGCTTGATGACGCACGGATAGAGCAGCGCCTCGCGCGCATCGCGGATACTGAGCGGCGAGGCAAAAAAACGAAACGCGGGCTGCGGTAAATGCGGTGAGATTTTGTGCAGCGCCATGCGCTGCGCATATTTGTCCGGCGGGATAAAGCAGGGACCGGCATCGGGTCCGGCTAGCATTTCACGCACGCGTCCGGCACTGGTGTTGTAGGCTTCAAAACCGGCCAGCACCACCTGCGGATGCTCCAGCATGCCGGCATGCAGATACGCTTGCAGCACATCCCACGGGTTTTCCGGCCGGTCAAGGCGCACGATGAGATCGAACGGCAGCGAAAGGCTCAGGCTTTGATAGTCGATAAAGTCGCTCATCTCCGCCAGGACCGTGAAATAGCCTTCACGCTTTGCCACGGCACAATAGGGATTTTGACCGTCGCGCGTGGCACCGATTTGCAGAAAAATCTTTTTCATCGTGTCGCCTTACCGGGTTAGCGCCCGGAGATCACTTCAGTGACGATGTCTTGTAAGGCACCGTTGTGAACCTGAATCACCGCTTTGTGCGGGTCGAAACGCAGCACGCGCGACAGCGCATCGCCGCGCCCGCCTTCCAGCAGAGAGCTCACCTGTGCGCTACGCCAGCAGTGACGCATCTGCGTTACGGTCAGGCCGGAGAGCGCGGTCAGGCGATGCGCCAGCACCACATCGTCGCGCTCGCCGCTTAATAGCGCCCGTACCGCCGCTTCATCGGGCGCGTTCTCCAGCTGCTGTAACCAGCGTGCAAGCTGCTGGCCGTCGGCCACAAAGGGTGAAAAGATCATGCACACCAGCTGCGTTTCATTCAGATCAAAGGCCTGCAAGGCAAAGTGCTCGGCCCGCTGGCGCGCCCGGGCGATCGCCGCATCGTCTTGATAGCGTGCCGCCATTTCATCGATAAGCGGGGGCGGAAAATCTTTTTCCACCATCAAGCCGAGCGCGAAGCGCACATATTCGCGGATCCCTTCGGCATAGCTGCGCTGCAGCAGGGTTTCCGCCCGCAGACCGCGCAGATGCGCCATCAGCGTTGGATTGCCGCAGTCCGACTCAGAGAAGCTGAACATCAGCTCATCAAACTGAAAATGCATAAATTCCGTGAGTAACGCCCAGTGCGCACCGGCTTCATAGGCGGTGTCTTGATAGATATTGAAAAAGCGTGGATCGCGCGCCAGCTGCCAGGTGATCCGGTGTGCAGGTGCCACCGGATCAGTGCCGTACACGTCGGCGGCGTAGCGTTCAGCGACGCCGTCCAGCGTCTGTAAAAAGCCGCTGAAGCCGCGTGATCTATCCGCGGGCGGCGCGTTGAACAGGCGGGAAAGATGGCGCGCCCACGCGAGATAGGCGGTCTGCTCCTGTGGCGAATCGCCGGTGATGATCACATCCACGCCGCCGTCGTAGTGCGCCGTCAGCCCAAAGGCATTGACCATGCTGAGGTTACAGGCATTGCAGAAGGTCGAGCGCGCGTCGGCGCGGAAGCGGTGGCCATTCATCAGCACATCGCTGCGGTTTTGCTGCCGCACGCTCTCTGGCATGGGGAGATCGCGCGCAAAAGGGCGAATTTGCAGGCCGTCGGTCACCAGGCACTCGGTGTACGCATCGCCGTGAATGTGTAATGCGTGATACACACGATCGATGTTGGCCATCACGCTCTCGGTCATGGCGGCGTGGCGGTTAGTGGAGATACGCAGATGGAACGTGCTGCCGTGCTGCTGCCAAATCAGCCCCTGAATGTAGCGCACGTAGGCCACCATATAGCTGCTGTCCTTGCCGCCGCCATAGGCCAGCAGAACGCGGTTTTTTTCCGGCTCATCGGGGTGGGGCAGCGTTGTCAGCAAGCGTTGCGCACAGCGCTGCGCAGAGGCGAGGATCTGCGGCGTCAAATACCCTTCAATGTCACCCATCATGACGGACAGATTATGCATTTTTCACTTTATCCTTTGGCGAATAACAGCGCCCTCAAAGGAGACGGAACGCAGGCGACAGCAGGGAAACGTGAAGCTGAATTAACAGATGCAGCTTAAAGTACTTTGAATGTAATCTGATGAATACGCACAGATGTGGACGATATAGGGTGGAACAGATGGCGGGTGAGACCGAAGAACAGGAGAGTCAGGGCAGTCGTTACCGTCACATTGCAGAACAAATTAAACAGGCGATTCACAGCGGATCGCTGCCGCCCTACACGCGGTTGCCCTCGGTGCGCACGCTGGCCGCACAGTACGGCGTGAGCATGACCACCGCGCTAAAAACCCTGCGTACCCTGGAGGACGAGCGCTACGCCGTGGCGCGCCCCAAATCGGGCTTTTTTGTGGCGCCGCGCGGCACGCAGCTGGCTCCGGTCGCCGTCATCAGCGTGGAACAGCCGCGAGAAGTGGCACCGCTGGACGAACAAACCGAACTGCATCTGGCGATGCTCGGCTCCGATTGTCGCGTGCGGCTGGATCTGGCGAATGGTGATATCTCACTCTATCCGGTAAAGAAAATCGGCCTGCTCATGCGGCAAATGGGCTACAGCAAACCGGCGCTGCTGGGCAACACCGTCAAAGGCACTGGCTATGGGCCACTTAAAGCCGAGATTGCGCGTCGCGCGGTGGATTATGGCTGCACCATCAGCGCCGACGACATTCTGATCACCAACGGATGTATTGAGGCCATCTCGCTGGCGCTGCGCGCCACCACCCGACCCGGTGATATCGTGGCGGTGGAATCGCCCTGCTATTTTGTGCTGCTTCAGATGCTGCATAACCTCAATCTGCGGGTGATTGAGGTGGAGGCGGGACCGGAAGGCTACGTGAACGTCGAAAAGCTCACCGCGCTGTTTCAGCGTAAAGCGGTGCAGGCCTATCTCACCATTAACAACATCAACAATCCGCTGGGCAAAAGTATTCCCAACGAGCAAAAGGCGTATATCGCGCGCCAGGCGGATGAAAACGATGTGGTGATCATCGAGGATGATATCTTCGGCGATACGGCGTTTGGCGATCGTCGGCCGTTTCCCATGCGCGCCTTCAGTCCGAACGCCATTTTGTGCAGCGGTTTCTCCAAAACCGTTGCGCCTGGCATACGTATTGGCTGGGTGCACAGCAGCAACTACATGCGCAAACTGGCCTCGTTGAAATACACCACCAGCATGGGCACGTCGGTGCTATCGCAGGCGGCGATTGCCGAACTGTTACGCAGCGGTGGCTACGACGCCCATCTGCGTAAGCTGCGGCGCGAATTGAAAAATCAGATACAGCATATGCGCCAGGCGGTATTGCGCTACTTTCCCGCCGGTACGCGCGTCTCTAATCCGGAAGGCGGCTATGTGCTGTGGGTGGAAATGCCGCGTCAGTCATTGAACGTGCGCGCGCTGTTTCTCAAGGCGCGCAACGCAGGCATTGGCATCGCGCCGGGCCACATTTTTGCAACCGATCACCGCTACGATCACTGCTTCCGCCTCAACGCGGGATTTGGCTGGAACGCCGAAGTGGAACAGGCGATCAAGCAGCTGGCCCAGTGGTGTCAGCAGTCGTTATTGACGTGAATCTCACGCGAAGAATCTGCGTGACGCAAAAATACTCGCGCCTCATTGATTAAAAATGGCGGTGTTTTTTCCCGGTTGGGCAGCAGGCGTGTATTTATTAGCATTTGATTAAAATGATTATTTTGGATCATTTAACCGCTCCGTTTACTCGCGCTGTTAAAGGTATCCTCTCCTTCCCATTAACGGCCTCGCTAATTTTTTCTCAGGAGTTTCTGGTTATAGTGCCCGCGTAGTCATCACGGATAACGCCAATAAAAAAACCGCCCGGCACGAGGCGGGGCGGTTTTCACAGTCATGCGGGCGGCCGGCAGCGGGTTTAGCGCGGCCCCGCGTCGAGCGCATCCAGCTCTTCAGCCAGAATCTGAGCCGCTCGCTCAATTTGCGCCGCATCAGGGACATAATTCATGCGCATACATTGATGCGTATGCGGCCAATCCTGGTCCAGACCGGGAAAGAAAAAGTGGCCTGGCACCATTAAAACGCCACGCGCTTTCAGGCGTTGATAAAGCGTTTCCGTTCCCACGGTTAACTCGCGGAACCACAGCCAGAGGAAAATGGCCCCTTCCGGTTTGTGAATCAAACAGCGATCTTCCGGCAGATAGCGGCGAAGGATGGCGATGGTTTCACTGACCTTGGCTTGGTAAAACGGCTTAATCACCTGCTCCGACAGGCGCAGCAGATCGCCACGCGCGACCATTTCGTTGGCGATGGCCGGTCCGATGCTGCCGGGGGCCAGGCTGATAATGCCATTCATGTTGCCCAACGCGGCGATGGTGCTCTCATCCGCAATCACAATGCCGCAGCGCGCGCCCGGCAGGCCGAGTTTGGACAGGCTCATGCAGAGAATGGTGTTGGGATTCCACAGCGGCCGTGCGTCACTGAAAATAATGCCGGGGAACGGCACGCCGTAGGCATTATCAATCAGCAAGGGAATGCCGTGCTGCTGCGCCAGCGCATCAAGTTGCAGGAGCTCGCTATCGGTAATCACGTTGCCGGTGGGATTGGTGGGGCGCGACACACAAATCAAACCGATATCGTCATTCAGCGGCAGATGATCGAAATCAACGTGGTATTTAAACTGGCCCTCGGGCAGCAGTTCAATGTTAGGTCTGGCGGAGACAAACAGATCGGCTTCCAGACCGGCATCGGCGTAGCCCAGGTATTCTGGCGCCAGCGGAAAGAGCACGCGTTTTTTACTGCCGTCGGCGCGCCGTCCGGCAAACAGGTTAAACAGGTAAAAGAACGCGCTCTGGCTGCCGTTGGTCAACGCAATATTTTTGGCGCTAATCGGCCAGTCCAATGTCTCGCGCAGCTGGGTCGCCAGCGCGTCAAGCAGCAGCGCTTTACCGCGAGGACCGTCGTAGTTGCACAGGGCTTCGCTGAGCTTGCCCGCCTGATGCATCTCCAGCAACAGCTGATTGAAGTAATCTGCCATGGCGGGGATCTGCGCGGGATTGCCGCCGCCCAGCATAATGGTGCCAGGTGTGCGCAGGCCTTCCCCCATGTCCTCCATCAGACGTGAGATACCGGTATGTTGCGTAAATTTGTCGCCAAACTGAGAAAAGGACATAGGACGTTAAGACATTGTGAAAGCGAATGAGGGAGATCACCATAGCGCCCGCTGCGGGCAGGCGCAATGGCAAAAGCGGCAGAATTACGCCTGGATCTGCGGATTCACGCAGTTTTTTTCCACCTTACCGCTCAGCGCGGCGATGAGGTTGTCCACCGCGTCGCGCGCCATGCCATAGCGGGTCTCGTGGGTGGCGGAACCAATGTGCGGCAGCGTTACCACGTTCGGGAGCGTGAGCAGTTCGGCGTCCGCAGCCAGCGGTTCTTTTTCAAACACGTCCAGACCGGCGGCCAGAATGGTGCCGTCTTTTAGCGCGGCGGTGAGCGCCTGCTCATCCACCACGGGACCGCGTCCGGCGTTGATCAGGATCGCACTCGGCTTCATCAGCTTGAGCTGGGCGGCTCCGATCAGATGGTGCGTCTCCTCGGTCAGCGGCAGGGTGATGCAGACAAAATCACTCTCTTTCAGCAGCGTCTCCAGATCGCAGGCGCGTGCGCCGAAGCGCGTTTCCGCTTCCTGATGCTGACGGCGGGCGTTGTAAAGGATGTTCATACCAAAGCCAAAGTGGGCGCGCTGCGCCAGCGCCAGGCCGATGCGGCCCATGCCGAGAATGCCGAGGGTTTTATGGTGCACATCGACGCCAAACTTCGCCGGGCCGATACTCTTTTTCCACTCGCCCGCCTTCACCCACTTATCCAGCTCGGGGATGCGGCGCGCGGTGCTCAGCACCAGCGCCATCAGGGTATCCGCCACGGTTTCCGTGAGCACGGTTGGCGTGTGCATCAGCAGTACGCGGCGCGCGCTGAGGGCCGAAACGTCAAAATTATCGAAGCCCACCGACACGGTGGAACAAGCGCGCAGCGCCGGCATTTTTTCCAGCAGGGCATCATCGACCTTGCCGCCCGAGCCAATCATTCCCTGCGCCTCGGCAAACTGCGCGGCGTGCTGCTGCACGGTTTCCGGCGTCACGTCTTTTACTTCCGTCACGGTGAAATGGGCATCCAGCCTGGCGCGCAGGTCATCGGGCAGGCTTTTGTAGAGGATCACAGCAGGTTTCATCGTTTGCTCCCTGTAGAACGTGTGACGGGCGACTGACGTCGCCCGGAAAAAATTATCGCTTACGCTTTCAGGCGTGCCTGGCACCGTGTACCGGCGTCGCTTTGTTTTCCGCTGGCTTTACAATCAGGGTAAGCCAGACCGACACCAGCAGGGCCGAGCCCATGAAAATATAGGAGGCGGCAGGGCTGCCGGTTGCGCCATTCAGGTAACCGACGATCCACGAGCCGATGAACGAGCCCAGCGCGCCCATGCTGTTGATCAGGGCCATGGCGCCGCCGGACACGTTGCGCGGCAGCATTTCTGGAATGATAGCGAAGAAGGGGCCGTAAGGCGCGTACATGGCACCGCCCGCGATCACCAGCAGCGCATAAGAGAGCCAGAAGTTGTTGGCACCCACCAGATAAGAGCCCAGGAAAGCCAGCGCGCCAATCAACAGCAGCGGCCAGACAAACAGCTTGCGATTCTGCGTCTTGTCCGACGCCCACGACACCACCACCATGGCGATGGTCGCCACCAGATACGGTACCGCCGACAGCCAGCCTGCTTCCACCATGCCCATCTGCGTGCCGTTACGCAGAATAGAAGGCAGCCACAGTACGAAGCCGTACACGCCGATGCTCCAGGCGAAGTACTGCATGCAGAGAATAATCACATTGCGGTTGCGGAACGCTTCGCTGTAGTTGCGCACTGCTTTAATGTTCTCCTGCTCTTTTTGCAGCTGTGCCTGCAGCGCGGCTTTCTCTTCGTCGCTCATCCATTTGGCCTGTGCGGGCTTATCCTGCACCAGGAACCACCACGCAACGGCCCAGATCACCGCAGGGAAGCCCTCGATAATGAACATCTCGCGCCAGCCAAAGGCGTTGATCAGGTAGCCCGAGACCACCGACATCCACAGCACGGTCACCGGATTGCCCAGAATCAGGAAGGTGTTGGCGCGCGAGCGCTCCGACTTGGTAAACCAGTTACTGATATAAATCAGCATCGCCGGCATGACCGCCGCTTCGACCACGCCCAGCACAAAGCGGATGGCTGCCAGCATCGGAATATTGCTGACGATACCGGTCAGCGACGCGCAGCCACCCCACAGAATCAGGCACCAAAAAATCAGTTTCTTCACGCTGCGGCGTTCGGCGTAAACCGCACCGGGGATTTGGAAAAAGAAGTAGCCGAGGAAGAACAGGGCGCCCAGCAGGGATGACATCCCCTTCGTGATTCCCAGGTCGTCATTGATCCCGGCCGCAGAGGCGAAACTGAAGTTTGCCCGGTCCAGATACGCCAGACTGTAGGTGATAAACACGATGGGCATGATAAACCACCAGCGTTTTGGCGCGATTGTCTGCGATTTCATGGTTAACTCCTCTGGTTTGAGGTGGGCGCATTTCGTGGATGCGCCTCGGTGTTGTAGGGTTACAGGAGCAGCGTTGTTGCGGTGAGCCGATCGCATCGGCTAACCACGCGTATGCGGATTAATAGTCACCCAGTGCCGCACGCACCGGCAGTCCTTCGCTGTCGCCCGCGACCTGAATCGCCAGCGAGCCGATTTTATTGCCGCGCAGGATCGCCTGCGGTAACGCTTTTCCTTCCAGCAGCGCGCTAATCACCCCAACCGCAAAGCCGTCGCCCGCGCCCACGGTGTCCACCACGTTCTCGACGCGGATCGGTGCCACCTGGCCTTTTTCGCCGTCGGCGGTTTTATACCAGGCGCCGTCGCAGCCGGTTTTGATGATCACCGCCTTCACGCCCTTGTCGAGGTAGAAGTCAGCGATGGCTTCGGGCTGCTGATAGCCGGTGAGGATCAGCCCCTCTTTTTCACCGGGCAGCACCCAGTCAGCGTACTCGGCCAGCAGATTGAGCTGCTTACGCATCTCATCCGTGCTGCGCCACAGCACCGGACGCAAGTTAGGATCAAATGAGATGGTTTTACCGCGCGCGCGCATCTCTTTCGCGGCGTGCTGGCACAGCGCCAGAGCGCTGTCGGACAGCGCCGCCGCCACGCCGCTCAGGTGCAAATGGCGGGCCGCACCAAAATAGTCGGCGTCAAAGTCATCGGGCGACAGATAGCTGGCCGCCGAGCCTTTACGGAAATACTCCACTTCGGGATCGGAGCCGTCATCGACGCTCGCTTTAAGCTGAAAGCCGGTCCGGTAGCGGGCGTCAGTGGTAACGCAGTGGTGATCGATGCCCTCTTTTGCCAGCTGCTGCAGGATAAACCGCCCAAAGCTGTCGTCGCCGACGCGGCTTACCCAGCCCACCTGCAGGCCAAGGCGCGACAGGCCAATCGCCACGTTCAGTTCCGCGCCCGCAATGCGTTTGATAAAGCGGTCTGCCGCAGCCAGATCGCCGGTCTGCTGCGCAATGAACATTGCCATTGCCTCGCCTACAGTGACCACATCAAGTTGCTTCATGATAATTCCTTATGCCGCACGTAATAAATCGACGTAATGGCGCGTGACCGCCACGAGGTCGGCGCCTTCCAGCGGAAATTCAATGCCGCGCGGCGCATCGGCAGGCAGCGC
Organism: uncultured Pantoea sp.; assembly: GCA_913778495.1. Taxonomy (GTDB): domain Bacteria; phylum Pseudomonadota; class Gammaproteobacteria; order Enterobacterales; family Enterobacteriaceae; genus Pantoea. The sequence goes on from CAJYVD010000026.1 coordinate 46,164, forward strand.
CTGGAGCAGCGTCCGCCAGCTGCCGTCGCTCTCATCGAGTGCGATAGCGCGGAAACTGGCCTGATGCGGCACCGCGGCCTTTACGTGAATGTAGCTTACATAGCGGCTGAGCTGCGCCGCTGCGTGCAGCGCGTCTTCGCCGGTCCACAGCCAGTTACCCATATCAAAGGTCATGTCCAGCGGCAGCGCGGCATCGCAGGCGCGATGGAAAAAGGTTTGCAGGGCGGCCAGCGAACTGCTGGGGGTTTGATCGTTCTCGATCACCAGCGTGACCGACGTGTTCGCCAGTGTCTGCGCCAGCTCACCGTTATCCAGTGCCACAAAGTGGCCAAGCGCCAACTTCAGACGCTGCGCGCCAATTTGCTCCGCTTCCAGCAGGAACTGCGACAGGCGAGGGTTCAGCGCGCCGTCTTCTAACCACAGCGCTTCCGGTACCGAATAACTGGCGTGCAGCGCGTGATGAGAGAGCGCATCAGCCAGCGTGTGCAGCTGCACAAACTCATCGGCACTGAAAAGTTCGCGCCGGATCTCAACGCCATCGGCACCCGCTTGCTTTATCAGGGGGATCAGGGCCCGCTGGCCGCCAAGCTGCGCGACCTGCTGCGCACCGTAAGCGGCTGTCACGACGATGATTTCAGGTGTAGCCATAATTCCTCCGCAGACGTCAGCGCCGTATTTGGCAGATTACTGACGCGTTTTACCGTCCAGTTACCTTAAAAAAGCTAAATGGAACCGGTTCCAAAGGAAAGTGGCATAACTGGAAATTATGATCGTGCTCACGAAGTGGGCCTGCGTTTGAGAATTACCTCAGAGGCTGGCTGGAACCGCGCTCCACCAGTTCACCGGAAAACACCTGCTCATATACCGCGTCGTCACTGCCTTCAATACGGGCAATAACCCGTTCCAGCGCGGCGTAGCCGATCTGCCAGGTGGGCTGTTTGAGCGTGGTAATGCCGACGCCCGCCAGCGCAGCCCACTCCAGCTCATCAAAGCCCAGCAGGCCAATATCTTCGCCCCAGCGCAGCGCCAGCGACTGCAGCGCGCGCGCCACCTGAAGCGTAAGCGCCCCGTTGGCGGCAATCACCGCACAGCGTTTGTCGTGGTGGCGCTGGTAGAAATCACGCAGGCACTCCGCCAGCAGCGGTGCGTCGTGCAGGGGCACTTCGGCATTTTCGGCGTGTACCTGCGGATGGCGCTGGCAGCAGGTGCGGAACGCGGCGAGGCGCTCGCGTCGGGTGTTCACGCTGCCGAGCGGTTCGCTCACAAACAGCAGCGCGTCATAGCCGTTATCCAGCAGATGCTGCGTGGCGTTTTGCGATGCTTCAGGGTTATTCAGACCCACCACGTCGCAGGCAAAATCGGGAATTTTGCGGTCAATCAGCACCATTGGCAGCATGGATTGCTGCAGACGGTTGAGCACTTCCTCATGCATCCCCACCGCATTGACCACAATGCCCTCGACCTGGTAGCTGCTCAGCAGCTGCAGATAGTACTGCTCGCGATCCACTTCGTTGTTGGTGTTACACATCAGCAGCGTAAACCCACGAGCGCGGCAGGCGGCTTCGATCCCGCTGAGGACATCCACGGAATAGGGGTTGGTGATATCCGCGATGATCAGGCCAATCAGTCGGGTACGGCCGCGTTTAAGGCCGCGTGCCATCTGGCTGGGGCGGTAGTTAAGATCGGCGATCGCCTGCTCAATACGGGCTTTGAGGTCGGGCGAAAGCACATGGACTTCGCCATTCAAATAGCGGGAAACGCTGGTTTTGCCGGTTTTTGCCGCGCGGGCAACGTCACTGATTGTGGCTCGTGGCGGCCTTGTTTTCATTGCTTACACCTGATTGATTTGCGCGGGCGAAGACTATCACAGCGAGCTTCTTACGCAATCATTGTGCGTCAGAGGTTAATTGCAGTCGCGGCTGCCACAGCGTTTGCAGCTCGCCCGGCGGCACGTCATTAAGCAGCTGCAGCACCATCTCCGCCACCCGCTCGCCGAGGCGCTGCTGCGTTAACTGCAAAATGGCGTTAACCGGATGGTCGATAATTGAATCGTGCGGCAGTCCGTCGTAGACAAACAGCGGAATCGCCTGAGGACCACGGAGATAACCGGCCTGCGAAAGCGCGATCGCCGCACCTTCGCCCAGCGGGGCGCAGTCGGTCACTATCGCCTGCGGCGGCTGCGCATCGGCCAGCCAAGCCAGCGTTTGCTGATACCCTGAACGCCGGGTGGGCGGCAACGCGGCCATGCGATCTGGGCTCTGCGGCGTCGAGTGCTGCGCCAGCGCGTCAATGAAGCCCTGGCGACGATCGAGGATATAGGTGCTGGCCTCGCAGCCGCCGAGATAGGCGAGCCGGGTCAGGCCACGCTGCAGGCAGTGCTCCGCGGCCAGCAGCGTGCCCGCGTGATTGTCGTAATCGAACCACGCATAGGGCTGCGGCAGCTGGCTGCGGCCCAGCGTGAGAAAGCGATAGCCTTTTTGCTGTAGCCGTACCAGCCGCAGATCGTAAGGGGTGGTGTGGGTCATGATCAGCGCGTCCAGCGCGCCGCTGCGCAGCATACGCATCGGCGGGCGCAGCTGATCCTGCGGCTTCTCCGGCAGAATCATTAAATCAATGTCGTGCTGGGCAAGCCGCTGATCGAGCGTGAGCAGCATGTCGCTGTAATAGCTGTCGTTGAGCGAGGCGGTGCTGACGGGAAACACTAAACCCACGGCGTTGGCGCGTCCGGTTTTCAAGCGGCGCGCAGCGGCGTTGGGCCGATAGCCGCGCAGTGCGGCTTCCTGTTCAACGCGTTTCCGCGTGACGTCTGCCACATCGTCATAGCCATTCAGCGCACGACTCACCGTCGTGACCGAAAGGCCGAGAGCAGCAGCAATGGCTTTGAGCGACATAGGGGGAGCGTCCGACCAGCTAATTTTTCTCACGCTAGCACAAAGTGTTCTTGCGCTCTATCCGTTGGTTATTTTCGTGCGATCTGGCGTGATAATCGCGCGGATGGCGAGATAAAACGCGATAAAAAGCCGAACTGCTAGCACAGTTCGGCTGTCTGCGGTTAGCCCAGCGGGCTCAGCGTGATCTCTACGCGGCGGTTTTGCGCTTTGCCGGCTTCGGTGCTGTTGGTGGCGATAGGGTTGTCCGGACCCATGCCCTGCGTGCGCAGGCGATTCTGCGCCACGCCCTGAGTAATCAGGGCGCTGGCTACGCTGTCCGCACGCTGCTGCGACAGGCGCATATTCAGCGCGCGCGAGCCGGTGCTGTCGGTGTAACCCAGCACGTTAACGGCGGTTTTCGGATACTCTTTCAGCACCATGGCAACGCCGGTCAAGGTGTTGGCACCTGCGGGTTTGAGGTTGCTGCTGCTGCTGTCGAAGGTGACGTTATTGGGCATGTTGAGCACGATGTTATCGCCCTGGCGCGTGACGCTGACGCCGGTGCCGCGCATTTTGTCGCGCAGTTTCGCTTCCTGCACGTCCATGTAATAGCCTACGCCGCCGCCCAATGCTGCACCTGACGCCGCGCCAATCAGCGCGCCTTTACCGCGATCTTTCTTCGAGGATGACAGCACGCCAACCCCCGCACCCACCAGCGCACCCAAACCCGCGCCAATGCCCGATTTACCGGCCTGCGATTCACCGGTATAGGGATTGGTGGTACAGCCTGACAGCGCCAGGCTGCCGCTCACTAACAAGGACAGCGCAAACATACGCTTTTTCATGATAATTCCTCACGACGGAAAAAAGGGACCGTGCCCAAAACGCCGCTATTATGCCGTTCAATATTGAGGAAATTCGTGAGGCCAATTCTTAAAGTGTAAATTATTACCTTAAAGATTATCGGGATGGCAGAAACAGGTGGTTTGATGATCGTTAATTAAGCCGCAGCCCTGTAAAAATGCGTGGCAGATTGTGGGCCCGACGAATTTAAAACCACGCTGCTTAAGCGCCTTTGAGAGCGCAATAGCGGGCGCAGAGGTGGTAGGCGCCTGCGCATAGTCGGCATAACGGTGCAAAATAGGCTGGTTATCCACAAACGACCAGATAAAGCGCGAAAAGTCTTGTCCGGTGGCTTCTAACGCCAGCATCGCCTGGGCATTAGTGATGATCGCGGCGAGCTTGCCCCGATGGCGAATAAGTCCGGCGTCCTGCAGCAAACGAGCGAGATCCGCCTCATCCATTAATGCGACCGGCTGCGGGTCAAAACGGTGAAACGCGCGCCGATAGTGCTCCCGCTTTTTAAGCACGGTGATCCACGATAAGCCTGCCTGCTGCCCCTCAAGACACAACATTTCAAATAAGACGCGCTTATCGGTTTGCGGAATGCCCCACTCGTTGTCGTGATAGGCAATATAAAGTGGATCCTGGGTGACCCAACCACATCTCTGCATTGGTGCGCTCCTGATATCAGAGGAAAACCGTATCGATCCCTTGACGTATTGTGGAATAGATTAATAGTTAAGCAACGTGTGCCGATATCTCTCATTATACGTTTTTACGCGTCACTCCTTTCAGTGCGTCAGGAGCGTCTCATGGTGCAGAAAAGTCAGCGTTCAGGCCAGCCTATTTTCGCGTGGCTGGTGGGGGGCGGGTGGCTGCTTTTCGCGGTCGGGCAGGCTTTTGCGCAAGATTATCCGGCCTCGCTCACCGCGCTGGATTACAACGCGCTGCTGGCTGAAAAGCTGTCGGTTAGCCATCCGGTATGGCGTGAAAACAGCGACGGCAGCCTGATGGACGCGGTGCTCAGCGCGGCGAGCGATCGCACGATGGTCTATAGCGAAACCGCCAGCGTAGGCAGTGCGCCGCTGGTTAACCGCTATTCGGCGGGTTGGCCGATCCCCGTCAGCACCACGGTGCGTACCGGGCCGGTGGCGCAGTTCGCGGTGGATGACTCCACGCTGAGCTGCCCGAAATGCGAATGGGTGGACAGCAATAACGCCGGACATATCGCCTCGCTCGGGTGGCGCATCGATGCCACTCAGGGCTGGATCACGCCGTGGGCGCAGGTGAGCTATAGCCATCAGCTGACGGAAGAAAACCCCACGCTGCTGCGCGATCGTCCCGCGAGCAGCGACGACCGCGATACGCGTTGGGTTGACGTCAGCGTGGGGGCTACGCTGCCGTTTGGGCCGCATCTCGCCGCCTTTGCTTCCTTTTCGCAATCGGGTGCGGTGACCGACGGCGAGCCGTTTATCTACAGCCTGGGCGTCAGCGCCAGTTTCTGACGCGGCATGAAATGAGAAGTGAGGAGCAGCAAGGAACTTATACTAAGCGCGCTAATTATTATTAAGGTTACATGATGCGCGAAAATCTTCTTATTATCGGTCGCGAAGCCGCGGCTTTTCTCACCAGTGGTCTCATCCTGCTTTTCTGTATGGCGATGGTCTATATCGACGTCAACTGGATGAATAATGCATTACACGAAAATTCGTTCACCGAGATCGCCCAAGAGCTGATGCTGGCGCTGATCGCGACGCTGTTCTTCATCGCCGCCTGGCAGCGCCCCGCGCAACGCAGCGCGCTCACGCTGGTGGGCGGCTTTTTTAGCTGCATGCTTATCCGCGAAATGGACTTCCTGTTCGATATGATTGAGCACGGTGCCTGGCTGACCTTTGCGCTCGCCACGGCGGCGGCGTCGCTGGCTGTTGCGCTGCGCACACCGCGCCAGATTCTCTCTGGCCTGGCGGCGCTGCTTCAGCATCGTCAGTGGCAAACCATGGCGGCAGGCTTACTGGCGGTGCTGCTGTTTTCTCGCCTGTTTGGCATGCATCAGCTTTGGCAGCACCTCATGCTGGATGGCTATCACCGCGTGGTGAAAAACATGGCGGAAGAGGTTACCGAGCTGTTTGGCTACAGCCTGTGTTTGACCGCTTCTGTACGCTATCTCTGGCATACCCGACCTGCGCGGGTTGCCCAGCGCCGGGCTCAGGCGCGCTACGCGGCGCAGCCGTCGCCGCTCTCATCACACCGCTCGACCTTTTAGGCGATCCCCGCCGTTAAAACAGGTACACTTGTTCACCTGCGCCGGGCAAACCGGCGCACCGGATTGAACAACGTCAGGTTTCTTCATGTCAGTTAAAATCTTATCTTCAACGCTGGTGGGGCTGGATGGCTTTTGCCAGGCGCCGCTTGCCGCACTGCAGCAGGCAGAAAACGGTACGCTCGCGGTGCTGCAGCACAATGCGCCCGCCTTTTATGCGCTGACGCCGCAGCGTCTGGCGCAGCTGCTGGCGCTGGAAGCCGCGGCCCAGCAGCCAAACGACGTGACGCTGGATGAGAGTCTGTTTCAGGCCGATCGTCCGCCGGTGGCGGTGCCCGCCGGCAAGTTCGCCATGTATCCCGACTGGCAGCCGGATGCCGACTTTCAGCGTCAGGCGGCCATTTGGGGCGTGGCGTTAAGTGAACCGGTGACGGCCGCCGAACTGGCCGCCTTTGTGGCCTACTGGCAGGCAGAAGGTCGCCTGTTTCACCATGTGCAGTGGCAGCAGAAGCTGGCGCGCAGCGTGCAGATGAACCGCGCGGCTAACGGCGGTCAGCCCAAGCGCGACAGTACCCAGGTCAGCAATACTGATTACGATATTCCCGATGGATTCCGAGGTGAGTAATGAAAACGCCGAACGATCTTTTCAGCCGCTTGAAAAAAATGATGCCGTCCGATGTGCAGCCAAAGTTTAAAAACGGTGCGGAACTGCTGGCCTGGAATCAGGAGCAGGGCCGACTGCGCTCGGAAGCGATTGTGCGTGAAAATCGCGCCATGAAGATGCAGCGCATCATGGGGCGCTCCGGTATCCGCGAGCTGCACATGAACTGCTCGTTCGACAACTACCGCGTGGAGAATGACGGGCAGCGCAAAGCGCTGGCGCTGGCGCGGGAATATGCCGCCGAATTTGAAAACAGCATCGCCAGTTTTGTGTTTTCAGGCCGCCCCGGCACCGGTAAAAACCATTTGGCGGCGGCCATTGGCAACGACCTGATTCTGCGCGGCAAAAGCGTGCTGATTGTGACGGTTGCCGACCTGATGTCGAGCATGAAAGGCACCTTCAGCGGCGGCAGCGATCTCACCGAGGAGCGCCTGCTGCAGGATCTGAGCCTGGTGGATCTGCTGGTCATCGATGAGATCGGCATGCAGAGCGAGTCGCGCTATGAAAAAGTGATCATCAACCAAATCGTTGACCGCCGCTCGTCATCCAAACGGCCCACCGGCATGTTGTCTAACCTCGATCCGGCGGGCATGAATGCGCTGCTGGGCGAACGCGTGATGGACCGCATGCGCCTGGGCAAGAGTTTGTGGGTGCGCTTTGACTGGGAAAGTTACCGCAGCCGCGTGCGCGGCGACGAATATTAGCTGCGCATGTAAAAGGGTGACTTAGACAACGCCTGCTGATTCGCGCTGACTGCTACACTGCAAGCGTCAATTATTTGCAGATGAGCGCGCGATGAAAACATCCGGCAAAGGTCCTGCATTACTCCGACTCAATAACCTCAAGCGGGTGATGGCACAGCTGCGCACCGCCCGCATCACCACACGCCAGGATTTGGCGCAGGCGCTCGACCTGAACAAAAACACCGTTTCGCTCATTGTGGATGATTTACTGGCGCAGGGCCTGATCCAGGCGCTGGGCCCCGTGAGCGTGGCAGCGGCGGGGCGCCCTAAAATCGAGATCGCGCTGCGCCCGGAAACGCTGAAAACTGTCGGGATCATGGTGGAACGCAACGCCGTACACTGGCGGGTTGCCGACTACTTTTCGCAGGTGATCGCGGAACAAACCTGGCAAACCGATACGCGCGACCCGCAGGTGCTGATGCACGAGCTGGTTGAGGTGTGCCAGACGCTGCACGCGGCCCATCCAGAACTGCTGGGGATTGGGCTGGGGTTTCCCGGGATCATCGACCCGCAGCGCGGTCGGGTGCACTTTTCCGCCCAGCTCGGCTGGCAGGAAGTGGATGTCCTTACGCCGCTGCTTAATGCCGTGCCGCTGCCGCTCTACGTGATGAATAATGTCAAAGCGGCGGCGCTGCTGGCGGTGCAGCAGCTTGGCCTGCGGCAATCCCACAGCCACTTTTATTTGCGCATTGGGGAAGGGTTGGGCGGGGCGCTGGTGGAGCAAGGCTCGGTGTTGACCGGCAGCAGCTGGACCGCAGGCGAGATTGGTCACATGCAGTCGCAGCACAACGGATTGCGCTGCGACTGCGGCCGCCACGGCTGCCTGGAAACGCTACTCAGCCTTCCCGCTATTCGCCAGCAGCTTGGCAAGCGCAAAGCGGGACTGACGCTGCGCAATCTTGAGGCCGCGCCCGCCATCGTGCAGGACGTGATGCACACGGCGGGCAGTCACTTAGGGCAGGCGTTGAGTCAGGTGATGCTGCTCATGAATCCGGCCAGCATCATTGTCGATGGTCCGTGGAATGCGTATCCGGCGTTTACCCAAGCGGTGCGCGATGCCGCGCAGGCCAGCACCTTAGCTTATACGTTTGACCATACCGCGCTGCACTTTTTGCCAGAGCGTATCGATCCGGCCAATGGCCTGGCGCTGGCGGTGATTACGCAGTATGAAAAAACCGAAGCCTGACAAGGGAGCCGTTTCATTTTTCAGGCTGCGGCGGGCATAATACGTTGATTGACAGACCCTCTTTGCGGATATCGCCGTGAAAACGCAGCGCATTACTCTCGACGACATTGCCACCCTGGCGGGCGTGACCAAAATGACGGTTAGCCGCTATTTGCGCACCCCGGAAAAGGTCAAACGTGAAACCGCCGAGCGCATCGCCAGCGTTATCGCTGAAATTGGCTACGTGGCCGATCCCAGCACCGCCAGCTCTCCCCAGCCGCAGCCGCGCATCGGCGTGCTGATCCCCTCGTTTAATAACCAAATTTTCGCTGACCTGCTGGCGGGCATCGAATCGGTAACCAGCGCGCACGGCTACCAGACGCTGGTGGTGAATTACGACTACAACGCGCAGCGCGAGGAGGAGCAGATTGCCACCGTGCTAGCGTTCAACGTCAAGGCGCTGATTCTCACCGAGTCAGCGCATACGCTGCGGGCGGAAAAGTACCTGAACGCCGCAGCGATCCCGGTGGCAGAGGTGATGGGCTTAACGGAGAACCGCGGGCGTATCAACGTGGGTTTTGACAACTACCGCGCGGGATTTGATATGACGCAGCTGCTGTTGGCCAGCGGCAAGCAGCGGGTGATCTATTTTGGCTCCATGTCCGATCGGCGCGATGAGCAACGCTACGCGGGCTATTGTGACGCCGTGCAAGCCGCGGGCTTGCCCGCAGGCCGCATCGTGCCGAATAAAGTCTCCTCGGTGTCGATCGGCACCGGCATGATGACGCTGGCACGCCAGCTTTATCCGGACATGGATGCGATTCTCTGCACCAATGACGATTTGGCGGTGGGCGTGCTACAGGAGTGTCAGGCGGCGGGCATCGCGGTGCCGCAGTCTATGGCGATCGCCGGTTTTCACGGATTGGACATCGGTCAGGCCACGACGCCGCGCCTGGCCAGCGTGATTACGCCGCGTTTTGAAATGGGCAAAATCGCCACGGAAATCGTGCTGAAAAAGCTGCATCAGCAGCCCACCATCGAGCAGGTCAATCTGCACTATCAGCTCTCAATGGGTGCCACCATCTAAAACGCAAAAACCCCCGTTTCCGGGGGTTCTCAGTGCGTGCGTTAGTCGCGTGCGGCCGTCGGCGGCGCAATCGACGGCGGCGCATGGTGGGTGCGCTTCAGGAAGCGACTCTCCAGCAGGTTCCACGAGGTGTAAGCCAGCGCCAGCGTGATCGCAATCGTCAGCCCCAGGCCCAGGAACGCATTGGCGTCGAACACGCCAAAATGTTGCAGCACCTGGATAATCGGCCAGTGATACAGGTACATACCATAAGAGAGGTCGCCGTACTGGCTGATTTTAATCTCTTTGCACAGGTTGGTGCAGAACAGAATCACCACTGACGAGAAGGCAACCGGCTCAATCACAAAGGCGTAATCGGTGTTTTTAAACAGCAGGAACACCACCAGCGACACAATGGTGATCTCTTTCAGGCGGTCAAATGCGGGCTGGTGCACGGCCAGCAGGCTGCCGAAGAAGAAGTAGGATGACAGCGACACAAACTGCTTCGCCAGCGTATCGGCTTTCGCACCGGTGTAGACCATGGTGAAGTAGAAGAACCAGGCGCAGGCGATAACGTAGATCGCGCCCCACACTTTTAGCGGGCTCTTCTTCAGCATCGGCACCACAAACGGCAGCAGCACATAGAGCGTCAGTTCGGCTTTGATGGTCCACAGCGAGCCGTCCAGCGGCTGGTTCGGGTTATCGGTAAACACGCCTGGCAGTGATGCCTGAATGAAGTTCAGGAACGAGAAGTTGGCGATCAGGTACTTGATGGTCTCTTTATGTTTCAGGAAATCCATCAGCGGCAGGGTAGTCAAACACATGCCGATAACAAAACAAAGAATAATGACGAATATATAGGCGGGCAAAATACGCTGCGCACGCTTAATAAAATAAGATTTAAGCGATTTACTTCTTAAGTAACTTTTTGCAATAAGAAATCCGCTTATTGCGAAAAATCCTTTTACAGCGAAATCACTATTGAGAAAGTGTGCCAAAAAGCGAATATCAGCGTTTCTCGTCACTTCAGCGGCATGCACCAGCATGACGATAAAGGCGAGCGAGAATCGGACGATATCAAAATTATTTTTTTCGTTCATGTTAGCATTCTTTCAATGAGTGACGAGTCACCAGGGAAAGCCGTAAAAGACTTTACGTCGGCGTTAGGAATATTCTGAGCAACTGCGGAGGCAGATGTTCATCTATTAGATGTGCTCCGATATCAAAAATCAAGCAATGCGCTGGGCACTCAAGATATTCAGACTTTCCTCAGGGATCTATCAGTCTTATCTTAGAAATAAAAAAAGCGCTAACCGAGGTTAGCGCTTTGGCATTTAGTTGAAGATTTTAAAGGTTTGCGAAACCTCGTAGCCGGTAATCGATTGTTTACTGGCGACGGTGTTGTAGTAAAGGTAATAAAGCACCATTAAAATGGTAACCGCAACGGCAGCCATTTTCTTCACCTTTTTGGTTTCCCAAATACACAGGGAAATCAGCACCGGCTCAACCTGTAATAAATAGTTCGCAAGACGGCCGCCCGAAGCGTAATCCTGTAGCGCCATCCTCAAGCCCGCACCAATGGCGAAAGTGATAACCAGAATATAATAAGTATTGAATTTAACCGGATCGAGATTTTTAATTTTATCGCTGAGCAGCATGAAGCTAAAAATAAAGACGAAGCCGATGTTCTTCAAGTTGGATAGCGTAACGATACCCTGCTCTTGCGCCGAATCCTGATTGGCGTAGCCCATGGCGCGGTCGCCCAGTCCGCCCAGGTGGCTGGAGACCAGCGCGATCAGCGCCGAACTGCCCATAAAGGCCAGCGGCAAGCTGACCAGCACGATAGCGATAGGGATGTATTTGTTCTTTCTGACGATCATCGCCAGCGGAATCAAAATGGCGACAATGGCCGTGGCGTGGCTGATAAAGGAGAGAATAAACGTCGTGAACATGCCGGACTTACTGCGCCGCGACATATGGTAAACAAAGCCCATCAGGAAGGCGGAGCACAAGCCAAAGCGGATCTGGTTCATGTCCTTGTTGATGAACAGGTGCGCGGAATAGACTGCCAGTGCCACGATCGGCAGCGGCGTCAGCTTGCGGAAATACCACGCGTTAACGCCCACGGCGATAACCGCAAACACAAAGATAAAGATATCCGGGTTGGCAGTGAAGATGCGCGTAAAGCCTGCGATGGCGAAAATACCGGGTTCGTAGCGGAACTCTTCTACGGTACGCCAGAATCCTTCGATAACAATTTTATCGACAAAGTGAACAAAGAAATCACGATACTGGAAATCATCAAGGCCGGTACCTAAGCCACGAATGCCGCCGAAAGTAAAAAGTACGACAACGGCAATAAAATAAACATACGATCTAATTTGCGCTGTGTTCTCATTTTTACTTAACATGACTTCGACGATGGCCACGAAAGTCAGGCTAAGACTTATGATCCAGTAAATTCCCATGGTCACATATTCTTATAGTTTAAAATTTACTTATAACATATGGTCTTGTTAACGTAAACATGAGAAAAGTCTAATTTTTTCTGGTCCGATATTATATTGCTGCCTGGAAAGATAATAGTTTGCTATCCTGGTTAAATAATACGTTTGCAGTTTTGTGACTGTTCATTATCTCTTGGGTAAGTATTGTGTTGTGGCGCTAATGTATTTTACGCAATTTCACAGTTTGTCACTGTTTTTACTCAGGTTATGGAGCCCGTGAGATGAAGTTTTCTACACTGTTTTCGCTGGTCATCGCGCTGTATCTTCCTGCTGCTTTTGCCAATCAGGAAATTCCGATCTGGCCAAAAGAAAATACCGGTAATAATAAATTCGTTAATTTTAGTAAGCGCCCGAATAATAACAATCGCGCGGTTACAAATGTTAATAATCCCGAAATGATTTATGTGCCTGCCGGTAAAAAAAATAATCACTCCGCCGTGCTTATCATTCCAGGTGGCGGGTTTTCTTATATTATGCAGGACGCTGAAGGGCTGGACGTGGCGCAGCAGCTGAGCCAAAAAGGCTATGCCTCTTTTGTCCTGCTTTACCGTATGCCGCACGGCGGCACCGAGGAGAATCGCACCCACGCCTTTGCCGACGTGCAGCGCGCGATGCGTCTGATCCGCGGTAACGCTGCGCAGTACCATATCGCGCCCAATCAAATTGGGGTGATGGGCTTCTCTGCGGGCGCGTATCTCGCCGCCAACCTGAGCAACGATCCTAACGCCGCCAACTATCCCGCCGCCGATGCGCAGGACAGCGTCTCTGCCCGACCCGATTTCAGCGCGCTGATTTATCCGGTGCTGTCGTTGAAACCGGGCATTACCCACGTCGGCACGCGCACGGCGATGTTTGGCAAAGACGTCAGCCCCGATACCATCGCGCGCTATTCGCAGGAAGATCGCGTCAGCCCCACTACGCCGCCGACGTTTCTCGCGCAGGCGCTGAACGACCGCACCGCTTCACCGCAAAACACCCTTGATATGTTTGCCGCGCTGCGTAAGAACAACGTTGACGTGGAGATGCACCTGTTCCAGCAGGGTGGACACGGCTTTGGCACGGCGCAGAATAAAAACATCCCAGCGCGTAACTGGATCACCCTGTTTAGTGACTGGCAGGCGAATGTGGCGCAGAAGAAGTGAGGTAAGGGGCGTCTGATCGGGTGATCAGGGTTGTTTTACATGCCTATAGCAACGAAGCTGCTTGCAATCCGGCCCGTCAAGAGAGGAGCCGGATAAGTATGACTGTGGTCGTATCCTGTCAAATAGTTGAAAAACAACTGCGTCAGCGCGTACAGCAGATTTATGCGAGTTAGCGTTATGAGAGATGACCGGCGGGCACGTCCTCATTAAAGCGGCGCAAACGGAGAATAAATTTTTATCACTGCTCGTTGAAATATCCCCACGGTGGGGATAGATTATTGCGCTACTGAGGACAGGGAGCGAGTCCATGTACGCAACGTTTATTGAGCTTTCCAGCTTTCAAAAATACCGGGCAGACTACCTTAACGATGAGCAGTACAGACTGTTTCAGGCCATGTTGCTGGGCGCCCCTGAAAAGGGCGACGTCATTCCCGATACCGGGGGACTTCGAAAAGTCCGTTTCAGAGATGAGCGGCGTAACAAGGGCACGCGCGGCGGGATAAGAATTATCTATTACTGGACGAGTGAAAAAGACCAGTTCATCCTGTTTACTATCTACGATAAAGATCAATGCGACGACCTCACTAAACAGCAACGTGACGCTCTGGCGGCGGCACTGAACGAGATCAAAAAGAGGCTGAGAGATGACTGAACGCGACATTTTCAGTGAACTGATGACGGGTATGCAGGAACTGAAAGATCATCAGGATGGAAAAATCACGCTCAAAACTTATAAAGTTAGCAAGCGTGAGCCTATGACCATTGCGCCGCAAGAATTGCGCGACGTGCGTGAAAAACTCAACTTGTCACAGGCCGTTTTTGCGCACTATCTCCACACTGGCGAAACCACCTATCAGAACTGGGAGCAGGGGCGAGCCAAACCTAACGCTCAGGCCGTACTGCTGATCCGTATGGTGCAGCAGAACCCGGAAACCCTTCACACTCTCGCGCAACTCTAAAGCGCGCGGCGCTGCAATTCCCTTAGCGGCGCTGAATGGCGCGATGGTTACAGGCTCAATGCGAAATGAGCATGGGCCTGCCCCCTTTAATGCCGTTCCGCCGCGTTAACGTTTTTACACCCCGTTGCCCACGTGATCGCGTCGGTACTCTTTCGGCGTGGTGGCATAGCTTTTCTTGAATACCGAATAGAAATATTGCAGCGACGGGTAGCCGCACATCTGCGAAATCTCGTTGATGTTCAGCGACGAGGACGCCAGCAGCTCGCGCGCTTTCTCCAGCTTCTCGCGGTGGATCATCGCGTGAATGGTGTCGCCGGTTTCATCGCGGAAGCGCTTTTCCAGGTTGGAGCGCGACAGGCCGATGGCGTCCAGCACCTGCTCGACTTTAATGCCTTTACAGGCGTTAAAGCGGATGTAGTGCATCGCCTGAATCACCGCCGGATCGCGCAGCGAGCGGAAATCGGTGGAGCGGCGTTCAATCACTTTGACCGGCGGCACCAGCACGCGCTGCAACGGCAGCGCAGGCGTGTGCAGCAGACGGTGCAGCAGTTTGGCCGCCTGATAACCCATCTGCCGCGTGCCTTGCGCCACCGAGGAGAGCGCCACGCGCGACAGGTAGCGCGTCAACTCTTCATTATCGATACCGATCACCGCCAGCTTTTCCGGCACCGGAATTTTCAGGTATTCGCAGGCCTGCAGCAGGTGACGGGCACGCGCGTCGGTCACGGCGATAATGCCGGTTTGCGGCGGCAGCGTTTGCAGCCAGTCCGCCAGGCGGTTCTGGGCGTGCTGCCAGTTTTCCGGCGCGGTTTCCATGCCCTGATAGACTACGCCCTGATAGCGTTCGCGCCGCACCAGCTCGCGAAACGCCTGCTCGCGCTCCTGCGCCCAGCGCTTGCCGCTGGCGGCGGGCAGGCCATAAAAAGCGAAGCGATGGATACCTTTCTCTTTCAGGTGCAGAAAGGCGCTCTCCACCAGCGCGGTGTTGTCGGTGGCGATGTAGTGCACCGCCGGATAATGCTGTGGCTGGTGATAAGATCCGCCGACGCCAACGATCGGCACGCGGACATTGGCCAACAGCGATTCAATCTCCGGATCGTCGTAGTCGGCGATCACGCCGTCGCCCAGCCACTCGCGGATGTTGTCGACGCGGCAGCGAAAATCCTCCTCGATAAAAATATCCCAGTCGGTTTGCGACGCCTGCAAATACTCGCCGACGCCTTCCACCACCTGACGGTCATACACTTTGTTGGCATTAAACAGCAGGGTAATGCGATAACGTTTCTCATGCATGATGGCGCTTTCCTCTCAACCCACTGCGCCATGGATAGCACGCGCGCGGCGACAGCAGAAATGGTTCACGCCACAGTGTGATCGCTCCCGCGATTACACCCGACGGCGCGTCGCGGTATCCATCCATACCGCCAGCAGCAAAATGGCCCCTTTCACGATGTACTGCCAGAAGGTGGGCACATCCATCATGCTCATACCGTTATCCAGCGAGGCCATGATAAACGCGCCCATCACTGCGCCCGCCACGGTGCCGACGCCGCCCGCCAGGCTGGTGCCACCGATCACACAGGCGGCAATCGCATCCAGTTCGGCAATGTTCCCGGCAGAGGGCGAACCGGCGCCGAGGCGGGAGCTGAGAATCAGCCCGGCAATCGCCACCATCACACCGTTGATAGCAAACACCGCCAGCTTGGTACGCGCCACGTTGATACCGGAAAGTCGCGCGGCGTCGATGTTACCGCCGATAGCGTAAATGCGGCGGCCAAACGCGGTGCGCGTCGCCATAAACATGCCGGCCAGCAGCAGCAGCGCCAGCAGCAGCACCGGCGTCGGCACGCCGCGATAATCATTCAGCAACCAGATAGCACCCAGCACCAGAATCGCGGTGATCGCCTGACGCGCCACCGCGCCGCTGGCGGCGTTCTGCTGCAGGCCAAGCTGCTGACGGCGCAGCCGCAGCCGCCACTGCCACAGCATAAACAGCGCCAGGCCGGCGATGCCGAAGCCAAAGCCGACGCCGCCCGGTAAGTAACTCTGGCCAATCTCCGACATAGCTGGACTGGTCGGCGCCACCGTGGTGCCGTCGGTGATACCCACTAAAATGCCGCGAAACGCCAGCATGCCCGCGAGCGTCACGATAAACGACGGGACTTTGCGGTACGCCACCCACCAGCCGTTCCAGGTACCCAGCAGCAGACCCAGCAGCAGCGTCACCGCAATGGTCAGCGGCAGCGGCCAGCCGAGCCACACGTCAAAGATCGCCGCCACGCCGCCCAGCAGCCCCATCATGGAGCCGACAGAAAGATCGATTTCGGCGGAGATAATCACAAACACCATACCGACCGCCAGAATGCCGGTGATGGCGGTCTGGCGCAGCAGGTTCGAGACGTTGCGCGGGCTGAGCCAGGCGCCGTCGGTGGTCCAGCTAAAGAACAGGGCGATCAGCACAATGGCGCCGAGCATCACCAGCACCTGTAAATTAAAACGGGAAAGGTGGCCCGGTGTGG
Source organism: uncultured Pantoea sp. (assembly GCA_913778495.1). Lineage (GTDB taxonomy): Bacteria > Pseudomonadota > Gammaproteobacteria > Enterobacterales > Enterobacteriaceae > Pantoea. Next base: position 62,899 of record CAJYVD010000026.1, read on the forward strand.
GTTTGCGCGGCGTGCCGGGCACGCTTTGGGTGCGCTCAGTTTTAAGCATGTTGTTCACTCCGCAGGGCAGCTTCCATCACCTGCTCCTGAGTCAGGTTGTTGTTGATCAGGTCGGCTTTGATCCGCCCTTCGTGCATCACCAAAACGCGATCGCTCAAGCCCAGCACTTCCGGCAGCTCAGAGGAGATCACAATCACCGCGATGCCCTGCTGCACCAGCGCGTTGATCAGCAGGTAAATCTCCTGGCGGGCACCCACGTCGATCCCGCGAGTAGGTTCGTCCAGAATCAAGATTTGCGGATTCAGCATCAGGCACTTCGCCAGAATCGCTTTTTGCTGATTCCCCCCGCTCAGGCGACCAATCGCCAGATCGGGCGAGGAGGTTTTCACGCGCAGACGGCGAAGGGCGTCGTTGATTGCCTGCTCTTCGGCGGCTTCATTAAGCGTCAGGCCGCGTTCACAAAACTGATCCAGCGCCGCCAGCGTGATGTTTTTTCCCACGCCCATCAGCGGCACGATGCCATCTTTTTTGCGATCTTCCGGCACCATGGCGATGCCGTGCGCGATGGCGTCACGACAGTCGCGAAGGCTAATTACCTCGCCATTCAGACGGATCTCGCCCTCCCATCGGCCAGGCCACACGCCGAACAGACACTGGACCGTTTCGGTGCGCCCCGCGCCCACCAGCCCCGCGATCCCTAATATTTCACCGCGTTTCAGGCTGAACGAAATGTTATCCACGCGCCGAATATGGCGGTTAACCGGATGCCACGCCGTCAGATTGTTGACCTGCAACAGCGTGTCGCCGATGTCGTGCGGGGTGTGCGGATAGAGCGCGGTGAGTTCGCGCCCGACCATCATGGTGATGATGTCATCCTCGCTCAGGCCAGCCGCCGGGCGCGTGGCGATATGCTGCCCGTCGCGGATCACGCAGACGGTGTCCGAAATGGCTTTCACCTCATTGAGCTTGTGCGAAATATAAATACAGGCGATGCCGTGGTCGCGCAGGTTATTGATGATGCTCAACAGCACCTGGGTCTCCTGCTCGGTGAGCGAGGAGGTGGGCTCATCCAGGATCAGCAGGCGCACCTGTTTATTCAGCGCGCGCGCAATCTCCACCAGCTGCTGCTGGCCAAGCCCCAGTTCACCCACTTTGGCGTGCGGGCTGACGTCCAGCTTCACGCGCGCCAGTAGCTGCTGACAGCGCAGCGTCATGGTTTCATCATCCACCAGGCCAAAGCGGCCCAGCTCGGCGCCGAGAAAAATGTTCTCCATCACCGTCAGCTGGCGCACCAGCGCCAGCTCCTGGTGAATAATCACAATGCCTTTGCGCTCGGTATCGCGAATGGTTTGCGCCTGAATGCGATCGCCAGCAAAGTGGATCTCGCCGTCGAATTCATTGTGCGGGTAGAGCCCGCACAAAATTTTCATTAGCGTGGATTTGCCCGAGCCATTTTCACCGCACAGCGACATCACTTCGCCCGCTTCAAGCTGCAAGCTGACGTTATCGACAGCCGTTACCGCGCCAAAGCGCTTGGTGATGTGGTTCATTTCCAGCAGCATCACTGTTCCCCTTGCGCCGGGCGCTTAGAGCTCGCTCTTTTTATGGAAACCGTCTTTCACCACGGTGCTTTCAATGTTGTCTTTGTTGACCGGAATCGGCGTCAGCAGGCGTGAGGGCACCTCTTTCAAACCATTGTTGAGTTTGCCGTTGCTGGCAGGGGTTTGGTTGTTGCCCAGCTCTACCGCAATTTTTGCCGCCTCGGTGGCGAGTTCGGTGATCGGTTTGTAGACCGTCATAGTTTGCGTGCCGTTCATGATGCGCTTGATGGCTGCGAGGTCGGCGTCCTGACCGGAAATCGCCACTTTGCCCGCCAGCCCTTGGGCACTCAGCGCCTGAATCGCGCCGCCCGCCGTGGCGTCGTTGGAAGCCACCACCGCATCAATGTGGTTTTTATTGGCAGTTAGCGCATTTTCCATGATTTTCAGCGCATTTTCCGGCAGCCAGGCGTCAACCCACTGATCGCCTACCACCTTGATGCTGCCGTTGTCGATGTAAGGTTTAAGCACTTTCATCTGGCCCTCGCGGAACAGGCGGGCGTTGTTATCTACCGGCGAGCCGCCCATCAGAAAATAGTTGCCTTTCGGCACTTGCTTCACCAGGCTTTCGGCCTGCAGTTCGCCCACTTTTTCATTATCAAATGAGATATAGAAATCGATATCCGCGTTATTAATCATGCGGTCATAGGCCAGCACTTTAATTCCTTCGCGCTTGGCTTCCGCCACCACATTACTTAATACCTGGCCGTTATAGGGAATGATCACCAGCACATCGACGCCGCGGTTAATCATATTTTCAATTTGCGACATTTGTGTTTCTTCATTGCCGTTCGCAGACTGCACAAACACGCTGGCGCCCAATTTTTCAGCCTGTTTGACAAAAATATCGCGATCTTTCTGCCAGCGCTCCAGGCGCAAATCGTCAATCGCCATGCCGATCTTAATGTCTTTTGCTGCGCCCGCTTGGCTGAACAGCGCCAGCGCCGCACAGACCGCTAACAGCGTGGTTTTCATTTTCATCATGGTCATCCTGTAGGGGGAGGTTATTGTCATTTACCAGTACGAACCAGGCGGATGAATTGTTGCCCTGAGTTTCCGGCAACATCAATTACTGATTTTTATCCTGCTATTACGTTTTTTTGTTTATTTCCTGTTTTATGAGCGCGATCGAAATTCGCCGTTTTTTGCGAGGCAGAGCACAATTAATAATTATCTTAATTTGAGTGTGAAATATCATAATTGAGCCGGCCTCGGCCTCCTTAGCAAAATAGCGCCATCGGCTGACCATTCCGGTCTCACGCTAAGGAGCGAAACATGCACGCTTATTTCGATCAGATCGATCGCGTTCACTATGAAGGCCCCACCTCGACCAATCCGCTGGCGTTTCGCCACTACAATCCTGACGAAGTGATCCTCGGCAAGACCATGGCGCAGCATCTGCGCTTCGCGGCGTGCTACTGGCACACCTTCTGCTGGACCGGCGCGGACATGTTCGGCGTGGGCGCGTTTGATCGCCCGTGGCAGAAGAGCGGGGACGCGCTAGCGCTGGCCAAACTCAAAGCCGACGTCGCCTTCGAGTTTTTCCACAAGCTCAACGTGCCCTATTACTGCTTCCACGACGTGGACGTCGCGCCAGAAGGCGATTCCCTGCGCAGCTACCGCGAAAATTTCGCGGTAATGACCGATAAGTTGCTGGAAAAACAGCAGGAAACCGGCGTGAAGCTGCTGTGGGGCACGGCCAACTGCTTCACCCATCCGCGCTACGGCGCGGGCGCGGCCACCAATCCCGATCCGGAAATCTTCGCCTGGGCCGCCAGCCAGGTCTGCAGCGCCATGCAGGCCACCAAAACGCTGGGCGGTGAAAACTATGTGCTGTGGGGCGGCCGTGAAGGCTATGAAACGCTGCTGAACACCGACTTACGTCAGGAGCGCGAGCAGATTGGGCGCTTCATGCAGATGGTGGTTGAGCACAAGCATAAAATCGGCTTCCAGGGCATGCTGCTGATCGAGCCGAAGCCGCAGGAGCCGACCAAGCATCAGTACGATTACGATGTGGCGACGGTGTACGGCTTCCTGAAGCAGTTTGGCCTGGAAAAAGAGATCAAAGTGAACGTGGAAGCGAACCACGCCACGCTGGCAGGCCATTCATTCCATCACGAAATTGCCACCGCCATTGCGCTGGGCATTTTTGGATCGGTGGACGCCAACCGCGGTGACGCACAGTGCGGCTGGGATACCGATCAATTCCCGGTTAGCGTGGAAGAGAACGCGCTGGTGATGTACGAAATTCTTAAAGCGGGCGGTTTTACCACCGGAGGCCTCAATTTCGATGCCAAAGTGCGGCGGCAGAGCACCGACAAATATGACCTGTTCCACGGCCACATCGGCGCGATGGATACCCTGGCGCTGTCGTTAAAAGTGGCGGCGCGCATGATCGGCGACGGCGAGTTGGATCGCCGCGTGGCGCAGCGCTACAGTGGCTGGAACGGTGAGTTTGGTCAGCAAATTTTGAAAGGCGAGTTTTCCCTGGCGTCGCTGGCCGCGCATGCCGATCGGCAGCAGTTGAATCCGCAACATCGCAGCGGACGCCAGGAGCAGCTGGAAAACCTGGTGAATCGCTACCTTTACGATTTCTAGTCTTATCAGGAGCAGAGCATGGTTATCGGCATCGATCTGGGGACATCTGGCGTCAAAGTCGTCCTGCTGGACGCGCACGGGCAGGTCAGGGCGTCAGAAACGGCGCCGCTACAGGTAACGCGTCCGCATCCGCTGTGGAGTGAGCAGGACCCGGAAAGCTGGTGGCAGGCCACCGATCGCGCCATGCAGGCGCTGGCGCAGCAGCACGATCTCAGCGCGGTGCAAGCCATTGGCCTGAGCGGACAGATGCACGGCGCGACGCTGCTGGATGCGGACAATCACGTGCTACGCCCGGCAATATTGTGGAACGACGGGCGCAGCGCCGAACAGTGTCGGCAGCTGGAGCAGCGCGTGCCGGATGCCCGCCAGATCACCGGCAATTTAATGATGCCGGGTTTTACCGCGCCCAAGCTGCTGTGGGTGCAGCAGCACGAGCCGGCTATTTTTGCCCGCGTTGCTAAAGTGCTGCTGCCCAAAGACTATCTGCGCTGGCGCCTGAGCGGCGTGTTTGCCAGCGATATGTCCGACGCGGCGGGCACGGCGTGGCTGGACGTGGCTCAGCGACGCTGGAGCGACGCCCTGCTCAGTGCCTGTGGGTTAACCCAGGCGCAGATGCCCGACCTGTATGAAGGCGACGCCATTACCGGCACGCTGCGACCTGACATTGCCGCCCGTTGGCACATGCCCGCGGTGCCGCTGGTGGCTGGCGGGGGCGACAACGCGGCCGGCGCCGTGGGCGTGGGCATGGAGGCGCCGGGCCAGGCGATGCTGTCGCTCGGCACCTCGGGCGTCTATTTTGTGGTGAGCGACGGCTATCTCAGCAACCCGCAGCGGGCGGTGCACAGCTTCTGCCACGCGCTGCCGCAGCGCTGGCATTTGATGTCGGTGATGCTCAGCGCCGCCGCGTGCCTTGACTGGGCGGCGGCACTCACCGGCTGCGCGGACGTGCCGCAGCTGCTGGCGGAAGCGGAGCGGGCTGCCGACAGCGCGCCGCCGCTGTGGTTTCTGCCTTACCTCTCCGGCGAACGCACGCCGCACAACAATCCGCAGGCGAAAGGGGTGTTTTTTGGCTTCACGCATCAGCACGGCCGCCCGGAGCTGGCGCGTGCGGTGCTGGAAGGCGTGGGCTACGGGCTGGCGGAGGGCATGGATGCGGTGCACGCCTGCGGCATCCAGCCTGAGAGCGTGATGCTGATTGGCGGCGGCGCGCGCAGCGCTTACTGGCGGCAGATGCTGGCTGACATCAGCGGGATGACGCTGGATTACCACCGCGGTGGAGAAGTGGGCCCCGCGCTGGGTGCGGCGAAGCTGGCACAGCGCGCGATCGAGCCCGGGGCGCAGTGGCCTATGCCCGAGCGGGTGCAGCGCCATCAGCCCGATACGGCACGACATCGGGCGTATCAGGCACACCGCGAGACGTTTTCTCGGCTCTACCAGCAGCTTGAGCCGCTGATGTCCTGACCCGGACAAAGCAACCCGTCAGCTCACGAACTGACGGGTATCCAGCCGTTTTACGCCCATCGCCAGCACCAGGCTGCCCGCCAGCGTCACGCCAAACACCCACGGCATATCCAGCCACGGACGTGACATGTCGTCGTAATGATGGGTGCGCAGATAGTGGATAAACAGCGCGTGAAAACCGTAGATCGGCAGCGAATAGCGGGAAATGGTCGCCAGGCCGGGCAGCGTGCGCTGGTTAAACACGTTTTTAAACAGCACCAGCAGGCTGACGGCGGCAATAAACACCAGCGGTCCACAGTAGAGATACCAGGTGTCATTAAACGCGCCGTTGATTTTCAGCAGCGCGCGCGTGCCGAAGGCGATCCCAATGACGCAGGCAAAAAAGCCCAGTCCCGCCAGCCAGCTGATGCCGCGCCGCTGCGTCTCCATACAGCCAATGGCGCGGCCCAGCAGCGCGTAGAGCAGGTAATAAATACTGTCGCCGCTCAGATAGAGGTTCACCGGCAGCCAGCGAAACGGCCCCAGCGATTGCGGCACGGTATTGGGATTGGCCAGCACCGCCAGCACCAACACCAGCAGCGCCACATAGCGCGGCGCCACGGTTTTGACCTGAATCAGCGGCGACAGCAAATAGATGCCAATAATCGCGAAAAAGAACCACAGGTGGTAAAACACCGGCTTTTGCAGTAGCTTCAGCAGCGATCGCCCTTCGCTGATCGGGGTCAGCCAGGTGATGTACGCCAGTGCGACCGCGCTGTAGAACAGCAGGCACAGCACGATGCGCAGCAGATGGCGGCGCTGGGCGCTGCGTTCGCCAAAAAACAGGTAGCCGGAGATCATGAAAAACAGCGGCACGCACACGCGCGATGCCGAGTTCAGCAGGTTTGCGACGTCCCAGCTTAGGCCGGTGGTCGCCATCGGGCCGGTGATATACCAGGTGGTGGTATGGATAACGATCACCATCAAGCAGGCGACGGCACGCAAGTTGTCGATCCAGTGAATCTTGGCAGACATGGCTTCCTCACAGCAAAACAGTGCGCAAAGGGTAGCCAGTGCGTGACGCATCAACAACCTTCGCGATGGAAATTCGGAGCCCTCTGTCAATCAAACGGCAACCGCCGCGCCGCGCGGCGGGATTTCCGGCTGCACAATCCACGGTCAAAGGGTATACTGTCGCCCTCTTTTTTCATCCACCCCATCGCGTGCGAATTCAACATGCAAAAGTTTGATACCAAGACCTTTCAGGGCCTGATCCTGACCTTGCAGGATTACTGGGCGCGTCAGGGCTGCACCATTGTTCAACCGCTGGACATGGAAGTGGGCGCTGGCACTTCACACCCTATGACCTGCCTGCGGGCGCTGGGGCCAGAGCCCATGGCCAGCGCGTACGTGCAGCCTTCGCGCCGTCCAACCGATGGCCGCTACGGTGAAAACCCGAACCGCTTACAGCACTACTACCAATTTCAGGTCGTGATCAAACCGAATCCGGATAACCTTCAGGAGCTGTATCTGGGATCGCTGAAAGAGCTGGGTATCGATCCTGGCGTACACGACATCCGCTTCGTGGAAGACAACTGGGAAAACCCCACGCTGGGTGCCTGGGGACTGGGCTGGGAAGTGTGGCTGAACGGCATGGAAGTGACGCAATTTACCTACTTCCAGCAGGTAGGCGGACTGGAGTGCAAACCGGTGACCGGCGAGATCACCTACGGTCTGGAGCGTCTGGCGATGTACATCCAGGGCGTGGACAGCGTTTACGATCTCACCTGGAGCGACGGCGCCTTCGGTAAAACCACTTACGGCGACGTGTTCCATCAGAACGAAGTGGAGCAGTCCACCTATAACTTCGAATATGCCGACGTGGACTTCCTGTTCAGCTGCTTCGAGCAGTATGAAAAAGAAGCCCAGCAGCTGCTGGCGCTGGAAAAACCGCTGCCGCTGCCGGCCTACGAGCGCATTCTGAAAGCCGCGCACAGCTTCAACCTGCTTGACGCGCGCAAAGCGATTTCGGTGACGGAGCGCCAGCGCTACATTCTGCGTATTCGTACCCTGACCAAAGCCGTGGCGGAAGCCTATTATGCGTCACGCGAGGCGCTCGGTTTCCCTATGTGCAACCGTAATAAGTAAGAGGCAGCCATGACCGATAAAACTTTCCTGGTGGAAATTGGCACCGAAGAGTTGCCTCCTAAAGCGCTGCGTAGCCTGGCCGAAGCCTTTGCTGCGCACCTTACCGCTGAGCTGGACAGCGCCGGGCTTGCCCACGGCGAGGTGAGCTGGTTCGCGTCGCCGCGCCGTCTGGCGCTCTCCGTGGCAAACCTGGCCGCAGCCCAGCCCGACCGTGAAGTTGAAAAGCGCGGCCCGGCGATCGCTGCCGCGTTTGATGCCGACGGCAACGCCACCAAAGCGGCCGAAGGCTGGGCGCGCGGCAACGGCATCACCGTCGATCAGGCCGAGCGTCTGAGCACCGACAAAGGCGAATGGCTGGTGCACCGCGCGTTGGTAAAAGGCGAAAGCGCGCAGGCGCTGCTGCCTGCGATGGTGAACAGCGCGCTGGGCAAACTGCCGATCCCGAAACTGATGCGCTGGGGCGCCAGCGACGTGCAGTTCGTGCGTCCGGTACACACCGTGATGCTGCTGCTGGGCGACGCGCTGATCCCCGCCACCGTATTGGGCGTGCAGTCGGATCGCATTATTCGCGGCCACCGCTTTATGGGCGAACCGGAAATCACGCTGGACCACGCTGACAACTACCTGTCGCAGCTGCTGACGCGCGGCAAGGTGATGGCGGACTACGCGGCGCGTAAAGCCAAAATCAAAGCGGATGCGGAAGCGGCTGCACAGCAACTCGGCGGCAACGCCGATCTCAGCGACAGCCTGCTGGAAGAAGTGGCGTCGCTGGTGGAGTGGCCGGTGGTGCTTACGGCGAAGTTTGAAGAGAAGTTCCTCGCGGTGCCGGCAGAAGCGCTGGTGTATACCATGAAGGGCGACCAGAAATACTTCCCGGTGTATGGGCACGATGGCGCGCTGCTGCCGCACTTTATTTTCGTGACCAACATCGAATCGCGCGATCCGCAGCAGATTATCGCCGGTAACGAGAAAGTGGTGCGTCCGCGCCTGGCGGATGCCGAATTCTTCTTCAATACCGATCGCAAACAGCGTCTGGAAGATAACCTGCCGCGTCTGGAAACGGTGCTGTTCCAGAAAGAGCTGGGTACGCTGCGCGACAAAACCGACCGCATTCAGGCGCTGTCAGGTTGGATTGCCGCGCAGATTGGCGCGGATGTCAATCACGCCACGCGCGCGGGCCTGCTGTCCAAGTGCGACCTGATGACCAACATGGTGTTTGAATTCACCGACACGCAGGGCGTGATGGGCATGCACTACGCGCGTCACGATGGCGAAGCGGAAGACGTGGCCGTGGCGCTGAACGAGCAGTACCAGCCGCGCTTTGCCGGCGACGATCTGCCGTCCAGCCCGGTAGCGTGCGCGGTAGCGATCGCTGACAAAATGGACACGCTGGCGGGCATTTTCGGCATCGGCCAGCATCCTAAAGGCGATAAAGATCCGTTCGCGCTGCGCCGTGCGGCGCTGGGCGTGCTGCGTATCATCGTCGAAAAAAACCTGCCGCTGGATCTGCAAACCCTGACCGAAGAAGCGGTTCGCCTGTACGGCAGCAAACTGAGCAACGGCAAGGTCGTGGATGACGTCATCGACTTTATGCTGGGCCGTTTCCGCGCCTGGTATCAGGAAGAGGGCCACAGCGTGGATACGCTGCAGGCGGTGCTGGCGCGTCGGCCAACCCGTCCGGCAGATTTCGATGCGCGTATGAAAGCGGTGTCGCATTTCCGTACGCTGGAGTCTGCGGCGGCGCTGGCGGCTGCTAACAAGCGCGTGTCCAACATTCTGGCGAAATCCACCGAGCCGCTGAACGAAACCGTTCAGGCTTCGCTGCTCAAAGAGAACGCGGAAATCCAGCTGGCGACGTTTGTCACCGCGCTGAGCGACAAGCTGCAGCCTTACTTCGCCGAAGGCCGCTATCAGGATGCGCTGGAAGAGTTGGCGCAACTGCGTGAGGCGGTGGACAACTTCTTCGACAAAGTGATGGTGAACGCGGACGATCAGGCGGTGCGAATCAACCGCCTGACGCTGCTGGCGCAGCTACGCGCGCTATTCTTGAAAGTCGCGGATATTTCACTGCTGCAGTAAAAGCCGTGATGACATGAAAAGGGACGCTCAGGCGTCCCTTTTTTTATGCGCCGCGTTGCCGTCAGCTTACCGGTGGCACGGTGCGGGCAAAGCTTTCACGCTTGAACAGCGTTTCCGCCAGTTTGACCAGCGTAGGGCGCTCAACGCACCAGTTCGGCAGCACGCGGCGGAAATTGAGATAGCCGAGCATGCAGCCGGTGGCGATATCCGCCAGATTCAGCGTGCCGCTGTTGAGATGTATGCCCTCTGCGGCGGCCGCTTCAAGCATGTCCAGCCCGCGACGTATTTTATCGCGGTTGCGCACCAGCACCTCTTCTGACTGCGCATCGCCGGGGCGCAGCTGTTCGCGCACGATGGTCAGCGCGGCTTCGCTGATGCCGTCGGCTAATTTCTCCAACTGACGCACCTGCAGCGCTTGCAGCGCGTCGTTGGGCAGCATCGCCGGCGCGTCGCCGCGCAGCTCAATCGCTTCGGCAATAATGGCGGAATCGAACCAGGTGCGCTGCGCATCGTCGATAAACGCCGGGACTTTACCGAGCGGATTGTACTGTGGGACGTGGCTGTCTTCGCTCCACGGCGACTGATTGGAAAATTCGAATACCAGCCCTTTTTCGAGCAGGATCACCGAGATTTTGCGTACAAACGGGCTGGTATAGCTGCCAATCAATTTCATTGAGGATCTCCGTGAGGCCAAAAGTGGGCGAAGGGGGCGCGCTTATTCGCCGGGAAACATAAACGGGTTAATGCTGCTGCGGGCGAAGCCTTCCTGCTCCATGCGCGCATCCAGCACCAGCGAGGCGAGATCGTCTGCCACCGGTTCAACTGCCGGATCGTGCTCCTGACAGAGCAGTTTCAGGTAAGTGCCGCAGTCGCCGCAGCTCTCGGTTTTCACGGTAGCATGGGCGTTATCCAGCGACCAGCTGTGCAGATCGCGCGTTTGCTCGCAGTTGGTGCACTTGCCGGGGGCGACGTACCATTCACTTTCACACAGATTGCAGTGCAGGTAGCGCAGCCCGTGCGGATCGGCGTCCATGTGCAGCACGCCGGTCACCGGCACGCTGGCGCATACCGGACAGAACTGGTGGTGCTCGCCGGATTCCGCGCGCGCGTTGCCGGGGATCAGCGCTGCCATTTGCGCCCAGTAGATCGACAGCGCCGCCCAGATAAAGGGGGAGGTATCGCTGCTGACTTTGGCAAAATCGCCAGCCAGCAGCGCTTGCGCGAGGTTTTCTAACTCGCTGGAAGAGGCTTTCTCCAGATTCTCCAGCACCGCCAGCGCCTGACCGCTCATCTCTGGCTTCAGCTCAGCGATCAACGAGTGCAGCAACCGCTGCCAGTGCGCGCTGCGCGGAAACGTGTGGATATCCAGCGGCGGCTTGCCCTGCGCGGCGCTCTCTGCCAGGCGCGAGCGCAGATCGATGCGCAACGGATGGTCGTACAGCACAATGTCCTGCGCCTGGGCTATCACCGCGGCAAAGCGCAGATAATCGCCCAGTGGATTTTTGGGGGCCAGCTGGCGCAGGCGCGCTGCGCGGCGGCTGTAAATATTCTTTAAGCGCGGAAAAAGCAACGGGGGAATCGTCTCCACCGCCTGTTTATCGCTCGTCTCCCGCTGTTCCTGTGGAATGATGCGAATAGTCATCAGGGACGGTTTTCCTGTTGTGTTGGGCAGTAGCGCTGACGATGATCATAGCAGCCCAGGGCCAACACTTCAGCCAAAGTGCGGTTAACCGGTCTTGCTCACTTCGCAATGCGAGCGGTTTTCTCCCCGCTGGCGTCGTTTTATTTTGCGCGTACACGCCGCGCGGTTCAGAATAACGGCGGCGGAAAATCCCCGCCTATTTCTCTTTAACCGATGCGCGAGACCCTCACGTGACAGCGAAACAGCACTCTTCTCAGCCGTCTGAAACGGCCCCCGCAGGCGTACGCGCCACGCAGGTATGGCAGCGCCGCACCCTTGACCATGCCGAACAGGATTGGCTGGCAGAAGAAGTGCCGGTTGCGCTGGTGTACAACGGCATTTCGCACGTGGTCATGATGGCCACGCCCGGCGATCTGGAGGCGTTTGCGCTCGGTTTTTCTCTCTCCGAAGGCATCATTGAGCGCCCCACGGACATTTTTGGTATGGACGTGGTGGCGGGCTGTCACGGCATTGAAGTACAGATTGAGCTCGCCAGCCGACGCTTTATGGCGCTGAAAGAACAGCGTCGCGCCATGGCAGGCCGCACCGGCTGCGGTGTCTGTGGCGTTGAGCAGCTCGAACAGATCGGCAAGCCGCTGCAGCCGCTGCCGTTTAGCCAAACGTTTGATCTGGCGAACCTCGATGCCGGCCTGGCGCAGCTACGCGACTTTCAACCGATTGGCAATCTCACCGGCTGCACGCACGCCGCCGCGTGGATGTCGCCGCAGGGCTCGCTGCTGGGCGGCTGTGAGGACGTGGGACGCCACGTGGCGCTGGATAAACTGCTGGGCCATCGCAGCCAGCAGGCGTGGCAGCAGGGCGCGGTGCTGGTGTCGAGCCGCGCCAGCTATGAAATGGTGCAAAAAAGCGCGATGTGCGGCGTTGAAATTCTGTTTGCGGCCTCGGCGGCCACGCAGCTGGCGGTAGAGGTTGCGGCGCGCTGCAATTTAACGCTGGTGGGCTTCAGCAAACCGGGCCGGGCCACGATTTACACGCATCCGCAGCGCGTCCGTTAAACCACTATCACCTGCGGCAGCGCCTGGCGAAGCGCGTTAAGCGCACCCGGTTTCGCCGGCCCGCCGTCGCAAATCAGCAGATCCACGTCGCTGACAGCCGCGTATGTGGTGCGGCTGACCACGCCCAGCTTGCTGTGATCCGCCAGCAGAATGGTGCGTGTGGCCTGCTGCACCATGGCGCGCGCGATAGCCGCTTCGTGAGGGTGGAAACTGCTGGCCCCGCTGCGGGCATCAATGCCCACCGGCGAAAGCAGCGCCACGTCCGCGTGGTAACGGTAAATCTCCGCCAGCGTCATCTCTCCGCGCGTCTGCTGCGCGCCTGCCGTCATGGTGCCGCCCAGCAAAATCACCTGATTGTTCAGCGTTTCATGCTCCTCCGCGGCGCTCAGGGCCAGCGCCGCCTGCAGGCTGTTGGTCACAATCGTTAAGCCCGCTAACCCGCGCAGCGCTTCGGCCAGCATGGTGGTGGTGGTGCCGGCGTCCAGAAACAGCGTCTGGCCCGGCTGCAACTGCTGCGCCGCCGCGTTGACGATGGCGCGTTTTTCTTTCGCCTGCGCGTTACGGCGCACCTGCAGCGGCGGCTCCGGCTGGCTGTTCACCGCCACTAAACCGCCGTGCACCCGTCGCGCCAGCCCCTGGGCTTCCAATTCAATGATGTCGCGCCGCGCGGTTTCCCGCGAAATCCCCAATTCATGAATGATGCGCTCGGTGCTGAGCTGATGCTGCGTGGCGAGCAGCGCGCGAATACGGTGTAAGCGGGTTTCCTGCAGCATGACGTTTCCCTGTAGTCAACGAGAGCGCCAGCTTACCTGAGCGCGCGCGCGGCGTCATGTGTATTTGGTTGTATTTGTGTATTTTGTTGCATTTGGCGCAAAAGCAGGCATGATAGTGACAGCGGTTTTTCCTCCATCCCTTTACCTTCGCAGCGGGAGTGATTATGGCTACACGTTCCACCATCATGGACACCAACAGTTTTCGTGCTGAACACGCCGACGGCCTGGACGCCGCCACCCGACGTTTAACCGACAAGCGCAGCAAAGTGTTGGGCGAGTCTTATCGCCTGTTCTACCGTAAACCTGTGCATCTGGTACGCGGCGAAGGGCAATATTTATGGGATGCGGCCGGAGAAAAATACCTCGACGTCTATAACAACGTGGCGAGCATTGGTCACTGCCATCCGGCGGTGATTGACGCGGTTACCCAGCAGATGAAAATGCTGAATACCCACACGCGTTATCTGCATGAGCGCATTTTGGATTACACCGACGAACTGCTGGCGACCACGCCGGAGGCGATCGATCGCGCGATGTACATGTGTACCGGCTCAGAGGCGAACGATCTGGCGATCCGCGTGGCGCGCGCCTTCAGCGGCGGCACCGGCATTATCGTGTCGCAGGAGGCGTACCACGGCACCAGCGAACTTACCTCCGGGGCGTCGCCAGCGCTCGGCAGCGGTCAGCCGCTGGCGGCCACCACGCGCCTTGTTCCGCCGCCGGACGCCTACCGCGTTGACGCGCCCGATTTGGGGGAGTGGTTCGCTGGACAAATTCAGCAGCAGATTGATGATATGAAGGCGCACGGCATCAAATTTGCCGGCTTCCTCGCCGATTCCATTTTCTCCTCGGACGGCGTGCTGCCCAATCCGCCCGGTTTCCTGCAAAAGGCGATTGAGGTGGTGCACGCTAACGGCGGCATTTTTATCGCCGATGAAGTGCAGCCCGGCTTTGCGCGCACCGGCGACGCGTTCTGGGGCTTCGCCCGCCACGGCGTGGTGCCGGACGTCATTACCACCGGCAAGCCGATGGGTAACGGCATCCCCGTCTCCGGCCTGCTGGCAAAAAGCGAGGTGCTGGCGGCGTTCAGCGACAGCATCCCTTACTTTAATACCTTTGGTGGCAACCCCGTGGCGATGGCGGCGGCGCAGGCGGTATTGACGGTGATTAAAGAAGAGCAGCTGCAGGCCCACAGCCAAAAAGTGGGGGCGCAACTGCTGGCAGAGCTGCAAACGCTGATGGCGCGGCATGATTGCATTGGCGATGTGCGCGGCGCCGGACTGTTTATTGGCTTTGAGCTGGTACGCGATCGTCATAGCAAAACGCCGGACAAAACCCTGGCGCTGGATTTAATTGAAAAGCTGCGCGAACACCGCGTGCTGACCTCGGTGGCGGGGCCTTACGGTAACGTGCTGAAGCTGCGTCCGCCCCTGGCGTTCCAGCCTGCGGATATCGACTGGCTGGTGGGGGCGCTCGATCGTTCGCTGACGGAGCTGGGACGCTAGAACGGAAGGGATGCGCGGCGCTTTTTCCAGATTCATCAAATCCTTATCATTACTAAGGCATTGATAACCCTTTTCCGGATCATGTTTTTAACTATAATGATCCGACTGCTTACGCGGCACACCATAGCGGTTGTGCTGCCAAACTATAAATGGAGAGGAAGAACATGAGTTATTCACTGCCATCCCTGCCTTACGCCTATGACGCGCTGGAACCACACTTCGACAAGCAGACGATGGAAATCCATCACACTAAACACCACCAGACTTACGTCAACAACGCCAACGCGGCGCTGGAAGGCACCGAATTTGCCGATCTGCCGGTTGAAGAACTGATCGCGAAACTGGATCAGCTGCCAGCAGACAAAAAAGGCCCACTGCGTAACAACGCGGGCGGCCACGCTAACCACAGCCTGTTCTGGAAAGGCCTGAAAACCGGCACCACGCTGCAGGGCGACCTGAAAGCGGCGATCGAAAAAGATTTCGGTAGCGTGGAAAAATTCCAGGAAGAGTTTGAGAAAGCAGCCGCAACGCGCTTTGGCTCAGGCTGGGCTTGGCTGGTTAAAAAGGGCGACAAGCTGGCGGTGGTCTCTACCGCTAACCAGGATAACCCGCTGATGGGCGAAGCGATCGCCGGTGCGTCAGGTTTCCCTATCCTTGGCCTGGACGTGTGGGAGCACGCGTATTATCTGAAGTATCAGAACAAGCGTCCTGACTACATCAAAGCGTTCTGGAACGTGGTGAACTGGGACGAAGCTGCAGCGCGTTTTGCCTCTGCAAAATAAGCGCGAGCGCGTTTGTCACAGCAACCGGTGAAGCGATTCACCGGTTTTTTTTTGCGCAAAATAAACCTTTCTTAAACGGTAGCTTTTTTTCTTACACCGTTAAGCGAAGTGGCGTTGTTATTAACGCGCCGTTGATATTTTGGGGCATACAGTAGCCGCAATTGACCCCACAAAGTTAAAAAATATCATGTCTATTATTACAACACCTGAGGCGAATAATGATTCGTCGACCTCGTTATTCGTGCAGCTAATAAGTGGTAAAAGCCGCCCCGATAAATTGTGGAACAGTAAGATGTTTCGCTTTAAATTTGCTTTAAGGTCACTGGTCTTTCCGGTCTCTACCTTTAACTATCTTAATGAGCTGGCGAAATTACCGTTTCTGCCTCAGTTAATGCGTATGCAGGGATTATTACCGGCTAAGCTGCATCGCCCCTATTTACGTGCAGGGTTCAGCGTGGCGCAGCGTGCGCGGGCGCTGCTCGACCACTACACGCTGGTGGGAAATTTAGAGAACGCGCAACTGCGTCAGCTGCTGCTGAGTTCATCTTCGCAGGTTATCGCCAGCTTTTGCGGTAAAAACGACGAAGCCTTTGTTATTCACTGCTGTCCTGGTCATTTTGATCGTGAAGGCGAAGTCACGCTTACGCTGCATTATCAAGGTCATAATATTGCCTCGCTCTCTTTTTCCGTTATTCAGGAAAACGGTAAACGCACGTTATTAATTGGCGGATTGCAGGGGCCGCGCAAGCATATTTCGAATGACGTTATTCGCGATGCGACGAAAGCCGCGCACGGTGTATTTCCCAAGCGACTGTTGATGGAAGTGGTGTTTATTTTAGGCAAACAGCTTGGCGCGCAGGCGATCCATGCCGTCGGCGATACCACACACGTCTTCCGCAGCATGCGCTATCGCCACAGCAAGAGCGATAAGTTCTTTGCCAGCTACAGTGAATTTTGGCTGTCGCTCGGCGGCGAAGCCCGTGCCGATGAACTCTTTACGCTGCCGTTGCACATGGAGCGTAAAGATCTGGAGGAGATTGCCAGCAAGAAGCGGGCGGAGTACCGCCGTCGCTATGCGCTGCTGGATACGCTGAACGAGCAGGTTTTGCTGGCCGCTGGCGTGACGCCAGCGCCCGACGCGCAGGCGTCACGCGACGTATCACACGCCGCGTAATCTGCGTAGTTAGAACGGCTGCTTCGCGTAGCCGGTCATCGCTTTCAGCCCCATCTCACGTCCCAGCGCGGTCATTGGATGCACCACCACCAGACCGCGCACGCTCTTTTTCAGCGCGCCCAGGTTCGCCTGCTCTTTTTTGGTGATCTCGCGGCTGAAGCCCAGCTTTTGCAGCTGCTGCGCTTCTTTACTGAGCTTCTCAGTGCGCACGTTGCGCAGGCGATCGATCTCCTGCACCAGCTTCTCTTTCTCACGCAGCAGTTCGCCAAGTTTTTCCGCATCGCCGGCTTCCAGCAGCTGCGGTTCTTTACGATTAAGCGCGTCCAGTTGATCGCTGAGGCGTTTGATCTCAGCTTTTTCTTGTTCTTTCATCAGGGAAAACTCATTTAGGAAAACAGGCAAAGGATACATCAAATTGACGCGGCCTGGCAGCGAAGAGGCGATGCCAGCGACGCTGGCACTGTAAATCGGGCGCTAGCGCGGTTCAAGGCCGGGTTTTTTAAACGCCTGCTTGTGGGAAATGCGCGCAATCAGTTCGGTCAGCGACAGTACCATGGTCGACCGCACCATTTGCAAGTAGCGCTGCTGTTGCATGCTGCGCAGTGCCTCATCATCCTGCGTGAAGTTAGGGCGGGGCGGCCAGGCCAGCACGCAGTGCAGCTCCCGGAACGGTCCGAGAATTTCGTCATCGGTAAAGCGGTACTCGGTGGGATCGTGATTCAACTCTTCGCGCAGCGCCAGCAGCAGTTCGCAATCTTCGTACTCGTGACGACTCAGGATGCCGAGGCCGTAAACCAGCTTTAAGCGCACCGAGAGCTCTCCCAGCGGGCCATCGCCCAGCAGCAGCGGTTCCACCGCGTATTTCACGGCGTAGTCGTCTTTGCGAAAAACCTGGAGCACCAGCAGATTCACCGCTTCAGCCAGCAGGTCGAGGGTGGCGATCAGAAAGCTTCTCACCGAACGACCGGCGTTCAGGCGCTCAAGCACCCGGTTTTCAAAAGCCTGCTTCT
The DNA here is from genome assembly GCA_913778495.1 of uncultured Pantoea sp. GTDB lineage: Bacteria > Pseudomonadota > Gammaproteobacteria > Enterobacterales > Enterobacteriaceae > Pantoea. The sequence goes on from CAJYVD010000026.1 coordinate 80,703, forward strand.
CTTCCATTATTGCCTGCATCGTTCTGATACCGCCAACGGGCGCGGCGTGCACCGCGCCCGGGTTTCGCTTATAGGACGCGCATTATGCCATAGCGTGGTAAGCGCTCACCACTGAGGACACCACGTCACTGTTGGCGTCCAGGCCAGAGACCTGCGCCAGCGTGGCCTGCGGGCCTTTTTCCGCCAGCAGCGCGGCCAGCTCTTGCGCCTGCGGATCGGCTTCGCTGCGGTAGTGCATCGCGGCGGCAATGCCCTGCACCAGATTGTCGTGCGGCAGCTGATACTCCAGCGTGCCCAGCAGCGGTTTAATCAGGCGATCGCCCGCGCTCAGTTTACGCAGCGGCTGACGGCCCACGCGCTCAACGTCATCTTTCAAGTAAGGGTTTTCAAAGCGGGTCAGGATTTTTTGGATATAGGCCGCGTGCTTCTCGGCATCAAACCCGTAGCGCTGAATCAGCACCGCGCCGCTCTCTTGCATAGCACCCTGCACCACGCTGCGCACCTGGGCATCCAAAATCGCCTCGCGAATGGTGGCGTGGCCCGCCCGTTGACCAAGGTAAGCCGTGATGGCGTGGCCGGTATTCAGGGTAAACAGCTTGCGCTCCACGAACGCGATCAGGTTATCGGTCAGCTCCATGCCAGGAATGGTGGGCGGGGTGCCGACAAACTGGGTTTTATCTACAATCCACTCGCTGAAGGTTTCAACCGTCACCTCCAGTGGATCGCTGCTGCCCGCTTCCGAAGGTGGCACGATGCGGTCAACGGCGGAATCCACAAAGCCAACGTGCTGCTCAACCCACGCGTGAGACGACGCGGGCAGCGTTTTTAAGACGTGCTGTTTCAGCTGGCTGGTGCCGCGCACCATGTTTTCACAGGCGATAATATTCAATGGCCGGGTATTACCCGCCTCGTGACGTTTAAGCAAACCGTGTGCGATGCCGCTGGCAATACGCTCCAAAATTTGCGGCCCGACAGCGGTGGTGACGAGATCGGCTTCGGCCACCTGCGTAATGACCGCGTCGCTGGTGCTGTTGATCGCGCTGACGCCGCGTACCATTTCAACGTTCGCCTGCTCGCCCACCACGCGAACCGGATATTCATGACGGGCGTTAAGGGCATCGAGCACCACCTGGTTCACGTCCGCAAACACCAGCTCAATGCCCGCGTCTGCCAGCAATTTACCGATAAATCCGCGACCGATGTTACCGGCTCCAAAATGTAACGCTTTCATAAAGTTGACCCATATCAAATAGCGAAAGGGCGGGCATGTCCGCCCCAAAACAGGGGACGGGCTTGCCCGCCCCGGGGAGATAACGCGCTGCGTTAGGCTTTGGCGGCACTGCCTGACAGCAGTTCCAGCACGTCCTCAACGCGGGTGGTATGCGCCAGCTTCTCAATCACGCTGTCATCGTCGAGCGCGTTGGTGAGGCTGGTGATCACCTGAATGTGTTCGTTGTTACGCGCGGCAATACCGATGACCAGGCGAGCAACCTCATCCGGCTCGTCGCCAAACTGCACGCCAGCCGGATACTGACAGAACACCACGCCGGTTTTCAGCACGCGATCCTTGGCTTCTACGGTGCCGTGCGGCACGGCAATCGACTCGCCGAGATAGGTAGGCGTCAGCTTTTCACGCGCCAGCATCGCGTCCACGTATTCAGGCTGCACATAGCCGCCTTTCACCAGTTGCTCACCGGCAAAGCGGATAGCCTGCTCTTTGTGCGTCGCGCTCAGGTTCAGGAACACATTGTCTGGCCCCATTTTAAACAGATTCGCGCTGCCGTCGTCATAGCTGTCGCCGAGCGTGGTCTGCACGGCGGTGCGGTGCGCTTCGCTGCGGTTGGCTGCGGCGAGACGCTCAGTCAGGTTGCTGTACAGCGCGCTGTCGAGGAAGTTGCTCAGCGAAATGTGCTGGGCATGCGGCGCCTGGCGAATGGCGCGTTCGGTGAGATCGCGGTGCGTAATCACCAGATCGACATCGCCCGGCAGCGCGTTAATGGCGCTGTTGGTGACGCTAATGTTGCTCAGGCCCGCGTCCTGCACTTTTTTACGCAGTACGCCTGCGCCCATGGCGCTGGAGCCCATACCGGCGTCGCAGGCCACGATGATTTTGCGTACGTGGCTCACGTCCACGCTGTTGGCATCGGTTACGGCTGGCGTAGCGCCCGCGCTCTGACCTTTGGACTGCGCTTTCATGTCGTGCATGCGCTGCGTCGCGGCTTCGATATCGTCGCCTTCTTTCGCTTTGCTGGTTTTCAGCAGAATCGACGACACGACGAAAGACACGGCGAACGCGGCGATAATCGCTGCGATATTGGCGAAGTAAGCACCTTTAGGCGTCATCGCCAGTACCGCGAGAATAGAACCCGGCGAGGCAGGTGAAACCAGGCCGCCGTTCAGCACGGTCAGCGTGAACACGCCGGTCATGCCGCCGAGGATCACCGCCAGCAGCAGGCGCGGTGCCATCAGCACGTAAGGGAAGTAAATTTCGTGAATACCGCCGAGGAAGTGAATGATCGCGGCACCGCCCGCAGACTGTTTGGCGCTACCGCGACCAAAAATCATGTAGGCCACCAACACGCCCATGCCCGGACCGGGGTTGGCTTCGATCAGGAAGAAGATGGACTTGCCGGCTTCGCTCGCCTGCTGAATCCCCAGCGGCGAGAAGATACCGTGGTTGATGGCGTTGTTCAGGAACAGAATCTTCGCAGGCTCAACGAAAATCGAGGTCAGCGGCAGCAGATTGTTTTGCACCATCAGGTTTACGCCGGCCGCCAAACCGTGTGACAGCCCCTCAACCAGCGGCCCAATGGCCATAAAGGCCAACAGCGCCAGCAGCATACCGATGATGCCCGCCGAGAAGTTGTTTACCAGCATCTCGAAGCCGCTTTTGATCTTACCGTCGACGGCGCGGTCAAACGCGCGGATAGCCCAGCCGCCCAGCGGACCGGCCAGCATCGCGCCAAGGAACATCGGCATATCAGCACCGACAATCACGCCCATGGTGGTGATAGCACCCACCACGCCGCCACGATCGCCTCCCACCAGACGTCCGCCGGTAAAGCCAATCAGCAGCGGCAGCAGATAGGTGATCATCGGGCCGACCAGTTTGGCCAGCGTGGCGTTCGGGATCCATCCGGTTGGAATGAACAGTGCTGTGATGATACCCCAGGCGATAAACGCACCGATGTTAGGCATCACCATGTTACTCAGAAAGCGACCAAAGCTCTGAACCTTGACCTTGACTGATGAGGACATAAACCCACCCCTTATTGAGACGCGCTGCAATAAGAGCGCGCGTTTGTTTTTGTTTGAGACGTTACGGCGGGGGCCGTGGCATGACTGTATGCACGCGGACTCTAGCACTAGTTTATAGGCCTGCGTAGCGTTTGGGAAAAGTGTGATTTATGTCACGTAAATTTGGGGTGCGGAGGGGGATGTAAAGTGACTTTGATCACAAATTTGCAGTGAAGACTGCGTTTTTTGCACAAAAAAACGGCTAAAATCGTGTGGTTGCGTGATGTGAATCACAGATCCCACCGGCGGGTTTATAGTGTAAATGTGATAAAGGTCACAAAATATTTTTGGTCATAAATGCGCCAGATCACACTCCTTGAGTCGCATGGCAACCCGCGCTGTCAGCAACGTGAAGCGGCGACAACGCGTGCAGAAAAAAGGCGACCCGAAGGTCGCCTAACGAATGATAACACTTGACGCTTACAGGCCGCCCTGCACCGCATTCTGCGCCTGAGACAGCGCTTGCGCGTTATTGGAGAGATCGCTCATTAAGCTGTTGTACTGCGTTGCCTGCTCCTGAGTCGGGAACTGCACGCCGCTGTCGTTAAAGGTCACGCGCGCCCCCTGCGATTGCAAATAATCGCCGGTCTGTACCGCCGTCTGGCTCAGCGCCTGCAGTTTCGGCAGCAGCGGAAGCAGCGTGCTGGCAGGTTGCGTCACCACTTTTTCATACACACTGTCATACACTTTTTTCAGATCGTCTGGCTGCTTGAGCGCGGCTTTGCTGCTGTCCGCCTGCATTTTGGCGCTCTGAATTTGCTGGGTCAGCACGCTCAGGTTGCCGCTCGCCTGGCGCAGACTGTCGCGGCGCGTCAGGTAATCCTGCGGCACGCGAATTGCCGCCAGCTCATCGACCACGGGACGCATGCCTTGTTCAACGGCCTGGTTTACCTGCTGCGAGAAGCCGTACAGGATCGCATAGTCGCCCGCGTAGTTACCGAACGTCTGTTTCTGGTTTTCGCTCAAACTGGGCAGATGCTGACCGCTGCGCATCACGGTGTTTTGCAGGAAATCGGTAAAGGCTTTGCGCTGCTCGCCTTCTTTGTCGCCACAAGCGGTAAGTTGCAGCGCAACCAGTGCACCGATCATCAGCATGCCGGTACGCATCCAGATGCGAGAGAGACCTGACGCCATAATTCAACTCCTGTGATAATGGCCGTTTCCTTTCATACTTCAGCCGCGCGCCAACCGGACACTGCCCGGCTGCTGAGGACGTCTGGCAGCCGGGATTTCCGCGTTGTCGCCGTGATGCAGCGCGAATTATTCAGGAAGATTTAACGAAAAGGGTCCTCAAGGATAGTGCAATGGTCAGGCGTGTACAACGGGCGCGCCGGGCAAATTAAAACACCAGCGCTTGACCATCCTTGCGGCTTTCCGTGGCGGCGATATAGAAACCTTGTTCGTCCCGTACGATGGCCTGCGCGCCCCCGAAGTTATAGCCCAACAGCGGGTCCTCAAGCGTAATCGCATGGCCCATCTCACGCAGTTTGGCGAGCACGTTGCGATCGATGCCGGTTTCCACCACCACTTCGCGCCCTTGCACCACGCGCCAGCGCGGCGCATCGATGGCCGCCTGCGGGTTCTGCTTGTGCTGCATGATACGCAGCGCCATCTGTACGTGTCCCTGCGCCTGCATCGGGCCGCCCATGACGCCAAATGACATCAGCGGCTGGCCACGCGCATCGCGCGCGAAGGCGGGAATAATGGTATGCAGCGGGCGCTTGCCCCCCGCCACCACGTTAGGATGCTGTGGGTCCAGTGAGAAGCCACAGCCGCGATTTTGCAGGCTGATGCCGGTATCCGGTACGACGATGCCGGAACCAAAACCCATATAGTTAGACTGGATGAATGACACCATCATACCATTGGCGTCGCCGGTAGAGAGATATACCGTGCCGCTCTGCTGCGGTGAGCCGAAGGTAAAATCACCCGCTTTGTCAGGATCGATCAGCTGCGCGCGCTGCTGCAGATAGCGCTCGCTCAGCAGCAGCTCCGCCGGAAATTCGAGGTGATCGTAATCGCTGACGTAGCGGTCGAGATCCACCAGCGCCAGCTTCATCGCTTCAATACACAGGTGCAGCCACGGTGCCGAATCGGGCTGATAGCGGCCAATATCCCACTGCTCCAGAATGCCCAGCGCAATCAGCGTTGCAATACCTTGTCCATTGGGCGGCAGCTCCTGTACCGATCCGCCCGCGAACGGACACGAGAGCGGCTCGACCCAGTCGACGCGATGATTGTGCAGGTCGGCGAGACTCAGCGCGGCACCGTGCTGTTCCGCAAACGCCACCATCTGCTGCGCCAGCTCGCCGCGGTAAAAGGCTTCACCGCGCGTGTCGGCGATTTTTTGCAGCGTCGCCGCCTGTGCCGGATTGCGGTAAATCTCCCCGGCGCGCGGCGGTCGGCCTGCGGGGGCAAAACAGTCGGCAAAACCGGGCTGCTGGTGCAGCTTGTTGTAGCCGCGCTGCCACAGCGTGGCGATCAGCGGCGAGACCGGAAAGCCGTCGCGCGCATAGTCTATGGCGGGTTGCGCCAGCGTGGTGAGCGGCAGGGTGGCGAAACGTTCGGCCAGCGCTACCCACGCCGAGACCGCGCCGGGCACGGTCACCGCTTCCCAGCCGATTTCGGGCATCGCCGACAGGCCCGCGAAGCGCTGCGGCGACCACGCGGCCGGCGCCCGGCCAGAGGCGTTCAGGCCGTGCAGCTTCTGGCCGTCCCAGACCAGGGCGAAGGCGTCGCTGCCGATGCCGTTGCCGGTTGGCTCCAGCACCGTTAACGCCATGGCGCTGGCGATGGCGGCGTCCACCGCGTTGCCGCCCTGCTGCAGCATGCGCATGCCCGCCTGCGCCGCCAGCGGCTGCGAGGTGGCAACGGCGTTGCGGCCCATCATCGGCACGCGGTGGGAGGCATAGCTGACGTGGTAATCCAGTTCACTCATAATCGTTCCTTAGTGTGAGTCATTGCGCGGGTCGAGCGCATCGCGCAGGCCGTCACCCAGCAAATTAAACCCCTGCACGGTGAGAAAGATTGCCAGGCCGGGGAAGATCGACATCCACGGTGCCTGTTCCAGAAAGCCTTTGGCCGTATTCAGCATAGCGCCCCACGAGGGCGAAGGCGGCTGCTGCCCCAGCCCCAGAAACGACAGGCTGGCCTCGGTAATAATGGCGGAGGCAATGGCCAGCGTGGCCTGCACCAGAATCGGCGACAGCACGTTCGGCAAGACGTAACGCAGGATAATCCAGCGATCGGGCAAACCGATGGCACGCGCGCCATCGATATACTCCTCGTGGCGAATGGCAATCACCTGGCCACGCGTCAGGCGAGCGAAGATCGGCATTGCCGAGAGGCCGATGGCGATCATTGCGTTGGACAAACTGGGGCCGAGAAACGCCCCGAGCGCAATGGCGAGAATCAGAAATGGACAGGCCAGCAGCGCTTCAATCACGCGCGAAATCAGCCCATCGCACCAGCCCTGCCAGTAACCGGCCATCAGCCCGAGCGGTACGCCAATCAAAATGGCGATCAGCACCGAGATACAGCCGGCCAGCAGCGAGGTGCGCGCGCCCCACATCAGGCGGGACAGCATGTCGCGGCCCAGCTCGTCGGTGCCAAGCCAGTACAGTGCCGACGGCGCTTTGCGCACCGCCAGAAAGTTCGCTTTCAGCGGGTCGGCGGGCGCCAGCCACGGTGCCAGCAGCGCGATCGCCACAAACAACAGCACAATGGCCGCCCCGATCACGGCGCTTTTGTTACGTAGAAACTTTTTCAGCACGCGATGCTGTGAACGGGGTACAGCGGCGAGCGTCCCCGTGGTGAATACCTCGCTCATGTTTAGCCTCGCATTTTCGGGTTGATCAACACATAGAGCACGTCGGCCAGCAAATTGAGCAGCAGAAAGCCAATGGCCACCACCAGCACCACGCCTTGCACCACGGCGTAATCGCGGTTAAACACCGCATCGACGATCATTTTGCCGAAGCCGGGCAGGGTAAAGACCTGCTCGGTCAGCACCGCCCCGCCGAGCAGTTCGCCAAACAGCAGCGTGGTCAGCGTCACAATCGGCATCAGGGCATTGCGCAGGGCGTGTTTCAGCACCACGCGCGGCGGCAGCAAGCCCTTGGCGCGGGCGGTACGAATGTAATCCGCCTGCAGCACACCGATCATGGCGGCGCGAGTATGGCGCATCAGCGTGGCCGCCAGGCCGCTGCCCAGCACCAGCGCAGGCAGCAGCAGCGTTTTCAGGTTCTGCATGACGTCTTCACTGAGCGGCACGAAGCCCGAGGCGGGCAGCCAGCGCAGGTGCACGGAAAACAGCATAATCAGCAGGATCCCCAGCCAGAAGTGCGGCACAGAGATGCCTGAGAGCGCCACCACGTTGGTGGTATGGTCGATCCAGCTGTCTTTGCGCACGGCGGCGGCGATGCCCATACTGATGCCTATCGCCAGCGCGATCAGCATCGCCAGCAGCGACAGCTCCAGCGTCACCGGCAGCTTGCTGGCAATCAGCGACGTGACGGGCGTTTTGGTGCGCAGCGACATCCCCAGATCGCCGTGCAGGGCGTTGCCGACCCACGCCAGATATTGCGTGGGCAGCGGATCGTCCAGATGGTACTCGGCGCGGAGCTGGGCGATGACCGCGGGATCGCGCTCCTCGCCCGCCATCGCCAGCACCGGATCACCTGGCAGCAGCTTTTGCAGGGCAAACACCATGATGCTTACCAGCAGCAGCGTGGGGATCGCCAGCAGCAGGCGTTTTACAATCAGTTCCAGCATGAATGCTCTCCGGGGGGTTACGGCGCCAGGCTGACGCCAGCCAGACGCACCAGGCCATCCGGCCACGGCGTAAAGCCCTGCAGTTTCTTCGTCATGCCAAAGATGCGCGGCTCAAAGTAGAGATAGGCAATCGGCATATCGGTTTGCAGTTGGCTCACCACCTGGGTGTAAATGCCCTGGCGCGCGGCCCGATCGTTGGTCAGGCGCGCCGCGTTCAGCCAGTTATCCACCTGCGGATTGCTGTAATGGCCATCGTTCAGCGTGCCCTTGCTGTTGATAAAGGCGTAAATGCTGCCATCGGGATCGGGGCGTCCCGACCAGCCCGACAGGCTGAGCTGATAGTCGCCGCGCTGCTGCCGATCCAGCAGCGTGGCAAACTCGCTCATTTGCAGATTCAGGTTAAAGCCCGCTTCGCTCACCATCGCCTGAATCACCTGGCCTACCTGCTGTGCGGTCGGGTTATTGGTCACCAGCAGCGTCAGCGAGAGCGGCGTGGTCACGCCCGCCGCCTTGAGCAGCGCTTTGGCTTTCTCAACGTCACGGGCGCCTGGCGGCAGGGAGACGTGATAAGGGCTGACCGGCGAAAATGGCTGATTGGCGGGCGTGTATTGCCCTTCGAAAACCACCTGATTGAGCGCATCGCGATCGATCGCCAGCGAAAACGCTTCACGCACCCGCGCGTCTTTCAGCGGGCTGTTGGCATCAACCTTACCGTTGTTGATGTTAAAGGTGATGCCCTGATAGCCGAGGCCGGTGACTTTCGCCAGCGCCAGCTTGCTGTCCTGCTCCACGGTTTTCACATCACTGGCCGCCACGCCTTCGGTGAGATCCAGATCGCCCGCCCGCAAATTCGCCAGCCGCACGGAAGCGTCCGGAATCGGCAGGAAAATCACTTTATCGAAGTGGTAATCGGCTTTGTTCCAGTACTGCTCGAAGCGCGTCAGCACAATGCGATCCTGCTGTACCCGGCTGGCAAACTTATAGGGACCAGAGCACACCGGATGAGCGGCAAAGTCCGCTTTTTTGGCCGCCTCGGGTGCCAGCATGGCGCCCGCCCGGTCGGTAAGCTGACTGAGCAGCGCGGCATCGGCGTTTTTCAGATGCAGTTTGACCTGCAGCGGCCCCGTCACCTCGATGCTGGCGATGGAGGAAATTTCGCTTTTGCGCAGCGAACCCGGCAGGGTCAGCGCACGTTCAAGGTTGAACTTCACCGCGTTGGCATCAAATTTTTCGCCGTCGTGGAAGGTCACGCCGTCGCGCAGGTCGAGCGTCAGGGTTTTCCCTTCGTCGCTCCAGGCCCAGCGGGTCGCGAGGCCGGGCACCACGTTGAGGTGGGCATCCACGTCCACCAGGCGATCGCACAGCGCGGCAAACACAAACCGGCCGTAATAGGTGCGGGCCAGATGTGGATCGAGCATATCGGGATCGGCCCCGAGGCCAATACGGATCACGCTTTCGGCCTGGCTGTGCGCGCTGGCACCCAGTAACAGCAGGCCGCTCAGGGCGGTAAGTAACGAAACGCGGGCTTTTTTCACGGACAGATCTCCCCAGAAGAGGCACGTTGATGAACCGCCTGCTCAAACAGCGCGCGGCGACGTAAAAAGGCGTCTGACGGCGGCGCGATAACCATCACGCTGCGGTCACGGTTGATCTCCTGCCAGCGATGGCAGGCAATGCGCCGCCCGTTCTCCAGCACCTGCTGTATCGGTTCAAACTGGCGACAGTCGGCGGTGGCCCACGGGCAGCGGGTATGGAAACGGCAGCCAGCGGGCGGCTGGGCGGGATTGGGCAGATCGCCCTGCAGCATCGGCAGCGTGCGTTCCACGCCGGGCTGCATCTGCGGCGCGGAGGCGATCAGCGCTTGGGTATAAGGGTGCAGCGGCGCATCAAAAATATCGTCCACGCTCGCCACCTCAACGATTTGGCCGAGGTACATCACCGCCACGCGGTCGCTCATGTGGCGGATCACCGCCAGCCCGTGCGCCACGATAATCAGCGTCAGGCCAAACTGCTGCTTGAGATCTTCCAGCAGGTTGACCACCTGCGCCTGCACCGACACGTCCAGCGCTGACACCGGCTCGTCACCCAGCAGCAACCTCGGCTGCGAGGCAAGGGCGCGTGCGATGCCGATGCGCTGGCGCTGGCCACCGGAAAATTCGTGCGGATAGCGCGTGGCCCAGGCGTCGGGCAGGCCCACGGTGCGCAGGAGATCGGACACGCGCGCCCGGCGCGCCTCACGGCTGAGCGTCTCATGCAGCCACAGCGGCTCACCAATGATGTCCTGCACCGTCATGCGGGGATTGAGCGAGGCAAAGGGATCCTGAAAGATGATTTGTAATTCCCGACGCAGCGCGTTAAGGCGTGCGCCGCTGGCCGCCGTAATGCTTTCTCCCTGATACAGCACCTCACCCGCGCTGGCCTGCAACAGGCGCAGCAGCAGACGGCCCAACGTGGATTTGCCGGAGCCGGACTCGCCGACGATCGCGAGCGTTTCCCCCGGCATCACCGCGAGCGAGACGCGGTCAACGGCGGTGACGCCGCGATTACGCGTGAACAGGCGCGGCGGCCCGGCAAAGGTTTTACTTAAATCGCGGCATTCCAGAATCGGTTTCATGCGCGGTCTCCTGAGGTGACATGCTGCTCCAGCGGCGCGCGGAAGCAGGCGACCTGATGATCGGGCTGCAGCGCGCGCAGCGGCGGACGCTGTTGATGGCAGCGCGTTTGGGCAAAGGGGCAGCGGGTGGCGAAGCGGCAGCCGGCGGGCATCTGCTCCGGCAGCGGCACCTGACCGGGAATGGTGGCCAGCGCGCCGTGGCGTGCGCCAAGCGAGGGAAGGGAAGCCATCAGCCCGATGGTGTAAGGGTGCTGAGGATCGTGGAACAGGGCGGCGACGCTGCCGCTCTCGACCACCTGTCCGGCGTACATCACCGCCACGCGCTGCGCCACGTCGGCCACCACGCCGAGGTCATGCGTGATCATCAGCACGGCGGTACCCGTCTCTTGCTTCAAGGTATTGAGCAGGGCCAGAATTTGCGCCTGAATCGTGACGTCGAGCGCGGTGGTCGGCTCATCGGCGATCAGCAGCTTAGGGCGGTTGATGAGCGCCATGGCGATCATCACGCGCTGGCGCATGCCGCCGGAGAGCTGATGCGGATACGCGTTGAGACGCATCTCCGCCGCCGGAATTTGCACTTTTTGCAGAATGGCGAGCGCCGCCTCGCGCGCGGTGCGGCGGTTGACGCGGCGGTGACGCATCACCGCCTCACTCAGCTGATCGCCCAAGGTAAAGGCGGGATTGAGTGAGGTCATCGGTTCCTGAAAGATCATCGCCAGCTGGTTGCCGCGCAGGCTGGCGTAGTCGCCCGCGCTCAGGGTGCGTAAGTTATGTCCGGCAAAGGCTATCTCACCCTGCGTCACGCTGGCGCCTTTGGGTTGCAGGCCCATCAGCGTCAGTGAGGTGATGCTTTTACCGCAGCCGGACTCGCCTACCAGCGCCAGGGTTTCACCGGCGTGCAGCGTCAGCGAAATATCGTCCAGCACCGGAACGGGCGCGCCGTGAAACTGCACGCGCAGCTGGCGTACCGTGAGGATCGGTTCGGTGTTCAAGGGCTTTCCTCCTTGGGGCTATGGAGCGCTTCCGTCATGGCCTGTTGCAGCGCCGTCAGGTGTTCGCGCATGGCGGCGGCGGCCTGCTCGGGCTGGCGCTGTGCAATGTGCTGCACCAGCCGCTGATGATGATGGTCATAGGCGTTGAGGCGCGCGGGCGTGCGCGCTTCATCACGCAGATGCTGCCAGGCGGGATCGCGACGCACGGCATCTACCGCGTCAAACAGGCCGAGCATCAGGCGATTACCGGCGGCCTCGGCGATAGCGCGGTGAAAGGCGCTGTCCCACAGCTCATGCTGATCGCCATCCTCAGCCGCGCTGATACCCTGCATGCGTTCCAGCAGCCGCTGCATCAGCGCGATTTGCTCTTTACTGGCGCGCAAGGCGGCGAGCTGCGCTAGCCCCGGCTCCAGTTGCAGGCGGGCCTCCATCACTTCCAGCAGATTCGACTGCTGCGGCAGGGCGTGCAGCATCAGCGGTTGCACCGGGGCGGCAGGGCCGACAAAGGTGCCTTTGCCTTGTTTACGCCAGATACGGCCTTCTTCTTCCAGCACGTCCAGCGCCCGACGGATCTCGCGGCGGCCAACGCCAACGCGCTCCGCCAGTTCACGTTCGGTGGGGAGCGCACGGTCAGGCTGCTGCTCATGCTGCGCAATCAGCTGTCGTAGCTGCTCCAGCGCGGAGCTGGAGTTGCGGGCGTTATCAGGTGCGTCGCTCATGCGGTATCGCCTGTTCACTCGTGCTGAAGGTTGGCTTACCGCCATCATGAGGCGGCAAGGGGATAATCCGATCAGGCAAGAAGCGAACCAATTTTGAATTGGTTCAGCGCGGGCAGGCGCGATACATCCGTTAACAATTTGAAAAAACGTGAGAAATTATTTTTCTTCCCAAGCCAAAGGCGAGACGCGCGTCAGTGGGCTGCGCCAGCGTGGTGCGCCGCTGCTGCATAAATGTGCAGCGCGCCGCGTCCGCATCCGCACCTCCAGCGGCTTTTAGCGTGATTTCAGCGAGATAGCAGGTTGGCATCCATTTTGAATGGCATTACGCAGATGCAGGAGCGATAGCGGGCAACCGGGTCGCCAGACAATTTGCAATGGGTCACTAGGGTTCCGATCGCGAGATGCTGGTCCGAGAGTGACCGACCGTCCTCTGACGGTTACACGGCGGGAAAAAAGCCCGGGAGGAACGCGAGAATCTTGCTCGCCGCCTCCTGCTTTTTTGTTCGTTAACGCCAGAGGAATCATCATGTTCAAAGCCTGCCTTCGCCTGCTGTTGCTGTGCAGCGTCGCGTTATTCAGCGTCAACACGCTCGCCGCGGATAAACCTGCTTTTAAGATCTGCTGGTCGATTTACGCGGGCTGGATGCCGTGGGACTACGCGCAGCAGAGCGGTATCATCAAAAAATGGGCCGACAAATACGGCATCTCCATTCAATTTGTGCAGGTCAATGACTATATCGAGTCAGTGAACCAGTACACCGCCGGCGGATTCGACGGCTGCACCATGACCAACATGGATGCGCTGACCATTCCCGCCACCGGCGGCGTTGACAGCACCGCGCTTATCGTCGGCGACTACTCCAACGGCAACGACGGCATTTTGCTCAAAGGGGCCGGCAACGTCGCGTCACTGAAAGGCAAGCCGATTAACCTGGTGGAACTCTCGGTCTCACACTACCTGCTGGCGCGCGCGCTGGAAAAATCTGGCATGAGTGAGAAAGACGTGAAGGTGGTGAACACCGCCGACGCCGATCTGGTGGCGGCCTTTGGCACTCAGGATGTGCACGCCATCGTCACCTGGAACCCGCTGCTGGCCGAGGCGGAAAAACAACCGGACAGTCACCTCATTTTCTCCTCGGCGCAAATTCCTGGCGAAATCCTCGATCTGCTGGTGGTGAACACCGCCACGCTCAACAAATACCCGCAGCTGGGCAAAGCGTTGACCGGTGCCTGGTATGAAACGCTGCAAACGATGTCGGGCAACAGTGACCGCGCCAAAGCGGCGCGCAGCCAAATGGCCCAGGCCTCCGGCACCGATCTGGCGGGGTTCGATCAGCAGATTGCGGCTACCCACCTGTTTAGCGATGCCAAAACCACGCTCGGTTTTATCGACAGCCCGCAGCTCAAGGCCACCATGCAGATGGTCGCCGAGTTCTCCTTTAAGCACGGTTTGCTGGGTGAGGGCGCGCCCAACGCCGACGCCGTGGGCGTCTCGACGCCTGCCGGGAACTGGGGCGACGCCAATAACCTCAAACTGCGCTTCACCGACGCTTACACCAAAATGGCCGCCGCGGGGCAGCTGTAACGGAGGCGAGTCCGATGCGTAAATTGATTAATGCCCAACCGGTGGCGTCGAGCAGGCTGCTGCTGGGGATCTTGCCGCTGGCGGCGCTGCTGCTGATCTACCTGTTCGCGTCGGACGCACGTCTCAGCGTGAACGCGGCGGACAAGCTGCTGCCGGGCTTTAACGCCATGGGCGATGCCATCAGCCGCATGGCGTTTCAACCCAGCCCGCGCACCGGGGAGTATCTGCTGTGGAGCGATACCGCCGCCAGTCTGCTGCGGTTACTCAGCGGGGTGCTTATTAGCGCGGTGCTGGCGCTGGCCATTGGCCTGTTCACCGGCGCACTGCCGGTGGTGCGTGCGGTGCTGGCGCCGCTGGTCACGCTGTTTGCGCTGGTGCCGCCGCTGGCGATTCTGCCGATCCTGTTTATCTGTTTTGGGCTGGGCGAAGTGTCGAAAGTGGTGCTGATTATCGTCGGCATCACGCCGCTGATTGCGCGCGATCTTCAGCTCCAGGTGGAGAAAATCCCGCGCGAGCAGCTGGTGAAAGCGCAAACCCTCGGCGCCCACAGCGCGCAGATTTTATGGCGGGTGATCCTGCCGCAGCTGATGCCGCGGCTGTTTGACGCAGTGCGTCTGTCGCTGGCCTCGGCCTGGCTGTTTCTCATTGCCGCAGAAGCCATCGCCGCCACTGAAGGGCTTGGCTACCGCATCTTTCTGATGCGCCGCTATCTGGCGATGGACGTCATTCTGCCTTACGTGGCGTGGATCGCGCTGCTGGCCTTCATGCTCGACCTGCTGCTGCGGCTGATAAGCCGCCGCTGCTGGCCGTGGTATCACGCACAATAAGGAACCAGCTATGCCCCTGCTGCAACTGAAAAATCTGGAAAAACATTACGGCGATCAGGTGGTGCTGGAGCGGCTCACGCTGAACGTTGAAGAGGGGGAGTTTGTGGCGATTGTCGGTGCCTCCGGCTGCGGCAAAACCACCTTCCTGAATATGCTGCTGGGCACCGAGTCGCCCAGCAAAGGCGCGCTGTTGCTGGACGGCGCGCCCATCCGCGATGAGCCGGATGCGCAGCGCGGCGTGGTGTTTCAGCGCTACTCGGTGTTTCCCCATCTCACGGTGCTGGGCAATGTGATGCTGGCGGAGGAGTTCACGGCGGCGCGCTGGCTGGGCCGCGTTTGGGGCCGCAAGCGGCAGGCCATTCGCCAGCGCGCGCAGGCGATGCTGGCGCAGGTGGGGCTGGAACACGCGCAAAGCAAATACCCTCATCAGCTTTCCGGCGGGATGCAGCAGCGGCTGGCGCTGGCACAGGCACTGATGAAGCAGCCGCGCATTCTGCTACTGGATGAGCCGTTTGGTGCGCTCGACCCCGGTATTCGCGGCGAGATGCATCAGCTGATCACTACGCTTTGGCAGCAGCACAAGCTCACCATTTTTATGATCACCCACGACCTGAAAGAGGGATTCAGCCTCGCGTCACGCCTGCTGGTGTTCGACAAGCTGCGTCACGATCCGCATGCCCCGCACGCCTGGGGCGCCACCATCACTTACGACCTGCCGCTGGATCGCACACTGCCCGAAACGGTGCTGCGCGCCGCGTCGCAGGTGGCCTGAAGGAGAACGCAATGCAAAGCTATCAAACCCTGCTGCCCGCAGGATCGCACTGGTCATTTGTGATGCGCAGCGGTACCGCGCTCACGCTGACCGATGTGCAGGGCGGTGCCAACGTTGGCATGCTGTTTTACAACCCGGAGAACCTGCTGGAGCGCTATAACGCGCCCGATACCCTAAAGTGCCAGCACACGTTTCGCCTCACGGCGGGCCACTGCCTCTATTCCGACATGGGCCGCATTTTTTGTGGCATTGAGCACGACAGTTTCGGCTGGCACGAGAGCGTCTGCGGTACGCTGAATGCGGCGCAGACGGCTGAACGCTTCGGAGAGCGCCGCTATCAACAGGCGCGCAATGAACGCCATCAGAACGGCTACGACAGTTTTCTCATTGAGCTGGCGAAATATGGGTTAGGCCAGCGCGACGTGGCGGCATGTCTCAATCTGTTTGCCCAGGTTCGCGCCGACGATAACGGCCATTTACAGCGTGAACGGCAGGGCGCCGCCGGGGCCGAGGTGCGGCTGCGTTTTGCCATGGATACGCTGGTGGTGCTGCATACGTGCCCCCATCCGCTGACCCCCGCGGGCGACTATCCGCGCGCGCCGATGCAGCTCACGCTGGATGCGCGACGTGCTCCGCTCTCTGCGGCGTGCCTGACGCGCGCGGAAAACCAGCGCGGCTTGCGCAATAACGTGCTCTACCAACTGCAGGAGGAGGCGTGATGATCAAAGCAAGTGCTTTACAGCCCGCGCAGGCGTCTTTGCACCAGCAGATTGACGCCGGTGATTACTGGCTGCACCGCATCGCCGCCGGGCAGACGCTGCGCATCACCGATCTGGAGGGCAATCAGGCTGCCGATACGCTGTTCTTCAACGCGGACGACACCGCCGAGCGTTACAGCCTGAGCGACACGCTGCGCGCGCAGCACAACGTCTTTTTGACGGCGGGCAGCGTGCTGCGCTCTAACCGCGATCGCGCCATGTTGACCCTGACCGCCGATACCTGCGGTCGCCACGATACGCTGGGCGGCGCCTGCTCGTGCGAGAGCAACACGGTACGCTATGACCTGGAAAAACGGGCGATGCATTCATGCCGCGACAGCTGGATGCTGGCGGTGGCGCAGCACCCGCAATATGGCCTTACGCGCCGTGACATCACCCATAACATCAATTTTTTTATGAACGTGCCGGTGACGCACGACGGCGGCCTGCAGTTTGCCGACGGTATCTCCGCGCCGGGTAAATACGTGGAGATGGTGGCAGAGATGAACGTGCTGGTGCTGATCTCTAACTGCCCTCAGCTCAACAACCCGTGTAACGGTTATAACCCCACGCCGATTTTAGTCAGCGTCTGGTAATGCAGTGACGCAACGGGACGACCCGTTACCCGCCGTCATGTTCCGCGCAGGACGACCTGCCGCAACGAGAGTATTTCGTCATGATTGATCGCGTATTGATTGCCAACCGTGGCGCCATTGCCGTACGCATTATCCGTACCCTGAAGGCGATGAATATCCGCGCCATTGCCGTGTATGCCGAAGCCGATCGCCAGGCGCGTCACGTCCGCCTGGCGGATGAAGCCTGGTCGCTGGGCGAAGGCCAGGTGCGTGATACCTATCTCAATCAGCACAAGCTGCTGGCGATTGCCGCCGAATCCGGCGCACAGGCGATCCATCCCGGCTACGGCTTTTTGAGCGAGAATCCGGCGTTTGTCACGCGCTGTGAAGCGGCCGGGCTGCATTTTCTCGGGCCGACCGCCGCGCAAATGACGGCGTTTGGCCTCAAGCATGAAGCGCGTGCGCTGGCGCAGCAAAATGCGGTGCCGCTGCTGCCGGGCAGCGGACTGTTGACCTCGCTGGACGAGGCGCGGGCGCAGGCCGCTGAGATTGGCTATCCGGTCATGCTAAAAAGCACCGCAGGCGGCGGGGGCATCGGCATGCAGCGCTGCGACAATGCTGCGCAGCTTGAGGAGGCGTTCACCCGCGTGAAGCGCCTCGCAGGCAATAATTTCGCCGACGATGGCGTCTTTTTAGAAAAATTTATCGCTCGTGCACGGCACATTGAAGTGCAGATTTTTGGTGACGGTGCGGGGAACGCCATTGCGTTAGGTGAGCGTGACTGTTCCGCGCAGCGGCGTAACCAGAAGGTGCTGGAAGAGACGCCCGCGCCTGGCCTGAGTGAGGCGGTGCGCACGGCGTTGCACGAGACGGCGGTGCGGCTGGCACAGGCGGTCAACTACCGCAGCGCGGGCACCGTGGAGTACGTGTTTGACGACCTCAGCCAGCAGTTCTGGTTCCTTGAAGTGAATACTCGCCTGCAGGTCGAGCATGGCGTCACCGAAATGGTGTACGACGTGGATCTGGTGCACTGGATGGTGGCGTTGGCGCAGCAGCAGCTGCCGCCGCTGGCGAGCCTGCAGCCGCGCGCGCGCGGCCACGCGATTCAGGTGCGCCTCTACGCTGAAGATCCCGCGAAACAGTTTCAGCCCAGCGCCGGACTGCTGAGCCACGTGCAGTTTCCGACGGCGCTGACCGCAGCGACGCTGCGCATCGACAGCAGCGTGGAGAGCGGCATGGAGGTCTCGCCGTTTTACGATCCGATGCTGGCAAAAATGTTGGTGCACGCCGCAGATCGCCCGGCGGCGCTGAACGCCATGACGCAGGCGCTGGCGGAGACCACGCTGTACGGCATTGAAACCAATCTGGCGTGGCTGCGCCATCTCTGCACGCTGCCGGCGGTGCAGCAAGGCCGCATTATTACCGCCACGCTGGGCGACGTGGCGTGGCAGCCGCCGACGCTGGATATCCTGAGCGGCGGCACCCTGACCACGGTGCAGGATGCGCCGGGCCGCGTGGGCTACTGGCACGTCGGCGTCCCGCCCTCGGGCCCGTTTGATCGCCGCGCCTTTGAGCTGGGCAATCGCCTGCTGGGCAACAGTGCGGATGCCGCCGGCTTGGAGATCACGCTGCGCGGCCCGACGCTGCGCTTCAATCAGTCGTGCAGCGTCGTGCTCACCGGCGGCGTGATTGACGCTCGGCTGGATGAGCAGCCGCTGGCGACGAACCAGATTATCAGCGTACAGGCCGGGCAAACGCTCACGCTGGGTGAGGTTCAGCACGGCTGCCGCACCTATTTACTGCTGGCAGGTGGCCTTGAGACGCCGCGCTACCTCGGTAGCCGCAGCACTTTTACCCTGGGTAAGTTTGGCGGGCACGCCGGGCGTGCGCTGCGCGCAGGCGATGTGCTGCACCTTGCCGCTCCGCAGCAGCGGCCCAGCGCGGCGCTGCCCGAGGCGCTGCTGCCGGCGCTGAACGGCACGTGGCAACTGCGCGTTATTTATGGGCCGCACGGCGCCCCCACGTTTTTTACCGATGATGATATTGCCACCTTCTTTGCGGCCGAGTGGCAGGTGCACTACAACTCCAGCCGCACCGGTATCCGCCTTATGGGACCGAAGCCCACGTGGGCACGCAGCGACGGCGGCGAAGCGGGTATGCATCCCTCGAATATTCACGACAACGCTTACGCGTTCGGTACGGTGGATTTTACCGGCGACATGCCGGTGATTCTGGGGCCTGACGGTCCCTCGCTGGGGGGGTTTGTGTGCCCGGCCACGGTGATCGACGCCGATCTCTGGAAGCTGGGACAGTTGAAGGCCGGCGATTGCGTGCGCTTTGTGCCGATCGCGCTGGACGTGGCCGATCAATTGGCGCAGGCGCAGCGCGATGAGATCGCGCATCTGTGCCCTCAGTCAATTGACGTGGTGCCTGCACTGCCCCTGCACGATCCGCGCCTGCACCATCATGATGCAGTCGCGGGCCGGCCCTCCCTGACCGTGCGTGCGGCGGGCGATCGTTTTCTGCTGATCGAATACGGTGCGTTAACGCTGGATATCGCGCTGCGCTTCCGCGTGCATGCCCTTATGCAGTGGCTGGAGGCGCATCCGCTGCCGGGCCAGCTGGAATTGACGCCAGGGATCCGCTCGCTGCAGGTGCATTTTGATGCGCGCCAGTGTGCGAGAAGTGAACTGTTGGCGCACATTTTGCACGCTGATAATACGCTGGGAGACTTACAGGATGCCGTGGTGCCCTCCCGCACCGTGTGGCTGCCGCTGAGCTGGGATGACGATGCCTGTCGCGAAGCCATTACCCGTTATACGCAGTCGGTACGGCCTGATGCGCCCTGGTGTCCAAGCAATATTGAATTTATACGTCGCATCAACGGTTTACCTGATGTTGCGGCGGTGAAAAACACCGTGTTTGAGGCCGCTTATTTGGTGATGGGGCTGGGCGACGTCTATCTCGGCGCGCCGGTGGCCACGCCGCTGGATCCGCGTCATCGGCTGGTGACCACCAAATACAATCCGGCGCGCACCTGGACGGCGGAAAACTCGGTCGGCATTGGCGGCGCTTATATGTGCGTCTACGGCATGGAAGGGCCGGGCGGCTATCAGTTTGTCGGGCGCACGCTGCAAATGTGGAATCGCGATCGCCAAACGGCGGACTTTACCCAACCGTGGCTGCTGCGCTTCTTCGACCAGATTCGCTTTTATCCGGTGAGCGCCGCAGAGCTGCTGACGATTCGCGAGCGCTTTCCGTGGGGCGATTATCCGCTGCGGGTGGAGCAGGGCGAGTTCCGGCTGGCGGATTACCAGGCCATGCTGGCCGCGGATGCACCCGCCATCGACGCCTTCCAGCAGCGGCGTCAGCAGGCGTTTGATCAGGAGCTGGCGCGCTGGCGGGCAGACGGGCAGTTTACGTTTGATAGCCAGCTGCAAGAGCAAAGCAGCGACACCCTCGACGTGCCGACGGGATGCCGGGGCGTAGAGAGTCAGGTGGCTGGCAGCGTGTGGCAGTGGCTGGTGGAGGAAGGCAGTGAGATTGTTGAAGGTGACACCGTGGGCATACTCGAATCCATGAAGATGGAAATCCCGATTGTGGCGCCGGTGAGCGGAAAGATTCAGCATTTTTATCGTCAGGCCGGACAGCAAGTTCACGCAGGTCAATTACTTATGGCGATTGTGCCCCAGGGGCATAAGTAAAGAATAAAAAATAATCAACGATCGGGCTGCAAAGTTTGAGATATGTCCCATAATTAAGACCCGGTCAATTATTGCATCGCACAGGCATGTTTTCGCGCTGCGCAACAGGCTGTGTCCCGTAACGGTTTATGACGCTTAGACGCCCGTTCTGCCTGGCAGAACAACAAGGGTTAAACCGCTCCGGGATACAGCCTGATATGGTCGGTTTTCAGCGCTGGGTGGCGCTTACCTCTCTACTTTACTTTCACGTGCTTCATAGTGAGTTTTAAGGAGTTCTCTATGGAAATTAAAGATCCAATGGTCGAGTTGCTTAGTAGTCTTGAGCAGATTGTTTTGACACGTGATGCCCAGTCTTCCGTATCAGAAATTTCAGTCAATCAAGTTTCAGTTCCCGAGCCGCAGCGCTTACGTGAGATGACCGGCATGCAGGTGGACGAGTTTGCCCGTGTAATGGGGGTGAGCGTTTCATCGGTGAAAAGCTGGGAGGCGCAGCGTACGCGTCCATCCGCTACGGCACGCAAATTGATGAAGCTGTTGCAGGCTAATCCTTACCTGGGCCGGCAGCTGCTCGAATAATCGCATCCGCGAATCAATGTTAACCCGCCTTAACGGCGGGTTTTTTATGCGTGGAATCCGCCGTATTTCGCCGCTTGCTTGTCAAACCAGCTCTCTGGAACGCTGTAAGGCGGCTGAGTAAGCTGATGCAGCCCTTGGGTGATACTCTGGTTGGCCTGCTGCCACAGCGCCGGACTGCCCTGCTTTAGCAGTTGAATCTGAATCTTTTTCTCCACCAGATAGATGCGCGCAAAGTCGGGATCGTACTGCACGATGGCGCGGGTATTATCGATGATGTCAGCCAGCTTGATGGTTTGCGCGTCGGGAGAGGCCTCCGCGGTGTGCTGAAAGTGGGCGAGTTTACGCGCCACGCGATTTTTTGCCGCAGGCTGCGCGTTATCGGTGAGCATCGCCACCAGCTGCGCCACGCGTGCGCCAAAATGGCGTTCAATATCCAGCAGCGTGTTTGACGTATCTTCCACGGTATCGTGCAGCCAGGCAGCGGCCAGCATCGCGTCATCATCGGTGACGCTACGCACCAGTTCCACCACCGCCGCCGGATGCACGATATACGGCTCGTCGGTGTACTTGCGGCGCTGCCCTGCGGCAGCATGTGCCTCAGTGGCATAGCGGCGCGCTTGTTCTTCCAGTGAATCACGCATTTTTTACGCTCCGGAATAAAGTTGCTTGCAATTATCTAGCGCGCTATCTATATTGTGGCCTATGAACAGTAAAGATGACAAAAAAGTGAAGCGGATGCCACTGCAGGTTGATCAACATCTCTGCTTCGCCCTCTACTCGGCAAATTTGGCGATGCATAAAGTGTATCGCCAGCTGCTGGCGGACTTATCGATCACCTATCCACAGTATCTGGTGATGCTGGTGCTGTGGAATCAGGATGATGTGACGGTGTCTGAGATTGGCGAGCAGTTGTTCCTCGACTCGGCGACGCTGACGCCGCTTTTAAAGCGTCTGGAAAATGCCGGCCTGCTGCGCCGCCAGCGCTCGCGCCAGGATGAGCGTCAGGTGGTGGTTACGCTGACGGAAGAGGGACGGGCGCTGCGCGAACGTGCCAGCAGCATTCCCGAGGCGATTCAGTGCGCCACAGCGTGCGATGACGACGCGCTCCAGGCGCTGAAGCATGAGCTTGATCAGCTACGCGACAATCTCAACCGCAGCAGCTAACGTTATCGATGCTGCTAAGGCGGCATCGTCAATGTATCATTGGGAGTGCGCCATATATAGCGCACGATTATATAGTGAATAAGTGAGGGTTCCATGTCCTTAGAGAAAGTTGTTTACACTGCTAAAGCCAAAGCAACCGGAGGCCGTGATGGCCGCGCCACCTCCTCTGACAACGTGCTGGACGTCAAACTGGGCGTGCCCAAAGAGATGGGCGGCGCAGGCGGCGAAGCCACTAACCCTGAACAGCTGTTTGCGGCGGGCTATTCCGCCTGCTTCCTCGGCGCGATGAAGTTTGTTGCCGGTCGCGACAAGATCACCATGCCAAAAGACGCCTGGATTGAAGGTGAAGTGGGTATCGGTCCGATTCCTACCGGTTTTGGTATCGAAGCAAAATTGAACATCCATCTGCCCGGAATGGACGCGGCAGAGGCGCAGAAGCTGGTCGATGCGGCACACATTGTTTGCCCCTATTCAAACGCCACGCGCGGTAACATTGATGTGACGCTGAACATTATCAATGCTTAATGCTTACCGATAAAAAAGCGCCTGCGGGCGCTTTTTTATTGCCGGTGGCGGCTCGCATAATTCGCTGGCCTTGTTATTGGTTAAATGTTCTACTACTCGCCCTCGTGCGCCACTACCGCCGTTCCGGTTCAGAATCGTCCCGTTCCTGCTGGTTGCCTCACGCTTTTCTCAACGATCAACGAACTCTACTGAATTTTTACAGTCACATTTAGCGTTGGTTTATTGACACCAGTTCAGGACTTGATAATTAGATGAATTACATAAAAACATTAACGCAGCAAAAGCTGTCGTTATTGCTTGCGCTGTATCTTGGCATCTTATTGAATTTGCCAATCTTCTACCGCCGATTCGACGGTTTCCTTACCAAATCCACCTTCGTTAATTGGCTCTCTGCTGCCGCAGAAGTGACGGCGGCCGTGCTGCTGACCTTCTTCCTGATGCGCTTGCTGTCGCTGGGCGGGAAATGGTTCTACCGCATTATCGCCAGCCTGCTGGTGATCATTTCCGTTGCCGCCGCTTACTATATGGCCTTCTTTAACGTGGTTATTGGCTACGGCATTATCGCGTCGGTGATGACCACCGATATGGATCTCTCCAAAGAAGTGGTGGGCGTGCATTTCATCCTGTGGATGGTGCTGGTGAGTGCGCTGCCGCTGGTACTGATTTGGCGCAATACCCTGCGCATGACGCTGATCGAACAACTTAAAACGCCAGGGCAACGTCTCAAGCCCGTGTTGATTATGCTGCTGAGCGTGGCGCTGGTGTGGCTGCCAATCCGCTATTTCGACAAGCTGCAAAAAGCCAACGAAGAGATTTCCAATATTGACCTGCCCAGCTACGGCGGCGTCGTTGCGCACTCCTATCTGCCCTCTAACTGGATTGCCGCGCTGGGGCTGTTTGCCTGGACAAAAGTGGATGAGGAAATCGACAGCCAGGCGCTGCTCGATCCGGCGAAGAAATTTACCTACGTGGCGCCCGCTGGCTTAGACGATACCTATGTGGTGTTTGTGATCGGCGAAACCACCCGCTGGGATCACATGGGGATGTTGGGGTATGACCGCGATACCACGCCTAAACTCTCCAAAGAGAAGAACCTGGTCGCCTTCCGTGGCGAATCTTGCGATACCGCCACCAAGCTGTCGCTGCGCTGCATGTTCGTGCGCGAGGGTGGCACCATGGACAATCCCGGCCGCACGCTCAAAGAGCAGAATGTGTTTGCCGTGATGAAAGAGCTCGGCTTTACGTCAGAGCTGTTCGCTATGCAGAGCGAAGTCTGGTTCTACGATAACGCGGACGTGAATAACTTCTCCTTCCGCGAGCAGATTGGCTCAGAGAAGCGGAACCAGGGCAAAGCCGTGGACGATATGCTGCTGGTGCCAGAGCTACAAGCTTCGCTGCAGCGTTATCCCAAGGGCAAGCATTTGGTTGTGCTGCACACCAAGGGCTCACACTACCTTTACTCGCAGCGCTATCCGCGTAGCTTTGCGCGCTATCAGCCCGAGTGCATGGGCGTTGATGAGACGTGCAGCAAAGCGCAGTTGATTAACGCCTACGACAATTCCATTTTGTACGTAGACAGCATGTTAGACAGCGTGCTGGATCAGCTGCGTGATAAAAAAGCGATTGTGTTTTATGCCGCCGACCACGGTGAGTCCATCAGCGAGAATATGCACCTGCACGGTACGCCGCGTGAGATGGCTCCGCCGGAGCAGTTCCGCGTGCCAATGATGGTGTGGGCGTCCGATAAGTATCTGGCCGATCCTACCAACCGCAGCAACTTCGAGCGTTTACAGGCCCAGCAGCGCGTGGGTAAAACCCATCGTCACGTTGAGCTGTTCGACACGATTCTGGGGTGCCTGGGCTACACGTCACCGAACGGTGGGATAAAAGCCGCCAATAACTGGTGTCAGGCACCTGCCACGGCGACGCCGGCGAAACCGCTGTAATAGCGAAGCAGGCCGCCGCGCGTAAGGCGTTGCCTGCTTTTCAAACGATTGACGTGAATTTGCCGAAAAGAGATTGACGCTCTAAATCCGCAGAAGTAATATTCGCCCCCATCGGCGAGTAGCGCAGCTTGGTAGCGCAACTGGTTTGGGACCAGTGGGTCGGAGGTTCGAATCCTCTCTCGCCGACCATTTTCGAAAAGCCTGCTTGAAAAAGCAGGCTTTTTTTATTGTGAATGGCGTAAACGAGGTGCGTTAAACAGCGTCTTCGCATAAGAAAGAGTAATCCATGCACGCCGCAAGAAGCGCAAATGTCGGCCTTAACGCAACGCGTTCACGCCGTCGGACGAACGCGCGATTGGCGATGGCACCGTAAATACGCAAAGTCCTATATTCAGCGGTTACATTCCTCAAAGCCTGCTTACCGGCCATTATTCTCACTTTCAGTAAGCGATCCCTTGCTGCATCAATAAGAGATGCTTATTTCGCGGCGCAGTCTTCTTATGACCGCTTTTTGCCTTTTGCTGATTTCTTATGCCATAAAGCCAGCATTTTCCGCTGCCTGAACGTGATAACGCACGGTCAATCGTTCAGATAATCAACATTTATCGAATCATTTTGCAGGTTTTTTAACGATGCAAATCACTAAAGATAAGGCTGATAGCCAGATAATCGCGCGGCATTGCGCGCTTTATCACCTTTTTTAATTTCGGGTTTAAGCAATAACCCTGTTTTTTATCGTTGCTTGCACTTTCTCACACTCTGTGTAAATAACCCCACCTTGTATTGACGTTCTTTGCAACTGTTGACAAATTGATGCCTCAATACGATGAGAGACGGCCGCGTTTGGTAGATTCCCCGGTATCAGCGCAATCCTTAATACCGCTCACATTTGGTCGCCGTAATATGGCGTGACCGTAGTACTGACCAGCCCGAACCGCATAAAAAAATCAGAGGTCGGGCGACGCACACAACATCACATCACAATGGAGCAAAACATGATCAACTCCCTGGCTAAATCCAGGATGCTGAAGGTCGGTCTCAGCCTGATTGCTTTGACCGTTGCCGCCGGCGTCCAGGCGAAAACCCTCGTTTACTGTTCTGAGGGGTCGCCGGAAGGTTTTAACCCGCAGCTCTTTACCTCTGGCACCACGTACGATGCCAGCTCCGTGCCGATCTACAACCGTCTGGTTGAGTTCAAAACGGGCACCACTGAGCTGCAGCCTGGCTTGGCTGAAAAATGGGACGTGAGCGAAGATGGAAAAACCTATACCTTCCATCTGCGTAAAGGCGTGAAGTGGCAAACCACCAAAGATTTTAAGCCCACGCGTACCTTTAACGCTGACGACGTCGTGTTCTCCTTCGAGCGCCAGCTCGACAAAAACAACAAGTACCACGGTGTTTCGGGTGGCAGCTACGAATACTTCGAAGGCATGGACATGCCGAAGCTGATCGCCAAAATCGAAAAAGTGGACGACAACACCGTGCGCTTTACGCTGACCCGTCCAGAAGCACCGTTCCTGGCTGACCTCGGCATGGATTTCGCCTCCATCCTCTCGAAAGAGTATGCCGATAACATGCTGAAAGCGGGCACGCCGGAGAAGCTGGATCTGAATCCAGTGGGCACCGGTCCATTCGTGCTGCAGCAGTATCAGAAAGATTCACGCATTCTGTACAAAGCGAACCCGGATTTCTGGGGCACCAAGCCGAAGATCGATCGCCTGGTGTTCTCCATCACGCCTGATGCGTCCGTGCGCTATGCCAAAATGCAGAAAGGCGAGTGCCAGGTGATGCCGTATCCGAATCCGGCTGATATCGCCAGCATGAAGAAAGACAGCAAAATTAACCTGATGGAGCAGCCGGGCCTGAACGTGGGTTATCTGTCGTTCAATACCGAGAAAAAACCGCTGGATAACGTCAAAGTGCGTCAGGCACTGACCATGGCGGTCAACAAGCAGGCCATCATTGATGCGGTTTATCAGGGAGCGGGTCAGGCGGCGAAAAACCTGATTCCACCGACCATGTGGGGCTACAACGACGACGTTAAAGATTACGCTTACGATCCTGAGAAGGCCAAAGCGTTGCTGAAAGAAGCGGGCATGGCCGACGGCTTCTCTATCGACCTGTGGGCGATGCCGGTACAACGTCCTTATAACCCGAACGCACGCCGTATGGCTGAGATGGTCCAGGCTGACTGGGCGAAAATTGGTGTGAAAGCCAAAATCGTTACCTACGAGTGGGGTGAATACCTCAAGCGTGCTAAAGCTGGTGAACACCAGACGGTAATGATGGGCTGGACCGGTGATAATGGGGATCCAGATAACTTCTTCGCCACGCTGTTCAGCTGCGCGGCGGCCAAAGACGGTTCGAACTACTCACGCTGGTGCTACAAGCCGTTTGAAGATCTGATTCAGCCAGCCCGTGCTGAAGCCGATCACAACAAACGTATTGCGCTCTACAAGCAGGCTCAGGTGGTAATGCACGATCAGGCTCCTGCGCTGATCATCGCGCACTCGACCGTATACGAGCCAGTAAGCAAGAAAGTGAGTGGTTATGTGGTTGATCCATTAGGCAAACATCACTTCGAAAACGTCGATATTCAGGAATAACCTTTCGGATCATCGCGGTCAGGGCCAGCGTTGCTGGCCCTCGGGCGGCACCTTTGTCGCCCGCGTTCCGCCCTTTTTTTCCGGCTTGTTTTTATTGAAGCGCTTCTTGCGTCGCGTCCGGCTGCGCCGGTTGCGTGTTGTGAGCAATGTAGTCCTCGGCTAACGCGCGGGGAAATGACTGAGAATCCGGCTTATGCTGCAATTCATACTCCGACGTCTGGGCCTTGTCATCCCAACGTTTATCGGTATTACCCTTCTGACCTTTGCGTTCGTGCATTTGATTCCCGGCGATCCGGTGCTAATCATGGCGGGCGAACGCGGTATTTCACCTGAGCGTCATGCTCAGCTAATGGCGCAGTTTGGCCTCGATCAGCCGATGTGGAAGCAGTACATCACCTATATCAATGGGGTGCTGCACGGCGATCTGGGGATTTCACTCAAGAGCCGTATTCCGGTGTGGGACGAGTTTGTTCCGCGCTTCAAAGCCACGCTGGAGTTGGGTATCTGCGCCATGCTGTTTGCCGTTGCCGTGGGGATTCCGGTGGGCGTGCTGGCGGCGGTAAAACGCGGCTCCGTGTTTGATCACACCGCTGTCGGGATTTCGCTGACGGGCTATTCCATGCCCATTTTCTGGTGGGGCATCATGCTGATCATGCTGGTCTCGGTGCAGCTGAACCTGACGCCGGTGTCCGGCCGCGTCAGTGATGCGATCTTCCTCGACGACAGCCACCCGCTTACCGGCTTTATGCTGATTGATACGCTGCTGTGGGGCGAGTCCGGCGATTTCAAAGACGCAGTGATGCACATGATTCTGCCCGCCATCGTGCTCGGCACGATTCCGCTGGCGGTGATCGTGCGCATGACGCGTTCGGCGATGCTGGAAGTGCTGGGTGAAGACTATATCCGCACCGCGCGCGCCAAAGGCTTAACGCGCATGCGCGTAATTGTGGTGCACGCACTGCGTAACGCCATGCTGCCCGTGGTCACGGTGATTGGTTTGCAAGTGGGTACGCTGCTGGCCGGCGCGATCCTCACGGAAACCATCTTCTCCTGGCCGGGACTGGGCCGCTGGCTGATTGAAGCGCTGCAGCGCCGTGACTATCCGGTAGTGCAGGGCGGCGTGCTGCTGGTGGCAATCATGATTATCGTGGTCAACCTGCTGGTTGATCTGCTGTATGGCGTGGTGAATCCGCGCATTCGTCATAAGAAATAAGGGGGAATTATGTCTGTTGTCGATCCCGCAAGCGTAAGCGCTGCACCCAAGCCGATGACCCCTCTGCAGGAATTCTGGCACTATTTTAAACGTAACAAAGGCGCGGTTATCGGCCTGGCTTACATCATCGTGATGCTGTTGGTCGCCATCTTCGCCGATCTCGTGGCCCCGCACGGCCCAGCTGAGCAGTTCCGTGATGCGCTGCTGCATCCGCCGGTCTGGCAAGAAGGCGGCAGCTGGAGCTATATCCTCGGCACCGATGATGTGGGTCGTGACATCCTGTCGCGTCTGATGTTTGGCGCCCGCTTATCGCTGCTGGTGGGGTGTCTGGTGGTGGTGCTGTCGCTGATCCTCGGCATCATTTTTGGCTTGATGGCCGGCTATTTGGGCGGCGCTGTGGACGCCACCATCATGCGTTTAGTGGACATCATGCTGGCGCTGCCGAGCCTGCTGTTGGCGCTGGTGCTGGTAGCGATCTTTGGTCCGTCGATTGTGAACGCCTCGCTGGCGCTGACCTTCGTGGCGCTGCCGCACTATATTCGCCTGACGCGCGCCGCCGTACTGGTGGAAGTCAATCGCGACTACGTGACGGCATCCAGCGTCGCGGGTGCTGGCACGCTGCGTCAGATGTTTGTGAATATTCTGCCTAACTGTCTGGCACCGCTGATCGTGCAGGCGTCATTAGGTTTCTCCAACGCCATTCTGGACATGGCGGCGTTGGGCTTTCTCGGTATGGGGGCGCAGCCGCCGACGCCGGAGTGGGGCACCATGCTCTCCGACGTGCTGCAATATGCGCAAAGTGCCTGGTGGGTCGTGACCTTCCCCGGATTGGTCATTCTTCTCACGGTTCTGGCATTTAACCTCATGGGCGATGGCTTACGTGATGCCCTTGACCCGAAACTCAAGCAGTAAAGAGGCACCGAGATGGCGTTATTAAATGTAGAAAAATTGTCGGTGCACTTCGGCGACGAAAAAGCACCGTTCCGTGCGGTGGATCGCATCAGTTATCGCGTAGAGCAGGGACAAGTGCTGGGTATCGTGGGCGAATCCGGCTCCGGTAAGTCGGTGAGCTCTCTGGCATTAATGGGGCTGATTGATTATCCCGGTCGGGTGAAGGCGGAAAAGTTGCTCTTCTCCGATCGCGACCTGCAAACCGTCTCTGAAAAAGAGCGCCGCCAGCTGGTGGGGGCGGAAGTGGCGATGATTTTCCAGGATCCCATGACCAGCCTGAACCCCTGCTACACCGTGGGCTTCCAGATTATGGAAGCGCTCAAAGTGCATCAGGGCGGTAATAAGCGCACGCGTCGTCAGCGTGCCATCGATCTGCTGGATCAGGTCGGTATTCCCGATCCGGCTTCGCGGCTGGATGTGTATCCGCACCAGCTTTCCGGCGGCATGAGCCAGCGCGTGATGATCGCCATGGCCATCGCGTGTAAGCCCAAACTGCTGATTGCAGATGAACCTACCACGGCGCTGGACGTAACCATTCAGGCGCAAATCATTGAACTGCTGCTGGAGTTGCAAAAGCAGGAGAACATGGCGCTGATTCTGATCACGCACGATTTGGCGCTGGTGGCGGAAGCGGCACAGCACATCATCGTGATGTACGCCGGGCAGGTGGTAGAGAGTGGCAAAGCGGTCGATATTTTTAAAGCGCCGCGCCATCCCTACACTCAAGCGCTGCTGCGTGCGCTGCCGGAGTTCGCGGTAGACAAGGCGCGACTGGCATCGCTGCCTGGCGTGGTGCCGGGCAAATACGATCGTCCAACCGGCTGCTTGCTGAATCCGCGCTGCCCCTACGTGACCGATCGCTGCCGTACCGAAGAACCTGAACTGCGCGACATTCCGGGGCGTCAGTCTAAATGCCATTTCCCACTGGATGATGCCGGGAGACCCACCTATGAGTCTTGATACTACTGAGCAGAATTACCTGCTGCAGGCGATTGACCTGAAAAAACACTACCCGGTGAAGAAAGGCCTGTTTGGCCAGGAGCGTCTGGTCAAAGCGCTGGATGGCGTCTCATTTAACCTTGAGCGTGGCAAAACGCTGGCGGTGGTCGGCGAGTCCGGCTGTGGAAAATCCACCCTTGGCCGCCTGCTGACCATGATTGAAACGCCAACCGAAGGCCAGCTTTACTGGCACGGTCAGGATCTGCTCAAGCACGATCCCCAGGCGCAGAAGCTGCGTCGCCAGAAAATCCAGATCGTGTTTCAAAACCCCTATGGTTCATTGAATCCACGCAAGAAAATCAGCCAGATTCTGGAAGAGCCGCTGGTGATCAATACCGCCTTGAGCAAAGCCGAACGCCGCGAAAAAACGCTGGAGATGATGGCGAAAGTGGGCCTGAAAACCGAGCATTACGATCGCTATCCGCATATGTTCTCGGGCGGACAGCGGCAGCGTATCGCGATTGCGCGCGGCCTGATGCTCGATCCAGACGTGCTGATTGCCGACGAACCTGTCTCGGCGCTGGACGTGTCGGTGCGGGCGCAGGTGCTTAACCTGATGATGGACTTGCAGCAGGACTTGGGCTTGTCCTATGTGTTCATTTCCCACGATCTCTCGGTGGTGGAGCACATTGCGGATGAAGTGATGGTGATGTATCTCGGTCGCTGCGTGGAAAAAGGCAGCAAAGAGGCGATTTTCAGTAATCCGCGCCATCCGTACACGCAGGCGCTGCTGTCAGCCACGCCGCGCCTGAATCCGGACGATCGTCGCGAACGCATTAAACTCACGGGCGAGTTACCGAGTCCGTTGAATCCGCCGCCAGGCTGTGCGTTTAACGCGCGCTGCCGCCGTCGTTTCGGCACCTGCGTTCAGTTGCAGCCCAAATTGCAGCAGTACGGTGAACAGCAGATCGCCTGTTTTGCTGTGGATCAGGATGAAAATCAGGGCGTGCCGACGCGTTAATCGGGCGTCAAACACAGCGAAAGGCTCCTGCGGGAGCCTTTTTTATTGCGATACGCAGCGGAAACCGCGATCTTCTCTGATGTTGTCTATTTTCAAAAACGTCACGGCCATACGGTGAATCAATAGGATGCTGCAATGAAGATGATGCGCTTCGGATGTCAATGGATGCTCGGTTTCATGATGATGTGCATAAGTGCTCACGCGCTGGCAGACGGCTGGAGCAGCTACAAAAGCCGCTTTTTACAGCCCGATGGCCGCATTATTGATACGGCCAACCACAACGTCAGTCATACCGAAGGGCAGGGCTACGGTATGCTGCTGGCCGTCGCCAATCACGATCGCCCTACCTTTGATTTGCTTTGGCAGTGGACGCGCACGCATCTTCGTAACGCGGATAACGGGCTGTTTTACTGGCGCTATACGCCAGACGCGGCCGATCCCGTGGCGGATAAGAATAACGCCTCTGACGGTGACGTGCTGATTGCATGGGCGCTGCAGCGTGCGGCACGGCAGTGGGGCGGGGATTATCAGGCGGCCTCGGACGCGATCCAACGCGCCATCCTGGCGCATAACGTTATCACTTATGCCGGATATCGGGTGATGCTGCCGGGCGCGCAGGGCTTCAATAAAACCGATTATGTGGTACTCAACCCTTCCTATTTCCTGTTTGCCGCCTGGCGCGCGTTCGCCGAACACGGTCAGCCGCGCGAGTGGAACCGGCTGATCGCGGATGGCATGGCGCTGCTGGGTAAAATGCGCTTCGGTAAAACCCACCTGCCGCTGGATTGGGTCGCGCTCAACGCCGATGGCACGATCGCGCCAGCGGCCGACTATTCCAGCCGCTTCAGCTACGATGCGATTCGCGTGCCGCTGAATATCTGGTGGTACGATCCGCGCAGCCCACAGCTGGCCCCGTTCCAGCAACTCTGGCAGGGATATGGCCGTGAAAACACGCCCGCCTGGTTTGACGTGCTCAAGAATACCGTTGCACCTTATCCGCTGAGCGGTGGATTGCTGGCGGTGAGGGATGTGGTGTTGAGCGAGAGCGGGTATTTGAGCGATCGCCTGACGCCGGATCAGGACTATTTTTCCGCCAGCCTGCAGTTACTGACGTGGATGGCCTATCAGGAAAATTAGCCGCAGGCAGGTTTGCCGCAGGCAGCGGCTAAGGTGCTTTTGCGCTGGCGCGAGGCGCAGTGCATCTTTCGTTCGCCATGGCAATGGCAGGTGCCTGTGCCGCAGGCAGCGGGTCGGTGCTTTTCGCTGGCGCGAGGCGCGGTGCAACTTTCGTTCGCCGCAGGCAGCGGCTGATGTGCCTTTTCGCTGGCGCGGGGCCCGGTGCAACTTTCGTTCGCCATAGCAATGGCAGGTGCCTTGCCCGCCGTGCGGCGCACGAGCAGAGGGCGCCTGGGCCGCGCCCTCTGCACTCCCCGGCCCTGCGCCAGCCCCACTCGCCGCTGCGCGGTCCCCTCACTCGCTCAGTCTTCCTGACGGACCGGCGTCGATTCGCTCCTGCTCAACGCCGCCTCTCGCGGCATCCATGCCGCTCGCCCTGGAAGCCTTCACTCATTCAGCGAGTCGGGATGGCGCCTCACAAACCTCGCTGTGGGTCTTTTATGTTTTTTGTGGCGACCGTGTGGCGGTAAGACTTTTAAGTAACATCCAGGCGGTGCTGCTTTGAGCAAAAACCTTCTTTTGTGTCTTTAGTCTTTTTCAGCCAACAGCTGTCTTTGAGACCTGCTTTCGGCCCCACAGACAACACCGACCAAAATAGAATGAAATGGG
>CAJYVD010000027.1 GCA_913778495.1 uncultured Pantoea sp.
CTGAGCGAGTGAAGGGACCGCGCAGCGGCGAGTGGGGCTGGCGCAGGGCCGGGGAGTGCAGAGGGCGCGGCCTGGCGCCCTCTGCTCGTGCGCCGCACGGCGGGCAAGGCACCTGCCATTCTTATGGCGAACGAAAGATGCACCGACCCGCTGCCTGCGGCACAGGCACCTGCCATTGCCATGGCGAACGAAAGATGCACTGAACTGCTGCCTGCGGCTCAAGCCCCGCCACGACCCGTGGCACAAGCACCCAACCGCTGCCTGCGGCTAAAGCCTCTGGCCCCTCCCCTATTGCAGCGATCGCGCATACACATTGACGGCGATATCCGGGAACTCGATTGCCTTACAGGTATACTCCCAGCCAAAGCGCTCGTAATAGCCGCCGAACGTTGACCACAGCCAGAGCTTTTCGTGGCCTTGGGCGCGGGCGTAATCAATAACATGCTGCTGCAGCGCTTCACTCAGTCCGTTGCCGCGTGCGGCCGGATCGACATACAGCGCGGCAAGCCACGGCCAGAGATCCTGCCGGCTGATCAAATCGCAGCGCCAAAATCCCACGGTGCCAAGCGGCGTGTCATGCGCATCCAGCGCGACAAACGTCACGGGAAACTCAGCGCCGTTCAGACTGCTGCGCACGATACTGTCGTAAAATTCCCGCGCGGTGCCTGCGCCAAAGGCCTGCCACAGCCAGTCGGTGATCTGGCTGGCATGATGCGGCACGTCACTGAGTGGAACAATCCTCACATTAACTCCAGCGCCAGCAGTTCCTGGATGGTCTGCGCGCGACGAATCTCTCGCGCCTGACCGTTTTCAAACAGCACTTCCGGGATCAGCGGACGGCTGTTGTAGTTGGATGACATGGATGCGCCGTAGGCGCCGGTATCGTGAAACACCAGATAATCGCCCACCTGAGCGGCAGGCAAGGCGCGCGTTTCCACTTTGCCCCCTTCCTGCTGCGTAAAGACGTCGCCCGATTCACACAGCGGGCCTGCCACCACGGACTCGACGCAGGCATCGCCCAACGCCCGTCCGTCAGCGGGTAACACTGAAATATGGTGGTAACTGCCGTACATGGCAGGACGCATCAGATCGCTGAAACCGGCATCCACCAGCACGAAGTGTCGGCTGCCCATCGCTTTGACCGCACGCACCTGCGACACCAGCACGCCCGACTCGGCGACCAGGAAGCGACCAGGCTCAATTTCCAGCTTCACTGCATGCCCCAGATGAGCGGCGATACGTTCGCGCGCTTGATTCCACAGACCGTAATAGTGCTGGGTATCAATGGCTTCTTCATCAAAATGATAAGGGATAGAGAGCCCGCCACCGGCAGAAATTGCCGTGAGATCTTGCCCCACGCTCAGCACCTGCTCCACCATCGCGTCACACACCTGCTGCAGGTGGCCATAATCCACGCCGGAGCCAATGTGCATATGCAGGCCGACCAGAGTTAATCCGTGCTGCTGAATGGCGGCCAGCGCCTGCGGCAAATCGCTATGCCAGATACCGTGCTTGCTGTTTTCGCCGCCGGTATTGGTTTTCTGACTGTGACCGTGACCGAATCCCGGATTGACGCGCAGCCAAACGCGATGCCCCGACGACACGGCACCCAGCTGATGCAGCATATCGATCGACCCGGCATTCACCGGTACCTGCAGCTCGACAATGCGCGCCAGCGTCGGCGTATCCAGCACATCGGCGGTAAACACAATGTCTTCGCCGTTCGGCGCAAAGCCTGCCGCCAGCGCGCGCTCAAGTTCGCCCAGCGAAACGGAATCGACTTTCACGCCCGCCGCGCGCATCAGGCGCAGAATGTGAATATTTGAGCAGGCTTTTTGCGCAAAACGTACCACGTCAAAAGCGCTGAGTTGCGCGATACGCTGTGCGATGACGGCTGCGTCATAGGCCCAAAATGGACCGCTGTAGCGCTGCGCCAGCGGCAGTAAGTTGGCTGCATTCAGCGCCGTTTCAGAGGTGTTCAATGGACGTGGCATGGGGATTCTCCTGAGTCGATGCTGACATTTAGCCACAGCACGGCAATGCAGAAAAATATCTGTTTTGGTATCAGCTATGCAAATATGATATGGGCGACAAGGAGAACGCGATGGCAAAAATTAACTGGCGACATATCGAGATTTTTCACGCGGTGATGACCAGCGGCAACCTGACGCAGGCGGCGACGCTGCTGCATACCTCGCAGCCCACCGTTAGCCGCGAACTGGCGCGGCTGGAGCAGCAGCTTGGGCTGACGCTGTTTGACCGGGTACGCGGTCGGCTGCACCCGACGGTCCAGGGATTGCGCTTATATGAGGAGGTACAGCGGTCGTGGTACGGCCTCGATCGCATCATGGACGCCGCCGAGGGATTACGCCAATTTCGCCAGGGCGAGCTGTCGATAGCCTGTCTGCCGGTTTTTTCACAGTCGCTGCTGCCCACGCTGCTGCAGCCGTTTATGCAGCGCTACCCTCAGGTCAGCCTGAATATCATTCCGCAGGAATCACCGCTGTTAGAGGAGTGGCTGTCGGCGCAGCGCTACGATCTCGGCCTGACCGAAACGCAGCACGCGCCTGCCGGCACGCAGCGCCAGCCGCTGCTGACCTGCGACGAAGTGTGCGTGCTGCCGCCGCAGCATCCGCTGTGTCAGCGTAAAGTGCTGACACCGCAGGATTTCGTCGGAGAAAATTACGTCAGTCTGTCGCGTCAAGACAGCTATCGGCAACTGCTGGATGCCCTGTTTCATGAGCATAACGTTGAGCGGCGGCTGGCGCTGGAAACGCACAGCGCCGCCTCGGTGTGCGCGATGGTACGCGCTGGCGTGGGCATTTCAATTGTGAATCCGCTGACGGCGCTGGATTATGCCGACAGCGGCGTGGTGCTGCGGCGCTTCAGTATCAGCGTACCCTTCACCGTCAGCCTGGTGCGTCCGCAGCACCGCCCGGCTTCTGCGCTGGTCGATCACTTTTGTGACCACCTGCAACAGCAGGTGGCCACCTTTCCTGCGCGCCTCGCCGAAAGGCTGAACTAAACGCGCACCGCCTCGCCCTGACCGCCCGAGCGGCGGAAGGTGATCATACAAACCAGCAGGCCCAATGCCGCCAGCACCGCGGCGGCAACCGGCACGGCGGTGAGGCCGTAACCCTGCGCGATCACTGCGCCGCCGACCCACGCGCCTAAGGCATTACCGACGTTAAACGCAGAAATATTCAGGGTCGACACCAGATTTGGCGCGTCTTTACCGTGGCGCACCACGTTGATTTGCAGGCCGGGCACGGTGGCAAAGGTCGCCATCGCCCACAGAAACAGCGTGATCTCCGCCAGCCACAGCGCGTGGCTGGTCCAGCTAAACAGCAGCGAGAAAATGGCGATCAGCGTGAAGCTGAGCAGCAGACTGAACGAGACTTTCCAGTCTGCCAGTTTACCGCCCAGAATATTGCCCACCGTTAAGCCTGCGCCGATCAGGAACAGCGTCCAGCTCACGCCGCGATCGCTGATACCGGTGACCTGCAACAGCAGCGGCGCAATATAGCTAAACAGCGCGAACATTGCCGCCGCGAAGCAGACGGTCATCAGCAGGGAAAGCCACAGCTTGCCGTTGGCCAGCGCGCCAATCTCACTGGCGAGGTGAACCGGTTTCTCGTCGCGCTGCGTGGGCAGACTGACAATCAGCGCAATGAACGCCAGTACTCCGATAATGGCCACGCCCCAGAAGGTCGCGCGCCAGCCGTAGAGTTGACCGAACCAGGTGCCCAGCGGCACGCCAAGCACGTTCGCCAGCGTAAGCCCGGTGAACATCAGTGCCACCGCGGAAGCCTGGCGGCCGGGTGCCACCAAACTGGACGCTACCACCGCGCCAATGCCGAAGAACGCGCCGTGACACAGCGCCGTGACCACGCGCGCCAGCATCAGCAGGTTATAACTGTAGGCCAGCGCGCACAGCACATTGCCGATGATAAAAATCGTCATCAGTAAAATCAGGGTACGTTTGCGCGGCAGTTTGGCGGTCAGCAGCGCCATGATCGGCGCGCCGATCGCCACGCCCAACGCATAGCCGCTGATCAGCCATCCCGCCGACGGAATGGTCACCTGTAAATCACCGGCCACCTCAGGCAGTAACCCCATAATGACAAACTCCGTGGTGCCGATCGCGAACGCGCTCAGCGCCAGTGCCAGTAGTGCAACAGGCATAATTTTCTCCCAGAACAGTGCAGGTTGACCGCGCCAACGCGCAGTACGGTTGTCACATCGTAGTATTAAAATTTGATCTGTATCACATCGCGATTTAAGCACAGGCGGGAAAAAGCCACCATCTCTGCGGCGGCAAAGCAGTGTTGCCGCCATTGCAATAATACGGCGGGAAGCGGAACGCGTGATGTTTTGCTTAACTGAATTGCGTAAAGAATATTAATGCATTGCCGATACTCCACACGATTGCCGCCTCAGGCGATCTCATCGAGGGGAGAGTGAAACTATGCGATGGTATATGGCGCTGGCGGTGCTCTGCCTGAGCGGCTGCTCGGTTGGGCATTACGAATACAGCAGAGAAGCAGCCCAACGCGTGGACATGACCGTGACCGGTATTCCTACCGTGCTGGGCATTGGTACGTTGGGCACCACCATTCCCCTGACGCCGGAATACAGCCTGACGGCGGCCCACGTCGCGAAATTTTCGCTGTATCGCGTTAAAGCGTGGCATCCAGAATGCGATCTCGCCGTGGTTTACCATAAAAACAGCCTGCCGCGCCGGTCGCCGACGTTCCGCAATAGCCACATCGGTGACCGCGTGAATCTCTACGGCTACAGCTTTATCTCCGCGATGCCCGTGGCCTCCAGCGGCAAGAATCTGATCAACACGCAGTTAGCGAACAGCTGGAATAAACCGGGTTGCGTCGTCGTGGCAGCGGATGCAGGCGTGGTAAAAGGCATGTCAGGCGGCGCGGTCTATAACGCCAGCGATGATACGCTGGCCGGCGTTATCGTCGGTTACAGCAGTGAAATTGAGGATAATAAAAGCGGTAAAACGCTGTATCGCGATGTGGCGCTTTATGTGCCCTATGCGCGCTTTCAGGCGTGGCTAACGGACGTGGTGAAATCGTGATGCAGTCGGTGCCGACGGCGTTGCGCCGTCGGCACCGCGGACATTACTTACCGGTCGGACGCAGCGCCGGGAAGAGGATCACATCGCGAATGGTGTGGCTGTTGGTAAACAGCATCACCAGGCGATCGATACCAATGCCCAAGCCCGCCGTCGGCGGCAGACCGTGCTCCAGCGCGGTAACGTAATCTTCGTCGTAGAACATCGCTTCGTCGTCGCCCGCATCTTTGGCATTCACCTGCTGCAGGAAACGCTCAGCCTGATCTTCCGCATCGTTCAACTCCGAGAAGCCGTTACCGATTTCACGGCCACCGATAAAGAACTCAAAGCGATCGGTGATCTCCGGGTTCTCATCGTTGCGACGCGCCAGCGGCGACACTTCCGCAGGGTACTCGGTAATGAAGGTCGGCTGAATCAGGTGCGCTTCAGCGGTCTCTTCAAAGATCTCCGTCACCACCCGGCCCAGTCCCCAGCTCTTCTCCACTTTAATGTGCAGTGAGCGTGCGATCGCCACGGCTTTGTCGAAGTCATCCATATCGCTGAGATCGGTTTCCGGGCGATACTTTTTGATCGCTTCACGCATGGTGAGCTTCTCAAACGGCTTGCCGAAATCAAACGTATGCTCGCCGTAAGGTACTTCGGTATTACCGAGCACATCTTGCGCCAGCGTACGGAACAGGCTTTCCGTCAGCTCGATCAAATCCTTGTAATCCGCGTAGGCCATATAGAGTTCCATCATGGTGAACTCAGGGTTATGACGCGGCGAAATGCCTTCGTTACGGAAGTTACGGTTGATCTCGAACACGCGATCGAAGCCGCCCACGACCAGGCGCTTCAGGTAAAGTTCCGGCGCGATACGCAGGTACATATCAATGTCGAGCGCGTTGTGATGGGTGATAAACGGACGCGCAGAGGCGCCGCCTGGAATCACCTGCATCATCGGCGTTTCCACTTCCATAAAGTCACGATTCACCATGAACTGGCGGATGCCGGCCATGATTTTGGAGCGCACCTGGAAGGTGTGACGCGAGGCGTCGTTAGCAATGAGATCGAGATAGCGCTGGCGATAGCGCGTTTCCTGATCGGCAAGGCCGTGGAATTTGTCCGGCAGCGGGCGCAGCGCTTTGGTCAGCAGACGCAGTTCTGAGATATGGATTGAAAGCTCGCCGGTTTTGGTTTTGAACAGCTTACCGCGTGCACCCAGAATATCGCCCAAATCCCACTTTTTGAACTGCTCGTTGTAGACGCCTTCAGGCAGATCGTCGCGCGACACGTAGATCTGGATCTGGCCGCCCACGTCCTGCAGCGTAGCAAACGACGCTTTCCCCATGATGCGGCGCGTCATCATGCGACCGGCCACGCTGACTTCTACGCCCAGCGCTTCCAGCTCTTCGTTGCTTTTGTCGTCATAGCTGGCGTGCAGCTTGTCGGAGGTGGTGTCGCGACGGAAATCGTTAGGAAACGCCACGCCCTTTTCACGCAGCGCGCTGAGTTTTTCGCGACGCGCTTTCAGTTCGTTGTTTAACTCAAGGGCGGCATCAGCGCTCTGCGGGTGTTGTTCAGACATGTCGGTTCCTTATAGCCCTGCTTTTAAACTTGCTTCAATAAAGCGATCCAGATCGCCATCCAGCACCGCTTGGGTGTTGCGGGTTTCTACGCCGGTGCGCAGATCTTTAATGCGCGAATCGTCCAGAACGTATGAGCGGATCTGGCTGCCCCAGCCGATATCCGACTTGTTCTCTTCTGCGGCCTGTTTGTCCGCATTCTTCTTCTGCATCTCATATTCATACAGCTTGGCGCGCAGCTGTTTGAAGGCCTGGTCTTTGTTTTTGTGCTGAGAACGGTCGTTTTGGCACTGCACCACAATGTTGGTCGGCAGGTGGGTAATACGCACCGCGGACTCGGTTTTGTTGACGTGCTGGCCGCCAGCTCCCGAAGCACGATACACGTCGATGCGCAGGTCGGCGGGATTGATATCGATGTCGATATTGTCGTCCACTTCCGGATAGATAAACACGGAGCTGAACGAGGTATGGCGACGGCCGCCTGAATCGAATGGGCTTTTACGCACCAGACGGTGTACGCCAGTTTCGGTACGCAGCCAGCCAAAAGCGTAATCGCCAATCACCTTGATGGTGGCCGATTTTGTGCCTGCTACTTCGCCTTCGGACTCTTCAATGATTTCCGTTTTAAAGCCTTTGTCTTCGGCCCAGCGCAGGTACATGCGCAGCAGCATGCTGGCCCAGTCCTGCGCCTCAGTGCCGCCCGATCCCGCCTGGATATCCATGTAGCAGTCGGCGCTGTCGTACTCGCCGGAGAACATACGGCGGAACTCCAGATCGCCCAGCTTCGCTTCCAGCCCATCCAGCTCGGCTACGGCTTCGTTGAAGGTCTCTTCGTCTTCGGCTTCAACCGCCAGCTCCAGCAGGCCCTGCACATCTTCCAGCCCCTGGAACATTTGATCCAGCGTCTGTACGATGGCTTCCAGCGAGGCGCGCTCTTTGCCCAGCGCCTGTGCGCGCTCGGGTTCGTTCCAGACGTCCGGCTGCTCCAGCTCGGCGTTTACTTCTTCAAGACGTTCTTTCTTGGCATCGTAGTCAAAGATACCCCCTAAGAACGTCGCTGCGCTCGCTGAGGTCCTGGATACGATTTTTGACCGGATTAATTTCAAACATGGCTTTTCAGTCTTTTTTTGGCGATTCGGTGAGAAGGGAAAATTAACGCGCTAGTTTACCCGAAAGCACGATTGCTGTGTAGCTTTGCGCGCCGCCTGGCGATGAAGGCGTCAGGCGGCGCGGATCGGCGATTTACGCGGGCCAGAGATGATCGATAATCAGCTGTACTGAACGGTTACCGCGATACTCATTGATATCCAGTTTGTAGGCCAGCTGCACCTGACGCACGCTGCTGTCTGGCCATAGCGTCGTGTCGACGTTAAAGGCAATGCCGTCCAGCAGCGGCCCGCCGCCTAGCGGCTCCACCATCACTTTGAGATGACGTTCGCCCACCAGCTTTTGCTGGAGCAACTTGAACTGCCCGTCAAACACGGGTTCAGGAAACGCCTGTCCCCACGGTCCCGCCTCGCGCAGCATTTCGGCGGTGTGCAGCGTAAATTCCTGGGCGTGCAGCGCACCATCTGACCAAATCACGCCCTGCAGGGCCTCGCCGTCCAGCCACTCTTCCACCAAGGCGGCGAAATGCTCGCGGAACCTGTCGTATTTCTCGGTCTCCAACGACAATCCGGCCGCCATGGCATGGCCGCCAAATTTGATCATCAATCCCGGAAACAGCGTGTCGAGTCGCTCCAGCGCGTCGCGCAGGTGCAGGCCCGGTATCGAACGTCCTGAGCCTTTAAGCGTGCCATCGCCTGCTGGCGCAAAGGCGATGACCGGACGATGAAAGCGCTCTTTCAGGCGCGAGGCGAGGATCCCGACTACGCCCTGATGCCAGTCAGGATGGTAGAAGGCCAGGCCCAGCGGCAGATCGCTGTGCTGCCGCTCCAGCGCGTTGCACAGCGCCAGCGCCTCGCTTTTCATACCTTGCTCAATCTCTTTACGCGTCTGGTTCAACGCATCCAGTTCGCTGGCCAACATGCGCGCTTGCGCAATATCGTCTGTCAGCAGCAGGGCGACGCCCACTGACATGTCATCCAGACGGCCGGCGGCGTTAAGGCGCGGCCCCACGGCAAAGCCGAGATCGCTGGCCGCCAACTGACGTGCGTCGCGGTTGGCAATCTCCAGCAGCGCGCGGATTCCGGCGCGGCATTTACCCGCGCGGATACGGCTGAGCCCTTGCCACACCAGAATGCGGTTGTTGGCATCCAGCGGCACCACGTCCGCCACTGTGCCGAGCGCCACCAAATCCAACAGCTCGGCCAGATTGGGTTCACTTCTGCCATCCGCGAACCAACCGTGCTGGCGCAGGTGCGCACGCAGCGCCAGCATCAAGTAAAAGGCGACGCCCACGCCCGCCAGCGCGCGCGAAGGGAAAGCGCTGTCGCTGAGGTTAGGGTTAACAATGGCTTCCGCCGCCGGCAGCGTCTCGCCGGGAAGGTGGTGATCGGTGACTAACACCGGAATCCCGTGCTGATGCGCCGTTTCGACGCCTGCGTGTGATGAAATGCCATTGTCTACGGTGAGGATCATTTCGGCGCCGCGCGCGCGCGCCTGCTCGACCACATCCGGGCTCAGGCCATAGCCATCTTCAAAGCGGTTGGGGACCAGATAATCGACGTTACCGCCCATGCTGCGCAGCGCCAGCACGGTCAGTGCGGTGCTGGTGGCGCCGTCGGCGTCGAAATCCCCCACCACCACAATGCGGCGTCCCGCCTTCAGCATGTCATGCAGCAGCGTGACGGCGGCATCAATGCCGCCTAAGGTTTGCCACGGTAAAAGATGTTTGGCACCGCGCTCAAGCTCTGCGGCGTCTTGTACACCACGTTGCAAATAAAGACGTCGCAGCAGCGGCGGGATATCAGCGGGTAAGCTGGCGTCGGCAGGCACCTCGCGCCGACGCAGTTCAACAGAATGCATCACCGTGGATTAACCGCCTCGCTTTTGGTTATCAAGCACCTGTTTCAGCTCTTGCGGGCCTTGATAGCCAGGGATCATCGTACCGGTATCAGTGAGGATCGCCGGTGTGCCCTGAATGCCGTAGAGAATACCCAGCTGATAGTGCTTATCGAGATTGATCTTGCAGCTGTCTGGCGCGTCCATTTGGGGCGTGTCGCCTTTCATCGCCGCATCAAAGGCTTTGTTGCGATCGGCGCTACACCAAATGGCCTTCATCGCTTTTTCCACCTGACCATGCAGCCCTTCGCGCGGGAAGGCCAGGTAGCGCACGGTGATGCCTAATGCGTTGTAGTCGGCGATCTGCTCGTGCAGTTTGCGGCAGTAGCCGCAGGTGATATCGGTGAAGACGGTGATGACGTGCTGCTCTTTCGGCGCTTTATAGACGATCATTTCTGGCGCCAGCGCGCTGACTTTGCTCTCCAGCAGCTTATTGGTAACGTTCACCGGCTGCGCGCCGCTGACGTCATAGAGCGGGCCCTGGATCATGTGCTTGCCATCTTCCGTGACGTACAGCACGCCGCTTTCTGTTAATACCGTTTTGATGCCGGGCAGCGGTGAGGGCTGAATGTCCGCCTGCTGTAAGCCGACCTTTTTCAACGTTTGCTGAATCGCACTGTCATCGGCATGGGTCAGGCCGGAAAAAGCGCTGACCAGTAATGCCAGCATCGCTGTCTGTTTCTTCATGGCTAATCCTTTTCGCTGTGCCATCAGGCACGCGGATGATGCTGTTGATGTAATTGACGCAGGCGCTCCGTGGCAACGTGCGTATAAATTTGAGTGGTGGAGAGATCGCTGTGGCCCAACAGCATTTGTACGACGCGCAGATCCGCCCCATGGTTCAATAAATGGGTCGCAAAGGCGTGACGCAGCACGTGCGGTGAGAGCTTTTCGCTGTCGATGCCCGCCAACACCGCATAATGCTTGATGCGGTGCCAGAACGTTTGCCGCGTCATTTGCTGCGCGCGCTGGCTGGGAAACATCACATCCAGCGTTTGGCCGTTGAGTAACCACGGGCGGCCATGCTCCATATACTGCTCCAGCCAATACACCGCTTCTTCACCTAACGGCACAAGCCGCTCTTTATTCCCTTTGCCGATCACGCGCACCACGCCCTGACGCAGGCTAATGTCGCTAATGGTCAACCCCACCAGCTCGGAAACGCGCAAGCCGGTCGCGTACAGCAGTTCCAGCATCGCTTTGTCGCGCAGCTCAAGCGGGATATCCGTGCTGGGCGCCTGCAGCAAACGCTCGACCTGGCTTTCAGTAAGATCTTTCGGCAATCGCTGAGGCAGCTTGGGGGCAGAGAGCAGCGCGCTGGGATCGTCGCTGCGGTGTTTTTCGCGGTAGAGATACTGGAACAGGCGACGCATCGCGCTGAGCGTGCGCGCTGAGCTGGTGGCTTTATAGCCTCCCTCGATGCGCTCAGCAAGGAACTGTTGCAGATCAATCGCTTCTACCGTGAGAAGCGTGCGTTGATGATGCGCTAACCACCCCGCGAGCGTGTGCAAATCCTGACGGTAGGAGGCCAGCGTATTTTGCGCCA
Source organism: uncultured Pantoea sp. (assembly GCA_913778495.1). Lineage (GTDB taxonomy): Bacteria > Pseudomonadota > Gammaproteobacteria > Enterobacterales > Enterobacteriaceae > Pantoea. The sequence goes on from CAJYVD010000027.1 coordinate 11,207, forward strand.
GATTCCGCTCGATCCACAGCGCGTCCAGAAACTGTTCAATCAGATCGCTATCCTGCACGCTTTCCCCTTGCTCATGTGAATTCGTGCTCATTATGCCTGAAACTCACGGGCTTCTGATACAATTGCGCCAAACGAGGTTTTTTCTGAGCATTAATTGCATGAATATCGGTCTGTTTTACGGTTCAAGCACCTGTTATACCGAGATGACGGCGGAGAAAATCCGCGATTTTATTGGCGAAGATCTGGTCACGCTGCATAACCTGAAAGAGGACGATCCGGCGCTGATGACGCAGTACGACCTGCTGATTCTCGGGATTCCAACGTGGGATTTTGGCGAACTGCAGGAAGACTGGGAAGCCGTGTGGCACACCCTGTCAGGGCTGGATCTGCAAGATAAAATTGTCGCGCTTTACGGTCAGGGCGACCAGATTGAATATGCAGAGTGGTTTCTCGACGCGCTCGGCATGCTACACGATCTGCTCCAGCCCATGGGGGTGCAGTTTGTGGGCTACTGGCCGCTGGACGGTTACACGTTCACCAGCAAAAAGCCGCTTACCGCCGACGGTACCCAGTTTGTAGGTCTGGCGCTGGATGACGTGAATCAGTTTGATCTCAGTGAAGCGCGGATTGAACAGTGGTGCGAGCAGATCTTAACGGAAACCGCTGCGCGGCTTTAACGTCCGGCGGCGCGTGCCTGCATAAAAAAGCAGGCGCGCAGCGAGCGCCATGCGCTGGGTGGCAAATTATCCTGCATCAGCCATAGCCGCCAGCGTTCGCCTTGTGCGTTGCGCAACACCAGCAAGACACAGCCTGCGAGCCAGAGGGGTTGCCGCGCGTTGCACCACGTTTTTCCCTGCCAGTGCCAATGGTTCTCCTCATTGAGCGTTAACCGACCGCAGCGTTGCCGCAGGCGGCGCTCGTTGCAACCGCATTCAATCAGCATCAACAGGATGAGCACGGTTTTCGCGCTGGCCCAAAGCGTCGGCCAGGGAAGGAGCTGCACGCCAAGTGCGGCGGCAAAAAACAGCGTCACATTCAGCGCGCGGGCGCGCGGTGACGCCTGCAGATCACATTGCCACCGGACCGCGTTCACGATTACGCTGCTGAATTAACTTCACCATACGCTTAAGCTCTGGATCGGCGGGCTCGCCGTGATTCATCATCCAGTTAAACAGGTCAGGATCGTCACTTTTTAACAGGGCGATAAACACCTTTTTGTCGGCATCGCTCAGTGAATCATACTCATACTTAAAGAACGGCATGATGGATACGTCCAGCTCCAACATACCGCGGCGGCATGCCCACTGAACGCGCGATTTATCATGTATGTCCATGTGCTCTCTCCATGGCGGGTAACGAAGGCGCACAGTGTACTCTCTTTTTTTACCGGCTGCAGGTGCGGCTTGTCACGATGAGAGACGGCTCGCGGCACCACCCTTTGGATGGCAGTCCGTTAGCGCGATTTGTGCCCAGGACGCCGCAAACAGGTTGCATTGGCGCCCTGCTCTTTTAACATTAACAGCACTTTCCTTACGCTAACCCTTATTACTCAGGATGAACATATGCCGATTTTCACCCTTCCGCCTCGCCAGCCTGCTGCCTCCTCGCGCCTGCCTCTGACGCTGATGTCGCTGGATGAATGGGCGCTGGTTTCGGTACACGGCAAAGACAGCACGGCCTATTTACAGGGACAGCTGACGCTGGATGTCGCCGCTATGGACGCCAGTCAGCATCGTCCGGCGGCACACTGCGATGCAAAAGGCAAAATGTGGAGCAACCTGCGCCTGTTTCATCGCGGCGAAGGTTACGCGTATCTGGTACGCCGCACTTTGCGCGAACAGCAACTGACCGAGTTAAAAAAATACGCGGTGTTTTCAAAAGTCACGCTGGTTGCTGACGACGATGCCGTGACGCTGGGCGTGGCGGGCTATCAGGCACGCGCGGCGCTGGCGAATCTCTTTACCACGTTACCGGATGCGGAAACGCAGGTTGTTCAGGACGGTGACAGCACGCTGTTGTGGTTTGCGCAGCCCGCAGAACGCTTTTTAATTGTCACTACGCCCGCCCAGGCTGAAACGCTGAAAACCACGCTGGCAGGTGAAGCGCAGTTTAACGACAGCACGCAATGGCTGGCGCTGGATATCGAAGCAGGCATCCCGGTGATTGAGCCGGCCACGGCGGCGCAGCTTATTCCGCAGGCCACCAATTTGCAGGCGCTGGACGCCATCAGCTTTAAAAAAGGCTGCTATACCGGCCAGGAGATGGTCGCGCGCGCGAAGTTTCGCGGTGCTAATAAGCGCGCACTTTACTGGTTAGCAGGGCGCGCCAGCACCGTTCCACAGGCGGGCGAGGCGCTCGAATTGCAAATGGGCGACAAATGGCGTCGAACCGGCACCGTGCTGTGCGGCGTGCAGCTTGATGACGGCAGCGTTTGGGTACAAGTGGTGATGAATAACGATCTTGAAGCCGATAGCGTGCTGCGCGCGGTGGGCGATGAAGGCGGCGCGTTGACAATTCAACCGCTGCCCTACACGCTGGAAGACTAATTTGCCAGGGCGGCATGGCTGCCGCCCGGCTTTACATCACGTAGAAATAGATGGCGCAGAAGTGCAGCGCGCAACCGCCCAGAACAAAGCCATGCCAGATGGCGTGGCCGTACGGGATGCGGCGAGAGGCATAGAAGATCACGCCCAGCGAGTAGACGACGCCGCCTGCCGCCAATAGCCACACCCCGCCAGCGGGGAGCCGCGTCGCCAACTGATAAATCACCAGCAGCGACAGCCATCCCATGCTCAGGTAAGTGATCAGCGAGATCGCCTCAAAGCGATGACCAATGGTCAGCTTAAAAATGATGCCCGCCAGCGCCAGCGCCCAAATCACGCCCATCAATCCCTGCGCCAGCGGCGAGTTCAGCCCCACCAGCAGAAAAGGCGTATAGGTGCCGGCGATCAGCAGATAGATCGCGCAGTGGTCGAATTTCTTTAGCCAGGGTTTGATTTTCGGATGCGGGATAGCGTGATAAAGCGTGGACGCCAGAAACAGCAGGATCATGCTGCCACCATAAAGACTGTAACTGGTCACCGCTGTCGCACCCGCGCGCATTTCGATCGCCTGGGTCAACATCAGCACCAAAGCCACAATCCCGAGCACGCAGCCAATACCGTGGCTGATGCTATTGGCGATCTCTTCCACCAGGGAATAACCGGGGGCGTTTTGACCGTTTTTTTCCATCAAGGCTTCCTAAAAGTGTTCTTTTTACGTACAGCAGCCTAACCGTTCTACATTTCAGAGTACACATGTAAGCTAAAATAATTGTGTGAAAACCTATGACAAAACCTCATGGGCCAATCTGCTACACTGAGCCCACGTTTTTTATGAAGAGCGCCCCACGCATGTTTTCACACAGCGATCTGTCCCGCCTGAATGACCTTGAGATGCAGGTTTATCACTACATCATCAAACATCGGGAAAGTGTCAGCTATATGACGATTCGTGAGCTGGCCGCGCAGAGCGGTGTCTCCACCACCACCGTGTTGCGTTTCTGTCGCAAAATGCAGTGTGATGGCTGGTCTGAGTTTCGCATTCGCTTTCGCCTGTCTCAAACCGCTGCGCCCGCAGCGGTCATGCCTTCTGGCGTTGGTGATATGCTGCACTTCTTTAAAAGCATTAATAATGCGGAATTCGAACAGCACATCGCCCAAGCGGCACATATGATTATGCAGGCTGAATCTATTTTCTTTATTGGCGCGGGCACGTCAGGCAGCTTAGGGAAATATGGTGCACGCTACCTTTCCAACAGCGGAAAATTCAGCCATCACATTGATGACCCTTATTATCCGGTGAGCAAAAACGCCTATAAAAACGCGCTAGCCATTATTCTTTCGGTCTCCGGTGAAACGGCGGAGATTTTACGTTTTGCCCATCAGTTTAGTTTGAACCAGTGCAAAATTATCTCTATCACCCACCATGATAGCTGCTCGCTGGCCAAAATCGCAGACTTCAATCTCTCCTACCATATGCCGCAGGTGAAACTGGATAACCAGCTGGATATGACGTCACAGGTGCCGGTGCTTTATATTATCGAAACCCTTGGCCGTTATATTTCGCACGCCACTTCACAATAAAACATCCTGTTTTTTGGCTGTGACACGTTACATTTTTAGCGCGCTGTTATAGCGTGACATTCATTCATGCCTGGTTAAACTGCCCCGATATTCATTCAGCGAAATGCGTGTCGAGGAGAATTCATAATGAAAGAGATGTCCTTGCCCAAAGACTTTCTTTGGGGCGGTGCCGTGGCGGCACATCAAGTTGAAGGGGGTTGGGATCAGGGCGGCAAAGGCGTCAGTATTGCTGATGTCCTTACCGGCGGCGCACATGGCGTCAGCCGCGTCATTACCGACGGCGTGCAGCCGGGTAACCATTATCCCAACCACCAAGCCGTTGAGTTCTATGCACGCTACAAAGAAGATGTCGCGCTGTTTGCCGAGATGGGTTTCAAATGTTTTCGCACGTCGATTGCCTGGACCCGCATTTTCCCCAACGGCGACGAGCATGAGCCCAACGAAGCCGGCCTGCAGTTCTATGACGATCTGTTCGATGAGCTGCTGAAATACGGTATTGAACCCGTTATTACGCTCTCGCACTTTGAGATGCCGTATCACCTGGTGAAGGCCTATGGCGGCTGGGCCAATCGACAAGTCGTTGATTTCTTTGTGCGCTTTAGCGACGTGGTGATGACGCGCTACCAGCATAAAGTGAAATATTGGATGACCTTCAATGAGATCAATAATCAGCGCAACTGGCAGTATCCGCTGTTTGGCTACTGCTGCTCCGGCGTTGTGTTCACCGAACATGCCAATCCAGAGCAGCTGATGTATCAGGTGATGCACCACCAGTTTGTCGCCAGCGCAAAAGTGGTAAAGCGCGGCCGCGAGATCAATCCGGCCTTCCAGATTGGCTGCATGATCGCCATGGTGCCAATCTATCCTTTCTCTTGCCATCCCGATGATGTGCTACTGGCACAGGCGGCGATGCACCAGCGCTACGTGTTCAGCGACGTGCAAATGCGTGGCGCCTGGCCGGCCTACGCGCTAAAAGAGTGGGCGCAAAAAGGCTATCAGATCGTCATGCACCCTGACGATGCGCAAACGCTTCGCGAAGGCTGCTGCGACTACATCGGTTTTAGCTATTACATGAGCGCGGCGGTTCACGCCCAGGCGAGTGGCGTAGAAGATCCGATCACCGGTTTCGACGGCGTGGTTCCCAATCCGCATGTAAAAGCCTCTGATTGGGGCTGGCAGATTGATCCGGTGGGCCTGCGTTATGTGCTGAACGATCTCTACGAACGTTATGAAAAACCGTTATTTATTGTTGAAAATGGCTTTGGAGCCATCGATAAGCCGAATGCTGACGGCACCATCGAGGACGATTACCGTATTGATTATCTGCGTGCGCACATCGAAGAGATGAAAAAAGCGGTCACGCTGGATGGGGTGGCGCTGATGGGCTATACCCCTTGGGGTTGTCTCGACTGTGTGTCCTTTACCACCGGGCAATACAACAAACGCTACGGCTTCATTCACGTCGACAAGCACGATGACGGCAGCGGCACCTTTGCCCGCTCGAAGAAGAAAAGTTTCGCCTGGTATCAGCAAGTCATCGCCAGCAACGGCGCGGTGCTTTAACGATACAAGCGGTGCTACGCCGCCCAGCGTGGCACCGTATGTTATCGCCCGCCTGCGGCATCAATAAACGTGCCGGTCACAAAGGAAGCGGCGTCGCTGACCAGCCAGAGAATTGCGGCGGCAACCTCTTGCGCCTGACCGCCCCGCCCCATGGGCAGTGCCGCCCCCAAACGATCGACTCTGCCCGGCTCACCGCCGTCCGCATGCATCTCGGTATAAATCAACCCTGGCCGCACGCTGTTGACACGAATCCCTTCCGCAGCCACCTCCAGCGACAAGCCGCGGGTTAACGTATCCATTGCCCCTTTCGAGGCGGCGTAATCCACATATTCATTCGGTGCCCCAAGGCGTGATGCTGCCGAGGAGACATTAACGATAGCGCCGCCCTGTCCATTGTGACGTGTGCTCATGCGCTTCACCGCCTCACGACAGCAGATAAAAGTCCCTGTGACGTTAGTCGCAAACACCCGTTGTATGCGCTCAGCATCAAGTTCCTCAACGCGACACTGCCTGAACAGGATGCCCGCATTGTTAACCAGCACGCTCAGCGTGTCCGGCTCGCGGTCCAGGCGCTCGAACATGCGCACCACCTGCGCTTCATCGGCAATGTCCGCCTGAATCACAAAGGCGCTGCCGCCCTGTGCTTCAATGTCTGCGACCACCTGACGCGCTTCACTTTCACGCTGGCGAAAGTTTACCGCGACGCGGTAGCCCGCTTGCGCGAGCAACAGCGCAGTTGCCCGACCAATTCCCCGGCTACCACCGGTGACAAGTGCTAACGCCATCATTGCTTCTCCCATAAAAAAAGGGCCGATTTCTCGGCCCTGAATTTAGCATGCGATTAGATATCTGCGCGCGACATTACTGATAGTTGCTCATCGGCACGCAGGCGCAGAACACATTTCTGTCGCCGAATACATCATCAAGGCGCTTCACGGTGGGCCAATATTTGTTAGCGCTACCCGCCGGGAACACCGCCAGTTCACGGGTGTAAGGATGGTTCCACTCTCCCACAATCTCTTTCTGCGTATGAGGGGCATTCACCAACGGGTTGTCATCCGCTGGCCATTCGCCTTTGGCCACGCGATCAATCTCCATGCGGATGGCCAGCATGGCATCGATGAAACGGTCGAGCTCAATCTTGCTCTCAGATTCAGTGGGTTCGACCATCAACGTTCCGGCAACCGGGAAAGACATGGTTGGTGCATGGAAGCCGTAGTCGATCAGGCGCTTGGCGACGTCCAGTTCGCTGATACCGGTTTGCTCTTTCAGCGGACGCATATCCAGAATACATTCGTGCGCCACGCGCCCATCACGCCCGGCGTAGAGAATGGGGTAGGCAGATTTTAAGCGGCTGGCAATGTAGTTGGCGTTGAGAATCGCCACCGAACTGGCCTGCTTGAGCCCTTCCGCGCCCATCATGCGAATGTACATCCAGCTAATAGGAAGGATCGATGCGCTGCCAAACGGGGCGGCTGAAACCGCACCCTGCTGGGTCAGCATGCCGTCAATCTGCACCACGCTGTGTCCTGGCACAAAGGGCGCCAGGTGAGCCTTAACGCCAATCGGTCCCATGCCCGGACCGCCGCCGCCATGCGGAATGCAGAACGTTTTGTGCAGGTTGAGGTGCGAGACGTCTGCGCCAATGTACCCAGGCGTAGTGATACCGACCTGCGCATTCATGTTGGCACCATCAAGGTAAACCTGACCGCCGTATTGGTGCACAATTTGGCACACTTCGCGGATCGTTTCCTCGTAAACGCCATGCGTTGAGGGATAGGTCACCATGATGCACGACAGCGCGTCACCCGCCTGGGCGGCTTTTTCACGCAGGTCATTGAGATCAATATTCCCCTGCTTATCACAGGCGACAACCACCACCGTCATACCGGCCATCTGTGCTGAGGCAGGGTTGGTACCGTGCGCAGAGCTGGGGATCAGGCAGAGGTTGCGGCCCGCCTCGTTGCGGCTTTCGTGGTAGCGACGAATCGCCAGCAGGCCCGCATATTCTCCCTGCGCGCCGGAATTGGGCTGCATGCACAGCGCATCGTATCCCGTCAGCTGCACCAGCCACTGCGAGAGCTGACCGATCATCTGCAGGTATCCTGTCGCCTGCTCAGCCGGACAGAACGGGTGTAGCTCGGCAAATTCAGGCCAGGTGATCGGGATCATTTCTGCGGCTGCGTTGAGCTTCATGGTGCAGGAGCCCAGAGGGATCATGGCCTGGTTCAGCGCCAGGTCCTTTTTCTCCAGGCTGTGCATATAGCGCATCATTTCCGTTTCGCTGTGGTGGCGATTAAACACCGGGTGCGTCAGGAAGGCGCTTTCGCGCCGCATGCCCGCTGGGATTGCACCGTTTTCGTTGGTCAGCGCAGCGTCCAGCTCGTCAATGTCCTGACGGTGATCGTCGCCCAGCAGAATGGCGAAGAGCGCCAGCACATCGTCACGCGTGGTGGTCTCATCCAGCGTAATGCCAACGCCGTTGAGCACATCACTGCGCAGGTTAACGCCAAAGCTCAAGGCCCGATTCAGCACCGCGGCTTTATCCGCTACCTCTACGGTTAAGGTATCGAACCAGCTGGCGTGACGCAGTTTGAGGCCGCCGTTTTGCAGGCCCGCAGCCAGAATACTGGTCAGGCGATGGATGCGCGCGGCGATACGTTTCAGGCCCTCAGGACCGTGGAACACCGCGTAAAGGCCGGCAATATTCGCCAGCAGCACCTGTGACGTACAGATGTTGGAGTTCGCCTTTTCACGGCGGATATGCTGTTCGCGGGTTTGCATCGCCATACGCAGCGCGGTGTCGCCAGCTGCGTCACGTGAAACCCCGATGATACGCCCTGGCATCGAACGTTTGTGCTCGTCGCGACTGGCAAAGAAGGCCGCGTGCGGGCCACCATAACCCATAGGCACGCCAAAACGCTGTGCTGAGCCGAAGACGATATCCGCGCCCTGTTTGCCCGGTGCTTCAAGCTGCACCAGCGCCATAAAGTCCGCCGCAACGCTTACTACCACCTTGCGGTTTTTGAGCTCGGCGATCAGCGCGCGGTAATCGTGTACCTCACCGCTGGTGCCGACCTGCTGCAGCAGTACGCCAAACAGATCGTGATGATCTAACGCTTTTTCTGCCTCATCAACGATCAGGTCGAAGCCAAACGTTTCGGCCCGTGTGCGCACCACATCCAACGTCTGCGGGTGCACATCGGCTGCGACGAAAAAGGTGTTAGCGTGCTTTACCTTGCTGATGCGCTTCGCCATTGCCATGGCTTCTGCCGCGGCGGTGGCCTCATCCAGCAGCGACGCCGAAGCGATGTCGAGGCCGGTCAGATCCAGCGTGAGCGTCTGAAAGTTCAGCAGCGCCTCAAGGCGCCCCTGCGAAACTTCCGGTTGATAGGGCGTATACGCCGTATACCAGCCCGGATTTTCCAGCATATTGCGTAGGATCACCGGCGGGGTGATCACGGCGCTGTAGCCCATGCCGATCCACGATTTATAGCGCTGATTTTGGCTGGCAATCGCCTTCAGCTCGGCCAAAGCTTGCTGCTCGGTTGCTGCATCGCCCACCGCTGGCGGACCGGGTAATTGGATATCGGCGGGAACGATGGCGTTAATCAATGACGCCAGCGAACTTGCCCCAATCGCCTCCAGCATCATGGCTTGCTGTGCGGGAGTGGGACCGATATGGCGCTCAATAAACGCACCGTTGTGTTCAAGCTGGCTGAGAGTCTGGGTCATGTGCTGTAAATCCTGAATCGGGCTGGGAAACAAAAACGGCTTTAAATCAGGCAGATAAAAAAGAAGGCGCCGCAAAATGGCACCTTCAGCGACTACCGATTACTCATCAATGGCGGCTTTATAGGCATCCGCATCCAACATCGCCTCAAGCTCAGACTCGTCGCTGGCTTTAATACGGAACAGCCAACCGCTGCCGTATGGCTCGCTGTTGACCTGCTCAGGTGCATCCGCCAGTGCGTCATTCACCGCGACAATCTCACCGCTCAGCGGCGCGTAGATATCCGATGCGGCTTTCACCGACTCTGCGACCGCGCAGTCGTCACCGGCGGCGAAATGGGTTCCCACTTCCGGCAGGTCCACAAAAACCATGTCGCCGAGCAGTTCCTGGGCATGTTCGGTGATGCCCACCGTATAGGTGCCATCTGCCTCTTTACGCACCCACTCATGGCTGTCACGGTATTTCAATTCATTAGGCACATTGCTCATCGCCATTTCTCCTGAAAAATTACTGAGCGACCGGTTTACCGGCGCGAACGAAAACGGGTTTGGTCACTTTAACGGGCATTTCACGATTGCGAATTTCTACAATCGCCTGCTCGCCAATGCCGGCTGGCACACGTGCCAGCGCAATACTGCATCCCAGCGTAGGGGAAAAAGATCCGCTGGTGATGATCCCTTGCTGCGCCTGACCCTGCGCATCGGTGAAACGGACCGGCAAGCCGTTACGCAGCACGCCTTTTTCAGTCATGATCAGCCCAACCAGCTTCTCGGTGCCCTTTTTGCGCTGGGCTTCCAGTGCTTCACGACCGATAAAATCGCGTTCCGCAGGCTCCCAGCTTAGGGTCCAGCCCATATTGGCGGCCAGAGGAGAGACGCTTTCATCCATCTCCTGACCATATAAGTTCATGCCTGCTTCCAGACGCAGCGTATCGCGGGCGCCCAGTCCCGCTGGTTTGATACCCGCAGCCAGAAGCTGCTGCCAGACGTCAGCCGCCTGCTCCGCTGGCAGCGCGATTTCGTAGCCCGCTTCTCCGGTGTAGCCGGTGGTGGCGATAAAGAACGCGCCAGACTGCACACCAAAAAACGGTTTCATCCCTTCGACCGCCACGCACTGCGCGTCGGAAAAAATCGTCTGGGCTTTTTGCTGAGCCTGTGGCCCTTGCACTGCTATTAGCGCGAGATCGTCGCGTTCTGTCAGTTCCACACCGTAGGCTTCGGCATGCTGTGCAATCCAGGCCAGGTCTTTTTCACGCGTGGCGGAATTCACCACCAGGCGGAAGAAATCTTCACGCATGAAGTAGACGATCAAATCGTCGATGACGCCTGCCGAGGCGTTGAGCATCGCGGTGTAAAGCGCTTTACCTGGCTGCGTCAGTTTGGCGACATCGTTAGCCAGCAGATAGCGTAAAAATTCCCGCGTACGTGCGCCGTGTAAATCAACAATGGTCATGTGCGATACGTCAAACATGCCGGCATCGGTTCGCACAACGTGATGCTCATCCATTTGGGAGCCATAGTGCAGCGGCATCATCCAGCCGTGGAAATCCACCATGCGCGCGCCACATGCCTGATGCTGTTCATAAAGGGGCGTTTGCTGAGTCATAACCGTCCTGTATTAACGAATAAATGTGCCGCACGCACGCCCTGTGTCGACGTACGCAAACGTTCTCTTTGGTCAGAAGTTACCACTGCCGCAGCGATTTAACCATAAGCAAAACGAGGGTGAAGCCCCGACTGGCACTGGCATTCGGGCACTCAGCATGCAGCACAATTCACTATTTTTGTGTGATTAACCACGCACAAAATAAGACAACTCTAGTTAATTGCAGCCAAATAATGGAATGCTGATTCAATGAATGGAATTTGGCTGGATACAAAAAACATTTTGGCATGAAAAAAAGTAATGCGATTTAAGGCGTGAAATTAGAATAAATCAAATGAGGCGCGAAAAGTGTGCAGGTATGCACCAAGGTAGGGCAAGCGGCGGAAGCAAAGGGTGAAACGCGCAGGGTAAAGCGATGAAAACGGCGCCAGAGGGCGCCGTTGAGAAGTGAATTACCGAATCCAGTCAGGCAGGTCGTTGAGTCCCATAGCCTGTTTCAGCATGACCGGTTTGATGCCCGGCAAGGTATCAGCCAACTTCAGGCCCACGTCGCGCAATAATTTTTTCGCCGGATGCGTGCCTGCAAACAGTTCACGAAAACCTTGCATCCCGGCAAGCATTTTTGCGGCGCTGTGTTTGCGGCTGCGTTCATAACGACGCAGATAGAGGTGCTCACCAATATCTTTGCCCTGCTGATGCAAACGACGGATCTCGCCAATCAATTCTGCCGCATCCATAAACCCAAGATTTACCCCCTGCCCTGCCAACGGGTGGATCGTATGCGCAGCGTCTCCCGCCAGTGCCAATCGATGTGCAGCAAAATTGCGCGCATAGCGCGCTGTCAGCGGGAAGGTTTTCCGTGCGCTCTCCACATGACACAAGCCCAGGCGCATATCAAATGCGACGGAGAGCTGCTGGTTAAATAGCGCTTCAGGCATGGACTGCATACGTGCGGCTTCCTGCGGCGCCAGCGACCAGACGATTGAGCAGAGGTGCGGATCCTGCATTGGCAGGAACGCCAGGATGCCATCACCGTGGAAAACCTGCCGGGCAATCGCATCGTGCGGCATGTCGGTGCGCACGTTCGCTACCAGTGCGTGATGTTCGTAATCCCAAAAGGTTACCGGGATATCCGCTTTATCGCGCAGCCAGGAATTCGCGCCATCCGCCGCGATCAGCAGCCGCGCGGTCATCATGCTGCCGTCCTGAAGCGTCACAAACGCTTCGTTATCGCCAAAAGCCACCTGCTGCAGCTGCGCCGGGGCCAGTAATGTTACGTCGCTGCACTGACTGGCCCGCTGCCATAGCGCGCTGTGGATCACCTCGTTCTCAACAATATGACCCAGATGAGATAACCCCTGCTGCTCATCGTCAAAACTGATCGATCCAAAGCTATCCTGATCCCACACTTCCATGCCGTGATACGCGCTGGCGCGCAGGTTAAGCACGGTAGACCAGACATCAAGCTTCTGCAGCAGGCGTTCGCTGGCGGCATTGATGGCGGAGACGCGGATGGAGGGCGCCGTTGTCAGATCAAACTGTGGCTCAGGCGTTTTTTCAAGCACGGCAACTTTCAGTCCGCTTCCCTGAAGCCCACAGGCGACGGCTAATCCCACCATACCGCCGCCGGCGATTGCCACATCAAATGTTTGCATTGCTGCCCCTTTATTCATGCTCAACGCGTCACCCAGCCGAGCGTACGCGCGGCAAATGAGTTCCGCAGCCATGGCAGATGGTCCATTGCCATCAGCCCAAGATTTCGTCCCGCCACCAAAGGCGCATAGCGGTTAGCAAACAGCCTCACCAGGCCATCCGTTACGCCGATGGTCGCGGCACGATCTGCCTCGCGACGCTGGGCATAACGCTGCAGCACGGCATAGCTGCCCGGGTCTAGCTGCCGACGATATGCCCCTGCCAGCGTTTCCGCGAGCGACATCACATCGCGCATGCCCAGATTAAACCCCTGCCCGGCGATAGGATGGAGCGTTTGCGATGCATTTCCCACCAGCGCCAGACGATGGGCAATCTGCCGGTCAGCGGTTTGCAGCGCCAGCGGATAGGTCTCCCGGCGTCCGGTATGCATAAAGCGGCCTAAACGCCAGCCAAAAGCGTGCTGCAAGGCGTGTAGAAACGTTTCATCGTCCCACTCTCTTAGCGTGGACTCGGCCGCTGCGGGGTGGCACCAAACCAGCGACATGCGCTTGCCAGCCATGGGCAACAGCGCCAGCGGGCCATGCTCGGTGAAGCGTTCAAAAGCGCGTCCCTGATGCGGCAGCTGCGGCGTAACGTTGGCGATAACGGCAACCTGCTGGTAGTCATCGCGCTGCCAGCGTATACCGCATGACGCAGCCAGTGGCGAGCGCGTGCCGTTGGCGGCAACCAACAGCGCGCCGCTAAGGCGCTCGCCGCTGTTCAGGGTTACCTGCACATTTTCAGCACTGCGCGCCACGTCAGCGACATCGTCTGGGCAGCGCAGCGTGACGCCCGGTGCGTTTTGCAGCCGTTGAAACAGCCGCTCCCCAACATCATGCAGCTCTACTACCTGGCCCAACGCAGCCAGCTGATAATCCTCTGCCTGCATCTGAACAACGCCAGCGTGACCGCGATCGGAGACGTGGATGTGCGCAATCGGCGTGGCACAGTCCGCCAGCGAGCGCCACAAATCGATTGCGGCCAGTTGCTCGCAGGTGCCTGCCGCAAGCGCGATAGCGCGGCTGTCATAGCCCGGATGCGCGCGGTCTCCCGGCTGGCTACGCTCAATCAGCGTCACGGGCAGTTGGCCTTGAGTCAGGTGCGATATCGCCAGCGCCAGCGTCGCACCGGTCATCCCCCCTCCCGCGATAATGATACTCATGCTGAACGTGCCGCCGCCATTAACGCTTCAATGGCTTCAGGATCTTTCACCACGCTGTCAGTGAGATTTTCGTTACCATCAGCGGTAATCACGATATCGTCTTCGATGCGAATCCCAATACCCCGATACTGCACCGGTACGTTGGCATCGGGCGCGATGTAAAGTCCGGGTTCTACGGTCAGTACCATGCCTGGCTCCAGCTTGCGATCGCGGCTTGGCGTGCCGTAGTGGCCGACATCATGCACATCCAGACCAAGCCAGTGGCCCAACCCGTGCATAAAGTAAGGACGATGCGCCTGCTCTTCAAACAGCGTATCGATATTGCCGTCGAGAATCCCGAGATCAACCAGGCCGGTGATCATAATGCGCACCACTTCATCATTAACGTCATGAATGCTGATGCCCGGTCGGAACATAGAGAGCGCTTTGTACAGCGAAGCGAGCACAATGTCGTAGATGTCACGCTGCGGCTGCGTAAATTTGCCGCTTACCGGGAATGTGCGGGTGATGTCACCGGCATAGCCTTGAAACTCACAGCCTGCATCAATCAGCACAAGATCGCCGTCGCGCATTTCACTCTCGTTTTCGGTGTAATGCAGAATGCAGCCGTTCTCGCCGGCCCCCACGATAGTGTTATAAGCAGGAAAGCGCGCCCCGTGGCGGGTGAACTCGTGATGGATTTCCCCTTCCAGCTGATATTCGAACATCCCCGGACGGCAAACCTGCATGGCACGCGTGTGCGCCAGCGCGCTGATTTTACCGGCACGGCGCAGCAGGTCGATTTCAGCCTCGCTTTTAAACAAGCGCATATCGTGCACCCACGGACGCCAATCCGTGAGCGTGGGCGGTGCGCTGAGGTGCTGCCGGAATCCCCGACGCAGTTTTTCCAGCGCAGCAAACACGAGCCGATCGGCTTCCGCATCGGCACCTTGCGCGTGGTAAACCACATCCAACCCGTTCAATAACAAGTGCAGCTGTTCACCGATCGCGTCCCAAGGCAGCGCCCGATCGACGCCGAGCTTTGTCGGGGCGGCATCTTGTCCAAGACGGCGGCCAAACCATATTTCAGCGGTGAGATCGCGCACGCGATTAAACAGCACGCTGTGGTTATGCGTATCATTGCTTTTGATCAGAACCAGCAGCGCCTGCGGCTCGTTAAAGCCGGTGAAGTACCAGAAATCACTGTTTTGTCGAAACGGATATTCCGTATCGTTGCTGCGCGTCACTTCAGGTGCAGCAAAAATCAACGCGGCGCTGCCTGGTGCCATGCGTGCAATCAGCGCCTGGCGACGTTGCTGGAATTGTTCCAGTGAAATCATGGTGGCTCTCCCTGTTTGAGGCGGACGCAGCGTCCGCCATGACGCGCATTAGTGTAGCGTAGGCTTGATAACTTCCGGTGCCGTTGGCGACTGAGGACGGGTAAACGTATCGTGGCAGAGCAGCGCGGCGACGCGCACATACTCAATGACTTCCTCCAGCGACTGCGCCAGCTCTTCCTGATCTTCGTCTTCGTCGTAGCCGAGTTGCGCGATGGTCCGCAGATCGTCAATCGCCTCACCGGTCTCGCCGGTGACTTTATCAAGCTTCGGTTGCGTGACACCCAGCCCCAGCAGGAAGTGATTGACCCAACCTGCCAGCGCATCAGCGCGATCGAAGACGGTGATATCGTCCTCATCCGGCAGCAGCAGTTGAAACAGAAATTCCTCTTCTTCCAAGGTATTGGCAAGGCGCTCATGCAGCGCCTCGAGAGGTTGCGACAGGCTCTGTGAAAAAGCCATGCCTTCATTCGTGAGATCGTGTACCAGGGTTTTCCAACTGGTATCCTGGTTGCCGCCACACAGAATGCCACACAGCAGTCCGTGCATTTCTGCTGGCGTCATGCCTACGCCCTGCTGTGACAGGGCTGCGGCCAGCGCGTTGTAATCGGGCGTGGTGTTCTGTAAAGACATAGGCTTTGGTCGTCGTTGGCAGAATAAGTTCGTGTTATGCTACCACCAGGTGCCTCAGGGTTTCCAGAAAAGGGGTTGTAACTTCTTATACGGGTCTATATAGTTGCGCACCTCCCAAGCCATTGACAGGCAAAGGAGATGCGAACGAAGTAAACAGTCAGGATGGTGGCATGTCTGCACAACCGGTAGATATTCAGATTTTTGGTCGTTCATTGAGAGTGAATTGTCCGCCTGAACAGCAAGATGCGCTGAATTCGGCTGCAGAGGATCTCAATCAACGGTTGCAAGATTTAAAAGTTCGCACTAGAGTCACAAATACAGAGCAACTGGTGTTCATCGCCGCTTTAAACATTTGTCATGAGCTGGCGCAGGAAAAAAGCAAGACGCGCGATTATGCAGCCAATATGGAACAACGTATTCGCATGCTGCAGCAGACCATCGAACAAGCGTTAGTCGAGCAAGGCAACATCACCGAACGCCAGGGCCCTAAATTCGAATAACACTTCATGGTTCTCCGCCAGAGTAACGGTGAAGTCAATTTTCTCTGAGATGTTTGCAAGCGGGCCAGTCCCCTGAGCCGATATTTCATACCAACAGAGTGTGACGCTCTGTAGCCTGTGAGCATGCTCGGTTCGTCCGAGAAGCCTGATGGTTGCGACGGCATACTCACCTTGAACCAAGGGTTCAAGGGTTACAGCCTGCGGCGGCATCTCGGAGATCTCCTTTCAGTTCCTCGTTGTAAACTCCCGGTATGGTATAGTGGCTGACAACAGCCGATTCTACCGGGGGCCCTATGTCATCACCCTCTCCTCTCGATCGTCACGCTATCCGTCAGCATCTGCGCCATTTGCGCCGTCACCTTACGCCTGAACAGCAAGAAAAGGCGGCGGAATCGCTCGCCGAGCGCGCCATCAACTTTGCGCCTGTGGCACAGGCACAGCATATCGCGCTGTTTTTATCCGTTGATGGTGAGATTAATACGCGTCCGCTGATTGCCCGACTCTGGCAGCAAAAAAAGCAGGTCTATCTGCCGGTGCTTCACCCTTTCGCGCCGGGACACCTGCTGTTTTTACGCTATACGCCGGAAACCCTGCTCACGCCCAACAAGCTGCGCATTCCGGAACCGGCATTGGATATCACGCAGATGGCTACGCTGGATCGGCTGGATGTGATGCTGGTGCCGCTGGTGGCGTTCGACAGCGACGGTCAGCGTTTGGGGATGGGCGGCGGTTTTTATGATCGGACGTTACAGAACTGGCAGCGGCACGACGTGTTGCCCATCGGCGTTGCCCATGATTGCCAGCATGTTGATGCGGTGCCCTCCGCCGACTGGGATGTACCGTTGCCAGCGATTATTACGCCCGCCCGGCTCTGGCTATGGGACGCCGAGAGAATCTAAAAGGGCGCCCAACGGCGCCCGATTTGATCAGTACAGCAGGCGGGCACGAATGGTGCCGGGAATCGCCTTCATCAGCTGCAGCGCCTTGTCTGCCACGTCCTGCTGCGCGTCGATGTCGATGACCACATAACCCATCTGCGGCGAAGTTTGCAGATACTGTGCCGCAATGTTGATGCCCTGTTCGGCGAAAATCTGGTTAATGGCGGTTAAAACGCCCGGACGGTTCTCATGGATATGCAGCAAGCGGCTGGCGCTGTCGGCATGCATCGGCAGAGAGACTTCCGGGAAGTTGACTGCTGAGAGCGTAGAGCCGTTATCAGAGTATTTGGCCAGTTTGCCTGAAACTTCGAGCCCGATATTCTCCTGTGCTTCCTGCGTCGAGCCGCCGATGTGCGGCGTCAAGATAACGTTATCAAACTCACACAGCGGGGAGTTGAATGGATCGCTGTTGGTCGCGGGTTCCACCGGGAAAACATCAATTGCCGCACCCGCCAGATGTTTGCTCTTAAGCGCATCACACAGCGCTGGAATATCAATCACGGTGCCACGTGCCGCATTGATCAGCAGCGAACCGGGCTTCATCAGCGCCAACTCTTCCGCGCCCATCATGTTTTGCGTAGAGGGCGTTTCCGGAACGTGCAGGCTAACGACATCGCTCATATTGAGCAGGTCGGAAAGGTGGCGCACTTGGGTGGCATTGCCCAGCGGCAATTTGTTTTCAATATCGTAGAAGAACACGTGCATGCCAAGGCTTTCTGCCAGCACGCCCAACTGCATGCCGATATGGCCATAACCAATGATGCCCAGCTTCTTGCCGCGCGCTTCGAAAGAGCCGTTGGCGACTTTGTTCCAGATCCCCCGATGCGCTTTTGCGTTGGCTTCAGGGATACCGCGCAGCATCAGCAGCATTTCGCCAATCACTAACTCCGCCACCGAGCGAGTGTTAGAGAACGGCGCGTTAAACACCGGAACGCCACGTTTAGCGGCAGCATTGAGATCAACCTGATTGGTACCAATGCAGAAACAGCCCACCGCAACCAGTTTCTCAGCGGCGGCAAAAATCTCTTCGGTCAGTTGAGTACGGGAACGGATACCAATGAAGTGCGCATCGCGAATGGAAGCTTTCAGCGACGCTGCATCCAGCGCGCCTTTATGGAACTCGATGTTGGTGTAACCCGCAGCGCGCAGGTTATCCAGTGCACTCTGGTGAACACCTTCCACCAGCAGGAATTTAATCTTATCTTTTTCCAGTGATACCTTTGCCATTTCCCGACCCTTTTAGAATTCAACAAGGGCTACCATAAGATAGCCTTCTGTCAAAATATCAAAATTTTCGTGCGCGGCAATACAATCGATTGCCTCTGCGCCAGCACGCGCCCACGCTGAGACAGCACAAATCCGTACAAAATCGGGAGATGCCGCTGAGGGAGAGTACGAACCTGCTGTTGATGAATCATTTGTGACATAAGTCACCAAATTTCACGCACGCAAGAAAAGATATTTTTCATGCAGAAATAACCGGCGCCCGCACGAGCACCTTTGCCCATCCCAACCCATCAATAAGTAACGGTTTTTACCCCGTCCGGTGTGCCAATCAGTGCCACGTCGGCCCCGCGAGCTGCAAACAGGCCAACTGTCACCACGCCAGGCAGATCGTTGATGGTGCGCTCAAGCGCAATCGGGTTGAGAATACGCAGGTTATGCACGTCCAGGATGATGTTACCGTTGTCCGTCACGACATTATGACGATATTCCGGCTGACCGCCGAGCTTCACCAACTCCCGCGCGACAAAAGCCCGCGCCATTGGGATCACTTCCACCGGCAACGGGAAACGTCCTAACACATCGACTTCTTTGGAGGCATCGGCAATGCAGACAAATTTTTTCGCCACCGCCGCGACAATCTTCTCACGCGTCAGCGCCGCGCCGCCGCCTTTGATCATTTGCATGTGCGGGTTAATTTCATCGGCGCCGTCAACATACACCGAGAGTTCGTCCACGTTATTGAGATCAAACACGGGGATACCTAAGGACTGAAGCTTGACCGTCGACGCTTCAGAACTGGACACCGCGCCTTCTATCTGATCTTTAATTGTGCCGAGCGCGTCAATGAAGTGCGCCGCAGTCGAGCCCGTGCCAACGCCAACAATGGTACCGGGCTGCACGTATTGCAGCGCTGCCCACCCTACCGCCTTTTTCAGTTCATCCTGGGTCATGGTATGTTTAAAACCTGTGCGACAACGAAGGCGCGTAGTATAAAACAAGCGCTTGTGAAAAAGCGCGGCTGTTACGCTACGGATGTGAGTCTTTGGAATCCAGCCCGCAAAAAAGCCTCAGCCGCACCCACGGCCTTTTATGGCATAGTAACGTCCATCCTGAACGAGAGAGAACAACAATGAAACGCCCGGATTATCGAACGCTTCAGGCGCTGGATGCCGTTATCCGCGAGCGCGGTTTTGAACGTGCCGCGCAAAAGCTTTGCATCACGCAGTCTGCGGTTTCCCAGCGCATCAAACAGCTGGAAAATTTATTTGGTCAACCGCTGCTGGTGCGCACCGTGCCGCCCCGCCCAACCGAGCAGGGACAAAAACTGCTGGCGCTATTGCATCAAGTTGAGTTGCTGGAAGAGGAGTGGCTGGGCGACGACAGCAGCGGCACCACGCCGCTGTTGCTTTCCCTGGCGGTAAACGCCGACAGTTTGGCGACCTGGCTGCTGCCGGCGTTGAAGGATGTGCTGGCTGATTCCCCGGTGCGTTTGAATTTGCAGGTTGAAGATGAGACCCGCACCCAGGAGCGCCTGCGACGGGGTGAAGTGGTGGGCGCGGTGAGTATTCAGCCGCAGCCGCTGCCCAGTTGCCTGGTGGATCAACTTGGCGCGTTGGATTACCTGTTCTGCGCCTCACCCGATTTCGCCGCGCGCTACTTTCCCAACGGCGTGACGCGTTCAGCGCTGCTCAAAGCGCCGGCCGTGGCGTTCGATCATCTGGATGATATGCATCAGGCATTCTTACAGCAGAACTTTGACCTGTCGCCGGGCAGCGTGCCCTGTCACATCGTCAATTCGTCTGAGGCATTTGTACAGCTGGCGCGTCAGGGATCGGTCTGCTGCATGATCCCCCACCTGCAAATTGAGCGGGAGCTGGCCCAGGGCGAACTGTTAGACCTTACGCCGGGCCTCTATCAGCGCCGCATGCTCTACTGGCACCGCTTTGCGCCAGAAAGCCGCCTGATGCGCAGCGTGACCGATGCGCTGATTGCGCACGGACACCGCGTGCTGCGCCAGGACGATGCGGCGGCGTAGCCACCCGCGCCGCGTAAAAAAGGGCGCGGCGGAATGGGTCCCGCACGCGCCCTGTTAAGCTCGATACGTTTACGGCGCGTTCGGCTTGATTTCAAACACCACGTCCACCTGATCATCAAAGTGGATACTTTGCTGCTCATAGGTTTGCTGTGGCGTAGTTTCCGCTGACGCCGCCGTGGCTTTGTACATCCGCGCCATCGGCATCGGCTGATAGTTGGCGACGTGATAGCGGATGCTATAGACCGGCCCTAATTTGGCGTTGAACTCTTCCGCCAGCGCACGCGCCTGCTGAGTGGCGTTAGCGATGGCCGCTTTACGCGCCTGATCTTTAAAGCTGTCCGCATTGGCCACGCCTAACTCAACTGACCGGATCTCATTGAGCCCCGACTTTAGCGCGCCATCTAACAGTTCATTGAGCTTGTCGAGCTGGCGTAACGTGACCTGCACCTGGCGCACAGCACGATAGCCTTTCAACACCGACTTGCCCTCTTTGGTGTAGTCATATTCAGGCTGAGTGCTTAAATTCGCTGCATCGATGTCTTTCTTTTCAATGCCGTTTTTCTGCAGAAAATCGAAATATTGCGCGACGCGATCGTCCGCCTGTTTTTTGGCTTCCGCCGCGTCTTTGGATGACACATTCACCACAATCGAGAGCGTTGCCATATCCGGGCGCGCGTCTACGCTTGCCTGGCCCGATGTCACAACGTGCGGACCATTCGGTAATTCGTCTGCCAGCGCCATACCCGACAGCGTGCCCGTGCCCATTACGGCGGCGAGCGCCAGTGCTTTGAGTTTCACGAAAATCCTCCTTGAGGGGTCAAATTGCCGTTCGCCACTATGGCGAAATAAATACGACAAAACCATGCGTTTGGTCTGAGTTTGTTCGCGCAGTAAAGTTCGGCCAGATCGCACTTTTTCGCTGTGCTTGGGTGCAAATATTTGTGCACAGCTCTTTTAAACGCATGGCGCAGCCACTGGGCCAGCGCCTGTCGCGGTTCCGGACGCAGCCCATGAATCCTGGGTTTTGGCAAAGCGCGGCGCTGTTTATCCGCAACTTAAGCTTAGCCTTTCACGATGCTAGTGCCGCGATCCCCTGCCCTGCCAGTTGAAAAGCAATAAACCACATGATGCCGCCCACCAGCAGATTAATGATGCGCTGCGCCAGCGGCGTGCGCAGCCGCGGCGACAGCCACGCCGCCAGCAGCGCCAGTCCGAAAAACCACAGCACGGAGGCACTGATGGTGCCCAGTGCAAACCAGCGCCGCGCTTCCATGGAAGGCAACTGGCTTCCCAGGCTGCCCAGCACCACGAAGGTGTCCAGATAAACGTGCGGATTGAGCCACGTCACTGCCAGCAGGGTCATGATGATGCGCCAACGCCCCTGTTTCAGCGCGGCGTCATCCGTCACGGCGGCACCGCCGCGCCATGCGTTGCGTAGCGCGCCCCAACCGTACCACAGTAAAAACGCCACGCCCGCCCAGGTGATAAGCATCAGCAGCGTGGGTGACTGGTTGAGCAGCGCGCTGCCGCCAAATATGCCACCACAGATCAGTACGATATCGCTTAATGAACACAAGGCGGCCGTCATCAACGGATAATGACGCTTAATGCCCTGATTGAGTACAAATGCGTTTTGCGGGCCGAGCGGTAAGATCAGCGCCGCGCCGAGGGCAAGCCCTTGTAAATAAATAGAGATCATGGGGTTAATCCACACAGGTGACAGTGCGGGGCAGTATAGAGAGCGGCGAATATTAGCGGAAATGGAAAAAACTAATTGGTCATTAGGAAAGGTGATGATGAACGGGCACACGGCGGTGCCCGCTGCGGTTACTCGGCGCGCGCCGGCTGCGGCTGCTCGCTTTTCACCTGATGCAGATGCACATCCATCTGCGGATACGGGATGCCAATACCATTAGCGTCCAGCGTACGCTTAAAGTTCTTCATTAAATCCCAGTACACGTTCTGCAGGTCAGCGCTCTTGCTCCAGCAGCGCACCACAAAGTTCAGCGAGGAGGCCGCCAGCTCATTGAGCCCGATCTGAATGCCCATCTCTTTTAATACGCGCTCATCGGCTTCTACCACCTCTTGCAGGAGCGCAATCACCCGATCGACATCAGCGTCATACGCTACGCCGATGATGAACTCGTTACGACGAATAGGCTCGCGCGAGAAATTCACAATATTGCCGGCAATGATTTTTCCGTTGGGCACCACCACAATCTTGCCGTCCGCGCTTTTCAGCGTGGTCGAGAAAATTTGCACGTTCTGCACCGTGCCCATTACGCCGCCCAAGTCAACAAACTCGCCGGTGCGGAAAGGACGGAATGTCACCAGCAGCACGCCGGCCGCAAGGTTAGAGAGCGATCCCTGCAGCGCCAGACCGACGGCCAAGCCCGCAGCACCCAGCACGGCGATCACCGAGGCCGTTTGTACGCCTACGCGGCCCAGCGCGGCAATAATGGTGAAGGCAATAATGCCATAGCGCACCAGCGCCGAAAGAAAATCTGCTACGGTGGCGTCAATGTGTCGCGCGCGCAGTACACGGTTTACCGCGTTAGAAATCACGCGCGCAATGATCATCCCAACGATGATAATGGCGATGGCCGCCACGATATTTACCGCATAGCTCAGAATCAACGCCTGATTACGAACCAGCCAGCCACCGGCATTGTTGATGCCGTCCACGACGTTTAAGTCTTCCATTTGTCAGCCCTGTTGTTGAGTTTCCCGCAGGAAAGTGCAAAAACCGCCGGATTTGATCCGGCATTCCCGCTTACAAGGTTAAACAAAAATGGGGAGGGGCGCCAAAATTCACCCCAATTACCGTTTTTTTGCCAAAAAATTGCATAAAAAAAGGCCCTTTCGGGCCTTTTTTGTACTGTAACAGCTAATTACAGCACATCGACAGCGTTGAGCTCTTTGAATGCCTGCTCAAGACGTACCACCATCGACGACTGCGCGGCACGCAGCCATACGCGCGGATCGTAGTATTTCTTGTTCGGGCTGTCTGGGCCATTTGGGTTGCCCAGCTGAGACTGCAGGTACGCTTCGTTAGATTTGTAATACTGCAGAATACCGTCCCAGGTTGCCCATTGGGTATCGGTATCGATGTTCATTTTGATCACGCCGTAGCTGATAGATTCTTCGATTTCTGCCGCAGAAGAACCTGAGCCGCCGTGGAACACGAAGTCCAGCGCGTTATGCGGCAAACCGTGCTTCTCCGCCACATATTTCTGAGAGTCGCGCAGAATGGTTGGGGTCAGCTTGACGTTGCCCGGCTTGTAAACGCCGTGAACGTTGCCGAAGGACGCTGCGATGGTGAAGCGCGGGCTGATTTTGCTCAGCTCGGTGTAAGCGTAATCGACGTCTTCTGGCTGCGTGTAAAGCGCGGAAGCGTCCATATGGCTGTTGTCCACGCCATCTTCTTCGCCGCCGGTGCAGCCCAGCTCAATCTCCAGCGTCATGTCGATTTTCGCCATGCGCGCCAGATATTTTGAAGAGATCTCGATGTTCTCTTCCAGCGACTCTTCGGACAGGTCGATCATGTGTGAGGAGAACAGCGGCTTACCGGTTTTCTTGAAGTGCTCTTCACCGGCGTCCAGCAGACCGTCGATCCACGGCAGCAGTTTTTTCGCGCAGTGGTCGGTGTGCAGGATAACCGGCACGCCATACTGCTCGGCCATCAGATGCACGTGGTGCGCACCGGCGATGGCACCAAAAATGGCCGCGCCCTGTGGCTTGTCGGTTTTGAAACCTTTCCCGGCGATGAACGCAGCGCCGCCGTTGGAGAACTGAACGATGACCGGCGCTTTCACTTTGGCCGCAGCTTCCAGTACCGCGTTAATGGAGTCCGTGCCCACGCAGTTTACTGCGGGCAGAGCGAATTTATTCTCTTTCGCGACTTTGAAGATCTTCTGAACGTCATCACCAGTGACAACGCCGGGTTTTACGAAATCAAAAATTTTAGACATGGTTGTGTCCTGTTTCGTTACCGTTCATCCCCGGAGGGATTGGGATTTATTTGCCCCACGCGGGGCCAGTATTAAGGCAGCGCCGAAGCGCCACCCCCAGATTACTGCTTCGCACGCGCTTCCAGCATGGCAACGGCAGGCAGTGTCTTGCCTTCCACGAACTCCAGGAACGCACCGCCGCCGGTGGAGATGTAGGAGATCTTGTCTTCGATGCCGAACAGGTCGATTGCCGCCAGGGTATCGCCGCCGCCAGCCACAGAAAATGCGTCGCTATCAGCAATGGCATTGGCCACGATTTCGGTGCCTTTACGGAAGTTAGGGAACTCGAACACGCCTACTGGGCCGTTCCACAGAATGGTTTTTGCTTCTTTCAGCAGCTTGGCCATGTTCTGCGCGGTTTCGTCGCCGAAGTCCATAATCTCTTCGTTATCCGCCACTTCTGAAACCTTTTTCACGGTCGCTGGGGCAGTTTCAGAGAATTCCGTGCCCACGCGTGAGTCAACCGGAACCGGAATGCCGTGCTCATCGCGCAGCTTTTTCGCAGCGTCCACGAAGTCTGGCTCGTACAGCGATTTACCGACGTTGTTATCGATGGCCACGAAGGTATTCGCGATGCCGCCGCCCACAATCACGGTATCCGCGATGTTCACCAGCGACTGCAGCACGTCAAATTTGGTTGAAACTTTTGAACCGCCCACCACGGCCACCAGCGGACGCTCAGGGTTGCTCATGACTTTACCCAGCGCTTCCAGCTCTGCCGACAACAGCGGGCCTGCGCAGGCGATAGGCGCGAACTTGCCCACGCCGTGCGTTGAAGCCTGAGCACGGTGCGCAGTACCAAATGCGTCCATCACAAAGACGTCGCACAGCGCGGCATATTTCTTCGCCAGCGTCTCGTCGTCTTTCTTCTCGCCCTTGTTGAAGCGCACGTTTTCCAGCACAACCAGCTCGCCTGCGGCCACATCAACGCCGTCGAGGTAATCTTTCGCCAGAGTGACGTTGGTGCCGTTCAGTTTGTCTTTCAGGTAGTTCACAACCGGCAGCAGGGAGAATTCTTCGTTGTATTCACCTTCGGTCGGACGACCCAGGTGAGAGGTAACCATCACTTTCGCGCCTTGTTTCAACGCCGCTTCGATGGTGGGCAGAGAAGCACGGATACGTGCGTCTGACGTCACTTTCCCTTCTTTAACCGGCACGTTGAGATCGGCACGGATCAGCACGCGTTTACCCGCAAGATCCAGATCGGTCATCTTAATTACAGACATGGTGAATCCTCTCGTTGATTCTCATAAGTTTTGCCAGACGCAGTCCGCGTCTTACCTGAAACCGCTTGCGGCCATTGCTAACGTGGTGTCGATCATACGATTAGCAAAGCCCCATTCGTTGTCACACCACACCAGGGTTTTGATCAGGTGGTGACCGCTAACCCGCGTTTGCGTGCCGTCTACGATGGCACTGTGCGGATCGTGGTTGAAATCTACTGAGACTAACGGTAATTCCGTATAGTCAACTATACCACGAAATGCCCCCTCTGAGGCGCTTTGCAGCAAGGCGTTGACCTCGCACGCCTTCACGGCATCACGTACCGATACGCTGAGATCAATGGCCGTCACGTTGATCGTGGGCACGCGTACCGCAATCGCTTCAAAGCGATCGTTAAATTTCGGAAAAATACGGGTAATCCCAGCCGCCAGGCGCGTATCCACCGGAATGATCGACTGACTGGCCGCGCGCGTGCGCCGCAAATCGCTGTGATACGCGTCGATCACCTGCTGATCGTGCATGGCGGAGTGAATGGTGGTGACGGTGCCCGACTCAATACCAAAGGCGTCGTCCAGCAGCTTGATGATCGGAATAATGCAGTTGGTGGTGCAGGAGGCATTCGACACCACACGATCGTCCGGCCGCAGCGCGTCCTGATTCACGCCAAACACCACGGTCGCGTCCAAATCGTGGCCGCCGGGATGCGAAAACAGCACCTTTCTAGCGCCAGCCTGCAGATGCGCTTCGCCATCGGCGCGGCTGCCGTAAACGCCGGTGCAGTCCAGCACGATATCCACATTGAGCGCCTGCCACGGTAAGTCAGCGATGTCTGCCTGATGCAGAATACGGATTGTATCGTCACCCACAAACAGCAGGTCGCGCTCCTGGCGCACATCAAAAGCAAAGCGGCCGTGGCTGGTATCGTACTTTAGCAAATGCGCCATGCCGGCCGCGTCCGCCAGTTCGTTGATCGCCACCACGCTGATTTCCGCGCGGCGACCCGTTTCATACAGCGCACGCAGCACGTTGCGTCCAATACGCCCAAAGCCATTTATCGCGATACGAAGGGTCATCTCATTTCCTGCAAACGCACCCAAAAAAACGTGCCAAATACCTTGAGCGTTTCACTGCCTTTTGTACAGGAAATTCTTGTCGTCGTGCCCGGACGCATCACAGGGATGAACGCCAGACTGAAACGGTTCAGCTACAATAAAGCATGCAAGGAATAACCGGAATGATTGCGATCAATTCTCCTGCTGAATATTGGATCTTCGTCACAAAAAAGCGCCTTAAAAATTATTACTGCAGGAATAATTGAACCGATTCAGGTGAGCCAATAAAAAAGGCGCTCCTGAGAGCGCCCGCGATACAGGTCGAAAACGGCGACGCATCGCCGTTAACGTTTACAGAATAGATTTCGCAGTTTTCACCACGTTTTCAACGGTGAAACCGAACTCTTTGAACAGCAGTTCCGCTGGCGCTGACTCACCAAAGGTGGTCATGCCCACCACCGCGCCGTGCAGGCCGGTGTACTTCATCCAGTAGTCAGCAATACCGGCTTCGATCGCCACGCGTGCGCCCACGGCTTTTGGCAGCACAGACTCGCGATAAGCCGCGTCTTGCTTATCGAACGCATCGGTAGACGGCATGGAGACCACGCGCACTTTACGGCCTTCCGCAGTAAGTTGCTCGTAAGCGGCAACCGCCAGCTCAACCTCAGAACCGGTGGCGATCAGGATCAGCTCCGGCGTACCTTCGCAAGCTTTCAGCACATAACCGCCACGCGCCACGTCGGCCAGCTGGGCCGGGGTGCGATCCTGCTGCGCCAGGTTCTGGCGTGAGAAGATCAGCGCCGTTGGACCGTCCACGCGCTCGATCGCGTATTTCCACGCCACCGCCGACTCGACCTGGTCGCACGGACGCCACAGGCTCATGTTCGGCGTGGTGCGCAGGCTCGCCATCTGCTCAACCGGCTGGTGCGTCGGGCCATCTTCACCCAAACCGATAGAGTCATGGGTGTAGACCATGATCTGGCGAATCTTCATCAGCGCCGCCATACGCGCCGCGTTGCGCGCATATTCCACAAACATCAGGAAGGTAGCGGTGTACGGCAGGAAACCACCGTGCAGCGCAATACCGTTGGCAATGGCGGTCATGCCGAATTCACGCACGCCGTAATGGATGTAGTTACCCGCCGCATCTTCGTTGATCGGCTTGGAGCCTGACCACATGGTGAGGTTACTTGGCGCCAGGTCGGCGGAGCCGCCCAGGTATTCCGGCAGCAGTTTGCCAAAAGCTTCAATGGCGTTTTGCGACGCTTTACGGCTGGCGATTTTCGCCGGATTCGCCTGCAGCTGCTCAATGAACTTCTGCGATTCGCTGGCCCAGTTTGCCGGCAGCTCGTGGTTCATACGGCGGGTAAACTCTGCCGCCAGCTCAGGATGGGCTGCCGCATAGGCCGCAAATTTTTCATCCCAGGCTTTCTCTTTGGCCTGACCGGCTTCTTTGGCATCCCACTGCGCGTAGATTTCAGACGGGATCTCAAACGGCGCAGAGTTCCAGCCCAGCTGTTTGCGGGTCAGGGCGACTTCGTCATCGCCCAGCGGCGCGCCGTGCGAGTCGTGGGTTCCCGCCTTGTTAGGCGAACCAAAACCGATCACGGTTTTGCACATCAGCAGCGACGGCTTATCGGTGACCGCTTTCGCCTCTTCCACCGCTTTTTTGATAGCGTCGGCGTTATGACCATCTACGCCGCGCACCACGTGCCAGCCGTAGGCTTCAAAGCGGGCAGCGGTATCATCGGTGAACCAGCCGTCAATGTGACCGTCGATAGAAATGCCGTTGTCGTCGTAGAAGGCAACCAGTTTGCCCAGCTTCAGCGTACCCGCGATAGAGCACACTTCATGGGAAATGCCTTCCATCATGCAGCCATCGCCCATGAACACGTAAGTGTGGTGATCGACGATGTCGTGGCCCGGACGGTTAAACTGTGCTGCCAAGGTGCGTTCCGCAATGGCGAAGCCCACCGCGTTCGCAATGCCCTGCCCCAGTGGACCGGTGGTGGTTTCAACCCCAGCGGTATAGCCGTACTCAGGGTGGCCAGGCGTTTTCGAGTGCAGCTGACGGAAGTTCTTCAGCTCGTCGATCGGCAGATCGTAACCGGTCAGATGCAGCAGGCTATAAATCAGCATCGAGCCGTGACCGTTGGACAGCACAAAGCGGTCGCGGTCCGCCCACAGCGGGTTAGTTGGATTGTGGTTCAGGAAATCACGCCACAGCACTTCAGCGATGTCCGCCATGCCCATTGGGGCACCCGGATGTCCCGATTTCGCTTTCTGTACTGCATCCATACTTAACGCGCGAATGGCGTTAGCAAGCTCTTGACGAGAGGGCATTTTCTACTCCAGATCGGATTAATGCTTCACCGCGCTTAACGTGTTGTATTCCATCAGTTATCAGGCGAAGCGGGGAAAAAGTTGCACATCAATGTACATGAAAATACGGGCAGAAGTACATGCATCAGGATGCTAATCAGTTGCATTTCCGGCCTTGTCTGCTAGTCATTGATCACAATGCAGGCTATAACCGACACGTTTAAACACCTGGGATCGTTTCAGGTGTTTGTTTTCTTTATCTTGTTACCTTAAGGACGACCTCATGAAAATCCGCGCCACCCTTCTGGCTCTGGGCATGGCTTCGCTGCTGAGCGGCTGTGAAGGCCTCGACAATAACGCACTGCTGCAATCAGGCGCGCAAGCGTATCAGGCGTATGCGCTGAGCGATGCGCAGGTGAAGCAATTAAGCGATCAATCCTGTGCGCAGATGGACAAAGAGAATCAGGTTGCGCCTGCCGACAGCGCTTACCAGCAGCGCCTGAATAAAATTGCCGCCGCACTGGGCGACAACATCAATGGCGTGCCGGCCAATTACAAGGTGTATCAAACCAAAGACGTTAACGCCTGGGCGATGGCCAATGGCTGTATCCGCGTTTACAGCGGCCTGATGGATATGATGACAGACAACGAAGTGGAAGGCGTGCTGGGCCACGAAATGGGCCACGTCGCGCTCGGTCACACGCGCAAAGCGATGCAGGTGGCGTTTGCCACCACGGCAGCGCGCACGGCGGCGGCCTCGGTGGGCGGGATGATTGGTCAGCTTTCGCAGTCGCAGCTGGGTGAAATGGGCGAAAAATTGGTTAATGCGCAGTTCTCCCAAACCCAGGAATCGCAGGCGGACGACTACTCCTACGACCTGATGAAGAAGCGCGGCATCAATCCGCTTGGCCTCGCCACCAGCTTCGAAAAACTGGCCAAAATGGAACAGGGCCGTCAGAGCTCCCTGTTTGACTCGCACCCGGATTCCGAAGCGCGCGCGCAGCATATCCGCGACCGCATCGCCGCGGACAGCAAGTAATCGCTGGCAACAAAGCGCGCACCCCGCGCGCTTTGTTATGTGCCGACAGAGATTACTTCGCGCCTTTGTTTGCCGCCTGGACGTGCAGCATATCCAGCGCCAGCGTCGCCGCGGCCAGCGCGGTCAGATCGGCGTGATCGTAGCCCGGCGCCACTTCCACCAGATCCATGCCAACAATGTTCATGCCCTGTAATCCGCGGATCAGCTTGGTCGCCTTGTCGCTGGTCAGGCCGCCCACCACCGGCGTGCCGGTGCCTGGCGCGTGCGCCGGATCCAGACAGTCGATGTCGAAGGTCAGGTACACCGGCAGATCGCCCACCGTGCGTTTCACTTCCGCCAGAATGTCGTCCACGCTGCGGTCGTTGACCTGAGCCGCATCCAGTACGTTGAAGCCCAGCGACGGATCAAATTCGGTGCGAATGCCGATCTGTACCGAGTGCCGCGGATCGATCAGCCCCTCTTTTGGCGCGGTGAAGAACATGGTGCCATGGTCGAACGTCGGTCCATTGGAGTAGGTGTCGGTGTGTGCATCAAAGTGCACCAGCGCCATTTTGCCAAAGTGTTTGGCGTGCGCACGCAGCAGCGGCAGCGTAATGAAATGGTCCCCGCCGAAAGTCAGCATGCGCTTGCCGTTGGCCAGCAGCTTCTCCGCGTGCGCCTGCAGTTTATCGGCGAAATCCTGTGAATCACCGAACGCATAAACCAGATCGCCGCAGTCCACGACGTTCAGGCGCTGACGCAGATCAAAATTCCACGGCCAGCGGCACCCTTCCCACGCGAGGTTGGTGGAGATCTGGCGGATAGCACCAGGCCCTAAGCGGCTGCCCGGACGACCGGACGTCGCCGCATCGAACGGCACGCCGGTGATCACCCACTCGGCATCGCTGTCGTAAGGCTGGAAATTCAGTGGGAAACGCATGAAACCAAAGGCGTTAGAAACCAGAGAGTTGTCGTACTGATTGCCCAGGGTGTTGTGCATAACTAGTCCTCGTGTGATCCATGAGTCGGTGCGGCTAACCCGTGAAAGTGTCGATAAAGATGAAAAAAATCCCCTCCGCGTCGTTGGCCCGACGAGGAAGGGATGGATAACGTGATTATCGCCAGGATCGGCGCCCCCTGCAATGCGGGAATGGTGCGCGGCGCGGGCAAAATGCCGCTGCCATTGCCCAGCCGCTATCAGGAATTCTGATAGCGCCATCCAAAATGACAAATATTCACGCGGCGCAAACGGCGGCATAGTTGATTCACACACCGCTTATCGCCTGGAAATACGGGATATCAAGATGAATAGTTATATTAAAGGACTGCTCTGCTGTTTATTTGCCACACTGTCATGGGGCGGCATGTTTCCGGTGATGACCCATGCGTTGACGCACATTGATGCGTTTAACTTTACCACCCTGCGTTATGGCATTGCTGGCGCCGCCTTCGCCCTGCTGTTGCTGTTCCGGGAAGGACCGTCAGCCTTTCGTTTGCAGGGTGAACGCTGGGGATTGGCGTGGCTGTTCGGCACGCTGGGCTTCGCCGGATTCGGCTTCCTGGTGTTTTTAGGTCAGCACCTGGCTGGCCCTGGCGGCGCACTGACGGCCTCTATCATGATGGCGACCATGCCGATGCTCGGTCTGCTCACCGTGTGGGCGCTGAAAAAAGTGCGTCCACGTGCCAGTACTTTCGGCTTCATTCTGCTCTCTTTTAGCGGCGTACTGCTGGTGATCACTAATGGCGATGTTGCCAGCGTTCTGCACTCGCCAGGCAATCTCACTGCAAATCTGTTGCTGATTGCCGGTGCGCTCTGCTGGGTGCTGTACACCGTGGGCGGCAGCTATTTTTCCGGCTGGAGTCCGCTGCGTTACACTACCCTGACCACCCTGCTGGGCATGACCAGCGTAGCCACCATTGACGGCTTGCTGCTGGGAACAGGGAGCATTGCGGTGCCCAGTGCCGCCGCTGTCACCGCCGTGATCCCGCATCTGCTGTATATGTCACTGGTCGCAGGCTTGATGGCTGTGCTGTGCTGGAACGTGGGTAACCGCATTGTCACTCCCACAAACGGCGTACTGTTTATGGATGTGGTGCCCGTTACCGCCTTTGTTGTCTCGGCGCTAAACGGCGTGGTACCCACCGAAGTGCAGATTGCCGGCGCCGCAATCACCGCCACCGCGCTGGTGCTCAATAACCTTAACCAGCGCAAACTGGCGCGCCAGTCCGCCCCCCAGCCCGTACTGAAGACCGTTGCTGCGCGGCGTTAAGCCCGGCGTTGCCCTCTTCACCTGGAGAGGGCACTTTTTAACCCGGCACCTGCCAAATATCTCTGACCGTATCAATGAGCGCAGCCACCATCGGCGATCGCTCTTTATCACGATCCCAGACAAAGCAAAGCTGACTGACCGTTTTTTCACCGGGCCAGATATACAGTTCCTCGTTATCCTGCGACACCAGCGCAACATCTTCACGCATCAAGGTGATCCCGGCCTGCATCGTCACCAACTCTGCCAACGTTTTTTCCTGATCGGCAACCATAGCAGGCTGCACGCGCGCACCGTTCCTTGCAAAAAAATCACGGGCAATCGCGCTAAACGAGCACTTTTCCGGCGTGGCAATCCATGGAAATTCCTGAAGTTTATCCCAACCGGCCGTTTCCATCTCCGTCTTCCAGGCACGCGGTCCCACAATGCAAAGCGTCACCGGAGACACGACAATCACGCCCAGCCGCTCATCGTTCACCTCGCCTATGACAAATCCCGCATCCAGTTCACCTGCCAGCAGGCTATCAATGATGTGCCCGGAGATGTTCTGCCTGATGGTGAGGCTGACGTTTTGCTGGCGCTGGCGCAGTTGGGAAAGGACTTGCGGCAAATTAAGGATCATCGGCACAGAGATCGTGCCAAGCGCACAGGTACCAGCAGCGTGCAGCGAACGGGCACGGCTGACAAACTTACTGGCCGCGTCAAGCGCAAGGCGGGCCTCATCGCGCATGATCAACCCCGAGGCGGTGAGCTCCATGCCGCGCGGCGTTCGCCGAAACAGACGCACATTGAACTCCGTTTCAAGCGATTTAATATGCGCACTCACCGCTGGCTGGCTGAGAAAAAGCTGGCTGGCGGCACGCGTCAGGCTCGCGGTTTCTGCCACGGTCACAAAGGTTTTAAGCTGGTTTAGATCCATTAAACGTTCGCCTGTTTGGGAGTGGGGTCCGCGATGGGCACTGAAAATGTAATTTACATTAATCATTATTTCCTTACGTTTCTATACTCCACGGGGAAATCTTTTTGCCGCACCAACCCCGATAGCAAAGCCCGCGATTTTACCTGCGCTGTGTTGATCGCTTTGCGGCCCGGACAAGTCACCCTAAAGCGTGCGACTCTTTTCGCAGGCCATCTGATAAACTGCCGTTGAACACGTTGAACGAACGCGGAGAATTGAGGGCATAGAAATGCAGGAAGAATGGACGCGCTTGTCTCTGACGACTCACTGGAAGGATGGGGAAGCAGTTAAAGCCTGCGCAGGCGAACATTGTTCACCTGCTGTCACTTAACAATCAACGCCCGGCGGAACAGGCTCGCTTATCATTACGCCCCCATTCACTCCCCTACAACCTGCAACGCATACACCACACAAGGCACATCGTAATGCTGCTCGATACCTTTGTAGGTCATGCCCAGCCGCTGCATCACCCGCTGCGAGGGGATATTTCCCGGGTCAGCCACCGCCACTAAATAGGTCGCGCCTACTTGCTCTACAGCAAACGCAACGATCGCCTGCGCCGCCTCGGTGGCATAGCCTTTGCCGTGGTGGGCTGGAGCCAGCCGCCAGCCTATTTCCAGCGGGGCGCCGTCTACGTTCTCAAGATGTTGCAGACAGGCGGCGCCGACAATCGCGCCCGAGGCTTTCTCTTTTATTGCCCACCACGAAAACCCGTACTGCTGCCAGCGGGCCTGCACGCGCACAATGGTGTCTCGCGTCTCTTCCGGCGTCTTCACCACGCCATTATTGATATAACGCATCACGCTGGCATCGCTGTCCATCACCCGTAAACCGTCATAGTGGCTGTCGTCAAAGGGCTCAAGCTGCAAACGCGCGGTTACTACTTTCATCGGCTACACCTGCTTACGTGAAAGGTTAAAGAGAAAGGTTCCCCCTAACCTATCACGTCGTACGCAAGAAACACGACGCGCGTGCAGCCCCTTTAGCGCTCGCGCAGCGCTTCCTGCGCCTTATTGAACGGTTTAACCAAATAGTCCATCACCGTTTTCTCGCCGGTTTTAATGTCCACAGTGGCGACCATGCCCGGTGAAATGGAGAAGCGGCTACCGGCTTTGTTCTGCACATAGTCGTTATCGGTGCGGATAAATACGCGATAGTAGTAGATCTCCGGTTTTACCTCATCCTGAATGGTGTCAGGGGAAATGCTCTCCACCACGCCGTTCAGCCCGCCGTAAATGGCGTAGTCATAGGCAGAGATCTTCACGATGGCGCGCTGGCCCGGATGGATAAACGCAATATCACGCGGCGACAGGCGCGCTTCTATCAGCAGGCGATCGTTGAGCGGCACAATGTTCATCAGCTCGCCGTTGGGCGGCACCACGCCGCCCACGGTGGAGACCTTGATATTTTTCACGATGCCGCGCATCGGCGCGCGGATGGTCAAGCGCGTCACGGTGTCTTCGCGTCCGCGGATCACCTGCGCCAGGCTGTCAGCCTCGGCACTGGCTTTGGCCAGCTCCTCGCGCGCCTGCACATAATACTGCGAACGCATATCGCTAAGCTTGAGTGCCAGATCGGCTTTATCGCGCTGCAGGCGCAGCACCTCTACGCTGCTTGCCGCGCCGGTTTTAGCCAGCCGTTGGGTGATCTCCAGCTCGCGCGAGGCAAGCGCCAGCGAGGCGTTGTACTGTCGGGTTGCATCGGTAAGCTGCGCGCGGCGCGTTTTGTACAGTCGCGTCTCGGCGGCGATCAAATCGGGGTAGTCTTTCAGCTCGGCGGGAAACGTCAGCGCCTCGTCATTCACCTCCGCCCGCAGGCGCGCCGCCGCAGCCAGCGCCGCCCGATAGCGCGCGGCGCTTTCCCCCACGCTCGATTGCGAACGGGTGGCATCCAGCCGCGCCACCACTTCCCCCGCCTGCACCCGATCGCCCTCGTGCACGCGCAGCTCGGTTAAAATCCCCCCTTCCAGCGACTGCAACACCTGCTCGCGCGAGCTGGGGATCACTTTCCCAGTGCCGGTGGAAACCTCATTCAGCACCGCAAACCATGCCCAAATCAGCGCCGCCACGATCAGCGCAGTGCTGATGGTCAGCAAACGCACCGCGCCGGTGTAATGCGTCTCCGACGCCAGTTCAGCGAGCAGATCGTCGCCGGAATCCACCTCATTGGCGGTCACCAGGCGCAATTTAGCGGGAAGTCGTTTCATTCAGCAGGCTCCTCTGGCAGAGCATCGGCGGCGCGCGGCGTGGCCAGCGCGCGCTCTTTGGGGCTGTCCATCACCAGCTGCCCCTCTTTCAACACCAGCACGCGATCCACCAGCGCCAAAATAGCGGCGCGGTGCGTCGCCACCACCAGCGTGCGCCCGTTAAGCCAGGCGCCCAGCCGTTCAATAAACGCCTTCTCGGTGTGATCGTCGAGCGCGGCGGTCGGCTCATCCAGCAGAATGATATTGGGATCGCGCAGCAGCATGCGCGCCAGCAGCAGCGATTGACGCTGGCCGCCAGACAGCCCTACGCCGCCCTCCATCACCGGATGATCCAGCCCCAGCGGCAGTCGGCGGATAAAGTCCGCACCGCCGCTCACCGTTAGGGCGCCAAAAATCGCCTCGTCGGTGGCGTGCGCCGCGCCGAGCGTCAGGTTCTCGCGCAGCGTGCCGTGAAACAGCCGCGCGTTCTGCGTTAACAGGCCGACGTTGCGACGCACATCCGCCAGATCGATATGCGGCAGGCTGAGATTATCCAGCCGCAGTTCGCCGCCCACCAGCTCCATGCCACCGCACATCGCCTGCAGCAGCGTCGATTTTCCGGCCCCGTTGCGCCCCAGCACGGCAATGCGTTCGCCCGGCTGAATCGTCAAACTTTTGATGCGCAACGCAAGGGTGAGTGAGTCGCTGTTATAGCGAAACTGCGCGTCGGTAAACTGATAGTGACCAAACAGCACCGGGCAGTGAATGCGCGTCTCGTCGGCGCTGTTCTCCACCGGCAGATTCATCAACGCATCCAGGCTGCCTTTCGCCGCCTTCACCTGCTGCCAGCGTGCCAGCACGCCGCACAGCGTCGCCATCGGCGCAATCATGCGCGACGAGAGCAGCGAGGCGGCGACGATCGCGCCGGTGGTAATATCGCCGTTGATCACCATCGGCGCGCCCACCACAATCACGCTGGCGTAAACCAAGCCTTGAATGGTGACGCCCCAGCTGATCAGCGCGTGCATCACCTTACGCATCTCCATGCCCGACTGGGCGGTAATGCGGATGTAGCTGTTCCACTGCTGTAAGAAGCGGTCTTCGGCCTGCATCAGCTTAATATCCTCCAGCCCCTGCACGCTCTCCACCAGCACCGCGTTGCGCAGCGTCGACTCTTTCAGATTCTGCTGCGCCAGCTTGGCCAGCTTTTTCTGGCTCAGCACGCCGGGCAGCACCATCAGGATGACCGCGATGGGCGCGATCCACGCCAGCTGCGGCGCAATGATCGCCATCACCAGCATAAACAGCAGGAAGAACGGCATATCCACAATCGCGGTCACGGTGGTAGAGGTGACCATCTCCCGCACCGCCTCAAGTTCGCGTAGCTGAGAGATAAAGGTGCCGGTGGATCGCGGCACGGCGCTGTTGCGCAGGCGCAGCGCATGACCAAATACCCGATCGGAGACGCGCATGTCGGCGCGCTTGCCCAACAGGTCGGTCACATGGTCGCGACCGACGCGCAGGATATAGGTAAAAATCACCGAGAGGATCACGCCGATGTAGAGCACGTACAGCGTGGGATACGACTGCGCGGGGATCACCCGATCGTACACCTGCATCGAGAAGAGGATCCCCACCAGCGCCAGCAGGTTGATCAAAAACGCGCCCAGCATCACGTAGCCATACGGCCGCATATCGTGCAGCACCAGCCGCCGCAGCCAGTCGGGTTTGACCGCTTTCAGATAGCGATCAACGCGACTGTCTTTGGCGGCGGTCACCGGACGCAGCGCGGCGATAACGCGGATCGCGGGCAGCAGTTCGTCGATCGCCAGCGGCGCGGGCTGATCCTCACCCGCAAAGTGCACGCGCACCCGATCGTCGCCATCAAAACGGGTGATCACCCCCACCTGGCCGTCCTCCATCTCCACCGCCAGCGGCAAGCGCCAGCGGCTGATCTCTTGCACGTCCTGCTGATAAAACTGCAGCGACAGGCCGGCCTGCCGCGCCAGATGGCGCAGCGCTTTCTCTTGCGTTTGTTTGCCCTGCCACGCCGCCGCCGCCATGATCATGCCCGGTGAACAGGGCAAACGATAATGGCCGGCGATCAGCATAATGGCGGTAGCCCAGCGGTTCAGCGTCCCGCCATCGCTGCCGCCGCGTTCACTTTCCGGCGCATCGGGGATCGATAATTGCGTCATGGCTGTATCTCCACAGTCTGGATCCGCTGATGGTTCAAGGCGAACGCGGTACGCATATGCCCGGTGCTGTAGAGGCAGTCGAGCTGAAGGGTGCGCAGCTGACTGATGGTCTGCTGCAGGGTAAAGCGGGTTTGAAACACTTCCTGTTCGGCATTCAACACGTCCAGCAGCGGCCGAGTGCCCAGCTGAAGATACTGATCCTGATAAAGCTGCTGGGTTTTCTCGCCCAGCGTTTGCTGGCGCGCCATCATGGTCAGACTCTGCGACAGGCTCAGCGCTTCGCTCTGCGAGGCACTCAGCTGCTGCCGCGCTTTCAGCCGTGCGGAATTGACGGCGGCGTTGGCCGCCTGTAACGCGTTCGCCGCCGCGTCGCGCGCCGCGGTAATGCCGCCGCCCTGATACAGCGGCATCTCCACTTTGATGAAGGCTTGGTACTGGGTGCGATCCAGCGTTCCGCTGCCGGAATAGCGGTCGTTAAGGTAGTGTGTGACCTGCGGCTCCAGCGAGAGCGTGGGCAGATTTTGCGCGTTGGCATTATCCAGCTTGGCTTGCGCCTGGTTGGCCTGCGCCCAGGCGGCCAACACCGCCGGATTAAGCGCGTCATCCACCTTGCCCACGGCACAGGCGCGGGTCAGGTTGTCGGGAAAGGCTTCGCTAATCTCACGCACCTGCGGCCAGCCGAGGTAGGTGGCCAGCGTGGCACGCCAGCGATCGAGGCTGGCCTGATACTGCGTCAGCAGCGTGCGGGCGCCTTCAATACGCGCGTCGGTTTGCGTGGCGTCAGACAGCGACGCGGCTCCCTCGGCGTTACGCTGCCGCGCCAGTTCCCCGATTTTGCTCAGCGCCGCCAGCTGCTGACGCGCAATCTGCACCAGCTGCTGATAGCCCTGCACCTGCACCAGCGCGGCAGCGGTATCGTGCGCCACGCTATCAATGCTGACCAGCACGTTGGCCTGCTCTTGCGCCACACCCGCTTCGGCGGATCGCACCGAGCTGCTCACTTTGCCGAAGTCGTAGAGCATCTGCGACACCGACAGCACAAACGACGGGCTAAAACCTTTTTCGCTGTATGCGTTGCTGTAGCCATTGTTCATGCCCGCGCTGATCTGCGGATAATATTTGGCTTTCGCCACATCCACCTGATTCGCCTGCTCCAGCATATTGCCAATGGCCTGGGCGATATCGGGATGCCACTGCACGGCGCGCTGCACCGCCTGATTAACGGTTAAGACCGCCGGGATCTCGGCGGGCGCGGGTTCCGCCACCTGCCCGGTGAGCGACGGTAAATCCGGCTGCGCCTGTGCCAGACGGCTGGCGGCGATATACCCCGCCTGCGTGAGCGCCTCGCTGGCCGCCATGAGTTGAGAACAATGAAAAAGCACGACGCCCGCCATCCAGCGGCTCAGCGTCGCGCGGCGGCGCGTCATCGCGCCCGTTTGCAACACATCCATTTAGCGTTCACCCATGAAGTAAGAAAGGGGCACCGCCCTGTGCCCATACTGCATCCCTGAGTCTGCGATTACGCCGTTTGGATCTGGTGCGGCTGCTGCAACAGCTCCTCCAGTGATACGGTTACGCCCTCCAACGTAATTAATTGGGTGCTGCTGAAGCCGGTTCCTGAACCGTCCCGGTCAATAGAAAGCACGGTGTTTCCCTCTGGAGTATGATCGACTTTGACGAAATCATTAACATTACTGTTGGAATCATTCCAACCGATCAGCAGATCGCTAATGTCGATTTTGTCACCCTGCGCCACGCTAAAGTCCGTCCAGCTGTCGTGCCCGTTGCCGCCGGTGGCGTCGGCATTGGCCAGCAGGTGATACACCAGCGTATCGGCGCCGGCTCCCGCCGTAATGACGTCATCATAGGCGCCGCTGGTTAGCGTGTCCGCGACCGATGTGCCCTCAATGGTGGGGTGCAGATCGATGCTGAACTGCTGGCTGCTCAGGGTGCCGTCTGCCGCCGTCAGCGTGTAGTTAAACACCTCTTTATGCGTCAGAGTCTGCCCGTCAACGCCGGCGTTCAGCGTGTAGGTATAGCTGCCGTCAGCGGCGATACTCAGCACGCCGTACACACCCGCGATCTGCGTGGTACCCACACTGTTCACCAGCGTGACCTCACCCTGTTCATTAGTAATGCTCAAGGTTCCGCTGTGGCTGGCGGTGCTGTCGCCGTAGATGCTGCCGCTGGCGTCATGCACGCTCAGCGCCTCACTCTCCACCCGCAGGCTTTGCGTCATAAAGGTGTTCACCGTCAGGCCGTTGTGCAGCGTGATGGTCAAGTTGGCCGAGGTGACTGCGCCGCTGGCGTCGCGCACCGAGTAGGTGAAGACGTCGCTGGCAGGCAAGGTATCCACGTCTAATCCGGCCTTGAGGGTGTAGGTGTAATTGCCTTTCGCATCCAGCGTCAGCGTGCCGTAGCTGGAGGTGATCACCGTGTTCCCGGTGGCGGCGATCACGTTGCCCGTGACGCTGCTCACCGCCGTGCCGGTGGGTATTGTGCCCGCCAGCGAGCTGGTGTCATTGGCCAGCAGATTGCCGGTAACGCTCGCCGCCACCGTCACCGCCAGCGTCGTGATATCGCTGGTGGTGCTGATAGTGGTGGCCGGGAGCGCAGCCACGCCGTTACTGGTGCCCAGCAGCACCGCATAGCGCCCGGTGTTCAGGTTGCTGTAGGTGATGTTGGCGCCGGATTGCGTACCCAATGACAGGAACGATTGAATGTAGTTAGCGTTACTGGTTTGCAGCGACCAGCTGCCGTCCGCATTCTGCTTATACAGGTAAAGCGTGTAGTTGGCGGTGAGCGACACCAGGCTGGTGACCGTGCCGTGCAGCGTTACCGAGCGGCTGTCACCCGCCCCTACATTGAAGAGATAGGCGTTGGTGCTGCTCAGCACGCTGGCACTGACGGTATTCAATAAGTTGGCGCTCAGCAGTGCGGTACTGTTGTAGTTGGTGCTGCCGTTATTGAGCAGCCCGCTGGTCGTCACATAATCCACCTCGTTCACGTCGTTGGTGGCGATCACGCGGATCGCCCCCAGCAGGCTGGCCGACGCCGAGGTATTACCCGCGCGATCGG
This sequence comes from uncultured Pantoea sp., assembly GCA_913778495.1. Taxonomy (GTDB): domain Bacteria; phylum Pseudomonadota; class Gammaproteobacteria; order Enterobacterales; family Enterobacteriaceae; genus Pantoea. Next base: position 52,047 of record CAJYVD010000027.1, read on the forward strand.
TTTGCACCACCGACAGGCTGGCGCCGGTAATTTGCGGCGTGCTAAGTGACACCGACCAGGTACCGCCGCTGCCTACCGTTGCCGTGCCGAGCGAGGCGCCGTTGCTGTCACGCACCGTCACCACTGCGCCCACTTCCCCGCTGCCGCTGACCAGCGTACCCGCAGTATTGATCGCCAGCCCGCCGACCGCCGCCGGGGCCACCGTATCCACGGTGACGCTGGCCGTGGCGTTGCCGGTACTGACATTGCCCGCGCTGTCGGTCACGGTGGTGCTCAGCACGTGCACGCCATTGGCCAGCGCGGCGGGGGTAAAGGTCCACGCGCCGCTGCTGCCCGCCGTGACCGATCCCAGCACCGTGCTACCGTCGTACACCGTGACGAGGGCGTTGGCTTCGGCGGTGCCGCTGAGCACCGGCGTGGTGTCGCGCGTGAACGCGCCGTTGACCAGCGTGACCGGATTGGTGCCGCTGTCGTCGACGATGGTCAGCGAGCTGGCCAGCGGGGCCACGGTATCCACCGTCAATACCGTTGACGCCGTGGCGCTGACGTTGCCCGCCGCGTCGGTCTGCGTGACGTTAAGCGTGTGCAGGCCGTTGCCCAGCGCGGAGGTCGTGAAACTCCAGCTACCGTTGCTGCCCACCGTGGTGGTGCCGAGCAGCGTCGCGCCGTCGTACACGCTGACGCGGGCGCCCACTTCACCGCTGCCGGTAAGCAGCGGCGTGCTGTCGTTGGTGAGTCCGCCGCCGGGAATGCCCACCGCCGTGCTGCCGTTGTTGTTGAACGCCAGCAGCCCGGTCACTGCCGCCGGCGCCACGCTGTCCACGATCACTGAGGCCGCGGTGGCGCCGCTGACATTGCCTGCCGCATCCGTGACGGTAACGCTCAGTGCATGCGCACCCTGGCCCAGCACCGGCGTGGTGAAGCTCCAGCTGCCGCTGCTACCGGCAATCGCAGTGCCCAATAGCGTGCTGCCGTCGTAGATGGATACCCGACTGTTGGCCTCCGCCGTGCCACTCAGCGTCGGCGTGGTGTCATTGCTGAGGCCGCCGTTCGGCACCAGCGCGCCGGTGACGTCATTGGTGATCGCCAGCGTCGCCGCTGCTGGCGCCACGGTGTCTACGGTAATGGCCACGGTGGCCGATGGCGCGCTGACGTTGCCCGCCGCGTCGCGCACCGTGACGTTCAGCGCGTGGGCGCCGTTGCTCAGTGCCGCCGTGGTAAAGCTCCACGCGCCGCTGCTGCCCGCCGTGACCGATCCCAGCGCCGTGCTGCCGTCGTATATCGTGACAATTGCGTTGGCCTCGGCGGTGCCGCTGAGTACCGGCGTGCTGTCGCGCGTGAACGCGCCGTTGACCAGCGCCACCGGATTGGTGCCGCTGTCATCGGTCACGATCAGCGCACTGACCGCAGGGGCCACGGTATCGACTGTCAACACCGTTGAAGCCGCAGCGCTGACGTTGCCCGCCGCGTCGGTCTGCGTAACGTTAAGCGTATGCAGACCGTTGTTCAGGGCGGTCGTGATAAAGCTCCAGCTGCCGTTGCTGCCCACCGTGGTGGTGCCGAGCAGCGTCGCGCCATCGTACACGCTGACGCGCGCCCCTACTTCGCCGCTGCCGGTGAGCAGCGGCGTGCTGTCGTTGGTGACACCGCCGCCGGGAATACCCACCGCCGTGCTGCCGGTGTTGTTGAACGCCAGCAGGCCGCTCACCGCCGCCGGGGCCACGCTATCAACGATCACCGATGCGGAGGTGGTGCCGCTGACGTTGCCTGCCACATCCGTGACGGTAACGTTCAGGGCGTGCGCTCCCTGACTCAGTGCGGGAGTAACGAAACTCCAGGTACCGCCGCTGCTCACGGTGGCGGTGCCCAGCAGCGTACTGCCGTCATAGATGGATACCCGACTGTTGGCCTCCGCCGTGCCGCTCAGCGTCGGCGTGGTGTCACTGCTGAGGCCGCCGTTCGACACCAGCGCGCCGGTGACGTCATTGGTGATCGCCAGCGTCGCCGCTGCCGGTGCCACGGTATCCACGGTGATCGCCACCGTGGCCGATGGCGCGCTGACGTTGCCCGCCGCGTCGCGCACCGTGACGTTCAGCGCGTGGGCGCCGTTGTTCAGCGCCGCTGTGGTAAAGCTCCATGCCCCGTCGCCGCCTGCGGTGACCGTGCCAAGGAGCGTGGTGCCGTCGTACACGCTGACCACCGCGTTGGCTTCCGCCGTACCGCTCAGGGTTGGCGTGGCGTCATCGGTGATCGCCCCGCTCACCAGATCGCCGACGATGCTGCCCACGTTGTCCGTGACGCGCAGGTCGCTCACCGCCGCCGGGGCGGTGGTATCCACGGTAAAGGTCACGGCGGCGTTCGCGCTCACGTTGCCCGCCGCATCGGTGGCCGTAACGTTGAGGGTATGCAGGCCGTCAGCCAGCGCGCTGGTGATAAAGCTCCATGCGCCACCGCTGCCCGCCGTGACCGTGCCCAGTAACGTCGTGCCGTCGTAAATACTGACCACGCTGCCCACTTCTGCCGTGCCGTTCAGGCGCGGCGTACTGTCGTTGGTGAGACCATTGGCAACAATGGCGACTGGCGAGCTGCCGTTATTATTGAGCAGGACCAAATCGGCAATGGCTGCGGGCGCAACGGTATCGACCGCGATGGTGGCCGAGGTAGTGCCGCTGACATTGCCCGCCGCATCCGTCACGGTGGCGCTCAGCACGTGCGCGCCCTGACTGAGCGTGCCGGTGGTAAAGCTCCACGCGCCCAGCTCATCCACGGTGACCGTGCCCAGCTGCGTCGCGCCATCAAAGATCGTCACCACGCTTCCCGCTTCCGCCGAGCCGCTCAGCACCGGCGTGGCGTCATTGGTGATGCCGCCGTCAGGAATAGAGACACCCGTGAGATCGTTGGCAATCGCCAGCGTGGTGGCGTTCGGTGCCACGGTATCCACGGTGATCGTCACCGTCGCGGAGGCTGCGCTGACGTTACCGGCGGCATCGCGCACCGTCACGCTCAGGGCGTGCGGGCCGTTGCTTAGCGGTACAGGGGTAAAGCTCCACGCGCCGTCGCCGCCTGCGGTGATCGATCCCAGCAGCGTGCTACCGTCGAAGATGCTGACCACAGCGTTAGCTTCCGCCGTGCCGCTCAGGGTTGGCGTGGCGTCATCGGTGATCGCCCCGCTCACCAGGTCGCCGACGATGCTGCCGACATTGTCCGTGACGCGCAGATCCAGCACCGCCGCCGGGGCGGTGGTGTCCACGGTAAAGGCGATGGCGGCGTTCGGGCTAACGTTGCCCGCCGCGTCAGTGGCGGTCACGTTCAGGGTGTGCGGGCCGTCAACCAGCGTGCCGGTGGTAAAGCTCCACGCGCCATTGCTGCCTGCCGTCACCGTGCCCAGCAGCGCGGTGCCATCGTAAATGCTGACCACGCTGCCCGCCTCTGCCGTGCCGCTAAGCTGCGGCGTGCTGTCGTTGGTGATACCGCTGGCCTCAATCGGCAGCGGCGTACTGCCTTGATTATTGCTGAGCGTCAGCGTGACCGCCGCAGGCGCAACGGTATCAACCACCACATTGATCGCCGCAGACGGGGCGCTGATGTTGCCGGCCACGTCCGTGACGCGCAGCGTGAGCGCGTGGGGGCCCTCGCTCAGCGCTTGCGTTGGCGTGAAGCTCCACGCGCCCGCCGCGTTGGCGGTGGTGGAGCCGATCGCCGTGGTGCCGTCATACAGGGTGACGATGGCGTTTGCTTCGGTGGTGCCGCTCAGCTGTGGCGTGCTGTCGTTCAACACGCCGCCGTTAACCACCGGCGTGTTGCTGTTGCCGTTCGTGACAATCGGCGACGCCGCGTCGGGCGCCACGCTGTCGACGGTAAACGCCAGCGCCGCAGAACGCGGGCCGACATTACCCGCCGCATCGGTCACGCTGACGCTTAACGCATGGCCGCCTTGGGCAAGCCGAAGCACGCTAAAGCGCCACGCACCTGCCGCGTCGGCGAGGGTAGAGCCAATCACCGTGTCGCCGTCATACACCGTAACCCGCGCGTTAGCTTCTGTTGTTCCAGCCAGCTCGGGCGAGGTGACGTTAGTAATGCTGTTGGCCACAATCTCAACCGGCGTGGTTCCGCTGTTATTCACGGCGGTCAGATCGGTGACCGCAGTGGGCACGACGGTATCCACGATGATGTTGGTGACCGGCGACTGCACATCGTTGCCTGCGCCATCGCTGACAATCACCGACATAGCGTGCGGTCCTTCACTGAGCGCGGCGGGCGTAAAGGTCCACTGCCCGTTGGCGTCGGCCGTGACCACGCCAAGCTCCTCATTGCCGTCGAGGATCTGCACCGTGTAGCCCGCGGTGGTGAGGCCGCTTAGCACCGGCGTATTGTCTTGGGTGTACGCGCCGTCTGTCAGCGTCACCAGGGCACTGCCGCTCTGGTCGAACAGCTGCAGCGTGGTGGTGGCAGCGGGCAAATCAGCCTGCACGTTGAGATCAAACGCGGGCGCACTGACCGCACTGACATTGCCTGCGGCGTCCGTTGCCGTGAAGGTAAAGCTGTGTGTGCCGTTGGCCAGCGCGCCGGGCGTGAACGTCCAAACGCCGTCGCCGTCCGCCGTCGCCGTGCCAAGCAAGGTGGTGCCGTCATACACCCGTACCACGCTGCCACTCTCCGCCTGGCCGCTAAACGTCGGGGTGCTGTCATCTGTGGTGGCGCCGGAGATCAGATCGCCGGTGCTGCCGCCCACGTTATCCGTAACGGCGAGCTGGCTCACTGCCTCCGGCGCAACGGTATCCAGCGTAAAGGCCACCGCCGCCGACAGCGCGCCGGTGGTGCCCGCCGCGTTGGTGACCGATATAGCCAGGCTGTGCGGCCCATCAAGCAGCGCAGGCGCGTCAAAGCGCCACGCGCCGCTGCCATCGACGCGCGCGGTGCCCAGCAGAGTGCCGCCGTCAAACACGTTGATGGTGGTGCCCGCTACGCCGGTTCCCAGCAGCACAGGCGTGCTGTCCGTGGCATAGCCGTCGCCATTGACCGCCTCGACCAACACCGTGCCAGTATCGTTATACACGTCAAACGAGGCCGGTGCCGCCGGCGTGGAGGTATCAACCGTGAGGGAAACCGAGGCGGCGGCGCTCACGTTGCCCACCGGATTGGTGACCGTGATGCTGAGCGTGTGCGTCCCATCGGACAGCGTACTGGTGGTAACGCGCCAGTTACCGTCGGCGTCCGCCGTGGCAGAGCCAACGACTGTAGTGCCTTCATACACCTGCACCAGCGCATTGGCGACCGCCGTGCCGCTCACCACCGGCGTGCTGTCGTTGGTGAGTCCGCCGTTCGGGATGGTCAGCGCGCCACCGCCAATGTCATTGGTCAGCACCAAATTGCTGGCCGCTGGCGGGGCGGCGGTGTCGACGGTCACGGTGAGTGACGCGCTGGGAATGCTGCTGTTTCCGGCGGCGTCACGCACCACCACGCTAAGCGCGTGGGTGCCGTCGGTCAGCGTCGGGGTGAAACGCCATGCGCCCAGCGCATCCGCTGTGGTACTTCCCACTACCGTGCTGCCATCATAGACAATCACGGTGCTGCCCGCCTCGGCCTGCCCGCTCAGCTCCGGCGTGCTGTCGTTGGTGACGCCGGTGTTGGTGATGGGCTGCGGCGTCGCGCCGTTGTTGTTCACCAGCGCAATGTCGGTGGCCACGCCCGGCGCCACGCTGTCGACATTAAAGGTGATCGCAGGGCTGTTGTCGCTGACGTTACCTGCCGCGTCAGTGACCGTGGTGCTCAGAGCGTGTGTGCCCTGACTCAGCGTATCGGTAACGAAATTCCAGCTGCCGCTGCTGTCTGCGGTCACCGAGCCCAGTAGCGTTGAGCCGTCGTAGATGCGCACCACGCTACCGACTTCCGCGCTGCCGCTGATCTGCGGCGTGGTGTCGTTGGTGACACCGCCCGCCGTAATCGGCACCAGGGCGCTGCCGGCGTCGTTATTCAACGTGATGTCGCTGGCGACATCCGGCGTGACGGTATCGATATTCAGGGTGAAGGGCGTTGACGCAGGGCTCACATTGCCCGCCACGTCCGTCACGGTGATGGCGAGCGCGTGCGGGCCCTCGCTCAACGCCGGACTGGTCAGACGCCACGCGCCCTGCGCGTCAGCGGTGACGCTGGCGATCGCCGTGGTGCCGTCGTAGATCGTCACCAGCCCGTTCGCCACGGTGGTGCCGCTCAGCACCGGCGTATCGACGTTGGCATAGCCGTTATCGGCAATCGGCACCTCGCCCGTGCCGCCGGGAATGCTGACGCTTAAGCCGCCCGCCTCCGGGATGCGGGTGTCCACCGTCAGCGTAAAGACATCGCTGGACGGGCTCACATTGCCCGCAGCGTCGATGACCTGCACGCTGAGGCTGTGGCCGCCGTCGGTCAGCACCGGTGTGGTAAAGCGCCATGCCCCCGTGGTGGCGTCGGCCTGGACGCTGCCAAGCACGGTGGTGCCATCGTAAACCACGACGGTTCCACCGGCTTCGGCAAGACCGCTCAGGGTCGGGGTACTGTCATTCGTAATGCTCGTCAGCGTATTCCCCGCGCCGTCCTGCGCGATGACCTCGCTTGCCGCTTCCGGCGCCACGGTATCCACCGTAAAGGCCAGCGCGGCAGAAGGCGTGCCGCTGTTCCCCGCCAGGTCGGTGACCGTGGCCGTCAGGCTGTGCGCGCCTTCCCCCAGCGGCGCATCCGGCGTAAAGCGCCAGTTGCCGTTGCTGTCGGCGATCGCCGTGCCCAGCACCGCGCTCGCGTCGCGGACAGTGATCGTGCTGCCCGCTTCCGCCGTGCCCGTGAGCAGCGGATTGGCGTCGTTGGTCACGTCACCCGCGTCGATGATCACAGGCGTGATGCCCAGATTGCTGCTTAAGGTGAGGTCGGCTGGCTGGTCCGGCACCGTGGTATCCACGGTAAAGTCCAGCGCGGCGGACGGCGCGCTGGCGTTGCCCGCCGCGTCGCTGACCGTGGCGGTGAAGCTGTGCGCCCCCTCCGCCAGCGGCGTGGTCGGCGTAAAGCGCCAGTTGCCGTCGGTGCCCGCCACCACGCTGCCCAGGACCTGATTATTATCGCGCACGACGATCAGGCTGTTGGCTTCCGCCGTGCCGCTCAACACCGGCGTGGTGTCGTTGGTCCGGCCACCCTGCGCAATCGGCACGTCGCTGCCGCTGTTGTCATTACTGAGCTGCAGGCCACTGGCGACGTCCGGCGCCTGGGTGTCTACCGTGAAGGCAAACGGCGCAGACGGATCGCTGCTGTTGCCCGCCGTGTCGGTCACGGTTGCGGTCAGGCTGTGCAAGCCCTGGCTCAGCGCGGGCGAGGTAAAGCTCCATGCGCCCCCGCTGCCTGCCACGGTGGAGCCCAGCACGGTTGTGCCGTCGCGCACCGTAACCACGCTGCCCTCTTCCGCCGTGCCGCTGAGCACCGGCGTGGTGTCATTGGTAAAGCCATTGGCCGCAATCGGCTGCGGTATGGTGCCGCTGTCGTTGTTCAGGGCAAGCCCCACGGCCGCAGGCGGCGGCGTGGTATCCACGGTAAAGGCGATCGGACTGCTGGCGGGTCCCACGTTGCCCGCAGCGTCCGTGACGGTCACGGTCAGGCTGTAGTCACCTTCGCTGAGCGGTGCGTCCGGCGTAAAGCGCCAATTGCCCGCGGGATCGACGACGGCAGAGCCCAGCACGGCGGTGCCATTACTGACCGTCACGATACCGCCAGCCTCGGCGGTGCCCGTCAGGATCGGCGTCGTGTCGTTGGTCGCCCCGTTGGCGGCAACGGGCTGCTGCGTACCGCTGCTGTCGCTGCTGAGCGCTATGTTCGCCGCCTCCGCTGGCGCGGTGGTGTCCACGATCACGCTCACCGCAGAAGAAGCCGCGCTCACATTGCCTGCGGGATCGGTGACGCTGGCGGTCAAACTGTGCGCCCCTTCACTCAACGGTGCCAGCGGCGTGATCTGCCAATTGCCGTCCTGATCGGCCACGGCGCTGCCCAGCACCGTGCTGCCGTTATCAATCAGCGTGACCGTGCTGCCCGCTTCCGCCGTACCGCTCAGGGTCGGCGTGGTGTCGCGGGTGGCACTTCCTGCGGGGATCGCCTCGCCCGCGTCGTTGTTCAACGCCAGATCCTGCGCGGCGCTCGGCGCTTGCGTATCCACGGTAAACGCCAGCGGCGCGCTGGGCTCACTGACGTTGCCCGCCGCGCTGGTGACGGTGGTGGTGAGACTGTGCGCCCCCTGCGTTAAGGTTGGCGCGGTAAAACTCCAGTTGCCGCCAGCGCCGACCGTGACGGTGCCGAGCACGGTGGTGCCGTCAAGTACCGTCACCGTGCTGCCCACGGCGGCCGTGCCGCTTAACACCGGCGTCGTGTCATTGGTAAAGCCATTGGTAATGGGTACGGCGTTGCCGTTTTGATCGTTAACCAGCAGCAGATTGCTGGCGGGTGCAGGCTGGGTGGTATCCAGGTTGAACGGGATGGCCGCCGAGGTGGGGCCGCTGTTGCCTGCCGCGTCGGTAACCGTGGCCGTGAAACTGTGCGCACCCGCGTTCAGCGGCGCGGTGGTGAACTGCCAGTTCCCCGCCGCATCCACCAGCGCCGTGCCCAGCACCGTGCCGTTATCGCGTACCGTAACGGTAGCGCCCGCCTCCGCCGTGCCGCTCAATACGGGCGTGGTGTCATTGGTGGTTGAGCCTGCGGCGATAGGCACCAGCGTACCGCTGCTGTCATTGCTTAACTGCAGCGCCCCCGCTGCCGCCGGCGGCGTCGTGTCGACGGTAATGGCGAACGGCGCCGACGGTGCGCCGGTGTTGCCCGCCGCGCTGGTCACGGTCGCGCTCAAGCTGTGGGCGCCTTCCGCCAGCGCGGGCGTGGTAAAGCTCCAGCTGCCGCCGCTGCCGACAACAACGCTGCCGAGCGCGGCGTTACCGTCGTAGACAATTACCGTGCTGCCCGCTTCCGCCGTGCCACTGAGGACCGGCGTAGCGTCGTTGGTGGTCGCGCCCGGCGCAATGGCCACCGGCGTGGTGCCGCTGTCATTGCTGAGCTGAACGCCGCCAGGCGCAGCCGGTGCCGAGGTATCCACGGTAAAGACGAAGGCGTCAGACGCGGGGCCGGTGTTGCCTGCCACGTCGGTGACCGTGGTGGTCAGACTGTGTGGGCCATCGGCCAGCACAGGTGAACTGAATGTCCAGTTACCGTCGTTGCCCACGGTCGCGGTACCCAGCAGCGTGGTGCCATCAAACAGGTTGACGGTGCTGCCCGGCTCGGCCCGGCCGCTGAGCAGCGGCGTCACATCATTCGTCGATCCACCCGCGGTGACAGGCTGCGCCGTGCCGCTGCTATCGTTGCTAACCTGAATCGCACTCGCGGCAGCGGGTGGCGTAATGTCGATGGTGATCAACAGCGGTACAGTGGTCGGGCCAAGGTTGCCTGCGGCATCGGTCACGGTCGCGGTCAGGCTGTGTGCACCCTCGCTGAGCGCGGGACTGGGCGTAAACTGCCAGCTACCGTCGCCGTTCACCACCGCCGTACCCAGCACGGCGCCGCCGTCAGAGACGGTAACGGTGCTACCTGGTTCCGCCAGGCCGCTGAGCACTGGCGCGGTGTCGTTGGTGACGCCGCCTGCGGCAATCGGCGTGCCGCCGCTGTTAGTGAGCTGGAGGTTTTCCGCTACCGTCGGGATCACGGTATCAATCGTGACGCTGACGGGCGCGGACGCAGCGCCGGTGTTGCCTGCGGCATCGGTCACGGTGGCGACCAGATTGTGATTGCCGTCACTGAGCGCTGGAGTCGTGAACGACCAATTGCCGCTGTTATCCACGGTCACGGTGCCGATCACGCCGTTCTCATCGGCGACGGTGACCGTGCCGCCGGCTTCACCGCTGCCGCTGAGCGTCAGGGTATTGGTGTTGGTGCTGCTGCCATCCGGCAGCGGCGCGCTATTACCGTCGTTAACGCTTACGCTGGTTGGCGCATCCGGCGCAACGGTATCGATAGTGACGGTGAGCGTCGGCGTATCGCTGGCGGCCCCGCTAGCGGGATCGGTGGCGGTAGCGCGGAACGCATAGGTGCCGTCGCTCAGCGCCGCTGGCGTAAAGACCCATTGGCCGTTGGCGTCTGCCGTGGCGGTGCCCAATTCCACCGTGCCGTTGTAGATAACGATCAGGAATCCCGCCCCGGACTGACCGCTGACAATCGGCGTATTGTCGTTGGTGCTGGAATTATTGAGTAGCTGCACATAGGTGCTGCCGCTGTCGTCCGAGATCACGATCAGCTCGTTGGTCACGGGTACACCCGCGTCGATGTTGAGCGTGAACGCCGGTGAAGCCGGACTGACGTTGCCCGCCGCGTCGGTGACGGTGGTGGTGAGATCGTGCTGGCCGTTGGTCATCGGCGCATCCGGCGTGAAACGCCAGCTGCCGTCACTGGCGGCCGTGACCGATCCCAACAGCACGCCGCCGTCATAGATGCGTACCACGCTGCCCGCTTCCGCCGTGCCGCTCAGGGTCGGCGTGCTGTCGTCCGTGGTGGTGCCCGACGTCAGCGGCCCCGTGCTGCTGCCGACGTCATCGTTGACCACCAGATTGCTGGCGGCGGCAGGCGCGGTGCTGTCCACGGTAAACGCCAGCGGCGCGGTCGGCGGACTGACATTACCCGCCGCATCGCTAACGGTAGCCGTCAGACTGTGGCTGCCGTCCGCCAGTGCGGGTGAGGCAAAGCTCCAGTTGCCTGCGCTATTGACCACCACGCTGCCCAGCAGCACCCCGCCGTCGCGCACGGTAATGAGGCTGCCCGCCTCTGCCGTGCCGCTCAACACCGGCGTAGGATCTTTGGTGAGGCCGCCTGCGGCAATCGACACCGCCGTACTGCCGGTATCGTCCGTTAGCACTAGATTCGTGGCCGCATCCGGGGCAATGCTGTCCACGGTAAACGTCAGCAGAAGCGTGTCCGTGGTGTTGCCCTGCGCGTCGGTCACGGTGCCACGAATGCTGTGCAGGCCCTGGAACAGCGCGTTGAGACGAAACGCCCAGCGGCCATTGCTGCCCGCCACGGTGCTGCCCAGCAGCGTGGCGCCGTCATACAGCGTCACGGTATTACCCGCGCCGACCAGCCCTGTCAACGCCAGCGAGGTGACATTGGTGCTACCGCCGTCGAACAGCTCCTGAACCGTATTCCCGCTGTCATCCAGCAGTTGCAGCGCGCGGGTCGGCGTCGGGAGATCGGCTTCGATATTCACCACAAAGGGCGCGCTGGCCGGGCCAAGGTTGCCTGCCGCGTCGGTGGCGGTGAGGGTGAAAGTATGGTTGCCGTTGCTGAGCGCGGGCGTGGTAAACGTCCAACGGCCGTCGAGGCCGACGGTGGTGTTGCCCAGCAGCGTGCCGCCGTCGTAGATCGCCAGCAGCGCGCCGGGTTCACCGCTGCCGCTCAGGGTGGGCGTGTTGTCATCCGTGACGTCGCCAGAAGTCAGCGGGCCCTGCTCCGTCCCCACATCATCGGTGACCACCAGATCGCTGACCGCTGCGGGCGGCGTGTTGTCCACGCTGAACGTGAGCGGGGTGGTGGCGGCGCTGGTGTTACCGGCTGCGTCAGTGACGGTGGTGGTGAGGCTGTGCGCCCCTTCGCTGAGCGCGGGCGTGGTGAAGCGCCAGTTGCCGCTGCTGTCCACCACGGCGCTGCCGAGCACCGTGCTACCGTCGCTCACCACCACCGTCGCGCCCGGTTCTGCGCTTCCGCCCAGCGTTACAACGTTACTGCCCGTGGTGCCGCCGTTGTCCACCGGGGTGACGATGCTGCCGTTGCTGCTGCTCAGTTGCAGATTATTTGCCGCTGCGGGCGGGACAGTATCAATGGTGATGTTGAGGGTGATCGAATCCGTGGTATTGCCCGTGCCGTCGTCGGCGACGGCATGGAACGCATAGGTGCCGTTCGCCAGCGGTGCGGCAGGCGTAAAGCGCCACTGTCCGCTGGCATCGGCGATCGCGCTGCCCAGCACCGTGGTGCCGTTATACAGCGTCACCAGCACGCCCGCTGCCGCGAGGCCGCTGAGTACCGGCGTGGTATCTTGCGTGCTGCTGCCTGCCGTCAAGATGTTGAGCGTGCTGCCGCTGTCATCGGTGACCTGCAGCGAGCTGGTGGTAGGCGGCACGTCGGCCACCACCGTGAGGTCAAAGGCTGACGTGGCGGCACTGACGTTGCCCGCCGCATCGGTGACGGTAACGCTCAGCGCGTGTGCGCCGTTGCTCAGCGCGGGCGAGGTGAAAGACCAGTTGCCCTGCGCATCGGCGGCGGTGCTGCCGAGCAGCGTACTGCCATCGTAGATTCGAACAATGCCGTTGGCTTCCGCCGTGCCGCTCAACGTAGGCGTGCTGTCATCGGTGGTGTCGCCCGAGGTCAGCGGGCCGGTCACGGCGCCAACGTTGTCACTGACCACCAGCGCGTCTGCCGCCTGTGGTGGCAGCGTATCGACCGTGAAACTCAGCGGATCGGAAGCCGGACTGACGTTGCCCGCCGCATCGGTCACGGTTGTCGTCAGGTTGTGGTTGCCCTCTGACAGCGACGGCGTGGTGAAACTCCAGCGACCGTTACTGCCGACTAACGCGGTGCCCAGCACCGTATCGCCATCGCGAACGGTCACCGTGCTGCCCGGTTCGGCGCTGCCGCTGAGCACCGGCGTGGTGGTGTTGGTCGCGCCGCCTGCCGCTATAGGCTGCACCGTACCGCTGTCGTTATCACTGACGATCACACCGCTTGCTGACGTCGGTGCCACGGTATCCACGGTGATCACCAATACGGGCGTTTGCGTGACGTTGCCGCTGGTATCTGTAACGGTGGCGGAGAGCGCGTAGGTGCCATCTGCCAGCGCGTCCGGGGTGAAAATCCACTGCCCGTTGCTGCCCGCGATGGCGGTGCCGAGCAGGGTACTGCCGTTATAGATCGCAATAAGCGCGCCGGGGCTGGCTAAACCGCTCAGCGTGGGGGTGCTGTCCGACGTGCTGCTGCCGTTACCGAGCGGTACCAGCGCGGGACCGGAATCTGCCGTGATCTCCAGCGGCGAGGTGGCGTTGGGCAGATTCGCCTGCACGGTGAAATCCCAGCTGGCGGAGGGGGCGCTGACGTTGCCCGCCGCGTCGGTTAAGGTCACGTACAGGCTGTGCGCGCCGTTACTTAACGCCGGAGTGGTAAAGGCCCAGTTACCGTTGCCATCCACCGTCGTAGAGCCAATCGGCGTGGTGCCATCATAAATTTGCACCACGCTGCCGGGCTCACCGCGTCCGCTCAGGACTGGCGTATTGTCGGTGGTCGTGGCGTTAGGCGGGATGCTGCTGGCGTTGTCGCCGCTCAGCGCAAGATCGGTCGCCGCCGTGGGGGGCTGTGTGTCCACCGTAAAGTTGACCGGCGCACCCGGCGCGCTGGCATTACCGGCGCTGTCGGTGACGACCGTGGTGAGGCTGTGCGCCCCATCCGCCAGCGTGGGCACGGTGAACTGCCAGGTGCCGTTAGCCCCGACGACCGCGCTGCCGAGCAGCGTGCCGCCGTCGTAAACATTGACTAGCGTGCCCGGCGTCGCGTTGCCGCTTAGCACCGGCCGGTTGTCATCTGTGGTCGTGCCGTTCACGATCGCACCGCGAATCGGCCCGACGCTGTCGCTGATCGCAAGGTTGGTCACTGCACTGGGGGGCGTCGTTGTGCCGCCGCCCGGCGTCGTGCCGCCGTCGCCCGGCGTCGTACCGCCATCGCCCGGTGCCGTGCCGCCGTCGCCCGGCGTCGTGCCGCCATCGCCCGGCGTCGTGCCGCCGTTGCCCGGTGCCGTGCCGCCGTTGCCCGGTGCCGTGCCGCCGTCGCCCGGTGCCGTGCCAGCGTTGTCACCACCGCCACCACCGCCGCCACCACCGCCAGCAAAGGCCGCGCCCAATCCTGCCAGTGCGGCACCACCGATACCGAAGGCGGTGATCGTCCCGGTATTGGTGATGTTTTCAGCTAACAGCCCTTCGGTGCTGTCGATGGAGACATACTGAAAACCTTCCGTCGCGGGATCTTCTACCCACCAGAGCGCCCCGCGATCGTCTTCCAGCACCAGATCGCTGTCGCCGTCAGTGGAGTAGAAGTGTTGAATAACAATCTTCTCACCTGAATTTTTTGTGATAATTAAATCATTGCCGCTGCGTGTAAAAGATTGAACATCAACACGATTAAGATGAACTTTAACCACGCTCGGCGCCGTTAAATTAACCTGGCTGCCGCTGAACTCAGACGCAATGGTTCCACCTTTAGACGTGACAGAGATATTGTTCATATTATTGACATCCCGCGTGGTTATCAGAATTAATAAAAACGTACCGGGCTTCCGCAGAAACCGGCTTTTCCAATAAATAACGCCCTGTTATTTATTGCTTCTCCTGAACGACCTCATCAATACAATGACATCGCCTGTAGCCAACATCCGGTAAGGGAGTGAAGGTTGCGCGTCTCACGCCAGCAACGCGTATTCATGATGACGCGACCGCCTTGCGCTATACCCGCGGCGAGAACCGCCCCAACAAAACAAATGTTATTAAAATCAAATAGTTAATTTATAACCTTGGGCTAAGTGCGCGTAAAATATCGGTGCGTATTCCGCAGGCGCACCACGCAGCAGCGTCCGGATCCAGATGCCAAAAAACCGTGCAAGATGCACTGAGAATGCCGTCGCGGGCGTTCGCAAACCCGTTTTCCATTCGGGCGAGCATCGATATTTGGGCATTACATCGCGTCTGGTTGGAATAACCGGGACCAAAGTCATTACGCCACAGCGGGCGACGGTGATATACGTCACGTCAAGGTGTTGCAACAGCGCGGCGCGATAAATTGCGCGCGGGGTGAAGTGAATATTTCGCAATACGTTAAAACAGGCCTGCCTGATTTAACGACATTTAATTGGCCCTAAAAACACGGGCGGCAATAGCGTCATCCACACCACAATCCAATTCTGTAACAACCCGCAGTGGTAAAACTGAATAACTTTTCCGATCTGGTGAAGGAAGAGAAACCATTTATTATCGGCAGAACGCCGACAGTAGAGCGCCTGATGAAGCACAGGCTGAAGCTTTATAATTTTTTTCTCCGTACTGTCGAAGGAAGTCCCCAGACTTCCAGCGGGCACGGGCGGAATATACGCTTTTTGAGCATCCGTGAAATAAGCCTTAGGATGTTTCGCGCTTATTTCCCCACATTGACGGCAAGGCTGACCGCGCGAGCGGCTGACAAAATACGCCTTAAAAACATCGATAAAACTTACGTCTTAACAAAAGACTAACGTAGAATTTCCGCTTTGAAAAATAGATTTAAAACCCCGCATTGCAGAAATTCAATTGTTAAAACCTATTAATTACACGAGTAAATTTCTTTTTGCCTCACAAAAAGCAAGAAAAATCTTAGCTAAGACCGATAGGAATATGGGATGTGACAGCGGAAATAATAAATTAATCGTTTATTTTCATTCACATAAAAAACAAAAAACGCCATGACGTTTTTTCTTCGCCTGTTCTAACTTTATTCACAAAAAAAACTTTATTTTCCAAAAAGCGCTTAAAAAAAGTCTCACGCGAGCTGCGCCAGGAACGGGAAGATATTTAAATTTTTGTAATCTTTTTAAGGACTGTGATCGCCGCAGCACTGCGCGCCGATGGCGTTAGCCAGTGATATTCCACCACGAGGCCAGATGCGCTGCGCTTAATTAACGGATGATTTTCAGCAATGCATTGAAATATAAATGCTGTCGCCGGGCGGCGTATTTAAGGTTTATCAGCAAGGCGTGATTTGCCGCTAAGAAAAAGGGCGCATTGCGCTGCGCCCTTAACGGTTACTGCGTGGCAAGTACCGCTTATTCGTCTTCGAGGTAAGTGTAGCCGTAGAGGCCGCTCTCAAACTCTTCAAGGAACTGCGCGCGCAGGCTTTCGTCAATGTCCTTTTGCTGCGTTACCTGGTCGCGGAACAGCGTCATGAGATCGCGGGGATTTAGCTGCACGTACTCCAGCATATCGGCAACGGTATCGCCCTCGTCGGAGAGCTGCACCTCGACGCTGCCGTCCGGGAAGGCAAAGACATCCACCGCTTCGGTGTCACCAAACAGGTTATGCATGTTGCCGAGAATTTCCTGATAGGCGCCCACCATAAAGAAGCCCAGCATCGGTGGATTATCGACGTCGTATTCCGGCATCGGCATGGTGGTGGCAATGCCGTCACCGTCAACGTAGTGGTCGATAGTGCCATCGGAATCACAGGTGATGTCGAGCAGCACCGCGCGGCGCTGTGGCGTTTTGTTCAGCCCTTCCAGCGGCAGCACTGGGAATAGCTGGTCAATGCCCCACGCATCCGGCATCGACTGGAACAGCGAGAAGTTGACGTAAATTTTGTCCGCCATGCGCTCTTGCAGCTCATCGATGATGGGACGGTGCGCGCGGTTGCTTGGATCGAGATGCTGCTGGATATAGTGACAGATACTGAGGTACAGCTGCTCCGCCCAGGCGCGCTGGCCAAGATCGTAGGTGCCAGACGCGTAACCGGTGTGGATGTCGAACAGATCCATTTGGCTGTCGTGCAGCCATTCGCGCAGCGAGCGGCGCACGCTCGGCTCGTGCATCTCTTGCCAGGTGTTCCACAGGCTCTGAATGGGACGCGGTGAATCGGCATCCGGGGCCACCGGGGTGCTGAATTCATTGCGCTCCACGCCGATGATGTTCGAGACCAGCACGGTATGGTGCGCGGTCACGGCGCGGCCGGACTCGGTGATCACCGTGGGGTGCTCTAAACCGTGCTCTTCACAGGCATCGCCAATCGCCCAGATCACGTTGTTGGCGTATTCGTTCAAGCCGTAGTTTACCGAGCAGTCAGACTGCGAGCGCGTGCCTTCATAGTCCACGCCCAGACCGCCGCCGACGTCAAAGCATTTGATGTTAACGCCCAGCTTCGCCAACTCAACGTAGAAGCGTGCCGATTCACGCACGCCGGTCGCGATATCGCGAATATTGGCCATCTGTGAGCCGAGGTGGAAATGCAGCAGCTGCAGGCTGTCAAGACGCCCTGCTTTACGCATGATGTCGACCAACTGCAGTACCTGAGAAGCGGCCAGGCCGAACTTGGATTTTTCGCCGCCGCTGGACTGCCATTTGCCCGATCCCTGCGACGCCAGACGCGCGCGAATACCGAGGCGGGGGATGACGTTGAGGCGCTCGGCCTCTTCCAGCACCAGGCGCACTTCAGTCATTTTCTCAATAACCAGGTAAACCTTATGCCCCAGCTTTTCGCCGATCAGCGCCAGACGAATATACTCGCGATCTTTGTAGCCGTTGCAGACAATCACCGTGCGGGTTTTACCCGCGTGGGCCAGCACCGCCATCAGTTCTGCCTTGGAACCGGCTTCCAGTCCGAGCGGTTCGCCGGAGTTCACCAGCGACTCAATCACGCGTTTATGCTGGTTCACCTTAATGGGGTAAACGAGGAAGTAATCGCCTTTGTAGCCGTAAGATTCACGCGCGCGCTTAAAGGCCGCGTTGATCGAGCGCAAGCGGTGCTGCAAAATTTGTGGGAAGCAGAATAGCGCAGGCAGACGCTGTCCATCCGCCTCGCGCTCTTTAACCAGCTTCGCCAGATCGACGCGCACCTCGGGTTGATCGGGATCCGGGCATACGCTGATGTGACCCAGCTCGTTAACGTCGTAATAGTTGTTGCCCCACCAGGCGATGTTGTAGGTGCGCAGCATACGGCTGGCCTCTTGATCGTTCATCGCCACTTCCTGCATCGAGCGGAGTGCACCCTGTTCGCCAGCTGACGAACCCTTGATATTCTTCATGTCGTCAGACATCGCGAACCTCAATTTTCCGTTGAAATATGAAAAAGTTTCCGAGTTTTCTTGCGTAAAAACCGGGTAAGTATCGCCTCATTTCGCGCCACCCCGTATCGCTGAAACTGATTCTAAGTGTAAAACACCCCGTCCGAGTCGGTGAAATCCCGCCGAAGTCAGCGGTTTTTCTTGCTCAATAAGGTTGGGCGCGATAAAGGCTGAAAAGTTTAGTCAGCGCACGTGTCGGCATGATGACCGCAACACAGCCTGCAGTGACGGGAGAGAAGAACAAAACGGGAAAGGTGTGCCAGCGCGCAGGCATTGCGCGATGAACCGGTAAGCGAAGACGTGTGATTCATTGTTTTCATCACCTCCAACGTCTGCGATCGGCAAACGAAAAGCGGTTCCGGTGTAAGTCAGAAAAGGGTTCTGACGGCGCGACGCGCGGCAGCGTCATTTCATGCTGTTAGCAGCGGCGATTTATACAACCAGACGGCTGGAAATGCAAAATCTTTGTCGGAGCGCGGCGAGCGTGTCAGGAAAATGTTCCAGAAGCGGCACAATAAAAAATGCGGAATCAGAAAAAGCACTGGAAAACCGCCTGGAGAGTAACCTAAAATAGCCGTCCAGATGGTTTTCCATCTAAACTGACTAACAATCAGGCGGTGCAGGTGCGTGACACCTCCCTCCCTAACTGCTCGCGGCTTTGCCTGAAGGGGCGTCGAGTCGGCCCGGCCACTTACGCTATGCAGTCGAATTCAAACCATTTGTAAGGTAAAGAACAGAATGGCTAAACACCTTTTTACATCTGAGTCCGTATCAGAAGGACATCCTGATAAAATCGCTGACCAAATCTCCGACGCCGTGCTGGACGCCATCCTGGAACAGGATCCAAAAGCGCGCGTGGCCTGCGAAACTTACGTAAAAACCGGGATGGTGCTGGTGGGCGGTGAAATCACCACCAGCGCATGGGTTGATATCGAAGAGATCACCCGCAACACCGTACGTGAGATCGGCTATGTTCATTCCGATATGGGCTTCGATGCCAACTCGTGCGCCGTGCTGAGCGCTATCGGTAAGCAGTCTCCCGACATCAACCAGGGCGTTGACCGTACCGATCCGCTGGAGCAAGGCGCCGGCGACCAAGGCCTGATGTTTGGTTACGCCACCAATGAAACCGACGTGCTGATGCCTGCTCCCGTGACCTATGCGCACCGTCTGGTGCAGCGTCAGGCGGAAGTGCGTAAAAACGGCACGCTGCCGTGGCTGCGCCCGGATGCGAAAAGCCAGATCACGTTCCAGTATGACGGCGGAAAAATTGTCGGTATCGACGCGGTCGTGCTGTCTACTCAGCATGCAGAAGATATCTCTCAGGCCGATCTGCGCGAAGCGGTGATGGAAGAGATCATCAAGCCGGTACTGCCAACAGAGTGGATCAACGCCAGCACCAAATACCATATCAACCCAACCGGTCGCTTTGTTATTGGCGGCCCGATGGGCGACTGCGGTCTGACCGGACGTAAAATCATCGTTGATACCTACGGCGGAATGGCGCGCCACGGCGGCGGCGCATTCTCCGGCAAAGATCCGTCCAAAGTGGATCGCTCAGCGGCTTATGCGGCACGCTATGTCGCGAAAAACATCGTGGCGGCTGGCCTGGCTGATCGCTGTGAAATTCAGGTCTCCTACGCGATTGGCGTGGCTGAACCGACCTCTATCATGGTGGAAACCTTCGGCACCGAGAAAGTGTCAACCGAACAGCTCACGCTGCTGGTGCGCGAGTTCTTCGACCTGCGCCCTTACGGTCTGATCCAGATGATGGATCTGCTGAAGCCGATCTATAAAGAAACCGCCGCTTACGGTCACTTCGGTCGCGAACACTTCCCGTGGGAGCAGACTGATAAAGCGCAGCAGCTGCGCGAAGCCGCGGGTCTGTAATCCCCCGCGCTTGCCGTCTCCGCCCGCTCTGAGAGCGGGCTTTTTTTTGTCTCCGCTCCGCTTCCCTTCTACGCCTTGATAAAGGCTTTGCGCCCTTTTGTGCCTTTTGCCAGACGGCCCAGGCGAATTTTCTTTCGTTGTCTACACTGTTAGCACTGTATCGCTAACAATATGTTAACGCTTACATTTTGAAATCCTTTTATTATCTGAAATTTAGAGATTTTTCAGCGTAGTTATTCTTATTAAAATGCGTTATTTTCAGCGTCGTCTGATAGCCGGTATGAAGAGCGATGTCAGAAACTTAAAGAGAGCTATACCTTACTGGTTTGAACCCTATTTTGGGCGGGAAATGCTGGATTGCAGGGTTTCAGCGTGTGTAACCGATTACACTAGCGTGATCGTACTCACTTTTTTCCGCTGACGGGTTTCATAACATTGATAACAACAATGATGGATAAACTTCGGAGGCACAATGCCTGGTAATACTCACAAAAGCAGAACCTCAAACAAGATGATGACCTTGTTTGTCTGCTTCTTAGCGGCCCTGGCTGGCCTGCTGTTTGGTCTGGATATCGGCGTGATCGCCGGTGCCCTGCCGTTCATCGCCAAGGATTTTAACGTGACCGCGCATCAGCAGGAGTGGATCGTTAGCTCCATGATGTTTGGTGCCGCGATCGGCGCCGTAGGCAGCGGCTGGATGTCGTCGCATCTGGGCCGTAAAAAGAGCCTGATGGCAGGCGCTATCCTGTTTGTCATCGGTTCACTGTGGTCAGCAATGGCCCCTAACCCAGAAATGCTGATTGCCGCGCGCGTGGTACTTGGCCTGGCCGTGGGCGTCGCCTCCTATACTGCTCCACTCTATCTTTCTGAAATCGCGCCGGAAAAAATTCGCGGCAGCATGATTTCGCTCTACCAGCTGATGATTACCATTGGTATCCTGGCCGCTTACCTGTCTGACACCGCGTTCAGCGATGCGGGCGCGTGGCGCTGGATGCTCGGCATCATCACCATTCCGGCCGTGCTGCTGCTGGTGGGCGTGTTCTTCCTGCCTAACAGTCCGCGCTGGCTGGCGGCAAAAGGCGATTTCCGCAGCGCGCAGCGCGTGCTGGATCGCCTGCGTGATACCAGCGAGCAGGCAAAACGCGAGCTGGATGAAATCCGTGAAAGCCTGAAGGTGAAGCAGTCCGGCTGGCAGCTGTTCCAGGGCAACAGTAACTTCCGTCGTGCGGTCTATCTGGGCGTGCTGTTGCAGGTGATGCAGCAGTTTACCGGCATGAACGTCATCATGTACTACGCGCCGAAAATCTTTGAAATCGCGGGCTTTGCGAACACCACCCAGCAGATGTGGGGCACGGTGATTGTGGGTCTGGTGAACGTGCTGGCCACCTTTATCGCCATCGGTCTGGTGGATCGCTGGGGCCGTAAGCCAACGCTGGTGCTGGGCTTCATCGTGATGGCCGCCGGCATGGGCATTCTGGGCACCATGCTGCACATGGGTATCCACACGCCGTCTGCGCAGTATTTCGCCATTGCCATGCTGCTGATGTTTATCGTGGGCTTCGCGATGTCAGCCGGTCCGCTGATTTGGGTATTGTGCTCTGAGATCCAGCCGCTGAAAGGCCGCGACTTTGGTATTACGGTCTCTACCGCCACCAACTGGATTGCCAACATGATCGTGGGTGCGACCTTCCTGACCATGCTGAACACGCTGGGCAATGCGCCGACCTTCTGGGTTTACGCAGGTCTGAACGTCTTCTTTATTCTGCTGACGCTGGCGCTGATTCCTGAGACCAAAAACGTCTCGCTGGAGCATATCGAGCGCAACCTGATGCAGGGTAAAAAACTGCGTGATATCGGTCAGCAGTAAACGCTCGCGTCTTTCTCAAGGCTGCCCACGGGCGGCCTTTTTTTTGCCCTGAGCCCGCTTGAATGATGGTCGCCAATTTTTTATGCTGCCCGCCATGAAAACACCTCGCCTGCCGATTGCCCTACAACAAGACGTTATGCGCTCCCTGCGCCATTTTTTACAGCTGGCCAGCGAGCGGCTGGCGCGCACCTTTGATGAGCCGCTGCTGACCTATCAGCAGCGCGGCACCGCGGCGGGAACGGCGTGGCTGGACAAGTGGGAAATCCGCCTGAATCCGCTGCTTCTGCAGGAGAATCCTCGCGCCTTTGTTGAAGAAGTGGTGCCGCACGAGCTGGCGCACCTGCTGGTCTGGAAAATCCATGGCCGCGTACCACCGCACGGCAAGGAGTGGAAATGGATGATGGAGAGCGTCCTTGGCGTACCGGCGCGGCGCACGCACACGTTCGCCCTCACCTCGGTGCGCACGAACACCTTCCCTTACCGCTGTGACTGCCAGCAACACCAGCTGACGGTGCGCCGTCATAACCGCGTGGTACGGGGCGAGAGTGAATACCGCTGCGTTCACTGCGGCATGCGTCTGCAGCCCGGTGAGTTCACCGCGCGCTAGCGCCTGAATCTGATTCCCCGCTGGCTCCGCTTCTGTTACCCTGCCGCCCTTTTCCGCTTTGGGTAAATTTGGAATATGTCTCGCAAAACGCTGCTCTTACTCTCCTTATTACTGGCGCCCCTGAGCGCATTCAGCCTCGATCCTGGGTCGTATCATCAGAACAATTTTCAGCAAGCCAAAACCTTCGCTGCGGCGATCAACGCGGATGCGCCCGGGGATTTTTATTGCGGCTGTAAAATTACCTGGCACGGTAAAAAAGGCGTGCCGGATCTCAACAGCTGCGGTTATACCGTGCGCAAAAATGCCAACCGCGCCGAGCGGATTGAGTGGGAGCATGTGATGCCAGCGTGGGAGTTTGGCCATCAGCGACAGTGCTGGCAGAACGGCGGTCGTAAAAATTGCACCAAAGACGCCGACTATCGCCGCATTGAGAGCGATCTGCACAACCTGCAACCCGCCGTCGGCGAAGTAAACGGCGACCGCAATAATTTCCAGTACAGCCAGTGGAACGGCGGCGATCAGCAGTATGGCCAGTGCAGCATGAAAGTGGATTTCAAAGAGAAACTGGCGCAACCACCTGAGCGCGCACGCGGCATTATTGCGCGTACCTATTTCTATATGCGTGACCAGTACCATCTGCGCCTGTCGCGTCAGCAAACCCAGCTCTTTACCGTGTGGGATAAACAGTACCCGGTGACGCCGTGGGAGTGCGAACGCGACAATCGCATTGCGCGGGTACAGGGAAATCACAACCCTTACGTACAACAGGCTTGCCAGCGCTAAATGCCCTACCTACACTAGCTTTTTTTGATTGCGCCGTGCCCGCTGGCACGGCCTAACGCTGGCAGGAACCGCATGCGTATACCTCGCATTTATCACCCCGACCCCCTCGACGTTGACCGTGAAATTTGGCTGGATGAAGACGCCGCTAATCACGTTGGACGCGTGCTGCGCATGACGGTGGGGCAGCATATTGAACTGTTTGATGGCAGTAATCTGACTTTTCAGGCGGAAATCACCCAGTCGGATAAAAAGCGTGTAAAAGTAAGGGTGCTTGCGAGTCAGCCTGACGATCGCGAATCGCCGCTGCACCTGCATCTCGGTCAGGTCATGTCGCGCGGCGAGAAGATGGAATTTACCATTCAGAAGTCGATTGAGCTGGGCGTCAACGTCATTACGCCGCTGTTCTCTGAGCGCTGCGGCGTCAAGCTGGATGCGGAGCGCCTGGCAAAGAAAATTCAGCAGTGGCAGAAAATCGCCATTGCCGCCTGCGAGCAGTGCGGCCGTAATCGCGTGCCGGAAATTCGTGACGCGATGACGCTGGAAGCCTGGTGTGCCGAATCCGAGAGCGGGCTTAAGCTGAATCTGCATCCGCGCGCCAGTCACAGCATCAACACGCTCGCGCAGCCGGTCTCACGGGTGCGTCTGCTGATTGGCCCTGAAGGCGGATTGTCAGCGGATGAAATTGCCATGACCGCGCAGCAGAACTTTACCGATATTCTGCTGGGACCTCGCGTGCTGCGCACGGAAACCACCGCGCTCACCGCCATCACGGCACTACAGGTGAGGTTTGGCGACCTCGGTTAAGCGATAATTTTCGGCGCGTTTATCCCGCGCCGATTCAACAGCCTGACGCTTTCACACGGAACGGGACGGCTGACTTCCCCTTGAGGAGAGAATAATGATTAAGCTTGGCATCGTGATGGACCCTATTTCGTCCATCAACATTAAAAAAGACTCCAGCTTCGCCATGTTGCTGGAAGCACAGCGCCGCGGTTACGAAATTCACTACATGGAGATGGGTGACCTCTCGCTGCGCGGCGGCGTAACCTACGCCCGTACGCGTCTGCTGAACGTGGAACAGAATTATGACAGCTGGTACACGTTTGGCAGCGAACAGGAGATTGCGCTGGCCGATCTCAACGTGGTGCTGATGCGCAAAGATCCGCCGTTTGATACCGAGTTCATTTATGCCACCTACCTGCTGGAGCGTGCCGAAGAACAAGGCACGCTGATCGTTAACAAGCCGCAAAGTCTGCGCGACTGTAACGAAAAGCTGTACACCGCGTGGTTCGCCGATTTAACGCCGGATACGCTGGTGACGCGTAATAAAGAGAAGCTGCGTGCCTTCTGGCAAGAGCACGGTGATGTCATCCTGAAGCCGCTGGACGGCATGGGCGGCGCCTCTATCTTCCGCGTTAAGCAGGATGATGCCAACTTTGGCGTGATCAGCGAAACCTTGACCAATCACGGCCAGTATTTCTGCATGGCGCAGAACTATCTGCCGGCGATTAAAGAGGGTGATAAGCGCGTGCTGGTGGTGGACGGTGAGCCGGTGCCTTACTGCCTGGCGCGTATTCCGCAGGGCGGCGAGACGCGCGGCAACCTCGCGGCCGGCGGACGCGGCGAAGCGCGCCCGCTGAGCGAGAGCGACTGGGAGATCGCCCGTCGCGTTGGGCCAACGCTAAAAGCCAAAGGGCTAATTTTTGTCGGCCTGGACATCATCGGTGATAAACTCACTGAAGTTAACGTGACCAGCCCAACCTGCATACGTGAAATCGAAGCGGCCTTCCCGGTCTCCATTACCGGTATGCTCATGGACGCGATTGAAAAACGTCTGGGCTGAGGCAAGATCTGGCGCATACGCGCAGTAAACCACCCAAAACCGGCGTTACGGCGGTAATGCCGGTTACTTTTGGTATATGAGTGATAATGAATTTACAGCACCATTTTTTGATTGCGATGCCGTCGCTGCAAGATCCGCTCTTCAAACGCTCGGTGGTGTATATCTGCGAGCATAACGAAGAGGGTGCCATGGGGTTGATTATCAATAAGCCCATGGAAAATCTGACGGTTGAAGGTATTCTCAAGAAGCTTAAAATCAGTGCCACCGAACGCGACCCCGCGATCAAGCTGGATAAACCGGTCTTTGCCGGCGGACCGCTGGCGGAAGATCGTGGCTTTATCCTGCACTCCGCGCAGTGCGTCTATGCCTCCAGCATTCGCATTTCTGAAAGTACGGTCATCACCACCTCTCGCGATGTGCTGGAAGCCATTGGCACTCCCGCGCAGCCTGAAAGCGTGTTTGTCGCGCTGGGCTACTGCGCGTGGGAGAAGGATCAGCTGGAGAGCGAGCTGCTGGAAAACGCCTGGCTCACCACGCCCGCCAATACCGACATTCTGTTTAAAACGCCTATCGCAGACCGCTGGCGCGAAGCGGCGCGCAGCTTAGGCATTGATATTCATAACCTGACCAGCGATGCAGGACACGCCTGATGAGCAGCGCCACTCTGCTGGGGTTTGACTTCGGCACCAAAAGCATCGGCGTGGCTGTTGGACAGCAGCTCACCGGCACCGCACGCGCGCTCGCGGCACTGAAAGCACAAGACGGCACCCCCGACTGGCTGCTGATCGAAAAGCTGCTCAACGAGTGGCAGCCCGATTATGTGGTTGTGGGATTGCCGCTCAACATGGACGGCACCGAGCAGCCGCTTACCGCGCGCGCGCGGAAGTTTGCCAACCGCCTGCACGGCCGCTTCGGCGTTCGGGTTGAGCTGCAGGATGAGCGCCTCAGCACCGTAGAAGCGCGCGCCGGGCTGTTTGCACGCGGCGGTTACCGGGCCTTGCAGAAAGGTCAGGTAGACTCGCAATCGGCGGTGATTATTCTTGAGGACTGGTTCGAAAACCACTGATGCCCTCTAGCGCCATACTGCACCTGCGCGCGGATCAGATCAGACCGGCGTCACGCCGTGCCTGCTCGCTCTGAGCAAAGGTCTGCATACCTGCCTGCGCCCCGGTTTGTAACACGCCGGGAAGCTGATGCATTTTGCCTTCGCGGATCAGGTTCGCCACCGCTGGCGTGGCGATCAGCAGTTCATACACTCCAATCCGCCCGCCGGCCCGTGCCGTAACCAGACGCTGGGCCAGCACGGCTTTTAGGCTGCTTGCCAACTGGGTTCGTACCAGATTTTTCTCCTCGGCAGGAAACACATCCACCAAGCGATCCACCGCTTGTGCCGCACCGCGCGTATGCAGCGTCGCCAGCACCAGATGGCCGGTCTCTGCCGCCGTAAGCGCCAGCCGAATGGTTTCACTGTCGCGCAATTCGCCCAGTAAAATCACGTCCGGATCCTCGCGCAGCGCCGCCTTCAACCCTTGCTGGAAAGACGCGCAGTGTGTGCCCACTTCTCGCTGCTGAATCAGCGAACGCTGGCTGCGGTGGACAAATTCAATGGGATCTTCCAGCGTGATAATGTGCCGCGCATGATGCTGATTCAGATTGGCCACCAGCGCCGCCAGCGTGGTGGATTTGCCGCTGCCGGTGGCGCCGACAATCAGCATCAATCCGCTCTCTTGCTGCGTCAGCGTCGCTACCGTCGGCGGCAGACGCAGGACTTCGAGTGCGGGTGCGTCACAGGCGATCAGGCGCAGCGCCAGCGACAGACCGTGGCGCTGCTTAAACAGATTGGCGCGCAGACGCGTGCCGGGCGCGAGCGTTAAGGCAAAATCCACGTGACCACAGGCCTCCAGCGTATCCCGCTGCGCGTGCGTTAATCGCTGTTGGCTAAACTGCTCCAGCCATGCCATGGGCAGCGCCCTGGCGTCGGGTAGTGGCTCCAGCATGCCCTGTCGCCGCCAGTGGGGCAAAAGTCCGCTGCAGAGGTGCAGATCGGCAGCGTTATGCTTTACACTAAGGGCCACTATGTCATCCAACTCCATTTCGTTTCTCCTGACTATGACTTCCATTGAGCACAACTTACAGCAGGTGCGCGAACGTATCGCCGCGGCGGCTAAACGCTGCGGGCGTGCGCCAGAAGAAATTACGTTACTTGCAGTGAGCAAAACCAAACCTGTGAGCGCGATTCACGAAGCGGTGGCTGCAGGACAGCGGGCGTTTGGTGAAAACTACGTGCAGGAAGGCGTGGAAAAAGTCACGGCGCTGGCCGATTATCCGGATCTGCAATGGCACTTTATTGGCCCGCTGCAATCCAATAAAAGCCGGCTGGTGGCCGAGCACTTCGCCTGGTGCCATACCGTTGATCGCGCGCGCATCGCGCAGCGCCTCAACGATCAGCGTCCCGCCGATTTAGCGCCGCTAAACGTGTTAATTCAGGTAAATATCAGTGACGAAAACAGCAAATCTGGCATCATGCTGGAGGCCATTCCGCCGCTGGCAGAATTGATCGCTACGCTGCCGCGTCTGCGCCTGCGCGGCCTGATGGCCATTCCCGCACCGGAGCAGGATTACGCGCGTCAGCTGGCGGTGTGTCAGCGGATGGCGGACGCCTTCCATGCGCTACAGCAGGACTATCCTGACGTCGATACGCTTTCTCTGGGCATGAGCGACGATATGGACGCGGCCATCGCCGCAGGCAGCACCATGGTGCGCATTGGCACCGCCGTATTTGGCGCGCGCGATTATGCGTGACCTTCACAACAATAATTGAGGAACTCCATGTTAACACTGACGTTTTTAGTCAAAACGCTGATTGACCTGTACGTGATGGTACTGCTGCTGCGCGTCTGGATGCAGTGGGCGCGCTGCGACTTCTACAATCCGCTGTCGCAGTTTGTGGTGAAAATTACCCAACCGATTATTAAACCGCTGCGCCGCGTGCTGCCTGCGCTGGGCCCGATTGATACGGCATCGCTGCTGCTGGCCTTTGTGCTGACGACGCTGAAATACCCGATACTGCTGCTGATTCAGGTGGGCGTTTTTTCCGTGGATCCCACCAACCTGCTGGTTGGGCTGCTGTCGCTGCTCAAGTCCGCCGGGTATCTGGTGTTCTGGGCGATCATTATCCGTTCGCTGATGAGCTGGATCAGCCAGGGCCGCGGCGCAATGGATGCCGTGTTGATTCAACTGACCGAGCCGCTGATGGCGCCGATTCGCCGTATTCTGCCCGCGATGGGCGGCATCGATTTCTCCGCGATGATCGTGATTCTGGTGCTGTACGCGCTGAATTTCCTCGGCATGGACCTGTTCCCCGGTCTTTGGTATCTGCTGTAATTTATTAATCTGGATGTGTTATGCAAAACGTTGTTCTCGCCACCGGCAATGCGGGTAAAGTCCGCGAACTGGCTGACCTGTTAACGGACTTTGGCCTCAATATTGTGGCGCAGACGGAACTGGGCGTGTCGTCTGCCGACGAAACCGGCCTCACGTTTATTGAAAACGCGCTGATCAAAGCGCGTCACGCGGCACAGGTCACGGGCCTGCCCGCCATTGCCGATGACTCTGGCCTGGCGGTTGATGCATTGGGCGGCGCGCCCGGCATTTATTCCGCACGCTACGCGGGCGAGGACGCCAGCGACGCACAGAACCTTGAGAAACTGCTGCACGCGCTTGAAAAGGTGCCAGACGGCCAGCGCCAGGCGCAGTTTCACTGCGTCCTGGTGTATCTGCGCCACGCGGAAGATCCCACGCCGCTGGTGTTTCACGGTAGCTGGGCGGGAGAAATCACCCGCGCCGCCGCCGGTGAAGGCGGCTTCGGTTACGACCCCATTTTTTACGTGCCTGAATTGGGCAAAACGGCGGCGGAGCTGAGCAAAGCGGAAAAGCGCGCCGTTTCTCACCGAGGAAAAGCATTGACGCTGCTGCTGGAAGCGATGCGCAATGCCTGAGTTACCGCCGTTAAGCCTGTATATTCATATCCCCTGGTGCGTGCAGAAGTGCCCGTACTGCGACTTTAACTCTCACGCGCTGAAAGGCGAGGTGCCGCACAACGAGTATGTGCAGCATCTGCTCAACGACCTTGAGCGCGATGTGCCGCTGACCGCTGGACGCGAAGTGCGTACCGTTTTCATTGGCGGCGGCACGCCAAGCTTGCTTAGCAGCGAAGCGATGCACATGCTGATGGACGGGGTGCGCGCGCGCGTGCCGCTCTCGCCCTCGGCGGAAATTACCATGGAAGCCAATCCCGGCACGGTGGAAGCCGATCGCTTTAGCGGCTATCAGCGGGCGGGCATCAACCGCATCTCCATTGGCGTGCAGAGCTTCAGCCCGGAAAAATTGACGCGCCTCGGTCGCATCCATGGGCCGGAAGAAGCGCGCCGGGCGGCACAGCTGGCCTCCGGCCTGGGGCTGCGCAGCTTTAACCTCGATTTGATGCATGGACTGCCGGATCAATCACTGGACGAGGCGCTGGACGATCTGCGCCAGGCGATTGCGCTTAATCCGCCGCACCTGTCGTGGTATCAGCTCACCATCGAGCCCAACACGCTGTTTGCCTCGCGGCCGCCTGTGCTGCCGGACGATGATGCGCTGTGGGATATCTTTGAGCAGGGCCACCAGCTGCTGACCGCTGCGGGCTATCAGCAGTATGAAACTTCGGCCTACGCCAAGCCTGGCTATCGCTGCGAGCACAACCTTAACTACTGGCGCTTTGGCGATTACCTCGGCATTGGCTGCGGCGCCCATGGCAAGCTGACCCAGCCCGACGGACGCATTGTGCGCACGGTAAAAACGCGCCATCCGCGCGGCTTTATGGCGGGTAACTATCTGGATAAGCAGCACGAGGTGGCGCAGGAAGACAAGCCGTTTGAGTTTTTCATGAATCGCTTCCGTCTACTGGAAGCCGCCCCGCGCGCAGATTTTAGCCGCTATACCGGGCTGGATGAGCAGGCGATCCGCCCGCAGATGGATAAGGCGTTAGCCGCCGAGTATGTGGTGGAGCGCGCGGACGCGTGGCAAATCACGGAAAAAGGCAAACTGTTCCTGAATTCCCTGCTGGAGCTGTTTATGTAACGGCGCGTCGGCAAGGCATACTGCGGTGCGTCTTGCCGTAACGCCACTCACCCACGCAGCAGGGCCAGGTCACGTCAATGGCGTGATAAGGAAAGGCCCAAACGGCGGGGAAGCGATAAGCCAGCCCGCTGCAGGCTGGCTTGATAAGCAGGCAGCGTCAGTTGCTGACCTTTTTCATCAGCGCTTTACGCTGGCTTTCCAGCGCAGTGACGCGGTTACACACTTCATGGCCAAAATTCTGGAAATCCTGCTCCTGATTGTTCCATTCAGCCTGTACCGCCTGCTGTAGCCCACCCAGGTTGCCCATGATCGCCTGCAGTGGATTGCCGCCGCTGGCCGTCTGGCTACTGCCCATCTCATTCAGACTGTCCTGCATGATGCCGCCCAGCGTGCTCTGCACCAGCTTTTCCCCGTCGGCACGTACGTTATCGATCGCCTGGTGATGGAAGGTCAAGCCGTCTGCGCGGTGCTCAATAATGCGGTTCATCTGCTGTTTGAGCTGTCCATTCAGGGTACTGAGACGATGACGCACATTGCTGTTCGGGCCCAGTTTTTCCACGATGACTTTATCCAGCGCCGCACGACCGCGCTCCAGTCGCGTGGTCGCGCCGTTATCCACCCAAGGTAAATCACGGCGCAGCGCCGTTTGGTAATCTATCGCCTGCTGGCGCGCCGCGTTGTCCACCGTTACGCTCTGCCCATTAACACGCACTTCGCCCTGCGGTGAGATCTCAAGGTTGCCGTTGCTGCCGACAACCTGCACGCGCTGCGGGCTGATAATCACGTCATCCTGAGGTTTCACGCTGCACTGATAATCAGCCTGCGCTTGGGCGGCGGCCATCAGCAGCAGCGCGGTGGAGAGAGCTTTACGAATCATGCGATTTTCCTTTGTTTAAAACCACTCGCGACGGGACGGACAAGCGGACTGCCCGGCTTATCGTGCCGCCGGGGAGAGGACGTGGACAGAGGCACTGCCGAGCGGCGACAGTGCTCAAGAAGCGAAGCGGATCAATCCCACCAAACGTCAAACAGTTCAGTAACCTGAATATCCTGCAGATTGCGCTGCTCCAGCCATTTTCGCACGATTTCACGGTGTTCATCGGTGCATTTGCCGGTTTGTTGCAGGCACACCAGCCCTTCCCAGACCAGATAGCCACTGCCGTCATAAGCGAGGCCGTTGGGATCGATCACTTCGGTGATAAATTTATCCAGCGTGGCGTCCACCTCTTCTTCTGTGGTGCTTTCGGCGAAGCGCCAGGCCACGGAGAAGCCTAACTCCTGAAACTCATCGATGTGCAATTTTTTACGTAAACGACGGCTACGCTGTACGGCCATTATTTCACCCTCTCAAACATCAAATCCCATACGCCATGGCCCAGTCGCTGCCCGCGCTGCTCAAATTTGGTTAACGGACGCGTCTCCGGACGCGGCACGTAATCCTGTGTTGCCGACTGGTTAGTATAACCGTCGATGCTGTTCATGACGTCAAGCATGTGCTGCGCATACGCCTCCCAGTCGGTGGCCATGTGGAACACCCCGCCCAGCTTGAGTTTGCGCTGCACCAGTTCAGCAAACGGTACCTGCACGATACGGCGCTTGTTGTGGCGCGCTTTGTGCCACGGATCGGGGAAGAACAGCTGCACCATGCGCAGGCTGTTATCCGGGATCATCTTTTGCAGCACTTCCACCGCGTCGTGACACATGACGCGCAGATTGGTCACGCCGGCTTCTTTTGCCGAGGCCAGACAGGCGCCGACGCCCGGCGCGTGCACCTCAATGCCGAGAAAATTCTGGTGCGGATTATTTTGCGCCATGGCGACAAGGGAAGCGCCCATGCCGAAGCCGATCTCCAGCACCAGCGGTGCCTCACGGCCAAACAGCGCCACCATGTCCAGCGGCTCAGGCTGAAACTCCACGCCCATCTCCGGCCAGTAATTGTCGAGCGCGAGCTGCTGTCCTTTCGTTAAGCGCCCCTGGCGGCGCACAAAACTGCGGATACGGCGTAATGGCCGCCCATTCTCATCAAATTCCGGGGTGATGACGTCATTAATCATGTTGAAGCCTGCTGGTTAGCCTGTTCAGGGAAACGCGCATTATGCAAAGTTAGATAGCAGAAGCAAGCCTTTGCAATCTTCCGGTTTACACCCTGTGGTCTCTGTGCTGGAATTCCTGCCTGATTGTAGAGTAACCACGGAAAATTTCCCTCATATGATGCAAGCGCCGCAGTTCGCGCAACAGGTGCTGGATTGGTATCAGCGCTTTGGTCGCAAAACCCTGCCGTGGCAGCTGGAGAAAACACCTTATAAAGTGTGGCTCTCCGAAGTGATGCTACAGCAAACGCAGGTCGCCACGGTGATCCCCTACTTTGAACGCTTCATGGCGCGTTTTCCCACCGTCACGGATCTGGCCGCCGCGCCGCTGGATGAAGTGCTGCACCTCTGGACCGGGCTGGGCTATTACGCGCGCGCGCGCAATTTGCATAAAGCCGCACAGCAGGTGGCTACGCAGCACGGTGGCGCGTTTCCCCGCACCTTTGAGGCCGTGGCCGCACTGCCGGGCGTTGGGCGCTCCACGGCGGGCGCGATTCTGTCGCTGTCGCTGGGCCAACACTTTCCAATTCTGGACGGCAACGTCAAACGCGTCCTCGCCCGCTGCTACGCGGTGAGCGGCTGGCCCGGCAAAAAAGAGGTCGAGAAACGCCTGTGGGCGATCAGCGAGGCCGTAACGCCCGCCGAAGGCGTGAGCCAGTTCAATCAGGCGATGATGGATCTCGGCGCGATGGTCTGTACGCGCTCGCGTCCCAAATGTGAGATCTGCCCGCTTAACAGCGGCTGCGTGGCCTATGCCAATAAAACCTGGGCGGAGTATCCGGGCAAAAAGCCCAAAGTCACGCTGCCGCAGCGCAGCGGCTGGTTTTTGCTGATGCAGCACGACAATGAGGTGTTTTTACAGCAGCGTCCGCCGGTGGGCTTGTGGGGTGGCCTGTTCTGTTTTCCCCAGTTCGATAGCGAGCAGGCCCTTAACGACTGGCTGGCGGCGCGCGGGATTGACGGCAAACCTCAGCAGCTCACGGCGTTTCGCCACACCTTTAGCCATTTCCACTTAGACATTGTGCCTATGTGGCTCGCGTGGCCTTCGGCCGGGTCGCTGATGGATGAAGCGGGCGCTCTCTGGTATAACTTAGCGCAACCCCCGTCAGTGGGACTGGCCGCGCCGGTTGAGCGCCTGTTACACGAATTGCGCCATCCCCAACAGCTGACGCTAAACGCGCGTTTGATCCAAGAGGAAGAGTAATGAGCCGCACCATTTTTTGTACGTTTTTGCAACGCGAGGCTGAAGGGCAGGATTTTCAGCTCTACCCTGGCGAGATCGGTAAGCGCATCTACAATGAGATTTCCAAAGAAGCCTGGCAGCAGTGGATGGCCAAACAAACCATGCTGATCAACGAGAAAAAGCTCAACATGATGAATCCGGAAGACCGCAAAGTGCTGGAGAAAGAGATGGTGAACTTCCTCTTTGAAGGCAAAGAAGTACACATTGAAGGTTATACCCCGCCAGAAAAATAACCCGTTTAGGGCCTTCCTTTGAGGCCCCTTTTTTCGAATCAGGCACGTATCAACAATGAACAAAAAACTGATAGCCCTGTTAGTGATCGCTCCGCTCTTGGTTTCCTGCTCTGGACAAAAAAAATCGCAATATCACGAAGAGTGGGTCAAGGACACCAACGGTTTCGACATTCTGATGGGGCAGTTTGCCGCCAACATTGAAAACATCTGGGGCATGAACGAAGTCCTGATCGCCGGCCCCAAGGATTACGTCAAATACAGCGACAACTATTACACCCGCAGTCACATCAACTTTGACAGCGGTAGCATTACCATCGAAACCATCTCTGGCACCGATCCAATGGCCAGCCTGCGCCAGGCGATCATCACGACCCTGCTGATCGGCGACGATCCGGGCAACGTCGATCTCTACTCCGACGCCAACGACATTAAAATCAGTAAGGAACCGCTGCTCTACGGCCAGGTGCTGGACAATACCGGTCAGCCGATCCGCTGGCAGGGCCGCGCCGGTACCTTCGCTGACTATCTGATTCAGAATAAGCTGCAAAAGCGCGTTTCCGGGCTGCATGTCATTTGGTCCGTGACCATTCCAATGGTGCCGAACCATCTGGATAAGCGCGCGCACAAATACCTGCCGCTGGTGCGCAAAGCCGCCGAGCAGTACGGCGTGGATGCTTCGCTGATCCTGGCGATCATGCAAACCGAATCGAGCTTTAACCCGTATGCGGTCAGTCACTCTGACGCGCTTGGCCTGATGCAGGTGGTGCAGCACACCGCGGGCGTCGATGTGTTCCGCATGAAGGGTAAATGGGGTAAACCGAGCCGCAGCTATCTGCTGGATCCGGCCAACAACATTGACGCCGGTACCGCTTATCTTTCGCTGCTGCAAAACAGCTATTTGGGGGGTATTCAGGATCCGCTGTCGCGGCGCTACGCGGTGATCACCGCCTACAACGGCGGTGCGGGCAGCGTGCTGCGGGTGTTCTCCAGCGATAAAGATCGCGCCTTCTCCACCATTAACGGCATGTCGCCGAGCCAGGTGTACCAGACGCTGACCACCAACCACCCTTCCGGTGAATCACGGCGTTACCTGTATAAGGTAAACCAGGCGCAGCGCAGCTATCATCGCTACTGACAAAAATGGCGTCCTGCTGGACGCCATTTTTTTAATCATTACGCCAGCATGTTCGCCACCAGCCGCTTGTGGCCGCTGGCATCCTCTTCGGTGTAAACGCCCTGCAGCTCCGGTGAGAAACCGGGTAGCAGATTGATGCCCGCCTCCAGCGCCAGAAAATAGCGCTGAACCGCCCCGCCCCACGCTTCGCCCGGCACCACGCACAGCACGCCTGGTGGATAAGGCAGCGCGCCCTCTGCGGCGATACGGCCCTCGGCTTCCGCAATCGGCACCAGCGCCACCTCACCGCGAATATACGCCTGATGCGCGTCCTGCGGGTTGACCTTGACCGGTGGGAAGCACGCCTGACGGAACATGTCGCGCTGCAAATCTTTCACGTCATAGCTCACATAAAGATCGTGCATCTCCTGGCACAGTCGGCGCAACGTGTAGCCTTTGTAGCGATCAACGTGTTTGCGATAGACGCTCGGCAGCACTTCAGCCAGCAAGGCATCGTCGCGCACATGCTGCTCAAACTGCGCCAACATCGCCACCAGATGCGCCATTTTCTCTGGCGTTTCCGCCGGTGTCAGCAGGAACAGGATCGAGTTCAGGTCACACTTCTCTGGCACAATCCCGTTCTCACGCAAATAGTTGGCGAGGATGGTCGCCGGGATGCCAAACGCGGCGTACTCGCCGCTGGCGGCATCGATCCCCGGCGTGGTCAGCAGCAGCTTGCAGGGATCGCTCAGATACTGATCGCGTGCGTAGCCGTCAAACCCGTGCCATTTGGCGCCCGGCTCCAGGCTGAAATAGGCGGGATCGGCGGCGATCGCCTCGGTGTCAGCCGCGGCCCACGGTTTGCCGTGCACGGTCTCCGGTAAAAACGGTTTTATCATTTCGCAGCGCGCCAGAATGTCTTTGCGCGCCTCAATGCCAAGGGTTACGCACGCGTGCCACATGCGCCGTCCCGCCTCGCCTTTATGCATTTGTGCGTTGATGTCCAGCGCGGCGAACAGCGGATAAAACGGGCTGGTCGAGGCGTGCAGCATAAAAGCGTTGTTAAGCCGCTTATGCGGGCAAAAGCGCTGCTGGCCGCGAATATGGTTGTCTTTCTTGTGGATCTGCGAGGTTTGCGAAAAGCCCGCCAGCTGCTTGTGCACCGACTGCGTGACAAAGATGCCGGGATCGTTCTCGTTGAGCGTCAACGTCAGCGGCGAGCCAGCCTGCATCAGCGGAATAAACTGCTCATAGCCCAGCCAGGCGGAGTCAAACAGGATGTAATCACACAGATGGCCGATGCGATCCACCACCTGGCGCGCGTTGTAGACCGTGCCATCGTAGGTGCCGAGCTGAATAATCGCCAGCCGGAACGGGCGCGGCTGCTGTGCACGCTCAGGCGCCACCTTCGCCACCTGCTCGCGCAGCCAGGCGTCGTCAAAGCAGTGGGCATCAATGCCGCCAATGAAGCCAAACGGATTGCGCGCCGCTTCCAGATAGATTGGCGTCGCGCCCGCCTGAATCAGCGCGCCGTGGTGATTGGATTTGTGGTTATTACGGTCAAACAGCACCAGATCGCCGCGCGTCAGCAGCGCATTGGTCACCACTTTGTTGGCGCTGGAGGTGCCGTTAAGCACAAAGTAGGTTTTATCCGCGTTGAACACTTTGGCGGCGTGCTTCTGCGCGTCTTTCGCCGAGCCTTCGTGAATCAATAGATCGCCCAGCTTCACATCGGCGTTGCACATATCCGAGCGGAACACATTTTCGCCGTAGAAGTCATAAAATTGACGACCCGCCGGATGTTTACGGAAAAAGGCGCCGCCCTGATGCCCCGGACAAGCAAAGGTGCTGTTCTGCATATCCACATAGCGCGTCAGCGTGTCGAAAAACGGCGGCAGCAGCGCCGATTCATACGCCTGCGCGGCCTGCTCCAGCGCCGCCCACTCTTCCGGCGCACCGTTAATTTCACCGGAGACGCCGGGCAGCGTCAGCACCTCCTCATCAAAGGCATTGGCGACAAACACCGGTAGATTAAAACCGGTTTGGCGCAGCAGCGTCAGCACGCCGCTGCGGCTATCTGCCAGCGACACCACCACCGCCGCAACGTCGGTAAAATCGGTATTATCCAGCGTCACCACATCGCGCGCGGTGTTGAGACTCAGGCTAGGCGCTACCGCTACGCTGGCAGCAATTTTCAATGGATTCATAACACAAATCCCCGTAATGAAGGATGAGTGAGTGCCAGTGGCACAGCAATGAGGAGTGTTCCCCGACGAGTAACGTCAATTCGGACGACAAAGCCGCCGCAACCGATAGACATCAGTAAAGCCAGAGCGCCTCCGTCTTTACTCATGTCCAACAGCGAACCGCTGGAACTGACCTCACCGCATGGTACAGGCGCAAGACGAACAACGGATGACGAAATGCCGCTGAGCCGCCGGTGAACGGGCACAAGCGCAGTCGCGCAGCGTTGCGATCATCATGGCGTCCTCGGCAAGAGAGATAAGGAAAAGTGGGCCGCCATGATGGCACTTTTTACCAGGGGGGACAACCCGCCTGCGCCTGGCCTTATCGCGAGGGGCGGCGTAGTATTAAACCTTCACTTCTTGCGCCGCCGGAGGCTGCATGTTCAAAGCATGGATAATCACCAATGATGAGCAGGGATACCGCATTTCGCTGCAGGATCTCGATGACAATCAGCTCCCCAACAGTGACGTTACCCTTGACGTCAGCTACTCCTCGTTGAACTACAAAGATGCGTTGGCTATCTGCAATAAAGGCCCGATCGTGCGCCAGTTTCCCATGGTGCCGGGCATTGATTTCGTTGGCAGCGTGACCCACAGCCGTCATCCCCAGTGGCAGCCGGGCGATACGGCGCTGCTCACCGGTTGGGGCGTCGGGGAAAAACATTGGGGCGGACTGGCGCAGAAAGCCTGCGTACCCGGCGACTGGCTGGTGCACGTGCCCGCCGCACTCAGCCCGCTGCATACCATGGCTATCGGCACCGCCGGTTTTACCGCCATGCTGTGCGTGCTGGCGTTGGAAAAACAGGGCATTACGCCCGATCGCGGTCCGGTACTGGTAACGGGCGCCAGCGGCGGCGTGGGCAGCTTCAGCGTGCGGCTGCTGGCGCGTTTGGGCTATGACGTTGTAGCCTCCAGCGGACGCGACAGCGATCATGACTACCTGATCGACACGCTCGGCGCCTCGGCGGTGATACCGCGCGAAACGCTGAGCGCGCCCGGTAAGCCGCTGGCAAAAGAGCAGTGGGCGGCGGCAATTGATAGCGTGGGCAGCCATACGCTGGCGAACGTGCTGGCGAGCTGCAAGCGCGATGCCGTGGTCGCCGCCTGTGGCATGGCGCAAGGCCTGGATTTGCCCGCCAGCGTAGCGCCCTTTATTTTACGAGGCGTCACCCTGGCGGGCGTAGACAGCGTGATGTGCCCTGCTGCGCTGCGGGCAGAAGCGTGGCAGCGCCTGGCTTCGGTGCTGGATGATGCGCTGCTTAAACCGCTCTACAGCGTGATTCCGTTGCGTGACGTGCGCGAGGGCGCTGAACAGCTGTTGGCGGGTAAGGTGCGCGGAAGAGTGGTGGTGGATTGTCGCTAAATCTCGGCATCGCCACGGCGGTGGCGATGCGTTGCCGCGCTATTTACGGTGCCAGTAGGCCACGGCGCGCACCACGTCCGGATGCGCCCCGCGCTGCTGGATAAAATAGTCGCTCAGGCGCTTCACCCCCTCACCCTCGCCGGTGAGCCAGATGAAATACTCGGTCTCCGGCAGCGGCAGGGCCGCGAGCTGATCCCACAGCAGCTGTAGGTTATCTGCCTGTCGGGTGCTGCTGCCCAGCCAGCTCACTGTGACGCCGTCGAGATCGCCAAGGTACGCCGCGCCCACGTCCGCATCGGCAAACGCGAACAGATGAACGTGCTGCGCCTGTATCTCCGCGAGGCGGCGTTTGACGGCTGGCAGCCCGGTCTCGTCGCACACATAGAGCTGCCAGGCGTAATCCACCGGCGCGACGCAGGACCCGCGCGGCCCGCCGATCACCAGCCGATCGCCCACGGCGGCCTGCTCAGCCCAGCCGCTGGCGATCCCGCCATCGTGCCGCCAGAAATCCAGCGTCAGCGCGTCGCGACCGTTGAACGCCAGCGGCGTATAGTCGCGTGCCACAGGTCGTACGCCACCGGGCCAGACGATGCCCTCATCGGTCATCTGCGGCAGCACGGAAAGTGCGCCGGCCTCGGCGGCGAAAAACACCTTGATATGGTCGTCAAAGGAAGGCGAGTGGAATCCCGCCAAATCCTCTCCCGTAAACGTAATGCGCCAGAAGGCCTCAGCGATCAGGGTTTTACTGACGACGGCGATGTGGCGAAAACGCAGTTCGTTGCGGATGCGCTGGGGCGCACGGGGCGTGATGTGAGTGTGCAAAAGGATCTCCCGGGGCCGCGCGGCGGCCTGAATCGTAATTAACAATCATTCTCATTAATACGCTCAAGCCTAACGACGATGCCCAAGGTGCACAATGTCGAAACGTGCGCTGCACGGCGTAATGCAACGACCAAGCCGCTGCAGAGGGGACAACAGCGGGCGATCAGTTCAGGTTTGGTGGGCAGTTAATAAAGCTGGCATCGTCCTGGCCGTGCTGCGGCAGACGGTTGTCACCCAGAATTTCCTGTTGCGCGCAGGCCTGCTGGTGAGGATGCAAGCCGCCTGGCGGCGAGAAAGGTTCATCCATCTGCGCCGTGGCAAGGGCGGAAAAGCCCAGCAGCGCTGTCGAGATAAACAACGGTAGAAGTCGCGTCATTTTTGTTTTTTCACGTAAGCGGCCCAGAAAGGGCTCAAAAGGCAGAAGATTATCCAGCCTCGAACGGCATCGTGGGTGAATAACACGGTGGTTCAGGCTTCAAGGCAGTATTTTACGCCACCGTGGGGGACAAACTTATAAAAACGTGCGGTGCGTCACAGTGACCGCACGCAGGGTTTATGCGCCGAGTGAAACCGGAATGTAAAACGTGCCGTGAAGCACATCGGGCGTGCTGCGCAGCAGATCCAGCTTGAGCAGATCTTTGCCTGGCCGCCGCGCCACCTGCAGCGCCGGTAAATGGCGGTAATACATCTCCGCCGTGAAGGCATTGATCTCTTCGGGTGCCCCTTGCCAGTCAATCTCAGCGTACAGGCCCTGCTCGCCGGTCCAGTTTTGCACCGGACGCGGCAAGACGTCGGCGTGCTGACTTTCCAGCGCCTGAAACAGGCTGATGCGCTGTTGATCGGCAGAGTGCAATCCCGGACCAAACTGAAACCCTAACCAGCCCCGCTGCGCGTGCTGTCCGGCAAACGCGATAAACTCCCGCGTGTACTGCGCCACAATGTGATTGTGATGCTCGATGTATTCGCCAAAACGGCACTCCCACTCCACCACGTCACCAATCAGCTGCACCGCCGGCTTTTCCGTTAGCCGCGCTTTCGTTAAGGCGCGGCGGCTGGAGATGCGGCTGTGGAAATGCTTCATGGGCAGTTCGGGAACGCGGCGGTAAGCACCCGGCGTGAGACCGAAATGGCTTTTAAACACGCGGGTAAAGTTTTGCTGATTATCAAAGCCAAAGCGCACGGCGATATCGATCAGCGGCAGATGGGTCAGGCGCAGTGCCATCGCGGAGAGCGTCAAGCGGCGCTTGCGCGTATAGGCGGCCAGCGTTTGGCCGGTGATCTCCTTGAACATCCGCTGCATATGCCACTTGGAGTAGCCTGATTTGAGCGTAATAAGGTCGATATTCAGGTCGTCGGTCAGGTTGGCTTCGATCCAGTCAACCAGGTCGCTGATGTATTGCTGTTTGAGGGTCAGGCTGAGCATGTGGCGAGTTACTGCGCGGCAGAGACGTGCGCTTTTGTTTTATCTGTCAACGAAATATACCAAAACGCCGCGCATAACGTAAGGAACCGTAAAGCTCAGCAGGGCGTTATCGCATTAATTGCTTAGGTGACTAACTTTATAGCCCGATTAACCACAAAAAAAACGGCGCCGTTTCCGACGCCGTTTTTACGTTTTGCCGCGAACCTCAGTGGCTGCGCATACCTGCCGCCGTCATCATCATACGAAACAGCGAGGCCACGACGCCCAATGCCAGCACGCTTGCGCCATAAATGACCACCAGCCACATCACGCGTTTCCACCAAGGGGCAGCGGATTCACTCTGCTTTTTCATCGTCATTACCTCAGCCTGTTTCTCAGTGGTATCCGGCGTCCGCTTTGATTTTTCCGCGGAACACGTAGTAGCTCCAGAAGGTGTAGCCGAGAATCATCGGGATAATCAGCAGGCTACCTACCAGCATAAATGCCTGACTCTGCGGCGGGGACGCCGCATCCCAGATGGTCACTGACGGCGGAATAATATTCGGCCATACGCTAATGCCCAAGCCGGAGAAGCCAAGGAAAATCAGCGCCAGCGTTAACAGGAACGGTGAATAGTGCGCCTCACGCTTGATGGCGCGCACAATGCCCCATGAGCACAGCAGCACCAGCACGGGCACCGGCAGGAACCAGAACAGGTTCGGACGGCTGAACCAGCGGTGTGAAATGGCATCGTGCGTGAACGGCGTCCACAGGCTAATGATCCCCACCACCACCAGCAGCGCGATCACCAGCGGCGTCGCCAGCGCCGACATTTTACGGTGCAGTTCGTGCTCGGTTTTCATGATGAGCCAGGTACATCCCAGCAGCGCATAGGCGATGACCAGCCCCACGCCGCAGAACAGCGGGAACGGTGCCAGCCAGTCCATTGCCGAGCCGGCAAACGCGCGACCCTGCACCGGAAAACCATCAATCATGGCGCCGACCGCAACGCCCTGGCTGAACGTCGCCAGCAGCGAACCGGCGATAAACGATTTATCCCAGAACGCGCGATGCTCTTCGGTGGCCTTAAAGCGGAACTCAAAGGCCACGCCGCGAAAGATCAGGCCGATCAGCATGGCCGTCAGCGGGATCGCCAGCGCGTCAGCGATTACTGAATACGCCAGCGGGAAAGCGCCATACAGCCCGGCACCGCCCAGCACCAGCCAGGTTTCATTGCCGTCCCAGACCGGCGCGACGGTGTTGACCATCATGTCGCGCTCAACCGCATCTTTGTTGAACGGGAACAGAATACCGATACCGAGATCAAAGCCGTCCATCACGATGTACATCAGCGTGGCGAAAACGATGATGGCAAACCAAATTATGGAAAAATCGATCATGTTATTTTTCCTCCTGCGGATGGTTCAGGCGCTCTTTAGCCGCAGAGAGAGGACGCGCAGGCGTATGATGCTGACCGGGCCCACCCAGCGACACATCGTGCCCTTCGCCGGTTTCCGGACCTTTTTTAATCAGGCGCATCATGTAGATATACCCCACGCCGAACACCGACGAATACACCAGAATAAAGGCCAGCAGACTGATACTCATGTGCAGATCGCCGTGCGCCGACACCGCATCAATGGTGCGCTGCACGCCGTACACCACCCACGGCTGGCGGCCAATTTCAGTGGTAAACCAACCGGCCAGGATAGCAATCAGACCGGACGGGCCCATCAGCAGCGCAAACCACAGGAACGGCCGCGATTGATACAGGCGCTTTTTATAACGCAGCCACAGGCTCAGCACGCCCAGCGTGATCATCAGGAGCCCCATCGCCACCATGACGCGGAAGGACCAGAAAATCACCAGCGAGTTCGGGCGATCTTCTTTCGGGAAGCTTTTCAGCGCCGGCACCTGCTTATCCAGGCTGTGGGTCAGAATCAGGCTGCCAAGATACGGCACTTCCAGCGCGTATTTGGTGCGCTCCTGCTCCATATCCGGGATGCCGAACAGAATCAGCGGCGTGGCTTCACCCGGCGGGTTTTCCCAGTGCCCTTCAATGGCGGCAATTTTAGCTGGCTGGTGCTCCAGGGTATTTAACCCATGCGCATCGCCAATCATCGCCTGAATGGGGGCGACAATCAGCGCCATCCACAGCGCCATTGAGAACATTTTGCGGATTGCCGGATTGTCATTGCCGCGCAGCAGATGCCACGCCCCAGACGCGCCAACAAAGAAGGCGCTGGCGAGGAACGCCGCCACCGACATGTGGAATAAGCGATACGGGAAGGACGGGTTAAAGACAATTTTGAACCAGTCTTCCGGCACCACGATGCCGTTTTGAATGATGTAACCCTGCGGCGTA
The DNA here is from genome assembly GCA_913778495.1 of uncultured Pantoea sp. GTDB lineage: Bacteria > Pseudomonadota > Gammaproteobacteria > Enterobacterales > Enterobacteriaceae > Pantoea. The sequence continues at coordinate 94,914 of CAJYVD010000027.1, forward strand.
TGCATCCAGCTATTGGACGCGAGGATCCAGAATGTCGAAATCAAGGTCCCCAGCGCCACCATGCACGTGGCAAAGAAGTGCAGGCCCGGCCCAACGCGGTTCCAGCCAAACAGCATGACGCCCAGGAAACCCGCTTCCAGGAAGAACGCGGTAAGCACTTCATAGGTGAGCAGCGGTCCGGTAATACTGCCGGCGAACTGCGAGAAGCCACTCCAGTTGGTTCCAAACTGGTAGGCCATGACCAGACCGGATACCACGCCCATACCGAAGTTAACGGCAAAGACTTTGGACCAGAAATGGTAGAGATCGCGATAGGTCTCGTTACGGGTTTTTAGCCACATGCCTTCGAGCACCGCCAGGAAACTGGCGAGACCGATGGTAATGGCCGGGAAGATAATATGGAAAGATACAGTAAAGGCGAACTGTATTCTTGCCAAATGGAAGGCATCTAATCCAAACATTGCTTACCTCATTGCCACAAGATTGCACCGAATTTTTTACTTATAATTAACACAGGGTGGCGGAAAATAAATTTCCTGCTACGCCAGAGCGCTCCCACCCATTTTAATGCACGCGGCGGGAACAAAAAGAAACAGTCGGAATGGGTAAAACTATAACAGTAATTCTTGATTCAGATCATTGTTTTTAGCACGAAGTAGTTGTTTAAAATCACCGAGTTAAAGTTAAGCGTAGTGCTTCATTGTGACAATTATGTTATTAATTGCGCGCGCTGCTTTCGCGTTTTTTCAGGTAAGCGCTTCATTTAATTATTTTTTAACCGACAGTGCGGTCACGTTTATTTCGCCGGTGGCGTTTGATCTTGTAAATAATTCCGCACGACGCTTTATGGTTATTATTGTTATTTCAAATGCGGAGAGATAAAACCAAATGCTATAAGCGCGTTTGCCGTTGGCCTTATTCAGGTTACGTCATGCGCCTCAGCCCGATCGACAATGCGGTGAACGTTGCTTTCCAGCCAATCTGCCAGCCCAATGACCTGCCCTGCTACCTCAGCGCCCAACGGCGTCAGGCGATATTCGACGTGCGGCGGCACCACGTCATAGGCAATGCGCGCAACGAACCCGTCCTCCTCCATATAGCGCAGCGTTTGTGCCAGCATTCTTTCGCTGACGCCGCCAATTTTCCGGCGCAGCGTACTGAACCGCAGCGTTTCTTCCCGCAGAGCCAAAAACACCAGTACGCTCCAGCGGCTGGTGATGCGCTTCAGCACCTCGCGCGAGGGGCAGTTCACGTTTAACAGTTCGCCGCGCATAAATTTTTCACTCAATTTTTCAGACACTTAACATCTTCCTTCATGCTAACAATTTTGTAAGTACTTACGAATAGTTAGCTTATCTCGTAGGCTGCTTTTACACCAGTTCATCTTAAAGGAGTCCACCATGATTGCGATTACCGGCGCCACCGGCCAACTGGGCCGCTTAGTTATTGCCGAGCTGTTAAAGAAAATTCCCGCTAGCGCGCTGATTGCCGCAGTGCGTTCACCCGAAAAAGCGGCCGATCTCGCCGCGCTTGGCGTGACGGTGCGCGCGGCTGACTACAACCAGCCAGCGACGCTGGCGCAGGCGTTTCACGGCGTGGAGAAGCTGCTGCTGATCTCCTCCAGCGAAGTCGGCCAGCGCGAAGCGCAACACCGCGCCATTATCGACGCGGCCAAATCAGCAGGCGTGCAGTTCATCGCCTACACCAGCTTGCTGCACGCGGATACCTCCCCGCTGAGTTTGGCCACAGAGCATCTGGCTACCGAAGCCCTGCTGCGCGCATCGGGCGTGCCCTTTGCCCTGCTGCGTAACGGCTGGTACACCGAAAACTACGCGGCCAGTATTCCGCCTGCGCTGGCGCACAAAGCCTTCCTGGGGGCGGCGGGTGAAGGGCGTATCGCCTCAGCGGCGCGTGTTGACTACGCGGCCGCTGCCGCAGCCGTTATCGCTGGCGATGATCAGGCCGGTAAGATCTACGAACTGGCCGGGGACGAGAGCTACTCCCTGGCCGAATTCAGCGCCGAAATCGCCCGTCAATCGGGCCAGCAGGTTGAGTACGTCAATCTGCCCGCCGCCGAGTTTGAAGCCGCACTTAAGGGCGCGGGCTTGCCTGATCCCGTGGCTGCGCTGCTGGCCGATTCCGATGCGGGAGCCGCACAGGGCGGGCTGTTTGACGACAGCCGCACCTTAAGCCGTTTAATTGGACGCCCTACCACACCGTATGCCGCCGTTATTCGCGACACGCTGGCGTAGTCATCTTCACAGGCCGACGCGCGTCGGCCTGCTGCTTTGCCATGAATTGATCAAAATTTTTTCGCCGTCATCCGCCCTTTCGCGGCGCATTTTCATTTACAGAAAATTCTGTCTCATTATTTAAAACGAACATTTCAGCTACCACTTTCAATTCCTGAAATATAGTCCGTTGTTATCACTGAAAATTCGCTGAAAACCGCGATCAATCGACAAGATTTATTACGTTCATAGATATTTCGCATTGTTGTCTGATGGGGTGAGAGTTCTATAATTTGTCTTTTGAGCAACCAGGCAATTTCAGGAGGCCGCTATTAATACTATCCGCCAGCAACGCCAAGCTTTCGATGAACACGAAGCCCATGCTGATCTGGGGTATCAATACGATCCTCACGAATTGATCCGCGATGACATGCAGGATTCGGAGCCAGAGCCAGAGCTGATTGAAGGCCTGCCGGCGCCGGACGCGCTGACCCCTGCCGATCGGTATCTTGAACTGTTCGAACATGTGCAGATGGCGCGCATTTTTGAAGATAGCAAGACCTTTCCGGATTGCGCACCGAAATACGATCCGCTGGATATATTAATGCGCTACCGTCGTCGGAAACGTTCCGCTGATTTCGATCTCGGACAATTCGTACACGAGCATTTTTATTTACCCGTGGTGAATGAAAGTTTTTATGTTTCCGATCCGGATAAAACCATCACGGAACATATTGATGACCTGTGGCCGGTATTAACCAAAATGCCACAGCAGCATTTACCGCATTCATCGCTGCTGCCGTTGCCGAAGCCTTACGTCGTACCCGGTGGACGCTTTGGCGAGACCTATTATTGGGACTCGTATTTCAGCATGCTGGGTCTGGCGGATGCCGGACGCGACGATCTGCTACGTCATATGGCGGACAACTTCGCCTGGCTGATTGATAACTACGGGCATGTGCCCAACGGCAACCGTACTTACTACCTCAGCCGCTCGCAGCCACCGGTGTTTGCCCTGATGGTTGAGCTGTTCGAGGAAGACGGCATTCGCGGCGCGAAGCGCTATCTCGACCAGCTGATGAAAGAGTACCAGTTCTGGATGGACGGCGCGGGTGAGCTGATGCCGCATCAGGCTTATCGCCACGTCGTGCGCATGCCCGACGGCTCCCTGCTTAACCGCTATTGGGACGACCGCGATACGCCGCGCGATGAATCCTGGATGGAAGATGTGGAAACCGCCAGCAAATCAAGCCGCCCGGCCAACGAGGTCTATCGCGACCTGCGCGCGGGTGCGGCGTCGGGCTGGGACTACTCTTCGCGCTGGCTGCGCGATCCGCAGCGTTTGGCGAGTATCCGTACCACCCAGTTTATTCCGGTGGATCTGAACGCGTTTCTCTACAAGCTGGAGCTGATGATCTCAACGCTGTCGCACGCCAAAGGCGAAGAGCTTACGGCGCTGGCCTGGCAGAAGAAAGCCGATGCGCGCCAGCAGGCAATAAACCGCTATTTGTGGGACGACACTGCGGGCGTGTATCGCGATTACAACTGGCGTGATGAGCGTTTCGGTGCTTTCACCGCCGCTGCCGTCGTGCCGCTTTTCCTGGGACTTGCCAGTGCGGAGCAGGCACACTTGCAAGCCATCGCGCTGCGCCAGCTGCTGCTCACGCAAGGAGGACTGTTTACCTCCATGGTCGACAGCGGCGAGCAGTGGGATAAGCCCAACGGCTGGGCACCGCTGCAGTGGATGGCCGTCGTAGGCCTTAATCACTACGGTGAAGAGACGCTGGCGAAAGAGATCGCCCTTAACTGGCTTACCACCGTGAAGAATTTCTACAAAATTCATCACAAGCTGGTTGAAAAATACGACATTAGCGGCGACCGCGCGCGCCCAGGCGGCGGCGGCGAATACCCGCTGCAGGACGGTTTCGGCTGGACAAACGGCGTTACTCGCCGCCTGCTGACGATGTATGGGCACCTGTTAGTCGATTAAGGATAGGGACCAGGGCGCTGGTGAGGCGCTGCGGGAGTCCGGCCCGCACAGCCGGTGGGGCGTGAGCGGGGGTCCGGCCCGCTCAACTGCCGGTAATTGTGAGCGGTGTCCGGCCGCTCAGCCGGCATGACCCTGAGCGGGTTCCGCCCGCTAACCGCACGGCAGTTTCAGCCGCACCGCTGCGGCGTACGGGCAAAGGGCCGATGGCGCGGCCCTTTGCAATCCGCGCCCTGCGCCAGCCTGCGCTGTTCCCTCACTCCGC
>CAJYVD010000028.1 GCA_913778495.1 uncultured Pantoea sp.
ATTTCAGCAGTTTAGCGCCATCCATCAGACGCTCGAAGTCATAGGTCACGGTCTTAGCAGCGATTGCGCCTTCCATGCCTTTAACAATCAGGTCAGCCGCTTCGAACCACTCCATATGACGCAGCATCATTTCTGCAGACAGGATCACGGAACCGGGGTTCACTTTGTCCTGACCCGCGTACTTCGGAGCGGTACCGTGGGTGGCTTCAAACAGTGCGCATTCGTCGCCGATGTTAGCGCCCGGAGCGATACCGATACCGCCAACCTGCGCCGCCAGCGCATCAGAGATGTAGTCGCCGTTAAGGTTCATACAGGCGATAACGTCATATTCGGCCGGACGCAGCAGGATCTGCTGCAGGAACGCATCGGCAATCACGTCTTTCACCACAATCTCTTTACCGGTGTTTGGATTCTTGAACTTCATCCATGGACCGCCATCGATCAGCTCGCCGCCGAACTCTTCTTTCACCAACTGGTAGCCCCAGTCTTTGAAAGAGCCTTCGGTGAACTTCATGATGTTGCCTTTATGTACCAGCGTCAGCGAATCACGATCGTTGGTGATGGTGTATTCCACGGCCGCGCGCACCAAACGCTTGGTGCCCTCTTCCGAACACGGCTTCACACCAATACCGCACTGCTCTGGGAAGCGAATTTTCTTCACGCCCATCTCTTCGCGCAGGAACTTGATGACTTTGTCGGCTTCTGGCGTGCCCGCTTTCCACTCGATACCGGCATAGATATCTTCTGAGTTTTCACGGAAGATCACCATGTCGGTATCTTCTGGACGCTTAACCGGGCTTGGGGTGCCTTTGTAGTAACGAACCGGGCGCAGGCACACATACAGATCCAGCTCCTGGCGCAGCGCGACGTTCAGAGAACGGATACCGCCGCCAACGGGCGTCGTCAGTGGGCCTTTAATCGCAACGCGGTACTCTTTGATTAAATCGAGGGTTTCCTGCGGCAACCAGACGTCCTGGCCGTACAGTTCAACTGACTTCTCGCCAGTGTAAATTTCCATCCAGGAAATTTTACGCTCGCCGTTGTAGGCTTTCTTCACAGCGGCGTCTACCACTTTCAGCATGACTGGGGACACGTCAACGCCGATACCGTCACCCTCAATGTAAGGAATGATGGGATTGTTAGGTACGTTGATTTTTCCCTCATTCAGGGTGATTTTTTGACCTTCCGCCGGAACAACTACTTTGCTTTCCATTAACCTCTCCTTCGAGCGCTTTTTTGTTAATGATTTGTAAGATGCGCGTCAATACTACTTGAATATTTACGCCACGCCAATCACCACGGTTTCGCGCTATAATGCGCCGACTCAGACTAACTGCAAAGCCCATGCGAAAAACTTTTCAACGACATCAGCCGGATAGACGTCCCGGCGGCGCAGCGCGTCGGCCAGCACGCCCACGCGGCCCGCGTCGCGTCATTCTTTTTAACAAACCTTTTGACGTGCTACCGCAATTCACGGATGAAGCCGGTCGCCAAACGCTCAAGGATTTTGTCCCCGTGAGCGATGTGTATGCCGCAGGCCGTCTCGATCGCGATAGCGAAGGTCTGATGCTTTTAACCAACGACGGTGCGCTGCAAGCGCAGCTGACGCAGCCCGGCAAACGCACCGGGAAGATCTACTATGCACAGGTTGAAGGCGTGCCGCAGGAAGCGGATTTAAGCCGTTTGCGTCAGGGCGTGACGCTCAACGATGGCCCCACGCTGCCGGCTGAGGTGGAGTGTGTGGCAGAACCCGCGTGGCTCTGGCCGCGCCAGCCGCCGATTCGGACGCGCAAATCTATTCCAACTTCCTGGCTTAAAATCACCTTATACGAAGGACGCAATCGACAGGTCCGTCGGATGACAGCACATGTGGGTTTACCCACGCTGCGCCTGATTCGGTTTGCCCTTGGCGAACACCAGTTAGATAATCTGGCGCCAGGTGAGTGGCGTGACATCAGCGCAGCAGTATGATCTGCGCATATTCGATAACGTTAGGTTAACAATGATGGAGTTACGATGTTTAAACCTCATGTAACCGTCGCCTGTATCGTCCAGGCGGAGGGAGAATTACTGGTGGTCGAGGAGCGCGTAAAAGGCCGTATTACTTGGAACCAACCCGCCGGTCATCTCGAAGCCAACGAAACCCTGCTGGAAGCGGCGCAGCGTGAACTGTTTGAAGAGACCGGCATCAGCGCCAGTCCCGAGTATTTCCTCGGTGTCCAGCAGTGGATTGCCCCGGACGATACGCCTTTTGTGCGTTTTCTCTTTGGTCTCGATCTGCCGAAAAAGTGTGAAACGTCGCCGCACGATCGCGACATTGATTGCTGCTGGTGGCTGACGCCAGAGCAGATTTTGTCCGCCAATCGGCTGCGTTCGCCGCTGGTGGCCGAAAGCGTTCGTCTGTGGCAGCAGGGCGCACGCTATCCGCTGCAGTTAATTGCGCCGTTCCAGTGGCCGTTTCACGAAGGTGCGCGCCCGGCTTCCGCGTGATAGAATGCGCCGCCTGTTTTTAATGTAATTGTGAGTGCGTCATGTCTGACAACAGCCAGAAAAAAGTGATCGTCGGAATGTCCGGCGGCGTCGATTCCTCCGTGTCCGCCTGGCTCCTGCAGCAGCAGGGTTATCAGGTAGAAGGCCTGTTCATGAAGAACTGGGAAGAGGATGACGGTGAGGAGTACTGCACCGCAGCTGACGATCTGGCTGACGCGCAAGCCGTGTGTGACAAACTCGGCATTAAACTGCACAAAATTAACTTCGCGGCGGAGTACTGGGACAATGTCTTCGAGCATTTCCTTGAGGAGTACAAAGCCGGACGCACGCCCAATCCAGACATTCTGTGCAACAAAGAGATCAAGTTTAAAGCGTTTCTCGAATTCGCTGCCGATGACTTAGGCGCCGACTTTATCGCGACCGGTCACTACGTGCGCCGCGCGGACGTGGCGGGCAAGAGCCAACTGCTGCGCGGCTTAGACGGCAATAAAGATCAAAGCTATTTCCTCTACACGCTGAGCCACCAGCAAATCGCCCAGAGCCTGTTCCCGGTGGGCGAGCTGGAAAAACCCGAGGTACGCCGCATCGCGGAGCAGCTCGACCTGATCACCGCCAAGAAAAAAGACTCCACCGGCATCTGCTTTATTGGCGAGCGTAAATTCCGCGATTTCCTCGGCCGCTATTTGCCCGCGCAGCCGGGTGAAATTGAAACGGTAGACGGCGAGATCGTCGGCGAACATCAAGGATTGATGTACCATACCCTCGGCCAGCGTAAAGGCTTGGGCATTGGTGGACGTAAAGAGAGCAATGATGATCCGTGGTACGTGGTGGATAAAGACGTCGCGCGTAATCGTCTTATCGTCGCCCAAGGCGGCGATCATCCGCGCCTGATGTCCGTGGGGCTGATCGCCCAACAGCTGCACTGGGTTGACCGCCAGCCTGTTACCGCCCCGCTGCGCTGCACGGTGAAAACGCGCTATCGTCAGCAAGATATTCCGTGCGAAGTGATCCCTCACGGGGACGATCGTATCGAGGTCCGCTTTGATGAGCCCGTCGCTGCGGTGACACCCGGCCAGTCTGCCGTGTTTTATCAGGGTGACGTCTGCCTGGGCGGCGGCATTATCGAACAACGCCTGCCGCTGGCAGAAGGCTAACGTCGGCGCTGCCGACGCGGTTACAGGAGGTGAGCGTGGCCCGCAACTATTACGACATCACTCTTGCGCTGGCGGGCATTTGCCAGTCGGCGCATCTGGTGCAACAGCTGGCGCATCAAGGCCAGTGTGACAACAGCGCACTGCGCGTCTCGCTTCAGAGCCTGCTGGATCTCAACCCAGCCTCAACGCTCGCGGTTTTTGGCAATAATGAAGCCAATTTACGCCTGGGCTTAGAAACGTTAATGGCCGTGCTTAACAGCGGCGCACGCAAAGGCGCAGGCGCTGAGCTCACGCGCTACACGCTGAGTCTTATGGTTCTGGAACGCAAGCTGCACGGCAACAAGACCGCCCTTGATACGCTGTCCCAGCGTATTGCACAGCTTGATCGTCAGCTGGAGCACTACGCACTGGATTCCGACACGCTGACCGGTGCGATGGCCAGCATCTACGTCGACGTCATCAGCCCGCTTGGCCCGCGCATTCAAGTCACCGGCTCGGCTCAGGTATTACAAAATACGCAGGTACAGCATCGCGTGCGTGCAGCCCTGCTGGCCGGTATCCGTGCTGCCGTGCTGTGGCAGCAGGTTGGAGGTGGTCGCTTGCAGCTGATGTTCTCGCGCCAGCGGTTGCTCAATGAAGCCAAAACCCTTTTATCTCGGCTGGAGCCGGCGCACTAAGCGCTGCCCTGCCCCTTTTTGTTAACGATTCAGGAGTAGCACTGATGGAATTATCCTCTCTGACCGCCGTCTCACCTGTCGATGGTCGTTACGGCGATAAAGTCAGCCCGCTGCGCGCGATTTTCAGCGAATATGGTCTGCTGAAATTCCGCGTTGAGGTTGAAGTTCGCTGGTTACAAAAACTGGCTGCGACCGCAGAGATCAAGGAAGTTCCTGCATTTGACGCTGACGCAAACGCTTTCCTTGACGCCATTGTCGCCAATTTCAACGAAGCCGATGCCGCGCGCATCAAAACCATTGAGCGCACCACTAACCATGACGTTAAAGCGGTGGAGTATTTCCTGAAGGAAAAAGTGGCGAACGTACCGGCGCTGTACGCCGTCGCTGAATTTATTCACTTTGCCTGCACCTCCGAAGACATTAACAATTTGTCCCATGCGCTGATGCTAGAAACCGCGCGCCGTGACGTTCTGCAGCCGTTCTGGCAGCAGCTGATTGATGCGGTGAAGGGACTGGCGCACGACTATCGTGACATTCCGCTGCTGTCGCGCACCCATGGCCAACCCGCTACGCCTTCTACGCTCGGTAAAGAGATGGCTAACGTCGCCTATCGCATGGAGCGCCAGCTGCGTCAGCTTGGCAAGATCGAAGTGCTGGGCAAAATTAACGGCGCCGTGGGCAATTACAACGCGCACATTGCCGCCTACCCCGAAGTGGACTGGCATCAGCTGAGCGAGCAGTTTGTCACGTCGCTGGGCATCACCTGGAACCCGTACACCACCCAGATCGAGCCGCACGACTATATTGCCGAGCTGTTTGACTGCGTGGCGCGCTTCAATACCATTCTTATCGATTTTGATCGGGATATCTGGGGCTACGTGGCGCTCAACCACTTCAAGCAGAAAACCGTTGCCGGTGAAATTGGCTCCTCAACCATGCCGCATAAAGTCAACCCGATTGATTTCGAAAACTCCGAGGGCAATTTGGGGCTGGCCAACGCCGTGATGCAGCATCTGGCGAGCAAACTGCCGGTGTCGCGCTGGCAGCGCGATCTCACTGATTCTACCGTGCTGCGCAACCTCGGCGTGGGCGTCGGATATGCGCTGATTGCCTACCAGGCCACGCTAAAAGGTATCGCGAAACTGGAAGTAAACCGTGAGCGTCTGCTGGACGAACTGGATCACAACTGGGAAGTGCTGGCGGAACCAATTCAGACCGTCATGCGCCGTTACGGCATTGAAAAGCCATATGAAAAACTCAAAGAGCTGACCCGCGGTAAGCGCGTTGACGCCGCAGGCATGCAGGCCTTTATTGATGGCCTGGCGCTGCCAGAAGCAGAAAAAACGCGGTTGAAGCAGATGACCCCGGCTAACTACCTTGGCCGCGCTGTGCAGATGGTTGACGAACTGAAATAAGCGCATTGAGCGAACGTCAGGTTACGGATATGCGTTATTGACATTCGTTGCCTGGCGTTTCAAGGCCTTGAGCGCGTTGCTCTCCGGTTTAGCTCTTTTCACGTATACTTTTCGCCATCATGATTGCGTTTGAAGGTAAGGAAATATTATGCGTGTCCTGGTTGTGGAAGATAATGCGCTATTGCGCCATCACCTCTCCGTTCAGCTGCGCGAGATGGGACATCAAGTGGATGCCGCGGAGGACGCCAAAGAGGCCGACTATTTCCTTCAGGAACATGCACCGGACATTGCCTTGGTTGACTTAGGCCTGCCCGATGAAGATGGCATGTCGTTGATTCGTCGTTGGCGCGGTGACGCCGTGCGCCAACCCATTCTGGTGCTGACGGCACGCGAAGGCTGGCAGGCTAAAGTTGAGGCGTTGGAAGCGGGCGCAGATGATTATGTGACCAAGCCTTTCCACATTGAAGAGGTGGCCGCGCGTCTGCAGGCACTGATGCGCCGCAACAGCGGACACGCGTCACAAATCATCGCCATGCCGCCTTTCCAGGTGGATCTCTCCCGCCGGGAGCTCACCGTCAATGATGAACCCGTGAAACTCACTGCGTTTGAGTACACCATTGTTGAAACACTGATCCGCAACGCGGGCAAAGTGGTCAGTAAAGATTCGCTGATGCTGCAGCTCTATCCCGATGCTGAACTGCGCGAAAGCCACACCATCGACGTATTAATGGGACGCCTGCGCAAAAAGATCCTCGCGCTGCATCCTGTGGACGTCATCAATACCGTTCGCGGCCAGGGTTATCGCTTTGATCTGTGATTTATGCGCTGGTTAGGCCGCCTGCGTCCGTTCTCATTACGCGCGCGCTTTCTGCTGGCGACGGCGGCAATTGTGCTGTTTTTGTCGCTCTCCTATGGCATGGTCGCGGTCATTGGCTACGTGGTGAGCTTTGATAAAAACACCTATCGCGTGATGCGCGGTGAGAGCAATCTGTTCTTTACGCTCGCCCAATGGCAGGACAATAAGCTGACCATTGCGCAGCCCGAGCGCATGACGCTGAATTTCCCTACGCTGGTGTTTATCTATGATGAGAGCGGCAAACTGCTATGGCAGCAGCGCGACGTGCCCGCCATCCGTAAGCACATCCGCCGTGAGTGGCTGCTCAAACCCGATTTCTACGAAATCGACACCAGTAACCGCACCAGTCTGGCAGCCATTGGTAACAATTCCGAAGTCAAAGAGCGCCTGCACAAGCTGGACAGCAACAGCAACGACACCTTTACGCACTCGGTGGCGGTGAATCGCTATGACGCCACCGTGAACCTGCCAGCACTCACTATCGTGGTCGTGGACTCCATCCCTCAGGAGCTTCAGCACTCCGACGTGGTCTGGTCATGGTTTAGCTATGTGTTGGCCGCTAATTTACTGCTGATCATTCCGCTGTTGTGGCTGGCTGCCCACTGGAGCCTGCGGCCCATCGGCGATCTCACCGCGCAAGTGCGCGAGCTGGAGACCGGACACCGCGAAAACCTTGATGATAATCCGCCGCAGGAGCTGCGCAGTTTGGTGCGCAACCTCAATTTGCTGCTGACCAACGAACGACAGCGCTACACGCGCTATCGCACCACCCTTTCCGACCTGACTCACAGCCTAAAAACGCCGCTCGCGGTACTGCAAAGCACCCTGCGCTCGCTGCGTAATGGCAAAGCTTTGACAATAGAAGAGGCGGAGCCGGTGATGCTGGAGCAAATTAGCCGCATCTCCCAGCAGATTGGCTATTACCTGCACCGCGCCAGCATGCAGGCGGATCATAATCCGCTGCAGCGCGACCTGCATTCAGTGTCGGCGCTGCTCGATAGCCTCTGCTCGGCGCTGAACAAGGTGTATCAGCGCAAAGGCGTGGCGATTAACCTGGATATTTCACCCGAGCTGACGTTTATCGGCGATCAGAACGATTTTATGGAAGTGCTGGGCAACGTGCTGGATAACGCCTGCAAGTATTGCCTTGAATTTATCGAAGTAACGGCGCGCCAAACCGACAAAGCACTCCATCTGTACATTGATGATGACGGGCCGGGCATCCCAGAAAGCAAACGCGACCTGATTTTCGTCCGCGGCCAACGCGCCGATACGCTGCGCCCCGGCCAAGGGCTGGGATTGGCCGTGGCTCGCGAAATCCTCGAACAGTACGCGGGCCAGATCGTGACGACCACCAGCCCGCTGGGCGGCGCACGCATGGAAGTGGTTTTTCAGCGCCAGGAAGTTGAGCATCACCGCGAGTAGAACGGGCCGCAGGCTGTTATACTTGGCACCATTCATGCCCCTTACCGGAACTTCCGTATGGACTATCAGCTCGATATTAACTGGCCCGACTTTCTTCAACGCTACTGGCAAAAGCGGCCGGTGGTGCTCAAGCGCGGCTTCAAAAACTTTATTGATCCTATTTCACCCGATGAGCTGGCTGGACTGGCCATGGAAAACGAGGTCGACAGTCGCCTCGTAAGCCATAACAGTGGCAAATGGCAGGTCGCTCACGGTCCGTTTGAAAGTTACGATCACCTCGGCGAGAGCAACTGGTCGCTGCTGGTACAGGCGGTAAACCACTGGCACGAACCTTCCGCTGCGCTGATGCGTCCATTCCGCTTCTTGCCTGACTGGCGCATTGACGATCTGATGATCTCTTTCGCCGTGCCGGGCGGCGGCGTTGGCCCGCATTTTGATCAGTACGACGTGTTTATTATTCAGGGGACCGGCCGCCGCCGCTGGCGCGTGGGTGAGAAAGTGGCGATGAAACAGCACTGCCCGCACCCCGATCTGCTGCAGGTTGAGCCGTTTGACGCCATTATCGATGAAGAGATGGAGCCGGGCGACATCCTCTACATTCCACCTGGCTTCCCGCATGAAGGGTATTCGCTGGAGAACGCCCTGAACTACTCCGTGGGCTTCCGTGCGCCTAATGGCCGTGAGCTGATCAGCGGATTCGCCGATTATATGCTGGCGCATGAACTGGGCAGCCGCCGCTATAGCGATCCGGATGTGCCAACGCGCGACTGCCCTTCGCAGATCCTGCCGTCGGAGATTGAAGGTATCCGTCAGGTGATGCTGGATGTCATTAACCAACCTGAGCAGTTTTCACAGTGGTTTGGCGAATTTATCTCACAATCGCGCCACGAACTGGACATTGCGCCGCCGGAACCACCTTATCAGCCGGATGAAATCTATGATGCCCTGCAGCAAGGTGACGCGTTAACGCGCCTTGGCGGCCTGCGCGTTCTGACGCTGGGCGATGCGGTGTATGTCAATGGTGAACACGTTACCTGCAACCATCCGCAGGTGCTGGCCGCGCTGGCACGCAACCACGTGCTGACGCTGGACGATTTTGGTGACGCGCTGGACGATCCTTCGCTGTTGGCGCAGCTCGCCGCGCTGGTTAATAGCGGCTATTGGTTCTTCGCTGAATAACCACCGTTATCACAGTAAAAAAGGTGCACCGGGGTGCACCTTTTTTTCGTCTGTCGTCCGCGAAACGCGTTACTTTTTCTCGGCGGCCAGTGCGGAGAGGCGCACGATCACCTCTACCGCCTGCGCCATGATATTCAGTGAGGCAAACTCATGCTTACCGTGGTAGTTGTAGCCGCCGGTGAACAGATTCGGACACGGCAGGCCTTTCCATGAAAGAGCGGAACCGTCAGTGCCGCCGCGAATCGGCTTCACATTGGGCTCAATGCCGCAGTCGCGGATCGCCTGCAGCGCCAGTTCAATAATTTGCGGATGAGGTTCCACTTTTTCGCGCATGTTACGGTAGCTGTCGCTGATCTCGACAACCACCGCGCACTCTTGCTGTAGCCCTTTGCCCACGCGCTGTGCGATATCCTGCAGCTGCTGTTTGCGCTGCGCATAGCTGTCGGCGTCAAAATCACGAATCAGATACATCAGTTCCGCATGCTCCACCGTGCCTTTGATGCTGTGCAGATGGAAGAAACCTTCGTAACCATCGGTAAACTGCGGCTTCTCTTTCGCGGGCAGCTCGGCGTGAAAGCGCATTGCGAGATCCAGCGCGTTAACCATCACATTTTTCGCGCTGCCCGGGTGCACATTGTTGCCGGTGATCTTCACGATCGCCGTGGCGGCGTTGAAGTTTTCAAACTCAAATTCGCCCAAGTCGCTGCCATCGATGGTATAAGCCCAGTCTGCCGCAAAGCCTTCTACGTCAAAATGCGAGGTGCCGCGCCCAATTTCTTCATCCGGCGTAAACGCCACGCGGATCGCTCCGTGCGGTATATCGCCCTGCGCCAATCGCGCCAGTGCCGTCATGATTTCCGCAATGCCCGCTTTATCGTCCGCGCCAAGCAGCGTCTTACCGTCGGTGGTGATCAGCGTATGGCCGATCAGTTTGTGCAGCACCGGGAACATAACTGGCGAAAGAACTTCCTCACCCGTGCCCAGCGCAATGTCTCCTCCGCGATAGTTTTCAATAATCTGCGGTTGCACATTTTTCGCCGTGTAGTCCGGTGAGGTGTCCATGTGTGAAATAAAGCCGATGACCGGCGTCGGCCAATCGACGTTGGCAGGCAGGGTGCCCATGACACAGCAGTGATCGCTTAGCGACACATCCACACACCCCAGCGCAATGAGTTCTTCCTGTAGCTGGCGCGCCAGCGTCCACTGCCCTTCACTGCTCGGCACCTGCCGCGCCTGAGGCTTCGCCGTTGTCTCCACGGCGACGTAACTGAGAAAACGCTCAAGTAACTGTTCCATCTGCCAACCCTCTTATAAACCTGCATTATTATTGCGGTACCAGGCGGGCACCACGTTGCGTGAAATCATTATCCCTTAGGTTAGCGTGTTACGCGTTAATTTCTTAAGAGATTGACTGCAGCGGGGGTCGGCCCGCAAAGCCGGTTTGGCACCAGGCGGGTGCCGGGCGCTCAGCCGGTTTGGCACCGGGCGGGTGCCGGCCCGCAAAGCCGGTATGACTCTGCGCGGGTTCCGCCCGCTAACCGCCCGGCAGTTTCAGCCGCACCGCTGCGGCGTACTGGCAAAGGGCCGAAGGCGCGGCCCTTTGCAATCCGCGCCCTGCGCCAGCCTGCGCTGTTCCCTCACTCCGCCGTGCCAGCCTTACGGACCGCGCGGATTCGCCATCCCTGGCTCATTCCGCCCTCTCAGCGGCATCCATGCCGCTTCGTCCTGGCCGTCACGCTCCACTCGGCGCTCCGGATGGCGCTCACAAACCTCGCCTGTGAGAGTCATTTCTTTTTTCTTGTGTGGTGTTGTCTGTGGGGCCGTAAGCAGGCCTGAAAGACAGCGGCTGGCTGAAAAAGACAAAAGACAAAAACACATAAGAGGGTTTTTAGCTTAACGCCGCGCGGTCTGAATGTTCCTTAAAAGCCTTACAGCCACGCGGTCGCTACGAAAAAAATCATGGCTTGCAGCGGGGTTGTGAAGCGCCATCCCCACTCGCTGAACGAGTGAAGGCTTCCAGGGCGAGCGGCATGGATGCCGCGAGAGGCGGCGTTGAGCAGGAGCGAATCGACGCCGGTCCGTCAGGAAGACTGAGCGCGTGAAGGGACCGCGCAGCGGCGAGTGGGGCTGGCGCAGGGCCGGGGAGTGCAGAGGGCGCGGCCCAGGCGCCCTCTGCTCGTGCGCCGCACGGCGGCAAAAGGCACCTGCCACAGCCTGTGGCGAACGAAAGATGCACCGCGCCTCGCGCCAGCGAAAAGCACCGGGCCGCTGCCTGCGGCTAAAGCCCCGCCACGGCCCGTGGCTCAAGCCCCCTCATTACTGCTTATGAATACTCGCAATGAAATCATGCACAAACTCAGGCACCACTTCGCTGGCAAGGCCGTAGTCGCTTTCGGCGAACGCGCTCCCTACCTGACTCGGCTCAAGATTCAACTCCAGCGTATGCGCACCGTGTAGCTTAGCTTCGTGTACAAAACCGGCGGCGGGATAGACGTGACCCGAGGTGCCTATCGCCACAAACAGATCGGCCTGTTCGAGGGCGTGATAAATCTCCTCCATGCCGAGCGGCATTTCGCCGAACCACACGACATGGGGACGCAACCTTGCCGGGAATTGACAGCAGGTGCAGCGATCTTCTGGGGTAACATCGTCAGTCCAGCTCACCACCTGACCGCTGTGCTCGCAGCGAACTTTAAGCAGCTCGCCGTGCATGTGCAGCACGCGCTGGCTTCCGGCGCGCTCATGCAAATTGTCGATATTTTGCGTCACCAGCAGGAAATTATCCCCCAGCACCTGCTCCAGTTCCGCCAGCGCGCGATGCGCCGCGTTAGGCTGAATAGCCGGCTGCTGGAGTTGCCGCCGACGCGCGTTGTAAAACGCCTGTACGCGAGCCGGATCGCGCTGGAAACCTTCGGGCGTCGCCACATCTTCAACGCGGTGCTCTTCCCACAAACCGTCTTCGGCGCGGAACGTGCGAATACCAGACTCTGCCGAAATCCCCGCCCCGGTCAGGATCACCACACGCGGCAGCGGGTGCGCAGCCAGTTCAACGTTGCGATCGCGCTCAAAGATTCGCTGACGAAAGCGCTGATGCACTTTACGGCGGTTCTTTTTATAACGGGCGAGTCGTAGGCGGCGGCGCGGTTGGCGCATAAAAGCTCCTTTATCTTCGGCGGTGATCGCCGTGCGTCGATGTGTTGTCGGTTAAGATCCCGATCATAACGATTACGGCTGCGCTCTGCATGCGATTGGCGCTGAAAATATGCGCAGTCGCGATTGCGACTGCGCGTTTCGCTTTACTGACCGCTGAGCACGCGCGCCGGATCGATGCGGCTGGCACGGCGTGCCGGGTACCAGCTGGCGATGAGGCTCAGCACAATGGCGGTGGCCAGCACGGAAATCACATCCAGCCAGTGCAGCTCGGAGGGCAGAAAATCGATAAAATAGATATCGCCCGCCAGCAGTTGGTGACCGGTAAGATGCTCAAATCCGCGCATGAGCGGCGTCAAGTTAAGCGCCACCAGCACGCCAATCACCACGCCGCTCACGCTTCCCAGCAGGCCTGCCAGCAGGCCGTACCAAATGAAGATGGCGCGAATCAAACCGTCTTTCGTCCCCAGCGTACGCAGCACCGCGATATCGCTGCTCTTGTCTTTCACCGCCATCACCAGCGTGGAAACGATATTGAAGCAGGCCACACCGATCACCAGCACCATGGCTAAGTACATAATGGCGCGGATCATCTGGATGTCACGGTACATATAGCCGAAGGTGCCAATCCAACTTTTGATGTAAACATACGCATGCGTGACCTCACCGGCATCGCGTACAAGCTGCTGCGCCTTAAAGGGATCGGTCATTTTCAGGGCAATACCGCTCACGCTGTCGCCCAGATCCAGATAGCGTTGCGCATCCGCCAGCGGCACCAGCGCCAGACTGTGGTCAAGCATACCGCTGAGCTGCAAAATCCCGCTCACCTGTAGGCGGATACGTTTGGGCTGCAGCAGTTTATTGTCACCGTCGTTATTGGGGATCATGATGGTGATCCAGTCGCCCTGCTTCACCTTCAGCGACTGAGCGATGCCGCCGCCTAAAATGATTTGCTGCTTGCCTGCGGCAAACTGCGACCACGCATTATTGGCCACGAAGTGCGGTAATGCACTGAGGCGCGGCTCCTGCTGCGGATCGACACCTTTGACCTGCAGCGCCTGCAGCTTGGCTCCACTCTCAATCAGGCCCGTGAAGTTAACGTAAGGCGCTGCGGCGGCGATACCCGGCACCTGCTCAATCGGCGCAATCAGCGGCTGCCAGTTGCGGAACGGCTGATTGACCGGCTCGATTTCACCGTGAGGCACCACCGCCAGAATGCGGTTATTAAGTTCACGTTCGAAGCCGTTCATGGCGCTCAGCCCGATAATCAGCACCGCAACCCCTAGCGCGATGCCGAGCGTCGAAATGATGGAGATCAGCGAGACCATGCCACCACGCCGCCGACCGCGGCTAAAGCGCAGCCCGAGCAGCAGAGACAATGATGAATGCATTACAGCGCTCCCAGCGTCAGGTGATCGCTAAGCTGGCCGTCACGCATCTCCATTTGACGACTCAGGCGTTTCGCCAGGTGAAGATCGTGCGTCACCACCAGAAACGCCGTGCCCTGCTTGACGTTCAACTCACCCAGCAGTTCAAAAATCGCGTCCGCGTTGCGCGCATCCAGATTGCCCGTGGGCTCGTCTGCCATCACTAAACGCGGACGATTTACCAGCGCGCGCGCAATGGCCACGCGCTGGCGCTCGCCGCCCGACAGCTCAGACGGGCGGTGCGCCGCACGCTTCTCGAGGCCGACCGCGGCCAGCATTTCGCGCGCGCGCGATTCTACTTCCGCTTTGCCGATTTTGCCAATCAGCAGCGGCATCGCCACGTTTTCCAGCGCGCTGAAGTCAGGCAGCAAATGGTGGAACTGGTAGATAAATCCGAGCTCGCGGTTACGCAGCTCTGCTTTGGCCGCAGAGGACATGGCATTCAGCGATTTGCCGTCAAAAATCACGTCGCCAGACGTAGGCGCATCGAGCCCGCCCAGCAGGTGCAGCAGCGTACTTTTACCCGAGCCGGAGCTCCCAACAATGGCGGTCAGTTCGCCCGGTTGCAGGCTAAAAGCCACATTGCGCAGCACATCGGTCTGCACGCTGCCTTCCTGATAGCGTTTACACAGGTCGCGACACTGCAACAAAGGGGTATTACTCATAACGTAAAGCCTCAGCGGGTTGAACGGCGGCAGCGCGCCATGACGGATAAAGGGTTGAGAGCAGCGCCACAGCCATGGAGAGTAGCGCAATGGTGACCACCTGCCAGACGTTGATATCCACTGGCAGCGCCGCGCCATCCAGGAACAGCCCCAGCACCGGCAGCAGGTGGTTGAGCTGGCTGGCCAGCAGTACGCCCAACAGCGTACCTAGCAGCGCACCGATGATGCCCGCGCTGGCGCCTTGCACCATAAACACCGCCACAATCTGGCGCCGGGTCAGCCCCTGCGTTTGTAAAATAGCCACTTCCGCCTGCTTCTCCATAATCAGCAAGCCCAGCGAGGTAATGATGTTGAACGCCGCGACCGCAATGATCAAACTCAGCAGCAGGCCCATCATGTTTTTCTCCATGCGTACCGCCTGGAACAGATCGCCTTTGCGCTCGCGCCAATCTTTCCAAATCAGCCCCTGCGGCAGGGTCTGATGACTGAGGGCATCAACGTCCAGCGGTTTGTTCAGCCACAGGCGCCAACCGGTGATGTTGCCTGACGGATAGCGCATGATGCGCGAGGCATCTTGCTGATTCACCAAAATTTGGTAGCCATCCACTTCACTGTTTGCGGCATACGTGCCGGCCACCGTGAAAATGCGCTGGCTCGGCAAGCGTCCAACCGGCGTAAACTGGCTCACGGAAGGCACCATCAGACGCAGCGTATCGCCGCGCTTCACGCCGAGCTGCGTGGCCAGCTGTTCACCAAGAATCACGTTGTATTGGCCTGCTTGCAGCACGCTTTGCGGTGTATTAACCAGATAAGGGGTCAGTGGATCTTGCTCATCGGGCTGTATGCCCAGCATCACGCCCACCGACACGTTGCGCGCACTTTGCAGCACCACATCCGCGGTGGTGAGCGGCGCAACGCGGCTGACGCCCTGTAACTTCAGTTGCTCAGCGGGGATCTGCTGCGGGTTGATACTGCCGTTGTCACTGGTGACCAGCGCCTGCGGCATCAGGCCGAGAATGTTGCCTTCCAGCTCGCGCTCAAAGCCGTTCATCACCGACAGCACGGTGACCAACGCCAGCACGCCAAGCGTAATACCGATAGTGGAAAGCCAGGAGACGAAACGACCAAAGCGGTCTGAAGCACGTCCACGCATGTAGCGCAAACCAATGAATAACGCGACTGGTTGATACATAAGATCCGTCTTGGCAGTTGCCTGAAAAAGAGTACAGGGATGATAAAGGAGCCGGGTGCTTTATGAAACCTTTAACCCACGGCGCAAGCGGCAAAGTTGCGTCGAAATGCATCTGAAGGCGGCCTGCAAAGACCAGCCCTGACCCACGCACGGTGCGAAACGCGCGCCTTTTGACCGCCATAAGTACAGAAAAAGCGGCGTACGGCACGCTTATTGCCTGTCAGGCCGATAATCACGGCTATCATTAACAGAAAGCACGAGAGAGGGCGGCGCAGGTTCGTCCCTGTCACTGCTTAACGCCGCCGTCAGCCTACCCTGCTCACCGAGAAATCGCGCCGCGACAGATGATCCTCGGGTCGGATTATGGAATGATGGCGCCCTTGAATGAAAAGGAGAGAATGTCGAGTCCTTATGTCGGAACAGCCTCGTTATACCCTGCCCGCTAACGCTGGCGATCATCGTCAGCTTGGCCAACTGGCCGGTGCCGCGCAAGCGGTTGAATGCGCTAGCATTGCCGAGCGTCACCTTGGTCCGGTGCTGATGATTACCCCGGATATGCAATCTGCTCTGCGTCTTCAGGAAGAGATCCGCCAATTTACCGATCTGCCGGTGATGCATCTTGCCGATTGGGAAACGCTGCCGTATGACAGCTTTTCACCGCATCAGGACATTATTTCCGCCCGTCTCTCCACGCTCTATCAGCTGCCTACCCTGACGCGTGGCCTGTTAATTATGCCGGTCAACACGCTGATGCAGCGCGTCTGCCCACACAGCTTCCTGCACGGTCACGCGCTGGTTATGGAGCAAGGGCAGAAGCTGTCGCGCGATGCCCTGCGCGATCAGCTCGAACAGGCAGGCTATCGCCATGTGGACCAGGTTATGGAACACGGCGAGTACGCCACGCGAGGGGCGCTGCTGGATCTCTTCCCGATGGGCAGCGACCAGCCCTATCGCATCGACTTCTTTGATGATGAAATCGACAGTCTGCGTCTGTTTGACGTCGACAGCCAGCGCACCTTAGAGGCCGTCAGCGCCATAAACCTGCTGCCTGCCCACGAATTTCCTACTGACAAAGCCGCAATTGAGCTGTTTCGCAGCCGCTGGCGCGAAATGTTCGACGTGCGCCGCGAGCCGGAGCACATTTATCAGCAGGTGAGTAAAGGCACGCTGCCCGCTGGGATCGAATACTGGCAGCCGCTGTTTTTTGAACAGCCGCTGCCCACGCTGTTTAGCTATTTGCCCGCCAACGCCCTTCTGGTGAACAGCGGCAACCTGGCGCAGAGCGCTGAACGCTTCTGGCAGGACGCCTGTGCGCGCTACGACAATCGACGCGTCGATCCGATGCGACCGCTGCTGGAACCCGCCACGCTATGGCTGCGTCCCGATGCCCTGCTGGGTGAACTGAAAGCCTGGCCGCGCGTCCAGCTAAGCGCGGAAACGCTGCCGGAAAAAGCGGCGAACACCAATCTGGGTTATGAAGCGCTGCCTGACCTCGCCATTCAGGCCCAGGCGAAAGCCCCGCTGGATAACCTGCGCCAGTTTCTGGAGCAGTTCGATGGCAGCGTGGTGTTCTCGGTGGAGAGCGAGGGACGCCGCGAGAGCCTGCAAGAGCTGCTGGCGCGGATTAAACTGCGGCCTCAACCCATCGCCTGCTTTAACGAGGCGCACGCGCATCCCTACAGCCTGATGGTGGGGGCCAGCGAGCGCGGCTTTATCGACCACGCGCGTCAGCTGGCCCTGATTTGCGAAGGCGATTTACTGGGCGAGCGCGTCAACCGTCGCCGCCAGGACACGCGCCGCACCATCAATCCGGATGTGCTGATTCGAAATTTGGCCGAACTGCATCCCGGCCAGCCGGTGGTGCATCTGGAGCACGGCGTGGGCCGCTACATCGGCCTGACCACGCTGGAGGCGGGCGGCATCGTCGCCGAGTATTTGATGCTCTCTTACGCGGGTGAGGCCAAACTTTATGTTCCGGTCTCCTCGCTGCACCTGATCAGCCGTTACGCGGGCGGTGCCGATGAAAACGCCCCGTTACACAAGCTGGGCAGCGACGCCTGGTCGCGCGCGCGGCAGAAAGCCGCGGAAAAAGTGCGCGATGTCGCCGCGGAACTGCTGGATATCTACGCCCAGCGTGCGGCGAAAAGCGGCTTCGCCTTCAAACACGATCGTGAGCAGTATCAGCTGTTTTGTGAAGGTTTCCCTTTCGAAACCACGCCGGATCAGGCGCAGGCCATCAATGCTGTGCTTAGCGACATGTGTCAGCCATTAGCAATGGATCGCCTGGTGTGCGGCGACGTCGGTTTCGGGAAAACCGAGGTGGCAATGCGCGCCGCCTTCCTTGCGGTTGAGAATAACAAGCAGGTCGCCGTACTGGTGCCGACCACCCTGCTGGCGCAGCAGCACTTCGACAACTTCCGCGATCGCTTTGCCAACTGGCCGGTGCGCATTGAAATGCTGTCGCGGTTCCGCAGCGCGAAAGAGCAGAATGAAGTGCTGCAACTGGCTCAGGAAGGCAAGATTGATATTTTGATCGGCACGCACAAGCTGCTCGGCAACGAGATGAAGTGGCACGATCTCGGCCTGCTGATCGTGGATGAAGAACACCGCTTCGGCGTGCGCCACAAGGAGCGCATCAAAGCGATGCGCGCTGACGTGGATATCCTCACGCTGACCGCCACGCCGATTCCGCGCACGCTGAACATGGCCATGAGCGGCATGCGCGATCTGTCGATCATTGCCACGCCGCCGGCGCGCCGCCTCGCGGTGAAAACCTTTGTGCGCGAGTATGACAGTTTAGTGGTGCGTGAGGCGATCCTGCGTGAAGTCCTGCGCGGGGGCCAGGTGTATTACCTTTACAACGACGTTGAAAACATTGAGAAAGCGGCGCAGCGGCTGGCTGATCTGGTGCCTGAAGCACGCATCGGCATTGGCCACGGTCAGATGCGCGAGCGCGATCTCGAACGCGTGATGAACGATTTCCACCATCAGCGCTTTAACGTGCTTGTCTGCACAACCATTATTGAAACCGGTATCGACGTGCCCAGCGCAAACACCATTATCATTGAGCGCGCCGATCACTTTGGCCTGGCGCAGCTGCACCAGCTGCGCGGCCGCGTCGGCCGTTCCCACCATCAGGCTTACGCATGGCTGCTTACGCCGCACCCGAAAGCCATGACCAGCGATGCGCAAAAGCGTCTGGAGGCGATTGCCTCCCTGGAAGATCTCGGTGCCGGTTTTGCGCTGGCGACGCACGATTTGGAGATTCGCGGTGCGGGCGAACTGCTGGGCGAAGATCAAAGCGGACAGATGGAAACCATTGGCTTCACGCTCTACATGGAGCTGCTGGAAAACGCGGTGGACGCGCTGAAAGCCGGGCGGGAGCCCTCTCTGGAAGATTTGACCAACAACCAAACGGAGATTGAGCTGCGCATGCCGGCCCTGCTGCCAGACGATTATATCCCCGATGTCAGCACCCGCTTATCGCTGTACAAACGCATCGCCTCGGCCAGTGATGAGCAGGAACTGGCTGAACTCAAAGTGGAGATGATTGACCGCTTTGGTAAGCTGCCGGACGCGGCGCGCAATCTGCTCGATGTGGCCGCGTTAAGGCTGGTGGCACGTGAGCTGGGAGTACGCAAAATCGAAGCCAGTGAGAAAGGCGGCTTCTTCGACTTTGCTCCGCAGAATCAGGTCGATCCAGGTTGGCTGATCGGCCTGCTGCAACAAGCGCCGACGCAGTGGAAACTGGACGGACCCACGCGGCTGAAATTCACGCGCGACCTCGCCGAACGCAAGCTGCGTATGGAGTGGGTACAAGGATTTGTGCGCGAGTTGGCCGCGCATCAGGTCTAAGCTGCCGCGGCGCGGGGAGCCGCCGCTGACAGTCCGGCTCCCCGTCACCATAAAAAAAGCGCCTTGCGGCGCTTTTTTGTTATTGCATGGTGTTATTGCAGCTGTGCGTGTGCTTTGCCCAATCAGGCCTGATTCGAATTCAGGATCAGCTGACCGTTACGGTCCAGCGGAATGCGGGTGCCAGGGTCATTTTCCATACGGATTTTGCCCTGCTGGTCGCCTATTTTATAGGTCACGTCATAACCCAGCATTTTATCCTGCTTGTCATATACCGTTCTGCAGCGCTGTTCGCTGGTGGTGTAAGTGTCGCGATCCTGCAGCGCACCCTGCACCTGATTACCCCCGTAGCCACCTGCCAGCGCGCCTGCTACCGTTGCGACGTCGCGTCCACGCCCACCACCAAACTGGTGGCCCAGCACGCCGCCGGCCACAGCACCCAGCACCGAGCCGGCAATGCGGTTTTCATCCTGCACTGGACGACGATGCGTGATGGTCACGTTGCGACACTCCTGTCGCGGCTGCTTGATACTCTCTTTTATCGGCGTAGCCGAAAGCACCTGTGCATATTGCGGACCACGATCAAAGACATCCATGCTGGCTACCGCGGCAACACCCAGGGCTGCTGCCACACCGATCCCGATACCCGCTAACATTGATTTATTCACAGGAATGTCCTCCTGAAGATGGTTATCGCGCATTCCTGCCGCTACACAACGCTGTGTAACCGAGGCATAACCGGCGTGCGCGCCGCGCCGTTTTCGTTGAGATAAGTTTTACAGATGGTCCGTAATTGCAACATCAGATTAATGGAAGAAACGCAGCGGAAAGGGAATAGTACCGTTTTTTCGGAGAGTTCTGAGCGGCCATGACATGCTGCTGTAATGGGTAAATGGACGAGCTATTTCAGCGAGATACCGCAGCAGACAGTGATGGGCGGCGGCACGCCGCCCACGAGGGTTAATGCAATTTCAGGCGCGGACGCAGTACGCGGTTCAAGCTGCCTACCAGCATCATCAAGCCGGTCTTGAAATAGCCGTGGAGCGCAATTTGGTGCATGCGATAGAGCGAGATGTAAACAAAGCGCGCGATGCGCCCTTCTACCATCATTGAACCGCGCATCAGGTTCCCCATCAGGCTGCCAACGGTGCTGAAGCGCGACAGGGAGACCAGCGAACCGTGATCTTTATAGACATACGCCTTAAGCGGCTTGCCTTTGCGCTGCGCCAGCAGATTGTCCAACACGCGTGAAGCCATCTGGTGCGCAGATTGCGCACGCGGTGGCACAAATCCGCCGCCCGGAAGCGCGCAGGATGCGCAGTCTCCGATAGCGTAGATGTCATCATCGCGCGTGGTTTGCAGGGTCTCTTTCACCACCAGCTGATTAATGCGATTGCTCTCCAGTCCGCCGATCTCCTTTAAGAAGTCCGGTGCTTTGATGCCCGCCGCCCACACCATTAAATCGGTCTCAATGAACTCGCCACCTTTGGTATGCAGTCCGTTCTCTGACGCGCTGGTCACCATGGTTTGCGTCAGCACGCGTACGCCTAGTTTGGTGAGCTCTTGGTGCGCCGCTGCTGAAATGCGCGGCGGCAGCGCGGGCAGGATACGCTCACCCGCTTCCACCAGCGTGACGTTCAGCGCCGCGCTGTCCAGACCTTTGTAGCCATAGCTGTGCAGCTGCTTCACGGCGTTGTACAGCTCCGCAGAGAGTTCTACGCCGGTCGCCCCGCCGCCCACGATCGCAATATTCACTTTCTCCAGGCGCCCTTCACTGGCGGAGAAGCGCAGGAACAGGTTCAGCATTTCATTGTGGAACCGGCGCGCCTGATGCGGATTATCGAGGAAGATGCAGTGATCTTTGACACCCGGCGTACCGAAATCGTTGGAGGTGCTGCCCAGCGCGATCACCAGCCGGTCATAGGCCAGCGCGCGCTGCGGCACCAGAATTTCGCCACTGGCATCGCGGATTTCCGCCAGCTCAATGGTTTTGCTGTCGCGGTCGATCTGGGTCAGCGAGCCAAGCTGGAACTGGAAACCGTGGTTGCGCGCATGCGCCAGATAGCTCAGTGCATCGATGCCTTCGTCCATCGAGCCGGTGGCCACTTCATGCAGCAGCGGCTTCCACAAATGGCTGTGGTTGCGATCCACCAGGATCACCTCCGCCTTCTTTTTGCGGCCAAGCTTATGACCAAGCTGGGTTGCCAGCTCCAGCCCACCGGCGCCACCGCCGACAATGACGATTTTTTCCATAGATGTAGTCAACAAAGACCCCCTCAAAGTTGTAAACCAATAGTTAACTAAAGGTTAATAAAAACCTTAGTAAACATAGGGTTGGCGATATTATTCGCAAGCTGAGGCCAGAATATCACGGTGGTAGGGGCTGTGCAGGGGAAATTTGATGCAGATCAATCTTTCAGCAGCATTATCAGAATGTTACACGTTATGTGCACACCATCACACGGTTGGATGCAAAACCCGGCCCACCGCACGGCCAGCCGGGTCATCTGCCGTTTAGCCTTGCCCGGCCTTGTGCGCGAGCCAGCGCGCCTGCAGCGCGCCGAGCGTGTGAAAATTCGTTTTCCAGCGCGTCGATCCCAGCAGTGCCTCGCGCGTGAACCGTCCACGATGATAAAGCTGCGTGACGCGTTTGGCCTCAACGGGCGCGAGGTTGTCCAGTACGCTGATCGCCCCTTCCCGCTGATTGCATACCAGCACCATATCGCAGCCTGCCGTCAGGGATTGCTGCGCGCGTTCTGCATAACTGCCCATGATGGCCGCACCTTCCATCGACAGGTCATCTGAGAAGATGACCCCGTTGAAGCCCAACTCCTGCCGCAGCACCGTCTGCAGCCAGTAAGGCGAGCCGCTGGCAGGCAAGGCGTCAACCTCAGTATAGATAATGTGTGCGGGCATCACGGCGTCGAGCAGTTGCTCATCGATCAGCTGTTTGAATATCGTCATGTCGCGCTGGCGCAGCGTCTGCGCATCGCGCGCATCGCGCGGCGTCTCTTTGTGCGAGTCGGCGCTCACCGCACCGTGACCCGGGAAGTGTTTACCGGTGGTTTTCATGCCCGCTTCGTGCATTCCGTGAATAAATGCCCGCGCCACCTGCAGCGCAATCGCCGGATCGTCGTGGAATGAACGATCGCCGATGGCCGCGCTGATGTGGCCAATGTCGAGCACCGGCGCAAAGCTGATGTCGATATCCAGGGCGATCATCTCGGCGGCCATCTGCCAGCCGGCCTCACGCGCCAACGCGCCTGCCGTCGGGAGATCGTTTAGCGCCGCGAAAGACTGCATCGCCGGCAGCGCGGTAAACCCCTCGCGGAAACGCTGTACGCGCCCGCCTTCCTGATCCACCGCCACTACCAGCCGATGACGCGAGGCGGCGCGAATCTGCCGCACCAGCTCCGCCAGCTGATCGGCATCATGGAAATTGCGAGCAAAAAGAATCAGCCCGCCGGTCAGCGGATGTTGCAGAATCTCGCGCTCTTCTGCATCCAACGCGTAGCCAGCGACGTCGAGCATTAGCGGTCCGGGTGAGGTCATGGTCATGGTTCGGGTCCTGAATTAAAGATCGTGCCAGCTGGCCTGGGCCAACTGCTGTAGGAGAGCGTCTTGGGTTTGCTCGGCGCGAAGCTGATACCAGCTTGCCATAAGCAGGCGCAGCCAAGGCTGCCAGCGACGCACCTGCTGTGCCAGTTGCGTCGGGCTGAGGTTGGCACGCTGAGCGTATTCGCCAATCCAGCCCGCGCGATCGCCGTCCGCCGCTGCGCACAGCGCCGCCACTTCCAGCGCGATATCGCCGTCGGCGGCGTACTCCCAGTCAATCAGCCGCAGGCCGTCGGCGGTGGCGATCAGATTTCCTGGGTGGATATCCATGTGAAGCGGTGCCAGCCGCAGCGGTGGCGGTTCACCCTGCGCCAGCAGGCGGCCTAGCTGCCGCTGCCAGCGCCAGTGGCGTCCTTTACACAGCTGCCAGTATTGCAACAGCAGCGGGCCGAGGTGCAGACGGTAGCCGGTTAGCGGTTGCTGATGCAGCTTACGCACCAGCGTCAGCACGGCAGCGCGCTGCGCAGTAAACTGCGTGGGCGTCAGCGTATCACCGGGCAGCCAGGTTTGAAGCAGCCACGGCGCGCGCCACGCCAGCGGTGCCGGGCCAAGGGCCGCGCCGCGCATTTTGCGCAACACGCGATATTCCCGTTGCCGATCCACAAAGGGGATGGGCTGCGCGGGCGCACGACGCGCCAGCAGCGTGCGGTCCGCCTGCTCAACGCGCACGCTGCCGCCGCTCAATCCCGGCAGCGCGAAAAAATGACCGGCGGCTTGCGCCGTCGGCCAGGAGTGCTTCAGCATCTGAATCAGGTGCGGATCAGGGTTGTGCAATACCGTTACCTGACCAGACGATCTCACCGGTTTGCACCAGCATCAGCTGCATCTGCAGCGTCGGAGACTTCACATCGCCCTGCGCATTGCTGTACAGCACGTACTGCGCGTTGACGTTGCGCGCCAGGCCGATCGCCTTGCTGCGGGAATTCAGACTGTCGTCCGCCGATAAGCCCAGCGCCTGCTTAGCCTGTGCCAGCTGCTCCGGCGTGACCAGGGTGAATTTACCGTTGTTGGCCAGTGCATTTTGAATTGCGTCAGTGGCTTTATCGCTCTGTAAGGCGCCGTTAGTGCTGTTTTTAATGCGATCCACCAGCAGTACGCTGCCGGGATTCACGCCTGCCGACTGCACCATATTGGCCACCAGCGGCTGCACGCTGGCACTCCAGTTGATGGTCTTAAGCTTGGGCGGCTGCGGCACGGGCTGCGGCTGCGGCACCGGTTCAGGTTGCTGTTCAGGTGTAGGTTGCGGCGTCGTTGGCGTAGTGGGTTCGACCGGTGCTGGCGTCTGTTTTTGCACCACACAACCGGTGAGCATCAGCGCAAACATGAGCGCGCTGGAACGTTTAAGACTGCGAATCACAGATTACTCCTCAGAGATAAAGATAAAGACGTACGCGGCTAGCCGTCAGGTTGCCGATTTGTGAAGCTACTTCGACACTGCCGTGCGCCGGAACGATTTGCGTCTGCGCAGGCTCTTCCGGGGTAATTTCCAGCCCCTTATCGTCGTACCAATAAAAACGATAGTGGACCTTCACCGGCGTTTCACGCTGATTATAGAGCATGCTCGACGCACGCTGCTGTCCATCGCTGCCGGTGAGCGTAGGTTCATCAGTGATAATGCCCGCAGAGAGCACCGATGACTCCATCACCAACGATTGTGACGTGTTGATCATCGGTTTGTCGCTGCTACAGCCCGCGAGGGTCAGTAAAACTAAGCCACTCAGCCATTGACGCATCTGGAGGTCCGTCCGAAGTTAGTGAGCCAGCATCGGGCCCAGCGGCTTGCCGCCCACCAGGTGCATATGAATGTGATACACTTCCTGCCCGCCATGTTTGTTGCAGTTCACGATCAGACGATAACCGTCTTCGGCAATGCCCTCTTCACGCGCAATTTTTGCTGCCACTGTCATCATGCGGCCCAGCGCCTGCTCATGCGCTTCCTGTACGTCATTGGCCGTCGGGATCAGCACGTTAGGCACAATCAGAATGTGCGTGGGCGCTTTCGGGGCGATGTCGCGGAAGGCAGTCACCAGCTCATCCTGATAAACCACGTCGGCGGGAATTTCGCGACGAATGATCTTACTGAAAAGGGTTTCTTCAGCCATGGTGCATTTCCTTAAACAGGGAGTTCAATCAGGCAGTATGCGTGAGAAATTCTCTTTCTTTCAACCTCGATACCACTTTTCTTGCGCTGAACGGCTGCCTTAGCAGCAGTTTGGTTTTCGCCAGACGCTGTAAGCCAGGTTATTACTTACTGGTTCTGATGATGCAAAAAAGAAAAGGCCGCATCATAAACGAGATGTCTCACGCTTTTCTTGATCTACAGGCCAGACACGGTCGCGTGCGCGACGATTGAGTCCAGATCTTCGGGGCAGCGTTAGCGCTACTGAGGCTCAGCGAATGATTGCGCGTCTATCTATAGATAAAAAAAACCCCTCAGCGAGGGGTTTGTTAACGATTCACAGGGCGTTATAGACTGCGAATGTAATCGTCCATTTCCGTTTTAAGGTTATCCGACTTGGTGCCAAAGATAGCCTGAACACCCGATCCTGCCACCACCACGCCACGCGCGCCGAGGTTTTTCAGCTCGGTCTGGTCGACCTTCGCCACGTCGGCCACGCTCACGCGCAGACGCGTAATACAGGCGTCGAGGTTAGTGATGTTCTCTTTACCGCCGAAGGCGCTCACCAGCTTGCCAGCCATTTCACTACCGGTTGCGCTGCTCTGCTCGGTAGCCGTATCTTCACGACCCGGTGTCTTCAGGTTGAGCTTGGCAATCAGTACGCGGAACACGGTGTAATAGATCAGGCCATAAATGATCCCCACGATAGGGAACAACCAGATCTTACTGCTGTTACCGCTCAGTACGATAAAGTCGATCAAACCGTGCGAGAAGCTGGTGCCATCGCGCATGCCCAGCAGGATACAGATAGGGAACGCCAGACCCGCCAGAATGGCGTGAATCACGTACAGGATCGGTGCCACGAACATAAAGGAGAATTCGATCGGCTCGGTGATCCCGGTCAGGAAGGAGGTCAGCGCGGCGGAGATCATGATGCCGCCCACTTTAGCGCGGTTTTCCGGCTTAGCGGAGTGCCAGATCGCAATTGCCGCGGCTGGCAGACCGTACATTTTGAACAGGAAGCCACCTGACAGTTTGCCTGCCGTTGGGTCGCCCGCCATGTAACGCGGAATATCGCCGTGGAACACCTGTCCTGCTGCGTTAGTAAACTCACCGATTTGCATCTGGAACGGGACGTTCCAGATATGATGCAGACCAAACGGCACCAGCGCGCGTTCAATAACGCCGTAGATACCAAAGGCGACCACGGGGTTCTGGTATGCCGCCCATTGTGAAAAGTCCTGAATCGCGGTGCCCACTGGCGGCCAGATAAAGGACAATACCACGCCGGTAAAGATTGCCGTCAGACCGGAGATAATCGGCACAAAACGCTTACCTGCAAAGAAGCCAAGATACTCAGGCAGCTTGATGCGATAGAAGCGGTTAAACATATACGCCGCAATGGAACCGGCAATAATGCCGCCCAGTACGCCGGTATCCGCAAGGTGCTTGGCTTCAATTTCCGCTGCCGGCAGATGCAATACCAGAGGGGCCACCACCGCGAGCGTTTTCACCATAATGCCGTAGGCCACCACCGCCGCCAGCGCCGATACGCCATCGTTATTAGTGAAACCTAACGCCACGCCGATGGCGAAAATCAGCGGCATATTAGCGAATACCGATCCGCCCGCCTCGGCCATAACGTGTGAAACCACCACAGGCAGCCAACTGAAGTTTGCTGAACCGACACCTAATAAAATACCGGCAATCGGCAAAACCGATACCGGCAACATCAGCGATTTACCTACTTTTTGCAGGTTCGCAAATGCATTCTTGAACATAAAAGCTCCTGAGTATGAGTGCAGTTTTTTTGCGCGGTGCGCATGGCAAAGGGGGAGGACCTTTGCCGGGGTGACGCTGAACGTCTTTTGATTTATTACGAAGGGTAAAATAAATAGCCGTTTTTTAACTTGACGGCCATCACGTTTCACTAAGGATCCGCGCCGTTTTTCAGTGATTTCTAACGCGCCTGCGCAGATAAACGCCAAAAAAAACGGCCTGTGGGCGAGTGTGGCGCGCACAGACCGGGTTAGGGATTTATTACAACCTACAAAATAAAAGGCGTTAGCCGCCAAGGCGCTCCATGGGCACCTTGAACAGACGAGAGAAGTTGGCGGTGGTTGCCGCCGCAAGCGTCGCGAGATCCACCCCTTTGACTACCGCCATGTATTCGGCAACGTCGCGGGTGAAGGCTGGCTGATTCTCTTTACCGCGGTTTGGCACCGGCGCCAGATAGGGTGAATCGGTTTCCACGAGTATGCGATCCAGCGGAACGTAGCGCGCTGCCTCACGAATTTGCTCGGCATTACGAAATGTCACGATACCGGAGAACGAAATGTAAAAACCAAGATCCAGCAGTTTGCCCGCGGTCTCTTTATCTTCAGTGAAGCAGTGCAGCACGCCGCCGCACTTCTCGACCTGCTCTTCGCGCAAAATAGCCAGCGTATCTTCACGCGCATCGCGGGTATGCACAATGATCGGCTTATTGAGGGCGATCCCGGTGCGAATATGTTCGCGGAAGGACGCCTGCTGCTGGGCTTTGGTCTCCTGCTGATAGAAATAATCCAGTCCGGTTTCCCCCAGCGCAATAACCTGCTCTTCTGCGGCCAGACGGCGAAACTCCTCGACATCGTAGGGGGTTTCTTGGTTCAGCGGATGCACGCCGCAGGCCAGCGCGATATTCCGGCGATCGCCCACCAGCTGTTTGATTTTGTAGTAATCGGGCAGCGTAGTGGCGATGGCGAGCATAAACTTCACGTCGCGCGCCGCGGCTTTGGCGATCACGTCGTCCAGATCGCGGTGCTGTTTTTCGTAATCAAGGCCATCAAGATGGCAATGCGAATCAACAATAAACATAGGTTTCTCTTTTTCTCGCTTAATCGACCGCGGCGGGGGCCAGCAGACGGCCCCACATCAGCAGACGGTCGGTCAGGATAAGTTCTCGGTTGAGTGCGGCCACCTCTAACAGCTGTACGCGACACTGCATCCACAGCTGCACGCTGGCATGCAGCGCACTGCCGTTAAGCTGCTGCGCGAGCTGGGCGACAACCTCGGGCCGATCGCTGTTTGCCAGCCATTGACCGGCTCCCTGTTGAAGTTTCATGGCATCCACCAGCAGCGCAATGAGCCAGCTAAGGCGTTCGGCCGCGTTATCGCTGTTCAGGGTGGGCAGTAGCAGCAGAATGTCGGTGGTAAGGGCGCGGTTGAGCGCTTCACATAGCGCATCACGCGTTTGCCAGCGCGTGGGTTCCAGCAGTGCCAGCGCTGCGCCGGGGGCGCCATTGCACAAACGCAACGCCGTACGCAGCACCGTATCAGACTGCGTGACCTGATGTTGTAACCAGCTTACTCCCTGGTTTTCATCAGGCGGCGGCAGATGCCACGTCAGGCAGCGGCTACGCAACGTCGCCAACAGCTGCGTCGGTTCGCGCGCGCTCAGGAAAAACCAGCAGTTCGCCGGGGGCTCTTCCAGCGTTTTCAACAGCGCGTTGGCGGCCGCTTCGGTGAGCTGGGCGGCATCGGGCAGCCAGACAATTTTTGCGCCCCCCTGCTGGGCAAAGTGGTAAAGCTTTTCGGTCACGTCGCGCACGGCGTCGATCCCCAGCGAAGCTTTGCCTTTCTCCGCCTCCAGACGGTACCAGTCGGGATGCGTATGGGCCTGCATCAGTTGGCAGCCATGACAGTGACCGCAGCTTTTTAAGCCATCCGGTTGCTGACACATTAGCCAGCGGCTTACTCCCCAAATCAGCGCCTCATCGCCCATGCCGTCAATGGCGTGAATCAGCAGGGCGTGGTGCGCCTGCTGCTGCTGATGACGGGCGATAATGTTGCGATAGAGCTGATTCAGCCACGGGTACCACTTCATTGGGTTTGGCCAGCCAGCCAGGTGCTGACGGCGGATTTCAGTGACCTTGTCACGTCATCCAGCGTCTGCGTCGCGTCAATCACGATCGTGCGCGGATCGGCGGCAGACAGCGCCAGATAACGCTCGCGCGTCCGCTCAAAGAAGCGCAGCGACTCCTGCTCAATACGATCCAGCGCTCCGCGTGCGCGTGCACGTGCCAAACCAATTTCAGGCGTGACATCCAGATACAGGGTCAGATCCGGACGAAAATCGCCCAGCACGGTATCGCGCAAGGTCGCCATCAGCTGCGCGTTCATCCCGCGTCCGCCACCTTGATAAGCTTGTGACGAAAGATCGTGACGATCGCCAATGACCCAGGCACCGCGTGCGAGCGCGGGTTTAATGACATTTTCCACCAGCTGAACGCGCGCGGCATAGAGCATCAGCAGTTCGGCCCGATCGGTTATGTGCTCCCCTTCTATGCCTTGCTTAATCAGATCTCGCAATTTTTCAGCCAACGGGGTTCCACCTGGCTCACGGGTGAAGACGAAATCGTGGATGCCCTGCTCACGCAGCACGGTCACAATCGCTTCCCGCGCGGTGGTCTTTCCCGCCCCTTCCAGGCCCTCGATCACAATAAACTTACTGTTCATTTTTTTCCTTAATAGCCTGCCGATATGCCTGAACCGCCTTGTTGTGGCTGGCGAGGTTGGTGGTAAAGGTATGGCCGCCTTTGCCATCGGCAACAAAATAGAGGAAATTGCTTTTTTCCGGATGCGCGGCGGCTTCCAGCGATGCCCGTCCGGGCATGGCGATCGGCCCCGGCGGCAGCCCACTGATGGTGTAGGTGTTGTACGGCGTTGGCGTCTCCAGATCGCGCCGCGTCAGCGTGCCGGTATAGGCGTCACCCATGCCATAGATAACCGTGGGATCGGTTTGCAGTTTCATCCCGGTGCGCAGGCGATTAATGAAAACGGACGCCACGCGCGCGCGCTCTTCGCTCACGCCGGTCTCTTTTTCGATGATCGAGGCCATCGTCACCATTTCCTGCTTGTTTTTATAGGGCAAATCAGGCGTTCGCGCCTGCCAGAGTTCGTCCACCAGCTTCTCCATCCGCGTATGCGCACGCGTAAGCAGCGCCACATCGGTTGTATTCGCGGTGTACAAATAGGTATCGGGATAGAACGCGCCTTCAAGCTGACTCGCGTCGAGCTTCATCGCCGCGGCCAGCGTCGGCAACTTATCATCGCTGAGCGTGTGCTTGATGTAAGGGGCTTTACGCAATTCTGCCAGCCACTCTTGCAGGCGTAGCCCCTCGACCAGACGGAGCGGAAATTGCGCTTCTTTTCCGCTTGCCAGCAGCTGTAACAGCTGGCGCACCGTCATGCCGGTCTCCAGCCGATAGGTACCTGCTTTAAATTTGGCCAAGTCGGGTTCGAGCTTAAGTAGCGGGCCAAACCAAAGGGTTTTCGGGATGATGTGCTGGCTTTCTAACTGCGCTTCCAGCACCACGCGCCCACTTCCGGCAGGCAGCGTGTAAATCGTTTCCTGGCTGATGGTTAAAGGCGTATCGGCTAAACGTTCAATCTGCCAATAGCTAAAGGCTGCCGCAAGGCCAGCAATCGCCACGGTACTGGCGATGATTTTTTTCATTCGGGTCATGATGCTTCCATCGTTTGGCAACTGGCGAGCAGCTGCTGATACAGCGTGCGGGCGGTAAAGGCCACCTCATCAATGTATTTTACGGGCAGAACCGGCATCAGCGCGTTACAGATCACCACTTCATCGGCACCCAGTAGCGCATCCCGCCCGATGGCTTTCACCTCACAAGCGTGGCCGTTTGTGGCCAACTGCGCCATCAGATAACGACGCATAATGCCGTCTACGCCAGCTTGGTCAACCGGCGGGGTGTAAATATTTGTACCCACGCGCCAAAACAAATTAGCCGCACAGCATTCCACTACCGTCCCAGCAGTGTCAAGCACCAGCGCCTCGTCTGCCTCACACCGGTCAAGCTCCTGTCTGATCAGCACCTGCTCCAATCGATTAAGATGTTTAAGCCCCGCCAACAGAGGATTACGGGCTAAGCGTACGTGGCTGGTGATCAGGCGGACGCCCTCACCCAGCGTAGCGTAGTGGTGTGGCCAGGGCGCCAACGAAATAATGCGCGTGGGTGTAGTGCAGCCTGCGCGGCTGTAACCCCGTCCGCCGGGACCGGGCGTGAGAATCACTTTAAGGACCGCCTGAGGCTGATCCGCAGCCGCCTGGCGCATCTCTGCCGCAAGCAGTGCCATATCGGGTTCGGGTAGAAACAAGCGCGCGCACCCTTCTCTGAGGCGCTGGAGATGGGCGTCCAGCAGCTGGATTTTCCCTGCAACCACGGCTGCCGTGGTAAAACAGCCGTCACCAAACTGCACGGCGCGATCGCGCGCAGATAGCATTGATTCGGGGTGCCCGTTGATCCACATGCGTTATTCTCCTGGCGAGGATTTCGGCTTTCAGTCGCATCGTCGCGGGTAAACCTCCACGCCCCGACACGATAAAATACAAAAAAGGCCCGCTAAGCGGGCCTCGATTTGGTGGGATGTGCCGTTTACACCTTGCGGAAGATAAGCGACCCGTTAGTGCCGCCAAATCCAAAGGAGTTACACAGCGTGTACTCCAGTCCGCTGACCTGACGCGCCGTATGAGGCACGAAATCCAGATCGCACCCTTCATCAGGGTTATCCAGGTTGATGGTCGGCGGTACAGCCTGATCGCGCAGTGCCAGAATCGAATAGATCGCTTCTACAGCACCCGCCGCACCGAGCAGATGGCCCGTCATCGACTTGGTCGAGCTCACCATCACGCTGTGCGCGGAGGCACCAAATACCGATTTCACGGCCTGCGCTTCCGCTTTGTCACCCGCTGGCGTTGACGTACCGTGTGCGTTGACATAACCAATCTGCTCAGCGTTAAGCTGGGCATCGCGCAGAGCGTTAACCATGGCAGCCGCCGCACCGGAACCATCTTCAGGCGGAGACGTCATGTGATAAGCGTCGCTGCTCATGCCGAAACCAACGATTTCTGCATAAATTTTCGCGCCGCGCTTTTTCGCATGCTCGTACTCTTCCAGCACGATGATGCCGGCGCCGTCACCCAGCACAAAGCCATCGCGATCTTTGTCCCACGGACGGCTTGCAGCCAGAGGATTTTCGTTACGCGTAGACAGCGCACGTGCAGCACCAAATCCGCCTACGCCTAATGGCGTACTGGCTTTTTCTGCGCCGCCTGCCAGCATTACGTCGGCATCATTGTACGCGATGATACGCGCCGCATGACCGATATTGTGCACCCCAGACGTACAGGCTGTGGCAATCGAAATGCTTGGACCTTTCAGGCCGTACATGATCGTTAAATGTCCCGCGACCATATTGACGATGGTAGACGGTACGAAGAACGGGCTGATTTTACGTGGGCCACCGTTGACCAATGCGCTGTGGTTGTCTTCAATCAACCCCAGTCCACCGATACCAGAACCGATAGCTGCACCAATTCGACCGGCATTTTCATCGGTTACGACCAGACCGGAGTCCGCCATAGCTTGAATACCAGCCACAACGCCGTACTGGATAAAATCATCCATCTTGCGCTGATCTTTGCGAGAGATATATTCATCGCAATTGAAATCTTTTACTAAGCCAGCAAAACGCGTTGCGTAGGCACTAGTATCAAAATGGTCGATCAGGTTAATGCCGCTCTGACCGGCAAGGAGAGCACTCCAGGTAGACTCTACGGTATTGCCGACAGGAGACAACATGCCAAGACCGGTCACAACTACACGACGCTTAGACACGTTCTCGTCCTCCAGGGAGGGAAAAAATAACGCTATGTGGGGCAAATATAAAACTCAGGCGGTCAATTGACCGCCTGAAGATATTCATTAGCCTTGATGGCTAGTGATGTAGTCGATCGCTGCCTGAACGGTAGTGATTTTCTCAGCTTCTTCGTCTGGAATTTCAGTATCAAACTCTTCTTCCAGAGCCATTACCAGCTCAACGGTGTCAAGAGAATCTGCACCCAGGTCTTCCACGAAAGAAGCAGTGTTTACAACTTCTTCTTCTTTAACGCCCAGCTGCTCAGCTACGATTTTCTTAACGCGTTGTTCGATATCGCTCATACTATTTAATTTCCTATCAAAACTCGCTTTCGCGATGGTTTTCGTAGTGTATAAAATGTTGAAAAAGATGCAACAAAATCCCGGCTGGTCGAACCACGATTTT
>CAJYVD010000029.1 GCA_913778495.1 uncultured Pantoea sp.
AGCTAGCGCGTCTACCAATTCCGCCACCTTCGCATGTCCCAGCAAAATCTGGGGTGGCTAATGGGACTCGAACCCACGACAACTGGAATCACAATCCAGGGCTCTACCAACTGAGCTATAGCCACCATAATTCTGGTGCGTAAGCGCTGAACGCTTACTTTTCACTGCATAACGCGGTCAATCCAACCACCGAAGCTCTTGCGCCCAAAACAAATGGCGCGCCCGACAGGATTCGAACCTGAGACCTCTGCCTCCGGAGGGCAGCGCTCTATCCAGCTGAGCTACGGGCGCGTAGCGCCGTTGCGGATGGGCATACTACGGACTTGCCCCGATCCTGTCCAGCGCTTTTTTTAGAAAAAAAGCGCATTTGCTTACGCTTTGTGCATTCCGTCGATAAATACCGCAATTTGCACCTGGCGCCAGCCTGAATTGTAGAAAAAACCAGCGATATCAGAGATCGCCACGCAGATGGTAGCGCAAATATTTCAGCAGTTTTAACTGACGACGCCAGCGCGAAGGTTGCCTGATGAGGCGGTAAAGCCATTCCAGCCCCAGCTTTTGCCAGCTTTTTGGCGCGCGCGCCACGTGTCCGGTAAAAACATCGTAGGTGCCGCCAACGCCCATATAGAGCGCGTGCGGCCAGTGCGCGCGGCAGTCACGCATCAACAACTCCTGCCGCGGCGAGCCCTGCGCAACCGTCACAATCTGCGCTTTGCTGGCTGCGATACGCGCAAACAGCGCAGCGCGCTCCTCCGGCGCAAAGTAGCCATCCTGGCTGCCAACAATATTAACGTTCCACTGCTGGCGCAGCTTGTCGCAGGTTTCCTGCAGCACCGTCTGCTGGCCGCCGATCAAAAACACCGGAATCCCGTCACGTCCGGCGCGCGCCATCAGCGCCTCCCAGAGATCGGCCCCGGCAATACGGTTCACCTCAAGCTGGGGATATTTCTTTCGCAGCGAGCGTACAATACTGATGCCATCCGGATAGGCAAACTCCGCCTCGGCAATCAGCGCGCGTAGCTGCGCATCCTGTTCCAGCGTGAGCATTT
Source organism: uncultured Pantoea sp. (assembly GCA_913778495.1). Classification (GTDB taxonomy): domain Bacteria; phylum Pseudomonadota; class Gammaproteobacteria; order Enterobacterales; family Enterobacteriaceae; genus Pantoea. The sequence goes on from CAJYVD010000029.1 coordinate 1,050, forward strand.
TCTCGGCGTTAATTGCCACTAGCGTGCCGCAGCGTGGCACGCCTTGCGGCAGTAAAAAATGCAGAAAACTCTCCATGTCCCTGAATGCGTGCAGTTCGATTCCGCGCAGGCTATAGCGCGGCTTATCGCTTTCCATCGATGCGTTTTCCCGTCGTACCCAAAGGTTAAGAAGCGCTGTGTAAGACTGCGGTGCGCGAACGAATTAACCCCGCGCGCGCCAGCAGCCGATACAGCAATTTAGCCACCATCACACAGGCGGCAAAAATAAGGCAGAAGAACACCACGCGTGAGCCGAAGGCGTCTAATCCCTCGCGCGCCAGCACAATCATGTTAAAGACCGCGCCAAAGCAGAAGCTTTGCAGGATGGCGCCGGTATAGCGGTTACTGTCGCTGCGGCCCTGCTGATAAAGGGCATCAAAGCCTTTCATTAACAGTCCTACGGCGATAGCACCGGGTGCAATGAACCACACGCCGCCCATGATCACCAGCGAGCCTAACAGCGTGGGCGAAATCGCCAGCCCGGAGTGGTTATTCAGCACTTCCCACGTAAAGTAGTTGGCACTGTTCAGAATCATCGACGGCCGATCGGGCCACAGCCAGCCAGGAATGAACACATAAAAATCACGCCACATGGGCGCCAACCCTTGAAAATCGATCTTGTCATAGTTTTGGAGCAGCAGCGCCAAGTTTTCCCACGGCGAGAAGGTGTCTCGCGTTAGATACAGGAAGGTGTAGAACGCTTCGTCGCCCACGACATCCAGATTGTAACGACGCAGCGCCAGCCAGAACATGCCACCAATCGCCATCACGCCTGCGCCCACCAACATCCACAGCGTGATCCAGCCGCGCGTGATACCAATAAACAGAAACAGCGCAAAGGCGATGATGATGTTGGCCCGCGTCCCGCCCACTAAGGCATAGGTCAGCAAACCAAACATGACCGATACCGCCAGGAACATCAGCCATTGCGCTTGCGTCGGCTTCAGGAAGTAGCGGATCAGCATGGCCGGAATAAAGAAGTAGAAGAAGCGCTTCAGCGCCACGCCGGACACTTCACTGGAGAAGATCTGGTTATAAGCGGAGAGTCGAAACAGCAGTAGGCCGTTGTGCATAAAGAACACCGTTACCGTGCCTATCGCCACCAGCGCCAAAAGCAGGCAGGTTAGGTGCGTTTCAACACGATTCATCTGCAGCCACGGTTTCGCCGGCCCAGCGCCTGCAGGCCGCAAACGCACTTTATAGCTGACGTAATAAATGGCGTAAAACGCGGTGGCGGCGAGCAGTGCTTGCAGTAAATAGCCTGCGGGCACCACATTGACGTTGAAGCGAAACACCAGCACGCTGGTCAGCGGGAAACCAAAATAAAAGGTCAGCAAAAACAGCACGGTGAAAAAAATATGGAAGTTGAAGCGCACCCGCTTAAACTCGCGCCACGTCAGGGTCAAAATAAACCCCAGCGAGAACAGGTACACCAACAATAGACCGCTAAACTGCGCCAGACTCATGCGGATTCCCCTTCGCTCGCGGCCAGCGCGTCGCGCCATCCGCTTAAATAGCCCGGCGCGAAAAACGCGATGCCGGAAGTATCACACAGCGTAAGCTGGCGACGGGCCTCAGCCACACGCGCTGCGTCAAGCGCGTCATCGCTAAACAGCACCGGCAAACCCTGCTCGCTCAGATCGCGCCAGAACGGATTTTTGCGCGTTAGCACAAACGGAATCGTTGCCTGAATCAGCAGACAAAGCGTACCGATGCCCTGCTGGCGCTCAAACATAAAATAGCCGAGCTGACAGCGGCTTAACAATTGCAGATAGGCGTCAAAATCGAGTTTCTCGCGCAGCAGCGTGACCTGCCCTTGAGGGAAAAACTGCTGCGCTGCCGCCGCCACCTGCTCGATATACGCGTGATTATTCTCAGGATAACCCAGCGGCACAATCACCTTTACCGCGTCGCCAAACTGCGCGTGAATCGCCGCCAGCCCTTCAATATGACGATTACTGCGATCGCCCGAGTTGCCCAGCAGTATGGTGAAATCCGACGGCGCCTGCGGCGCGGGAACCGCGACGTCTGGCATCCGCGTGGGGAAATAGAGCAGCGACTGCGGCACCTCGGGTGCGCGCTGGGCAAAATGGTGTAAATCGCCACGCGTGGCAAACACGCGCGCAACGCGCCGCTGCGCCCGACGCCGCAGCAGATAAAACAGCTGGAATTTCAGGCCGCGGCGCTCCTCATACAGATCCGCGCCCCACACGTGCCAGTACGCCTGCTGGGCGCGAATGCGTCCAAACAGCAGCGCCAGCCAGATAAAAGGATTAAATTGGCCATGGAAAAAAAAGCGCTGGCTGCGATCGGCGGCGCGAGCAACAACCGCCTCCGCCAGCGCGCGTTTGCTGGCAAAGGTTTCAATATCCAGCTGGGTGTATTCTCGCAGCGTGTCGGGTGCGCTGGATACCACCATGACGCGGCGCGGCGTCGCGGTGGGCAACGCGCTGCTCAGCACATCGTTGAAAAAGCGTAAAACCGTCTGGTTGTGATGCGGGATATCGGAACCCAGCACGTGAAATAAAGTCATGTTCTTCGGCAATACATTGTAAAAGCGCCACAGCAGAGCGCGAAATAGACCACATAGGTCGCCAGATAAGCCTGCGCTGCACCTGCGGCCCCGTGCAAAGGGATCAGCCAGTGCGCAAACGCGGTCAGCAGCACGAACTGGCTGACTTCGGTCAGAATATAGAAACGCAGTGACGCTTTGGCTATTACCAAATACCCGAAAACGTAGGCGCCCACTTTGAATACGTCCCCGCACAACTGCCAGACAAACAGGTCACGCATGGCAGTAAACTGCGGTGAAAACAGCAGCCAGATGGCCACATCGCGCAGCAGCCACACGCACAAGCTCGCGGCCGCGACCGCCGGCAGCACAAAGCGCAGCGCGCGACCGATCTCGCGGGCGATCTCCCGCTTTTGCTCCAGGCGCGCCAGCGTAGGGAGCAGCCAGACGCTGAAGGTCGCGGTGATAAACTGCAAATAGGCGTCAGAAATGGTCGTGACGCTCTGCCAGAGCCCTACCTGCGCCCAGCCTTGCTGCGCCGCCAGCAGATTTCGCATCATCACCCACGCGACGGGCAGCGTCACGGCGGTGATCAGCGCCATCAGGGTAAATTTTGCCAGGTTTTTCACCTGCGCGGGCTGCCATACCGGCATCAACCAGCGCAGCGGTAGTTCAGCGCGATGGTGGCGCAGCCGGATAACCGCCGGTATCACCAGTATCGCGGGCACCAGCGCCAGGCCTGTCAGCGCACCGGCGTAGCCGCCTATCCACCAGCACAGCACATAGCCGATCACCCCGAGCAGGCTGCCGACCATCAAGGCCAGCGCATTGCCGCGCGCATCGCGGAAGCCTTTTAGCAGCGCCAGCGCCAGGTTAGCCCAGGCGATACCGATCTGCAGGAAGGCGACAATGCGCACGACGTTCGCATAGCGTTCGTGGCCGAAGAGCGCGTGGCTGATCGGCGCGGCCGCCAGCAGAAAAATCAGCGCCACCAGGCTGGAAAAGCCCAGCACCATGGCTGACGCGGATCCCGTTACCGCGCGCAGCTGCGCGGGCTGCTGGCGAAACTGCGCCACGTAGGTGGTCACGCCGTTAAAAATACCGGCCCCCGCCAGCACCCCGAGCACGGTGATAAGCTGGCGGAAGTTGCCTGCCTGGCCCACCCCTTCCGGGCCAAAGCTTATCGCCAGCAGTTTCACCACCAGCAACCCGGCGGCAATCTTCACTAAAGTCGAGCTGGCGGTCCAGACCGACGCTTTTGCCAGCGACATCAGGCGAAGAAACTCAGCAGCGAACTGATCACGGTGCGCTGATTGTTGTCCGACAGGTTATAGAACAGCGGCAAACGCAGCAGACGCTCGCTTTCGCGCGTCGTGTACACATCCTGACCGTGAAAACGGCCTACGCGCTGGCCCGCCGGCGAGGTGTGCAGCGGAATGTAATGGAACACGGTCAAAATTTCCGCTTCTTTCATCCAGTCGATCAGCGCGTGGCGGTCGTCGCTGTCGCGCAGTTTGAGATAAAACATGTGCGCATTGTGGCGCACGTGCGCGGGCACCACCGGCAGTTCGATGCGCCCCTGCGCGGCCAGCGGCTGAAGCGCCGTGTGATAACGCTGCCAAAGCCGCAGACGCTGTTGATTAATTGGCTCAGCGGCCTCCAACTGCGCCCACAGATAGGCCGCCTGCAAATCTGCCATCAGGTAGCTGGAGCCGATATCGCGCCAGGTGTATTTATCCACCTGACCGCGGAAAAACTGGCTGCGATTGGTGCCCTTCTCGCGAATGATCTCCGCGCGTTCAACCAGCGCGGCATCGTTGATCAACGTCGCCCCGCCTTCGCCACCCGCCGTGTAATTTTTGGTTTCATGGAAGCTAAAGCAGCCAATATGACCGATAGTTCCCAGCGCGCGGCCTTTGTACTGCGACATCACGCCCTGCGCGGCATCTTCAATCACATACAGCTGGTGTTTGGCCGCCAGCGCCATGATGGTATCCATCTCACAGGCCACCCCCGCGTAATGCACCGGCACGATGGCGCGGGTTTTGGCGGTAATCGCCGCCTCGATCAGCGTTTCGTCAATATTCAGCGTGTCCGGGCGGATATCGACAAACACGATGGTCGCCCCACGCAGCACAAACGCATTGGCGGTCGAGACAAAGGTGTAGCTCGGCATGATCACTTCATCACCCGGCTGTATGTCCAGCAGCAGCGCTGCCATCTCCAGCGACGCGGTACACGAAGGCGTCAGAAGCACTTTTTTGCTGCCGAAGTGCTGCTCCATCCACTGCTGGCAACGGCGCGTAAATCCGCCATCACCACACAGCTTGCCGCTGCTCATCGCCGATTGCATATAATCAAGTTCAGTGCCCACAATCGGGGGCGCATTAAAAGGGATCATGGTGCCTTCCTGTAAAACCAATACGCGGTGCTTTCCAGTCGGGCACCGCTGCGGAGGTAAAGTCGCATTGCCGTGAGATTGCTGAGCTGAGTGGCAACGTGCAGCCGTTCCAACTGGCGCGCCCGTCCCCAGTCTGCCGCGGCGAGCAGCAAGCGCTGGCCGACGCCGCGGCCCTGCGCGTCCGGCAGCACCGCCAGTAAGCCAATTCGCATGTCCCCGTCGGCTTCGCGCATCGACACAAAGCCCTGCAGCGCGCCGTGTTCATCGCAGGCGATCAAACATTGGTGGTCGAAGGTGCCGCGCACGGCATTCTCAATCCACTGCGCATAAAAGCGTCCGCTGTCCTCGGGCTGAAACCAGGGTGCACGAAAGCGGCTCAAGCTAAACGCCTGCTGCGCGGCATGACGCAGTGCGGGAATGTGCGCGTCGCGCGCAATGCGGACGCCGGTTTGCCGCTCGGTGCGCTTGAGCGTGATGGCGAGATCCGCCTCGCCCTCTACCAAGTGGAAGCCGTGCTGGCCCAGCGCATCAATCACATCGCTGCGCGCGGCGGGCACTTTGGCCTGCCACAGCGTATAAGGTTGTGTGAGCGCCAGCGCTAACGGGGTTTCCCCGTCCAACACCAGACGCGCACAGGACTGTTCAAAAAAGGTGCTTTCCCATTCCAGGGACGCGACATTAACGCAAACAGACATTGAGCTCCCGGCTTAAGCGTGCGGGGCGGGATCTACGCTACCCGCCGCCCCATTTTGGCATTGGCAGCGCGGGGCGCTATCGCCAGACGCCTTTGGTATCAACAATCCACGGCTGGCTGACGCGTTCGGCAGGAATGGCGCGAAACGCCGCATGGTCCACCAGCATCACGACAATATCCGCCTGCTGCAGCGCCTGCTGCGTGGAGACCAGCGTCGCCGCGTGCGCCAGCCGCGCGGGCAAGGTGTCGACGTGCGGCTCCACGACCCAGGTTGTGCCGCTGTGCCACTCGGCGATGAGATGTGCCACCGTCATCGCCGGACTCTCGCGGAGATCGTCAATGTTCGGCTTAAAGGCCAGGCCGAAACAGGCGATGGTCACTTCACTGGCGCGCTTCCCGCTTTGGGTGAGACACTCCGCCAGCGCCTGCTTTACGCGGTCCAGCACCCAGCCGGGCTTGCTGTCATTGACTTCACGAGCCGTGCGAATCAGGCGCGCCTGCTGCGGATTTTGCGCCACGATAAACCAGGGATCGACCGCGATGCAGTGGCCGCCGACGCCCGGCCCGGGCTGCAAAATATTGACGCGCGGGTGGCGGTTCGCCAGCGCAATCAGTTCCCAGACGTTGATGTTCTGTTCGGCACAGATCAGCGACAGTTCATTGGCAAAAGCGATATTCACATCGCGAAAGCTGTTTTCCGTGAGTTTGCACAGCTCGGCGGTACGTGCGTGGGTCTCCACGCACTCACCGCGCAGAAACAGGCGATAGAGCGCACTGGCGCGCGCTGAGCAGGCGGGCGTCATGCCGCCGATGACCCGATCGTTTTCCAGCAGTTCCACCATGACATTGCCCGGCAGAACGCGCTCAGGACAGTAAGCGACAAACACATCGGCGTCGTCGCCCTGATGCGGGAAGCGCAAATCCGGGCGCGCTTCTGCCAGCCACGCTGCCATCTGTTCGGTGGTGCCCACCGGCGAAGTGGATTCAAGAATCACCAAGTCGCCCTTTTTCAGCACCGGCGCCAGCGACAGCGCGGCGGCTTGCACATAGCTGAGATCCGGCTGGTGATCACCCATAAACGGCGTGGGCACGGCGATCAAGAACGCGTCCGCCGCTTCAACGTGCGTGGTCGCGCGCAGGTGCCCGCTGTGCACCGCCTCGCGCACCACATCACCGAGCTCGGGCTCAACGATGTGAATTTCACCGCGATTGATGGTCTCGACGGCGCGAACGTTGATGTCCACACCAATCACGTTTATTCCCTTTGCGGCAAAAACGGCTGCGGTAGGCAGCCCAATGTACCCCAGTCCGATCACGGAAATGGTATTAAAACTCATGTTTTTACTCTGTGTTGTTTCAGTGCCTGCAAAATACGCGCGCACGCCGTGCCGTCGCCGTACGGGTTGTGCGCGCGGCTCATTCTGTGCCAGGCGTCGGCGTCGTCAAGCAGCAAGCTGACCTCCGCCACAATGGTGTTAACGTCAGTGCCGACCAGCTTCACCGTGCCAGCTTCTACCGCTTCGGGGCGCTCGGTGGTTTCCCGCATCACCAGCACCGGCTTGCCAAGCGAGGGCGCTTCTTCTTGAATGCCGCCGGAGTCGGTAAGGATTAACCATGCGCGGTTCATCAGCCAGACAAACGGCAGGTACTCCTGCGGCTCGATCAGGATGATGTTGTCAATGCCGCTTAAAATGCGATTCACCGGCTCGCTGACGTTAGGGTTGAGGTGCACCGGATAGACGATTTGCACCTGCGGATGCTGGCGTGCAATCTGAGCCAGCGCGCTGCATATGCGCTCAAAGCCGCCACCAAAGCTCTCGCGTCGGTGGCCGGTAACCAGAATGAGCTTCTTTTCGGCGTCGAGGAAAGGATAGCGTGCCGCCAGTCGCGCGTTGATATCGGCGTCGTCCAGCACCCGATCGCGCACCCACAGCAGCGCATCAATGACCGTATTCCCGGTGACGAAAATGCTGCCGTCAGGCAGGTTCTCACGCAGTAGATTCATCCGTGACGTTGCCGTAGGCGTAAAGTGATAGCTTGCCAAATGCCCCGTTAGCGTGCGATTGGCCTCTTCCGGCCATGGCGACAGCAAGTTACCGGTGCGCAAGCCCGCTTCAACGTGGCCCACAGGGATACGGTGATAAAACGCCGCCAGACTGGCGGCCAAGGTGGTGGTGGTGTCGCCGTGAACCAGCACGACGTCGGGCTGGAAATCCGCCAGCACCGTTTTCATGCCCAGCAGAATGCGGCTGGTGATTTCTGTCAGGCCCTGCTCCGGACGCATGATATTGAGATCATAATCGGGGCGCAGCTGGAACAGACGTAACACCTGATCGAGCATTTCGCGATGTTGAGCAGTGACGCACAAACGCGATTCAAACGCCGCATCCTCTGCCAGCGCCTGCACCAGCGGCGCCATCTTGATTGCCTCAGGGCGGGTGCCAAATACGGTCAAAACTTTCACGTGGCTTCTCTTAATGGCTGGGGGAGGTGGCAACGCGCGGCCGACGCGCGAGCGCCACGCCAGCACCAAACAGCGCGCCAATAACGCCCCACATGACCATCATGAACAGACGACGCGGGCTATCGCGCGAAACCGGCTCTTCTGGCGTACGCAGATAGCGGTACGTCTGGAACTGTTTATCCAGACGCGGTCCCGCCTGAAGCGTGCTCAGCATCGCTCTGTTTTGATCATAGCTTAAATCGTAGCTGGGCCCGCTGGCCTGCAGGGTTTCCAGCTGCGCGCGAAGCATGCGCTGGCCCAGCAGGAAGCGATCGCTGTCCGGCAGCGAATCCCCAGAAACCGAGGCGCGATTATCTTCAATGCCCTGCTGGCTGGCCACGCTGAGCGCCTGTTCGATGCGCTGACGCTGGCGGTCAAAAACGGCCTGCGCCACTTCCTGCTGCCGCTGCACCTGCGCCTGCAGCTGCTCGCTGCGTGCTTGCCATGCGCCCTGTAACTCCGCGTTTAAGTGGCGCGCTGCTCGCTCGCTGGCATACGCCACGTATTGACGCAGCAGGTTGTTGGCATCGCTGGCGGTTTCGGCCACCAGTTTAATGGTGTCGCGCACATTGTGGGCGGCGTCAGCCGGGGTGTACTGAATGTTATTGATCAGATCGTCCAGCAGCGCGGCATCATTGTGCGCATTGCCGCTTTTGCGGCTTTTGTAATAGTCGGTTTGCTGCCAGAAATCGCGGCGCGTATCCCACGAGGCCAGCTGCATGATGAGCTCCTGATACACCTCATCCATGACCGTTGGCGCAGGCGTGCTGAGATTCAGCGTATTGGTGCGCATATCCAGATTATTTAAAAACTGCTGCTGTACGAAGAAGTCGCCCAGCATGTTTACCGTGGGGCGATCGGTGACGGCAGTGGTACTCCAGGCCTGCTTCATCAGCATTGAGGCCAGCCACGCCAGCAGAGCGAACAGCAGCGCGAAACCGATAATCCAGCGCTTACCACGCCACAGTGTGCAGCCGAGGCCGCGCACATCCAGTTCGTTCTCCACGACGACAGAGGTCATAATGCGTCCTTATTCAGGTACTTATCTGGGTAATTTATTTTTATCTTCGCTACTGCTGTGCCAGCGGCGCTTAATGCGGCGAATTTTACGCGCCACACGCCAAGCGTGTTTCAGGCAGTAGCCATACAGCAAAAAGGCCAGCAGGAAGAGCATCAGCATGACCCATTCGGGGATAAACGCGAGGTACTCGCCCAATACGCCAATGCCCGCAAGAATGGCTGCTGCAGCCGTAATCAGCACAAACGCCTGTCGAGAAGTAAACCCTGCGCGCATGATCAAATGGTGAATGTGCTGCCGATCGGCCGAGAACGGACTCATGCCTTTACGCAGGCGGCGATACATGATGGCAACCATGTCCATCAGCGGGATGGCAATCAGCCACAGCGCCGTGACGGGCGTAATAGGATGGCTCAGACCCTGCGTGGTTTCCAGCAGGATCCAGATAATAGTGAACCCAATCATGGTGCTGCCGGCGTCGCCCATAAACACTTTATAGCGCCGACCAACCAGCCCAAGGTTCAAGAGAATATAGGGTATCGTGGCGGCAATCATGGCAAAGCACCACATCGCCAGGCTGGTCTGGCCGTCGAAATAGAGAATGATGCCCATGGCGGCGAACGTCACGCTGGAGAGTCCGCCCAGCAGGCCATCAATGCCATCCACCATGTTGAACGCATTGATGGCTGCCCAAACGGCAAACAGCGTCAGCACGTAGCCGAAAGGCCCGACAATAAGCTCAACGGGGCCAATAATGAAGCCAAGGCTCAACAGATAGAGTTTGGCGCCCACCATCATAATCACGGCGACGATCGCCTGTACCATTGCGCGAATTTTCACGCTGATGTCAAAGCGGTCGTCCAGCGCGCCGACCAGCACCAGTACGCCGGCACAGCTCAAGTAAAGCAGCGCGTGCGGCAGATAATAATTGGTAATCGAGAAAGCGAAGCAGATCCCTGCGTACACAGAGATGCCTCCCACGAGCGGGATAGCACCATGATGGCGTTTTCTGGAGTTTGGCGTGTCAACAAGCCCAATTTTTTTAGCTGCTTTACGAGCAAAAAACAGAAACGCTAAAGTAAAAAGGAAAACTAAACCAAGCTCAGTACTCATAGTGAGTAAATTCACGTTAACGCTCTCAGCTAAAATCATGGGCAACCATACGCAAGGTCGCAGCCATTGCCCTATATCCTTAGTCCGAATTCTGCCGACAACGCGCCGATTTGTACAAAAAACCAGCGCAATCTCGGCACAATCATTATAGTGCTTCCTGACTGGGCTAATCCTAATGCCCATAAATGAAAAACGCCACGTTAAGGCGTGGCGTCAGCAAAAAATTAGCAATGTGTGCAGGCGCGTGGCGCGGTTAAGCGCCCTGCGTAGCGCCTTTTACGAGCGTTTCATCATATCGAAGAATTCGTCGTTGGTTTTGGTCATTGCCAATTTATTGATGAGGAATTCCATCGCGTCAATTTCACCCATTGGGTGGATAATTTTGCGCAGGATCCACATCTTTTGCAGCTCTTCCTGCGAGGTGAGCAGCTCTTCTTTACGCGTACCGGAGCGGTTGTAATCGATGGCTGGGAAGACGCGCTTTTCAGCGATTTTGCGCGACAGGTGCAGTTCCATGTTACCTGTACCTTTAAACTCTTCGTAGATGACTTCATCCATCTTCGAGCCGGTATCAACCAGCGCGGTGGCGATGATAGTCAAGCTACCGCCCTCTTCAACGTTACGTGCCGCACCAAAGAAGCGCTTCGGACGATGCAGGGCATTCGCGTCCACACCACCGGTCAGGACTTTACCAGAAGCCGGTACCACGGTGTTGTAGGCGCGCGCCAAACGGGTAATCGAGTCAAGCAGGATAATAACGTCTTTTTTGTGCTCAACCAGGCGCTTGGCTTTTTCAATCACCATTTCAGCAACTTGTACGTGGCGAGACGCTGGCTCGTCAAAGGTCGACGCAATCACTTCGCCTTTTACCAGACGCTGCATTTCGGTTACTTCTTCTGGACGCTCATCGATCAGCAGCACCATCAGCACGCAGTCTGGATAGTTGTAAGCGATGCTCTGCGCGATGTTCTGCAGCAGCATGGTCTTACCGGCTTTCGGCGGTGCGACAATCAGGCCACGCTGACCACGCCCAATCGGCGAAGCGAGATCCAGCACGCGAGCGGTCAGATCTTCGGTAGAGCCGTTACCGCGCTCCATACGCAAGCGGTTGTTAGCGTGCAGCGGCGTCAGGTTTTCAAACAGAATCTTATTGCGCGCGTTTTCCGGCTTGTCGTAGTTAACTTCGTTAACTTTCAACAGCGCAAAGTAGCGTTCACCTTCTTTCGGCGGGCGGATTTTGCCCGAGATGGTGTCACCAGTGCGGAGGTTGAAGCGGCGAATTTGGCTGGGAGAAACGTAGATATCATCAGGACCGGCGAGGTAGGAGCTGTCTCCAGAACGGAGGAAACCAAATCCATCCTGAAGTATCTCCAGCACACCATCACCAAAGATGTCTTCGCCACTTTTCGCGTGCTGCTTCAGGATAGAGAAAATAATATCCTGCTTACGCATACGTGCCTGGTTTTCCAGCCCCATATTTTCGCCGAGGACAATCAGCTCAGAAACCGGCGTATTCTTTAATTCGGTAAGATTCATAGTGATGGGTTCTTAAACTCGGGGTAATTCTCGAAATGTTTGTCGTGAATGGTATGGCAAAAATTCCATGCCTGTTAATGGCTCTTTTTCGACTCTGCTCAACAGTTATCGTCAGATGTGGCGACAGGAAATGTGGAGACGGTCGAAAGGTGATGCCGAATAATGCTAGCCGTCAGATTGCCAAACCACGAAAACGTTCAAAGCGAGTAGGGTCTGACAAGGGAAAACTTTAGATGCAAACTACAAGGTAAGTGCGTAATGCAGTGTCGTCAAATTAACACGTCAAAAGGATGGCGTCCAGCAGTGGTGAAAAAATTCACCGCTGCTGGAAAACGCAGCAGCTGGCTTATGCCAGATTAGCGTTGAGGAACTCTTTCAGCTGACCTTTTGACAGGGCGCCTACTTTGGTTGCGGCCACTTCACCATTCTTAAACAGCAGCAGGGTCGGGATACCGCGAATGCCATATTTTGGCGCGGTGCCCGGGTTGTCATCGATGTTCAACTTGGCGATGGTCAGCTTGCCGTCGTACTCATCGGCGATCTCATCGAGGATCGGGGCGATCATTTTGCACGGACCACACCACTCAGCCCAAAAATCAACCAGAGTGACACCGTCGGCTTTCAGCACGTCGGTCTCAAAACTGTCATCGGTCAAGTGAACGATTTTATCGCTGCTCATGTTTAACTCCAAAAATTATGCCTGGCGAATTGGCGTAAAATAAACCATCTAGGTTAACTTTATTTCACCGGATACGCTTTCGTAAAGCGATAGTAAGCTGATATTCTACCACACTATGAGCAAAACACACTTAACAGAACAGAAGTTTTCCGACTTCGCCCTGCACCCACAGGTAATTGAAGCCCTTGATAAAAAAGGCTTTTCTTATTGCACGCCTATTCAGGCGCTCGCATTGCCTTTTGCGCTTTCAGGGCGTGATGTAGCGGGTCAGGCGCAAACCGGTACCGGCAAAACGATGGCGTTTCTGACGTCAACGTTTCATCATCTCCTTTCTCACCCGGCCGCAGAAGGCCGCCAAATCAATCAGCCGCGCGCGCTGATTATGGCGCCGACCCGTGAGCTTGCCGTGCAGATTCACGCAGATGCGGAGCCTCTGGCGCAGTCTACCGGCCTCAAGCTCGGGCTCGCCTACGGCGGCGACGGCTACGATAAGCAGCTGAAAGTGCTGGCTGACGGCGTGGATATCCTGGTAGGAACCACCGGACGCCTGATCGATTACGCCAAACAGAATCACGTAAACCTGGGCGCCATTCAGGTCGTGGTGTTGGATGAAGCCGACCGCATGTTCGACCTCGGCTTTATTAAAGACATTCGTTGGCTGTTCCGCCGCATGCCACCTGCCACGCAGCGCCTGAGCATGCTGTTCTCGGCAACGCTCTCTTACCGCGTGCGGGAACTGGCGTTTGAGCACATGAATAACGCGGAATATGTCGAAGTGGAACCGGAGCAAAAAACCGGCCACCGCATTAAAGAAGAACTTTTCTATCCGTCTAACGAAGAGAAGATGCGTTTGCTGCAAACGTTAGTAGAAGAAGAGTGGCCGGATCGCGCCATTATTTTTGCTAACACCAAGCACCGCTGTGAAGATATCTGGGGCCATTTAGCGGCCGACGGTCATCGTGTGGGCCTGCTCACCGGCGACGTCGCGCAGAAAAAACGCCTGCGCATTTTGGATGATTTCACCAAGGGCGATGTCGATATCCTGGTCGCTACCGACGTTGCCGCGCGCGGTCTGCACATTCCAGCCGTTACCCACGTGTTTAACTACGATCTGCCTGACGATCGCGAAGATTACGTCCATCGCATTGGACGCACCGGTCGCGCGGGCGCCAGCGGGCACTCTATCAGCCTTGCATGTGAAGAGTACGCGCTCAACCTGCCCGCGATTGAAGAGTATATTGGTCACAGCATTCCCGTGAGCAAATACAACAGCGACGCGCTGCTGGACGATCTGCCGCCACCGAAACGCCTGCAGCGCAGCCGTTCTGGCAACGGCCCTCGTCGCGGTGGCAACAACAACAACCGTCGCGGCGCACCCCGCAATAACAACCGCAAACGTTCGAGTTAAGCACACATGCTAAGCGCATCGTCACTTTATGCAGCGATTGATTTAGGTTCTAACAGCTTTCATATGTTGGTGGTGCGCGAAGTCTCAGGCAGTATTCAGACCGTGGCGCGTATTAAGCGCAAAGTGCGTCTGGCTGCCGGCCTCAATCGAGATAACCAACTTTCGGTTGAGGCGATGCAGCGTGGATGGCAATGCCTCAAACTCTTTTCTGAGCAGCTTCAGGATATTCCTTCGGCGCAAATCCGCGTGGTGGCGACCGCCACGCTGCGCATCGCGCAGAACGCGCAGGATTTTCTCACCACGGCACAACAGATCCTCGGTTGTCCTATCAATGTGATCAGCGGCGAGGAAGAAGCGCGCCTGATCTACCAGGGCGTAGCGCATACCACCGGCGGTTCTGATCGGCGTCTGGTGGTGGATATCGGCGGTGGCAGCACAGAGCTGGTCACTGGCGTTGCCTCGCATGCGACCTCGTTGTTTAGCCTGCCGATGGGCTGTGTGACCTGGCTGGAGCGTTTTTTCAGCGATCGCCATCTGGCCAAAGAGAATTTTGCCCAAGCTGAGCTCGCCGCGCGTGACATGATCCGCCCGGTCGCGCGCGCGCTGCGCGAAAACGGCTGGCAGATTTGCGTGGGAGCGTCCGGCACGGTGCAAGCGTTGCAGGAGATCATGGTGGCGCAGGGCATGGATGAGCGCATCACCCTGAATAAACTGCAGCAGCTCAAGCAGCGCGCCATTCAGTGCGGCAAGCTGGAAGAGCTGGAGATTGAAGGCTTAACGCTGGAACGGGCGCTGGTCTTTCCCAGTGGCCTGTCGATTTTGATCGCCATTTTTCAGGAACTGAACATCGACAGCATGATGCTGGCCGGTGGTGCGCTGCGTGAAGGATTGGTCTACGGCATGCTACATCAGCCTATCGATCGCGATATCCGCACGCGCACGCTGCAGAATGTGCAGCGCCGCTTTGCCATTGATGTCGATCAAGCCAGCCGCGTTCAGCAGTTGGCCGAAAGCTTTTTCCGCCAGGTAAGCACCCGCTGGAAGCTTGACCAGCGCAGCCGCGAGCTGCTGATGAGCGCCTGTGCGATTCATGAAATCGGCCTCAGCGTAGACTTTCGTCAGGCACCGCAGCACGCAGCCTACCTGATTCGCCACCTCGATCTGCCGGGATTCACGCCAGCGCAGAAAAAAATGCTGGCTTGCCTGCTGCAAAATCAGAGTGGCAGTATCGATCTGGCGCTGTTGACGCAGCAAAATGCGGTGCCGCCGCGTATGGCCGAGCGTTTAAGCCGCCTGCTGCGGCTGGCGATTATCTTCTCGACTCGCCGCCGCGATGACACCTTGCCCGCCGTGCGTCTGCAGGCCGATGACGACGCCCTGCACCTGACCTTGCCCGCTGGCTGGTTGGAAGCGCACCCGCTGCGCGCCGAACTGCTGGAGCAAGAGAGCCATTACCAGTCTTACGTGCACTGGCTTTTGACCTTTTCCTGATGAGACAGGCTGCGCACTGTTGCGGCGCAGCCGCTTCTCGTTAATCGCACCCTGAGCCAGGCAACGTGGTTGCCGCCAGTCATGGCCGTCACCGGGTACGCTTAGTCGCTCTTCTTTGCCTGCTCCAGCATGGCCCGCAGACCGGCGACCCGCGTCTGACCGGTTTTCATCCGCTCTTCCGCGCTCACCACTTTCTTCTCGCGCTCCCACGTCACGTCGTCCTGCGGCAGCTCCAGCAAAAAGCGACTAGGTTCGGGACGCATCAGCTCGCCATACTGCCGACGTTCGCGGCACAGCGTAAACGTCAGCTCTTTTTGCGCACGCGTGATGCCCACGTAGGCCAGACGCCGCTCCTCCTCGATGTTGTTCTCATCGATGCTACTTTGGTGCGGCAACAGCCCCTCTTCCATACCCACAAGATACACATAGGGGAACTCCAGGCCTTTGGAGGCGTGCAGCGTCATCAGTTGCACCTGATCAAGCTCTTCGTCGTTCTCACCGCGCTCCATCATGTCGCGCAGCGTAAAGCGCGTGACCACCTGCGCCAGCGTCATCGGCTCGTTGAGTTCATCGCCTTCAAGCATTTCCGTCATCCACTGGAACAGCGTATTGACGTTTTTCATGCGCATTTCCGCCGCTTTCGGGCTGGGCGAGGTTTCAAACAGCCAGCTTTCATAATCAATACCGCGAATCAGATCGCGCACCGCGTTCACCGGCTCACGTTCGGTCAGCTGAATGATCTCATTGAGCCAGTGCGTAAAGCGCTGCAGGTGTTCCAGTCCGCGACCGCTCAGCGTTTGCGCCAGCCCCATGTCAAAGCTGGCATGAAACAGGCTCTTGCTGCGCAGCGTAGCCCACTCTCCCAGCTTTTGCAGCGTCGCCGGACCAATTTCCCGCCGTGGCGTATTCACAATGCGCAGAAAAGCGCTGTCATCTTCCTGATTGGTTAATACGCGCAGATAGGCCAGCAAATCTTTAATTTCCGGGCGCGAGAAAAAAGAGGTACCGCCGGAGATGCGATAAGGGATGCGGTTCTGCATCAGCTGCTTTTCAAACACCCGCGACTGATGATTGCCGCGATAAAGAATGGCGTAATCTTTGTACGCGGTCTTGTTCACAAAGTGATGGGCAATCAGCTCACCCGCCACGCGCTCGGCTTCGTGCTCTTCATTATTCGCGCTCAGCACTTTCAGCTCGCTGCCCTGTCCCAGCTCGGAGAACAGGCGTTTTTCAAACACGTGCGGATTGTTGGCGATCAAAATATTGGCCGCCTTGAGAATGCGCTGGGTAGAGCGATAATTCTGCTCAAGTTTCACCACTTCCAGCGCCGGAAAGTCCTCTTTTAGCAGCACAAGGTTTTGCGGACGCGCGCCGCGCCACGAATAAATGGATTGGTCGTCATCGCCTACCACAGTGAAGCGGGCCCGCGCGCCCACCAGCAATTTGACCAGTTCATACTGGCTGGTGTTGGTATCCTGATACTCATCCACCAGCAGATAGCGAATACGCTGCTGCCAGCGTTCACGCACGGCTTCATTGCGCTGCAGCAGCAGCGTCGGCAGTAAAATCAGATCGTCAAAATCCAGTACGTTGCACGCTTTGAGATGCTGGTCGTAGAGGTGATAACAGTGGGCAAAAATCTGATCGCGCTGCGATTTGGCAAGCCCGGCGGCACCCTGCGGATCGACCAGATCATTTTTCCAGTTTGAAATGGTGGAAATCAGCTGCTGTAACAGCGTCTTGTCCTCCTCCAGCCACTGTTTAGTCAAGTCTTTCAACAGCGCCAGCTGATCCTGATCGTCAAACAGGGAAAAGGTCGATTTCATGCCCAGGGCGGCATATTCACGCTTGATGATCTCCAGCCCCAGCGTATGGAACGTGGAGATCATCAGCCCGCGCGCTTCTTTGCGCCCCAGCGTTTGCGCCACGCGTTCTTTCATCTCGCGCGAGGCTTTGTTCGTGAACGTCACCGCTGCGATATGACGCGCCTGATAACCGCATTCGCGAATCAGGTGGGCAATTTTGTTGGTGATCACGCGAGTTTTACCGGAACCCGCACCCGCCAGCACCAGACAGGGGCCGGTGACAAATTCAACCGCGCGTTGTTGGCCGGGGTTTAAACGCATATTGGAATTTCACTCAGTTGGATCAAACAAAAGGCGGCTATAATGCGCCGCACATTATACATAGCGAGACCATAAGATGGCGAAAACAGCGGCAGCTTTACATATCCTCGTGAAACAGGAAGCGCAGGCCAACGCGCTGCTGGCGCAGCTGGCGAAAGGCGCTAACTTTCAACAGCTGGCCAAAAAGCACTCCACTTGCCCCTCGGGGCGCAACGGCGGTGACTTAGGTGAGTTTCGTAAGGGTCAGATGGTGCCCGCCTTTGATAAGGCGGTGTTTACCTGCCCGCTGCTGCAACCTTACGGACCGGTAAAAACCGCCTTTGGCTATCACATCATCAAGGTGCTGTGGCGGACCTGATCACTTCTGGTTTTTCATCTGCTGTAATACCCGACTGCACTGATTGTCGTCCGTATCGCTGGGCGAAATCAGCGCCAGCAGCGCCGCTGCGGGTGTCAGCACGGTACCCAACGCCACGGCAGCGGCGCCGCGTGCCAGTAGCGGCCCGGTTTTGACGCCAGCATCGGGATTTTTAAAGGTGCCACGCACATAGAGCGGCGAGCGCAGCGTGATGACACGCACGCCCTTGCTTTCCGGATTGACGGTTAAATCCAGCCGCTCGCTGGCAAAATTAGCGTTACCGGACACGTTGATGACGGCGTTTTCGGTGTCAAACACGAAGATACGCGGCGTGGCCACGCCCTGACGCACGTTCAGATCGGTGGCGGCGCAGTTAATGCGCACTTCGTCATCCCCGAACAGTTTGCCCACGATGTAGTTACCCACGTTTAAGCCCGCAATCTCCATCAGGCTGCGGCTAATCAGCCCGTCGTTCATTAACAGCTTGAGCTCGCCGTTGCTGGTACCGAGCAGATCGGCTACGGAGTTGCCGCTTCCGCTCAGGCTGGCATCACCGTTAAGCTGCCCCAAACTGCGCTGCATCGCCGTGACATCCGGGAACAACTGGCGCAGTTGCAGCTTACGCGCGTGCAAATCTGCACGACCACGCATTGGCGAGCGGTCGCCCTCCAGCCGAATGGTGGTATTGATGCTGCCGCCCGCCATACCAAAGCGCAACGGATCGAGCAGCAGCGTGCTGTCTTTCAGCTGCAGATGGGTGTACAGATCGCTCAGGGGCAGCTTGCTGCTGTGCTCAATGCGTTTACCGCTGAATTTCACGTCGGCGTCCATCGCGCCCCAGCTTTGGGTCTCGAAGCGGTCATGCGGCAGCACGCGGTCCGCAGGCTGCGCCGCTGCTTCGCCGCGCTGTGCTTTTGCGCGCTGCGTTTGTTCGCTGCCTTTGCCGGAATTTACGCCAATCAGCGGCCCCAAATCGGCCATTCTCAGCTGATCCGAGCGCAGTTCGCCGGTCAGAAGAGGACGCGGTTTGCCTTGGCGATACACCAGCGAGCCATGAATATCGCTGTCGCCGATATGGCCGTTGAAATTCTCATAGCGGAAAAGCGCGCCTTTTTTGTCATTGAAGCGGGCAATCAGGTGGCCGTCGGTTTCATAAGGCGGCGTGTCAGGCAGCAGCACGCCGGTAAGGCCGTACAAATTGGCCAGCGTGTCACCCGAAAAGCGCAGGCGTACATTCAACCCACCGAAGTTCAGCGGATCTTGCAGCGTACCGGCGGCGCGCACGCGCGTGGTGCCATTACGCACGTCAAACTGCAGCGGGAACGGCGTGGTTTGACTGCGCAGCGACAGCATACCGCCGATCTTGCCCTCCCCGCTCAATGTTTGCTGGTTGTAGGTGCCCTTGGCCTGCCAGCCAAAGACAAAATCGCCCGCGCCTTTCTGCTGGTCGTCTCCGCCCGCCACTTGGCCATACGGCACCGGCTTGCCGAGCGGATTGATTTGCACGGTCACGTCAGCGTGATTGATCGCATCGCGGTAGCGCACTTGCCCTTGATCGAACAGCACGTTGTCGAGGCGGAATGACCATGCTGAGGGCGCCGCGTTGGGGTCGCTGTTTTCACTGCTGGCGAGGGTAAAGGTCCAGTTGTTTTTTTTGTCGGCGGTCTGCACCAGCCGCGCATCCGGCTGCTGCAATTTTATCCACGGCAGATAGAGTTCTTTATGCAGCAAAGCCAGCGGCGCCAACGTGGCGTCGGCACGTTGCAGATGGACCATGGTGACATCAGGCACGCCAGGCGGATTGCCAAGCATCACGTCTTCGGCATGAATGTGCGGCCAGGGCACCCAGCTCCGCCAGCCCTGCTCTTCACGATTTCGCGCCCAGTTAACCCCCAGATCGCCGCGAATCGCAAAAGGTCGATTCAGCTCTGCGGAGACTTTTTGATTGATGGTGGGTTTGAGGCGATTCCAGTCGAACGTCGCAATAACGATGGCGAGTATCACCACCAGCAACACGATTATGCCCGCCGTTATGCTGACTATTTTTCCCGTACGCGACATGCTGCTTCCTCCTTGGCCATAGCGTCTCTGTTAACTGTAGTCGAGACGCTTGCGCTTGGGATTTAGCAGAGCGCAAGTACCAGCGTTTCCAGCTCAGAAAACGGCTGTGGGCGGGAGAAATAGTAGCCTTGCGCCGCCAACGCCGGTGAGGAGCAGACGTGTTGCCACTCCTCTTCTGTCTCCACACCTTCGACGATCACGCCGTTACAGTAACGATTAATCAGCGTCAGCAGCATGGAAAACAGCGAGCGACCTTCCTCGGTGGCGCGCAACAGCATGAAAAGCTCGCGTGAAAGTTTGATGTAGTCGTAGCGCAATTCCGTCAGCGCCGAAAAGTTCGCCATCCCGGAGCCAAAATCGTCCAGCCACAGTGGCCCCAACTCGGGCATCTGCGCGACCATCTCTTCCTGGGGGAGCGCATGGTGTTCCGTTAGCTCAAAGCGAACCCACGGGAGCTGGGTAATCAGCGCGCGAATCGCCTGATGATGCTGGATGGCCATCAGCGTCGGCCCGTCAATATTCACCGATGCCACCAGCTGATGCCGGGTAAAGAATGCGGCATGCTGCCACAGCAGCTGTAGCTGATCCTCAACAATATTCAGACGTTGTGCGACAGTCAGAGCGGCAAAATAGGCTTCGGGCGAAAGGGATTTTCCGGGGGTGCCAGGATGGCTCACCGACGTCAGCAATTCAATGGCCAGTAAGCGACCGGAAACTTGGTAAATGGGCTGGAAGGTATAGAATCGTTGGCACTGCTGCCAGAAGCGACGCGTCTCCCTTTGTTGCTCCAGTTCAAATGTCACAGGCAGCCGATGACTCAGATTCTTCATCACTATGGTTTGTTCCTGATAGGTGGAGGATTGCCTGCAAAGCGTATCTTAGCGGCAAGTTCCGGCTTAAACCGGATAACTTATTAACCAAAGCGACCACAGGGCTGTTGAGTTTAGCAGCGTGATACACCGCTAATCGTTGAATAAGACCCCACTTTTTCCGCTAAATCGCCGCAATACGCCGAAATTCCCACCTTAAGTTAAATTAAAACGCTGTTTTAAATATTATTGACAGCTGCCATACCAGACGCGAGACTCGGAGGCAGACTTCATCGGGGGCCACAAACCATGACGCAGAAAACGATCGCTATCATCGGCGAATGCATGATTGAGCTATCAGAAAAAGGACAGCACATCCAACGCGGATTGGGTGGTGATACGTTAAATACCGCCGTTTATCTGGCGCGTCAGTGCGATCACGAAGCGTTGCAAGTCGCGTATGTCACCGCGCTGGGTACGGACAGTTTCAGCGAGAGTATGATCGCCGCCTGGCAGCAGGAGAATCTGCAGACCGATCTGATTCAGCGCCTGGCAGATAAAATGCCAGGCCTGTACTTTATTGAAACGGACGCGTCGGGTGAGCGCACCTTCTGGTACTGGCGCAGTGACGCGGCGGCCCGCTACTGGCTGGAAAGCCCACAGTCTGAAGCAATCTGCGCGCAGCTAGCCCACTACGATTTCCTGTACCTGAGTGGCATAAGCCTCGCTATTCTCCCGCCAGCAAGCCGCGTAAAGCTGATGTCGCTGCTACACACCTGTCGGCAAAATGGCGGTAAAGTGATTTTCGACAACAACTACCGTCCACGGCTGTGGGCGGACGCGCGCGACGCGCAGCAGGCGTATACCGCGATGCTGCACCATACCGACATTGCTTTTCTGACGCTGGATGACGAGCACCTGCTGTGGGGCGAGCAGCCGCTGGAGGCGGTATTTGCCCGCACGCGCGCCGCTGGCGTGCAGGAGATCGTGATTAAACGCGGCGCCGAGGCCTGTTTGGTCGCGGTGGAGGATGAACCGGTACAGGCCATCCCGGCCCTGCAACTGGCAAAAGAAAAGGTGATTGATACCACCGCCGCGGGTGACTCCTTTAGCGCAGGCTATCTGGCCGTGCGTTTAGCAGGGGGCAGTACCGCCGCCGCCGCCGCGCGCGGGCATCTTGTCGCCAGCACCGTTATTCAGCACCGCGGCGCGATCATTCCGCGCAGCGCCATGCCTTAACACCCGCGCGGGTGGCACGGCGCCACCCGCCTAAAAACCTTCACCGTTGCTAACCCAGCAATAGGGTAAATTTGATTTAATTGCGTATTTTCCTCTGCCAGTTTTGGCTAGTGCCGACCACTGTTCACCTGCGTCCGTTTTCTGCTGCGTTTGCTTCACGCCTGCTTAAGTGAATGTTTTAAATTCAATGCATTACGTCAGCTAACGTTGCCGCCAGGCATAGTCTGAAACTGGATAAAACCGCCTGCCATTGCTGGACGCGAGCCCTAAAAAAGACCATGTTTTAATCAATAACAGCAGGACGCTGTGACGCTGGCCGCGAACAGAAAAATCATGATCCCTCCCGTTAGGACAGGCTTATGCACACAGAAATTATCAATATTTGGCCGCACGGTGATGCGCCAGGTGCAAGTGACTCGCGCGCACAGCCGCAGATTGTCGATCTTGCCAAAGAGTATGAACCCTACGATCGCGCCGCCACGGGCGTGCGCTGCCCGGAAATGGCCATTTGGCACCCGGAAACCTCTAACGGCATTACCCTGTTAGTCGCGCCCGGCGGCGGCTACCAGCGCGTGCTGATCGACAGAGAAGGCAGCGCGCTCGCGACGTTCTTCACCTCCATGGGCTACACGCTGGCGGTGATGACGTATCGCCTGCCGTACGATGGCCACCACGAAGGGCCCGACGCGCCGCTGGCGGATGCGCAACGTGCGGTGCGCGTATTGCGCGAGCGGGCGCAGCGCGGCATGAACGGCAAATATATCGTGATGATGGGCTTTTCTGCGGGCGGCCACGTTGCGGCCTCATTGGGAACCCGTTTCGGCGAGAAGATCTATCCCGTGCAGGATCAGGCAGACAGCTTCTCCCCGCGTCCCGATGCCATGGTGCTGATCTATCCGGTGATCAGCATGCGCGACGGGTTAGCACATGAAAGTTCACGTACCCGCCTACTGGGCGCGTGGCCAGACCAAAAGCAGATTGATGCCTATTCATTGGAGACGCGCGTTCATGCCCAGACGCCGCCCACGCTGCTGATTCACGCTACCGATGATGAAACGGTGCCGGTGAATAACAGCATGGTGTTCTTTAGCGCTCTGCGCGAGCACAAGATCCCCACGGAGATCCACTTCTACCAGAAAGGCGGGCACGGTTTTGGTATTCGCGGGGTGGCGGATTATCCGCTCGCGAGCTGGCCTATGCTGGTGACAGAGTGGCTGCGCGCCAAAACCTGATTCCCCTTCATAGCTTGCGCTGCCGCTGCGTTGGCTGCGCGGTCTCGGCCCGGTCACTTACTCATGTAAGCTCCCGGGCACTCACCCGCTTGCCGCCTTGCCGCAACCCAACCTATTTAGGGGATGGAAATTTCTCGGGGATGCAAAATGGATAGCTTGCGCCGCAGCGGCGCAACGCAACCTATTTCGGGGATGCAAAGTGGATAGCTTGCGCCGCAGCGGCGTTGGCTGCGGCGCAGTGTATCAGGCTGACGGCGGGGCGATCTCCGCGGCGCCTGAGCTGCCGCTGCTATCGGGCTTGGTCTCCTCAACAGCAGGCGCGTTGGCGGGCGGTGCCATCAGCTTGTCCCAGCTCTCTTGCAGCGATTTCACGTTGGTTTCCGCCTCACCCTGCGGCTGAATCAGCACCATGGTCAGCTCCTGCGTCAGCTGCTGACGCAGCTCCTGATTGAGTTGCTCACGCGTGAGTTCACCGAGAAACGTCTGGCGCAGCTTCTGATACTGCTCTGGCGCGATGTCCACCACCGCGTTCTGCTGCGATCGCAAACGCTGCCCCACCAGAATATCGGTGTCGGTGCGCGCATAAGTCGCAAACAGCTTGTTCAGCTCCAGCAGCTTCTGCGCCATGAGCGCATCAAATTCCTCTTGCGGCAGCCCTTTGTCACGCACCGTTGCCAGCTCTTTTGCCACCTGATTCATATTCTGCGCCAGCGACGCGTTCGGGCTGTCCATATTGATCGCGCATTGGGCACGCTGATACAGCACGCGGCAGTCAAAGCCCACCTGAACGTTTTGCGCTTTGCTGTCCGCCAGCGCGCGCTGTACGTGCCAGAACAGCGCTTCGCGTGCCAGATCGCTCAGCCAGTAGCGCTGCAAATTTTGCGAATCACGAATCGGCTGCCACGCGGTATCCCACACCAGCGACAAGCGATCCTGATTGATGGCGCCGTTCACCAAGTTTATCGGCTGATTAGGGAGCGGCGACAGCGTGGGAAGCGGCGCCGGCGCGGCCCGCTTGCCCGTCAGCGATGAGAAGGCTTTGTTGATCTGCTCAGCCATACTGCGGCCGTCCACATTGCCTACCACATAGAGCGTCATGCTATCGGGCGTGTACCACTGCTGATAAAAACGCGTCAGCTGGGCGATATCGACGGGCGCGCGCGGCGCTTCACCGGGATCGTGTGCCAGCATGGTCGACCCTTTCAGGCGATAACGCCACCAAACATCCTGCGTATTGGCCGGCCAGGTGGCAATCGGATCGGTGGCATCCAGCGCCGCCGCGATCACCGGCTCGTTAATATCCATTTTCCCTGCGGTTGCCGCCAGCCAGCTCAAGGCTTCTTTCAGCAGTTCGGGACGGTTGTTTGGCAGACTCAGATTATATTGCGTGTAGTCGTAAGAGGTAATGGCGGGCGGCAAAGGCCGCTGCGGATCCATCGCCTGCTGCCACAGCGCACGCTGCTGGTTGGTATCCAGCGCGGTGTTATGCACCATCGCCAGACGCGGTAATAAGTGGCTATAGCCGGTTTGCTGTGCGCTCTCCACCAGCGAGCCGGTGTTAATCATTAAGCGCAGCTCGATACGGTCGCTTGGACGCTGCGGCGTGGTCAGCAGCTGCCAGCTAAACCCATTATCCAGTTTGCCTTCCTGCCAGGCGGGATCGGGCTGGAGTGTTTCAGCGTGTACGCCAAAGCCGGATGCCGCAAGGATCAATCCGCCAGCCATAAGCCGAATTATGGTGCCCTGCATGTGAACCCCTACTCAAACAGATAAACGCTCGTTAGCGCGGCCTTTACGGTCACGGAGAATGCGACCGACGCGGTACATTACCGCCACGTTTATTCAACGCCAGACTCTTTGACCACAATAAGGTCAGGAAGTCGCGCCACGAGGTAAAAAATCAGGAAAAAAATCAATGGGGTTTATTATGCAAATGCCCGCTGTCAGGGCAAGTGACAGCGGGCATTTACTGGGAAATTAGCGCAAATTGCAGGTTATGCGCTGGTTTGTGAAGCGTTAGCCACCTTTTTAGAAGAAGAAAGCGTCGACTTCATCTGTTGCTCATCCAGTTGTCCGACCCACTTCGCCACCACCACGGTAGCCACACCGTTACCGACCAGGTTGGTCAGCGCACGCGCTTCTGACATGAAGCGGTCGATACCGAGAATCAGCGCCAGACCGGCCACCGGCAAGTGTCCCACGGCAGACAGGGTCGCCGCGAGCACAATGAATCCGCTGCCGGTCACGCCTGCGGCGCCTTTAGATGAGAGCAGCAGCACCACCAGCAGGGTGATCTGATGGAAGATATCCATATGCGCATTGGTCGCTTGCGCGATAAATACCGCCGCCATGGTGAGGTAAATCGACGTGCCATCAAGGTTGAAGGAGTAACCGGTGGGGATCACCAGGCCAACAACCGATTTTTTACAGCCCAGCTTCTCCATCTTGTCCAGCATGCGCGGCAGCGCAGACTCTGAGGAGGAGGTGCCCAGTACAATCAGCAGCTCTTCTTTGATGTAGCCAATAAATTTGAAGATGTTGAAGCCGGCCCAGCGCGCAATCGCGCCCAGCACAATCACCACAAACAGTACGCAGGTAATGTAGAAGCAGATAATCAGCTGACCCAGTTGTACCAGTGAGCCCACGCCGTATTTACCGATGGTGAAGGCCATGGCGCCAAACGCACCGATCGGTGCAAGACGCATGATCATGTTGATCACGCCGAAAATCACTTTGGAGAAGCTTTCGATAACGTTGAACATCACGGTACCGGCACTGCCCAAACGGTGCAGCGCGAAACCAAACAGAATGGCAAACAGCAGCACTTGCAGGATATTACCGCTGGCAAACGCGCCGATCACGCTGTTCGGGATCACGTCCAACAGGAACGCCACAACGCCTTGCTGCTCTGCCTGTTGGGCATAAACCGCGACGGCTTTGGCATCCAGCGTCGCGGGATCGACGTTCATGCCCGCGCCAGGTTGAATGATGTTAACCACCACCAGGCCAATAATCAGCGCGATGGTACTCACCACTTCAAAATAGAGCAGCGCCACCGCACCGGTGCGCCCAACGGCTTTCATGCTCTCCATGCCGGCAATACCGGTCACCACCGTACAGAAAATCACGGGGGCGATGATCATCTTGATCAACTTAACAAACCCATCTCCGAGCGGCTTCATTTGTGCGCCTAACTCAGGGTAATAGTGTCCCAACAGGACGCCGATGCCGATGGCAACCAGCACCTGGAAGTAGAGGCTTTTGAAAAGTTTCATAACAGGTGTCCAGGTAGAGACGGTATTCACCGCCATTATTAGGGAGAACGCATGCGGCAAGCCGCTTCAAAGCGTAAAACCTTACCGATTGCCGAAAAATAACACCCTGTTAACAGGATTAGTATCCCCTTACATTCCTTACAAAAGTTACAAAACTCTAACTATGAACTGAAACGCTTCAGCTTAACGCGTCGTTAAAAATTCATTAGAAAAATCAATAAATCACGCAACTATTCAGGCTGTGACGACTTCTGTAACCAGCGGGGAGTAAAGGCGGAGAGCGGGAGTGCCTCAGCGTATAAATAGCCTTGACCAAGGGTAATGCCGCGCGCCAGCAGCCAGTCGCGCTGCTCTGCGGTTTCCACCCCTTCGGCGATCACTTCTAAATGCAGAATATCGGCGATAGCGGCCACGATGCGCACCATGGTGTCGTCGTGCGGCAGCGCGGCCACAAAGCTGCGATCCATCTTCAGCTTGTCTACCGGCAACGCTTTAAACTGGTGCAAATAGTTAAGGTTGGAATAACCCATACCGAAATCGTCGAGCGCCACCGACACGCCGGTTTGCTGCAGCGAACGCAACAGCGACATGGCCTGCTCCGCGTCGCCAATTTGCGCCGTTTCGGTGATCTCCAGCACCAAGCTGCCGCGCGCAATGCCGTGCTGCGCCAGCAAGCCTTGTAAATGGTTGACCATGCTGGCGTCACGCAGTTGCACCGCTGAAATATTGACGCTAAGCGGCAAAGTGATGCCCTGCTTCTGCCACGCCGCGAGAATGCGGCACGCCTCTTCAAACACCCAGCGGCCAATCGCGGCGATGACGCCGATCTCTTCCGCGCTGGCGATAAACTCCTCCGATAAGCCATAGCTGCCATCCGGCATGCGCATGCGCAGCAGCGCTTCCGCCCCGGCCAGCTCGCCGGTCTGCATATTGATTTGCGGCTGTAAAAACAGTGCAAACTGGCCGTCTTGCAGGCCTTGTAAAATGTCGTGCTCTTGAGTGAGGCGCTTCTGCGCACGCTCGGTGAGCTGCGAATCGAAAAACAGAATCTGGTTTTTGCCCTGATGGCGCGCCGACATCATCGCCGAGGTCGCGCGGTCCAACTGTTCGCTGGCACCGATCGCGTCATCGTCGTACAGCGCCAGGCCCATGCTGGCATTGGGGCGCAGCTGCAGCTGATGCAGCGTCACCGGCTGGTTAATGCGCAGCATCAGGTTACGCGCCAGACGCAGGGCGCGGAATGGCGTATGCGCGCGCTTCATTAACAGGGCAAAATCGCTTGGCCCAGTCTGCGCAAGCAGCGTGTGGTCGTCCACGGTACTGCGAATTTTCTCGACCAGCGTCAGCATCAGCGTATCGCGCTGATCGTCGCTCAGCACGCCATTGCCTTCCTGCAGCGTCTCAATACGAATCACCATCAATCCCCACGCCTGATGGCGATCCCGATGGCGCATATGCTGGTCGAGCAGTGCCAGAAAAAGCGCGCGATTGGGCAGATCGGTGACGGCGAAGTGCGTGGTCAGGCGGCTCATCTCATCGTGAATTGACTCCAGCACTTGCTGATTACGGTTGTAGCTGCGGATCAGCATGCCGATTTCATCATCCCGGTGATTGGGCGGCAGCGTGAGTTTGTGCGTCAGAATGGTGGACGGTGGCAGCGCCTGCAGCTCGCGCGACACGTGGCGCAGCGGATGCACAATCAATCGGTTAATGCACCAGCTGATCGCGACCGACAGAATCAGCGCCAGCAGCAAATAGGTGGTGATCATCGTGGACAAGGTGCTGAGCAGGAATTGATAAACGCGTGACGAGTCCGCCTGCAGCACCAAATACGCGATCGGCTTGGGCAAGCCGCGATGCTCAACCGAATAAAGCGGCAGGGTAATTTGCACCGGCAGCTCAAACAGACGCGCGACCAGGCGCGGCACCGATTTTTCCGGCACGAAATCGGCGTGCAGCGCCTGGAAAGCGTTCGGCAGCACCACGTCCGCGCGCGATAAAATACCGGCCGGCTTCAGGGTATTCAGGATGTGTTCAGCCTGGGGAATATCGGCTTTCAGCACCGCTTCAGAGAGCGGCTGACGCACAGTGTGCGCGATATTCTCCATTTGCTGGGCGTAGTCGATTCTGCGCTGCTGCACAAAGTGAAAAAGCTGGATGACGATAAATACGCTGATGGTAATCAGCGCAACAGCGGATACCGTGGCCATCTGCTTTATCGTTAACGAACGACTAACGCGCAAGTAAACCTCTCCTGGCTCAGGAACCTATTCGATGAAAATCGCAGCAAGTATATCCCAGATCACACTTTTTTGACGTGAGGATAAAGTCGAAAATAGCGGGTTCACGCAAGATAATGCATGACAAGAGGATAGGAGGCGTGGCAAGGCGGCGACCACCGAGGCCGCCGCATGCCAAAAACCATTATTGCGGGTAGGCGACCCAGTCACCGCCGTTCAGGCGTATCCAGGGTTTACCTTGATACATCATGACCACCGCGTTGTCGTTTTCTGACACCACCGGTGTTTGCGGCAGCTTGTCGGTCAGCACCGCCATATTGACGTTCGGCGCGTTGAATACCTGACCGTCAACCACGCGCGCAATCAGCTCCGACAGCGCCTGCAGGCTGGTCGGCGTATCAATTGTCAGCGGCTGCCCCTGATGCGGTGCTTTCATGCCTACAAACTTAATGCCGACCGGCACGTGGGTGATGTTAGGGCTAGGGATATCGCGCAAACCGGACATCTGCATCTTGTCGCCCTGCAGCGCCGCGCCGTGCTCCGGCACCACCAGCACCATCACGCGACGTCCCGATTTATCAAGGTTGGTCAGGAAGGTATCCAGCTGATCAAACAGCACTTTGGCGCGCGGCTGCCACTCCGCCGTGCCGGTTTTGCCCAGTTCTCGGGTGCCGTCGTGCAGCGGGATCAGGTTATAGAAGGTGGCACTGCGCGCATCGCTGCTTTTGCTGCGGTCATCAAGCCAGCGCTGCATCAGCTGGCCGTCGTTGAAGACCGGCGAGCCATCAAACGAGGTCAGCTCAGGTGCAATGCCGGCTTGGGACATCAGCGGCGCCTGCATATTGCCGTCTTCACGCAGCTCTTTCAGGTAATTACCGAACACCCCGGTATGATCCATCATCAGCTCTTGCTTAAAGCCCAACTTCGCCAGGTTATCAAACAGATAGCACTGCGCATCGGTTGGCTTATACAAATCACTGTGCGACGTTTGACCGCAGCTGGCGCGCAGCAGGCGAATGCCCGCCGGTCCGCTGTAGCCGGTCGCCGAATTGTAGTTATTCAGCATGATATCGAAATGCTGCCACAGCGGATGATTGCGCAGCTGGGCCACGTCCATATCGGACCAGGAGAGCGAGCAGATATTGATGACAAGAATATCAAACGGCTGCGAATCCGCGGGCAATGCCTCAGGGAAGTGCGTAACGCGCTTGCGCTCGCTGTCATAAAAGCGATTAAGCCAGGCTGTGAGGTTGGCGCTGGTGGGCGGCGCCGATTGATCCAGCCCCTCCGGCACGGTGCTGGCCGTGGGTTTATTGGTCAGCGCAACCTGCGGCGTGGCGGCTTTTTCCGGCAGCAAGCTCATCGCCGGGCCGGCAATAGTCAATACGTTTAGCCAAATCAGCGCCAGCGAGACCAGCACGGTAATGCGGATCCACTGCGACACAAACAGGTAGATCACCAGCAGCACAAAGCCTGCGCCAATCATCTGCCAGTTAACAAAGCGCGCCGTGAGATCCAGCAGATAGGCCGGTGAAAAGCCCGCGACTTGGCTGCCCTGACTCATGATGGAGTTAAGGCCCGGCAGCCAAGTATCGTGCCAAAACAGCGCGAAGCCGATCGGCAGCGAAATCCAGTGGCGCAGACGGTGCAGGCGGTATGACGGCAGCGGCAGCAGCAACCACGCCAGGAACACAAGATTACTCAGGGCATGAAAGTTGAGATAGCCGTACCACAGCAGGGCAAACTTGATCAGAAAGTAGACGTTCCAACCGCCGAGACCGCGCCACAGAGTACCGTTCAGCGTTGGAGGAGTAGATTGACTCATTGGGCTTTATTATCCGTTTTAGCTGTTTGACGTTGCCACTGCCCTTCTGATTTCAGCGCACGCGTCGGCAGCAAACGCATCAGCAGGCTGCTGCTACTGTTGGGTAACCAGCGCACAAACCAGGATTTCAGGAACAGTAAAATGAGCATAAGCAGGATCGCCACCTGCACCCAATCCATTAGCGTCATTCGTGGCGAACTCCATCAAGGTTAAGGGTCACAGGCTGCGGCGTTCGCGCCTCGCGCGCCGCCGGTGCGGTGACCGGGGAAAGAAGCGCGAGATCGGTTTCAACAGCCGCCTCGCGCTGTGAAATCGGCGTTAGCTGTCGAATGTTTTGCACCTCGGCCAAAATTTGGTTGTCTTCGAACCAGACGATGCGATTGCTGAACAGCTCGTCGTGCGGCAGCGAAAAAATGGATTTGAGCGCAATGTTCAAATCGTTGAAGCGGCACGACGAGAGGAACAGATAAATGCGCTCATTGATCTGGGTGACCAAATCGCCGTAGCGGCGCGGTTTACACAGCGTTAGGATCTGCGCCGCTGTCAGCTGAGGCACCGGACGCAGCGCCACCAGCAATCCCTTGTCATTTTCCGGCAACAGCGTGTTGCTCATTAACTTTTGCACCGCTGCACAGAAGGCGGCCACCGGCAGATAGCCTTTCTCTTGCAGCGGCTGCATCGCCTCAATCAGCGCCGACAGGTTGGCGGGCACGTGGCGCGCAAACTGCTGCCCCTGAAGCGATTCGAGCATGGTGAGCATGCGCGACAAGCTGGCCGCCGTCGGAACAATGGCATTCACCCCACAGGCCAACAGCAGGCGTTCATCGCTGTAGCGGAGGCTGGTGTTCTTTTCGCGGATGACAATCTTCAGCGCGTTGCCACGCGAGCGGCGCAAACTGTGGACCATGTTAGCCAGAGCGCCGGTGTTCTGATTATGGGCCAGCGTAAAGATGACGGTGGCGGCATTGGCCTGCTGCGCACGCGCAAATACCGCTTCATTATCGCTAAACAGTTGCCACTGGCTGGAGAGTGGCGGCGCGCCCTCCAGCACGTCTGCCTGCGCAAGGAAGTGCGTTTCGTCATTGAGACTAAGCGGGGTGCTCTGCTCGGCTTCGAAAGAAGCAATAAATTGCTCATCCACGCAGCTTAACCGCAGCGCGCGATCGGCGAGCAATTTATCGGCAGCGTACCACCAGTTAATTCGATATTGCCAACTGTCCTGCTGGAAATCTAAATGCGCCACGCCGTCAAGCTGGCGGAAATAACGCTGAAGATGATTACGCAAGTGAATTATTGCCGTTCCCGACGTTATCATTAGCAACGTCATTTGTTTTTTTAATAACAAACGTCGCATGCCTTTAATCCACTTGGTCAGCTCATCCTGCGATAATTTGCTCCATAACTCGGCATCGCTGTAAAAAAGCACTAAGCCGCTGCGCGGCGTCATCACGCGGGCAAAGTCGCGCTCAAAATGACGCAGACTGCGTTTATTTGCGGGCAGGGAATAGAGCGGTATGCGCGCCGGTCCCGCTGGCGGATCGGGCGTCAACAGCTGCTGCGGCTTTTCCGCAGCGCTGACGAGAGTCGCCTGTTTTTGATGGCTAATGACCTGACGCAACAGGACGCGCGCATCCTCGGGACGCTGAATAGACAGCCAATAAAAGCCTGGCGTTTGCAGGGTGATTAATTCCTGCTGTACCTGTTGCAAGCCGAGCGCATAGATATTTTTCATAAAGGATTCGCGTTCTTTAACGTCCAGGCTAGTTTAATATAGACGGCGTTAATTGGAACTGCTGAAATAAATAAAACCTGTGCTGTCTCAAATCATTTTGATTTCTGCATAGTGGCAGCATTTCATCGGGGTTAAACGTGTAAAAGCGAAATCCCTCATTCCCGTTGCAGTTTTGTGGTGGCATAACGTAATGAAAACCGAAAATGCCTTTTCGCTGATCGCTGCGCCCAGTGAAGATCAGGATGACATTAGCGCACTGAGCGAAGCCTTTTCTATAAAGGCTTTTCACTATATTGATATCGCGCGCGAAGAGCGATTACAGAGCCTGTTGTCGCGCTGGCCACTTCTGCAAGAAATACAGCACCAGCAGGAGAGTGAACGTTAATGGCCGTTATTGCTCTGCAGGGCCTACGCGGCGGCGCCGGTGCGACTTCCCTTAGCGCGGCATTGGGCTGGGCGCTCAACGCGCTGCAGGAATCCGTGCTGCTGATCGATCTTTCCCCTGCAAATCAACTCGCTGCGCACTTTAATTTGCCGCTTACCGCCGTGCACGGCTGGGCCTCTGCGCAGCACAGCCAGCAGCCGTGGCAGCAGGCGGCGCAGCGTTATGTGCCGGGACTCGATTTTTTGCCGTTCGGCGCGTTAAGTCATCAATCACCGTTAAGCATGTCCGCGATCGACGAACGCGCCTCTGCACCGCTGCTCCAGGCACTCCCGGCGCTGAAAAAGCAGTATCGCTGGGTGATTCTCGATCTTCCGGCGGATCTCCTTCCCTGGCAGCAGGCGTTCCTGCCCGCCGTGGATCGCCTGCTGCAATTGTTGACGCTGGATGCCAACTGCCAGCTGCGCCTGCAGCACGCCCGCTTTGCGTCGAATACGCTGTTTCTGATCAACCAGTTCAATGCCAACAGCCAACTGCAGCAGGATCTGCATCAATTTTGGCTGCGTGCGCTGAAAAACCTCATTCCGCAGGTGATCCATCGCGACGAAGCGTTAGCCGAAGCGCCCATGATGAAACAGCCGGTGGGCGAATACCGTCCGCACGCGCTGGTGAGTGAAGAGATCAACACGCTCGCGAACTGGCTGATGTTAAACGTCAATGGCGGTGCGGCGTGAATCCGCTTCGCTGGCTGCTGATGCCGCAGGCGTGGCAGGCGTTGCAGCAGCGCGCCCAGCGCGCGCGTCAGCAGGGCGCGGGGCGCCTGACCACCGCGCTTCACTTGCTGTGGTGCGTATTGGCCTGGACGCTGTTGCGGCTGGAGACGCCAGCCTGGCAGCGTATTTTGCAGCAGCGCGAGCGTTATTATCCGCACATTTCGCCGCTGCGCCCGCGTCCGCTGGACATCCTGCGCTATACGCTGCAAACCCTGTGGTTGATGCTGGTGCTGCCGCTCGACGCCAGCCCGCGCAGCGAGCGTCAACGCTTCAACGCGTTTGGCCCGCTGTTCCGCTGGCGCCAGCGCGTCAACCAGTGGCTGGGTCGGCTACCCGATCGCATGCTGCATACCGGCGTGCCCGAACGGGCAGAACGCCAGTTGCAGCGCCTGCCGCGGCGCGTGCGTCAGGCCGGGTTCATTGTGGTCTCGCTGTTCACCGCCCTGCTCGCGCTGCTGTGTGTGTCACAGCCGTTTACCATCGCGACGCAGTTTGTGTTTGTGCTGCTGCTGTGGGGCCTGGCGATGCTGGTGCGCCGCGTTCCGGGCCGCTTCTCCACCATGATGCTGATTGTGCTGTCGCTGACCGTCTCGTGCCGCTACCTGTGGTGGCGCTATACCGAAACGCTGAACTGGGACGATCCGCTTAGCCTGATCTTTGGTCTGCTGCTTATCGGGGCCGAAACCTATGCGTGGACCGTATTGGTGCTGGGCTATTTCCAGACGCTTTGGCCGCTGAACCGCCAGCCGGTCTCGATGCCGCCCGAAATCACCGCATGGCCCACGGTGGATATTCTGATCCCGACCTATAACGAGCCGATGAGCGTCGTAAAACCCACCGTCTATGCGGCGCTGGGTATCGATTGGCCGCGCGATAAGATCAACATCTATATCCTTGACGATGGCACCCGCGATACTTTCCGCGAGTTTGCCGCCAGCGTGGGCGTCAACTATGTGGTGCGTACCACCCATGAGCACGCCAAAGCGGGCAACATCAACCACGCGCTGAAAAGCGTCTGCCGCAGCGAATTTGTCGCCATTTTTGACTGCGACCACGTGCCCACGCGCTCCTTCCTGCAGCTGACCATGGGCTGGTTCCTGAAAGACCCGCGTCTGGCGATGCTGCAAACGCCGCACCACTTTTTCTCGCCCGATCCGTTTGAGCGCAACCTTGGCCGCTTCCGCCAAACGCCCAATGAGGGCTCGCTGTTTTACGGCTTGGTGCAGGACGGTAACGATACGTGGGATGCGGCCTTCTTCTGCGGCTCCTGCGCCATCTTACGCCGCACGGCCATCGATGAAATTGGTGGCATCGCGGTCGAAACCGTCACCGAAGATGCGCACACCTCGCTGCGCCTGCACCGTAAAGGCTACACCTCCGCCTATATTCGCATTCCGCAGGCGGCTGGGCTGGCGACCGAAAGTTTGTCGGCGCACATTGGCCAGCGTATTCGCTGGGCGCGCGGCATGGTGCAAATCTTCCGTCTGGATAACCCGCTGTTTGGCAAAGGGCTGAAGCTGGTTCAGCGCCTCTGCTACGCCAACGCCATGTTGCACTTCCTCGCCGGTATCCCGCGACTGATCTTCCTGCTGGCGCCGTTGGCGTTTCTGCTTTTTCACGCGTACATCATCTACGCACCCGCGCTGGCGATCGCCATCTACGTTCTGCCGCACATGCTGCACACCAGCATGACCAACTCCCGCATTCAGGGGCGCTGGCGTCACTCGTTCTGGAGTGAGGTGTATGAGACCGTGCTGGCGTGGTACATCGCGCGGCCCACCACGGTGGCGCTGTTTAATCCGCACAAAGGCAAATTCAACGTCACCGCCAAAGGCGGATTGGTCGAGGCTCGCCATCTCGATTGGGTGATCACCAAGCCCTACATGATGCTGGTACTGCTTAACGTCGCGGGCGTCATCATGGCGTTCTGGCGCATGGCCTATGGACCCTCGAATGAAATTCTCACGATCTGGGTCAGTTTGATTTGGGTAATTTACAACATGATCATCCTCGGCGGCGCCGTGGCGGTGTCCGTTGAGGCGCGGCAAATTCGCGAAGCGCATCGCGTGGAAATCGCCATGCCTGCCGCGCTGGCGCGTCAGGATGGTCACATGGTGCCGTGCACGCTGCGCGACTACTCCGACGGCGGCGTGGGCGTCGAGCTGCGTGAAGCCGGTGCGCTGAAAGAGAATGAGACCGTATGGCTGCTGCTCCGGCGTGGCCAGCAGGAATTTAGCTTCCCCTGCCAGGTGCAACGGGTGTTTGGCCGTCGCGCCGGGATCCGCCTGCACCAGCTCACCACACGCCAGCACATTGAATTTATCCAGTGCACCTTTGCCCGCGCCGACACGTGGGCGCTCTGGCAGGACGGCTTCCCGGAAGACAAACCGGTGCAGAGCCTCGCCGACATCATGGTGCTGGGATTTAAAGGTTACCTGCGCCTCGCTGAATACGGCCCCGCCCCGCTACGCAAGCTATTTCGAGTACTGACGGCGTTTTCGAGCTGGCTGGCCAGCCTATTGCCCAAGGGCGTGACGCGACAACCTGCCGCGCCTAAAACCGATTTTTCATAAATTGATGATATGACCATGACAAGAAAATTGAGCTGGTTTACTGCCCTGCTGCTGAGCACCACAACGCTGGTCCACGCCGCGCTGCCTTCCCAAACGCCCGATGCGCTGCGCCCCGACGCGCAGACCGCGCAGCCAGCGGCCAGTCAACCGCTCGACAATTCGGCCCCGCTGCGCGACAGCCAGCTGCCGTTTGCGCAGGTTGCCCCGCCGCCCGGCAGCATGACGCTGCGCGGCACGCAAAACACCAATCAAATTGAGTTTGGCGTGCGCAGTGACGAGGTGGTCACCCGCGCGCAGCTCACGCTGAACTATCGCCCTTCCCCGGCGCTGTTGCCTACGCTTTCTCAGCTTAAGGTGTACCTCAACGATGAGCTGGTGGGTCTGGTGACGATCACCGCCGATCAGTTAGGCAAAGAGAACCAAACTGAGCTAACGCTGGATCCCCGCTTCATCAGCGACTTTAACCGCGTGCGGCTGGAGCTGGTGGGCCATTACGCCAATGTCTGTGAGAATCCGGCCAATACCACCATCTGGCTGGACATTGGCAAACAGAGCTCGCTCGACTTGACCTTGCAAAAGCTGCCGTTGAAAAACGATCTGTCGCACTTCCCGGAGCCGTTCTTTGACGCGCGCGACAATCGCCCTTTGCAGCTGCCTATGGTGTTTAGCCAACCGCCAAGCCTGCAACAGCAGCGCGCCGCCGGTATGTTGGCCTCCTGGTTCGGCAGCAAAGTGCAGTGGCGCGGACAGACCTTCCCGGTGCTCTACAATCAGCTGCCTGACGGCCAGCACGCGGTGGTCTTTGCCACCAATGACCATCGCCCGGATTTTCTCAAAACGCTTCCGCCGGTAGAGAAACCCACGATTGAGATGGTCAGTCAGCCCGACAATCCGTATGAGAAAATGCTGCTGGTGCTCGGCCGCGATGACAACGATCTGCTCACCGCCGTGCAGGGCATTGCGCAAGGCGAACTCCTGCTGCGCGGCGACACCGTCACCGTGGACAGCGTGAAACAGCTGGCGGCGCGTCAGCCCTACGATGCGCCAAACTGGGTGCGCACCGATCGCCGCACGCGCTTTGGCGAACTGACGCAATATCAAAATCAGCTCCAGGCCGATGGCGTCCAGCTTAACCCACTGAGTATCACCATGAACCTGCCGCCCGATCTGTTCCTGGTGCGTGCGCGCGGCATCGATATGGATCTGAGCTATCGCTACACTTCGCCTAACCAGGCGGACGGATCGCGCCTCGCGGTGCACCTGAACAATCAATTCCTGCAGGACTATCCGCTGACGGCGAAAAATACCGTCGGACAGCAGCTGATGCGCATTCCCCTGTTACAAAGCGTGCAGGACAGCAGCCGCGAACTGACCATCCCGGCCCTGCGCCTGGGCGCGGTGAATCAGCTGCGCTTTGACTTTGACTACGCCAATACGTTTATCGGCGGCACCGCCGACGGTCGCTGCGAAACAGTTACGCCGGTAAACCACCATGCGGTAATTGACGAAAATTCCAGCATCGACTTCTCGGGCTATCGCCACTATATCGAGATGCCTTCGCTGAACGCCTTTGCCAACGCGGGCTTCCCGTACAGCCGCTACGCCGACCTCGCCCAGACGCTGGTGCTGGTGCAGCCGAAACCCGACAGCGGTGAGGTCAGCACCCTGCTGAACACGCTGGGCACCATCGGTGCCCAAACCGGCTATCCGGCGCTGCGCGTGCAGGTGAGCGACGACTGGAATCAAGCCAAAACCCGCGACGCCGATCTGCTGATGATTGGCCGCCTGCCAGAGGCCCTGCGTGACGACAGCCGCCTTAATCTACTGATTGAAGGCACGCGCAGCTGGCTCAACACGCCGACCCGCGCCGTCGCCGCATCCCTGCCCACCGAGGGTAGCCGTGATGGCGTGGTCGCCAGCCAAACCGGCATCAGTTCACGCGGCCCCATCGGCGCAATGGTCGGCTTCCAGTCGCCGTTCCACGATCAGCGCAGCGTGATTGCACTGATGGCTGACAGCCCGCGCGGCTGGGATCTGCTCAACGCGGCCATGCTCGACAGCGGAAAACGCGCCGCGATCTTCGGCGCGGTGTCGATTGTGCGCGAATCCGGGGTCAGCAGCGTGCGCGTGGGCGACACGTATTACGTCGGACATCTGCCGTGGTGGGAGCGCGTATGGAGCCTGCTGGCGACACATCCGGTGTGGCTGGCGCTGTTTGCCGTCGCGGTGGTGATTCTGTTTGCCCTGATGACCTGGCGTCTGATGCGCATCGTCACGCGCCGTCGCCTCGCCGGGCAGGATGACGATGAATAAGATACGCACATTGCGGATGGGCCTGGTGTTCGGCAGCAGCCTGCTTGGGCTGCCGACCGCCCTTGCCGCTGAGCCGGCACCGCAGGTGTCACCGGTGGCGTGGCTGCTGATGCAGGTTCGCACCGGGGAATCCACCAACAAATATGACCTGGTGCAGCAGTCGCTCTATCGGCTGGAAAAGATGGACCCGGACAATCCTCAGGTGCAGGCGGCGCAGATCCGCATGGCGCTGCGCCAGGGCGATATGGCGCGCGCGCAGTCGCTGTTGGAGGCGCTGAAAAAAGCCGCCCCCGACGATGCCGCCACGCGCGAATCTGAGACGGCGCTGCGTCTGACAAGCGATGCGGGACGCCAGCAGCTGCAGGAGGCACGCCTGCTGGCCACGGCCGGGCGCGTTGTGGAAGCCAAAGCGGCGTGGGACGCGCTGTTCAATGGCGTATTCCCGGACGTTAACAGCGCACTGGAATACTGGCGGCTGGTGGCGCGTCTGCCCGGCCAGCAGCCTCTCGCCTATCAGCAGCTACAAGCGCTGGAGCAGCGCTATCCCGGCAACATTGGCGTTGAGCTGCAGCTGGCGCGCATGGCCTTTGACAACAACCAGCCTGACGCCGCCGTAACGCAGCTGCGCCAGCTGGCGAACCGTGACGGCGGCCGCGACGCCGCCGCCGAGCTGTGGCTCCAGCAGATACAAAATCAGCCGGTAAGCGCCAGCAGCGTTGCCAGCCTGCAGCGCTACCTGCAAGTCTTCACCAGCGGCGATCCACAGACGCGCGGTCAGGATGAACTGGCGCGCCAGCAAAAGTTGTTGGCCGATCCGGCGTATCAGGCGCGGATGCGCGGCCTGACGCTGGTGGAGGCCGGTGACGGCGCAGAGGCGATCCCCGCCCTCAACGCCGCGCTCAAAGACAACCCCAACGATGCCGAATTAATGGGCGCGATGGGCCAGGCGCAGGCGCGCGCGAACAATCGCGCGGCTGCCGTCAGCTGGCTGGAAAAAGCTATCCAAGCCGGACAGGCCAGCACCCAGGTCGGTAAATGGCAGTCGCTGCTGCAAACCAATCGCTACTGGCTCGCCATTAACGCGGGCGACGCGGCGTTGAAAAACGGCGACGTGGCGGGTGCGGAGCAACAATATCGGCGCGCGCAGGCACTCGATAATCGTGATAGCTGGGCGCTGATTGGCTTAGGCGATGTGGCGCAGGCGCGTCACAACAGCGCCGAAGCAGAGCGCTGGTGGCAACAGGCGCTGCGCCTGGAGCCCGACAACAGTACCGCCCAGCGTCGGCTCAGCGAGATGCGCATGAGCGCGCTGCTGGCCGAGGCCGATGCGCTGGCCCAGCAGGGGCAGTGGCCACAAGCCGTGGAGAAATATCGCCAGGCCGCGCAGGCGACACCGGATGATATCTGGCTCGCTTATCGTCTGGCGGGCGCGCTGCGCAACAGCGGCGCAGAAGCTCAGGGCGCACAAACGCTGCAAACCATGGCGGAGCGGCATCCGCAGGATCCGGCGGCCTTTTACGCCTGGGCGCTGTGGCTCGCGTCGGGCGATCGCAACGACGACGCGCTGGCGGCCCTGCAGCGTCTGCCCAAAGCGCGCTGGGATGCCAATATGCGCACGCTGGCGCAGCGCTTAAGCGAAGACAACATCTTCGCCCGCGCGGATGCCCTGCGTGAACAGGGTAACGAGCCGGCTGCAGTGGCTCTGCTGCAGCAGCAGTCGTCCTCGCCGCGCCGCGATATCACGCTGGCAGACTGGGCGCTGGCGCGCGGCGACGCCTCCGCGGCGCTGGCCGGGTATCAACACGTTCTGCAACAGGATGCGCAAAACGCCGACGCGGCGCTGGGGCGCATTGAGGCGTTGATTGCCCTGCAGCGTCGCGCCGACGCGCACCGGGCGCTGGAAACGCTGCCCGCCGCCGTGGCACAGCAAAGCCTCAACACAGGCCGCCGCGTGGCGCTGGCATGGCAAAACAGCGGCGAAAGCGCGCAGGCGCAACAGCTGTTTGACACGCTCAAGCGCCGCGCCGCCGCAGAGCCGCCTTCACAGGGCAAGGCGCTGGTATTCCGCGACGCCGCCCGACTGGAAACCGAGCGCCAGCAGCCGGACGCCGCGCGGCAAGACTACGCCGACGCCATGGCGGCCAGCGGCATCAGCCGCACGGCTCCTTCGGACAACAACAGCTACACGCGGTTGACGCGTAATGACGTTACCGATGACTGGCTCAAACGCAGCATCCGCAGCGACGCCGCCGATCTCTACCGGCAGCAGGACACCACGCTAACGCTGGAGCAGGATTACTCGCGTAACAAAGGCACCGGCGGCACCTCGGATTTCACCGCGCACACCACCATGCTGCAGGCCGAGACGCCGCTGGCCGATGGGCGCAGCTTTGTGCGCCTCGATCGCGTTCAGCTGTCGGCGGGCACATTCCCGACCACGAACGGCAGCCACACCGCGCAGTTTGGTAGCTGTAACGATGCCAATTCGGGCGGATGCAGCCGCGATCTTACCCAGCGCCAGCAAGGCATCGCGCTGGGTGCTGGCTGGCAAAATAGCCGCTGGTCGGGTGATATCGGCACCACGCCGCTGGGCTTTGCCGTGACGAACTGGGTCGGCGGCGTGAGCTGGAAAACTGACGTGCGCGATGTTGGCGTCACCCTCAGCGCTTCACGGCGGCCGATCTCCAGCTCGCTGCTGGCCTATGCGGGCGCGCGCGATCCCTCGGCAAACGGCGGTAAAACCTGGGGTGGCGTGGTAGCCACCGGCGGCGCGATTGGCCTGAGCTACGATACCGGCGGTGCGCACGGCGTCTGGGCAGATATCAGCGCGCATCAAATCACCGGCGAAAACGTGGCGGATAACAGTCGCGAACGGCTGATGGCGGGCTATTACTACAAATTGCTCAACGAGGATAACCGCCGCGCCACCGTGGGCCTCAACAGCATGCTGTGGCATTACCAGAAAGATTTAAGCGACTACACCTTTGGACAGGGCGGTTATTACAGCCCACAGCGCTATCTGTCGCTCTCCGTGCCGGTGACCTACCGCCAGCGCACCGAAAATTGGTCATTCGACCTCGGCGGTTCGCTCTCGTGGTCGCAGTCCCATACGCAGGGCCAGCAGCGCTATCCGGTGAACCCGGGCTTTACGCTGGCGTCAAACCCCACGTCATCCAGCAGTTCCGGCCGTGGTTTCGGCTATACCCTGCAAGCACTGATTGAGCGGCGCCTCACCGCGCACTGGTCTGTCGGGCTGGCCATGGATATTCAGCAGGCGAAGGATTACACCCCGAGCCACGGCTTGCTCTACCTGCGATATTCGATGGCTGGATGGGAAGGCGATCTGGATATGCCGCCACAGCCGCTGGAGCCTTACGCCAATTTTAAATAGCCAGTGGCTGTGAGCGGGGTCCGGCCCGCTCAACTGCCGGTAAATCGTGAGCGGGGTCCGGCCCGCTCAGCCGGTAAGGCACCAGCGGGTGCCGGACGCTGACCGCTGCGCTGGCCTTACTCTGCGCGGGTTCCGCCCGCTAACCGCACGGCAGTTTCAGCCGCACCGCTGCGGCGTACGGGCAAAGGGCCGATGGGCGCGGCCCTTTGCAATCCGCGCCCTGCGCCAGCCTGCGCTGTTCCCTCA
>CAJYVD010000030.1 GCA_913778495.1 uncultured Pantoea sp.
AACCAGCCAGCAGAGTTGAACCCAGGATTACCGCGCCCAGTACCAGTTTAGTACGATTCATTATTTATACCCTCTAGATTGAGTTAATCTCCATGTAGCGTTACAAGTATTACACAAAGCTTTTTAAGTTGAGAATAAATTTTTGATGAGAACATGCTTAAATTTGATCGTTCGCTCAAAGAAGCAGCGTTTCGCAGGAGATGATGAAAATATTTAGCGAAAACAGAGAGATTTAATCGGACTAACCTTAATTCCGCCAGATATTGAATAGTTATTTTCGATTGGAAAATTCCTGGTTATGTATTACGGCAGAATAAAAAAAGGCGCCTTAAAAAGGCGCCTTAAATAAAATTTAAAACCTTATCAGAGCAGGTGTACCGAGGCTGTATTGGTCGTGCCGCTCGGCACCAGCGCGCCGGAGACCATCACGACAACATCGCCTTTTTGCGCAAATCCGCTTTCCAGCGCCATTTCTTTGCCAATGCGGTAGAAATCGTCAGTTGAAGCGATTTCAGACACCACACGCGTCTCAATACCTTTGCTGAGAATTAACTGGCGCGCCGTAGTGCTGTTCGTGGTCAAGGCCAGAATCGTTGCGTCAGGGAAGTACTTACGCACCGCTTTCGCCGATTTACCGCCTTCGGTCGCAACTACAATCAGAGGGGATTCCAGCTTTTCTGCGGTCTCAACGGCGCCGCGGCATACCGCCTCGGTAATGCGCAGTTTGCGCGAGTCCTGCAGTTCGCCAATGCGCGATTTCATCACGCGGTCGGTGCGCTCGCAGATGGTGGCCATGATGGTCACCGACTCCAGCGGGTATTTCCCTTTGGCACTTTCACCAGACAGCATCACCGCATCGGTACCGTCCAGGATGGCGTTTGCCACGTCGCCCGCTTCCGCGCGGGTAGGGCGCGGGTTTTTGATCATCGAATCCAGCATCTGCGTAGCGGTAATCACCACCTTGCGCGCCTTGTTGCACTTCTTGATCATCATCTTCTGGGCAAAGATCACTTCTTCAACCGGGATTTCCACGCCGAGATCGCCGCGTGCCACCATAATGCCGTCTGACGCCTCGAGGATCTCGTCGAAGTTGTTCAAGCCTTCCTGGTTCTCAATTTTAGAGATGATCTGGATGTGCTCGCCGCCGTGGGCTTTCAGGTGTTCACGAATTTCCAGCACGTCAGAACGCTTGCGGATAAAAGAAGCGGCAACAAAATCGACGCCTTGTTCGCAGCCAAAAATCAGATCGCGCTTGTCTTTTTCTGCCAGCGCCGGCAGTTGAATAGACACGCCTGGCAGGTTAACGCCTTTGTTTTCCCCGAGATCGCCGTTGTTCAGGACGGTGCACACCACGGTATTTTCCGTGACTTCGGTGACTTGCATACCAATCAGGCCGTCATCAACCAGCACGGTGTTTCCGATCTTCAGGTCTTCCGTGAAGCCGGCGTAGGTGACCGCCACGCGTTCGCTGTTGCCAATCACTGACTGGTCGGTGGTGAAGGTGAAGGTCTGACCTGCTTTCAGCGCTACATCGTTGCCGCCTTCAAGCTTCATCGTGCGGATTTCAGGACCTTTGGTATCCAGCAAAATCGCGGCCTGATGACCGGTTTTTTCCATCACGGCACGCATGTTAGCAATGCGCTGACCATGCTCGGCATAGTCACCGTGTGAGAAGTTGAGGCGCATGACGTTCATGCCAGCCTCAAGCAGTTGAGTCAACATATCTTCCGATTCGGTTTTCGGACCGATGGTGCATACGATTTTGGTCTTTTTCATATCAGATTGTCTGTAAGTTGTGATGAATGATGGAGGTCTGGGTCCGCCGCGCAAGGCAGCGAAATAAAAATGTGTTTAAGTTGGTCAGGGACGTACAGGAGTAAGGATAGGTGACGGAGACAGAGCGTGCAGAGAAGTTGCGCAGTTCAGAAAGGAACTGATTGGGCAGTGTTGCGCAACTCATTATCGTAGTTTGCTTGGGCACGTTGGCGCTGAAACCTTTCAGGTAAAACAACGGGCCACATTATAATCGGTAAGTATGCGAAAACCAACATAAAAGCAGGTGACGAAACAGAAGGAGGGCAAATCAGGGCGCGTTGCGCAATAAAAGAGAGAGATTCAGAGTGGTGCGCTCTAATGGACTCGAACCATCGACCCCCACCATGTCAAGGTGGTGCTCTAACCAACTGAGCTAAGAGCGCATACAGTAATGTGGTGCGTCCGAGTGGACT
Source organism: uncultured Pantoea sp. (assembly GCA_913778495.1). Taxonomy (GTDB): domain Bacteria; phylum Pseudomonadota; class Gammaproteobacteria; order Enterobacterales; family Enterobacteriaceae; genus Pantoea. The sequence continues at coordinate 2,229 of CAJYVD010000030.1, forward strand.
CGAACCACCGACCCCCACCATGTCAAGGTGGTGCTCTAACCAACTGAGCTACGGACGCACATTGGTGCGCTCTAATGGACTCGAACCATCGACCCCCACCATGTCAAGGTGGTGCTCTAACCAACTGAGCTAAGAGCGCAACATGCTGTCAGGGCGACAGCGGGGACGAATATTAACGGCAGGTCGCGAGGCTGGCAAGGGAAAAAATGCATTTCCCTCACGACTGACCAGCAACTGCGCGACAAGCCGGTTTTTTAAGCGTTAAAAAGCAAAGCTCGCCAGGTTCAGCCACTTAGCGGGCTGCGCGAGCGAGGATGTGCGCAGCGGACTGGCGCTGAATACGGCGAATGCGCCAAATCATCATGATGGCGGCGGAGGTTAAGCCCACGATAAAGCCGCACCAGAATCCGGCAGGCCCCATTGGCTGCACCACCCAATCGGTCAGGGCCAGTACGTAGCCCACCGGCAAGCCCAGTACCCAATAGGCGATAAAGGTAATGAAGAAAATGGATCGGGTATCTTTATAACCGCGCAAAATCCCGCTGCCGATCACTTGAATCGAGTCGGAAAATTGATATATCGCCGCCAGCAGCATCAGGTGTGCCGCCAGCGCGATGACCGCCGGGTTATCCGTATATAGCGTGGCAATGTGTTCGCGGAAAATCACCGTGAACAGCGCGGTCAGCGCCGCCATACTGATGCCGATCCCTTGGCCGGTCCATGCCGCGACGCGCGCCTGCTCCGCCGATCCTTGTCCCAAACGAAAACCTATGCGAATGGTTGTTGCCACACCAATGGACAGCGGCAGCACAAACATCAGCGAGCTAAAGTTAAGCGCAATTTGGTGACCGGCTACGTTAACAATGCCCAATGGCGAAACCAGCAGCGCTACCACGGCAAACAGCGTGACTTCAAAAAACAGCGCCAGCGCCACGGGCAAGCCCAGCGTGAACAAGCGCAGCAGAATCGCACGCGACGGCGCAGACCAGCGCGAAGCCATACGGATATCGCGCATCGCTGGCATATGGTTGAGCCAGTAGCGCATCACGATAAACATCACCCAACAGACCGAGGCGGTTGCGACGCCGCAGCCGACTCCACCCAGCGCAGGCATGCCAAAGTGGCCATAAATAAACACGTAATTAAGCGGGATGTTAAGCAGTAGCCCAAGAAAACCGAGCAGCATGGCCGGTTTGGTTTTCGATAGCCCGTCGCATTGGTTGCGCGCCACCTGGAAGAACAGATAACCTGGCGCTCCCCACAGCAGCGCATGCAGATAGCCTTCGGCTTTCTCCGCAAGCTGTGGATCGATATCGTGCATGCGATGAATGAAATAGCCTGCATTCCACAGGACAACCATAATCAGCAGCGCAACGGCAAACGCCAGCCAATATCCCTGGCGAACCTGTTCCGCGATACGCTCGCGGCGTCCTGAACCGTTGAGTTGCGCAACGGTGGGCGTCAATGCCAGCAGTAAACCGTGACCAAAGAGAATGGCGGGAAGCCAGATAGAGGTGCCGACAGCAACGGCGGCCATATCCGTGGCGCTTACCGCACCGGCCATTACGGTATCTACAAAGCCCATCGCTGTCTGCGCTACCTGAGCCAGGATCACGGGAATAGCAAGGGCGAGCAATTGACGCGCTTCTGTAAAATACTTCTGCACGTTATACCTGCTTATAAGAAATGAAATAAATGTCATGCGGGGAGAGGTCCCCTGGATTGCGCGACATAGTTTAGCGGCAGCCGCGCGTTCCACCAAACGTTGTTCGCACTTCGTTTCGCCAGATGTGTAAAGTTTGCCCGCCGCCAAATTCAACGCGCCACCTTTGGCTGTGTTAAACTGGGGCAAATGTTGCAGAGGCGTAGAATATGTTTACTGGAATTGTGCAGGGCACTGCAGAAATTATTGCCATTGAAGAAAAAGAGCTTTTTCGTACGCACACCGTGCGCTTGCCAGAGGAACTTCTTCCTGGCCTGGCACTGGGCGCCTCGGTGGCGCACAACGGCTGCTGCCTGACCGTAACCGCCGTTGATGGCGATCGCGTAAGCTTTGATTTGATCAAAGAAACGCTGCGCATCACCAACCTGGGAGAGCTCAAGGTAGGTGATAAGGTGAATATTGAGCGCGCGGCCAAATTTAGCGATGAAATCGGTGGGCATTTAATGTCCGGCCATATTATGACCACGGCAGAGATCTGCAAAATCATCCAATCAGAAAATAACCGAGAAATCTGGTTCAAATTACAGGATGTGGCGCAGATTAAATATATTCTGCATAAAGGGTTTGTGGGCATTGATGGAATCAGCCTCACGGTTGGTGACGTCACCAAAAGCAAGTTCTGCGTACACCTGATCCCAGAGACGCTTGAGCGCACCACGCTCGGGGCAAAAAAACTGGGACATAAGGTCAACATTGAAATCGATCCACACACGCAGGCGATCGTTGAAACGGTGGAACGCGTCCTGGCGCAGCGAGAAGCCGCGCTGGTGGCACAAGCTGTAGCAGAGAGCAGCGATAATCTTTAAACGCTGTATAGACGGGCACCGTGAAGTGCCCGTCGTCAGCGCAACGCGTTCGCTAGCGGGCGACGCGTAATCCTCCCTCAACACCGCGACTAAACACCACTTGCCACAGCTGAATGTCCCGCGCGCGAAAAGCGCCGGCGCAGGCGTGCAGATAATAGGTGAACATGCGTTTAAATCGCTCACCATAGGCTTCCGCCAGCTGCGGCCACGCTTCCTTAAAGCGCGCATGCCAGGCCATCAAGGTAGTATCATAATCGGCGCCAAAATTGTGCCAGTCTTCCATGATGAAATGCCCCTCGCTGGCGTCGGCAATGTGCCGCACCGAGGGCAGGCACCCGTTGGGAAAAATGTATTTATCGATCCACGGATCCACGTTCATGTCAGTCACAACCGCGCCAATGGTGTGGAGCAAGAACAGCCCATCAGGCTTCAGATTGCGATCAACGACGCGGAAGTAGGTCGCATAGTTCTTGGGGCCAACGTGCTCAAACATGCCCACCGAGACAATGCGATCGAATTGCAAATCAAGATCGCGATAATCCTGCAGCAAAATGGTCACGTCTAACCCGGCACATCGCTGCTGGGCCATGCGCTGTTGCTCAGCCGAGATGGTCACCCCGTGCACCTTAACGCCGTAGTGGCGGGCAGCGTATTCAGCTAATCCGCCCCAGCCGCAGCCGATATCAAGCAGCGTCATGCCCGGCTCCAGCTGCAGTTTGCGGCAAATCATATCCAGCTTGGCTTCTTGCGCTTTTTCCAGCGTAGTCGCGTCTTTCCAGTAACCGCAGGAGTACTGCATGTAAGGATCAAGCATGCGCGTGAACAGGTCGTTGCCCAGATCGTAGTGCTCTTTCCCGACTATCCACGCGCGTTTTTTAGATTGCAGGTTCATCAGGCGCGCGGCCGCGACGCGCAGCGTGTCCTTAAAATGATGGGGAATGTGTTTATCAAGACGGTGTTTCACGACGCGATGAAAAAAACCGTCCAGCTGATCGCAATCCCACCAGCCATCCATGTAACTTTCACCCAGGCCAATCGATCCTTGCTGCAATACGCGTTTGAAGAAATCAGGATGCTTGACGTTGATGTCCCAAGGACGGCTGCCATTCACCCGTATATCCGCGCGCTCAAGTAATTCATTAACGATGCGAAACCAGTGGTTTTCTTCAAGGCTCACTTCTTCGATAACTGATGAACTCATAGCGTCTCCATCACTTTTCCGAATTTAATCTGAGGAAAGAATAGTCAAGATCCTCATGCCTGAAAGCGAAGCCACGGGCACCCGTGCGCTCCCCGTCTGCCGTGTACAGCGGTATGATTTTTAATCAAATATCCAACGCGCCACACCAGGACCTTGCGTGCAGACGCCATCCCAGCGACAGAGTCGCAAAAGTTAAAAAGAGTATCTTATTGAATTGTTACAGAAATGCAGACCCACTGAGTATAAGCTCACGTGGGTCAATGTTCAACGCGTGATCGTTAGCAAGCTAATAAGCTTGCTTCACTGTTGATCCTGGCAAGGGGTAGAGAAGTGAGCAACATCACTTTGTGCGGTGGCGCGGCGCTGCCAGATAAAACCGGCCCACGCCAGTATCACCGTGGCCGCCATAACGAGCGTGGTGTTAAACAGCGCTGCCGTTAATCCCGCTGACACCAGCAGGCTCGCCGCAAAGCAGAGTCCCAGCTGCATCAGATTTTGCAAGCCCGCGGCTTTGCCCGTAGCGTGAGGGAACGGTGCTAGCGCACTGGCGACGACGATCGGATAAATTGCACCGTTGGCCAGCGCCATACCGCAGAACGGCAGCAGCAGCGCCACCAGTGAAGATGCTGAGGTGAGAGCGACGGCAAACAGGCTCAACACGCTAACGCTGTAAACCACGAGCAGCCATGGCAGCAACTGCGCGCCGCTGATGCGATTAAGCAGGGCGCGGCACCCAAAGCCACCGATCAGGAACGCCACGGTTTGCGGAATGTAGCTCAGGCCGATATCCGCCGGGGTCAAACCTGCTGAAGCGAGGATAAACGGCGAGCCAGTCAGCCAGGCGAAAAAGCTGGCTGAACACGCCGAATAAATCAGCACGTTTCCACTCCAGACTCGGGTTGCAAGGATCGCCAGCCAGCCAGGTTGCGCGTCTGATTGGGTCGACACCTGCCGCGCGGGCGCAGCGAGCTTTAGCGTACCCAGCAGCAGCAGCACGGTAATGAGCGTGAGCGCGATAAAAATGCTGCGCCAGTGGAAATGGCTCATCAGCCACGCGCCCACGAGCGGCGCCAGCGCGGGCGACAGCGCCACCAACGGCATAATGGTGGCAAACACTTTGTTCGCTTGCGCTTTGGCGTAGCGATCCACCACCAGCGCCTGCCAGCTCACCGCCGCGGCGCAGACGCCAACGGCCTGTACAAAGCGCAGCGCCAGGAGCACTTCCACACGGGTTACCCACAGCATGCCGAGACAGCCGAGCGCGAAGAGCGACAAGCCCACCAGCAGGATAGGTTTGCGGCCAAAGCGGTCGGACAGCGGACCCCAAATGACCTGGGCGCAGGCAAAGCCGCCGAGAAACAGGCTGAGGCTGGCGCTGATGGCGCCAGGCGAGGTCGCGAGGTCGTGCTGCATCGCGCCAAAGGCGGGCAGGTACATATCGGTTGCAAGAAAGCCGAGCATGCTCAGCAGGGCGAGATAGGGAAGAAATCCTTTTGATGACACCATTATTATTCTCATGGGCAAAATGAACGCCGGGCAGTGTAAAAGGGTGCATCCCGTTTTGTGAAACGCTAATATTTGTGCAGTGCTGTGAATTTTTTTGAAGGGAAACTATGTGGTCTGAATACGCCCTTGAAGTCGTCGATGCGGTTGCGCGAACCGGCAGCTTCAGCGCCGCAGCTCAGGAGTTGCACCGCGTGCCTTCGGCTATCAGTTACACCGTGCGCCAGTTAGAAACCTGGCTGGCGGTTCCGCTGTTTGAACGCCAGCATCGAGAAGTGATTCTGACGCCAGCGGGTGAGCATTTTGTGCGTGAAGGCCGTGCTGTTATCAAAAAAATGCTGGCCACGCGGCGGCAGTGCCAGCAGCTCGCCAACGGCTGGCGCGGTCAGCTCAGCATTGCCGTGGACTGCATTGTAAAGCCGCAGCGCACGCGGCAATTGGTGAGAGATTTCTATCGCCACTTTCCGGATATGGAGCTGATTATCAGCTATGAAGTGTTCAACGGCGTCTGGGATGCGCTGGCCGATGCGCGTGTTGATGTGGCGATTGGCGCTACCCAAGCCATCCCGGTGGGAGGACGCTTTGCTTTCCAGGATATGGGCGCCCTGAACTGGCGTTGCGTCGTCAGTCCCCATCACGCCTTGGCACACAGCGTACAGCCCGACGACGATATACTGCGTGCCTGGCCGTCACTGGTGTTGGAGGATACGTCGCGCGCGCTGCCGCGGCGCATGACGTGGACCCTTGATAATCAGCGGCGTTTGGTGGTGCCCGACTGGGATACCGGCCTCGACTGCCTGCAGGCCGGATTGTGCGTCGGCATGGTGCCGGGGCATTTGGCGCGGCCGCTGTTAAACAGCGGTGCGCTGGTGGAGCTGACGCTAGCGCAACCGTTCCCCGATAGCCCGTGCTGCGTCAGTTGGTCGGAGCAGCGCGCCTCGCCGGCGCTGGCGTGGCTGCTGACCTACCTCGGGGATGCAGAGACGCTAAATCAAGAGTGGCTTAGCGAGTCCGCCGCTTAGCGGCGGTAATCGCGGAAGGGCCCGTCCGCCACGGAACGGCGTTCGATCAGCGACGGCTGCACCTCAATAGTTTGCGGCTCCTCACGCTTGCTGGTGATTCTGTCCAACAGCATTTCCAGCGCTTTCTCACCCAGCTGCGCTTTAGGCTGATGCACCGTAGTCAGAGCGGGCGTGAAGTAGCGCGCGTTGCGCACGTTGTCATAACCAATCACCGAAATGTCCTGTGGCACGCGCAAGCCCATTTCATCGGCGGCACAAATTGCGCCCATCGCCATGATGTCGCCGCCGCAGAACACCGCCGTGGGGCGCTGCTTTTGATTGAGGATCTGCTGCATCGCTTGATAACCGGACTCGGGTTCAAAGTCGCCTTGCACAATCCATTCGGGACGTACCGTAATGCCCGCTTCGTTCATGGCTTGTAGAAAGCCCGCGTGACGACCACCGCCGGTGTTGCGTTCCATCTGGCCGGGAATGGCGCCGATATCCCGATGTCCACGTTCGATCAAATAACGGCCCGCCAGATACCCACCGTGAAACGCGTTGTCCTGCACGGTGTCGGTGAAATCGCCGCGCGAGGCGCCCCAGTCCATGACCACCATGGGAATATTGCGATTCTCTTCCAGCATTTGCAGCAGATCGTCGGGGTACTCCGAACACATCACCAGCAGCCCATCGACGCGTTTTTGCGCCATCATCGAAAGATAGGCGCGCTGTTTTTGCAGATCATTATGGGCATTACCCAGAATCAGCGTGTAGCCACGTTCAAAGCAGTGGTTTTCTACCGCTTCAATGATCTCAGCGAAATAGGGCGCCTCGCTGGACGTGGCAAGCAGCCCCAATGTTTTGGTGTGATTAACCTTGAGGCTACGCGCCACCGCGCTCGGCGAATAGTGAAGCGCCTTGATCGCTTCCCATACGGCATTACGCGTCTCTTCCGCGACAAAGCGCGTTTTATTGATGACGTGGGAAACGGTGGTGGTGGAGACACCGGCGCGTTTTGCCACATCTTTAATTGTTGCCATGAAAAGGAACTCCCGGCTTATCGCAACTTGCTGATAAGCATAGTGTTAAACGATTGCGTCTGCTAAAGGTTTTATGCCCCAAATGGGGAATGTTTTCGCCAATAAATAACGGGAAAAAAGGCGTTAGCAGGCGGCAAATACAGCGTGCGCGCTCTGTGTTGCGCAACGAAAGGCGGCGATTCTAGCAAGCTGGCGCAGCAAAGACGAGATCTTTGCCTGATTCACGGCAAATTTCGCTAAAATCACCGCCTCTTTGCGCCACACAGGCCAGCTAAGGCGAAATAGCCGGTGTAAATGGAGTTTTGCAGGGAGAAAAGGAATAAAAAAGCCGGTGCGGGAGACCGCGACCGGCGGATAACAGTGAGAAGTTGCGCAACGGCCTAGCGAATGGTTTTTGGCGTCATCATGCGGCGTGCGCCGACATAATGCTTTTGCCAGTAATCCTCGCCCAGCGCGCTGATTTGAATGTCTTTGCCCGTACGCGGTGACTGAATAAATTTACCGTTACCCAGATAAACACCGACGTGATCGGCAGTGCCGCGGTTGTTAATGCGGAAGAACACCAGATCGCCTTTTTCCAGCAGTTCCCGCTTGATCGGAGAGGCGTCACGCAGGTGGTACATTTCATTTGCGGTGCGAGGGAAGCGGTACTTCACTAAATCTTTATAGGCGTACCAGACCAACCCACTGCAATCAAAGCCGGTATGCGGCGACGTGCCGCCCCACTGATAGGGTTTTCCAAGCTGGCCCATCAATTTTGTCATCGCCGTCTCACGCGCCTTTTGATAGCGCAGACGGTGCGATTTGCTCATTTTGATCCCGGTCAGCGACGCGACCTCGTCATCGTCAGTGCGCGCAACGCTGCCTGGACGCTGATGGCCGTATTTTTTCACGGCGCTTTTTAACGGGATCTTTTTGCGCGTCGACGTTGGCGACGCCTTGGCGGTGTGGAGTTGTTTTTTCAGTTTGAGTTTTTGTACGGAGGTCAGGCGCGATTTCTTGGCAGTGGTCTTGAGCGGACGTCGTTTGCGCCGTTCATCTTCACGCGCACTTTTTTTATCTGCCTTGTGCAAACTGACATTAACAGGCGCATGCGGAGACGCAGAGGCCACATTAAAGAACAATTGGGCGAAAGCCAGTATGAAAAGCGTAATGAGTAAACGCATAGTCCGGTTACAGGTTAAGCAGACCCAAACAAAGGCTGCAGCTGAGTAAGAGAAATCTGATCGTTGATCAGCGCCGAAGCAATTCTAATCCACTTTTTTTGGAAAAGGTAAGGGCTTTTTCTATTAATCTTTTGACCGAAGAAATGTGTTGCAAAAGTAAGCTAATTCAGCTGGTTAACCCAGCGTATTATTGCTAATTATTAATTTTGTCACGCTTTTTCATGAAAGACATTGATAGGTGGTTCCTTGCGAACTTAACAAACATGGCGATCACCACAGGCAGAGAGAAAAACCCATTTTCAGTGTGCGCGTTAAGTCGCTACAATAAACAAACACGAAGTGGAGCATTAAGGAAGGCTTAAATGAGTACTGTTGAAAAAATTCAGCGCCAGATCGCAGAAAACCCGATCCTGCTGTACATGAAAGGTTCACCCAAGCTGCCAAGCTGTGGTTTCTCTGCGCAGGCTGTACAAGCGCTTTCCGCCTGCGGTGAGCGCTTCGCGTATGTCGATATTCTGCAAAATCCCGATATTCGTGCTGAACTGCCAAAATATGCAAACTGGCCTACGTTCCCACAGCTGTGGGTTGACGGCGAGCTGGTGGGCGGTTGCGATATCATCGTTGAGATGTTCCAGCGCGGTGAACTTCAGCCGCTGGTAAAAGAGACCGCTGAGAAACATAAAGAAGCGGAATAATCTAAAGGCCGACAATTGTCGGCCTTTTTTTTCTCTGCTTACGGTTACGGCGCGGCGCTATCAGGCGTCTCTTCCTCGTTCGTTGGCGCATCGCTCACCGGCAGCGGCCAGCCGCCCAACCGTTTCCAGCGATTCACCAGTTCACAAAACAGCGTCGCCGTTTGTTCGGTATCATAGAGTGCCGAATGCGCTTGAGTGCTATCAAAGTCCATTCCCGCAGCAATACAGGCTTTTGCCAACACCGTTTGCCCCAGCACTAATCCGCTCAGCGCGGCGGTATCGAAGGTGGCAAAAGGGTGGAACGGATTGCGTTTCAGGCCAACGCGCTCAGCGGCAGCCATCAGGAAATTGTGATCAAAGGTCGCGTTGTGCGCGACGATAATGGCACGGTTACACAGGCTATCTTTGGTGCCCTTGCGTACCATCTTAAAAATGGCGTGCAGCGCCTCATATTCACTGACCGCACCGCGTAAAGGGTTGTGGGGATCGATGCCGGTAAACGCCAGCGCTTCAGGATGCAGCAGCGCGCCTTCAAACGGCTCCACGTGAAAATGCAACGTTTCATCGCGATGAAGCCAGCCATCGTCATCCATCTTGAGCGTGGTGGCCGCGATTTCTAACAGCGCGTCAGTTTGCGCATTGAAGCCAGCTGTCTCAACGTCAATGACCACAGGATAAAAACCGCGAAAGCGTTGATGAAGAGCATTTGGAGCGTTCGATTCAGACATCAGGATCTCATAGCAAGGAATGGGGCAGCGCGCATTATGGCAAAAATTGCGGAGGGGTGCAGCAGGAGAGAAAGACCAGCCCACGCGGGTGGGCTGGTAGCGGCTATCCGTTGCCGAGGCCGTTGCCGGCGTGTTTGTTTTCAATCAGCTCAATTTTGTAGCCGTCTGGATCTTCAACAAACGCGATGATCGTCGAACCGCCTTTGACTGGACCCGCTTCGCGCGTCACGTTCCCGCCCGCGTTGCGGATACGTTCGCAGGTCTCAGCGACGTCATCCACGCCCAGCGCGATATGACCGTAAGCGTTGCCCAATTCGTATTTATCCACGCCCCAGTTGTAGGTCAGCTCAATCACCGCACCTTCGCTTTCTTCGGTGTAGCCCACAAAAGCGAGGGTGTATTTGTACTCGGTGTTTTCGCTCTGGCGCAGCACGCGCATGCCCAGCACGCGGGTGTAGAAATCAATCGAGCGTTGCAGATCGCCAACGCGCAGCATGGTGTGAAGTAAACGCATAACATCCTCTTTTTTAATCACGTCATTGGGGAATGACGCTTGCAAACACAGTATAGCTCGTAATAGCGGGCTTAAACCCAGCGGCCACCTGCGCAAGGCCGCCGCTGGAAGTTACAGAGTAGGGTAGTCGGTATAGCCTTCCGCGCCGCCGCCGTAGAAGCTCTCCGGGCGCTGGGGATTCAGCGGCGCATCCTGTTGCAGGCGCGCGACCAGATCCGGGTTGGCGATAAAGTCGCGGCCGAAAGCCACCGCGTCAATCAGGCCACGGGCGATAAGATCGTCCGCTTTTTCCACGGTGTAAGCGCCAGCACCAATGATCACGCCAGGGAAGCGCGCGCGCACTTTTTCGCGGAACGCGTCGGTGTAAGGTTTACCGCCAGCCCAGTCAGGCTCGGAAAGGTGCAGGTATGCTAAGCCGCGCTTGCCCAGCTCGCTGATATACCACAGCGCGGCCTCTTCTTCCTCTGGACCATTGTCCAAATTCTGGAACGACCCAATCGGAGAGATGCGGATGCCAACGCGGTCGGCGGACCAGTTAGCAATCGCCGCGTCTACCACTTCCAGCGCAAAACGGCCGCGTTTCTCAATGGAACCGCCGTATTCGTCGGTGCGCTGGTTAGAACCGGGCGCCAGGAACTGATGCATCAGGTAGCCGTGAGCCGAGTGCAGCTCCAGCAAATCAAAATTTGCCTCGCGTGCGTTAGCGGCAGCTTGACCAAAATCTTTCACAATTTGCTGGATTTCCGGCACCGTCAGGGCGCGCGGCATGGACGTATCTTCACGGTAGACCGAGCCATCTGCGGCGCGCAGTGAAGTGCGGGTTCCCGCTGGAAGCGCAGACGGCGCCACAGGGGCTTCGCCGCCAGGCTGTACGCTGTGATGAGATATGCGGCCGGTGTGCCACAGTTGGACGGCGCTGTGACCGTTCGCGGCGTGAATGCCTTCGTTGATCCGTTTCCATGCCGCAATTTGTTCCTCAGTATGCAGCCCCGGCGCACCCGCGTAGCCTTTCGCCTGGAAAGAGACCTGCGTAGCTTCGGTGATGATCAAACCCGCGCTGGCGCGCTGCTGATAGTATTCCGCCATCAGCGGCGTAGGGATATCGCCTGGCTCAATGCTGCGCAGACGCGTCAGCGGGGCCATAAACACACGATTCGGTACGGTGATCGCGCCCACTTTCAGTGGGGTAAACAGCTGTTTGCTCGCCATGGTGTCTCCTAATAGTAGACCGGTCGTCTTGAAACGGCTTTTTTTAAATCAGCGGCATTCAAGCCACTGTTCGATGGTATCGAGCGCCAGACTGATGGGGCCTGACTCCCGAGATATTTTGCTTTGCAAGCTGGCGCCGAGCCACAGCAGGTAGCAGCGCTGAGCCAGCTGCAGCGGCGTCTGATTGCCAGGCAGCAACTGCGCAGCCGCCACCTCTGTCAGGCACGCAGCATAGGCAGCGATGACCGCATTGGCACCTTGCTGAAGCGCATTGCGCATGGGCTCGGAGAGATCGCACACTTCTGCTGAGAGCTTCACGCCCAGGCATCCCACAATGTGCCCCTGCTCAATGAACAGCGTTTCGGCGTAGCGGAAATGGGCGAGAAAACGCGCGCGCGCTGAAACATCGGGGCGATGCAGTTGCTGCTCAAGCTGCGCCAAAAAGTGGCTGAAGTAGCGCTCAAGCAGCGCGACGCCAAACGCTTCTTTCGAAGGGAAATAGTGGTAAAAGGAGCCCTTGGGCACTTTAGCCAGCGCCAGCATCTCACTGAGACCCATACCCGTGAAGCCGCGCTGCAGGCATACCTGCTCGCCAACGGCAAGCAGGTGTTCACGGGTTTCGTTGCGTTGCGTACTCTTATTCATGGGCAACAGAGTAGTAGACCAGTCGGTCTAATGCAAATCCCCGCCGGCTCACTGGCACGATTTGATCATATCGAGGGCAGGCTGGTATTGCTCGGTTTGAATATTGAACATGCCCAAGACGGTATGGAAAAGGTTGTCCTGCGACACGGGGGCGCCTGCGGCCTGCTGGCGTAAACACGCGTCGTTAATGTGGAAGGCCGCTTCATAGCCGGGCGAGAGCCACAGCAGCAGCGGAATATGGGTCTGCTGGGAAGGCGCGAACAGGTAGGGCGCACCGTGCAAGTACATCCCGTGTTCACCCAGCGATTCGCCATGGTCGGAGAGATAGACCAGCGCCACGTTAAAACGATCGCTAAGCGCTTTCAGCTTATCGATTGTCCGGCTCACCATGTCATCGGTATACAACAGCGTATTGTCGTACGTGTTGACCAACGCCTGATGATCGCAATCCTGAATCTGCTTGCTGTCGCAGGTAGGTAAAAAGCGGCGGAATGTGTCCGGATAACGCTGGTAGTAAGCCGGGCCATGGCTGCCCATTTGATGCAGTACCACAATGCCGTCGTTATGCAGGCTATCAAGGTAATTGTCGAGGCGATGCAGCAGCACGTCATCCTGGCAAAAGCCGTCGTGGCAATATGCCGGTAAACGCCACATCGTCATATCGCTGTGCGGCACGCGGCTGCATGCGCCTTTACATCCACCATCGTTTTCACGCCACAGCACGCTCACGCCAGCGTGTGCCAGTACGTCAAGCAACCCTTCCTGATGGTGCGCCAGATTCGCATCGTAGTGCTGCCGCGGCATGTTAGAGAACATACAAGGCACGGAGATGGCGGTTTCGGTGCCACAGGAGCTGGCGTTTTGATAATAGATAACCTGCTGCTTTTTCAGTTCAGGGTTGGTTTCACGCGCATAGCCGCCGAGCGAAAAATTCTCAGCACGCGCGGTTTCACCCACTACCAGCACCACCAGCGTTTTTTTCGCGTTGGCAAGGATAAGCGGGCCTTTGTGGGCGTCCTGGCCAATTTTTACCAGCGCCTGGCTCCCCTGTAAGAAGCGGTGATCGAGGTAATGTCCCGCGCCGCTCACCACGTTAACCGGCGTGATCATTTTGACCAGGCCTTTGTTGTTGCGAATCAGCGAAGCGTAATCTTTATAGAAAAGTACACCCATCAGCAAAATCAGCAGCAGGGCGCCCAGCGCGCTGGCCAGACGGTGCAGCAGGCTCCACCACCAGCGCTGACCGCGCGTAATGCGCACCAGACAGATGACTATCACCGGCAGCACGCCCATTAAAATCATCCATACCACATAGCGCGTGCTGATGAGCGCCATCGCCTCCTGCGGGTCCGATTCAAACACGTTTTGAATCATGTTGGTGTCAATGACCGTGCCGAAGCTGTACATAAAGTAATTCGCGGCGGCACTCACAACGACCAACACCGCCAGCAGCGGCTTGCGTACCCAAGGCCAGGCGAGCAGAGAGAAAATCAGATAGAACGCGCTGGCCAGCACAATGGTCATACTGGCGGCAAACAGGTAATCGTGGAGGCGATCGTAAGCAATGATGTCCCAGGCGCGGAGTAAAAACAGTCCATTTAATACAAAGGTAAAGAACAGCGCCGTCAGCACATTAAACAGGCTGGCGTGACACTGTAACCGGGTGGCCACTTTCATGAAAACTCATTCGTTAAGAAAATTGTGACAATCATATGATCGTAAGATGAGGAAAACCTTAACACAAGGCGGACGAATCAATGCCACGAAATAGCGCAGATTGGCGGCAATAAGCGGAGAGACTTTGCACAATCTCAGTGACCTGTTATGACTATAGAGGAAAGCTAAGTGGCGGAGGTGGTGTGCCTGAACAATTAGAGTTTTTTCCCGTTCCCAGCCCGTGTCGGGGGATCTGCCAGACCGATGCGCGCGGATACTGCGTAGGGTGTTTGCGCAGCCGGGAGGAGCGTTTTAACTGGATGCAATTCACGGATGCACAGAAGCGCGAGGTGTTGCGCTTGTGCCGTCAGCGCTGGCTGCGGCTGCATAAAAAACAAAAAGGTGACGACACGCAAGACCCCGAGCAACCGTCGCTGTTTTAACACCGTTTCGCCCGTGCCTTCCGTTATACTCCCTTTCACTTAATTGTCTGCGTGTTCAAGGGAGTCATCGGATGTTAGAACCACAATCAATTGCCCCACAGGGCCCCGCTTTTTCACCTCTGATCATGGGCTACTGGCGCTTACTAGAGTGGGCGATGACGCCACAGCAGCGCGTTGCATTTATTGAGCACCATCTCTCGCTGGGCATCACCACGGTCGATCACGCGGATATCTACGGTGATTATGGCTGTGAAGCGGCGTTTGGTGAGGCGCTGCGCCTTGCTCCAGGCCTGCGCGAGCAGCTGCAAATTGTGACCAAATGCGGCATCGCCACCCGCGCACGCGCGGAAAACAGTATCGGGCACTATATCACCGATGCCCATCACATTCGTGCCAGCGCCGAGGCGTCGCTGCGTCACTTTGCCACCGATTACCTTGATGTGCTGCTGATCCATCGCCCGGACCCGCTCATGGATGCCGATGACGTAGCCGAGGCGTTTATCGCGCTCCATCAAAGCGGAAAAGTGCGCCACTTTGGCGTATCGAACTTTACCCCGGCGCAGTTCACCCTGCTGCAGTCCAGATTGCCTTTTAGCTTGGTCACCAATCAGGTTGAAATTTCCCCACTGGAACAGTCAACGCTGCTGGATGGCACGCTTGATCAGTGTCAGCAACTGCGCATGCGTCCGATGGCATGGTCATGTCTGGCGGGCGGGCGCTTGTTTAACGATCCCCATTATCAGCCGCTGCGCGACGAACTCGAATCTATTCGGCAGGAAAGCGGTGCGCGAACGATTGAGCAGGTGGTTTATGCGTGGGTGCAAATGCTGCCTTCACGGCCGCTGCCGATCATAGGCTCGGGGAAAACGGCACGCGTGACAGAGGCGGTTGAGGCTTGCCGTTTGCGTTTGTCACGCCAGCAGTGGTTCCGCATTCGTAAAGCCGCGCTCGGCTACGACGTCCCTTAACGCGTAAAACTACGTCAAACTCCGGCAGCCCGCAGCAATTCGGTCCAGGCTTAATGGGAATCGCTACCGTCAGGAGAAGTTATGAAAAATACACTTATTGCTACCGTATTGTTTTCGTGCGCGCTGGGTGCCCATGCCGCGACTGAAGAAGTGACGCTGCATAGCGTTACCGCCCAGGGCGTAGGTGCCGCCATGGGGGTTGTGACCCTCACTGAAACGCCCTATGGCGTCCAGTTTGCACCGCATCTTAGTGGACTCAAGCCGGGTATTCATGGCTTCCACGTGCACGCCAAAGGCAGCTGTCAACCCGGCGAGTCCGACGGGAAAACGGTGGCGGCGGGGGCAGCGGGAGGGCATCTGGACCCCAATAACAGCGGTAGACATCTGGGGCCTTATGCCGAGGGGCATTTAGGCGATTTGCCGGCGCTTTACGTCACCGCTGACGGCAAAGCGAACTATCCCGTGGTGGCGCCGCGCATTAAATCGCTGGCGGAGATCAAGGGCAAAGCGCTGATGGTCCACGTTGGCGGCGATAATCATGCCGATCGGCCACAGCCGCTGGGCGGTGGGGGCGCACGGTTAGCCTGCGGCGTGATCTAACGAAAGCGTGCGCAGGGCTGAAAAGTTCTGCGCCATTTTCTTACTACTTTCTGCGTGTCATCCGGCTTATGATGCGGGTCAAGGAAAAGAACCATTCAGGGGAAGGCATGAAAACGCGCGGAATAATACTGTTGGGGCTGCTGCTATTGGCAGGATGCGATCGGCCGAACGATACGCAGCTTCGCCTGGAGGCCAGCCGGCAGCTACAGCGAGTGATTGATTCAAACCCCTTACGTGCCAGCTGCGAGAAAGTTGCGCGGGGGCGCGAGTGGCTCACGCAGCGCACGCTAGAGCAATTACGTGCGCAGGGCTGCCAGAACGTGCTGCGCAGCGCCACTGAGACAGATTTTACCCATACCGAAACCTTTCATCACACCATGACCGTGGTGTGCGGCGGGATCAGCGGTAAAAGTTTTACGGGTGACACGCTCAATCGCCGCTTTATTTACTCCTCGGAGGAGAAAGCGCTGGTGATCGAACCCATGACCGAGCAAGATAAAACGCGCTTCGAAGGACAAAAAAGCCTCGCGCAGCTGCAAGAGGACTTTAACCGTCAAGACGCGCAATATTGTCAATAGGGAACCGCTTGCGTGGACGCTGTCGGCGATTTGTAATTTATCCTGCAAACTCGCAGAATAGGGTAGAATTCGGCTTGATAGCTAGCAAGCTAATTATAAGGAGATGAAATGGATACGCCTCTCGGGAGCGATCTCTCTCGCCTGGTGCGCATTTGGCGCGCCTTAATCGATCAGCGCCTCAAGCCCCTTGAGTTGACCCAAACGCATTGGGTGACGCTGCACAACATTCATCAGCTGCCGCCTGAGCAGTCTCAAATTCAACTCGCGAAAGCGATCGGTATCGAGCAACCTTCATTGGTGCGCACGCTGGATCAGCTTGAAGAGAAAGGCTTGATCACCCGTTCTACCTGCGCCAATGACCGGCGCGCCAAACGCATCAAGCTGACGCGAGAAGCAGAGCCGATTATCGAACAGGTTGAAAACGTCATCGATGCCACCCGTGATGACATCCTCGCGGGCATCAGCCTGGAAGAGATCAATCAAATGGTGACGCTTATTGCGCGGTTGGAAAAAAACATTCTTGAATTACACCATCGCGAGAAATAAAAAAACCGACGCTTAGCGTCGGTTTTTTTTATCCGCACCAGGCTTAGCGCGGTGACACGGTCACTTGGCTGCCGTTGGACGCCATCACGACGCGCTGACCAACGGAGTAGCGGCTGGCGGACTGTTTCTGCACCACCATGATGGTGTTGCCATCATCTTTGCGGATTTCCAGCTCGACCCCATCGGACTTGTTCAGCGAGCCTTGTACGCCCTGGCCCGCCACGCCGCCCAGGACCGCGCCGCCGGCGGTGGCTAAGCTGCGGCCGGTGCCGCCGCCAATGGTATTACCGAGGAAACCACCCAACACGGCACCACCGATCGCGCCAATAATGTTACTGTCATCGCCACCCTGAATTTTAACCGGGCGCACGGATACGAGCGTACCGTAAGAAACACTTTGCACCTGTTTGGCTTCGCTGGCGCTATAGACGTCGCCGGAAAGGGTGTCGTTGTTGGCACAGCCAGCCAGGGTTAAACCTGTCAGTGCAACGGCTACAAAACGCTTGATCATCGAAAACTCCTTATGCATTAAAACGCCAAATTCATATCCTGTACTGCAAACAGTATAAGTCAGAAAACAGGTGATTGACTTTGCGTCCAACGGAAACGCGCTGGGCGAAGCATAGACCGCAATCCCTCAACAAAAATTCAATTTCCCGAGAAAAAAAGCCCCTGTCGGCATACACGTGGCTAAAGGGGTAAAAAAGGGATTTTTATCATAGAATTAGCGGCTGTAATTTGCGAGGCTAGAACGCAATCACTCGCTGCCCGACGCGGCACAAGGATATTTATGAAATCAGGACGCTACATTGGCGTAATGTCAGGCACCAGCCTTGATGGCGTGGACGTGGTGCTGGCGGCCATCGATGACAAAATGGTGGCGCAGCAGGCCAGCTACTGCCATCCCTTTCCCGCAGCGCTCAAGCAGCAGGTGCTCGCGATCTGCCAAGGTCAATCGCTGACGCTCTCGCAGCTTGGGCGCCTGGATACGCAGCTGGGACGCCTGTTTGCAGACGCCGTAGTCACGCTGATGCGCCAGCAGTCTCTGGATGCCAGCGATATCGTCGCCATCGGCTGTCACGGTCAAACGGTGTGGCATGAGCCGCACGGCGAGGCGCCGCACACGCTGCAAATTGGCGATAACAACGCGATCGCAGCAGCCACGGGCGTCACGGTGGTGGGGGATTTTCGTCGCCGCGATATGGCTTTAGGCGGACAAGGCGCCCCGCTGGTGCCGGCTTTTCACGAGGCGCTGTTGATGCACAACAGTGAGCGGCGCATGGTGCTCAACATCGGGGGGATTGCCAATCTCTCCTTGCTGATCCCCGGCGTACCCGTACGCGGGTTTGACACGGGTCCCGGTAACATGCTGATGGATGCCTGGATGAGTCAGCACAGCGGCGCGGCCTACGACAGCGACGGCCACTGGGCGCGCAGCGGCCAAGTGGTGCCAGCACTTTTAGACCAGATGTTGGCCGATCCCTGGTTTGCCCTGCCGCCGCCGAAGAGCACCGGGCGCGAATATTTTAATCTGGCGTGGATTACACGCCAGCTGCAGCGTTTTCCCGCGCTGGCCGCCGAGGATGTGCAGGCCACGCTGTGCGAGCTAACCGCGTTGACTATCGCGCATCAGATACACGCACACAGCGGCTGCGATCGCCTGCTGGTATGCGGTGGCGGCAGCCGCAATCCGCTGCTGATGTCGCGGTTGGCGGCGCACTTGCCGGATGCTGATGTCACCACCACGGATAAGGCTGGGATCAGCGGCGACGACATGGAGGCGCTGGCGTTTGCCTGGCTGGCGTTTCGCACGCTGTCAGGCTTGCCGGGCAATCTCCCGTCCGTCACCGGCGCGCGCGAGATGAGCGTGTTGGGAGCCATCTGGCCCGCTAATGTTCGACCTTTACGCTAAGGAGTAACCATGAAAATGATCCTTGCGCTGCTGGCCAGCGCAACGCTTATGACCGGCTGCAGCCTGCTACACAAACCGGCTCCCGGGCCGCAAACCCTGCGTTATCAATGCGGCACGCTGCCGCTGACCGTGACGCAAGACAACGCCCAGCAGCAGGTCCGTTTTATTCTGGACGGTAAGCCGCTGACCCTGAAGCAAACCGTGTCGGCGTCAGGTGCGCGTTACAGCGATGGCAACTATGTGTTTTGGTCCAAAGGTGACAGCGCGTTTGTTGAGCGCAATGAAAAAATCGTGATCAACGATTGTCAACTGCAGCAGACCGCCCCCGTGGCGCGTTAACCGAGAGAGTCCGCATGAGCGATAACGACAGCTTACAACACATTGCCCACCTGCGTCGGGAGTACACCCGCGGCGGGCTGCGGCGTAAAGATTTGCCCGCCAACCCGCTGGCGCTTTTTGAACACTGGCTGAAGCAGGCGTGCGACGCGCAGTTGCCCGATCCCACCGCCATGACGGTCGCCACGGTGGACAGCCACGGCCAGCCTTATCAGCGCATGGTATTACTGAAGCATTTCGATGACCGCGGCATGGTGTTTTATACCAATCTTGGCAGCCGTAAAGCGCACCAGCTAGCAGACAATCCGTGTATTTCACTGCATTTTCCCTGGCACTTTCTGGAGCGCCAGGTGATGGTGCTCGGAAAAGTGGAAAAACTGTCGTCGGTTGAGGTGCTCAAGTACTTCAGCAGTCGCCCGCGTGACAGCCAAATTGGCGCCTGGGTCTCGAAACAGTCCAGCCGTATTTCGGCGCGCGGCGTGCTGGAAGGCAAGTTTCTGGAGCTCAAGCAGAAATTCCAGCAGGGCGAGGTGCCGCTGCCCAGCTTCTGGGGCGGTTTTCGCGTCCAATTCGATACGGTTGAATTTTGGCAGGGCGGCGAACATCGTCTGCACGACCGCTTTATTTACCAGCGCGATGCTGATGGCTGGACGATTGACCGTTTAGCGCCGTAAAACCGCTTTTATCCCCTCACAACGCTGGCGCAGTTGGCGCCAGCGCTTTATGCTATAGCCCTCATTTTTTTCGCCTCCGCACGTCAGCGGAAAGCTGTGTACCAGCCCAGGTGCAGCCCGATCAAATTGGAGTCATTGATGACCAGCAGTAACCTGATACAACAATTGCAAGAACGGGGCTTGATTGCCCAGGTAACGGATGAAGACGCGTTAGCAGCACGACTGGCGCAAGGGCCAATCGCACTCTATTGCGGCTTTGATCCGACCGCAGATAGCTTGCATTTGGGCCATCTGGTGCCGCTGCTCTGCCTGAAGCGTTTTCAGGATGCCGGACATAAGCCGGTTGCGCTGGTGGGCGGCGCCACCGGTCTGATTGGCGATCCCAGCTTTAAAGCCGCAGAACGTAAACTCAACACCGAAGATACCGTAGGCGAGTGGGTCAACAAGATCCGTCAGCAAGTGGCGCCGTTCCTGAGCTTCGACTGTGGTGAAAATAGCGCGATAGCGGCGAACAACTACGACTGGTTTGGCTGTATGAACGTGCTGACCTTCCTGCGCGACATCGGCAAACACTTCTCGGTTAATCAGATGATCAACCGTGAAGCCGTGAAACAGCGCCTCAACCGTGAAGATCAGGGCATCTCGTACACCGAATTTTCCTACAACCTGCTGCAGGGATATGACTTTGCCGAGTTGTACAAACGCCACGGCGTTGTGCTGCAGATTGGCGGATCCGATCAGTGGGGCAACATCACCTCGGGCATTGACCTGACGCGCCGTTTGCACCAGCAGCAAACCTGGGGTCTTACCGTCCCGCTGATCACCAAATCAGACGGTACCAAGTTCGGTAAAACCGAAGGTGGCGCGGTCTGGCTCGATCCGAAAAAGACCAGCCCGTACAAATTCTACCAGTTCTGGATCAACACCGCAGATGCGGACGTGTACCGCTTCCTGAAATTCTTTACCTTCATGTCGATTGACGCCATCAACGCGCTCGAAGAAGAGGATAAAAACAGCGGTAAAGCGCCACGTGCGCAGTACGTGCTGGCTGAAGAAGTGACGCGACTGGTACACGGCGAGGCGGGCCTGACGGCGGCAAAACGCATCACCGAGAGCCTGTTCTCAGGCAGCCTCAGCGACATGACCGAAGCCGATTTCGAGCAACTGGCGCAGGATGGCATGCCGGTCATCACCTTGAATGCCGAAGACGATCTGCAGCAGGCACTGGTGGCGGCAGAGCTGGTCCCGTCACGCGGCCAGGCGCGCACCATGATCGGCTCCAATGCCGTCTCGATTAACGGTGAGAAGCAATCTGATGCGGAGTACCGCTTCAGCGACAGCGACAAATTGTTTGGCCGTTTCACGCTGTTGCGTCGCGGCAAGAAACACTACTGCCTGATCACCTGGCAGTAAGATCAGAGGGCCGCTGAGACGGCCCTTTTTTATGGCAAGGCGGTAACAGGGTCACAATGAAAAACATCCTCGCAATACAGTCTCACGTGGTGTACGGCCACGCCGGGAACAGCGCTGCTGAGTTCCCGATGCGTCGAATGGGGGCCAACGTATGGCCACTCAACACCGTGCAGTTCTCCAATCACACGCAGTACGGTCACTGGACTGGCACCGTCATGCCGGCGACCCACCTCACGGATATCGTCAAAGGCATCGCCGCCGTTGATCGGCTGAAAACCTGTGACGCCGTGCTGAGTGGCTATCTGGGTTCAGCCGAGCAGGGTGAACAGATCCTTGAAATCGTGCGCATGGTGAAAGCGGCCAACCCTAACGCCTGGTTCTTTTGCGATCCGGTGATGGGGCATCCCGAGAAAGGCTGCATTGTGGCACCGGGCGTCGCCGAGTTTCACTGCAAAAAGGCGCTGCCTGCCAGCGACATTGTTGCGCCTAATCTGCTTGAACTGGAGATGCTCAGCGGACGCGACATCACCGATGTGGCGCAGGCGATTGCTGCGGCGCGCGCGCTGATCGCCCAAGGGCCAAAAGTCGTGCTGGTGAAGCATTTGGCGCGTGCCGGCGAGCGCAGCGACCGGTTTGAAATGGTGTTGGTGACCGCTGATGAGAGCTGGCATATCAGCCGTCCGCTGGTGGATTTCGGCGTACGTCAGCCAGTCGGCGTTGGGGACTTAACCAGCGGCCTGCTGCTAGTGGATCTGCTGCACGGTAAAAGCCTGAAGGATGCGCTGGAGCACGTCACAGCGGCAGTGTATGAGGTGATGCTGAAAACCCATCATATGGGTGAATATGAGCTGCAACTGGTGGCGGCGCAGGACGCCATTGCGCATCCCACCCAGCATTTTGCGGCGGAAAAACGCTAATGAGCGTGCCGGTGGGTCGCCGCGCGGCACCCACCGGCGTGAGCGCTTAGCTCAACCCTTCAGCTTGCAGCGCCGCCTGTACCGCAGGGCGCTCCGCAACCCGATCGAACCAGGCGTTAAGTGCCGTCAAGTCAGTTAAATCCAACTGTAGCGCCTTGGCCCAGCGCGTGACCACGTAAAGATAGGCATCTGCCACCGTAAAGCGCAGCCCCATCAGCCACTGCTTATCCGCTAACGCCTCATTGACGCTTTGGAACTTTTTCTCTAATTGCGCACGGACGATCGGCTTGTACGCGTCGGGCGTGTCAGGGCGAAACAGCGGCGTAAACGACTTATGCAGTTCGCTGCTGATAAAGCTCAGCCACGACAGCGTGTGATAGCGCGTCAGACTGCCAGTGGGCGCAAGCAGGTGGCGATCGGGTTTAAGATCCGCCAGATACTGGACAATCGCCACACCTTCGGTCAGAAGTGTGCCGTCATCAAACTGCAAAGCGGGCACTTGTCCCCGCGTATTAATCTGCCAGTAATCTTCACCCAGCTCGGTGACTTTTTTCTGCAGGTCGACATTGATCTGCGTAAAGTCGACGCCGCATTCACGCGCGACGATGTGAGGCGAAAGTGAACAGGCGCCGGGCTTGCAGTAAAGCTTCATCAGGGATCTCCTTATTGAGAGCAGCAAAGACGTCATTCATAGCCTAAACCAGCAAAAAAGACTACCCCGTGACCGAGATCGGACATTATGCGCGAGCAGCGTAATTGACTGCGATGCGGCGTAATTGGCATCGCACGCGGTGCAGAGAGAGAAAGGGAAGGTGAGGGCATAAAAAAGGCCGGGTTCAACCCGGCCTGGAAACGTAAGGCGTAAGCTTAAGAGCGGGCGCGCTTCAGCGCCGCGTCAGGAGCATCATCCTGCGTCATGCGGTTCAAGACTGGCGCCGTGATCAGCATCAGCAGCGCAATCGCACCGGTCGCAATACCAATCTGCTGGAAAACATGGCTGTAAACGGTCAGCGAGGCGTGCGGATCGGTGACATTTTCCGGGACCGCCATCAGGTTGGCCACTTTACCGGCGATCATTGCCGCGCCTGCCGTGGTCAGGAACCATGATCCCATAATGAAGCCCATCAGGCGCTGTGGCACCAGCTGTGCCACCATGGCCAAACCTAAGCCGGAAATCATCAGCTCACCGACGCTCTGCAGCGCATAGCTGAGGATCAGCCAGTTAACGGATACGATGCCGGCTTCATTAGCAAAGCGCGCGCCGAAGGGCAGCACCAGGAAGGCGGCCGAGCAAAGCACCATACCGAAAGCAAACTTATGCGGCATGGGCAGCTTATCGCCCAGCTTGTTATAGGTTGCCGCCAGCAGCGGACTGGCCAGCATAATCCAGAACGGATTCAGCGCCTGGAACTGCTCAGGCTCGAAAGTGATGCCCAAAATGGCGTGTTCAACGTTGCGAATGGCAAAGAAGTTGAGCGAGGTGGGCATTTGCATATACAGCACAAAGAACACCACCGCTTCCAGCATCAGCAGGAACGCCACGATCATTTTACGCCGCGCCGCGCCCTGCAGGGCAAACGCCTCTTTAGCAAACACCAGCACGATACCCACGGCGACCACGCCCAGCGTCATTCGCGCAATGTCTTGATGATGCAGCAGCCAGGTGGCCAGCGCCACCAGCGCCACAACACCGACCAGCGTCATCAGCAGTTTGCCGACCTGCAGCGGAGCGAAATCCGGTTTCGATCCATAGTTTTTCACCAGACGCTGGCAAAACAGGAAGTTCAGCAGCGTGATGACCAGGCCTACCACGGACAGCGAGAACGCCGCGCTCCAGCCGTAGTGCGCTGCCAGCCAGGGCGTCAGCATCATAGAGAACAGCGAACCGATGTTGATCGACATGTAGAACATGGTGAATGCGCCGTCGATACGCGGATCGTCTTTCTCATAGCAGGTTGAAAGCAGTGACGACGGGTTGGCTTTGAACAGGCCGCTGCCTACGGCAATGGTCGCCATACCCACATACACCAGCACGGTGTTATGACCGGAGAAAGCGATCAGCGCATAGCCGAGCGCCAGCACCATGACGCCCAGCACAATCACGCGCTTGGTGCCTAAGACTTTATCGCCCAGCCAGCCGCCAATAGCCACGAGGCCATATACCAAGGCGCTGAACGAGGTAAACAGAGTGATCGACTCGGCTTCGGACATGCCCAGCTGTTTTACCAGATAGACCGCCATGATGGCCTGTAGGCCGTAGAAACCAAAACGTTCCCATAGCTCAATCGAGAAGATCAGATAAAACGCTTTCGGTTGCTTGAAGGCGTTGAGGCTTACCGCCTCATCAGTGTGTTTGTTTGCAGTTGACACGAGTACCTCAGTTTATACATAGCCTGTTTTGTGACAGGAATTAAGTCTGCGTCGGTCCGGGTATTCCGCGCGAGATCGTTATAAGAAAGGAAAAACGGCGCCTAATTTGGCTGAATCAGGCCATCAGGGCAAGCATTTTTTACACGCTGGCACAATCGCATCAGGTAGGGTGAATAATGCGTATAAAAGTTACAAGTCAGTGGTTAATTTTGTCATTTTTGATTATATCAGGATAAAGCGCATGATTGGAAATCTCCGGAAGCAATTTCCTGAAATTAACTGCTTGTGCGCGCATTATCAGCATATCTCGCTAGAACGGTAATAGTTGGCGCGTTTTAATCGGGCAGGTGAGTAATTAATAAGCAAAAGGGTGACAAAAAGCGCCCCAGAGAGGCCACTTAGGCCGTAGATTTTGTAATTTGTTGATCTGTATCACGTTAACGCCAATAAATTTCCGCCAGAAAAAAACTTTCACAGGCTATTTGGCCCGCAGCCTGGTTAAAACACGTTTATGCGGCTTAATGACAGAGGAATGCAGGGATATACGCACCAAGGCGCGATCGCCTTTACGCAGTGGCGGTTTTCTGGCGCTAAGAAAGCTCGAACGACCCGCAGCCGCATCTGTGGTAGCGGCGATGCGCGGCTCGGTGACGTCTAGAGGAATGGAGCGGGGACGGCGGCAATGGCTAGCGGATGAGGACCCTGCGGTGACTGGCCGCAGAGGGTTACGCTGTTTGGTTAAGCGGTTACCGCGTTAACTGTCGGTTTTGGCGTCAAACTCACAGAGATCTTCAATCAAACAGGATCCGCAGCGCGGTTTGCGCGCGATACAGGTGTAGCGACCGTGCAAAATTAACCAGTGATGGCAATCAACCTTGAACGCGGCAGGCACCACTTTCAGCAGTTTCTCCTCCACTTCCTCAACGTTCTTACCCGGCGCGAAGCGGGTACGGTTGCTGACGCGAAATATGTGCGTATCCACGGCAATGGTGGGCCAGCCAAACGCCGTATTCAGCACCACGTTGGCGGTTTTGCGTCCTACTCCCGGTAAGGCTTCCAGCGCGGCACGATCTTCTGGCACTTCGCCATCGTGCTGCTCCAGCAGAATGCGGCAGGTCTTGATGACATTTTCCGCTTTGCTGTTGAACAAGCCGATGGTTTTGATATGTTCTTTGACGCCCTCCACGCCCAGCGCCAGCATGGCGGCGGGCGTATTCGCCACCGCATACAGTTTGGCCGTGGCTTTATTCACGCTAACGTCGGTGGCCTGCGCTGACAGCAGCACCGCGATCAGCAGCTCAAACGGCGTGGTAAAATTGAGTTCCGTCGTCGGGTGCGGGTTGTTATCCCGCAGGCGCGTGAGGATCGCTAAACGCTTTTCTTTGTTCACACGGCTTGTCCGGTTTCGCCCTGCGACGCCGCAGCGGGCTGCGCGGCACGCTGTGCGGCGCGCTGTTTCATTTTTTGATCAATCATATATTTACCTGCCAGCAGCATGCCGAGGCCGATAAACGCCCCCGGCGGCAACATGGCCAGCAGCATGGGCGAATCAAAGTGGACGACTTCAATGCGCAGCGCTTTGGCCCACGGCCCCAGCAGCTGATCGGCGCCGTTGAAGAGCGTCCCGCTGCCAATCAGCTCGCGGATGGAGCCCAGCGTGACCATCGCGCAGGTCGCGCCCATACCAATGGCAAAGCCGTCCAGCGCTGCGAGCGGAATGCTGCTCTTCGAGGCGACGGCTTCTGCCCGCCCAACCACGATACAGTTAGTGACAATCAGCGGAATAAAAATGCCCAGCGACTGATACAGCCCATAGGCATAGGCGTTGATCAGCATCTGCACGCAGCTCACCACCGACGCGATGATCATCACATAGATCGGAATACGGATTTCGCTGGGCACCCAGCGACGCGAGGCCGAAATCGCGCTGTTGGTAATGGTCAGCACCAGCGTGGTCGCCAGCCCAAGCCCAAGGGCATTGGTGGCGGTTGAGGTTACGGCCAGCAGCGGACACAGCCCCAGCAGCTGGACCAGCGCTGAGTTGTTTTTCCACAGACCGCCAATCAGTAAGTTCTTCGCTTCACTCATGGTGTCTCTCCACATTCAGGCAGCGAGTCTAGCTTCGCTGGCAGCGTTTCAATCAGCAGGGTGGCGCGCTTGGTGGCATTCACCACCGCGCGCGGGGTAATGGTAGCACCGGTAAACTGGTCAAAGTCGCCGCCATCTTTTTTTACCGCAAACGCTTTATCATCGGGGCCGTGAACCACTTTGCCGCTGAAGCTGTTAATCCAGTTGGAAATGCGCAGTTCAATTTTATCGCCGAGACCCGGCGTTTCATGATGCTCCACCACGCGTACGCCCAGCACTTTGCCGTGGAAATCGGCCCCCACCAGCATTTGAATCGCGCCGGAGTAGCCATCTGGCGCGGTAGTCTCCAGCGCTGCCGCGACCAGCTGCTCGCCTTTGCGCGCCACGTAGAGCGCATGCGGTTTATCATTGCCCAGCGCGGCATTGGTGACCTGATAGCACGCCTGCTGGATATTATTGTCATAGATCTCTGGCGGCACCACTTGGTCAAGTAGTGCCTTCTGCTGTAGCTGCGTCTGGTGCGCCACCGTCGGCTTGGTCACCGAGTTCACCACTGCGGTGAGGCCGGTTGTGATCACCGCGAAGGCAGCCAGCGTCACTGCATTTTTACGAATCGCATCGATCATTTCTCTTCCTTACGATGGCCGTAAACGCGCGGCTGCGTGTAGTAGTCGATCAGCGGTACGCAAATGTTGGCGAGCAGGACGGCAAACGCCACGCCATCAGGATAGCCGCCAAAACTGCGGATCAGCCACACCAGTAAGCCGATCAGCGCGCCGTAAATCAGGCGGCCGCGGTTGGTGGTCGAGGCGGTCACCGGGTCGGTCGCAATGAAAAACGCGCCCAGCATTGTAGCCCCGGAGAAGAGGTGGATCAGCGGGGTATTGAGGCTTTGGGGTGAAAACAGCCAGCCAAGCGTGGCGCACACCGCCAGCGAGGCCAGGAAGCTGACCGGGATATGCCAGCGAATGGCATTTTTTGTCAGTAACAGCAGGCCACCCAGCAGATAACCGAGATTAATCCACTGCCAGCCCAGACCTGCCAAAACACCGCTGTAAATAGGCTGCGCCAGCAGTTGTTCAGCGCTGTGGCCAGCGCGCAGGCCGGTTTTGAAGCTATCCAGCGGCGTCGCCTGACTGATACCGTCAACGCCCATTTGCAGCTGCTGGAGGGTGTCACCGCTGAGCGTATGCTGGGTGAAGATCATGCTCAGCGTGTCAAGAAGAGAGATTTTTACCGTTTGCAGGGATTCAGGCGGCAGCCAGCTGGTCATCTGTACCGGGAAGGAGATCAGCAACACCACATAGCCCACCATCGCCGGATTAAAGGGGTTTTGCCCCAGTCCGCCATACAGCTGCTTGGCGATGACAATCGCGAACACGGTGCCGAGCACCACCAGCCACCACGGCGCCAGCGGCGGTATGCTGATCCCCAGCAGCAGCGCGGTGAGCAGCGCGGAGTTGTCGGCCAGCACAGGCACCACCGGCGTTTTGCGCAGGCGCAGGATAGCGCCCTCAGTCAGCCAGGCGGTCACTATCGCCAGCAGCACCTGAACCAAAAACCCTACGCCAAAGAAATACCACTGCGCCGCCATGCCAGGCAGCGCGGCAGCCACCACCAGCAACATAATGTTGCCGGTACTGCGCCGGTTATGGGTATACGGAGAACTTGCGATACGAAAAGCCATTTATTCCTCAGTGTTCAACGGCTGCTGCGCTTTTCGCGCTTTGGCACGGGCGATGGCGGCAGCGATGGCCGCTTTACGGGGATCGTCGGCGTCAGACGACGCCTCGGCTTGCTGTTGAGCCGTCGCGGGTGCCTCAGCCGACGCTTCTGCTGCCGCCGCCTTCTTCGCTTTGGCGCGGGCAATCGCCGCTGCCACGGCCACTTTGCGCGGATCCGGCTCGGCAGCGCTCAAGTCGTCAGCAGCCGGTGTTTCAGACGGGGCTTCTGCTGCCGCCGCTTTTTTCGCTTTGGCGCGGGCAATCGCCGCTGCCACGGCTGCTTTACGCGGATCCGGCTCGGCGTCGCTTGCGTCGTCAGTAGCCGGTGCCTCAGACGGGGCTTCTGCTGCTGCGGATTTCTTCGCTTTGGCGCGGGCAATTGCCGCTTCAACGGCCGCTTTGCGCGGATCCGGCTCGGCGGCGCTTGCGTCGTCAGCAGCCGGTGCCTCAGACGGGGCTTCTGCTGCTGCGGATTTCTTCGCTTTGGCGCGGGCAATCGCCGCTTCAACGGCTGCTTTGCGCGGATCGCCGGATTGACGGCTGAGTGGTTCCGTCTCTGCCTGCTTTTCAGCCTGCTGTGCCAGCGCTTGAGCATGACGGGCCTCGCGCTCGGCAAGCTGCTGCTCGGCGCTGGCCTCACGCGCCTTCACGCGCGCCGTTGCCGCGTCCAGTTCGCCGCGCGCGCTGCCTGCGACGCGCTGTTTCGCCTGCTCATGACGCGCTTCTCGCGCCTGTTTTTCCCGCTCAAGTCGGGCCTGACGCGCCTCGAAGCGCGCTTTGGCTTCCGCCGTGCGGCGCGCTTCTAAATCAATAGCGCGCAGCTCCGCTTTTTCCTGACGATAGTACTGCACCAGCGGAATATTGCTGGGGCAGACGTAGGCGCAGGCCCCGCACTCAATACAATCATCAATATTGTGCGCGCGCGCTTTATCGTGATCGCCGCCCTGGCTGTACCAGAAAAGCTGCTGTGGCAGCAAATTGGCGGGACAGGCGTCAGCACAGGCGCTGCAGCGAATGCACGCTTGCTCTTGCTGATCGTGTCCCATCTCGCTCGCGGACGGCGCCAGGATACAGTTGGAAATCTTCATCAGCGGCACATCCAGCGAGGGCAGGGTAAAGCCCATCAGCGGACCGCCCATAATCACCATCTGCTTGCTGCCGGGCTTGAAGCCCACGTGGCGCAGCAGGTGACTGACGGGCGTGCCGAGTCGTCCCCAGACGTTGCGCGGCTGAGCGATCGCCTCACCGGTCAGCGTCACCACGCGCTCCGTGATCGGCTCACCGTCGACGATGGCACGTTTCACCGCCCACGCGGTACCGACGTTTTGCATCAGCACGCCGATATCGGTCGAGCGTCCGCCGTGCGGCACTTCGCGTCCGGTCAGAATCTTGGTTAACTGCTTCGCGCCGCCTGAAGGGTATTTGGTGGGGATTACGCGCAGCTGCAGCTCGCGATCGCCGCCCAGCGCCTGCTTCAGCGCGGCGATGGCCTGCGGTTTGTTGTCTTCGATCCCGATCAGCACGCGTTCGGCCTGCAGCACCCAGGCGAGAATGCGACAGCCTTCCAGCACTTCAGCGGCGCAATCCTGCATCAGGCGATCGTCGGCGGTGATGTAAGGTTCGCACTCGGCGGCGTTAATAATCAGCGTTTTCACACCGCGCAGACCGCCGCGCAGCTTGGTGGACGTGGGGAAACCGGCGCCGCCAAGTCCGGCCACGCCCGCAGCATGAATGCGTTTCACCACGTCTTCGCGTGACAGGGCGCGATAGTCAGGTTGGGGATCCAGCGTGGTCCAGCGATCTTCGCCGTCGGCGCGCAAGAACACGCACAGTTCGGACAAGCCGGACGGATGCGCCGTCATGTGTGGCGCGATAGCTTCAATGGTGCCAGACGTTGGCGCATGCACCGGCAGCATCCGCCCGTGGCCAAAGGTCAACGGATCGCCGCGCAGCACGCGATCGCCGGGAGATACGCAGAGTTCACCTTCGTGACCAATGTGCTGCTTAAGCGGAATGATCAAGCGTTCCGGCAGCGGCAGGGTACTCAGCGGCGTACCGTTAGACTGGGTTTTCATTTCGGGCGGATGAATGCCGCCCTGGAAATCCCATAATTTCTCTTTGCGGAAGAGATTCAAAAGATTACGCATGGCTGTCTACCGTGATGACCCGGACAGGAATGGTGTTGAGATCCCACTTCCAGTTGGCCGTGGTGGTGGCCACCGGACGCATCTCAATGCAGTCGGTTGGGCAGGGCGCCACGCAGAGATCGCAGCCGGTGCACACATCGCTCAGCACGGTATGCATGGCGCGAGTCGCGCCCACGATGGCATCAACCGGACACGCCTGAATACATTTGGTGCACCCGATGCAGTTGGCTTCATCAATCCACGCGACGGTACGCACCGGTTCCAGCACGCTCTGATCGCCGTCCAGCGGCTGCGGCTCCACGTTCAGCAGCGCGGCCAGTTTCAGCATGGTCTGTTCGCCGCCGGGGGCGCATTTGTTAATGGCTTCGCCGTTGTTGCCCACCGCATCGGCGTAGGGACGGCAGCCGGGGTAGCCACACTGCCCGCACTGGCTCTGCGGCAAAATGGCGTCAATTTGCTCGACGATCGGATCGTCTTCCACCGCGAAGCGGCGCGAAGCGTAGCCAAGTAGCGCGCCAAACACCAGACTCAGCGCCGCCAATACCGCGATAGCAATCCAAATCGCACTCATCAGAATTTCACCAGCCCGGTAAAGCCCATAAAGGCCAGCGCCATTAAGCCTGCGGTGATCAACGCAATCGAGTTACCCTTGAAGGGCGCGGGCACATTGGCCAGCACCAGACGCTCACGCATTCCGGCAAACAGCACCATCACCAGCGAAAAGCCCAGCGACGCACTGAAACCGTACAGCGCGGCCTGCAGAAACGTATGATTCAGGTTCACGCTCAGCAGCGGTACGCCCAGCACTGCGCAGTTGGTGGTGATCAGCGGCAAGAAAATTCCCAGCAGGCGGTAGAGCGACGGACTGGTTTTACGCACCACCATCTCGGTGAACTGCACCACCACCGCAATCACCAGGATATAGGCCATGGTGCGCAGATACACGAGATCGAGCGGTACCAAAATTAAATGGTTCACCAGCCACGCGCAGATGGCGGCGAGGGTGATCACAAAGGTCGTGGCAAGTCCCATGCCGATGGCCGTTTCCAATTTTTTTGACACGCCCATAAACGGACAGAGGCCGAGGAATTTCACCAACACGAAGTTGTTTACCAGCACGGTGCCAATAAAGAGAAGCAGATAGTCGGTCATTTTTTAACCTGGGAAGCCAAAAGGCCACTATTATCCGGAAATGAGAGATGCATCTCAACCTTTACAAAAAAGGGCGGCAGGTTAACCGCACTCAGGACCACATTGCTGACAAAAAACGCATCAGGGACGGACAAACGTCTGTTTTACGCGCTGTGATCGCTTGAAATAGGGCACAAAAACGGCTGCGGCCAGCAGAGACAACAGCAGCGTTTGTAGGGCTTTACCATCCGCGACCGGCGTGAAAGCAAAGGTTTTCAGGGCCAACAGCACGGTTATCAGCAGCCACAGGATGAAATGACGCGGTAAGCGGCGCGAACGCTGACAGAAAATCCAACACACCCACAGGCTGTAAAGCCATACGCCGGCGGCGGTCAGCAGCGAGACCGCCCACTGCGTCAGTAAGCTGCCGCCGTGCGCAAACAGCGTCTGGCGCAGCGTGCTGTCGAACAGCGGGCTAAGATACATCGCCAGCACCAACGCGCTGGTCAGCAGGGTCATGATTAACCAGGCAAGCGGCAGCAGCAGCCAGCCTGCGATACGCGGCGGAGAAAGCGATTCGGTCATGTCAGGCGTCCAGTCAGGAGAGGTGTGCGCGGAAAAGCGTGCGGAAGGCGCGCTGGCGAAGAACGGCGTAAGAGGAAACGCCACGGACAATTTTTACATCACATAGTGCCAGACAGATTTCGGTACGCAGCCGAGATCGTAAAGGCGACCGCCGGAAACCAACTCCGCCCGACGGTGATCGGCTGCACGGTACATATTAATGATGTCACTGTCATCGGTGAGAGAGTAATTGAGGTGATCGTAGAGTTTTTCCAGACTCTCAAGGTTGTTCACTTTGCGGAATTTCAGCAGGTAATCGAGCGCGGTCATGAGTGCCATTTATTATATAGGGTGTCGAAGTGCCCAAGTATAGGGAGCGCGCCGATAGAGTCCATATGGGGTGCGCAAAAAAATGTAAAATCAGATTAAGCGCCCAACTGGCTTAGCTAAAGCCTGTTTTTCGTGACTTTACCCGTTCGCATGCCCGACTTCCGTAAGAGAACAGTCAACCGCTGTGCCATGAAAGGCAGACCGCCGGATTCGCGGGTTGCAGGGGCGTAGGTTGCCCTTAGCTCACGTCATACCCGAAAATGCGCATTTGCAAGTGTGTCTACCGTCACAAAACTCACCTTTCTCTGCGACAGCGCGCGGCGACCATTCTTTACGCGATAGCTGTAATCGTTTCCAGGCGGGGCAATCATAAACGATTCTGTTTATTAACTTTATTTAAAACGCGCGCTAAATGTCATCAGGCGTTTTGTCCATAACCACAGAAGCCAATTACTGCAAGCCATTGATGTAACTCCTTTAATTCACTCTGAATTGTGAACTGCGTCGCGCTAGTTTTCCCGCTTTTACGCCAAGCTTAAGCCGCGTTTGTACCCCGACAACACACTCCCTTCAGAGGAATGACAACTATGTGGAAACGTTTACTCTTGACCGCCATGGTCAGCGCTGCACTCAGCGGTACGGCCTCCGCCGCCGACATGACGGTGGGCTTCTCGCAGGTGGGCTCGGAGTCAGGCTGGCGCTCTGCGGAAACCAACGTGGCGAAAAGCGAAGCGCAAAAGCGCGGTATTACCCTGAAAATCGCCGATGGTCAGCAGAAGCAGGAGAATCAGATCAAAGCCGTGCGCTCCTTTATTGCGCAGGGCGTGGATGCCATCTTTATTGCGCCGGTGGTGCAAACCGGATGGGAACCGGTGCTGGAAGAAGCCAAAGACGCCAAGATCCCCGTTTTCTTGCTGGACCGCGCCATTGTAGTGAAAGACAAATCGCTCTACATGTCAGTGATCACCGCCGACAACGTGCTGGAAGGTAAGCTCATCGGCGACTGGCTGGTCAAAACCGTCGGCAATAAACCTTGTAACGTGGTAGAGCTGCAGGGCACCGTGGGCGCCAGCGTCGCCATCGATCGTAAAAAAGGCTTTGCTGAAGCCATCAGCGGCCACAACAACATCAAAGTGGTGCGCTCGCAGTCCGGCGACTTTACCCGCAGCAAGGGTAAAGAGGTCATGGAAAGCTTTATCAAAGCCGAGAACAACGGCAAAAACATCTGCATGGTGTATGCGCATAATGATGACATGGCGATCGGTGCCATTCAGGCCATTAAAGAGGCGGGTCTGAAACCCGGTAAAGATATTCTGACCGGCTCCATCGATGGCGTGCCGGACATTTATAAAGCCATGCTGGCGGGCGAAGCGAACGCCAATGTCGAGCTGACGCCAAACATGGCCGGTCCGGCGTTTGACGCACTGGAAAAATTCAAGAAAGACGGCACCGTGCCGCCAAAAATCATCAAAACCGAATCGAAACTGTTCCTGCCTGCCGATGCCCAGGCTGAACTCGATAAAAAGAAAAACATGGGTTACTGATCCCCGCAGCCGCCCTTCGGGGCGGTTTTTTCATGACGTAAGCGAGGTAGAACCTGATGAGCAGTTCTGAACAGACGACGCTGTTAACGCTTGACGGCATCAGCAAAGGATTTCCCGGCGTTAAAGCGCTGGATAACGTCTCTTTTAGCATCCGCAAGGGTGAGATCATGGCGTTGTTAGGCGAAAACGGTGCGGGCAAGTCAACCTTAATTAAAGTGCTGACCGGCGTGTACACGCGCGACGCGGGCACTATTACCCTGAACGGCAGCGCGATTTCACCACACAGCACCGCAGAGGCACAGCGCCTCGGCATCGGTACCGTTTATCAGGAAGTGAACATGCTGCCGAATATGTCGGTGGCCGATAACCTCTATATTGGTCGTGAGCCGCGCCGCTTTGGTCTGATTGACCGTAAGCGCATGGTGCGCGACGCGGATGCGCTGATGCGCAACGCCGGTTTCGCGCTGGACGTCACGCGTCCGCTCGGCCACTTCTCGGTCGCGATGCAGCAAATTATCGCCATCTGCCGCGCGGTGGATCTCTCCGCCCAAGTGCTGATCCTCGATGAACCCACCGCCAGCCTGGACGCCAGCGAAGTTGAGATGCTGTTCACCCTGATGGATCAGCTGCGCGCCAAAGGGATGAGCCTGATTTTCGTTACCCATTTTCTCGATCAGGTGTACCGCATCACCGATCGCATCACGGTACTGCGCAACGGGCAATTTATCGCCACGCGCGACACCGCCTCGCTGCCGCAGCTCGATCTGATAAAACTGATGCTGGGACGCGAGCTGTTGGAAACCGCGCTCCAGCGCCAGGGAAGTACGCTGCGCAGCAACCAGCCGGTCGTGTCGTTTACCGATTACGGCAAGAAAGGCACCATTGAACCGTTCAACCTCAGCGTGCGTCCCGGTGAAGTGGTGGGGCTGGCGGGCCTGCTGGGCTCAGGCCGCACCGAAACAGCGGAAGTGCTGTTTGGTATTCGCCGCGCCGACAGCGGCACTGCCACCATCAAAGGTAAAGTGCAGCCCATTCGCACCCCGGCGCAGGCCTCGCGTTTGGGCATGGGCTTTTGCCCGGAAGATCGCAAAACCGACGGCATCATTGGCGCGGCCTCGGTGCGCGAGAACATCATTCTGGCGCTGCAGGCGCAGCGCGGCTGGCTGCGGCCGATCAAACGCCGTGAACAGCAGGCGATTGCCGAGCGCTTTATCAAAAGCCTCGGCATTCGCACGCCGCATGCCGATCAGCCGGTGGAGCTGCTCTCCGGCGGTAATCAGCAAAAGGTGCTGCTGTCGCGCTGGCTGGTGACCAAACCGCAGTTTTTAATTCTGGATGAACCCACGCGCGGCATTGATGTGGGCGCGCATGCGGAAATTATCCGCCTGATCGAATCCCTGTGCGCTGACGGGCTGGCGCTGCTGGTGATCTCCTCGGAACTTGAAGAGCTGGTGGGCTATGCCGACCGCGTATTGATCATGCGCGATCTCAAACAGGTCGCCGAAATCCCCCTGGAGCAGCTGTCGGTAGCATCCATTGTGAATGCCATTGCCGATGGAGGAACACAACATGCTTGAATCGCCTATGACACAGCCAAAAACGCAGCGGCCCAGGCGCAAAATGCCGCAGGGGATGCCGCAGCTGGTGGCGCTGATTCTGGTGCTGCTGATCGACAGCGTGGTGGCGAATAACTTTTTTGCCATCCACGTGCAGGACGGGCGCCTGTTTGGCAGCCCCATCGATATCCTCAACCGCGCGGCGCCGGTAGCGCTGTTGGCCATTGGCATGACGCTGGTGATCGCCACCGGCGGCATCGACCTGTCGGTCGGCGCGGTAATGGCGATAGCGGGTGCCACCGCCGCCACGCTGACGGTATCCGGACACAGTCTGGGCGTGATTATTCTCGCCACGCTGGGCACCGGTCTGGCGTGCGGTCTGTGGAACGGCGTACTGGTGGCGCTGTTAAAAATCCAGCCTTTTGTCGCCACGCTGATCCTGATGGTAGCGGGCCGCGGCGTGGCGCAGCTGATCACGCAGGGGCAAATTGTGACGTTTAACAGCGATAGTCTGTCCTGGTTCGGCAGCGGCGCGCTGTGGCTGCTGCCCGTGCCGGTATGGATCACGCTGCTGCTGGCGCTGCTGATGTGGCTCTTGGTGCGCAAAACCGCCTTAGGGCTGTTTATTGAGGCGGTGGGGATCAACCTGCGCGCGGCGCGTAACGCGGGCGTCAATGGCTGGCTGGTGGTGATGTCCACCTATCTGATCAGCGGCCTCTGCGCCGCCGTGGCGGGATTGATCGTGGCGGCGGATATTCGCGGCGCCGATGCCAACAACGCCGGATTATGGCTGGAGCTGGACGCCATTCTGGCGGTGGTTATCGGCGGAGCTTCGCTGATGGGCGGGCGGTTTAACATCGTCCTGTCGCTGGTGGGCGCGCTGATTATCCAGGCGATGAATACCGGCATCTTACTCTCTGGCTTTCCGCCCGAATTAAACCAGGTTGTCAAAGCGGTGGTGGTGATGTGCGTTCTGCTGCTGCAGTCACCGCGTTTTATTGCCATGCTGAAAGGGAGACGTCCGAAATGATCAAGCGCCATTTGCCGTTAATGATCACGCTGCTGGTGTTTGCGGCGGGATATCTGTTCTGTTTAAGCCAGTTTCCGGGCTTCGCGTCTACGCGGGTTATTTGCAATATCCTGACCGATAATGCCTTTCTCGGTATCATCGCCGTGGGCATGACCTTCGTGATTTTGTCCGGCGGCATCGATCTCTCTGTGGGCGCGGTGATTGCTTTCAGCGGCGTGTTTCTGGCGCGCATCATCGGCGATTATCACGTTGATCCGCTGGTGGCCTTTGCGCTGGTGCTGGCAATGGGCGCGCTGTTTGGCGCCATGATGGGCTGGCTGATTGATGCGCTGAAAATTCCGGCGTTCATCATTACGCTAGCGGGCATGTTTTTTCTGCGCGGCTGTAGCTACCTGGTGTCGGAAAACTCTATCCCCATCGATCATCCGCTCTACACCACGCTATCCAGTTTGGCCTGGAAAGTACCGGGCGGCGGGCGCCTGAGTTTACTGGCCGTGATTATGCTGGTGGTGGTGGTGGGCGGCATTCTGCTGGCGCACCGTACGCGCTTTGGCAATCAGGTGTATGCCATCGGCGGCAACCTGACCTCGGCGCAGTTGCTAGGGGTTTCAACCCGCGCGACCACGATCAAAATCTATATGCTGTCTACCACGCTGGCGACGCTGGCGGGCATTGTTTTCTCAATTTATACCTCCGCGGGCTACGCCTTGGCTGGACTGGGCGTAGAGCTGGATGCGATTGCTTCGGTGGTGATTGGCGGCACGCTGCTGTCGGGCGGCGTCGGCACGGTACTGGGTACGCTCTTCGGCGTGCTGATTCAGGGACTGATCCAAACCTGGATCAACTTCGACGGCACCCTGAGCTCGTGGTGGACCAAGATTGCCATCGGCATCTTGCTGTTTGCGTTTATTGCGCTGCAGCGCATGCTCACTGTGATGTGGGACCGCCAGCAGAATGCGCCGGTCAAGCGCTTGACCTGACGCGCCCGCTGGGTGCTGGATAACAGGCTATCTCTTCGGAGATAGCCTTTTTTCTGTGCGGGGCACCGGGTCACAATCCACCGCGCTGTCATTTTTTCTCCATCTGCGGCTGGCACGCTGCGATTGCAGATCTTCATCTTTAAGCCAAACGCGAGGTGAATCATGGCAACACGACGCACGCTGTTAAAAGGATCGCTCTTAACGCTGGGCATGGCGGCGCTGCGCGCTGCGGCGGCCGAGCACTTACCCCATGACGTGGGGCGTAAGTTTGACGCGGAAGGGGGAGTGCTGCCTTTTGCGGGGAATACCCTGATTTGTCACCTTCCCCAGCAGGGAGAGGAATCGCACCTCTTTGATGCGCTACTGGATGTTTACCGTGAACTGCCTCGGCAGGCTTGGGCGCGCTGCGTCACGGCGCTGCCGCCTTCCAGTTACCATATGACCATTTTTGGCGCTGCCGACGACCGCGATCGCCACTATCCGCTGTGGCCAGCCGGATTACCGCTCGACATGCCGATTGCGCAGTGCAGTGAGATACTGGCGCAGCGTCTGCGGCAATTTCGGCTGGATGAGGACGCCGCGCCCTATCGCATGCGCGTGAATCCTGCCGAGCCTGCCGCCACGGAAACGCCGCTGACGCTTCGCCTGCTCGCCGCAGATGCCGCGACGGAAACGCGGCTACGCCGCCTGCGCGATCGCCTCTCCGACGTCACAGGCATCCGTGCGCCCGATCACGACCAGTACCAATTTCATATTACGTTGGGCTACCAAATTGCCCCGCTAACCGACGCGCAGGATCTCGCCTGGCGCCAGACGCTGGCACACTGGAAAACGCAGATCATCCAACGTGTCCCCGTGTTCACGTTGGGCAATCCGGAGTTTTGCGTCATGAAAGACATGTTCGCGTTCAAGCGGCAGTTTTACCTGAGCTGAGCCGAGGGGACAGGTCAAGGCTGTGGACTTGAACGATCGGCGAGCGGACTATCAGCCGTTGTGGGCGCGACCGCCTTGGCTTTGTTCTGGGCATAAAGATTTTCATGGCCAGCCGGGCGTGTTTTAAAGCGGCGGTGCAGCCACATATACTGCTCAGGAGCTTGCATGATCGCGTGCTCAATCGCCTGGTTCATGCGTGTCGCCACCGTCTCCTTGTCTGCGCCCTGCAGGCTCTGGCTAATGTCCTCAAGAATCAGCAATTCATAGCCGCTGCCGTCCGCTTTGCGCCGGGGCACGAAAGGGATGACGGCGGGATTAGCGCTTTTCACCAGCATGTAGCTACCGGCGGTCGTTGCCGCGTCAGGCACGGCAAAAAAGGGGACAAACACGCTGTTGGTTTTGCCGTAATCGTGATCGGGGGCATACCACAGAATCTCATTTTGCTTGAGCGCGCGGATCATCCCTTTGAGATCAAAGCGATCCAGCATGGTTTTGTTGGCGCGCAGACGGCCGCGCGTCTGCAGCCAGTCAAGCAGCGCATTGTTATTCGGGCGGTAAACGCCGATGCCCGGGTTCAGCATGCCGAACATGCGCGCACCCATTTCGAGCGTCAGGAAATGCATGCCGACTAGCACCACGCCGCGTCCGTGTTCGCGCGCGCGCGCCATGTGCTCATAGCCGGTCACGCTAAAGCACTGACGCACGCGCCATGTTGGCCAAAACCACGCCATGCCGGTTTCAAGTACGCCCATCCCGACCGATTCAAAATTACGCCGCAGCAGCGCCTCGCGCGCCTCCGCGCGCATGTCGGGGAAGCACAGGGCCAGATTACGGCGGGCAATCTCCACGCGACGCGGCAGCAGGCGCATCGCCAGTTTGCCTAGCTGGCGTCCGAATGCGACCAGCACCGGATAGGGCAGTTGCACCA
The DNA here is from genome assembly GCA_913778495.1 of uncultured Pantoea sp. Lineage (GTDB taxonomy): Bacteria > Pseudomonadota > Gammaproteobacteria > Enterobacterales > Enterobacteriaceae > Pantoea. The sequence goes on from CAJYVD010000030.1 coordinate 41,831, forward strand.
CCAGCCAGAGCACCGCGATACCAAGCCAGCTCAGCCAGTAGCGAGGATGTAAAAACGTGCGTGAGAATTGCGGTAATGTTGTCATGGGAAAACGATCCTTTTACTCTTCTTCTTTTTACTTGCCGTTAACACGGAACTCTCTTATTGACCTATAAGTTCTAGTTCACGGCGGCAAAGTGTAAAGCGCGCAGGCGAGCAAATTTTTGTCGGTTATGGCGATGTCGCGTGCGCTGCGCGGAGGAGATTCAACGGTTTTGGGGAGAACGACACCGGCATGACGCACCAGCGTGATTTTGATTTTTCACTTCGTCCTATCATTCCGTATGCGCATGACTATCAGCACGGCGACAGCGAAGCGTGGCACATGCACCACTGCGCACAGTTGATTCACACGTTAAGCGGCGTGATTCGCGTTGATGTGCGCGAAGGATGCTGGGTGGTGCCGCCGTCGCGCGGGGTGTGGATCCCGGCCAATACGCCGCACGCGTTGCATATCACCGGCGCGGTGCAGGCCCGCGTGCTGTTTATCGATCCGCTGGCGCGCGCCGATTTGCCCGCTACCTGCCAGGTGGTAAGCGTGAGCGGACTGCTGCGCGAACTGATCCTCAGTGCGCTGCTGCTCTCCGCTGACGACTGCTCAGGCAGCCGGGATACGCGAATTTATGGCTTAATGCTGGATGAAATACGCCTGATGGATACGCTGCCTTTTCATCTGCCAGAGCCGACCAGTGACCGCCTGAAGCGGCTGAGTGAGGCGGTGCGCGCGGCACCGCATCAGGCATGGTCCATTGCTGACGCCGCCGCTGCGATAGGTGCCAGCGGCCGTACGCTGAACCGCCATTTTTATCAACAGACCGGGATGCACTTCAGCGAATGGGTGCGGCGCGCGCGCTTGCTGCATGCCCTGACGCGTTTGGCGCAGGGCGAGCCGATTACGCGCGTGGCGCTGGATCTCGGCTATGCCACACCCGGCGCGTTTAGCGTGATGTTTCGCCGGGTGATGGGCGTTACGCCAAGCGACTACTTTCGTCGCTGAGCAGGTTGCCTAGCGCATTCAGCAGCGCCTGCAGCGAGGCGCGCGTAATGTCGCTGTCAATGCTGACCCCCCAAGCGGAATGACCGCCGCGGCGCTGGCAGCAAAGATAGGCGACGGAGCGACTGTCGCTGCGCTTTCCCAACGTGTGCTCTTCGTAGCAGACAATCTCCACGTCAATGTTGAAATGGCGGCAAAGGGCGGTGACGGCCGCAGAGAGCACGCCAGCGCCTTCGCCTTGCAGGCGCAGCCGTTTTGCTGCGTGCTGTACTTCGGCGGTCAGCGTGGTGCGCTGGGCGGGCTGACCATGGCTGGCGTAATCGATCAATTGCAGCGGCGGGGCGTCAATCAGCCCGTAGGCCTGACGAAACAGCGTCCAGACCGCCTCCTGCGATATTTCTCGTTCATCACGCTCTGCCTCACGCTGCACGCGCAGGCTAAAATCCTGCTGCAGTGGGCGCGGCAGGTGCAGGTTGTGGTTTTGTTCGAGATACCACGCCGCACCGCTCTTACCTGACTGGCTATTCACACGGATCACCGCGGCGTAGCTGCAACCAATATCGGCGGGATCCAATGGCAAATAAGGCACGTGCCACGGTCCTTCGCAATCGCGCTGACGGGCCGCGAAGCCTTTTTTAATCGCATCCTGATGCGAGCCTGAAAAGGCGGTAAAGACCAGTTCGCCCGCATAAGGATGGCGCGGCGCAACCGGCAGCTGATTACAGGCTTCCACCACATCAATCACCTGCTTCATTTGGCTGAAGTCGAGGCCCGGTGCGATGCCTTGGGTATAAAAATTTAGCGCCAGGGTGATGAGATCGGCATTCCCCGTACGCTCGCCGTTACCAAACAGGCAGCCTTCTACGCGCTCTGCGCCCGCCAACAGCGCGAGCTCGGCGCTGGCAACGCCCGTGCCGCGATCGTTATGCGTATGCACGCTAATGCACACCTGCTCACGGCGTGAAAAGTGGCGACAAAAATGTTCAATCTGATCGGCGTACACGTTGGGCGTGCTGACCTCGACCGTGGCCGGCAGGTTGATAATCATCGGGCGTTCGGCGCTCGGTTCCCACGCGTCGGCGACCGCTTCACAAATTTGCAGCGCAAAATCTGGCTCGGTAAAGCAAAAGGTTTCGGGGGAGTATTGAAACGTCCAGTGCGTTTCTGGCGCGGCGGCACAGCGCTGCCGAATCTGTCGCGCCGCTGTCACCGCAAGCTGCACGATCTCCTCACGCGTCTGACGGAATACCACTTCGCGAAACAGCGGCGCCGTGGCGTTGTAGAGATGCACGGTTGCTTTACGCGCGCCGAGCAGTGAGGCGAAGGTGCGGTCAATCAAATCGCTGCGCGCCTGCGTCAACACCTGGAGCGTAACGTCGGCGGGCACCCGATCCTCTTCAATCAAGGTGCGCACAAAATCAAATTCGGTCTGCGAGGCGGCAGGAAAAGCGACCTCAATTTCCGTAAAGCCACAGCGCAACAGCAGCGCCCAAAACGTCAGCTTTTTCGCTTTATCCATGGGCTCCGCCAGCGCCTGGTTGCCGTCGCGTAAATCGGTGGAAAGCCAGCGGGGCGCGCGGGTCAGGGTGGCGCTCGGCCACTGCCTGTCTGGTAACATCACCGGCGGATGGGGCTGATATTTGCGTGAGGGGATCGTTAACATCGCATAGCTCCTTATGAGTATCAGCGTCCAGTTTGCGTGCTGGCGCGGCGAAAAACGCACCAGCAACTGACAATCGCCTATCAAAAAGTGACATTTCTCGCTTTTCGGCCTGCTGCATGCGCGGCAATCAAGCGCGGGGAAGAAAACGTTCACATGCTCTTTTGTTATGTTATATTGTAACAACAAAAAACAGAGAGGATTGACACGAATGAGATTGCAGTTCGGTAGCGTACTTCTGGGATTGTTGGTGAGCCACGCGGTTTTCGCGCATGGCGATCATGCGCACGGCGCGCCGCTCAGCGAGAAGGAAAGACAGGCGGCAAAAGGGGTGTTTAGCGACAGCGATGTGCAGGATCGTCCGCTGAGCGATTGGGACGGCGTCTGGCAGTCGATTTATCCTTATGCCCAGGACGGCACGCTCGATCCGGTGTTTCGTCAAAAAGCCGAGGCGGATAAAAGCACGACGTTTAGCGCGGTAAAAAACTATTACTTAACTGGCTATGCCAGCGCGATCACGGAAATTGGCATTGAAAACGGCGTGATGGAATTTACTGAAAACGGCGTAACCCACGCGTGTCGCTACGTGTATCAGGGCCATAAAATTCTTCATTACGTTTCGGGCAAAAAAGGGGTGCGCTACCTGTTTGCCTGCAGCGATCAAACCAGCGCCGCGCCAAAATTTGTGCAGTTTAGCGATCACATCATCGGTCCGAGGAAGTCCGGTCATTTTCATATTTTCACCGGCAACGTTTCGCAGGACGCGCTGTTTAGCCAATTGGAAAACTGGCCTACCTTTTTCCCGTATCAGCTGAGTAAAGAAGCGATTGTGGACGATCTGCTGCACCACTGATTAGCGTTTACCGCCTCTGACACAGAGGCGGTTGAAAGGGCCTTTACGCCGTGCGCGCAAGACGTGAGTTGGACAAAACCGCACGGATTACACATTTACAAATTTAAATGCATAAATATAATGCGCGGACATTTTCAATAAAGGAACAGGACTATGTCGTCGCTTTTTTCTCCCCTGACGCTCGGTGGGCTGACGTTGCGCCACCGCATCGCGCTACCGCCGCTGACCCGCTGCCGCAGTGAACAGCCGGGCAATATTCCGGGTGACATGATGGTGGATTACTATCGCCAACGCGCCAGCGCCGGTCTGATGATCACCGAAGGCACGCAAATTGAACCGCGCGGTCAGGGCTATGCCTGGACGCCGGGCATTCACACGCCCGCGCAGGTGGCGGGCTGGAAAAAGGTGACCGACGCGGTTCACGCCGAGGGCGGGACGATCTTTTGCCAACTGTGGCACGTCGGCCGCGTGTCGCATACCGCTTTGCAGCCAGGGCAACAGGCGCCGATTGCGCCATCAGCGATACCGGCCACCGGCGTGCGCGTGTTCGTTGAAACCGCGCCTGGCGCGGGGGAGCTTACGCCACCCAGCGCGCCACGCGCCATGACCACCGCCGAGGTGAAAGCCGTGGTGGCGCTTTACCGCACGGCCGCAGAGAACGCGAAAGCCGCAGGCTTTGATGGTGTTGAACTGCACGCGGCCAACGGCTATTTGATCAACCAGTTTATTTCCGAGCACACCAATTTCCGCGACGATGAATATGGCGGCTCGCTGGAGAATCGCCTGCGGTTCTTGCGCGAGGTCACGGAAGCGGTAAGCAGCGTGTTCGGCAGTGCGCGCGTCGGCGTGCGTCTTGCGCCGCTGTTTTCGAGCACCGATGAAACGCGGGTGTATTTGGGGCTGGTGGAGAGCGATCCGCACGCCACCTACATTCAGGCTGCCGCGATGTTGGATGCGCTTAACATCGGCTATTTATCGATTGCAGAAGCAGACTGGGACAACAGCCCCGATTTGCCAGAGAGCTTCCGGCGCGCGCTGCGCAAAGCCTTCCGCGCGCCCATTATGTATTCCGGGCGCTATACCCAGGCCAAGGCGCAAGCCATGCTGGAAAACGGGTGGGGCGATCTGTTTGGCTTCGGGCGTCCCTTTATCGCTAACCCCGACTTGCCGGCGCGTTTGAAAGGGGGCTATCCGCTCAATCCGGTAGACAGTGGCGCTTTGTATGGCGGTACCCGAAAAGGCTATACTGATTATCCTTTTTATTCTGTCTAAGGTATGGAGACAGCATGTCACCCGAAAATGCCATTAAACTGCTGGCCAACCCCACGCGGGTGGCGGTACTGAAATGGCTGAAGTGTCCGGACGAAGCGTTTGCAGAGTATACGCAACTTTTTCCCTTCGACCAGTATGGCGTGTGTGCCAGTCTCATTCAGGACAAGGCGGGCTTATCGCAGCCCGCCACCTCGCTTTGCCTCAAATCCCTGCACGACGCGGGCCTGCTTGAAGCCAGTAAAATTGGCAAATGGACCTACTATCGCCGGCGCGAAGCGGCGGTACGCGACATGATTCAGGCGCTGAGCCAATCGCTCCACGCGCTGTGACGCAACGCGTGCCGGGGTGACTGCGTCCATTCGGCCGGCGCAACGGTCAGGCTAAAAGCGTCTGCGCTCACCGTCACGCTGCGAACGGCGTCACATTAGCCCGCTTTGCGCACCCCGACTGCGCGTTTGCTGCGCGTTTTCAGGCGTTCGGTCAGCCACGCCTTCGCCACCACGCCACCCGACGCGGCGATCAAAATCCCTCCCCACAGTGCGAGCGTAATGAACTGGCTTAAATCGAGCAGGATCGAGGCCGTGGAGACCATTTGCAGAATAATCAGCGAGAGGATCACGCCACTCACGCGGCCAAAGCCGCCCAGCGGATCAACACCGCCCAGCACCGCCGCCAGAATCGCCACCAGCAGATAACTCTCGCCGTAAGCGGCGTTGGCGGAGTCGAAGCGCGCCATCATGATAATGCCGGCAATGCCCGCGAAAATACCGGAAATCAGGTAGACCCAAAGCAAGCTGCGGCGCGTATCAATGCCGGAATAGAAGGTCGCACGCTCATTGGACCCAATCATGGCGATCGATTTACCCAGCGGCGTCTTGTTGACAAAGATGCTCAGCGGAATCACCGCCAAGGCAAACACGATCAGCGCGAAAGGAATCCCCGCTACGGTGCCATTGCCAATAAACACCACTGGCGCAGGAAAACCGGAAATCACGTCGCCGTGGCTAATGCCAATCGCTAAGCCTTTCACCGTGGTCATGGTGCCGAGCGTTGCCAGCATCGGCGGTACGCGCAGGTACGCCACCAGTACGCCGTTGAGTAATCCCACCACGGCGGCGAGCAGCAGGCCCAGCAGTAGGGCGCCGAGTTGCACCATTCCGCCCATCGCGCCGTGGGCGTCCGGCATAAAGGCGGTGAGGGTGTAGGCCACGGTGAGGGCGCACAGATTGGCCGTGGCGATGATGGAGAGATCGATACCGCCGGAGAGCATCGGGATCATCATCGCCAGGGCGAGAAAGCCCAGTTCAGGCAGCTGAAAGCCCATGGAGCGCAGACCAGAAGCGGCAAACAGTTTGTCGCCCTCTACCAACCCCAGGCCAATCACCATCACTATCAGGATAAACAGCAGCCGGACATTGGTGGTCCCGAGGCGCAGCCCCATTTTTTCATACAGCGTGGTGTTCATGTCACCGCTCCTTCTTCGACGAGCTTGTTCTGTTTACGGGTTTCGCGCGCCATCATGATCATGGCGGCGATAATCACCAGGCCAGTACTGAACAGTGACCAGTAGGAGGAGATACCCAGCAATATCAGGCCGTTTTGCATGATGGCGATCAGCGCCACGCCGAGCACGGTGCCCAGCACGGTGCCTTTGCCCCCCATCAGACTGGCGCCGCCAATGACCACCGCAGCGACCACATCCAGCTCACGGCCAACCAGCGCCGTGGGGGAGACCGATTGGGCCAGCTGCGCCTGAACCAGCGACGCCAGACCGGCCAGCGCACCCATCCAGGCATAGACCAGAATATTCAGGCGAAACACGTTAAAGCCCACGCGCTGCGCGGCGTCCGGATTGCCGCCCATGGCGTAAATCTGGCGGCCAGTGTTACTCCGGTTGAGCAGCAGCCAGGTCAGCACAAACGCCAGCACCAGCGCCATGATCTGCAGGTTCAGCGCGTAAGGGTTGCCTTGCGCATCGGTATAAAACACGATTTCAATGCCGGCGTTGAACCAGTCGGGCAGCATAAAGATGTCGGCGCCTCCGGTGACCGTCAGGAGCACGCCAAAAAACACGTTCAGCGTGGCAATCGTAATGATCAGCGCCGACGTACGTAACACGTTCACCAGCAAGCCGTTGATCACGCCAAGCAGGATGCCAAGGCCAACGGCAACGGCAAACACGCCCGGCCAGCCCAGCCCCACGTGATTAGCTAAAGTCAGCGCGCCATATTGGGTAATAGACGCGGTGGCGGCAAACGAGAGATCGATCCCGCCGGTGATGATCACCACCAGCAGCCCCGCGGCCATAATACCGATAAACGCCGTCGCGCCGGTGACATCCAGCAGGTTCTGCAGGGTGGCAAACTCAGAGGTGAAGAGGGTGAGAAGCGCGATCATGACGGCCAGCACCGTCAATAAGCGGCACTCGTGAGAGTGCAGGAAACGCAGCAGGGCATTACGCATTTACCGCCTCCTTTAAGGCTTCTTCGCTGCACTGGCCAGGGTAAAATTCGCCCTGCAACCGTCCACCACGCATCACCAGCACCCGATCGCTGTGGTAATAGACCTCGGGAATTTCATCGGAGATCATCAGGATCGCGATGCCGCTGGCGGCGAGCTCTCTTACAATGGCGTAAATACCGTCTTTCGCGTGAATATCTACGCCGACCGTTGGGCTATCAAGAATCAATAACTTGGGCTGGGTCGCCAGCCATTTGGCCAGCACCACCCGCTGCTGGTTCCCGCCGGAGAGGGTTTTCACTTTGTTCTCGGGATCGCCCGCTTTAATGGTGAGCGAGGCAATCGCGTGCTTCACCGCTGCGGCATAAGCTTTTTCCCGGATCAACCCGACGCCGTTGACCAATTTTTCCACCACCGAAAGCGTGATGTTGTCGCTGATGGATTGCTCCAGCACCAGTCCCAGCGCCAGCCGATCCTCTGATAAATAGGCAATGCCTTGGGCGATGGCGTCGCGGTTGGATCGCAGCCGCACCGGCGAACCGTGTAGCCTGATTTCACCGCGATCCGGGCGCGTCAAGCCAAATAAACTCAGCGCGAGCTCCGTGCGTCCCGAGCCCAGTAAGCCAGTAAGCCCGAGAATTTCACCGCGGCGAATATCCAGCGAAATATCCTGGTACTCGCCGGCGCGTGAGAGGTTGTGTACCGCCAGCACCGTCTCGGTTTCTGGTCGCGCTTTGGCGACGGATTCATAGTGGAAGGTTTTGCCCGTCATCAGCGTCGCCAGCTTTTTGTCTGACATCTCGCGGGCGTCCCAGGTACCCAGCTTGACTCCATCGCGCATCACCGTGACGCGGTCGGCAATCTCCAGCACTTCATCGAGCCGATGGCTGACGAACACAATAGTGATACCGCGCTGCTTCAACTGCTGGGTCAAGCGCAACAGGGCGTCCACTTCATGGCGGGTGAGCGAGGAGGTGGGTTCATCCATGATCACCAGTCGCGCATTGGCGGCCATGGCCCGGCAGATGGCGACCAGCTGGCGCTGGGCGATGGAGATATCTGCGACCTTGTCGTCTAAATTGAGTGAGACGCCGATACGCTGTACGGCCTCGGCGGCAACCGCGCGCAGCTGCTTCCAGTTGACGCGCTTAAAGCCGCCCGCGTGCTCGCCAATGGCGATGTTCTCGGCCACGGTTAAATTGGGAAAGAGCGAGAGATCTTGGTAGATCACCTGCACGCCCAGCCGGGTGCTGTCTACCGGCGAAAGCGGAAACACATTCTGGCCTTTGATGGTGATACGCGCGCCCGGTTCAGGTTGATGAACCCCGGCCATGACTTTGATTAATGTCGATTTTCCGCAGCCATTCTGACCGCATAAACAGTGCACCTCGCCCTCTTCAAGCGACAGGCTGACATCTGACAGGGCGCGCACGCCGCCAAACGCTTTTGAGATGCCATCGAGTTGTAAAAATGTGGGCATAATGCACCCCTTAGCCATTCCGGATACGGAGAAAAAGGGCCCGCACGCGGGCCCGTTCACAGCGGGAGGCCTCAGAGGCCGAGTTTAACGAGGTCGTCGATATTGGCTTTGGTGATCTGCAGGATGCGATCCACCATGATCACGTTGTTGGCGCTGTCTACCGTGGCCTCACCCAAACCTGGGATCGTCATGCCGGTTTTAAAGTCGGTTTTATCCAATGCCAGACGGGCTACGGCAGTCATCGCCAGTCCCGCCTCTTTCGGGCTCCACAAGAAACCTTCACGGATCACGCCCGACATAATATAGGCGCGCGCCTGCGAGGGAATGGTGGTGCCCACCAGCGCGATCTTTTTCTCCAGATGGCGTTTTTTCAACACGTTACCTGCGCCGATCGGGCCGTTCGATCCCATCGACATAATCCCTGTTACGTTAGGGTGCGCTTTAAGGACGTCTTGCGTCACACGTTCAGACTCATCAATAAAGTCGGCGCCGGGAAGACGATCCGTCGCCAGCTTCATATTGGGATAGTGGGCTTTTTGGTAAGCGATGGCGGCGTCAGCCCACTGATTGTGGCCGGTGGTGGTCAAGGTGCCTACCAGCACCACATATTCGCCTTTCTCACCCATTTCACGGGCCAGCGCTTTCATCTGGGCCTCGCCATAGGCCTGGGCGCTGATTAACTCTACATCCCACGTTTTGCCCGGCTGGTTGGGCCCCTCTTGAGTGATCACCATGATGCCGGCGTCGCGCGCGCGTTTAACCACCTGCGCGGTGACCTTGGTGTCCAGTGGCACAAGGCCGATGACATCCACTTTTTTGGCAATCAAATCTTCAATTAATTTTACCTGCTGCGCCGGATCCGCACGGGTAGGGCCGACCATAGAGGTTTTCAGATTATATTTTTCGCCGCCTTCCTTCAGGCCTTGATTAAGAATATTGAACCATGGGATGCCCGCTTCTTTTACCACGGTGACCATGGTTTTTGTTTCTGATGCGGAAAAGGCGGGCAGAGTGAAACCCATGCTTAAGGATAATAATGCGGAAAGGCTGAGTTTAATAATCGTGCGGCGATTCATGTGATACCCCTGAATAAAATAAAAGTGCGTATGACGGTTCGGCTTAAAAGCGGGTGAATACATTCACGCTGCTTTTTATTTAAAAAAAGCAGTGCAATTAACAAAGCCCGAAACGTGGGTAGTCAACTCATTTAAGAAAAAGAAGGATAAGCATCAGGCTTATTTCTTTTTCTCGCCGGACATACCGCGTATATTGTGCCGGCTCACTAAGGACTTTACTGCAATTTTTAATAAAGTAAATTACTTCACAGCGGGAAAGATTTCTTCTTTGATAAAGCTCACACATCCTTCGTCTCATGGAGGGGAGACGCGGCGTAGGCGGCGCGAATACGCGCTGCTTCCGCCGGGCTCTCCTCAGCGGTGAGATAGCCGAGCTTCACCGTAAACTGCGCGCGTTCGCCCCCTGCGAGGGTGCGCACATTGCCGGCGTTTTTCTCGCGGTGGTATCCCTCTACGCCGCAGGTCGCCGGCATGGCAAAGGCACACACTTTTTGCATCGGGTTAGCCAGGATCCAGCGGATAAGATGCGAAAATTCTTGCGGGTGGTACTGCACCATAAAGGCATCACCAGCGGGGCGCTGAAGCAGCATGTGCACGCGCCCATCCGCGACGGGGCGAAGGTTTTTCAACGAAAAAACCAGTTCCGGATCGGGCTGTAACGCCGCGGAGACCACCGCCGTGTGGCGGGGATCGCGCTTCAGGCTCTCCAGCCGCTGCAGATAGGCGTCATCGGCCTTAACCAGCCCCGGCACCGAGGTGCGAATCACGGTATCCGCCGCGCTAAACGAGGTGGGTTGTATCAGCGCGCCGCCTTCTACATAGGCGAAGTTGGCGTGGCACATATACATCAATTCCATGGGGTTCTGTGACAGATTTTCGACCTCCATGCCGATCTCAAACAGCGCGCTGTCCGGGCGCAGCGTTACGCGTGGCTGCGCCCGATAGTGGTCGCCGAAGCCCATCAGGTATTCCCGTTCGCTGACCAGCGACAGCCACGGCCCCTGGTCGTCAATGCCGGTTTCGATGCGGGCGCTGTCCATGGGGGCCACCGGCATTTCACCGTGCAGCGCGTGGGTGTCCTCTGCGCCGGGGTTACCGTTTCTCAGCAAACCGGAGTGAAACATAAAGCAGCCATAGGTGCCGACAATATCGCTGGCGGGGCGCGGCGCGCGAAAATGGCTCTCCATCGTCAGATCAACGCCATCAAAAAAAGCCTGCCAGATGATCTGACCATAATAAGGTAGAACGATAAGGTGGCCGCGTTGATTAATAAGTCGCACGGCTTCGATGCCGGTGTCATAAATAAACAGTTCTGCGCGGCATCCCGCTGCGCGGATAATTTCCATAGGCTGTGATCGGAAAAAGGATTTGTGCAGATGCAAAGTAATAGGGGGCATATCACACTCCCGAGCGTGGTGAATGAAAAGGTCGCGAAGTTAAAAAAATAAAATGTCTGCGATAAGAATTATCGCCGTCACATTACCGCAGAAAATGCCGTTTATTACAGAGTGTGGCTATGCTCACGCTTTATTTTTACAGTCAGGCCTGAATAACGTCGCGTATTTTAGCGATTCTCCGCGCGGCCAGAGACGTGCCGGGCGGCCGCGGCGTTGGCCGCGATCACGGCGTCAGAAAATGCCTCGTGGCGCGCTAAGGCTGCACAAAGGGTGCCTGTAAAGCAGTCACCGGCCCCGTGCGTACTGATCAATACCACCTTTTGCGCCGCCAGCGTCTGGCAGGAGTGGCCCGCCTCGCAGAACGCGACGCCGTGTTCGCCCGCCGTCACCACCACGCGGGGGAAATGTGCGCTCAAGGCCTGCGCCGCGCGTGCCGCCGTGGCGAGATCGTTGACCGCGACGCCGCTCATGTCGCGCGCTTCAATCGCGTTCACCACCAGCACATCAATCAGCGCCGTCAGCGCGGGGCTCAGCGGTCGCGCCGGTGCGGCGTTGAGGCATACCTGCACGGCGCGTTGCCTGGCGCATGTCGCCGCGTGCAGATTAATGGCCTCAGGCACTTCATTTTGCAGCACCAGCAGGCTGACGCCCTGCCAGAAGGGAGTTGCGTCGAACATCTCGGGCGCAATGTGCTGATTGGCGTTACTGACCACCACGGCGCCGTAATCGCCCTCCGCGTCGGTGATGGCCACGCTCATGCCTGACGCCATGTCATCAATGGTCTGAACATAGCGCGTATCCACGCGGGCCGCGCGCAGCGCCTCGCGTAAAAAGTGGCCCTGCGCGTCGTCGCCTACCGCGCCGGCGAACATCACCTCCGCGCCCGCTTTTGCCAGCGCCAGGGCCTGATTACCCCCTTTTCCGCCAAAGGCGTAGCGGCAATCGCTGCCCATCACGGTCTCCCCTTTTTCCGGGCGATGATGCGCTGTCAGCAAAATGTCGTAGTGCAGGCTCCCCATTACCGCGATTTTTGTCATAGTCAGTATTCCCGCATATTTTGAACCGCATGCTGCGTTTTCATCAGGTTCTTTTCCGCCCGCGCCATATCCTTTTTCGCAATCGCCACAAACAGCGCGTCGAGGATATTTAACTGCGCAATGCGCGAGGCGGCATTTTCACCCAGCAGATGCGATCCCTGAGAGGTGGAGTTGAGTACCACGTGCGCACTGCGCGCAATAGGCGACTCGGCATAGTTGGTGATGGCAATAATTTTGGCGCCGTTACGCGCGGCAAGCTTAATGGGATCGTTCACCGCCCGCGTGCAGCCTGAATGGCTGATAGCAATCACGACATCGTCATCGGACAGCACGGCGGCGGACATCAGCATAATGTGGGCATCGTCATAGGCCGTTGATTTAATCCCGATCTTCAGCAGCTTGTGGGAAAGATCGCGCGCCACCGCCGCTGAACCGCCCACGGCGTATAAATCAATATGCCGTGCTTTAAATAAACTTTCCGCGGCGCGATTAAATTCAGAAATATCGAGAATCGACAGCGTCTCTTCCAGCGCCTGTATGGATGTCCGGAATACTTTACTTAATAACTGTTCCGACGAGTCATTGGGTTCAATATCCGCATGCAGCCCGGCCACTTCCGACTGGTTGTAATAAATTAATCCGCTACGAAAATTACGGTAGCCAGTAAAGTTGAGCTTTTTGGCAATTTTGACAATCATTGCCTGAGACACATTATTTTCGTCGGCAATTTCTTGCAGCGGCGTTTGTTCATCAATATCTGTTCTGGCCAAAATGGCTTCCACCACGCGCCGTTCAAGCGGCGTTAACTGGGGGAGGCGCATCCGTATTTGTGCACCAATCGCTCGCGGATCTTGCTTCATTACCTGCCTCTGGTTGCCCGGTCAATTAACATTGCGATGATAATGATCAGGCCGGTAGCGAGCAATTGATAAAACGCCTGGATATTCAGCAGCGTCAACCCGTTACGCAGCGCCCCCAGAATGATGGCACCGACGAGCGTGCCGACGATACTGCCCTTGCCGCCCATCAGGGAGGCGCCGCCAATCGCGGCGGCGGCGATGGCATCCAGCTCCCATAAGTTCCCGATCGTCGGCTCAGCGGCACCCAGGCGGCCAATCAATACCAGCGAAGCCAGCGACGCCAGCGCACCGGAGATAATGTAGACGGTGACTTTGGTGCGCTTCACCGGGACGCCCGCTACGCGCGCCGCTTCCTCGTTGCCGCCCACCGCCAGGATATATTCTCCCAGCGGCGTTTTGTTCATGACCAGCCACAGCACCAAGGCAATTACCGCCGCTATCACAATCGGGGTGGGCACCCCCAGCACTGCGCTATTGATCACGCTGCGAAACGCCACGGGAATACCAAACACCGGATTACCGCCGGAGTAAATCAGCGCGACGGCGCGAAACAAAGAGAGTCCACCCAGGGTGACGATAAAAGGTTGCAGGCCGGCGTAGGCGATCAGGGCGCCGCTGAAGAGGCCGCACAGCGCGCCAATGCTCAAGGTTGCCAAAATTGCCAGCGGCACCGGCACGCCGGCCACCATCATGGTCGCACCCAGTATCGCCGCGAGGGCGGCGGTAGGACCCACTGAGAGATCGATGCCACCCGAAATGATCACCAGCGTCATCCCCAGCGCAATCAGCGCGTTAATGGAGGATTGCTGTAAAATATTCAGCAGATTCGGCAGGGTGAAAAATACCGGCGTTAAAAAAGAAAAGGTCACGACAATGATCGCTAACCCAATCAATGTGCCCGCATCGCGCAGGTTGAGATGCCAGCGCGGGGTGAAACGTACAGACGGTTGAAGACTATTTTGCGTTGTCATAACAGTGCCTTTATAGAAATACAGCCGGGGCGTTACACCGCGTCTTTGGGATCGTGAATGGCGAAGCGGGCAATATTCTCTTCAGTAATCTCGCTATCGCGTAATTCGCGCGTGATTTTCCCTTCACGCATCACTAATACGCGGTCGGAGACGCGGAGTATTTCCGTCATTTCCGAGGAGACCACCACAATGGCCTTGCCTTGCTGAGCCAGCTTTTCAATTAAGTTATAAATTTCCGCCTTGGCGCCAATATCAATGCCTCGGGTGGGTTCATCGAATAAAAAGACCTCGGTATCCGCCGCCAGCCAGCGGCCAATAATCACCTTCTGCTGATTACCGCCGCTGAGCGTGCCAATGGTTTTTTCAATATCCAGCGGACGCAGTTTGACCTCGCTCATTACGCTATTCGCTGTCCGGTTCAGCAAAACTTTACGAATCAAGCCGAATAGCGTGAAGTTACGCAGCGACGGCAGCGCCATGTTGAGTTTCACCGCGCGCGCCTTAATAATGCCTTCCTTTTTCCGATCTTCAGGGACCAGACCAATGCCCGCGCGTATCGCCGCGCTAACGTTGTGGTTAGCCACCGGACGATCGTTCACCAACACTTTGCCTGCCGAACGCTTATCCACGCCGGCGATCAGTTTCAGCAGTTCGGTGCGGCCTGCGCCCACCAGGCCGGACACGCCCAGCACTTCGCCGGCGGCGACCGTGAAGGAGGCGGGGTGGATCACGCCGTCACGGGCGAGATTGTCCACGCGCAGCACCGTGCGTTCGGTGGCCCAGCTGTGGTGCGCCTGCTTCTCAATGTTGCGTCCGACCATTTTCGCCACGATGCGCGCCTCGGTTTCTTCCGCAATCGTCACCTCACCAACCAGACGGCCGTCGCGCAGGATGGTCGCGCGGTCGCACACCTGAAAAATTTCGTTCATCTTGTGCGAGACGTAAATCAGCGCCACGCCGGTGGATTTGAGATCCGCGATCACCTCCGCGAGGCGCGTGAACTCGCGCGGCGTCAAGCTGGAGGTGGGTTCATCCATCGCGATGAGGGTGGCCTCATCCAGCAGCGCGCGGGCAATTTCAACGATCTGCTGCTGTGACACTTTTAGCTGCCCGATAGGCATCGCCGGATCGATGCTGGGATCGAGCTGCTTTAAAATATGCCGCGCGCGGGCAAGCTGCGCGCGGCGATCGACCCACAGCCCGCCGGCGCGGGTCAGGGGGCGGCCAAGAAACATGTTTTGCGCGACGGAGAGCGCGGGTACGTGCTGTAATTCCTGATGGATCATGGCGATACCAGCATGCCGGGCAGCGAGTGGATGCTTGATCTGCACCGGCGCACCGTTGACATAAATCTCACCCCGATCGGCGGAACGCACCCCGGAAAGAATATTGAGCAGGGTAGATTTACCGGCGCCGTTCTCGCCTATCAGCGCGTGCACCTCGCCGGGACGCACCTTGAGCTCCACTTCTTGCAGCGCCGCCGCCTGACCGTAAGTTTTGCTGATGCCGCGCATCACTAAGCGATACTGTTCCATACGCACGCCGCCTGAATCACTGCTGCGCCAGCAGCTGGCGCAGTCTGGCGTTGTCTTTCGTGGAAAACGCCTCGGCATTCTCTTTGGTGATCAACGCCTGTGGCGTGGACACCACGCGTGAGAGCGTTTGGCCGTTAATCACGCGCAAAATCACCTCCATCGCCACCTCGCCGGTTAACACCGGAAAGCTGTCCACGGTGCCGGTGAGTTCACCGCGCTTGATCGAGGCATAGGCGTCAGAAATGCCGTCGGTGCCGAAGACCGCGGTTTGTTTGGCTTTGTTCTGCGCGCGCACGGCTTCCACCACGCCGAGCGCCATGGTGTCGTTATTGGCATAAAAGCCAATTAAATCAGGGTGCTGCTGCAGAATGGTTGACGCGGCATTGTACGCCTGCTCGCGGCTCCAGTTGGCCGGCACGCTGGCCACCAGGGTGAATTTGCCGTTTGCCTGCAGCGTCTCTCTGAAGCCCGCGGTGCGCTGCCCAGCGGCATACACGCCCGGCTGCCCCTCAATGACCGCCACCTTGCCGCCGTTGGGGTAGTGCGCGATAAACCACTTCGCGACGCGTACGCCGTTGTCTTTTTGTACATTCCCCACGTAGTAGCGCACGCCCGGTACCACCGCATCGTTGACGTTGACCACCGGGATGCCTTTACTGTTGGCGGCTTCCAGCGCGGGCTCCAGGTTGATGTCGGTTTGCGGGGAGATCAGCAGGCCGTTGAAACCCTGTTCAAGCAGCGTTTCGGCAATGGACAGCTGGCCCAGCTGGTCGTCTTCGTTGGCGGCGGCTTGATACGCCACGGTAATACCGTATTTTTTCGCCGCGTTTTGGTAGCCCTCGCCGAGCAAGCGCCAGTATTCGTTGGTCAGCGTTTTGGCCACGCCGCCAATTTTCAGCGTTTTGTCCACCTTCGGCATCGCACCGTATTTGCTCTCAAGCTGAGTCCAATCGGTGCGGTCGGGCTCCGAATCGGATTTCAGCGGCGGCAGGGTGGCGGCATACACGCTGGAGCACAGCAGGGCGGAAGCCAGGGCGGAGAGTAAGCATTTTTTCATAGGGCGACCTTTTTATTGTTGTAGGGGCACGGCAGCGCTGTTGCTTTAGCGCGCGAGCAGGATGTCATTGACGATCTGCTGTGACGCCACCGCATCCTGGCGGCGGATAGCGTCCTCCAGCGCGGGGTTGTTATCGAGCTGTTGGCACAGCGTCAGCAGACGCTTAACGGTGGCGATGTTGATCTCGGCTTCGCGCACCGGATCCAGCCCGCTGGCGTCCGGGAAGGTGTCAAAGTAGTAGGCGCCACGGTAGCCGTCGCGCTGCATCTGCCAGAGAAATTCCAGCGTAGCGCGCGGATTCACCGATCCCACCATTAACCCGTCATCGCGTTTTCCCCACCCGTCATTGAGATCCAATCCCAGCAGGCGCGAGCGGCGGGCGACCATGGCGGCGGCGAAAGCCGGCACTTCATTGGCAAACAGCACGTGGGCAAAATCCAGCGTGATCCCGAGGTTCGGGCAACCGGCCTCGTCGACCGCCAGCAGGCAGGTGGTGGCATTGGGAAAGATGCTATAGGCGCGCGGCTCGTTGGGTTTGTACTCAATGCTGATATCGATGTCGGGTGCGTATTCCGCCACTTCGCGCACGGCGGAGACGGCGTCGTCCCACAGCTTCTTGTAATCTGCCTGGAAACAGTAATCGAAGCCGTCTTGCCCCATCCAGAGCGTCATCAGCGTGGCGCCAAATTCGCGCCCGGCATCAATACCGCGCTGGGTGAGTGCGATCGCCTCGCGCCGCACCCTGGCATCGGGATGGGTAAACGCGCCGATTTTAAACTGCGGGGCATCCCAGCGCATCTGCATGCCGTTCACGGCCAGACCGGCATCTTCGATGGCCTGCTTCATGGTGGAGATATCCGTGACCATATGCTGGGGGTAGTTCAAATCAAGGTGGGTGAGGCCCTGCACGGTTCCTGCCCGCTGGATCATCTGTAACACCGAGGGCTTTCCCTGCAGCTCAGGCCAGTACAGGTGGGCACCTGAGGCGAAGGAGTTGAGACGCGTGGCAAACTTAAGTTCAGACATGGCGACACCCTTACGAGTCGGTTTGTGTTGTTCTTTTCTTTTTCACGAATATTTGTGAAGTTGTATTACTTATACGCCTGCGTTTTTTTTACACAAGCGAAAGCGCCAGGCAGTGTGGCGTTCTGAGAGCCAGTTCACGGAAGCGTGGGCGCTTGTCAGGGCGGCCTGAAACGCGCTATAACGTCAATATCCATCCTTAATGCAAGAATATTCATATGCTTACAAGAACGTTACGGCCCGATGAGTGGCCGGGTGCGTATCCGCTGATCGCCCAGCTGCGCACGCTCTCGCGCGAGGCGTTTCTGACGAGCGTGCAGATCCAGACGCTGAACGGCTATATGCTGGTCGGGGCGTTTAACGATCGGGCGCTAGTGGGCGTGATGGGCTGCAGGCCGGTGCATACGCTGGCCCGGGGCTTTCATTTGCACATTGATGATTTGGTGGTGGATGAACAGTGCCGCCGCGCGGGCATCGGCAAGGCGCTGCTGGAGTTTGCCACGCGTGAAGCACAGAGCCGTGCGATGGGGGCGATTTTCCTTGATGCACGCCAGGAGGCGCTCCCGTTTTACACGCGCCATGACTTTATCCCGCACACCTCGCCGTCAATGAAAAAGCCGCTCACGTCATAACGGCGTGGAGGCGAGTCAGGGCGCGCACTGTCGCCCTATTTTCATTTATCACGTAAGGACACGTTTATGCAGAACATCGAAGCGTTACAGCAGCAGTATCCCGGTGCCAAGGCCTGGGCCATGGGCGACAGTCCCGCGTTGGCGAATCAGCTCGCCGCGCTGGTGGTCGCGGGTAAGAAAACCGCCACCTGCGGTTCGCTCAGCGCGTTTTGCCAGGATGACGACGCCCCCAAACCGGGCAGCTATCACATTCTGCTCGACGGCCAGGGGGCGCCGGTGTGCGTGATCAGGATCATGGCGCTGCGCGTGGTGCGTTTTTGCGACGTCACCGAGGCGCTGGCGCGTCAGGAAGGCGAAGGCGATCTAAGCCTGGACTACTGGCGCACGGCGCATCAAGCGTTCTTCACCCGCGCGGGCAGCTTTTCTGAGGAGATGGAGCTGGTGGTGGAAGAGTTTACGGTTGTCGCCGTGCTCTGATCCTGTTCTGCTGCACAGCGTTAACCGCGCCGCGCAGCAACACGCGTAATCAGCACATAAAACACCGGCACAAAAAACAGGGTGAGCAGCGTACCGCTGATCATGCCGCCAAATACCCCCGTGCCCATGGCGTGCTGCGTATTGGCACTTGCACCGCGCGCCAGCATCAGCGGCACCATCCCGAGGGTAAACGCCAACGACGTCATGATGATCGGGCGAAGTCGCTGCTGCGCGGCTGCACAGGTGGCCTTAAGCAGATCCTGTCCCGCGAGCCGCTTCTGTTGCGCAAACTCGACAATCAGAATGGCATTTTTGGCCGACAGGCCAATCAGGGTAATGAGGCCAACTTTAAAGAACAGGTCGTTGGCCCCCTGCGTAACCAGGGTGGCGAAGGTGGCGCCGATCAGTCCGAGCGGCACCGCCAGCATCACCGCAAGCGGCATTGACCAGCTTTCATACAGGGCGGCCAGCACCATAAACACCACCAGCACCGATAGCGCCAGCAGTGCTGGCAGCTGTGCCGCCGAGGCTTTCTCCTGCAGGGCGCTGCCTGCCCATTCACCCACAAACCCCGACGGTAGCTGGCGCGCCAGCGTCTCCATCGCGGCCATCGCGCTGCCGCTGGCGGCACCCGGCGCGGCACTGCCGGTGATGCGGATAGCCGGATAGCCCTGATAGCGGGTTAACTGCTGCGCCTGCTGTGTCCAGGATGCCGTAACGAAACGGGCGAGCGGCACCATCTGCCCGCCACGGTTTTTCACGGTGAGCTGCAATAGCTGCGCAGGTTGCATGCGGAACGGCGCATCAGCCTGCACGATAACCTGCTGAACGCGCCCCTTGTTGGTGTAGTCATTGACGTACCAGGCGCCCGTGGAGACCGATAGCGCTTGGTTAATATCATCAAAGGAGACGCCCAACGCTGCCGCTTTTTCTCGATCGACATCCAGCACCAGCGCGCTACCTTCCGGTAAACCATCGATAGAGACATCGGCTAACAGGGCGTTTTGCTTTGCGCAAGCCACCAGTTCCCGGGCGGCGCGCTTCAGTGCGTGGTAGCCGTGACCCGCGCGATCCTGCAGATAGAACGTGAAGCCTGCTGACGATCCCATATCCGGCATGGCCGGTGGAAGCAGACTCAGGCTCTCGGCCTCCGGCACCCGCGCCATGCGCGATTGCATGAGCGCGGCTTCCGTCTGCGCCGTTGCCCCCCGGCGTTGCGTTGCGTCTTTAAGCGTAGTAAAAGCCATCGCCGTATTCGGGCCCGAACCGGTGAAACTAAAGCCGAGGATCATCACGTTGCTTTTTACCGCGTCTCGCTGAGCCAGCTGCTGCTCGAAGGTTTTGACCACTTCCAGGGTTCGGGGCAGCGTGGCATCCGCAGGGAGTTGAATTGATGACATAAAATAGCCCTGATCGTCTTCCGGCAAAAAAGCGGAGGGAAGGGCAGCGAGCCCGGCACAGAGCGCAGCCAGCAGCGCGGCATACAGCGCCAGCATGCGTCCACCGCGCAGCAGAACATCGCCCAATACGGTGCGATAACGCTGCGAAAGAGCATGAAAATAGCGATCAAACCGCTGGGAAAAACCGCCGTTGCGCGGCGTCGCCGCTTTTAGCAGGGTGGCGCACAGCGCGGGCGTTAGCGTCAGCGCCAGAAACGCGGAGAACAGGATGGACACGGCCATTGAGATGCAGAACTGACGGTAAATGATGCCGGTTGAGCCGTCAGCAAAGGCCATCGGGATAAACACGGCGGTCAGCACCAGCGTCATGCCGATAATGGCGGGCGTGATTTCACGCATCGCCTGGCGCGTTGCCGCTTCCGGCGACAAGCCTTTCTCCGCCATCAGGCGCGCCACATTTTCGACCACGACAATGGCATCATCAACCACGATACCGATCGCCAGCACCATGCCAAACAGCGTCAGGATATTGATGGCGTAGCCGGCAATCAGCATCACCGTAAACGTGCCCAATAGTGCGATGGGCGCGACAATCGCCGGGATGAGGGTGTAGCGCACGTTGTGCAGAAACACCAGCATCACGAAAAACACCAGGATCATGGCCTCAACAAAGGTCTGCACCACATTCCAAATGGAAATTTTAATAAACGGCGCGGTGTCAAACGGTACGCTGAGCGCCATGCCCTCGGGCAGGGTGTCGCCCAGTTGGGCAAGCGCCGCATGGATATCGTTTGCAGTGCGGAGCGCATTGGCGCCCGGCGCAAGCTGAATCGCCGCCGCCGTGGCCGGCACGCCGTTCTCGCGAATGGCAAAAGCGTAGCTTTGCTGTCCGGACTCAATCCGTGCGATATCCGCTAATCGCACGCGGGCGCCATTCACCGTCGCCTTAACGGTAATATTGCCAAACGCCTCCACCGAGGTGAGTTGACCCTGGACCTTGATCGGGTAGGTCACGCGCTGGCCCGACTGCGTGGGTTCGTCGCCCACCCGACCGGGAGAGACCACACTGTTTTGCTGGCTTATCGCCGTCAAGACGTTGTTGACCGACAGCCCATAGCCTTGAAGCCGAGTGGGATCCAGCCAGATACGCAGCGCTTTTTCGCTGCCAAACAGCTGGATTTTTCCCACGCCAGGCACGCGGCGCAGCGTGTCAGTAAGATTGCGCGCAAAGTAGTCGCTGAGATCCGCCTCTTGATACCTGCCGGTGGGTGATTTCAACCCCACCATCATCAGGAAGCCGGCGTCCGCGGCCTCCACGGTAAGGCCATTCTGTTTTACCGTCTGAGGCAGGCGCGGCTCGACCACTTTAAGGTGGTTTTGCACATCCATCTGCGCCTGTTTGATGTCGGTGCCAGGCTTAAAGATTACGGTGACGGTCGCCATGCCGCTATTGTCGCTGGTTGACTCGAAATAGAGCAGGTTATCTACCCCCGATATTTCACGCTCAATCAGCGAAATCACCGCATCATTCATCACCTCGGCGCTGGCACCAGGCCAGGAGGCGGACACAATCATGCTGGGTGGCGCAACGGCAGGATATTGCGCTACCGGCAGCTGTGGGATTGCCAGAATACCGGACAGCACAATAAAAAGCGCCACAACCCAGGCAAACACGGGGCGTTGGATAAAAAAGGCGGACATGTTAATCATTTCCTTGGCGTAATGGTGAAAGCCATTCCTTGCGGATAACGCGCAAAACCGTGTGAAAAGCCGAGAGAGATAGCGCTTTAATGCG
This sequence comes from uncultured Pantoea sp., assembly GCA_913778495.1. GTDB lineage: Bacteria > Pseudomonadota > Gammaproteobacteria > Enterobacterales > Enterobacteriaceae > Pantoea. Next base: position 63,849 of record CAJYVD010000030.1, read on the forward strand.
CCGCCAGAGCTTTTTGTTATCAGACATCGCTCAAGCTAATTAAGGTAAATGCGGCGAAACGGGAGTCTGCCCGTCACGCGTGGAGTGACGATTTCCGCAATATGGAGTGAAGATGGAGGGGCGCGCGGCTGTCACGCGTGCAGCATAAAGTAGAGGGGCTGCTGCCAGGCAACCCGCCACACTGGCTTGTCAGGCGCAGCCGAAAAGCGGGAACCTGTTTTGCAGCGCTGTGACTTATTTTTCGCCCGATACGGACGAGCTGTTCCTTAAGATTCTGCCGTCCTCACCCTGCAACGCGTTTTTATGCGGGGCACTGCCGTTTTGGTCTACGGTTAATCGGTCCAGAGTGGACCGATCGTGATGACTGAATAAAGCGACAGGCGTTATTTACTGAGGGCTTCAGCGACGCGCTTCGCCGCGCTGGCCAGCACCGCTTTGCGCGCGCTGGCGTCTTTGGCGTGCTGGGTAAAATAGGTTGTCAGCACCACAGGCGCGCGGTCTTTGGGCCAAATCACGGCGATGTCATTGGTGGTGCCGTAATCGCCGCTGCCGGTTTTGTCGCCCACCGTCCAGTCTGCCGGCAGGCCTGCTTTAATACTGTTTGCGCCGGTGGTATTGCCTTTCATCCACGTCGCCAGCTGGGTTCGCTGCGCGGGCGCGAGGGCGTTGCCTAACACCAGTTTATTGAGACTCTCCGCCATGGCGCGCGGCGTGGTGGTATCACGCGCATCGCCCGGAAGGGCGGTATTTAAACCGGGTTCATTTCTGTCCAGGCGAAATGTTACGTCGCCAAGCGTACGTGCGAACTGGGTGGTAGCCTGCGGGCCGCCACTGAGCGCCAGCAGTTTATTCATGGCCGCGTTGTCACTGTATTGTAACGCGGCGGCGCTCAATTCAGCGACGGTCAGCGTGGCGTTAACGTGTTGTTGCGTAATGGGATTGTAGTTGACCAGGTCGGTTTTTTTTATAGGAATGGCGCGATCGAGCAGGTTGGGCTCTTTTTCACTGGTTTTCAATAGGTAGGCCACCGTCATCACTTTACTGGTGCTGCACAGGGGAAAGCGTTCATCGCCGCGCCAGGCATAACGAGAACCGTCTGCGGTATCGATTACCGCCACGCCCAGGCGACCACCGGATTGATCCTCGATCGTTTTCATTGCCGCATTGAGGGATGGCGTATCGATAGCCGCCTGTGACGTCGCCGTGAATCCGGTGAGTAAAAGTAGAGAAAAGGTAAATCGCGTAGTCGCCGAAATGTGCTGCACGGTCATACTCCTTAGTAGGTGAATTTTGTGTGAGGAATTAAACGGATGTGCCGCTTCAATACGTACAGAGTAAGCCCGTTTTCTTTGATCCTGTCATGATATTACTTAACACCCGCCATAACTTTTCTGGGGTTTAGATCGGAACGTGATATCGCGCGCACTGGATTGCGCGCCTTTCAAACTGCCGCGCATGCAGTGCGGTGAGTCTTGGGAGTGAGCTGGTGCCGTAACGATTAAAGTCCGGTGTTGAGCCGAGAACCTGTCCTGGTGGGGTCGAGGTCCAGATTCTGCGCCAGCGCATCTGTAACTGGCTTGCTGGGCACAAGGTCATTAAATCCTTCCCATCAAGGCAAAGCTGGCCGGTCGGGGGCATTTCTCTTTAGTACGGCAGACGCAGTAATATAATGTTTAGCAAGCGGTTCATCCGGCCTGCGATCATTCGGTCCGACTACGCAACCGGTCAGTTAACCGGCACTCATCCTCAGTACGAAGGGACGTTAAGGGAACATGGATACGCTTTGAAACACTCTTAATTTGTGACTTTATTACCAAGTGGTCACTTTTTGTCAATCGGCAAATGTTACGTTAAGCTGGAAAAATGAATAAGCAAACCACGACTCACCCCGGCAGGGGGCCCTCAGAACATACTATCCGTGATCAGGTGGTCGCAGCCGCGACTGAACACTTCGGCCATTTTGGTTATGAGAAAACCACCGTATCCGATCTCGCAAAGTCGATAGGCTTCTCGAAGGCTTACATCTACAAGTTTTTCGATTCTAAACAGGCAATTGGCGAACAAATTTGCGCTAACCGCCTGAATATGATCATGGACATCGTAAACGCAGCCATTGCCGACTCTCCAACGGCATCTGAAAGGCTCAGGCAGATGCTGAAGGCACTGACGCAAGCCGGCAGCGACCTATTTTTTCACGATCGAAAGCTTTATGACATTGCCGCCGTTGCCGCCCGAGATAAATGGCCATCGGCAGCGCTGCATGAAGAACGTATTCGGCAACGCATTGAAAATATTATTCTTGAAGGGAGAGGGACTGGAGAGTTCGAGCGGAAAACCCCTCTGGATGAAGCATCGCAGGCTATTTTTCTGGTCATGAGGCCTTATATCAGCCCGGTTCAGCTGCAGTACAACCTTGATACGGCTGAGTCTGCTGCTGTGCTCCTCTCGTCGCTTATCCTCAGGAGTCTTTCGCCCTAAGTTGTGACTATTGACAACTATGGTCACAAGAATAAGAATGCGGTTACCACCTTTTCACTGTGTTCAGGTAACCCATGCTCAGGATTAATCCTGTCAATCTAGCTTTCTACCTGTTGCCACTGGCCCTGGTGGCCTGTGGCGACAAATCTGGCACCGATGATCCACGCACGCAGCCGCCCTTGGTAAGGGCTGTAAACGTGGCTGATGCTGGTAATAATCTCCGTTCATTCACCGGTGTGGTTGTTGCACGCACACAAAGTGATCTTGGCTTCAGAGTGCAGGGTAAAATCCTTGAGCGCCTCGTGGATACGGGGCAGACGGTTAAACGCGGACAGCCGCTGATGCGCCTCGATCCTGCCGATTTCGTCCTCCAGGCACAGTCTCAGCAGCAGGCAGTCAGTGCTGCACGCGCACGCGCCCGGCAAACCTCATTGGACGAAGCGCGTTACCGTGGACTGGTGGCGACGGGGGCTGTTTCCGCTTCAGCTTACGACCAGATCAAGGCTGCTGCAGATTCCGCCAAAGCCGACCTCAACGCTGCGCAGGCACAGGCTGACGTTGCGCAGAATGCTAAAAGCTATGCCGTACTTCTGGCTGATGCTGATGGTGTGGTTATGGAGACGCTGGCTGAGCCAGGCCAAGTAGTCAGTGCAGGCCAGCCGGTCATCAGGCTAGCCCGGGCAGGGCAGCGCGAAGCGCTTATCCAACTGCCTGAAACGTTAAGGCCAGTCCCCGGAAGTCAGGCTGAAGCGACGCTGTACGGCGATAATGAGCGGTCAGTCAGCGCCCGGCTTCGCGTGCTTTCCGATGCTGCCGAACCTTTAACCCGCACCTTTGAAGCACGCTATGTGCTTGAAGGTGCGCTGGCCGACGCACCGTTGGGTGCCACCGTCACACTGCATATCGCTGACGGTAAGGCTTCCCGCGAGGTAATGCAGGTCCCCATAACCGCACTGTTTGACCCGGGCAAAGGGCCGGGTGTATGGGTGATTACCGGTGAGCCTGCCCGGGTATCGTGGCGGGCGGTGCAAGTAGAGAGCATGAGTGATGACGCGGCTAAAGTCATTCACGGGCTCAGTGCCGGCGAGGAAGTGGTAGCGCTTGGCGCTCACCTGCTGCACAACGGTGAAACTGTTCGCGTGGCGCGTCAGGGTGATGGCAGCATTGCCGGAGGCCAGCCCCATGAGTAACGCGCGTTTCAATCTCTCCGCGCTCGCCGTCCGCGAACGTTCGATCACGTTATTCCTGATCATTTTGATCTCAATCACGGGCATTCTCTCTTTTTTTGCGCTGGGAAGGGCAGAAGATCCGCCGTTTACCGTCAAACAGATGACGATCATTACCGCGTGGCCAGGGGCGACGGCACAGGAAATGCAGGACCAGGTTGCTGAACCGCTGGAAAAGCGGTTGCAGGAACTCAAATGGTACGACCGGACTGAAACATACACTCGCCCGGGAATGGCGTTCACTATGCTATCGCTGCAGGACAGTACGCCACCCTCCCAGGTACAGGAAGAGTTCTACCAGGCGCGTAAAAAACTGGGGGACGAGGCTAAAAATCTGCCTGCAGGCGTTATCGGACCGATGGTCAATGACGAGTTTTCGGACGTCACATTTTCCCTCTTTGCTCTGAAAGCTAAAGGTGAGCCTCAGCGTTTACTGGCGCGCGATGCAGAGTCACTGCGTCAGCGGCTTCTTCATGTGCCGGGCGTAAAAAAGGTCAACATCATTGGTGAGCAGAACGAACGCATTTTTGTCTCTTTTTCTCATAACCGTCTGGCCACGTTGGGGATTTCTCCTCAGGACATATTTTCAGCCCTGAATAATCAGAATGCTTTAACCCCGGCGGGCTCAATTGACACACAGGGACCCCAGGTGTTTATCCGCCTTGACGGGGCTTTTAACAAACTGGAGCAGATTCGCAATACGCCCGTTGTGGTAAATGGCAGAACGCTGCTGCTGTCGGACATTGCCACCGTTGAACGCGGATATGAGGATCCCGCCACGTTTCTGATCCGCAATCAGGGCGAACCGGCTCTACTGCTGGGCATTATCATGCGGCAGGGGTGGAACGGCCTTGAACTGGGGAAATCTCTGGATGCCGAAGTCAACCGTATTAATGCAGCCATGCCACTGGGCATGACGCTGACGAAAGTCACGGATTAGTCGGTCAACATCCGTTCTGCCGTCGATGAATTTATGCTTAAGTTCTTCGTTGCGCTGCTTGTGGTCATGGTGGTCTGCTTTGTTAGCATGGGCTGGCGCGTGGGCGTGGTGGTGGCCGCTGCCGTGCCCCTGACGCTGGCGGTGGTTTTCATGGTTATGGAGGCATCCGGTAAGAACTTTGACCGCATCACCCTGGGATCCCTGATTCTGGCGCTGGGACTGCTGGTGGACGATGCCATCATTGCGATTGAGATGATGGTCGTAAAAATGGAGGAGGGCTACGATCGCATTAAAGCCTCAGCCTATGCCTGGAGCCATACTGCTGCACCGATGCTGGCCGGCACACTGGTTACGGTCGTGGGATTTATGCCTAACGGCTTCGCGCAGTCAACGGCGGGCGAATACACCAGTAACATGTTCTGGATTGTCGGTATTGCGCTGATAGCCTCATGGGTGGTGGCCGTTGTGTTTACACCCTATCTGGGGGTGAAAATGCTGCCAGAAGTCAGAACCGTGTCAGGCGGCCACGCTGCAATCTACGACACGCCGCGCTATAACCGTTTTCGCCGGTTACTGGTTTGGGTCATCGCACGCAAATGGATGGTTGCCGGAACCGTCATTCTCGTCTTTACCGGGGCCATTCTCGGTATGGGTCTGGTGAAGAAACAGTTCTTCCCGACATCAGATCGTCCGGAGGTATTGATTGAGGTTCAGATGCCTTACGGCACCTCAATTAAGCAGACCAGTACAACCACGGCAAAAATTGAGGACTGGCTGAGAAAGCAGAAAGAGGCAAAAATCGTCACGTCCTACATCGGACAGGGCTCGCCCCGTTTCTATCTTGCCATGGCACCTGAGCTTCCTGATCGCTCTTTTGCGAAGATTGTTGTCCTGACAGATAGCCAGGATGCCCGCGATATTCTCAAGCACCGGCTGCGTCAAGCTGTCGCTGGCGGGCTTGCTCCCCAGGCACGTGTTCGCGTAACGCAGTTGGTTTTCGGTCCGTACTCGCCTTATCCGGTGGCTTACCGGGTTATGGGGCCCGATCCGGGTAAGCTGCGTCAGATAGCGAGCGACGTAGAGGCAATCATGCTAGCCAGTCCGCTAATGAGGACCGTTAATACAGACTGGGGCCAGCGCGTGCCGACGCTGCACTTTTCACTCAATCAGGATCGCCTGCAGGCGGTAGGACTGACGTCGAATGCCGTTGCGCAGCAACTCCAGTTCCTGCTCTCAGGTGTGCCCATTACGTCTGTGCGTGAAGACATCCGTTCTGTACAGGTTATAGGGCGTGCCGCCGGTGATATCAGACTTGATCCTGCCAAAATAGCCGGATTTACGCTGGTAGGCGCTTCAGGCCAGCGCATTCCGCTGTCTCAGATAGGGAACGTTGAGATAGTGATGGAAGATCCGGTGCTGCGGCGTCGCGATCGCACCCCGACTATTACCGTCAGGGGTGACATTGCCGACAGCCTGCAGCCGCCCGATGTCTCCACGGCAATCCTGATGCAGCTGCAGCCTGTGATCGCCAAGCTGCCGGCCGGGTACCGTATTGAGCAGGGAGGACCCATCGAGGAATCAGGTAAAGCGACGAAAGCCATGGCTCCGCTGTTCCCGATTATGATTGCCATCACGCTGCTGATCATCATTCTACAGGTGCGCTCTATGTCGGCGATGGTGATGGTGTTCCTGACCGCACCATTGGGGCTGATCGGGGTTGTACCGACCCTGCTGCTTTTCGGTCAGCCATTTGGGATCAATGCGCTGGTCGGGTTGATCGCGCTGTCGGGAATTTTGATGCGCAACACATTGATTCTGATAGGGCAGATCCATCACAACGAGCATGAGGGGCTGAGACCTTTTGATTCCGTCGTTGAAGCCACGGTTCAGCGCGCCCGACCCGTATTGCTGACGGCGATGGCCGCCATCCTGGCCTTTATACCGCTCACGCACTCTGTTTTCTGGGGAACGCTGGCGTACACGCTGATTGGCGGCACTTTTGCCGGCACCATTATCACCCTGGTTTTCCTGCCTGCGATGTATGCCATCTGGTTCAGGATACGCCCAGAAAATCAGCAATACGCGCACGGTAAAGCCGCAGAATAACCGTTAACTACGGGGGAATACGTTCCCCTGTAAGCCTGCTTGTGTCGTGACACTGTGCAAACAAAAGCATGAGGTTTTTATCATGAATCAGTATAAATCCGGACGAATTGTCATCACTGGCTGCGGTATTATCAGCCCGCTAGGATGCGGAAGAGAGGCCGTCTGGCGCAGGCTTATCGAGGGCCGGTCGGGAATAACTGTACTTCCTCGTGAAATCAGCGAGGGAACCGGCGTATCCGTTGCCGGACGGGTGCCGTCCCTTGCAGAGGACCCCGACGCAGGTTACGAGCCGGAACGGTTCATAAGCCCTAAAGAGCGCAAAAAAATGGATCGCTTTATTGAGTTTGCCCTTGTTGCGGCTCAAGAAGCCCTGACACAGGCGGGATGGCAGCCGGATAATGAGCGCGCGCGTGAGCGGACTGCCACCGTCATTGCATCTGGGGTTGGAGGATTTGGCGCCATTGCGGACGCAGTAAGAACAACAGATGCTCGCGGGCCACGCCGGTTATCACCTTTCACGGCACCCTCTTTTCTTGCCAACATGGCGGCGGGACATGTCTCTATTCAGCATGGCTTCCGGGGGCCGATTGGCGCGCCGATAACGGCATGCGCCGCAGGCGTGCAGGCTATCGGTGATGCCGCAAGGCTGATTAAAACTGGCGAAGCAGATATTGCGGTTTGCGGGGGCACAGAAGCCGCAATAGACCGCGTGACGCTGGGATGTTTCGCTGCGGCACGCGCACTCTCCACAAATAATGGCGATAAGCCCGGTGAAGCCTCAAGACCGTTTGACACCGCTCGGGACGGATTTGTGATGGCAGAAGGTGCCGGCATACTGGTCATTGAGTCTTTAGAACATGCTCTTAGCCGGGGGGCAACGCCTCTGGCTGAACTGATAGGGTATGGCACCAGTGCCGATGCCTGGCACCTGACTGCGGGTCCTGAAGACGGAAGCGGAGCCCGCAGAGCCATTGAGCTTGCGCTGGCCCAGGCAGATGTAAGTGCCAGTGATGTACAGCACATCAATGCGCATGCCACTTCAACGGTGGTGGGTGATAAAGGTGAACTCTCGGCCATCCGGTCTGTATTGGGTAAACACAGCAATGTCGCCATCAGTTCGACCAAGTCGGCTACCGGGCATTTGCTGGGGGCCGCTGGCGGTATTGAAGCCATTTTCACTGTTCTGGCTCTACGCGACCAGGTCATTCCGCCGACGCTGAATTTACACAACCCAGATGAGGCGGCTGAAGGCCTGGATCTGGTGGCTTTAAAAGCGCGTTATTCTCCCATCCGACATGCATTATCGAACGGATTTGGATTTGGCGGCGTGAATGCCAGCGTCCTCTTTCGACGCTGGGATGCGTTTTAATCTGAATGTCCGTCGACAGGCGAAAAGTCAGCTAAAAGACTGAGTACAGTTATTGGAATGGTAATTCCGGATGTTAGGCCCAAGGTAACAGTAAGAAGCCTTGTCTAAAAAACCTGTTGAGACATCGGCAGATAAAGAGGCCAGTAATACCATTGCGTTATCAACTGGCCTTTAGAATTCCAGTGCTAAGTGACTCGCGCCATCACTCATGTCCGCTTCTGGCACAACGTTGCTATGACGTCGTTTAAATCCGCCCGGAGCCTCGACGCAGATCGTCTTTTGTAGCTGGCGATCTTTGCGTTTTAAACCGCCGCTGAAAAGCCCGCGCAGTGCGGGCGTATTGCAGATTTAAGGCCGAAAGGCTTAATACAGGCCTGTCGATGCATACTTAACGCGGCCTAATCACGCGTATATCTGCCAGTTGGTTATCCCAAAACGTGAACTCGATACCTTGATGGTCATAAGTGAGCGTGTGTTCATGCGCGCCAGGCACCGATCCAAATTCTGAGATGATGCTCTCTCCTTCATGCGTAGGCGGGCCATAAGCCTTGAGAACGTCCTTGATGGTGCTCTCTTTTCCGATTCCTTTATCGGTCACACCGGCGAATGTCGCGTATCCAGGCAGTTTATAATAGAGAAAAATCGTTCTGATTCTTCCTTCCGCGCTATAGGACGCATCGACGCCCTTGCTGGGAAGCAATATATAACCCTCTTTTACTACAAACGCGCTGGAAAAGTGCGCGCGGGCGTCTTGAATGGAATCATTTAACGAAAGATTTTTTATGCCGACGCCGGGATAAATAATAAACGCATGCGCCGTCTTGGGTTGAGACGCAGGTAATCCACATCCCGCTAAATTCAGGAAAAGCACAGCGATCAATAACGCTCTCATCATGTTTAACACCTTACTCTATTCTCAAATATTGCTTTTTTTATACGCATCACAAACAGCAAACGCATTTAAATTGGTTCAACACGCTCTGCGCGCGTCGCAACACCAGTACCAATGTGCTTGAGGTGAATATTTTCATTATCTCCAGCAGGTGGGCCACGTGCTGGCAAATAAGACTGATGCCCGCGAGCGGACATCAGTCTGCCGGAGAGGGCTTTTCAACATGGCCCTGGGTTAACTTGTGCCTGATGTTGATTAACGTATCACACGCACATTTTCCAGCTTCACCGCACTTTCAGGCTTGTTCCCTTCTTGCATCGTGAGCGGGACGAAGATATTGAGATCTTGCAGCCAGGCGAGTTTGACATGGCTATCCACTTGCCCTTGAGCGGTTTGATCGCACGTCACTAACAGGTATTTCCCGCCAAATTCAGGCGCAATGCTTTTAGCCTCTCCCTGTGCGGTCACGTCACAGGTTAATGCTGAAGACGTGATTTTCTTTCCAGCGTCGATATTGTCCCACCGTGCCTGATAATGTTGACCTGTCACTAACGGGAAGCGCAGATCGGTCTGCAATTTATTAAGAAGAGATGCGCCAGTACTGATAGACATGGTGAACTTAAGCTGAAGCTGATTAGCCAGCGTTAAACGCTGTACTTTCCACAGGCCATAATCTTCCAATTTACGGACATAACCATTGGGTTGCGCATCTAATTGCACGTTGATTTTGCCGAGCGCGCTGGCTTCCGTATAACTGACTTGTTTAAAGCGAGGTAATGCCCAAGGTGTGATCAATGACTGTGCCTGACGTTCAATGGCCTCCGTGAGAGGATACTTATCAAGCCACTGCGAATTATTACCGCTCAGGTCGGGCATTGTTGGGCCCATTAGCGTTGATGCAGGTTTATTGGCTGCGGGCACAAAGCGGCCTTCCGCTTTAAATTTCTTGCCTGCGGGTAACTGACAAATCTGCTGGAAGCGTCGTTCCATCTCAGGGGTAATTGGGAAACTGCTCTTGCGGCGAATAATATCCGCAGTGATCAATGAGTCCGTTACGCGTCCTTCACCGTCGACGTTCATGAGCGCAACGGCATCACCCTGATGGGTTTTACAGTTGTACAGATATTGTTCGATTTTTAATTCCAGTGGTGCGTCGTAAGGCGGTTCCCAGGTGATATCTGCGAAATCGTAACCCAAGCGTACCGAGATCATGTCACCACTGTGTTTAATGCTGGAAACATCGACCAGATCGGTCATGCCAAATTCAGACGTGGCGGATAATTTTTCCCATTGCGCGGCTTTGATGGGGAGCCGGCAAACCTTACGGATATCGTCCTGCGTCATCCGCCCATCGTCTTGCGGCGGCGCATACCGAAGATAGCTGTTGCCGTAATAGCGGGCAATGGTATGGCCCTTATCATTCAACAAATCCTTATACAGCAGCTGTGCCTTGCCCTGTTTGCAATCGACGGATCGCCATTGTTGGGCTGTCTTCCCGTTATTGAAGGTTAACGACACCATGAAATTGACACGATCGTGGATTCGGGTGATGGACAGGGGATTGGTGCTCACCCCGGTTAATTCGGGCGTATCCGCAGCCTGAGCGAAAGGAAGCGGCAATAAAACCATAAGCGCGAGTGAGCGCGTTAACAAAGAAACGGCGTACATACATGGTCCTTCACATATTTGTTTAAAAAAAGGTTATCGGCATCGTTGTGCAAACGATGAGTCTGAAGAGGCAGGCAACTGCGCTTGGCACGTAGTTGGCGCACTACCGTCAGTAAAATGCGCAAATCGGCGATCTGCTGCGCGGCATTATTATCATAATGCTATGAAAATACTAATTTTTATTCATTCTGATGCCTAACGCCGCGCGTCCTAATCCCACATAATCCCGGCACGACACGTTAAAAATTTAAGTCGTGCGCTATTTAGTTGTTTACAAGGTGATGGTTCGCTGGCATTGTAGCGAAACTAAATAGCACACTACTTAATAGCGAAAAAAGGAATCTATCATGAAAATCAAACTCACCGCCGGTGCTTTATTGTTAGCCAGCCAAATGACCTCAGCATGGGCCAGCCCTGATGAAAATGCGCCGCAGCCCACTGCTGGCGTGGCGTCATTTCTTAAGGCGCTGAACAGCAGCGGCGGAAAGCCGATGGAAACGCTATCCCCTGACGCTGCCCGCGCGGTGCTGACAGGTGCACAGAAAGGGGCCACGCTGCCGCCTGCACAGGTCTCTGAAAAGGTCATCACGGTGCTGGGTAAACCGCTCACGCTGACGATAGTGAAACCGGCCAACGCCTCTGGCGTACTGCCCGTGTTTATGTTTTTCCATGGCGGTGGCTGGGTGCTGGGGGACTTTCCCACCCATGAGCGCCTGGTGCGCGATCTGGTGAATGAATCCGGTGCGGCGGCGGTGTTTGTTAACTATACGCCTTCACCGGAAGCGCATTATCCGGTTGCCATTAACCAGGCCTATGAGGCCACCAAGTGGGTGGCCGCGCACGGCAGTGAAATTGGGGTAGACGGTAAGCGTTTGGCGCTGGTGGGGAACAGCGTAGGGGGGAATATGGTTGCCGCCGTTGCGCTGCAGGCGAAACAACACAAGGCTCCGGCCATTCGTTATGACGTCATGCTGTGGCCCGTCACCGATGCCCACTTCGATAATGCCTCTTATCAGCAGTTCGCCAACGGCCATTTCCTGACCCGCAACATGATGAAGTGGTTCTGGGACAATTACACCACTTCAGAAACCGCGCGGAACAGCATTTTGGCCTCTCCGCTGCGCGCCAGCCAAGCTGAACTGGCAGGCTTGCCGCCCACGCTGATTCAGACGGCCGAGCTGGATGTACTGCGCGACGAAGGCGAAGCCTTTGGCCGTAAGCTGGATGCCGCAGGCGTGCCGGTGACCGTCACGCGCTATAACGGGATGATTCATGATTTTGGTTTATTGAATGCCCTGAGCAACGAGACAGCGGTGCGGACGGCGCTTCGTCAGGCGTCAGCGGAACTGAAGGAACATCTGCGGTAAACGCGGTACAGGCCGCACGCGGCAGAGGTTAATTAGTTAGACAGTCTGCAAAAAATCAGCCTGACAGCATCGGCTGATTTTTTTGCTGATAGGGCGCCAGACCGCTGTGGCTGAGGGCAGATTTGCGGACGAGCAGCCTCAGATCGCGCGCTGGTCGTTGCGTGGCAAACAGCACTCCCCTGCGAAAACGGATGCGCCTGTGCTATACCAATCACACCCGCTTTATCCGTCCATGAAGGGACTATGAATACGCCTTTACCCCTGCTCGCTGTGCAGAATGTCGCTTTTTCCGTCGCCGGACGTGCGCGATTGCAACCGGTCTCGTTCGAATTGCATCCGGGCGACGCGCTGTTAGTGACCGGCTCCTCGGGCAGCGGCAAAAGCACGCTGCTGAAAATCATTGCGTCGCTCGTCAATCCCAGCGCCGGACAGGTGCTTTTCCAAAACAGGGATATCACGACGCTCAAGCCAGAGACCTACCGGCAGCAGGTGTCGTACTGTTTTCAGACGCCGCAGCTCTTTGGTCAGACCGTGTATGACAACCTCGCGCTGCCGTGGCAGATCCGCCGCCTGCAACCTGAACGGGATAAACTGGTGGCCGCGCTCGAGAGCGTCAACCTGGCGGCAGATCGGCTGAACACGCCCATCGAACAGCTTTCTGGTGGCGAGAAGCAACGCGTCGGCCTGCTGCGCAACGTGCAGTTTGTGCCCGCGGTGCTGCTGCTGGATGAAGTCACCAGCGCCCTTGACGCGGAGAACCGTCACACCGTGCTTAACATGATTAACCGGCTGTCTGTGGAAAAGCACGTCGCGGTGGTGAGGATCAGCCACGACATGAGCGATATTCAGCACGCCAAACGGGTGCTGCGCCTGAATACGGTCCATCAGGAGGATACGCGTGAATCAGCATGACATCAGCGACACGTCGCTCTTACTCTCTTTGACGCTGGTGGTTATCGCGCTGCTGATCAGCCAGAAAGAACAATTAGGCATGGGCAAAGACATTCTCTGGAGCGTGTGCCGCGCGGTGGTTCAACTGGTGGTGGTTGGCTACGTCCTTAAGTCGGTGTTCAATGTGAATGACCGCTGGCTCACGCTGCTGATGGTGCTGTTTATCTGTTTCAATGCCGCGCTGAACGCGCGTAAGCGTGCCAGCTCCGGCAAAAATGCCTTTGCGATCGCCTTTTTCGCCATCGTGAGCGGCACCGCGGTAACGCTCACGATCCTGGTATTAAGCGGCGCAATTGCGTTTGTGCCAATGCAAATTATTCCTCTCACCGGCATGATCGCCGGCAATGCCATGGTGGCGGTGGGATTGTGTTACCGCAACCTGACGCAGCGCTTCAACGACCATCAACAGAGAATCATGGAGATGCTGAGCTTGGGCGCATCGGTGAAAGTGGCGTCGCGCCGCATCATTGCCGACACGATCCGTACCGCCATGATCCCCACCGTGGATGCCGCCAAAACCGTCGGCTTGGTCAGCTTACCGGGGATGATGTCCGGGCTAATCTTTGCAGGCGTTGATCCCCTTAAGGCGATTAAGTATCAGATTATGGTGACATTTATGCTGATAGGCACCGCCAGCCTGTCGACCATCATTGCGGTTTACTTATCTTACCGGCAGTTTTACAACGCCCGGGCGCAGCTAAACATGCCGGAGACCCCGCTGGAGTAGCCGGATCGGCATCGCCTTTGGCATTGGTGAACCTTGCAGGGCCATGATGCTCAGCAAGCGAGCAGGGGCCGCTACGCGGCGTGTATCTTTGTTTCGTTGTAACAGCGGCGTGCCGATCAACGCGGAAATCGTGAGAGCCAGAGACACTGCCGTCGCGTTGCCGTTTCACTCGCTAAATAAACGTGGGTGACGCCGGATCATGGCTCGCAGAGAATGATAAGGTTGAGTTCCCTTCACTCATTAAGACAGGTGTTAATGTGAGCACGTCAGCGATACAGGAATGGCGTAAGAATAATAGGCTGATCAGTACCGATAACCATAAGCTGGATATACCGTCGGTGCATCACTATTTGACACGATCCACATGGGCGAAAGGGATTGATTTGGAAACCGTTGTCACTTCAATAGCGAACAGCCTTAACTTCGGCCTGTATTCTCAGGAAGGCCAAATTGGTTTTGCCCGTCTGATAACAGATTATGCCACTTTCGCGTATTTGTGCGATGTCTACGTGCTTGAGGAGCATCAAGGAGAAGGGCTGGGAAGATGGCTGATGGAGTGTGTTCATCGCCATCCAGTGATTGAAAAGCTGCGCAGGGTGATGTTGTTCACCACCACCGCGCCGTGGCTTTATGAAAAATTTGGCTACCAGCCGGTGAATCAGCAGAACTATGCCTGGACCATCACGCGCCCGGATATTTACACTCATCAGCAAAAGCCAACCTAACGTGTTTTGTGCGCAGGCATTATCAGCGTGGTAAGTCTTGTCCTGGCGAAAACGTCGGGCCGCTGTATCAGGTAATGTCGGCTCCGAGCCGTGAGTTCATAGCGGCGATGCCACGCCAGCCTTAATCGAAAGAGGGGCGTGGCCTTATTGTTTCTTCGCCCCGCATGGTGCGCGGGGCGTCAGTCGTTTTAGCGGGAAGGATGCGCGCCCTTCATTGGGCTGACTGCTTCTAACAGTGACGCGATGTGAAGAATAAGAGGCTCAGTATGCCACTTGCCCACAATCTGCACGTTGATGGGCATACCCTCACGACCTTTGCCAAAAGGCAGGGCGATGCCCGGTAGGCCCGTTACATTCAGCGGCACGGTGGCGCCCTGTAAATATGTCGCGTCCACCTCCTGGCCATCGATAATAAACCTATCCACGCCGTGTTTATGGGCCGGAATCGGCAAGACGTGGGTAATCAGCGCATCGTAGCGCGAGAAGTATTCAGCAAACCCATCGCGCAGACGTTCCGCAGCCTGTTCAGCTTCAATAAAATCATCCATAGACGTGTCGGGTAAGGACAGCATGGTTTTGGCCATCAGAAAAGGCCAGACGGCATCCGGCCCCGGGTGCCGTTGAAGCGCACCTGGTTTTCAGCCGTACTGACAGCCTTATTTTAGCGTTTTTAAACTCACCCCTCCTAAATGCGGCTTCTTTCCCCCACATCAAGAACCTACGTCCCCCCAGCAGACGCTTTATGTTGCTGAGCGCGACACATCATCTGTCACTTTGTGGATTATTTATTGATTTTTATAGGATTTATAAATCCTTCGTGAAAATCCCAAAAAAGAGTATCACTTACGCTTGACGGAGGGAGAACGATCGTTCTACCATCATCCCATGAACAAAAACACGACAAACACCCGAAAGAAAATTCTCGACACCGCCGAACAGCTCATTTACCAGAACGGCATTCATGCCACCGGCATGGACCTGCTGGTGAAGACCTCCGGCGTGGCGCGGAAAAGTATTTACCGCTATTTCGCCAACAAGGATGAAGTAACGGCCGCGGCGCTGAATGCGCGGGATGTGCGCTGGATGGCGTGGTTCAGGGCGGAGTGCGACAAGGCGGAGACGCCGCAGGCGCGCATCCTGAACATGTTTACGGTGCTGAAAGGCTGGTTTGAATCAGAGGGCTATCGCGGATGCGCATTCATCAACACCGCGGGCGAAGTGGGCGACAGCGCCGATCCGGTCCGGCAGATTGCCCGGCTGCACAAACAGAAGTTACTGGATTATGCCCTTGAACTGACCGGCCAGCTGAACATCGCGCAATCGTCTACCCTGGCCAGACAGTTGCTGTTGCTGATTGAAGGCGCCATCACCCTGTCGCGGGTGATGGGCGATCGCAGCGCGGCCGACGATGCGCAGGACATTGCCCGACTGTTACTTAAACAGGTCCCGTAACGGGGCCTGCGTTCCACTGACCAACACCACACTGAACCTTATCCGATGATACTGGAGGCACCCTCATGTCTGAATCACAGATCCGTCCGCCGCTCCCGCCTTTTACCCGCGAGTCAGCGATTGAAAAAGTCAGGCTCGCCGAAGACGGCTGGAACAGCCGCGATGCCGACAAAGTCGCGCTGGCCTATTCTCTGGACACCCAATGGCGTAACCGCGCTGAGTTCGCGACCAACCGCGACGAGGCCAGAGCGTTTCTCGATCGCAAGTGGAAGAAAGAGCTCGAATACCGCCTGATTAAAGAGCTATGGGCATTTACCGGCGACCGCATCGCCGTGCGCTATGCGTACGAGTGGCGCGATGACGCCGGCAACTGGTTCCGCTCTTACGGTAACGAAAACTGGGAATTTGGCGCAGACGGGCTGATGCATCATCGCTACGCGTGTATCAATGACATGCCGATCAAAGAGAGCGAGCGCAAGTTCCACTGGCCGCTGGGTCGCCGCCCGGACGATCATCCCGGTCTGTCAGCGTTGGGACTGTAAGCTATTGGTAAGGCAGGGGCGCACGCCTGTCACGCCATTGGCCCTGCCGAAAGGTTTTCGTCAGGCACCTCAATCACGTGGGACACACCCATGAAACATTGCATCACAGGACTCATCTTGCTGGTCTCCGGACAGGTAATGGCAGCCGCAGCGCCTGCAGAGGCGTATCCCTCCTGCAATCTTCAGGCACAGCGTAATGTGGCAGGAACAACCGGCGGAGAGATAACTGATGTGCGCGAAGCGCATATTTCTGTCAGGGTCAACGTCCTGCAGGCTGATACCGGCTCAGCGCGTAAAGCCCGCCTGCTGACTCAGGCTCAGGCTGATAGACTCTGGCGTGACGCTACGCAGGTGCGCAGCGATGCCCGCCAATTAGTCCGGCAACAGGGCTTTCTTAGCGCCGCAGAGCGCGCATCTTATGACAGGACGCTCGACGAGCTGGCCCGACAACTGTGCAGCAAGTTGAGGAATTAGCCCCGGCGCGGGGACGCTTTAGCGTTCGGCCTCCCCGCGGTTCGGATTCTCAGAATCGACAGATAAGAAACGAGGCACGCCGGTACAGTCTAATCTGGAGAACAACATCAACGTGGCGCAGGGCAGGTTGAAGCAGAGTACGGCCGGTTTCACTGGCGCAGGTTTTTTCTGGCCGCCTGGGAAGCGATTTAACGCGCATGCGCCTTCAGCCACCGGATGAACGCATCGACCTTGGGCCATCGCCGATCGGCGCGGGTGCTGATGTAATAGCGCTGGGCGCAGCGCAGCGTCCGACCGGGAAAAGGTGCCACCAGCTCGCCAGAAGCTATCCTGCGTTCAACCAGCGCTTTTCGTCCCATGGCCACTCCGGCGTGGTTTACCGCCGCGGTCACCGCCAGCTCCGACTGGTCAAACTCTGTGTTTCGGGCCGCACGGATATCCACATCAAAGTGCGTGGCCCACGCTTTCCACTCGTCGATCCCCTCGCCCGGGCCCCACGCCTGCCTGTCATGGAGAAGCTGACAGCCTGCCAAATTTTCAGGGCGATCATCCAGCATCAAGCGTCGGGCGTACAGCGGACTGCACACCGGAAAAATGGACTCCTCCAAAAGATGCTCCTGATGATATCGGTCCGAATCGGTCGCATCGAAACTTATCGCCAGGTCGGCGCCCAACTTATGCAGCTCAATCTGCTCATTACCGGTTTTGACGATCACATCAATCAGTGGAAACTGCGCGAAGAAGGAGGGTAAAGCCGGTACAAGCCAGGCGTGCGCAAATGACGGACGACAGTACACGGTCAGTTGCCCGCTGCACCCTTGATTTCTGATGCTCTGAATTTCCCGGTTGAGGTAATCAACGGTAGCGCTCATCGCGGTAAAGATGCGCTCGCCTTCTTCGGTCAGCCGCACTTTGCGGTGCGAGCGGATAAAGAGCGGAATGTTCAGCTCTTCTTCCAACTGGCTGATGCGATGACTCACAGCACTGGGCGTCAGTGCCAACTCAGCGGCGGCCTCCGCAAACGAAGCGTGCCGGGCAGCCACCTCGAACGTGTAAAGCCGTCCAAGCTGGCCGCCGTTCAAATCGCGGACCTTCTCAGTCATGCTGGCTCCTCAATTTACAGACAGTTTTCAATGGCGCTTCCTGCCTCAGTCAGTACTTATTTAGCGGGTTAGCAAAACACGGTAATGGGTTAGCGGACGGCGACGCAATCCTTTTCAGGTTAACTGGGTTCATGTGAAGGTGAAGATCTATCGTTTGTCGCCGGGCTCCCTAAAACGTTAAAAAAGAGCGAAGCGCAATGTCTTGCCGTGCCGTATTGATGAGAGAGTGATGATGACGGAATTAACTGAGCAGTTGCTGTCCGTTCCGGTCGTAAACGACCTGATCGCGCTGCGTGAAACAATCTGGCTCAATGACAAAGTGGCAACCGCCGCGAGGGGGCTGCTGCGCACCGGACTGACCCGACATGACGCCGAAGACGCCGAAGCCCGCCTGCAGCGGTTCGCGCCGCTGCTGGCGCAGGCGTTTCCCGAAACGGCCGCACGCGGCGGTATCATCGAGTCGGATTTAGTGCCTTTACCGGCCATGCAGCAGCGGCTTGAACAAACGGCGCCCGTATCAGGCCGTCTATGGCTGAAAAAAGACAGTCACCTGCCTGTTTCAGGCTCTATTAAAGCGCGCGGCGGCATTTATGAAGTCCTGGCGCATGCGGAAGCGCTGGCGCTGGGCGCGGGCCTGATATCGCTACAGGATGACTACCGCCGGCTTCTTTCGCCTGAGCACCGTCAGTTTTTCAGCCAGCACAAAATCGCCGTAGGCTCAACGGGCAACCTGGGGCTGTCGATTGGGCTCATGGGTGCCCGCCTTGGATTCCAGGTGACCGTGCATATGTCATCGGACGCGCGGCAGTGGAAGAAAGCGATGCTGCGCGCCTGCGGGGCAGACGTAATTGAATATGACCAGGATTATGGCGTGGCAGTGGAGCAGGGACGTAAAGCGGCGGAGTCCGATCCTGCCTGCTTCTTTATTGATGACGAAAATTCACGCACGCTGTTCCTCGGCTACTCCGTGGCCGGTCTGCGCCTGGGTAAACAGCTGCAGGACAACGGGATCGTGGTGGATGCATCCCATCCGCTCTTTGTTTATCTGCCCTGCGGCGTCGGGGGCGGTCCCGGCGGCGTGACTTTTGGGCTGAAGCTGGCTTTTGGCGATAACGTTCACTGCTTCTTCGCGGAGCCCACGCATTCGCCGTGCATGCTGCTGGGAATGAGCACCGGTTTGCATGACGGTATTTCCGTGCAGGAGCTGGGTATCGATAATAAAACCGCCGCTGACGGGCTGGCGGTGGGGCGCGCCTCGGGGTTTGTCGGCCGAGCGCTGGAGCAGCTGGTGGATGGCTGTTATACGCTCAGCGATGAGACGCTGTGCAGGCTGCTTGCGCTGCTGGATGAAACGGAGGGCATTCAACTGGAGCCATCCGCACTGGCTGGCATGGCGGGACCACAGCACATAACGGCGAACCGCGATTATCAGCGGCAGCAGGGGCTCGGGCCCGAGCGGATGCAGCAGGCCACGCATCTGGTATGGGCGACCGGCGGAGGCATGGTCCCGGCGGCGGAAATGCAGCATTACCTTGCACACGGCAAACGCTTGATCGCGTCGTAAAGGGAGGCTGAAGGCGTGCCGCCTGCGCTCACTCTGCAGAAGCGGAGTGTCTGAATCCGCGTGCACTGGCCACAACCACCGCGTTGCGGCCGGTTTTCTTCGCCTCATACAGCGCTTCATCCGCCCGGCGCAGCAGCGAATCCCAGTTCTGTTCGCTGTCGCTCAGGCTCGCGACGCCCGCAGACACCGTCATGTTACCTGTGTGCAAGAACGTTGCGGACGCCACCGTACTGCGCAGGCGCTCCGCAAAACGGGCCGCCTCATCCAGCGATGTCAGCGGCAGCAGTACAATGAATTCCTCTCCGCCAAAACGGCTTACCACATCGCCGGTTCGACCGGCCTGACTCAGCAGGGTGGCGACCTGAACCAGCACCGCATCCCCGGCTTCATGGCCATAACGGTCATTCACTTTTTTGAAGTGGTCGATATCCACGGCCACCACGCAGAGTTCCCTAACCTCGCTCCACTGAGTGACCAGGATGTTGAAGCCTCGACGGTTCAGAAGGCCGGTGAGCGGATCGGTAATGGCATCGTCATGCAGCTCGGCAAGGTGCCCGGCAACCGCGTGCCGATGCATCTGGATGGCCTCCCTGAGCCGATCGGCTTCGTGATACCAGCCCTTCACGGACGCCAGCGAAGAGGGTTCCGCCTCGCTGCCATCTTCCCGAATCCTCTCGGTTAGCCTTTCAAGGGGCGAGGCCACCCGGCCTGAAAGAAAGGCCACCACGGCGGCGTTCAGGACAATAATAATCAGCAGAAACCAGAACGCTTTACGTACCGTTGAGGCAAGAATGTTTTTCACCGTCTCCCCCGTGCCGGCAATATAGATGTTCCAGTCTGTAGCACGTATGGCGGCATAGCCGGTGAGGAACTGTTTTCCACCGCTGTTGACAATCAAGCGACCGCTGTCTGTTGTGGCAACTTGCCTGAGCAGCGTGTCGTTCATGGGGACATGCGTGCCGACCAGCGTGGGATCGTTACTGTAAATGATCAGCCCGCTGCGGCTGACAATGCTAACGAGCGTATATTTTCCGTTGAAGTGCTGGCTGAGGATGTCGCTGAACAGGCCGTGTTTTTTGAGATAGACCGCACCGCCGATATAGCCGAGATACTGCCCGTCCCGCGACCGCAGGGGCTGTGAGATGAACACCACATAATTGCCCGATGCCGACGTAAACGGTGATGAAATGAAGGCCTGTTGCGAAAGGATTGCGCGACGACTGACGCCGGAAGTGACCGTCGTGCCGGCGTCTTTCTGGCCGGGCGGCGAAATCGCGACCAGTGTGGCATTTCTGTCAACGACCGCAACCGAATTGAACAGGCCCGACTGGTGCCGCAGGCGCTCAGTCTCCCTCCGCAGGAGCGCTTCATCGCTCAGGTCCTGGATCTGCGTGGCGCTCCAGGCGAGCTCATTCTGCGCCATGGTCAGAAAAAAGTCCGTGGTTTCCGCCAGCTTGCGGGCATAGGCAATGTTGCTGTCGAGCAGGCTGTCTTCAATGTTGCTTTTCTGAAAAATCAGCAGCGCCCCCAGAAGCAGGCTGGAGGTCATGACGATCCCCCCGACGGAGAGGAAAATCAACAGCGTGCGGAGTCGAAATGTTCTCACAGGCAGAGGCTCCGGGCAGACATACTTTGAGTATATCCGGCGGCAAAGTCGCCAATGAAATGAACAGTCAACATTTTGTCGCGCTGTTCGGTTTCATAAGACAGCAGAGCCCAGACGCGCGGATTGACGCCCGTGTCTTATTCTGGGGATCAGCACGGTTCAGGAGGCCGCCGTCTGCTCAAAGAACTGACACAAAAGCTGCCACAGGTGCTGTGCTACCGGCGTAAATCGATGATCGGCGCTGCGTAGCAGGTGACACTGGCTTTCACGTGCAATGCGATGGCGTACAGGAATTGCCACCAGGCTTCCTGCGGTGAGGGCGTCTTCCACGACCTTCGTGGTCATAAAAGCAATGCCCATTCCAGCCTGGCTCAATGCGATTGCGCTGCTGAACAGGTTGCAACTGTAAGCCGGCGTAAAGACCACCCCTTCCTGGCTGAACATCGCATCCATATAGTTCTGAATGCCAAACTCTTTGCCCATGCCAATAAGCGGGTAGCTGGCAAGTTCAGCGATCTCCACCTCTTCATACCCGGCGATGGGATGTTCCGGACGAACAATGGCGCAGATTGGCCCGCGTTGATAGCTCTGGCATTTGACACCGGACGGCCCATGAGGGCCAAAACCCACCGCCATATCCACTTTGCCAAGTGCCATCAGGTTCATCGTGCTTTGCATATCACCGGAGGAAATATCGATAAAGACCTCGGGATAGCGTGTCGAGAAGGGCTGCAGCACATATTTTACCACTTCATCCACCATGCCCTGACCCACACGCATCGTGATAGAGCCGCCGCGCTTGTGGCGCAGATCGCGTAAACGTCTTTCCAGCTGGCTCCTGCGCTGGTGCGTGTGCGCATAATCTTCGGCCAGTAGCCTGCCGGCCTCAGTCAGGACCACATTGCGCCCGCGACGTTCCAGAAGGGGTAACTGCATATCACGCGCCAGCTGCGAAAGCTGCCGACTGACCGACGCGGGATCGACATCCATCGCCTCGGCGGCACGACGAATGCCGCCGTGAACATCGACCTCATACAGGTATCTTATGAGTTTGTCGGAGTAGTGCAGTATTGTCATAGGATTGTGTTATCCGTTGATCTGAGAGCAACAATAATAGCCCGCAATGTCCATTTTTTTAGCCCTGTTTTTATGTCCATACTCAGGAATTATCCTGATGAGGCACCCTTCATGAAAAATATACTGGCCTATCTTGAGCAACATTCAGACGTCATCCTTTCAGACATTCTCGCGCTGGTGGAGGCGGAGTCACCGTCAATGAACAAGGCTGCGGTAGATCGTTGTGGGGAGGTGCTACAAAGACTGTTCGCCGAGCGGCTTGGCGTAGAGGCTGAGACGGACGTGCAGGAAGAGTATGGCAACCATCTGAAGTTTGTTCTGGGGTCAGGCAACGAGAAAACCGTGGTGCTGGGTCACTTTGATACCGTCTGGGATGAGGGCGAATTGCCTGTCCGCCGGGAAGACGGTCAGCTGTACGGGCCTGGCGTGTTGGACATGAAAGCCGGTCTGGTTCAGGCCATCTGGGCTGCGCGGGCCCTGCAGGAACATCAATTACTGGCAGGCAAGCGCATTGTTTTCTTGTGTGGCAGCGACGAGGAAGTCGGCAGCCCGAGCTCCAGCGCCTGGCTATCTCAGCATGCGCTGGGGGCAACGCAGGTGCTCGTGGCAGAGCCTGCTGTGGCCGGCAGTGGCGATCTCAAGGTGGCGCGCAAGGGGACCGGACAATATCAGCTCAGCATCACCGGGCTGGCTGCGCACGCGGGCAATAATCCCGAGGAGGGAATAAGTGCGGTCCAGGAAATGGCGCATCAGGTGCTGTTCTTGCACGGACTGAACGCACCTGAACGCGGCACCACCGTAAACGTCGGCATTGCACACGGTGGCAATCGCGTGAATGTGGTGGCGGACAAAGCCGTGCTGGGCATTGATACCCGCGTGACCAGCGAGGAAGAAGCCGAGCGTATTCATGCTGAAATCACACGCTTACAGCCGCGTTTGCCGGGCATTAAACTGGCGATCTCAGGCGAACAATCTCGCCCTCCCATGCGTCAGACCACAGCGTCCCAGGTTCTGATGCAGCGCGCGAAATCCGTTGCGCAGCAGTTAGGGTTTGAGGTGGAGGGGCGCGCGGTTGGCGGAGGCAGCGACGGTAACTTTACTGCGGCCTTGGGTATCCCGACGCTGGATGGATTAGGCGCTACAGGCGCAGGCATCCACGCCCGCCATGAGCATATCCTCATCGCTGATATTCCGGCGCGCACCGCACTGATGGCCGGTCTGATGAGAGGGGATAGCGATGGCACAGAGTAATGCAGAGACTCACCACGCTGCACGTTCCCCTGAACCCCGAACTGAACAGAGCCCTTATCTGCTGCTGTTCATTATTCTGGTGCTGGCGGCGATGGCCACGTGGATTATTCCGGCCGGTGAGTACGAACATGAAACGCGCAACGGCGTCACCTTCGCGGTGAAGGGGAGTCTGCACGCTGTGGAAAGATCGGGGGTCTATCCCGGTGACATTTTCATGGCCATTGTGCAGGGTATGATTAAGGCGGCGCCAATCATCTTCTTGATCCTGTTTACTGGCGGCCTGCTGGCGGTTATCGAGGCCACAGGCGCGATTACCACCGCACTCAACGCGCTTTCGCGTAGCACCAAAATCAGTGATACCCGCCTGATCCTGATTTTTTCCGTGACGTTCGCCATTCTTGGCAGCACCGGCGTGGTACAGAACTCGGTGGTCGCCTTTGTCCCGCTGGGCCTTCTGGTTGCACGTTCACTTGGCTTACCGCCGGTCATCGGCATGGCGCTGATTTATCTGACCTGTGCCGCTGGGTTTAACGTGGCGTTTTTGGGGCCGGCCACCACCGGAATGACGCAACATCTGGCGCAGTTACCGCTCTTTTCCGGCATGCTGCTGCGGGGGATCACCAACGGCCTGTTTGTGGTGACGGTAGCCATTTATCTGATGATTGCCGTTAGGCGGATGCGTAAAAACGGGCAGGTTCGCGCGGATATTTCTCTGGATAATTCGGCAGCGCTGGCGGTAACGGGCCGCCATAAAGTGATTATTGCGCTCTGCGCAGTCACATTACTGCTGTTTATCGCGGGCACGGTAAGACTGCATTGGTCGACCAACGAGATGTCAGCCATGTTTATTATCTTGTCAATTCTCGTTGGTTTGACGGGACGTCTGTCCGGTTCGGCAATCGCCAATACGTTTCTGAACGGCTGCTCAAAACTGGTTAAGGGGGGATTTATCGTCGGGATGGCCGGTGCCATTTCGGTGGTCCTGCAACAGGGCAATATCCTCGATCCTATCGTGGGCTTCCTGTCCGATCTCCTGGCTCCGGTGTCGCCAGCCATTGCTGCCGTCGGCATGTTTATCAGCGCCGCGCTAATGCATTTTGGTATTTCATCCGGTTCCGGTGAATCGGCACTGCTGATCCCCGTCTTCTCACCGCTGGGCGACAATCTGGGATTAACGCGTCAGGTTACGGTGCAAACGGTGTTGCTGGGCGAAGGGATCGTAAACTCGATCAGCCCCACGTCTGGCGTGCTCATGGCCGCGCTGGCGACCGCCAATATCTCCTTTAGCCAGTGGCTCCGATTCGTTGCGCCCGTGATCGCAGTATGGTTTGTGATCTGCATAGTGACCCTCCTGATTGGCGTGACCATACACTGGGGGCCGTTCTAATCCGAAAAAGCCACGTGATGTGGCTTTAACCGATAACGCATCTGCGGTTATTCTCGACGCAGACCGATTTCACGTGATGAAAAAAAGCACGCTACCCTGATCGTCAGCGTTTTTACTCCTGCGGAGCACAACATAATGAAGATGGATGCCTTTGCTTTTGGCACGACACACTGGGATGACGTTGAAAGAACCGAGCATCCCGGAGAAACGGGCATGGCCTACTGGCGTACAAAGCTTTTTGGTCACGCCCCTAATCAAATCCGCGTACGCATGGTTGAATATACTGCCGGCTACCTTGCGGATCATTGGTGCCATAAAGGACATATCCTTTTCTGCCTGGAAGGCGAGCTAGAAACAGTGCTGGATGACGGACGGTCCTTCGTGCTGAAAGCCGGCATGAGTTATCAGGTTGGCGATAACGCAGAGCAACATCAGTCAGCCACCACGACGGGGGCGAAACTCTTTATCGTCGATTAATTCGCCAGGCAGTGAAGGGCGACAGTTTCCGCTTATGGCTCAGAGCGGCCTGCATTTGTCTCAATGACCCTGCTGGCGCGCGGACCTCAGCGGGGTCACGCGGGAACGTAAATGGCCAACTTGAGTGCAGGAGAGTCATTTGAGGTAAAGGTTGAATAGCTAAATTTACGCGTTATCCCGTCTTTGCCAGTGAGTTTTTTTTCGCCAGAAACCGGCGCCGTTATCACATGCTCGCGCCACCACGCATCAAATTCCGGGCATTCACGGCTGAAGCGCTCGAGCAGCGTAGTGAAGCGCTCATTGTCTGCATTGCGTGAATAACTGGCATGAAACAGGCCGAGCATCCTCTGCGCCTCTGCAGGCCAGGTGTCGCCAAAAAGGGTTCTGGCTTCCTGCGTGGTGAGCATGAAAACCATGATATTGCGCTCTTCTGCGGCTAGCTGGCTGAAATCAGTGATGGTGTGCTCGGCTGCGTCATTCCATACCAGCACATCCCATCTGTCATTGGTGATGTAGGCAGGCTCATTTAACGCGCTGACCAGATGCGACAAGCTCGCCGGGACGTCATGTTCAATATTTGTGCGCTTTTTTTGGCCTGTCAGCGTTTTCAGGTGTAAAAATTCAGCCTCGTTCAGCTGCAAAGCTTTTCCCAGGGCGCTCACCATCCGTTCAGAAAGCGTGTTGACCCGGCCCTGTTCGATCTTTGTATACCATTCCGTACTTATTCCCAGCATTGCTGCCACTTCTTCACGCCTTAGCCCCGGCGTCCGCCGTCTTTCTCGTCCAGCAGACGAGGGGCGCTTAGGTTGCATTCTTGAACGTCGTGAACGCAAGAAATGACTGAGCTCCGTGTTCTTAACCATTTTTCTGTGCCTGGTAGTCAATTATACCTGTATAAAACTAGTGCATTTTACGCCGCTTTTTGCCGCTCTATGATGGCTTTCTGTTGTTCCATGCCCTCAGGAGAATACGACCATGAAAGCTGCTGTGCTTACCGCCTTTGGCCATCCGCTTGACGTTAAGAATGTGCCCGCACCGGTTATGGGAACCGGGGAGGTCATCGTCGATGTGGTGGCCGCGCCCGTTCTCTCCTACACCAATGAAGTGCTGAGCGGAGAGAGAAAATATCTGTTACCCACGCCGGTCATACCGGGCTGCGGTGCCATCGGGACGGTTCATCAGACCGGCCCTGATGCAGCCTGGCTCAAACCTGGCGACTGGGTATTTTGCGATCCTACCGTGCGTTCACGTGATAATCCTCTGTCGCCAGAAATTGTGCTTCAGGGATGGAGTGCCCGTGGTGAAGGCGGCCAAAAGATCCAGCAATATCATCTGCATGGCAGTCTCGCCCAACAAATACGCATCCCGACGGAAAACGCAGTGCCGATTGGTGACATATCGCCTGCCGATGCGGGGCGCTGGTGCGCTATTAATACGCTGCTTATTGCCTATGGCGGACTGTTGTCCATGGAACTGAAAGCGGGGGAGCGCCTGCTGGTCAGTGGGGCAACAGGCAATTTCGGCAGTTCCGCCGTGCTGGCCGCTCTGGCAATGGGGGCCCATAAAGTCATCGCGCCAGGCCGAAATGAACGGGTGCTGAACGATCTGAAAAAACGCTTCGGACCGCGTGTGGAAACGGTCAAGCTCACCGGTACCGCAGAGATCGACATTGCTGCGATGAAGCACATCGCTGGCGGACCCATTGATGCGGTGCTGGATTTTCTCCCGCCGTCTGCGCAGGCCTCTGTCGCCCGGAATGCGATTATGTCTGTCAGGCCTTATGGTCGCGCCGTGCTGATGGGCGGGGTTGGCATGCTGGGCGGAGACGATCTTTCGCTACCGTATCCCTGGATAATGCGCAATCTCATTACCGTAAAAGGGCAGTGGATGTATGCGCCTTCGGCCGTCCATACGCTCTGCGGCCTGATCCGCGCGGGGCTGCTTGACCTGAACCACTATAACGTCAGCGAATTTCCGCTTGAACAAGTGAATGATGCTGTCGCGCATGCCGCCAAAAACAGCGGGCCGTTTAACCTCACCGTGGTGCGTCCCTGACGCATTCGCTCGGTGAGATTCACATGTCGCTGACGATGCGCAACGATCGGTGAAAGCCACAGCGGGAAAAGCGGGGCTTTAGTCACGCCCATGGTTCGCGGGCGATCGGCAAAATCACGCGCTTTATTGAAGCGTGTGCAACATGACCATCGTTTAACGCGTCTCTTCGACCTGTCGGGCATCATACAGCAACTGAGCCTGTGCCATTTCCGGCCCATGTTTTAGCGCCCATCCATACAGCGCGATGAAAGGCTCTTGCAGCGTCTTGGCCAGCGCTGTCAGGCTGTACTCCACACTCACGGGTGAGGTGGGCAGCACCTTGCGATGCACCAAGCCATTGCGCTCAAGCCGCTTAAGCGCATCAGACAATGCTTTGTGCGTAATCCCATCCAGTCGGCGACGCAGTTCATTGAAGCGCACGGGTTCACTGCACAGCACGGTGAGAATCAAAATTGACCATTTATTGGTGATGTTCTCCAGCACCGGCCGGGTTTTCCCAATTTCACTCAGGTCAGTTGTCGTTTGTGACATGGCGATATATTCCTCGATACCTGATATCGATAAAGTGCGTAATTGTTATTAAGTATAAAAATTATATCATCTGTTTTCCATCCTGACAGGAGTGAGCAGATGAGTCGATTAGAGAACAAAGTTGCCCTGATACTCGGCGGGGCAAAAGGTATTGGTCTGGCTATCAGTCAGCGATTCGCCCGCGAAGGTGCGACAACGTGGTTAACGTCGCGCCGAGAGGAGGAGTTAGACGCCGCCAGCAACACCATTGAGGGCACGGCCAGGCCGCTCCGTGCTGACGTCAGCCAGTTAAGCGAACTGACGCGGATAGCAGAGGTCATCAAGACCGAATCGGGTCAGGTAGATGTGCTGGTGATCAACGCCGGTATGGCAGAATACGCGACGATTGATGAGGTTACGCCGCCACATTTCGAGGCTGTTTTTGGCCTGAATGTGCGCTCCCCGCTGTTTGCTCTGCAGGCAGTGCTTCCTTTGATGAAGCAGGGCGGAAGCGTGGTGTTAATCGGGTCGATTGCCGATGTGATTGGCACGCCAGGCTATGGCGTATACGGTGCCAGTAAGGCTGCGCTGCGTTCTTTCGCCCGCACCTGGACCCAAGAACTCTCCGCCCGTGGCATTCGCGTGAATGTTGTCGCCCCAGGACCTGTTGATACAGACATGATGCTGGCAGCCTCCGAAGAGGTACGTAACGCGCTCATCAGCACCATTCCCTTGGCACGCATGGCCAGACCTGAGGAAGTGGCCAACGTTGCCCTGTTCCTTGCCAGTGATGAAAGCAGCTATATCGCTGGCGCAGAGATTTGTGTGGATGGTGGCATGACACAAGTGTGATGCGTGTCGTTTGGCTTCCCCGAAACCAGGGCAAGGCCGACTGACAGATAAACCGGGCGACGGCCCGGTTTATCTGAATCCTGAAGGGCGGTGCTCAACGTCCATTTGGCTTTACCGCATATCGTGCGCTGCTTGAGGAGGGCATCGATCCGCCCATGTGGTGCTGGCGGGTGACTCCGCGGGCGGGGTGATGATGGTGGCCTTGATGCGCAAGGTGCGAGACGCGGGATTGCCGCTTCCAGCGGCGGCAGTGGCCTTCTCGCCGTAGGCTGATCTCACTGGTATCCATGACGCGCCACGAACCCCCGCGCGGTGAAGCATTAAGCAGGAAAACGTTCTGATGACGTAAAAAAGCCGCACCGCGTTTGCTTTTCATTGGTGAAGCCTGAGGTATAACAGGCCGCTTATTAATGCCAGGGTTGCTGGCATTTGTTATCCTGCTCGCCCTATCAGGCGTGATAGTCACGCCTTGAAATAAACCATCTTACCCACTGACGCAGGCGAGGCTCAGGGAGAAATCGAGGAATACGTGCACACAAACAGTCTTATTCTGGTGGTTGAAGACGATGATGACATCGCTGACATCCTCATGAGTTATCTGCAGCGTGCCGGCATGAAAACGCTGCGCGCAGCGGAGGGTGAGCAGGCCATCGAACTTACCCATCTGCATCAGCCCGATCTTATCCTGCTGGATATCCATCTGCCGGTCAGGGATGGCTGGCACGTTCTTGCCACGCTGCGCCGCGAGAATACGGTGCCGGTGATTATGGTGACGGCGCTGGATCAAGACGTCGACAAACTGATGGGACTGCGTTTAGGCGCCGATGATTACGTGATCAAGCCTTTCAATCCGGCAGAAGTGGTGGCGCGGGTTGAAGCGGTGCTACGCCGCACGCGCGTCGTCGCGGAGGCGGCTGTCGCCCAGCCTATCAGAACGCCCAGCATCACCATCTATCCGCATGATTTTCATATTGAGGTGAGCGTAGGCACCAACAGGGTGAGCCCGCTTTTAACCACCACCGAATTTAAACTGTTGACGCATCTCGCGCGCAATCCGCGGCGCGTCTTTTCTCGAGATGAACTGCTCAGTGCGTGCCTGCCGGAAGGGGATACGCTGGACAGAACGGTTGACAGCCATATGAGCAAGCTGCGGAAAAAGTTGGAAAACGCCGGACTGAAAGGCGTCCCGGAAAGCATTCGCGGTATGGGGTATCGGTTAGGAGAGAACAAATGAAGCGTGAACCGATACTGAGCCGCCAAATATTAACCTATATGCTGTCGCTGACGTTTTTGATCGTTGCCGTTTCAGTGCTGGGTTCCTTTCTGTTTTATACGGTGATCATCTATTACATTCCTGGCGGGGCCGAGGCCAGCACAGAAAACCAGATGACCCTGCTGGATTGGGTATGGGTGCTGATCTCCACCACCATTAGCGTGGCGATTTCGCTGTTTTTCACCGTCAAGCTGTCAGCAAGAATATTGACGCCGCTTAATTCGGTCGCGGCCAGTCTTAAAAAGATTTCTCAGGGCGACTTAGCCGCCCGCGCGCACAGCGGGCGGTCACACTTGGGTGAGCTGAAAAAATTAGTGGAGGATTTTAACGAAATGGCGGAACGGCTGCAGACGCTGGACATGCAGCGTAACTCCTGGAACGCCGCCATTGCACATGAACTCAGAACGCCGGTGACTATCTTGCGCGGCAGGCTACAGGGCCTGGTGGACGGCGTATTCGAACCCGAGCCGATGCTGTTTAGCTCATTGCTCAAACAAACCGAAGGGCTGACCAACCTGATCGACGATCTGCGGGTCGTGAGCGCGTCCAGCCCGGTGGGATTTAGCCTGTCGCGCTGCGAGGTCAACCTGAAAGAAACGCTGGAAAGCGCGCTCACCACCTTTGCGCCGGAGTTTGCACGCCACGCGTTTAGCCTGACGGTCACGCTTCAGGATCACGTTTGTCAGTGCGATCCCCTGCGTATTTTGCAGTGCCTCAACGTGCTGTTTGATAACGCGGTGCACTATGCCACGTCGCGCGCGCTGCACGTCAGCCATGGCGTCACGCAGGGGCAAAATTGGATTGTCGTTGAGGACGCGGGTCCCGGCGTTCCCGAGGCAACCCAAAAATATCTCTTTCAGCCTTTTCAGCGGGGTCCCGAGGCCCAACTCGTCAATCCGGGCGGCTATGGGCTGGGGCTCTCGGTGGTGAAAGCGCTGATGGTTGCGCACGGCGGCGACGTCCTCTACCAGCGCACACATGACCATCACTCGGTATTTACGCTTAAGTGGCCGCTGTAATCGCGTCAAGCTAGCCGGACTCAGGCAGGCGCACCGCGAGTCACGTCTGCGGGCTGAGGCGGACGCGCCTTGTCTGCGCTCGGTTGCCACAGGGTGCCCAATTGGGCGTCCCATTCAGCCGGCGTGATAGCCAGCTTACCGCGACGGGGGCTGAGCGTTATTTCACTGAAGTAAATCATCTCGCCGTGCAGCATCAAATCCACGCGGCAGTAGTCGAGGCGCTGCGCCAGCTGCTGAGCGGCAACGATCGCCGTGTCCAACCGCGCGGGGGGCGGGACAGGGTGTGGCGTATGCGGATACTCCATCTGACACCCAAGCGGCTGCCACTCCCGATTGTAGACATTGATAAACTCGCGACCGTGCGGGGCCGTGAAGTCAGCCTCGATCACCTCGACGATACCGTGAAAGCAATGGAGTCTGAGCATCTCGGGCAAAGGGCATGTCGGGTGGAGGCGAGGCGGCGCAATATACTGCTCGCACAGGATCATCGGCACGATGTTTTTGTACTGCCACTCTCGGGTGGTGTAATACATATTTCTTTTCAGGGCGAAGTGCAGTCGGCGCAAGGCGCGAGGGGCATCGAAAGTACGTTTATCCGTACAGATTTGCGTGCTGCCGCTGTCGTGATTGCACTTCAAGACAAACTGGTCGGGCAGCGTCGCGAAGTCAATCTCCTTAACATGCCGATAGACGCCCAAGAGCGGCACGGTACTGACCAGCGTCGTGTTGGCGTGCACGTAGTGGCGAACGTTGAGTTTATCGGCCAACAACGTGTAATGCGGATTACGATCAAAAACCAGGCGATGGCATATTTTTTCGCTCAGCGTCACCGGCTGGCGAATGTTGCCGGGTCTGCCTGACACCTTCTCCAGCCGCGCCTGATGAAAGCGCACATCGTTGGTCAACAGCGTGCGGCATTTCCTCGCCAAATATTCCACATGTTTTGAGACGTGATTGAGTAGGGTCATGGTTCCTCCTGGGCACAGGCGTGCACTGTGAACCGCGACTGTTTATAGATGTTGTGCAGAGTGTGGAGCGAGTATGGAGCGCAGCAGAGAGGCGCGCTGACGGGCGCAAACAGGCGGGCATAAAAAAAGCCGCGACGGTGCGCGGCCAGTTTTTACAGGGGACGATCAGCGCGCCAGACGGTAATAGGCCTCGTTCCAGCGCAGCGCGTCTTTGAAGGCGGGCAGGCGGGTTTCTTCGTCGATCACCAGCACTTCAATGCCGTTGAGTTCGCCGTACAGGTACATATCTTCCAGATCGAGTGCCTGACTGAACACCGTGTGATGCGCGCCGCCCGCCAGAATCCACGCTTCCGAGGCGGTAGCGAGGGAAGGCTGGGCGCGCCACAGGGCGCGAGCCACCGGTAGTTTGGGCAGCGGTTTCGGCTGCTCGATGGCGTCCACCACGTTCACCAGCAGGCGGAAGCGATCGCCCAGGTCAATGACGCTGGCGTTGATGGCGCGGCCGGCTGGCGTAGAGAAGATCAGGCGGGCCGGATCCGCTTTACCGCCGATGCCCAGGAACTGCACGTCGATCAGCGGCTTCGGCTCTTTGGCGATGGATGGACACACTTCCAGCATGTGCGAGCCCAACACCAAATCGTTGCCCGGTGAGAAGTGGTAGGTGTAATCCTCCATAAACGACGTGCCGCCGGGACGGTTACCCGCCTGCACTTTGAGGATGCGCAGCAGCGCGGCGGTTTTCCAGTCGCCCTCGCCAGCAAAGCCGTAGCCTTGTCCCATCAGGCGCTGAACTGCCAGGCCGGGTAACTGCGTCATGCCGTGCAGCGTCTGGAAGTTGGTGGTAAACGCCTGGCACCCTTCGTCATCCAGGAAGCGTTTGAGCCCCAGCTCAATGCGCGCGGCGTCTAACACGTTCTGCCGCTTCTCACCGCCCACGGCAGCGGCTTCGCTGAACAGATACTGGCTTTCGTATTCATCGACCAGCGCGTTCACGTCGCCGTCGCTCACGCCGTTGATCACCTCTACCAGGTCGCCGACACCCCAGCCGTTGACCGCATAGCCAAACTGAATCTGCGCCGCGACTTTATCCCCTTCGGTGACGGCCACTTCGCGCATGTTATCGCCAAAACGCGCCACTTTAAGCTGCTGGCTGGCCTGTTTGGCCTGCGCGGCGTTGATCCAGCGGGCAATACGCTGCTGGCTCTGCTTGTCCTGCCAGTGTCCGGTCACCACGCTGTGCTGCAGCCCCATGCGCGCGCCGATAAAGCCAAACTCACGGCCGCCGTGCGCGGTCTGATTGAGGTTCATAAAATCCATGTCCATACTGTCCCACGGAATTTCCGCGTTGAACTGGGTATGGAATTGCAGCAGCGGCTTGTTGAGGATGCTCAGACCGCCGATCCACATTTTGGCGGGGGAGAAAGTATGCAACCACGTGATGATGCCGATGCAGCTGGCGTCATGGTTGGCGTCGCGGCACAGCGCCAGCGCTTCGTCCGGCGATTTCACCAGCGGCTTCAGCACCAGCGAGACCGGCAGGGCGCCCGCCTGATTCAAGCCTTCCATCACCTGACGCGCATTCTGTTCAACCTGACGCAGGGTTTCCGCTCCGTAGAGGTGCTGCGTACCGATCACAAACCACACATTCTGTTCCATTTCTCGCTCCTTCACTTAGCGGATGCGGCGCGCGCGGCATACTGAGGTTCAGCGGCCTGGCACCAATGTTGATAACGTTGATAAAGCTGCGCATAGGCGGCTACGCGCTGCGGGTCGGGCTGCAGCGTGGTGTCAATACGGCTGGCCATCACCTGCTGCGCCGCAGGCACATCGGGATAGACGCCTGCGGCTACGGCGGCAAAAATCGCCGCGCCCAGCGCGCAGCACTCATCCGAGGCGACGATGTCCAGCGGGCGATTCATGACGTCGCAGCAGGCCTGCATAATGGCGGGGGATTTACGGGCGATGCCGCCCAGCGTCAGAATGCTCTCTACCGGAATGTCCTGCTGTTCGAAGCACTCCATAATGGCGCGGGCGCCAAACGCGGTCGCGGCAATCAGCCCGCCAAACAGCGCCGGCGCGTCAGTGCCGAGATTCAGGTCGGTAATAACACCCTTCAGGCGCTGGTTGGCGTCAGGCGTGCGACGTCCGTTAAACCAGTCCAGCACCACCGGCAGATGATCCAGCTGGGGATTTGCCGCCCAGGCTTCGGTCAGCGAGCGGATCACATCCTGCTGCAGGGCCGCCAGCTGCGGCTGCAGTTCCGGGTGGCGTACTGCCGCCTGCTGCAGCGGCCAGCCGAGCAGTCGGCTAAACCAGGCGTAGATATCGCCAAACGCCGATTGTCCCGCTTCAAGGCCAATGGCGCCGGGCACCACGCTGCCGTCAACCTGACCGCAAATGCCTTTGATAGCGCGGTCGCCCACTTTTTCACCGTCGGCGATCAGAATGTCGCAGGTTGAGGTGCCGATCACTTTCACTAAGGTGTAAGGCTGCGCGCCCGCACCGACCGCCCCCATATGGCAATCAAAGGCGCCGCCGGACAGCACC
This sequence comes from uncultured Pantoea sp., assembly GCA_913778495.1. Classification (GTDB taxonomy): domain Bacteria; phylum Pseudomonadota; class Gammaproteobacteria; order Enterobacterales; family Enterobacteriaceae; genus Pantoea. Next base: position 98,455 of record CAJYVD010000030.1, read on the forward strand.
ACCTGCTGCGAGAGCCCAAGGCGTTCTGCCCACTCGGCACTCAGCGTGCCCACCGGCTGGTCGGCGGTGTAGGTATCGGTGAACAGCGGATAATCCAGTTGCTCAACCAGCAGCGGATCCAGCGCGCGTAGAAAATCCGCAGGCGGCAGGCCTTGCCATTGTGGATGCCACAGCGATTTGTGTCCGGCCGCGCAGCGCCCGCGCCGCAGCTGGGCTGGCGCGGTGTTGCCACTGAGCAGGGCGGGCACCCAGTCGCACAGCTCGACCCAGGAGACGGCGGCCTCGCGCACCGCGGCGTCTTCGCGGGAAACGTGCAAAATTTTGGCCCAGAACCATTCCGAGGAGTACACGCCGCCGATGTAGCGGGTGTAGTCGGTGAAGCGACCGCTGCGGCACAGGTGGTTGATCGCGTCGGCTTCTTCTATTGCCGTGTGATCTTTCCACAACACGAACATCGCGTTGGGGTTGCTGGCAAATTCCGGGCGCAGCGCCAGCACGTTGCCGTCGCGATCGATGGGGGCGGGGGTGGAGCCGGTGGAATCCACGCCGATGCCGATCACTGCCGCGCGCTGTTCGACGCTGAGCGCCTGGACCACCGCAACGATGGCTTGCTCCAGCGCATCAATATAGTCCTGAGGATGGTGACGAAAGCGATTTACGTGCGCATCGCTAAATTCGCCTCTCGCCCAGCGCGGGTAGTTCACTACCGCTTTCTGCAGCTCTTCGCCCGTCTCGCAGGCCACAGCGAGCGCGCGCACCGAGTCACTGCCAAAATCCAGCCCAATTGTTATGGCGCCAGCACCCATTGGAATTCTCCTGTGTAAGTGGTCTGGCTCTATCCTGAGATGCACACGGCAAAGCGGTTAGTCACGGCTGGCTGAGAATATGCACTTTTCTGTCATCGCCCAGGATGTGTGATCGTCAGCAAAGGTTAACGGCAGGTTAATTTCGCTGAATATATGGAGAAAATTGCCATCGTTTTAGGATGTGATACCGCTCTACATTTTTCGTCGCTTTTATCGCTACAACTAGCCCAGCGTTTGCACAGCCTTTGTACAACCTATGAGCTAACGCGCTGATTTTGCGCACTGCTAAATCGTGAAATCTAATTGGTAACGTTTACACCGATTACTCAATAGCAGCGAAAAATACCATTTTGCCGGAGAGCATCATGCATAAATTCACTAAAACGCTGGCGGCGATCGGTCTCGCCGCGGTTATGTCACAATCCGCTATCGCCGAGACCATGAAACTCGGTTTTTTGGTCAAACAACCTGAAGAACCGTGGTTCCAGACCGAGTGGCGTTTTGCCGATAAAGCCGGCAAAGATCTCGGCTTCGAAGTGATCAAGATTGCCGTGCCAGACGGTGAAAAAACCCTTAACGCCATCGACAGCCTGGCCGCCAGCGGGGCGAAAGGCTTTGTGATTTGTACGCCCGATCCCAAGCTCGGTTCGGCCATTATGGCGAAAGCGCGCAGCTACGATCTGAAAGTGATCGCGGTGGACGATCAGTTTGTTACCGCCAAAGGTAAGCCCATGGACACCGTGCCGCTGGTGATGATGGCCGCCACCAAAATCGGCGAACGTCAGGGGCAGGAGCTGTATAAAGAGATGCAGAAGCGCGGCTGGGACGTGAAGCAAACCGCCGTGATGGCCATCACCGCCAACGAACTGGATACCGCGCGCCGCCGCACCGGTGGCTCAATGGAGGCGTTGAAAGCGGCGGGCTTCCCCGAAAAACAAATCTACCAAGTGCCCACCAAATCTAATGACATTCCCGGCGCGTTTGATGCCGGTAACTCGCTGTTAGTGCAGCATCCCGAAGTGAAACACTGGCTGATTGTCGGCATGAACGACAACACCGTGCTGGGCGGCGTACGCGCCACCGAAGGCCAGGGCTTCAAAGCCCCCGACGTGATCGGCATTGGCATTAACGGCGTGGACGCGGTGAGTGAACTCTCTAAAGGCGCGGCCACCGGCTTCTATGGCTCACTGCTGCCGAGCCCAGACGTGCACGGCTACAAAAGCAGCCAGATGCTCTACAACTGGGTCACCAAAGGCGAGGCGCCACCGAAGTTCACCGAAGTGACCGATGTGGTGCTGATCACCCGCGACAACTTCAAAACCGAGCTGGCGAAAAAAGGCCTGATGTAAACCATCAGCGCCACAGCACGGTGTATACAGGCACATTATCTTAATAACCGCTGACACCGCGCCGCCGTCTGGCGCGCGGTGTCAGCGTGAGGGAGTTCCATGGAAACCGATCACGCTTTTCTGTCCTTTCATGGCATCAGTAAAACCTTTCCGGGCGTGAAAGCGCTGCAGGATATCTCTTTCAGCTGCCGCGCCGGGGAAGTGCACGCGCTGATGGGCGAAAACGGCGCCGGAAAATCGACGCTATTGAAAATTCTTAGCGGTAGCTATCAGCCTACCAGCGGTGAAATTCGGATCAAAGGTGAGGCGAAAAGCTTCAATACCACGGTCGACGCGCTCGACGCGGGCGTGGCGATCATTTATCAGGAGCTGCACCTGGTACCGGAAATGAGCGTGGCGGAGAACATTTATCTCGGTCAGCTGCCGCACAAGCGCGGACTGGTGAACCGCAAGCTGTTGCGCTATGAAGCGGGCTTGCAGCTGAAAAATCTTGGAATGGATATCGATCCGGATATGCCGCTGAAATACCTGTCGCTGGGGCAGTGGCAGATGGTGGAGATCGCCAAAGCGCTGGCGCGTAACGCCCGCATCATTGCCTTTGACGAGCCCACCAGTTCGCTCTCCGCGCGTGAAATTGAACACCTGTTTCGCGTCATCCGTCAGCTGCGCGATCAGGGCCGCACGGTGCTGTACGTTTCACACCGCATGGAAGAGATTTTCGCCCTGAGCGACGCCATTACCGTGTTCAAAGATGGTCGCTACGTGCGCACCTTTGACGATATGCAAAATACCCACCACGACGACCTGGTTCAGGCGATGGTGGGGCGCAATCTGGGTGATATTTATGGCTACGCACCACGCCAGCTTGGCGCGGTGCGTTTGCAACTGGATAACGTGCAGGCCAAAGGCGTGCGTCATCCGATTTCCCTTAGCGTTCGCGCCGGTGAAATCGTCGGGCTGTTTGGCTTAGTGGGCGCCGGACGCAGTGAATTGATGAAGGGGCTGTTTGGCGCCACACGGTTACGCGGCGGCACCGTCACGCTGGACGGCAAAACGCTGACCATCCGCGAACCCATTGACGCTATCCGCGCGGGCATCATGCTCTGCCCGGAAGACCGCAAAGCGGAAGGCATCATTCCGGTGCACTCGGTGCGGGAAAATATCAACATTAGCGCGCGCCGCCACAACCTGAGCGCGGGCTGTTTGATCAAGCCCGGCTGGGAGGCCAAAAACGCCGATTTGCACATTCGCTCGCTCAACATCAAAACGCCGGGTCCGCACCAGCTGATCATGAACCTTTCCGGCGGCAACCAGCAGAAGGCGATTTTGGGCCGCTGGCTGTCGGAAGAGATGAACGTGATTTTGCTGGATGAGCCAACGCGCGGCATTGATGTGGGCGCCAAGCACGAAATCTATAACCTTATCTACCAATTGGCGAACAAGGGGATCGCGGTGCTGTTTGCCTCCAGCGATCTGCCGGAAGTCATGGGGCTGGCTGACCGCATCGTGGTCATGCGCGAAGGCGAAATTGCCGGCGAGCTGGATCATGCCAGCGCCACGGAGCAGCTGACGCTGAGCCTGGCGATGCCAAAAACCTCACAAGCGGCCGCCGTGGCCTGATGTAAAGGAGAAATAATCATGGCTTCATCTACCACGTCCAACACGCCACCGGCACCGCGCAGCGGCCTGCAGCTCGGACGTATCTGGGATAACTTCGGCATGCTGGTGGTGTTTGCGCTGCTGTTTATCGTCTGCGCCATCTTCGTGCCCAATTTCAGTAGCTTTATCAATATGAAAGGCCTGGGGCTGGCGATGTCCATGTCCGGCATGGTGGCCTGCGGTATGCTGTTTTGCCTGGCGTCCGGTGATTTTGACCTCTCAGTGGCGTCCGTGATTGCCTGCGCGGGCGTCGTCACGGCGGTCGTCATTAATATGACCGAAAGCCTGTGGCTTGGCGTGGCTGCCGGGCTGGTGCTCGGTATGGTAACGGGGTTTGTCAACGGTTTCGTGATCGCGCGCCTGAAAATCAACGCGCTGATCACTACGCTCGCCACCATGCAGATCGTGCGCGGCCTGGCGTATATCTTCTCGGACGGTAAAGCCGTGGGGATCGAGGATGAGCGTTTCTTCACCCTGGGCTACGCCAACTGGCTGGGCTTGCCGGCGCCCATCTGGCTGACCATTGCCACCATGATCGTGTTTGGCTTCCTGCTGAATAAAACCACCTTTGGCCGCAATACGCTGGCGATCGGCGGCAACGAAGAGGCGGCACGCCTGGCGGGTGTGCCAGTGGTGCGCACCCGCATCATTATCTTTATTCTGTCCGGCCTGGTGTCGGCGGCGGCGGGCATCATTCTGGCGTCGCGCATGACCAGCGGGCAGCCGATGACGTCGCTGGGCTATGAGCTGATTGTGATCTCAGCCTGCGTGCTGGGCGGCGTGTCGCTCAAGGGCGGCATTGGGAAGATCTCATACGTGGTGGCCGGCGTTCTGATCTTAGGCACCGTTGAGAATGCGATGAATTTATTGAATATCTCGCCATTCTCACAGTATGTGGTGCGCGGTTTGATACTGTTAGCTGCGGTGATTTTTGACCGTTACAAACAGAAAAATCGCGCCGTTTGAGGGCGAATAACCCGTTGTCGTGGCGGCCTGCGGGCCGCCTGTACTTGTTTGCCGTGTTGACGTTACCGTGAGGGCGCTATGTATCATCGTGAACCCCCCAATGAGCAGCAAAATCCGCTGTTGCCCGGCTATCCGTTTAGCGCCTGGCTGGTGGCGGGCTTAACGCCGATTACCGCCAATGACGCGCTGGATTTCTTTATCGATCGCCCGCTGGGCATGAAAGGCTACATCCTCAATCTCACCATTAAAGGCACCGGTCGGGTGTTTGACGGCGAGTCCGCCTTTGACTGCGAGCCTGGCGATCTGCTGCTGTTCCAGCCGAAAACGCCGCACTATTATGGCCGCGCACCTGATAGCCCGTGCTGGTTTCACCGCTGGGTCTACTTCCGCCCGCGCGCCTATTGGACGGACTGGCTGCAGTGGCAGGATGAGAACCAAGGCGTAGGGCGCCTGCGCCTGCCGGAATCGCTGCGCGCCGAGTTTGACCGCCTGTTTGCCAGCATCGAGCAAACGCACAACTCAGGGCGCCGCTTTGCCGAGGAGCTGGCGATGAACCTGCTGGAGCGCCTGCTGCTGCGCGCGGTGGAAGAAGATCCGCGCAGCCATCAGCAAATTCGTGACCCGCGCGTCATCGAAGCCTGTCAGTACATGACCAGCCATCTCGCCAGCGAAGTGAAAATCGACGAAGTGGCGCGCCACGTGTGCCTGTCGCCGTCGCGCCTGGCGCATCTGTTCCGCGAGCAAATGGGGATCAATCTGCTGCGCTGGCGGGAAGATCAGCGCGTGATCCGCGCCAAACTGCTGCTGCAAACTACGCAAGAACCCATCGCATCGGTGGGACGGGAAGTGGGTTACGACGACCAGCTTTACTTCTCGCGCGTATTTCGTAAGCGCGTCGGCGTGAGCCCCAGCGACTTCCGTCGCCGCAGTCAGGATGCGCACGATGCACTGGTGGCGCAGGAGAGCTGGCAACCCGAACGGCGCGCCATTTCCTGATTTTTCAGGAGATTCCGTCTTGTTCTTCCCCGTTCGATAGTCTTAAATCACACAAACGGACAAGAGGAATGAACATGAGCGATAAACTCCGCGTCGGCCTGATGGGCTACGGTTTTGCCAGTAAAACCTTTCACGCTCCCCTGATCGCCGGTACGTCAGAGATGGAACTGGCGGCGATCTCCAGCAGTGACGCCGCCAAGGTGCACGCCGACTGGCCGAGCGTGCAGGTCGTGGCCGATCCGCAGGCGCTGCTGGACGATCCCACCTTACAGTTGGTGGTGATCCCCACGCCCAACGACACCCATTTTCCCTTGGCCAAAGCGGCGCTGAATGCGGGCAAACACGTGGTGGTGGATAAACCGTTTACCGTGACGTTGTCACAGGCGCGCGAGCTGGATCAGCTGGCAAAGGCCAAAGGCTTGCTGCTCTCCGTGTTCCATAACCGCCGCTGGGACAGTGATTTCCTGACGCTAAAACATCTGCTGGCAGAAGGCACGTTAGGCGAGGTGCGCTATTTTGAGTCGCACTTCGATCGTTTCCGCCCGGAAGTGCGCCAGCGCTGGCGTGAGATGAAAGGCGCGGGCAGCGGCATCTGGTATGATTTGGGACCGCACGTACTGGACCAGGCGCTGCAGCTGTTTGGGCCGCCGGTGGCCATTAATGTGGATCTGGCTGAGCTGCGCCCGGGCGCACAAACCACCGACTACTTCCACGCGGTGCTGACCTATCCGACGCGGCGCGTGGTGTTGCACGCCAGTATGCTGGTCGCGGCGGAATCGGCGCGCTTTGTGGTACACGGCACGCGCGGCAGCTTTGTGAAATATGGTCTCGATCCGCAGGAAGACCGCCTCAAAGCGGGCGCGCGTCCGCCGCAGGAAGATTGGGGTTATGACATGCGCAACGGCACCGTAACGCTGGCCGAGGGCAACGGCATGGTCGAGCAAGAGCTGCTGACACAGCCGGGCAATTATCCGGCTTATTACGCCGCGATCCGCGATGCTATCGCGGGCGCCGGCGCAAATCCGGTGCCGGCAGAAGAGGCGATTCAGGTCATGGAGCTGATTGAGCTTGGCTTGCAGTCGGCGGAAAAACGGCAAACGCTGACGCTGAAATAAGCGCAGAAAACAACAAGCGGCCTGCAGGCCGCTTTTTTATGGGCGCTGATTTGATCAGGCCGCCACGCGCTGACGCAAGGCGCTTTTTTCGGCGTCGCTCAGAAAGGCGATAGTCAGGCCATTTTCCTGCGCCTGACGTACCTCGGCGGCGCTCAGGCCTGCCTCAACGGCGGCGACGGTATACTCGTGCGCCAGCTCAATCCCCTGTACCGCCGGATCGTCGGTGTTCAGGGTGGCGAGGATGCCGTGCTGCAAGAACGTTTTCAGCGGGTGTTTAGCCAGCGCGGAGACGGTGCTGGTTTGCACGTTAGACGTCAGACAGGACTCGATGCCGATGCGCTGCTCAGCCAGGAAATCCATTAGCGCACGATCTTCAATGGCTTTCACGCCATGACCAATACGCTCCGCGCCCAGCTCGCGAATCGCTTGCCAGATACTCTCTGGCCCGGCTGCTTCGCCCGCGTGCACGGTAACGCGGAAACCGGCGTCGCGCGCGCGGTTGAAATGGCTCAGGAATTCACTGCCGGGGAAGCCCAGCTCGTCACCGGCCAAGTCCACGGCGGTAATGGCATCGCGGTGTGCCAGTAAGCCTTCCAGCTCGCGCAGACACGCTTCTTCGCCGAAGGTGCGGCTCATGATGCCAATCAGGTTGACCTGCACACCGTGCTGCTGAACGCCAGCGCGCACGCCGTCGATCACCGCTTCCACCACACCGGCAATGGGCAGCTGGTGCGTCATGGCCATGTAACCGGGTGAAAAGCGCAGTTCGGCATAGTGAATGCCCGCGCGAGCGGCATCTTCGACGTTCTCCAGCGCGACGCGGCGGCAGGCGTCCAGATCGCCCAGCACCTTCACGCCCCAGTCAAGCTTCTGTAAAAAGCTCACCAGATCCGGCTCATTACGGGTGACTTGCACGTGCGGACGCAGCGTCTCCAGCGTGGTGGCGGGCAGGGCGAGGTTGAACTGGCGGCCTAAATCCAGAATGGTTTGGGCGCGGATATTGCCATCAAGGTGGCGATGGATATCGGTCAAGGGCAGTTTAGGGTCAATCATGTCGCTTCACTTGATTATGATGAAAGCTGACTATTTAAGGACATCTTGCGCAACCGCGCCAGCGATTTGCGCAAACGCCGCGGTGGGTGATGGATTTCTGTACAGTGAGGCGAGGCGATAGCGCGGCGTGAAAGCGAAAAAAAGCCCCCGCCGAGGCGGGGGCTGAGAGCGTGTGCGGCTGCTTAGACCGCCAGCTATTACTGCGGCATACCTTCGCTGGTCGGCGCACCCAGCATATAGCGCGACAGGAACTGCTCCAGCGACATTTTATCGCCGTTCATGCTGACCTGACCGTTGTTATACTGCAGCTGGGTGATGATGTTGTTATCCTGCTGCTGCGTCAGGCGGAACATCTGGCCCATCGCCGCCAATCCCTTCACCTGCTGGTCGGCCAGCTTTTGCGCGTCATCGCCCTGATACCCTTCCGCCAGACCCACATGGCGCATGGTTTCGGTGGCCATCGGCATGTTGATCACCAGCTTGCCGTCGAGGGTTTTTAGGACGCGATCCACCGCCGCGCCCAGCGTTTGCGGTTCGCCGGTCACCGTGGCGGGATCGTTAAAGCCGACGTTGAGCGTAAAGGTGCTTTCGCCCTTGTCGTTTTTCCAGCTCAGCGGTGCGACGCTCACGGCAGGGCCGCCTTTCAGCAGCGTGGGCAGGTTGTTGCGCAGAATCGTTTGCACACCGGCCTGATAACGCACCGGATCGTCGGCCACGCCGGGTTGATTCAGCAGGTCCTGCATTTGCGCTTGATAGCTATCCGAGAAGGTTTTCACCGCCTGCGCATCAAAGCCGGTAAATTTCATTGCCAGTTTTGCCGAGCCAAACGGTTGTTTCTGTAAAGTGACATTATCCGTGTCCATGTCTAACTGGCCACCGATCTTGCCGTCTTTATTGTCAAACGAGGAGGCAATGTTGAGTTTCTCCAGCGACATCCCTTCCTGACCGTTGATGCTGGCGTTGATTTTGTCCAGCTTGATGTCCTGATCGCCCACGCGCACGCCTTCGGGGCTGAGATGCGTATCGCCTTTCAGCGTGAGGCCGTTCAGCGTAAATAACACCGGCTGCGCAACCTGATTTTTGCTGGTCACGGCAATGCTGGAAAAGTCACCGTTCAGGCTCACTTTATCGCCTTTGCTGTCGGCGCTGATCTCCAGCGAGCCGCCGTTGGTGGCTAAACGATCGCCGGTTTGCACGTTGCTGTAATCCACCGGCAGCAAATGCAGCACCGTGTCGGTCGCACCGCCGTAGCCCACGCGGGTATCGGCCGTCACCAGCGATTTCCCTTGCGTCAGCTCAAACAGCTGCTTCACCGCATCGGTGTTTTCCAGCTCGCTGTGGACCGAAGCCATCGACGGCAGCAGATTGCCGCGCTTGAGCTGCGCAAACGGGAACGGCCCGTGATCGATGGTTTCGTTGAGCACCAGCGTCTGGCCCGGCTTAAGGATCGGGTTGTCTACGGTTTGCGAGCTGGCCTGCACCACCAGTTTGGTCTTGCTGGTGAACACGCCGCGCTGATAATCCTGGAAACTCAGCGTCAGGCGGCTGTTGGGCGCCCAGACATTGAGCTGCGCATTGGCGTTTTGCAGCATCTGGTCGCGGTGGCTTTCCAGCTGTTTGCCCGTAAACCATGCGGCACCTGTCCAGATCACACCGAGCGCTACAATGACACCTACGGCAACCTTGGTTTTTTTCATCGCTGAGTCGTCCTTATCCTTGCGTGCGCACACCGATTTGAGGGTGCGACGGGTGAAGAAAAAACGCCCGTAGGCGTTTGAATTAATAGACTGAAAGAATAGCAGTTCTTACCGGAGTCGTCAGCCGCTCAGTGCAGGTCGTTAAACGCACGCGCCAGCCGCCCATGACCGCTGACCTGCACCGGCGCATCACCGGCCGGTACAAAACAGGACTCGCCAGGCTGGAGCGTGAGGCGCCGATCGGCGCGCGTGAGCGTAGCTTCGCCCTCAATGCAAAACAGCACGGCGGCGCTCGATGAATGCAGCGTGTGCGGCGCCGCGTGAAGCGTATGGACGGAGAAGGAAAAATCGTCCACCGGAACCGGAAATAGCTGTGTATCACCTTCGCCGTGCGGCGCGAGGCGCAAACGGTCAGCCGGTTTTGCGTGGAACGCGAGATTGGCCAGCAGTTCGGGTACATCCATAAATTTGGCCGTCAGGCCGGCGCGCAGCACGTTGTCCGAGCTGGCCATGATCTCGAGCGCTACGCCGTGAAGATAAGCATGGGGCGTTTCAGCATCAAGGAACATTGCTTCACCGGGCTGCAGCGTCACTACGTTGAGCAACAGCGGCGAAAACAGCCCGTTATCGTCGGGATAAACCTCGGCGATGGCGTTCAGCGTTTGCCACGGCTCGCCTTCATGGGTCTGACGCGCGGCGTGGAGGATCGCCAGCGCGCGCGATTTTTCGCTGCCGTCCAGACAGAGCAGCGCGGAGAACAGCGCCGCCAGGTTGGCTTCGCTTGGCGTTTCCAGGAAGTGCGCGATCTGCGGATGCGCGCCCGCGACCGTGGCCAGCAGTGCCACCATCTCATGGCGCTCGCGAAAACCGTTCATCGCCCGAAACGGGGTCAGGGCATACACCAACTCGGGCTTGTGATTGGCGTCTTTATAGTTACGCTCGGGCGCATCCAGCGGAATGCCTGCGGCATTTTCCCGTGCAAAGCCTGCTTCCGCGGCGGCTTTCGCCGGATGCACCTGGATGGAGAGCGGTTGCGCGGCGCTGAGCACTTTAAACAGGAAAGGCAGTTCACCAAAGCGTGCGGCCACGGCTTCGCCCAGCATACGTGCGGGCTGCTCATCGATTACCTCGCGCAGCGCGCGCCGTTCGCCGTCAACGGTAATCGATGACGAGCTTTTAGGATGGGCGCCCATCCAGACTTCCGCTATCGGCAATGCCGTGGGATTAGGGATACCAAAACGTTCACTGAGCGCTGTTTTGCTGCCCCAGGCATAGTGTTGCAGCGAATTATTCATCTTATACATGATCTAACCCTCGCTAACCGTGCGTGTTCAGGTGCTGTAAAGCTGACCTGCCGTCCAGAGTATACGAGCATGTGCAAGAAACGCGAACGGCTCCCATACTGGTTACTTCGCATGTGTGACAATCGTGCCGCTCGCGCGGGTGAGTCAGCTCGCGCCAGCGACCATTTATGTTCTGCGCAAAGGAGAAGAAGACATGGCAGCCAACCGCATTGAAAAAGATTCCATGGGCCCGATCGATGTGCCCGCCGATAAGCTGTGGGGCGCACAAACGCAGCGCTCGCTTGAGCACTTCCGCATCTCAACGGAAAAGATGCCGGTGGCGCTGGTGCACGCGCTGGCACTGACCAAACGCGCGGCGGCGCAGGTGAATCGCGATCTTGGTTTATTGCCCGCCGAACGCGCCGACGCGATTGTGCAGGCAGCGGATGAGGTGCTCGCCGATCAACATAGCGATCAATTTCCGCTGGCGATTTGGCAGACCGGGTCTGGCACGCAGACCAATATGAACATGAACGAAGTGCTGGCTAATCGCGCCAGCGAAATCCTCGGCGGTGAGCGCGGCATGGCGCGTCTGGTGCATCCCAACGATGATGTCAACAAAAGCCAGAGCTCCAACGATGTCTTTCCGACCGCCATGCACGTTGCCGCCGTCATTGCGCTGCGCGAGCAGCTTCTCCCGCAGATTGCGGTGCTGAAGAAGACCCTGAGCGACAAAGCCGAGGCCTTTAATGACATCGTTAAAATCGGACGAACCCACCTGCAGGATGCGACACCGTTGACGCTGGGGCAGGAGATATCCGGCTGGGTGGCGATGCTGGAGCACAACCAGCGGCACATCGAAAATGCCATTCCGCACGTCACGGAGCTGGCGCTGGGCGGCACCGCGGTGGGCACCGGGCTGAACACCCATCCGGAATACGCGGTGCGCGTGGCGCAAGCGCTGGCCGATCTGACGCAGCAGCCGTTTGTCACGGCGCCTAACAAATTTGAAGCGCTAGCCACCTGTGACGCGCTGGTGCATGCGCACGGTGCGCTGAAAGGGCTGGCGGCGTCGCTGATGAAAATTGCCAACGACGTGCGCTGGCTGGCGTCGGGTCCGCGCTGCGGCATTGGCGAGATCGCCATTCCTGAAAATGAGCCCGGCAGTTCAATCATGCCCGGCAAAGTGAACCCCACGCAGTGCGAAGCGCTCACCATGCTGTGCTGTCAAGTGATGGGTAACGATGTCGCGGTGAACATGGGCGGCGCCTCCGGTAATTTTGAGCTGAATGTGTTTCGCCCGATGGTGATCCACAATGTGCTGCAATCGATTCGCCTGCTGGCGGACGGCATGGACAGCTTTAACCACCACTGTGCCGTGGGCATTGAACCCAACCGTGCGCGCATCGATCAGCTGCTCAATGAGTCTCTGATGCTGGTTACGGCCCTGAACACGCACATTGGCTATGACAAAGCGGCGGAAATCGCTAAAAAAGCACATAAAGAGGGGCTGACGCTGAAAGCGGCGGCGCTGAAGTTGGGTTACCTGACAGACGCAGAGTTTGATGCGTGGGTCCGTCCGGAGCAGATGGTTGGCAGTATGAAGTCGTAGGCGAGGGCGGGCGGCAGGTTAGCCGCCCGCCGCTTACAGTTTGTCACTCCACAGGTGCAGGCGCGGGATCACCAGATGCAGCGGCTGCGCCAGCGGTTTGTAGCGGTGCGTGACGTTCTCCGCGTCATAGTCCAGTAGTTCACCCAGTACCGGCACCTGGGTTTTATCCCGACACAACACCAGCAGCGGGGAGGGGCAGGCGAGCTGCACCTGTTTTTTCTCGCTGGCGCGCCACACGCGCGCAATCGGCTGTACTTTTACCGGCCGTTTAATCTTGAGTTTCGCATCCGCTGGCAGCGACAGGATCGCTTCCCGCTCTTGCTGCACCTTTTCCGCCCACTGTTCGCGCGTCCACGGCGCTTGGGCGCGATTGGCCTTCAGGCTGCGATCCAACTGCTCCACCACCGCTTCACGGGTCAAATTCTTGATAATATTTTTGTTGGCCCAGCCAAAGCGCAGGCTGTCGGGCGCGTTGAGCAGCGGGATAGTGCGGTACGCGTTGAGGGTAATCAATCCACGCAGATGCTGGTGCACAAATTCAAAACGCGCTTCACTCGGCAGGCCGGACTCCACGGTAATCAACTGCTCCAGCCGCTGCTTGAGCTGATTGATGGTGCTGACCTGCTGTGAAATCTGCTCGGCGGCCGTCTCATCGGCCTCAATACAGATTGCGCCAGGCAGGCGCACCGCCGCTTTGGTGCTGATTTTTTCCGACTGATGCTGCATAAACAGTCGGCAGTAGTGCGCCAGCGCCATGTCGCGCGCTTTCTGGCCAAGGTGTTGCGTGACCGCGATGTGCGTAACCTCATCGTTTTCGTGGCCCTTTTCAATCTCCGGCAGGCTAAACACGCGGGCAATCAGCAGCGGCTGTTGTTCGACCTGCGCGCGAAGCTGGGCTAATTCCCGCTCCAGCGCGTTCGCACAGGCATGTAAATCGGCAACTAAATCATAACGCATCCGTTAACGCTCCGTAGTTACAACATACTTTTATCTTATCTCAACCGGTGCCATTATGCCAGCTGTGTGCACAAAATCTGTCCAGACAGCAGCGGGTGCTTTTTCCTCGCGTCGGGCACATGCTATAAGGCTTTTTTGCCTGTTAATGGATGTTTGCTGTGACGCAACACACAAGACCTTCACCTGCGGCGGTGGTCGCGCTCGGCGTGGTACAAATTCTCTCATGGGGCGGCTCGTTCTATTTAATGGCGGTGATGGCCGCGCCCATTGTGGCGGAAACCGGCTGGTCGCAGCAGTGGGTGTATGGCGCGCTGTCGCTGGGGATTCTGGTATCAGGTTTGTTGGCGCCGTGGAGTGGGCGCTTGATCTCCCGGCGTCACGGTCGGGCTTTGCTGGCTGGAAGTGGGGCAGTGATGGCGCTGGGGTTGAGCATCATGGCGTTGAGTCACCATTTGGCGCTGTTCCTGTCTGCGTGGGTCATCATTGGCGTGGGCATGGCAATGGGATTATATGACGCGCTGTTCGCCACGTTAGGGACGGTATACGGCACGCAGGCGCGCAGTGCCATCACCGGCATTACCTTGATTTCAGGCTTCTGTACCTCGTTGGTATGGCCTGGCACGGCGCTGCTGATTCACGCGTTGGGCTGGCGCGACGCCTGCTTAACGATTGCCGCGCTGCTGTGCCTCACGGTGTTGCCCGCTTACCGGTTCGCGCTGCCAACGCGCAGCACGCTTGCCGCGCCGGAGCGCGTCAGTAAAACGGCCGCTAAGCACGACCTTGCGCCCGTGCTCTTCTGGCTGCTGTGCGCCATTTTTACGCTGGCCTCAATTATCATGACGGCGGTGTCGGTTCAGCTGATCGCGCTGTTGCAGGCGAGCGGGCATACGCTTGCCTCGGCGCTGGCGATCAGCGCGATTCTCGGGCCCTGTCAGGTCGGATCGCGCCTGATCGATATGGCGTTTCGCCGCAGTCATCCGATTCGCACCGCGTGGTTTTCGGTTGGGTTGGTTGCGCTGGGATTGCTGCTGCTGGCCTGCTATCCGGCCCTGGCGGTGCTGAGCATGGTGCTTTATGGCGCCGGAAATGGTTTACGGGCGATCGTGCGTGGCACCTTGCCGCTGGTGATGGTCAAACCCGAAGCCTATGCGGTGGTGGTAGGGCGCATGGCGCGTCCGGCGCTGCTGGGCCAGGCGCTAACGCCGCTGGTGGGCGGATATGTTTTTCAACACCTCGGGGCGCAGGCCACGCTGTGGTTACTGTGCGGATTAGCGCTGATTAACCTGCTGCTGGTGGCAGCGTTACAGCAAAAGCTCACGGCATCCGTCGCAAACGCGGTAAACTAAGCACCCTGTGCGCTTCTGGCGCGGCGAATGATGAATACGTGCCCTGGAAAGCGGGGCCGGCTTCTAAAAAGCAACAGTGTTTGTTATATTTATTGCTCATTGATTACTCACTGCCGCGGCATAAAAACAACAAGATAGTTCGCAACTCAGGATAAAGAAATGCTTGATTACCGCTTCCCGACAGCTTTGCAGATGGTTTTAAGCGTAGCGATGGCGGAGCAACTGGGTAAACGCTCGACCAGCGCCATTTTGGCTTACGGTCTTGAAGCGAACCCCAGTTTCATTCGAAAGTTGATGGTTCCGCTGACCCGAGACGGCATTATTGTCTCTACGCTTGGCCGCACCGGTTCGATTCACCTCGGCCGTCCGGCTGCCGACATCACGCTGCGCGACATCTACACTTCCGTGATTGAAGATAAAAAGCTCTGGGCCTCGCGTCCGGATGTCGCACCGCGCTGTATCGTGAGCGCCAATTTGTGCTGGTACTTCAAATCCATTGCCGCCGAGGCCGAAGAGGCGTCGCTGAAAGTGCTGGAGACCCGCACCGTGGCCGATGCGCTGGCCGAACTGAAAAAGCGCGACACCAGCAACTGCGAGCCGCTGCCGGTGCCGGAACACGACGAGCCGGCAAAAAAGTCCGTTTAATCCTATCCTCATGAACAGGGCCGTCATCGCGACGGCCCTTTTTGTTTCTCGCATGCAAGCAAAATGCGCGCGTCGGTGTCGAATGCGGGCTATTGCGGTTGCTGCAGCGACGAGGGCGGATAAAACTGGTACGAGCCGTCACGCCGCGCTTTGGCGGCATACATCGCCAAATCCGCTTTTTCAAACAGCACCTCGGCGGATGCCGTGCCAGCGCGGGCCAGGCTGATGCCGATGGCTGCCCCAATCCAGATCGCGCGGCCGTTAAGGGTAAAGGGCGCTTTGAGGCTGTCGAGCAGATGCTCGGCGATGGCGGCAGCGGCGTGGCGCGTGTTGCATTTAGCAGCCAGCAAAAATTCATCGCCCCCTAAGCGCGCCAGCGCGTCATGCGGACGGATACGGCTTTTGAGCCGTTTGCTCACCTGCTGCAAGAGCGCATCGCCAGCGGCGTGGCCCATTGAATCGTTGACGGCTTTGAAACCGTTGAGATCGATAAACAGCACCGCGGTGTAAGCCGGGTCACTCTCTTGCGCCAACAGCGTGTTTACCTTCTCAATAATCCACGCGCGGTTGTGCAGGCCGGTTAATGCATCCCGCGTGGCCAATCTTTCCAGCTGGCGAATGCGCGCTTTTTCCCGACTGATATCGCGGGAAACCAGCACCGCACCAATGTTTTTCCCGGTTGAGGGATCGCTTACGCCGCAGGCTTTGGTGCCCAGCGACATATAGTGCCCGTCGCGGTGCTGCTTACGGACTTCAATCACATCCGGCTGCACGCCACCGTTGAAAATGTGCTGCAGGGCGACGCTCGCCGCCGCGCGATCGTCAGGATGTAAAAAATCCACCACCCGCCGTCCGAGCATGTCATCAGCAGGCCAGCCAATCATTTCGCTATAAGAAGGTGAGATCGACACGTAGCGGCCATTGGCATCACAGTGGGCGATTAAATCAGTGCTGTTTTCAATCAGCAGGCGGTACTCCATCGCCGTCCGCAGCGCGTCTTCCAGCGCTTTGCGCTGTCCGGTGATATCCAGAACGAAGCCGCTGTAGTGCGATGGCGAAGTATCCGAAAGGCACCCCGGCAAGCCGGCGACAATCACATGCCGCAGCGTGCCGTCCAGACACTGAATCGGCACTTCAATATGAAAAGGCGCCAGTCCCTCCAGCGCGGCTGTGAGTTGCAGCGCAATGCCGGCATCTTCATCCGCCTGGGCGATACGCAGCCATTCCGCCAGCGTCACGCCTTTCAGGGCAGGCATCAACCCGGCGGGGCTTTCCCGGCTGGCAATGCAAATTCCCTGCGCGTCAGTCGACCAAACGGCAGAAAGGTCAGGTGTGCTCACGGTGTTCATGGTCGTCGGCTCCGATGTGTTCTCAGGGAATGCACTGACCTTGCCCGCGTCTTGCGGCTTCACTCGCGCGGCATACCGCGCAGGTATTGCAGACAAGTCGTCAACGCGCGACGCCATTGAGCAAGGTTTAAGTGTATCCGTCTCTGTTTATCGGTAATCCATCCCACAATCTTTAATCCCCCTGTAGCACCTCGTGCCGCGCGGGAAAGGCCGAGCGAGCGAGGTCGCGCCGCATGCTGACGGTGATGATGGCGACGGCGCAACCCGCGTCACGCAGGTGGTTTACGCTACTCTTTCCAATGCGTTATAAGCACTCTTACGTTTGGTAAACCTTGTCACCGACGTTTTTTGGCGTAACAGACGGTGAGAGGGCGAATTGTTTCATACACTTATGGGCGTTATATCGTGTGCACAGAGAACCCCACAGAACCCCACAGATAGGGTTACTGATTGGTTTGATGATTGAACAACGTTACGTTGTTAGCGGATTAAAAAGGGGAAATGATGCCGTTTATCCTGGGTGAGTTATCAGGTATGCCCTCCTGGGTGCCTGCTGTGTTACTCGTCACGCTGTCGCTGATCGTGGGTTTTTTGGCCCGCTTTATTCTGCTGGGATTTATTCGCTACTGGCAAAAACGCGACAGGAAACTGTTTAAATCATTGGAAAAGCACCTGCGCGGATCGCTGTTTCTGTTCATCCCGTTAATATTGATCAATGTGGGGATGAATTACATTAACGTCGCGCCAGCGTCACAAAATTTTCTCACCACGCTGCTCAATATTTTTATTATCTTGTCGCTCTGTTCGGTATTGATCAAGCTGACCAACGTTGCGCAGGACATGCTTTTTTTACGCTATGACATTAATCTTTCGAATAATCTGCGCGCCAGAAAAATTCGCACGCAGTTAATGTACGTGAAAAAAATCGTGATTGTCCTGCTGGTTTCATTCTGCGTCACCTTGATTTTACTGAGTATTCCCGGAGTGCGTAAATTTGGTACCACCATCTTAGCAGGCGCCGGCGTGGCGGGGATCATTATTGGTTTTGCCCTGCAAAAATCGTTGGTCAATCTGTTTGCCGGTATTCAAATCGCGTTTACGCAGCCCATTAAAATTGACGACGCCGTGGTGGTGGAAAAAGAGTGGGGCTGGATTGAAGAGATCAATTTGACCTACGTGGTGGTGCGCATTTGGGATTTACGGCGGCTGGTATTACCTATTACCTATTTCACGGAGAATGCCTTTCAAAACTGGACGCGTAATAATGCCCAGATATTAGGCTCGGTATTTCTGTATGTGGACTACTCCATGCCGCTGGATGTGCTGCGTGCGCACTTTGAAAAAGTGCTCAGTGAAACCAAACTGTGGGATCGTGAAACGCAAGTGCTGCAAGTCACTGACACCAGCGAAAAAACCATGACCATCCGCTTGCTCATGACGGCGCAAAATTCGCCCACCGCGTGGGATTTACGCTGCCACGTGCGCGAACAGATGATCGCGTTTATTCAGCAGCACTATCCGCAGAGTTTACCGCACGTGCGTGCAACTTTGACTGACTCTGCCGCGTCTTAACATCACGGGTGGCTTCTGCGTGACGGCGCGCGCCGTTGCGCGTCAGTCGCCCAATGAGAGAAAGAACGTAGATGAAAGTTGTGATGTCTGCGAGTCTTGATTATCGGCCGCTTGAGGCCCGAGACTGGCCTTTTTTCCTCGCGCTGCAGCAGGATCCTCGCGTAATGCATTTCATCAGCGCGGTGCGCGCGGAGGACCTCATCAGGCAGCAGGCGTTTGAGCCGCGTTTGCAGCCGTGGGAGAAAGGCTGCGGGCACTGGCTGTGCTTGGTGATCCAGCAGAAAGCCAGCGATGTGCCTATTGGGCTAACCGGTTTCATTGACCGCGGCGACGGCATCGCCGAAGTCGGGTTTATGCTGGCGCCAGCGTATCAGGGCAGGGGAGTTGGTCGCGAATCCTTAAGCGATATCGTTCGTTATGCCTTTGAGGAACAGGGCTTTCGCAAATTGACCGCCACGGTCACGGCGGGCAATCACGCTTCACGCCGGATCTTACTGAACGTGGGCTTCGAACAGGAAGGGACGTTGCGGCAAAACTATTTCCTGCACGATCGCTGGCACGATGACTGGATATTTGGTCTGTTGAACCGCGCGTTTACCTGAGCAGGCTGCTCAACTTGGCGTTTTAACTTGGTAAATGCCGCAAGATCGCCGCATTTTTTCCGCTAATTTTCACATTGACTGTCAGATAAGGCCAATCGCTCTTGTTCGATGCCTGGCAGAGTAGGCTCTCTCTGACAAATGGCGTGGGCAGAGCGGTGTACAGTGACCTGAATAATCACTTTCACCACATTGATGCGAGCTTCCATGTTTACACATCTGCGTATCGCCAGGCCCGTTACCCACCTTGAACGATCTTTTATGATGTACAGCAGGGGGTTACAGCTTCACAAGCAGGGAGAGTTTACCGATCATCAAGGGTTTAACGGCATTATGCTAGGCCGAGAGGACCTCACCTGGCACCTGGAGTTTACGCAATGTCCGTCTCATCCGGTGGCGCCCACTCCCACACCAGACGATCTGCTGGTGCTCTATTTTCCTCTGCGTGAGGCTTGGGAAGCCGCTACCGCCAACATGGTTAACGCCGGTTTTAGGAAAGTGAGCGCCTTCAATCCGTATTGGGACGTGAAAGGAATCACTTTTATTGACGACGATGGCTACCGGGTTGTGCTGCACAATACGGCATGGCAAACACGGTAAGTCCGCTGTGCAAATCCGCGTTGCCACAACGTCAACGTTAACCCTCGTACGCGCTTGTCGCGTAAGCATCTGAGCGCCATCGCCCCCTTAACCTTTCCACCGCACCTTGCGACATCACGACGTGGGACACCAGATTATTCTTAATATCGATACGTCAAACAGGGTAATCAGCACCGCCACGCGTTGTAATTATCGTTATATTTCAATCGATTAAAACTGAGGCCCAAATTACCCCTCCTGTCAGTAAGCCATCAGTAAAGCTAATACGTTAACGAAAATAGTGGATCTAGTAATGATAATGATTATCATTGGTAATCTCATTAGCATCGCTGTGCGTGACGCTTTTGCCATAACTCGCACGCAGCGATGCATCGCGCATGTCGCCCATTTGGGTGAAGCGCGAGCAAGACCCGCTGCTCCCTCAGCAGGCAGGAACTCAAGAGCTAACGGAAAGGAATAAAAATGGTTACACGTTCATCTGCGCATCCCGCGTCAGCGTTTTCCGAGGATGCGGACCACACTGCCGCCTCAGCCTGGTTTTTCAATGACGATCAGCTGAGCGCGTGGGACAACCAGACGCAGGCGGTGCTGGCCTTGCTCACGCAGACGGTGCAGGGCGTCGAAAAACCCTTCAGCGGCATTCTGCCTGCTGAACTGGCCACGCAATTCAAAACCGTGGACCTCGAACGTCCTCTGGCTAATCAGGCGGAAGCGCTAAGCGAACTGTATCAACTCTATTTGCGCGATGCCGTCTGGTTCCATCACCCCAAATACCTTGCGCATCTTAACTGTCCGGTGGTGCTGCCTTCGCTGATGGCTGAGCAGATCATGGCGGCGGTCAACAGCTCGGTTGATACCTGGGACCAGAGCGCCGGCGGAACGTTGATTGAGCAGAAAGTCATCGACTGGACGCTGGCGCGCATCGGGCTGCCGCAGTCGGCAGACGGGATCTTTACCAGCGGCGGGACGCAGTCCAATCTGATGGCGATGCTGCTGGCGCGCGATAGCTGGTGCGAGGCGCACCACGAGGGTCACCTGATCAAACAGCACGGTTTCCCCCGTGACGCCAGCAAATGGCGCGTATTTACCTCCAAACTGAGCCATTTCAGTATTCAAAAATCCATGGCGATTCTGGGACTCGGTTACGACGCCGTGGTTGCCGTGGACCATGACGAACACTACCGCATGGACGTGAGCGCGCTGGCGCGCGAAATGCAGCGCTGTCGTGACGAGGGACTCTGCCCGATAGCCGTGGTGGCGACCGGAGGCACCACGGACTTTGGCAGCATCGATCCGCTGAACGCCATCGCCGATCTCTGCGAGCGCGAAGGCGTGTGGATGCACGTGGACGCGGCTTACGGCTGCGGCCTGCTGGTTTCACAGCAGCATCGCCAGCGTCTGCACGGTATTGCGCGCGCTGATTCTGTCACGGTGGATTATCACAAATCGTTCTTCCAGTCCGTCAGCTGTGGCGCCTTCTTTGTGCGGAATAAAGCGCACCTCAAGTACGTCACGCACCATGCTGATTACCTCAACCCACTCAGTGCGCAGCAGGAAGGCACGCCGAATCTGGTGAATAAAAGTATCCAGACCACGCGGCGCTTCGATGCGCTGAAAATGTGGCTGTCGCTGCGCATTATGGGGCCGGCCGCGCTGGGCGAGGCGTTTGACGCGGTGCTGGCGCTGGCGCAGGTGGTGCATCAGCGCTTGAGCGACCATCCGTCGATTGAGGTGCTGCACGCGCCGGAGCTGAGCACCCAAGTTTTCCGCTTTATCCCGCAAAAAGCCTGTAGCGACAGCCGTGTCGATGAGATCAACGCGGCCATCCGCAAGTCGTTGTCGCGCTCAGGCAATGCCATTGTGGCGGGTACCCGCGTTGCAGGACGGCAGTATCTGAAATTCACGCTGCTCAATCCCGCGACCACCGCCGCCGATCTCGACGACGTTATCCAGCTTATTGCGCACTACGGACGAGAGCATACGCGCGCTTTCACCCTGAGTGCGGTTACGCAGTGAGGCACCACGATGAGTGATTCGATTTACGATTTTATTGGTATTGGCATTGGTCCGTTCAATCTTGGCCTGGCCTGCCTGAGTGAACCGATTGACGGGCTTAACGGCATTTTCCTCGACCAGAATCCCGGCTTTGACTGGCACACCGGCATGATGCTGGAAAATGCGCACCTGCAAACGCCGTTTATGGCCGATCTGGTGACGCTCGCCGATCCCACCAGCCCTTACAGTTTGCTTAACTACATGAAAGAGAAGGGCAAGCTCTATTCGTTTTATATCCGGGAAGATTTCTTCCTAATGCGCAAAGAGTATAACCAGTACTGCCAGTGGGCCTGTTCGCGCCTCAGCAATCTGCGCTGGAACAGCCGCGTCGTTGACGTCAGCTACGATGCGCAGCAGGGCATTTACCGCGTGCGCACCACCGATACGCAGAACGGGCAAAGCCAAACCTGGCGTGCGCGCCATCTGGTGTTGGGCACCGGCCCGACGGAATGGGTGCCGGAATGCGCGCAGCCGTACCGCAAGCGCTTTTGCCACTCAAGTCAGTACCTTGCCCACAAAGCGGCCTTGCAGCAGAAACGCGCGATCACCGTGCTCGGTAGCGGCCAAAGCGCGGCGGAAATCTACTACGACCTGCTGACGGACATTGATAAATTTGGCTACCAGCTTAACTGGATCACGCGCGCGCCGCGCTTCTATCCATTGGAGTACACCAAGCTGACGCTGGAGATGACCTCGCCCGAGTGGGTGGATTATTTCCACGCCCTGCCGCCCGCCAAACGCGATCGGCTCAATGCGCAGCATAAGAACCTCTACAAGGGCATTAACAGCACCCTGATCAACGACATTTACGACCTGCTTTACGTTAAGCAGCTCGACGGCGAGCTGGACGTCAACCTGCATACGCACGCCGCCTTGACCGAAATGCGCTGGCTGCCGGAAGGGCAATTCGAGCTGTCGCTTTACCATCAGGAGCAGGAGCGCGCCTTTACCCACCGTACGGAAGGGCTGGTCATGGCCACGGGCTACCATTATCGCCCGCCCATGTTCCTGGAGGGCATCCACAGTCGCTTGCGCTGGGATGAGCAGGGCCGCTACGCGGTACAGCGTAATTACAGCATTGATCACCATAACCAAATCTTTGTGCAGAACGCCGAGCTGCACACCCACGGCTTCGTGACGCCCGATCTGGGCATGGCCTGCTACCGCAACGCCGTGATTCTGCGCGCGCTTACCGGCCGCGAGGTCTATCCCATTGAGAAACAGATTGCCTTTCAAACGTTCCCGGCACCCACGGAGCATTCCCATGACCGCACAACCGCTGTTTAGCGCCGAACGTCCGGCCGGGCGCTTTACCCTGCGGGCCTGGCAAGAGGACGACGCCGCGTTAATTCACCGCTGGGTTACGCGCGACTATGCCCGCTTCTGGGGCATGCAGAACGACACCGTTGAGCAGGTGGCGCACTTCTACCGCACGCTCACGGCGTCCAATCCGCACGCGGCGCTGATCGGCTGCTGCGATGACGTTCCGGTTTTTCTGATCGAGTGCTATCGCGCGCAAGAGGACGAGGTCGGGCGGCACTATCCTGCCGCGCCGGACGATTACGGCCTGCATATTCTTATCGCACCGGCCACCCACCCCGTGAAGCAGTTTAGCTGGCAGGTGTTTACCGTTGCCATGGACTACCTCTTTAGCCTGCCGCAGGTGGGGCGGGTAGTGGTGGAGCCGGACGTACGCAACGAAAAGATTCACCGCCTGAACCGGCGCGCGGGGTTCCGCTACCAGCACACCATCGATATGCAACACAAAACCGCCTGGCTGGCGTTCTGCCAGCGGGCTGACTATGAACACGCACGACAGCAGGATCCGCTGACCATGACCAACACATCCTCTTTTCTTACGGGTGCCCATTTAGCGGGCGATAACTGGGCGCAGGCCAACCGCATGCTGATCCGCAAAGCCATTGCCGAGTTCGCCCATGAAAAGCTGATTTCGCCCCAGGAGAGCGCCGCAGGGCACTTTGCGCTCGCGGTACCGGGATCGGAAATCGTTTACGCCTTCCGCGCGCAGCGTCTGGCGC
The DNA here is from genome assembly GCA_913778495.1 of uncultured Pantoea sp. Lineage (GTDB taxonomy): Bacteria > Pseudomonadota > Gammaproteobacteria > Enterobacterales > Enterobacteriaceae > Pantoea. The sequence continues at coordinate 122,153 of CAJYVD010000030.1, forward strand.
TGGATCACTGGGATATCGCGCCTGACTCCCTGACGAAGCACGAGAACGGGCGCGCGCTTGCGCTCGACGCAATGCAATTTATCGTCGAGTTTCATCCGCTGTTGGGGATTCCGGCGTCGCTGCTGGCGACCTATATGGAGGAGATCAGCAGCACGCTCTGCAGCAGCGCCTATAAACTGTCCAAGCCTGATCGGGATGCGCAGGCGCTGGTTCACGCGGATTTCCAAACCGTGGAGGCCGCGATGACCGAGGGCCATCCCTGCTTTGTGGCGAACAATGGCCGTATCGGCTTTGATGCCGCAGACTATCTCGCCTATGCGCCGGAGGCCGCCGCCCCCGTCCAGTTGATATGGGTTGCGGTGCACCAGCGCAACGCGCATTTCTCCAGTCTGAGCGACCTCAGCTATGAACAGCTCATGCGCGACGAACTGGGTGCGGAGACGCTGGAGGCGTTTCATCAGCAGCTGATCCAAAAAGGGCTCTCAGTCAGTGACTATATTTTGATGCCCGTGCATCCGTGGCAGTGGCAGAATAAATTGCTGACGGTGTTTGCGGCAGATATTGCCAATCAGAACATCGTCTATCTTGGAAGCGGCAGTGACAGCTACCAGGCGCAGCAGTCGATTCGCACCTTCTTTAACCGCAGCCAGCCTAACAAGCGCTATGTGAAAACCGCGCTGTCAGTGCTCAACATGGGCTTTATGCGCGGCCTGTCGCCGTATTACATGGCGACCACACCGGCGATCAACGAATGGCTGGCGCAGCGGGTGGCGGGCGACGCATGGTTGCAGCGCTGCAACTTCCGTATTCTGCGCGAGGTGGCGGCGGTGGGCTATCACAACCGCTATTACGAGCAGGCGATCGCGGGTGATTCCGCGTATAAAAAGATGTTTGCCGCACTGTGGCGCGATAATCCTGCCGCCAACCTGCAGCCGGGACAGCGGCTGATGACCATGGCGTCGTTCCTGCATGTGGATCGCCACCAGCAGGCACTGCTGCCCGCGTTGATTGCGGCGTCTGGCCTGACGGCGGAGGCGTGGGTGACGCGCTATCTGGAATGTTATCTCAGCCCGCTGCTGCACTGTTTCTACCAGCACGATCTGGTGTTTATGCCGCACGGCGAAAATCTGATCATCCTGCTGGAAAACAACGTGCCGGTGAGCGCCTACATGAAAGACATCGGCGAAGAGATCGCCGTGATGGACCCAGACGCCGTCTTGCCGGAGAAAGTCTCGCGGCTGGCGGTTGCGGTGCCGGATGAGCTCAAGCTGCTGTCTATCTTTACCGATGTGTTCGACTGCATTTTCCGCTTTATCAGCGCCATCTTGCACCAATCAGGCACGCTGCCGCAGGAACAATTCTGGTCTGCCGTGGCGCAGTGCGTTAAAGCCTATCAGCAGGCACATCCGCAGTTAGCCAGCAAGTTCGCGCGCTACGACCTGTTTACGCCTGCGTTTACCCGTTCGTGCCTCAACCGCTTGCAGCTGGCAAACAACCAGCAAATGATCAATCTGGCCGATCCGGCGGAGAACCTGAAATTTGCCGGCACCCTGACCAACCCCCTCGCCGCATGGCGATAATCACGCGTTTTGTGTGACGTTGTCACCTTGACTGGCGCGATCGCTTTGGCGGTCGCGCCGCGCTGTTTTTCTGCCCAAGGATTTGCTATGTCCGCTTCTTCACCGGTGATGCCACGCCGCTGGCGTCACTGCCTGTTTCCGTTGTCACTGGTACTCTTTGAATTTACCACCTATATCGCGCACGACATGATCCAGCCGGGTATGCTGCTGGTGACCCGTGAATTTGGCGTCGGGCCGGAATGGGTCGCGACCTCACTCACCGCCTACCTGCTGGGCGGAATGCTGCTGCAATGGCTGCTGGGGCCGCTCTCGGACCGTATTGGTCGCCGCCCGGTGATGCTGACCGGCGTGGCCTTTTTTGTGCTGGTGTGCGTGGGCATGCATTGGGTAACGCGCATGGAACACTTTGTCTTGCTGCGTTTTTTGCAGGGTATCAGCCTGTGCTTTATTGGCGCGGTGGGGTATGCCGCCATTCAGGAAGCCTTCGATGAGGCGCGAAGTATCAAGATCATGGCCCTGATGGCCAACGTTGCGCTGCTGGCACCGCTGGCCGGGCCGCTGGCCGGCGCGCTGTTTCTGACGGTAAGCGACTGGCGCATGATGTTCTGGCTGTTCGGCGGCTTAGCCGCGCTGGCGCTGGTGGGGCTGGGGGCAGGGATGCCAGAGACCGCGGGCGACAAGAGCACCTCGCTCTCCCTTCCGGCACTTGGTAAAAGCTACTACCGGCTGCTGCGCGATCGCCAGGTGATGCGCGGCGCGCTGGCAATCGGCTTGGTCACCGTGCCGTGTCTGGCGTGGGTGGCGCTCTCTCCCGTGATGTTGATGCAGGATGCGGGGCTGAACCGCCTGGATTATGCACTTCTGCAGCTGCCGGTGTTTCTGGCGATGATCGCGGGCAATCTCACGCTGGGGCGTTTGGCCAGCCGCTTGCCGGTGACGCAGCCGCTGCGCATAGGCGCATGGCCGCTGATCGCCGGGCTGGGCGTGGCCGCTGCGGCCTGCGTGTTTCAGGCGCAGCCTTACCTGTGGCTGGTGGTTGGACTCAGCCTGTATGGTTTCGGCACCGGCCTGGTCAGCGCGGGGCTCTACCGGATGACGCTGTTTTCCAGCGCGGCGGGCAAGGGCAGCGTGGCGGCCCTGGTCGGCATGGTCACCATCCTGGTGTTTGCGCTGGGCATTGAGGCGGCGAAAGCGGCGTATTTCTCTCATTCCGCCCTCGGCTTTAGCCTGATTAACCTCGCCTGCGGTCTGCTGTGGCTGGCACTGACCGTGCGCTTTCTGCGGGAGCGCCAGCGCCGCCAGCAGGCGCTGGCATAAAGCGTCCGGCACATTTGCTCTGCGCGCCGAGGTCATTGCTTCGGTGTGCGGGGACATATCCGTCATCTACGGCGTAACTGAATGAATAAAAATGATTTTAACAAAAGTACATAATAATAACTGGTAACTATCACAGTGATAAATGATGTGCGCGCCACGCTGGCCGATAACCTGAGCAATCTCAATACGATCGGATTGCCGCTATGTTTTCAACACTCGTGAATTTCGCCTCTGTTTTCTTTTCTGGCCGCCAGGGTCTGCGCGCTTCCGCCGCCTTTGCGTCGCTGTTCCGTACCATGCCGGTGATCGCGTTTACGCCGGAGGGCATTATCCAGCAAGCCAGTCCGCTGTTTCTGCGCGCCATGGGATATCGCGCCGATGAAATTATTGGGCAGCATCACCGCATGTTTTGTCCGCCCGAGTTAGTTCACTCACCGGAATACGCGCAGTTCTGGCGGCGGTTGGCGACGGGAGAGCATTTCAGCGACAAGTTTATGCGTCTGGCGAAGGGAAACCGCACCGTCTGGCTGGAGGCCAGCTATATTCCGGTGACCAATCGGCGCGGCAAGGTGGTGCAAATCATCAAGATAGCGGCAGATATCTCGGCGCGCATGGAAGTCGCCCTTGAACAACAAGCGGTGATCACGGCAATTGGGCGCTCCATGGCGGTGATCTCCTTTAATCCTGCCGGCATTGTGCTGGATGCTAACGACAACTTTCTGCAGGTCACCGGTTACCGCCGTGAAGAGGTAGTGGGTCAGCATCACCGGATATTCTGCTCCGACGCCCTCTCGCGCAGCGAGGAGTACCGCCAGTTCTGGCAACGGCTTAATCAGGGCGAGTTCTTCTCCGGCCAATTTCCAAGACGTAACCGCCGTGGCGAAGCGCTCTGGCTCCGCGCGACCTACAACCCGGTGTTTAACAGCAAGGGCGAGCTGTATAAGATCGTTAAGTTTGCCTCTGATGTCACCGAGCAGGTGCAGCGTAATCTGCAGGAAAAAGAGGCCACCGTCGATGCCTGGAATATGGCGGTACAGACGCGCGACAGTGCGCAGAACGGCAGCGCGGTGATCACCAACAGCATCAAGATGATTGACCAAATCTCTCAGGACATGAACCTGGTCTCTGCGGACGTCACGCACCTGAATAGCCAGTCCGACAGCATTGACGGCATGGTCAGCACCATTCGCGGCTTCGCGATGCAGACGCGGTTAATCGCTCTCAATGCCGCTATTGAAGCGGCGCGAGCGGGCGCCTCCGGCAGAAGTTTTGCGGTGGTGGCAGAAGAAGTGCGTAACCTGGCGGCCAACGTCAGCCACGCCACGGAGGAGATAGAGCGCGTGGTATCGGCGAACCATCAGCTGGCGCGCGAGGTGCTGAGCGGCATTGAAAGCACCTTGACCAACACGGTGCAGGGCGTGGCCTTTATGCGTGAAGCAGGCGAGGTGATCACCAGCATTCAGTATCACTCCGCGCAGCTGGAAAGCGCCGTCAGGGAAGTGGCGCGCGCCGCCGAGGCGGAGTAAGCCGCACGCACCTCGCTATTCGCGGTCCGCTAACGCGGCCGCGATGCGTCACAGCGTGAAGAGTGTTTTCAGCGCGGTGAACCTGAAGTGGTTTTTAAATTATAGCGATAATTTACTTGAGTAATAATGTTATCAATCTATTAACGCAGTGTTTTAAACCTTAATGCGCGTGCTGAGCAGTGTAATTTTTTCGCGTTCGCTGCGTAAGGGGAAATATAAGATAAACAAATCAAGGTTTACCGCAATAAAGTCTTCAGCGGTTCACAAATACGGCATGAGCGACCCATTACCCAGATTAATGCGACGAGCAAACAGCATTAAACCATTATTTTTATTCAAGGTTAATCTGCGTTGTTTAAACACAACGTTGCGCTAGTCGATTAAAGAAAACTTTCCACAAAAAATCAGAGAAATTATCTTTCAATAAAACACTAAAGCCGTTTAACCGCGCGTCGATAAATCTACTCACACCTACCAACGTTTACTTCGGGCTATATATGACAATCACACAGCGTTTGTTGCTGGCTTTTTTTCTGCTGGCGTTATCCCTCTGCGCGCTCGTTGCCGCTTCACTCTCGGTGATTTCTGGCTTCCAGGCGCGATTTGAATATGTGCAGGCAAATGCGATCCCCAGCATTAAAGACCTCAATAAATCAATCAGCACCACCAACCAGTTAGGTATCGCGCTCTATCGTCACGTCACGGCGGCGACCAGCGAAGATCAAACCGCCGCAGAAGAGAAGATCGCGGGTTTGCTCGATACGCTGAAATCGCTCACGGATTATTACATGGCGAACGATATCTCTAATGATGAAGACAAGCGCATGACCGAGGACGCGTACCGCAATATTGATGCCGTGCGTGCGTCGCTGCCGGCCTTTTATGCGGCTTCACGTACGCATAATAGCGCGCTTGCTTTGGGGATGCTCAAAGGCGAGGGCGGTGTGGGATCGGCGGCACGCAAAATGGAAAATGAGTTTACCCAGCAGATTGATCTCAATATCAAAATTGGCGATGACCTGCGCGTGCAAAACAGTGAAATCTACCGGAAAACGCTGTGGATTATGAGCAGCGCGTCAATTCTGGTCATTCTCTTGCTCGGTGTCTTCTCCATCAACATTATTCTGGGCATCAAGCGCAGTCTTAATAATATGAAAAGCACCATGGTTGACGTCAGCAGCAGCCTGGATTTAACGCGCAGCGCTGCGGTATTTCGCAATGATGAAATCGGTCAAACCGCGGTCGCGTTTAACAACTTGCTGCATCGCGTTTCAAGTACGCTGCTGTCAGTCAACCACACGGCACAATCGGTCAGTACCGGCTCCACGCAAATTGCCGCAGGTAATGAAGATCTGTCGTCGCGCACGGAAGAGCAGGCCGCATCGCTGGAGCAGACCTCGGCGAGTATGTCTAACCTGAGCCAGACCGTGCGGCAGAACGCCGAGGGCGCCGTGCAGGCCAGCGAACTGGCCAACAAAGCCAATGCGCTGTCGCGCAAAAACGGCGGCGCGGTTACGCAGATGCTGGCTACGATGGCAGATATCCGCGGCAGTTCCGCTAAAATTTCCGAAATCACCGGGTTGATTGAAGGGATTGCTTTCCAAACCAATATCCTGGCGCTGAACGCGGCCGTGGAAGCGGCGCGCGCCGGTGAGCATGGCAGAGGGTTTGCCGTGGTGGCGTCGGAAGTGCGTAATCTTGCCCAGCGATCTTCATCCGCTGCACGCGAAATCAAGGAGCTGATCTCTGTCTCTGTGTCCCAGGTTGAGCAGGGGCTTGAGCAGGCGACCCAGGTGGGCGGTAACACCGAGAACGTGAGCGCTGCCATTCAACAAGTGGCGGCGTTGGTCAACGAAATCGCGGCGGCCACGTCTGAGCAGAGCAAAGGTATTGAGCAGGTGCATTTAGCCATTGGTCAGATGGACGAGGTGACGCAGCAGAATGCCTCCCTGGTGGAAGAAGCGTCTTCGGCCTCGAAATCGCTGCAGGAACAAGCGGAGAATTTGTCGAAGCTGGTTGCTACCTTTATTGTGGGCAACGATGCGGCGTCGGTGGCGGCACCGCGCCATACCGCGCCAGCGGTCAAATCCCCCATCGTGCGGCTGAGCCACGCGCAAAGCCAGGAGAGCTGGGAAAGCTTCTAAAGCCAGACGCCTTCACCGTTCTCTGTTTTAAAGCGCTGCGATGTCAGCGCTTTTTTTTCGTCTTACGGTCAGGCACCGTTCGTCGTGGCGCACAGGTCATGCCGTGAAGCGAGTCGCGCGGCAACCCTGAACAGGATTGCCGCGTGTCACGCATTCTTAAACCAACACCGTGACGCTGGCGGCGCGATCAGCGCACCGCGAGCGCTGATTTTGGCGCCGGTTCAATCCGGAAAATCGACACCGCCTCGCGCAGCATCACGGTTTGCTCCACCATGCCTTTTGCCGCAGAGGAAACCTGCTGAACCAGCGCCGCGTTCTGCTGCGTCACCTGGTCCATTTGACTCACCGCGATACTGACCTGACCGATACCGTTGCTCTGCTCATCCGAGGCAATGGTGATCTCACCCATGATGGTATTCACACCCTGAACCGATTTCACAATGTCTTCCATGCGGTGGCCCGCTTGCAGCGCCAGGCCCGATCCGCGCGTCACGTGATCAACGGACAGGGTAATCAAGTCTTTGATCTCTTTCGCCGCGGTTGAGCTGCGCAGCGCCAGCGAGCGCACCTCACCGGCCACTACCGCAAAGCCTCGGCCACCTTCGCCCGCGCGCGCTGCCTCAACGGCGGCGTTCAGCGCCAGAATATTGGTTTGAAACGCGATGCCCTCAATCACCGAAATGATCTCCGCCACTTTGCCCGAGCTCTCTGAAATGGCGCGCATGGTGTCCACGACCTGATTCACGACATCGCCGCCCTGAACCGCGACCTGCGAGGTTGAATCGGCCTGATGGTTAGCCTGACGGGCGTTTTCACTGTTTTGGCGCACGGTGGCGGTCAACTGCTCCATACTGGCGGCGGTTTGTTCCAATGCGGCGGCCTGTTCTTCGGTGCGCTGCGCCAGGTCAATATTGCCTTGAGCAATTTCACTCGCGGAAAGGGTGATACGCTCGGCGGAAGATTGGATCCCGCTGACAATGCTGACGAGCTGTTGACGCATCACCTCCAGCGACGCCATCAGGCTGCTCTGGTTTTTCAGGGGAACGGGGATCGCCATCGTAAGATCTCCCTTGGCAATCATGCTGGCGATATCTGCCGCGGCGCTCGGCTCGCCGCCCAGCGCGCGCAGAATACTGCGCGTGATCAGATAGCCCAATATCACCGACAGCAGAATCGTGATAATACCGGCGGCGCTCAGCGTCACTTTGGTGTCCAGCGCCAGTCTGTTCACCTCTTCCGAGCGCTGCGCCAGCAGTGAGGATTCCGCATGGTTAAACTCAGCGGCAAGAGCGCGGTAGCGATCCATAAAGGCTTTATCGCGACCTTCCTGAAAAACGCTGACCAGCGATTCCAGCGACACTTTGCCGCTGTTGACGTCGCCCCGCAGGGCGATCAGTTGCAGATCGATGGCCTCGATATTTTTATGCAGCGCGAGCAGATCATCCAGCCGCTGCTGCTGCGCGGCGTTATCCGCGGTCAGGCTGCGCAATTGGTTGAGCTTGTTATCAAACGCCGATCGGCTGCTTTCAAATGGCGTCAAATAATTATCGTGGCCGGAAATAACAAATCCGCGCACGCCGGTTTCCATATTGATCATATCCCCTAGCATGGCGTCGCTGAGGTTCATGACCTGATAGCTGTGCACGTTCCAGCCATTGGCCTGACGCAACTTAAGAAAATTGATGATGGATAAACTGCTGCCAATCAGTGAGACGATAACGATGATGCCGAACGCCAGAGCGATTTTACGGCCGGTTGTGATTTTCATACGATTCCCCGAAAAAGTGATATCTATTATTTTTTCTACTGCACTTCGTTGCGATTATCGGCAAAGCAAAGCGGTTATTTACTCGCCGCTCGCTGATGAAAACCGCGGCAACGCATCACCGATCACGTTTCAGGACATTATCCATAGGCAAACGCGATGGAAGGGCGAGCGCGTGGGGCGCAGTGCGTGCGAATGAGGCCGAGAAGAGGGAATGTGCAGCCCATTTTCCAGCGAGTCATAAGAAAACGTGCTGATGTGCGGTCGGAATTTTCTTACATGAATCCACGCCAATTTACTGTTGATGACAGGAGGATTTATACTTCCCGCCGCACGCCAACCATTAAAAGGAATTGAGTATGAAAACGGGATTATGGGGACTGACTCTGCTGGGGGCTGCGCTGCTGGCCGGGTGTAATGAAGAGGCGCAGAGCCTCGATTGGTATAAAGCGCACGCGAAAGAGCGTAACGAAAAAGTGGCCACCTGTGAGAAAGCACCCAAGCCGCGCGCCACGGAAGATTGCCGCAACGCCATTGATGCCGCTGCGGTAGCCGACGACAATATCACCCATTCAGAGCCAAAGTTCTGGAGCTTTGACGTCAAGAAAAACTAACCTGCGCGCCCGCGCCATCCTCCGATGACGCGGGCGTCGATTAGCTGAATCTTTCCGGACGGAATGTCGCCAGCATCGGGTGTTTGGTGCCGGTGAGGATCTCATCCGCGAGCAGCTCGCCGAGAATCAGCGCCAGCGTGGCACCGGAGTGGGTAAAGACCACAAAGCAACCGGGCACGCGCGCCAGTTCGCCGACCACCGGCTCACCGTCGCCCGGAATCGGCTTCAGGCCGATTTTCCAGCTTGCCGCCTCCAGCGGTTTTCCCTCACCGACGAGCCGACCGGCTTCAACCATCAGCTGATCAATCACCGCGCGGTCGAGAGTGTACTCGCCGTTAGGGTGCGCCACGATATCGTGCTCATACCAGTCGTGATCCACCGCCAGCGTACCCCCCGGATTGGGACGGATCGCCGCGCGCGGTGTGTTCATCACCACGCGCACGTCTGCAGGTTGCGGGGTGCTGGTCACCAGCATCGACACCGGCGATCCGTTGGCGATATGCACCCCGAGCGGCGCGACCACCGCGGGCGTCCACGGGCCACAGGCCACCAGCACCCGATCGGCGCGAAACTCACCGCGCTTTTCGCTGCGCACGCCACGCGCACGTCCGTCTGCGGTCATGACTTGAGCGTGGCCCGCATGTTCAACCACTTCGCCGCCGCAGGCGGTAAATTCCTGTAGCAAATGCGCCGCCAGATGCGGCAGGCTGACCCAGCCCTCTCCCGGATTGGCAATCGCCACCTCGGCGAGCGCCGCGCGGTTAACCTGCGGATCCAGCGAGCCAACGCTCTCCGGCCCAACCAGCTGTGAGGCGTAGCCGTGCGCCTTCTCATACGCATGCCGCGCGCGGGTTCCCGCCTCGTCGTTGTCGGCCCAATACAGCGCGCCATCAAAACGCAGCCAATCAAGATCGGGATGGCGGGCAAACAGCGTGCGGTAGCGATCGATGCCCGCCATGCGCAGCGCGTGATAGGGCTGCGATCGCTCTCCGGCCGAGTTGAGCCAGGAGAGCGAGCGCCCTGACGCTCCCGAGCAGAGTGCCGCCTCAGTGATCAGCGTGACCCTGGCGCCGGCTTTAGCCAGCTGCCAGGCGGTTGAAACCCCCAAAATACCGCCGCCCAGCACCACGACGGTTTTGGCTACAGAGTGTTGCGTCATCGTTACTTCCTTCTGTTAAAAGCGTGACGGTGTTCAGGCCACGCGCACGTGATGTTGCTGATGAAGCTGCGTAATCAGCTTCAGCACGGCTAAGGCGTCGACGGCGGCCACCGGCGGTGGCTCACCGTCCAGCAGCGCGTGCGCCAGCTGTTGATAGAATGCGGGATAGTTACCGCGCTGCACCGCGACCGCTTCGATGTCGCCAGGGAGACCGATGCGCGTATCGCCTTCAGCCGGGGTGACGCCGTAGCGCGGATCCAACGGCGACATGCCGGCCGCCAGCTGCGGCTCCTGATTATCCAGTCCCCAATGGGTAAAGGCGCGCTGGCTGCCCAGCAGGTGAAAACGCGGCGCGTTGAGCGCGGCCTGACCGTTCATCCACAGCCGCGAGCGCACGCCGTTGTGATGCAGCAGCGAGACAAAACAATCTTCGTCGTTGTCCGACTGCGCACCGCCGTGGCGCGCCAGCTCGGCGTAGGCTTCCTGCACCGGTCCGAACAGCTGTATGGCCTGATCGATCAGGTGACTGCCTAAGTCCAGCAGCAGGCCGCCGCCTTGCGCCACGGAGACGCGATCGCGCCAGTTGCCAAAGCCCTCGGGCCGCCACCACTCGAAGCGCGATTCAAAGGTTCTGACCGTGCCCAATGCGTCATCCTGCAGTAACTGCTTGAGCGTCAGAAAATCCCCGTCCCAGCGGCGATTGTGGAACACCGTCAGCAGGGTGTTGGCTTGCTGAGCCGCGTGGATCATCGCGTCGGCGGCAGCGACATCCGGCGCGAACGGCTTATCCACCACCAGGTGAATGCCGCGCGCGCTGGCCTGCAACGCCTGCGCGCGATGCTGAGCCGGGGGCGTTGCCAGCGCGATAAGATCGACGGCAAGGGCGCCGCTGTCGATCAGCTGCACCAACGCGTCCCAGTCGGGCACGATGCGCGCCTGCGGGTAGCGCTGCGTCGCGGTCGCGACGCGCTGCGCATCGCGGCTCACAATTACCGCAAGCTGATAATCGGCGTTGTGGGCGATCAGCGGCGCATGAAAGACGCTGCCAGCCACGCCAAAGCCCACCAGCGCGGTACGAATCGGGCCTGCGACCCGGCGATGTGTCATCAAAGCACCTCCGATAAAAAACGCTGTAAACGCGGCGATTGCGGGCGCTCAAACAGCTGTTCAGGCGTACCCGCCTCCACAATCTCCCCTTCATCCATAAACACCACTTGATCGGCCACGCGCCGGGCGAAGCCCATTTCGTGGGTCACCACCACCATGGTCATGCCGCGCTGGCAGAGATCGGCCATCAGCGTCAGTACGCCTTTGACCAGTTCGGGGTCGAGCGCCGACGTGGCTTCATCAAACAGCATGACCTCGGGCTCCATCGCCAGCGCGCGAGCAATGGCGACGCGCTGCTGCTGGCCGCCGGAGAGATCGCGCGGTCGATGGTCGGCGCGCTGGGCCAGCCCGACATCGGCCAGACGCTGGCGAGCAATTTGCAGCGCCTCGGCTTTTGGGCGGCCTTTCACTTTCCACGGGGCCAGCGCCACGTTTTCCAGCGCGCTATGGTCGGGAAAGAGATTGAAATGTTGAAACACCATGCCAATGCGCAGCCGCAGCGCGTCGGGCTTGTCTTTGAGCACCGAGCGGCCGCCCAGCAGCACATCGCCGCTGCGCGGTTCATGCAGGCGGTTGATGCCGCGCAGCAGGGTGGATTTCCCCGAACCCGACGGGCCGATGATGCAGGTGGTGGTGCCGGGTGCGACGTTTAACGAGACGTTGCGCAGCACCTCGATAGGGCCGTAGGCCAGCGTCAAATTACGCAATTCGAGGCTGGCGCCGTGAAAGGCAGTTGTGGGCGTCATGTTAATGTCCTTGTCCGCTGGTGAAGGAAGCCGTGGGTGCCACCGCGCGTTTCACCGCGACTTCATCAATCTCTTTCAAGCCGCTTTGCGGTGCCGTGGCGCGGCGGCGTCCGGTGCGGTAGCGCACGTCGATGTAGTTCACCGCGTGCGTCAGCGGCACGGTGATCACCAGATAAAACAGGCCGGCCAGCATCAGCGGCGACAGGTTGCCGCTCAACACGGCGGCATCCTGGCCGACGCGGAACAGCTCACGCTGGTTGGTCATCAGGCCCAGCAGATACACCAGCGACGAGTCTTTGATGATGGCGATAAACTGGTTAACGATGGCGGGCAGCACGCGGCGGATCCCCTGTGGAATGATCACCAGCCGCATGGCCCGGCCATAACTCATGCCCAGCGCCCGGCAGGCTTCCATCTGCCCCTGTTCCACGCTTTGAATGCCGGAGCGAAAGATCTCGCCCATGTAGGCGCTGGCAATCAGGCTCAGGGCGAAAATCCCCAGCGGGTAGGGGGTGGGACCAAACAGCTGATAGCTGAAGCGCGCCAAACCCTGGCCAATCAGCAGAATGGTGAGGATTGACGGCAGCCCGCGAAACAGATCGGTATACAGCCGGGCGGGCACGCGCAGCCAGCGCGCGGGCGAGATGCCCATCAGCGCCAGCATGAGGCCAAAGAGGGTGCCCAGCACCGTGGCCGCCACCGAGATGATCACGGTATTCACCAATCCGGTGGTCAGCAGCTGCGGCAGCACATCCCGCATGGCGGAAATATCGAAAAAGGTACGAGAAAGAAGCGTTATCAGATCCATAGCCGACTCTCAATTGCGGGTGATGGACAGCGACCATCACCGAGTGCATACGCGCGCACAGGGTGCGCGGGAATTAGGGATGATGGGGCAGGTACTGCTCCGGCATAGGCGAGCCGGGGAACCACTTCTGATAAAGCTGTTTCCACGTGCCGTCCTGCATGGCGTCTTTGATCGCCTTATCCAGCGCCGCCTTAAACGCCGGCTTGTTTTTGGCTATCGCCACGCCAGCCGGCGCATCGAAAGAGGGGATATTGGCGGCGGTGGTCAGCTTAAAGCGACTGGCGTAATCTTTTGCCGCTTCATAATCCAGAAACATGGCGTCCAGCGTGCCGTTGTTGAGCGCCGAGACGGCGGCATTGTTATCCGGAAAGCGCACCAGGTCGGTCTGTTTGAAGTGCTGCAACGCATAGCTTTCCTGCAGCGTACCCTGAATCACCCCCAGCCGTTTGTGCGCCAGGGTGTCGACGTTCTTGACGCCGCTGTCGCTGCGGGTCAACACCGTTAAATAGCCCGCCAGATAACCGGTGGAGAAATCCACGGTTTTTTCCCGCGCCGGAGTGATGCCGATAGCGGCGACGCCCGCATCGTATTGCCCGTTGGCGACCGCAGGGAGAATGGCGGAGAAGTCCTGTCCGACAAAATCCACCTTATCAATGCCGATGCGGTGGGCGACATTTTTAAAGAATTCGACGTCAAAGCCGGTGAAGTTGCCGTTTTTGTCGGTAAAGGTGTACGGCTTGGCGTCACCCAAGCTCGCCACGCGCAAATGCCCGGGATCGATCAAGCCATAAGGGTTGTTGTCACTTGCTGCCCGGACGCCAAAGGTTGCTGAAAGCAGAACGGCGCTGCCCAGCAGGGCGGCGGTAAGCGAGGTTGTACGTTTATGCGATGTCATAAAGTGCTTCCCTGGTTGCAGGTGAAAGTACATGGCTCACCGATCCGGAACGGCTTGAGACCGGTCTCAATGAGAGGTAAAGCGAAACCGTTCTTGTTGTGAGACCGGTCTCAAGTGGATATACTGATATTAAGCACACGTGTTAATCAGCGTCAACGTAGATGTTATCAACTTGTGATTGGAAATAATTATGACCTTAAAAAAGCCGCTAATGCGGGGGCCCACGGTGGCCGACGTCGCCCGACAAGCCGGGGTGTCGAAAGCCCAGGCGGCACGCGCGCTGGGCGGCTACGGGGCCGTAAGTGAAGAGGTACAGGCACGCGTCACCCAGGCCGCAGAAGCGCTGGGCTATCGGCCCAATGAGCTGGCGCGCAGCATGAACACCGGACGCTCCAACACCATTGCGGTGATTGTCGGCGATATAGAGAACCCGCATTTTGGTCTGGCGCTGCGCGGCATGGCGGATGTGGCGCGTCAGGCCGGGTTCCATTTACTGCTCAGTAACAGCGATGAAACCGTCGAGGAGGAGCGTGAGGCGGTACGCGTGATGCTGGATAAGCGGGTGGATGGCATCATCGTGGCGCCCTGTAGCTCGCTGGCGGCGGATAACGATCACTTGCATCAGGTGCTGGCGGAAGGCCGCGCGCTTATGACTTTTGACCGCGCGGTAGAAGGGCTGGCGGTGGAAACGATCCAGGCCAATTTTCTAAGCGTAGCCAAACAGGCGACGCAGCAGCTATTGCGCGCCGGGCATCAGCGTATCGCCTATGTCTCCAGCATGCGCATTGCGCAGCCGTATTCGCACGGCCTGGCGTTGGGGCCAACGCCGGTGGCGCAGCGTGTGCAGGGGATGATTGACGCGCATCAGGCCGCGGGCAGCGAACTGGACCCCGCGCTGGTGCGGCTGAATGCCACCAGTAATGACAGCATTGAGCAGATCCTCACCGCGCTGCTGGCGCTGGACGATCCGCCCACGGCGCTGATCGCCTCGGACAACCTGATCGCCATGGGCATCCTGCGCGGTTTGGCGAAAAGGGGGCTGCGCGTGCCGCACGATATCGCCTTTGTGATGTACGACGATTTCCCTTGGACGGAGCTGATGACGCCGCCGCTTACGGTGGTGGCGCAGCCGGTCTATGAAATGGGGCGGGAAGCGGCGCGCCGGCTGATCTGCCATATTCGTCAGCAATCGCCCGGGCCATTGCCCGCTTTTGAGAGTTGGCTGGTGGTGCGCGGCTCCATCGGCGAGAAACGGCTTTCGTCACGCTGAGCGTCAGGCCGCGCGCTCAGGTCAGGTTACGGGCTGCGCGGTTTCGTGCAGGTGCTGCCACAAAATCTCACCCGCCTCGTCGCACGTTAACACCGCGGTCGAAAAACGCGGCATCGCCGGCTGACCCGGCAGCTGCTGCCACTCCTGATAAAACACGGTGGCACCGTGCGCGTGTTGCGTTAAAACGCGCGCTTCTGCAATCGTAATCTGCAGACCTGGCCGGGCACCGCGCTGCGCGCGGAAAAAGCTGCGCAGGGCGTTTACATCAAGCAGCGCGCCGTGCGGCGTCACCATGCTAAACGACGCACTGAAGCGCGCCAGCAGCGCATCGCCCAGCGCGTCATCGGCGTTGACGTCGCCCAACCAGCGCTGAATCAGCACGTGCGCATCCCGCACTTCCTGTAAATAACGGTTCATTTTCTCTCCTGAGTAAGCCGCGCTATGCCGGGCGTGTTTTTCAGACGCAAGCAGCACAGCAGGGGGATCGCCGCGCTGCACGCGGCGAGGATAAAGCACAGACGATAGGCCAGCGCCTGCGGCTGTCCGGCGAGAAGCAGAAGCGTAAACAGCAGGCTGATGAGCGTCACGCCGCCGCAAAAACTCAGCTGACGATTGATATTCCACAGGGCGCTGGCATCCGGCAAATCGGCATCGGCAAGGTCAACAAAAGCGGCGCTTTGCGCCGCGCTACTCACTAAACTGCCACCCAATCCCATCAGGGCGAAGGCCGTGACGCAGCGTATCTCCAGCGCGTCTTGAGTCAGGGTGGCGAGCAACCCTATTCCCAGCGCCTGCGTCATGCAACCGGCAACAAACAGCGGACGCGGGCCCCAGCGGTTGAAGGTCTTGCCCGTCACGCTAATGGCAACAAACGCGGCCGCAGCCCAAGGCAGCATCATGGCGCCGACCAGCGTGGCACGCATCCCTAACACATCCTGCAAATAAAGCATGGCCAGGAGATTTACGCCGGTAAACACGCCGGGTACGCCGTGATACAGCAGCATGGCGGTGCGCAACAGCGGCGCGTTGAGCAGGCGCAGGTTAAGCAGCGGGTCGCGCGTGCTCAGGCTGTGACGGATAAAAACAGTCAGACAAAGTGCAGCCGCCAGCAGCGTGACCGCGCCCCGCGTAGCGGTGTGCGCATCGCCCAGCCAGGTCAATCCCAGCAGCAGCAGGGTTATGGCCGCGCAGCCGCTTAGCAAGCCCACGCTATCCAGCGGTTCGGTATTTGACGCGGGCGGGTTCGGCTTTAACCAGCAGGCAGCCAGCGTAAACGTGAGCAGCGCCAGCGGCAGACTGATCATAAACACGCCGCGCCAGCCAAGCTGCTCAACCAGCACGCCGCCCAGCGCCGGAGAGAGCGCCGGTGCCAGCAGCGCAACCAGCATCACCGCCGACGATAATTTGGCGCGTTCGTGCGGGCGGAACAGGGCGTAGGTGAGGGTTTGGCCCAACGGGATCAGCAAGCCGCCGCCCAGGCCCTGCACGCCGCGCCAGACGATCAGCTGCGTGAGAGACCCGGACGCGCCAACGCCGCAGGTGGCCAGCATAAACAGTGCCAGCGAGCCCATCAGCACGCGTTTCGCCCCTAAGCGGCTTGCCAGCCAGCCGCTTAGGGGGATCACCAGCGTCAGGCCCAGCATGTACGCGTTGCTGACCCACGCCAGCGCACCCAAGGGCGCGTTAAAGCGCCGAGCGATATCCGGATAAGCCACGTTGGCGATGAACATGTTGACTAAATCAAGAAAGAAGCCAAGCAAATAGATGCTGGCTACCTGGACACGATAACGCATGGGGGGGGCCCAACAAGCAGGTAAGAAGGCGCAGTATAAAGCGGACGAAAATCCGGATAAATCGTGCCGCAGCCGCTACACTGTCAAAATTTTTTTGACAATCGATGACATTAACAGGGGACGTGAGTGCTTAATCTGCAGCGCATTGAGATCTTTGTCGCAGTAGTGGACGCAGGCAGTTTTACCGGTGCCGCCCAAACGCTCGGGCTGACCAAAGCGGTGGTGAGCGTGAACATTAAACAGCTTGAAGCGGAGCTGGCGGTGGCGCTGCTCACCCGCAGTACGCGACGCGTCTCGGCGACGGAGGCGGGCGAACGCTTCTACCATCAGGGGCGACGGCTGCTGCAAGACGCGGCGCGCGTGCTGGAAGAGGTGCGCGGCAATCACGCCGGATTACGCGGCTTGCTGCGCGTGACCACCACGCCGGAATATGGCGCCCGGGTGGTGGTCCCGGCGCTGGCCGCACTGCGCGCGGCGCATCCGCTCCTGCGCATTCAGCACGTCGCCTCCTCACAGAGCGACAATCTGATTTCTGGCCGTTTCGACCTTGCCATCCGCCTTGGGCAACTGGCCGACTCCACGCATCACGCGAGATTGATCGACCACTTTGCGATTGTGCCGGTGGCGTCACCCGCCTATCTGCGCGCCCACCCTGTGCGGCAACTTGCCGATCTGGCAGAGGCGCAGTGGATTGCCCATAGCCGTTTAACCGCGCCGCTAAGCTGGCACGTCACCACGCCCGCAGGCCACACGGTCGCGTTTGAGGCGCAGTCACCTGCCGCGATTGTGGCCGACAGCGCCGCCTCCCTGCTGGCGTTTGCCCAAGCGGGGGCGGGCGTTGCGCTGCTGCCCGACTGGCTGGTGAGGGAGGCGCTCGCCGACGGTACGCTGGTGGCGCTGCTGCCGGATCACGGTTTTCCCCGCCAGGGCATTTACGCGGTCTATCCCCACACGCGGCACGTCCCGGAAAAAGTACGCACCGCCATCGATCTGCTGTGCGCGCGGCTGGGTCACGCTGCTTAGCGCGTTTATTGGCCGTGTGAAAACAAAAATCCGGGCCTGAGCCCGGATTGTGTTAAATACGCCGGTTAGGGCGTAGGCGAGTGCGTATGCAGCGGCTTACGCGCCACCAGCTTACGCAGCGACACATAAAACACCGGCGTGAGGAACAGCCCGAACAGCGTGACGCCGAGCATGCCGGAGAACACGGTGATACCCGTCACACCGCGCACTTCCGCGCCCGCACCTTCGCCTAAGATCAGCGGCACGGTGCCGGCGATAAAGGCGATAGAGGTCATGATGATCGGACGCAGACGCAGACGACAGGCTTCCAGCGCTGCCTCCACGATCCCTTTGCCCTGCATCTCCAGCTCACGCGCGAACTCGACAATCAGAATCGCGTTCTTACACGCCAGGCCCATCAGCACCACCAGGCCAACCTGCACAAACACGTTGTTATCGCCGCCGGTCAGCCACACGCCCACCAGCGCCGACAGCATGGTCACCGGCACAATCAGGATCACCGCCAGCGGCAAGGTCCAGCTCTCGTACAGCGCCGCCAGCACCAGGAAGGCCAGCAGCACCGCCACCGGGAACACAATAAACGCGGTATTGCCCTGCGTCGCCTGCTGGTAGCTCAGGTCGGTCCACTCAATGTTCATGCCATTCGGCAGCACCTGACCGGACATCGCTTCCAGCTTCTGCATCGCTTCTGCGGAAGAGAGCACGCGCGGATCGGCATCGCCAATGAGATCCGCCGCCGGATAGCCGTTGTAGCGGATCACCGGATCGGGCCCGTAGGTGGTGGTGATGTTGACCATGCTGCCAATCGGCACCATCTCGCCGCGATCGTTGCGGGTGCGCAGATTCGCAATGTCCTGCACCGTGCCACGGAAGTCGCCGTCCGCCTGCGCCATTACGCGCCATGTCCGTCCAAACTTATTGAAATCATTGACGTAAGCCGAGCCAAGATAGACCTGCAGCGTACTGAACAGATCGGTCAGCGACACGCCCTGCGCCTTGGCTTTATCGCGGTCTACCTGCACGTCCAACTGCGGAACGTTAGCTTGATACGACGAGATCGGGAACATCATGCCGGGGGTTTGCATCACCGCGCCGGACAGCGTATTGATGGCGGTTTGCAGCGCACCGTAGCCCAGCCCCGCGCGATCCTGCACGTAAAGCGAATAGCCGGAGCCCTGACCTAAGCCCAGAATCGGCGGCGGCATGATGGAGAAACCAAAGCCCTGCTGAATTTTAGCGATTTTGGCATTCAGCTCGGCGTTGATCGCCGCCGCGCTGCGCGTGCGTTCGCTGAACGGCTTCAGGCCAAAGAACACCGTGCCGGTATTCGGCGTGTTGGTGAACTGCAGCGCATTCAGGCCGGGGAACGCCACCGCGTAAGCCACGCCCTCGGTATGCATGCCAATTTCACTCATCTGACGGATCACCTCGTCGGTACGCGCCAGCGACGCGCCTTCCGGCATTTTCACGCCGCCAATCAGGTACAGTTTGTCTTGGGTGGGAATAAAGCCACCCGGCACGGTATGGAACATCCATCCGGCGCCGGCCAACAGCAGCACATAGACACCAAACACCGCGCCGCGTCGCCGTAAGGTTTTGGCGACCATTGACTCATAGCCGCTGGCGCTGCGGTGGAAGAAGCGGTTGAAGCCGCGGAACAGCCAGCCCAGCAGATGGTCGATAATGCGCGTGGGGCGGTCCTTGGGCGCGGCGTGATCTTTCAGCAGCATGGCGGCCAGCGCGGGCGACAGCGTCAGTGAGTTGATCGCCGAAATCACGGTGGAGATCGCGATGGTCACGGCAAACTGCTTATAGAACTGGCCGGTCACGCCCGACAGAAACGCCATCGGCACGAACATGGCGCACAGCACCAGCGCGATGGCGATGATCGGTCCGGACACTTCGCGCATCGCCTGATGCGCCGCCTCGCGCGGCGACAGCCCTAGCTCGATATTGCGTTCGACGTTTTCCACCACCACGATGGCGTCATCCACCACGATGCCGATCGCCAGCACCAGACCAAACAGGCTTAGGGTGTTGAGCGAGAAGCCCAGCAGATAAAGCACGCTGAAGGTGCCCACCACCGAAACCGGTACCGCCAGTAACGGGATGATCGACGCGCGCCAGGTTTGCAGGAACAAAATCACCACCAGCACCACCAGCACAATCGCCTCAAACAGCGTTTGCACCACGGCGTGAATGGAGTCGCGCACAAATACCGTGGGATCGTAGGGCGCTGCCCACTGCACATCCTCGGGGAAGCGCGTGGCCAGCTCGGCCATTTTGGCGCGCACCGCGTTAGAGAGATCGATGGCGTTGGCGCCCGGCGCCTGGAAGATACCGATGCCCACGGCATCTTTATTGTTAAGCTGCGAACGCAGCGCGTAGCTGCCCGAGCCCATTTCGATGCGCGCCACGTCACGCAGCCGCACCAGCGAGCCGTCATCGGCGGTTTTCAGGATGATATTGCCAAATTCCGCTTCGCTCTCCAGCCGTCCCTGGGTATTGATCGACAGCAGAAAGTCGCTGGCTTTTTGGGTGGGCTCTGCGCCGAGCTGGCCGGCGGAGACCTGCACGTTCTGCTCCCGCATCGCGCTGACCACATCGCCTGCGGTCAGGCCGCGAGCCGCGACTTTATTGGGATCGAGCCAGACGCGCATGGCGTACTCGCCAGCCCCGAAGATCTGAATTTGACCGACGCCGGGCAGGCGCGCCAGCTCATCTTTCACCTTCAGGGTGGCGTAGTTGCGCAGGTAGAGCGAGTCGTATTTGCCGTGCGGCGAGAACAGGTGCACCACCAGCGTCAGCGTCGGCGACATTTTCTGGGTAGTCAGCCCCAGCTGACGCACGGCTTCCGGCAGACGCGCTTCGGCCTGCGCCACGCGGTTCTGCACCTGCACCTGCGCCTGGTCCGGATCGGTGCCGGGGCGGAAGGTTACCGTGGTGACCAGCACGCCATCCGATCCGGCCACCGATTTCATGTACATCATGTTTTCAACCCCGTTGATCGCCTCCTCAAGCGGCGTGGCCACGGAGTCGGCGATCACTTTCGGGTTGGCACCGGGATATTCCGCGCGCACCTGCACGCTGGGCGGCACCACGTTCGGGTACTCGCTGATCGGCAACAGCGGAATGGCGATCAGGCCGGTGGTAAAGATCAAAATCGACAGCACCGCCGCGAAGATCGGTCGGTCGATAAAAAAGCGGGAAAAGTCCATAACGGGCAGTCTCGATTGTTATTGAGCGGAGCGCATCGCCACCGGCTGCGCTTTCACCGGCATACCGGGCATAAACACTTTTTGCAGACCATTGACGATCACCTGGTCGCCCGGTTTGAGGCCGGATTGCACAATGCGCAGGCCGTTGGCTAAATCACCGACCTGGATGTCGCGGCGCTGCGCTTTTCCTGCGTTATCCATCACGTAAACGTATTTGCGATCCTGATCGGTCAAGATCGCTTTGTCGTCCACCAGCAGGGCGGTGAAGTCGGCGCTGCCCGGCAGGCGAACGCGGGCAAACAACCCCGGCGTAAACTGTCGCTGCGCGTTATCCAGCGTGGCGCGCATGCGAATCGTGCCGGTGCTGGCGGTAAGCTGGTTATCGAGGAAATCCACGGTGCCGCGGTGCGGATAGCCGCGTTCACCGGTGAGGCCCACCTCGACCGGCAGCGCGCCGCGCTGCTGTCCCTGACGCGCCATCGCTTGGTACTGCAAATAGGTGGCTTCATCAACATCGAAATAGACATAGATCTTGTCCAGCGACACCAGGGTAGTCAGTACGCTGGCGCTGTCGCCGGCGGAGACCAGATTGCCGGTGGTGATCAGCGCGCGGCTGGCGCGACCGTCAATCGGCGCGGTCACGCGGGTGAAACTCAGGTTGAGCTGCGCCATGTCCACCGCCGCCTGCGCCGACTGCACATTTGCCTGCGCCTGGCTGGCGGCAGAGCGCCGCTGCTCCCACTCCTCGCGCGACACCACGTTGGTGCCGATCAGCTTGTCGGTACGCGCGGCTTCGCTGCGGGCCAGCGCCGCCTGGCTGCGGGCGTTATTCAGCGCGGCCTGCGCCTGCTCCAGCGTGGCGCGGTAGGTGCGGTCGTCAATGGTAAACAGCACCTGACCTTTTTTCACCTCGTCGCCTTCGCGGTAGTTGACCCGATCGATATAGCCCGACACGCGGGGGCGCAGTTGCACGCTCTCCACGGCGTCAAATCGCCCGTTGAAGCTATCCCAGCGGCTCACTTTCTGCTCGGCGACCTGCGCGACGCTGACCTCGGGCGGTGGCGGCGGGGCGCTTTGCGCCTCACCGCGATCGCAGCCGGCCAGCAGGCTTCCCAGCAAGATCACGCCTGACAGGCTTATTGCCTGACGAACCCCATTTGTTTGCAGATGCATTGTTGTTATTCCGCGTTGGTGTGAAAAGAGATGTACGAAAAATCTGCAACTTTTAAGATTGCATTTAAACGCGAGGAGTGTAGGCTTGTGCGAACGGCATCTGCAAGAATATCTGATACACTTTACGTGCGGTTTTGATCCTCGCACCGTCTGGCAACAGAAAGCCCCTACTGCGAGTGCGGCATTTAATGCAATAATAAAACTTGCATTAAGTGGCATAGTCAGTCACCCTTAAAGTGTAACTGCAACTGATACTGATACTTTTCGCTACGGCGATGGGAGAGAATGGGATGATGAGCGACGCATTTATGCACGATCTGATCGACTGGATTGATAACAATATCGAAGCACGCCTGGATCTGGACACGGTGGCGGACCGCGCCGGTTACTCCAAGTGGCACCTGCAGCGCATGTTCAAAGAGCACACCGGTCATCCATTGGGTGAGTACATTCGCGCGAAAAAGCTGAAGAAATCGGCGGATCGCCTGACCACCACCAATGAGCCGATTCTTAACGTGGCGATTTCACTGGGGTTTGACTCACAGCAGTCGTTTAACCGCAGCTTTAAGCGACAGTACGGTGTGGCGCCGGGCGCATGGCGCCGTCACGCCGCGCACGCCCCTCGCGCTGTGCAGTAACCCCGCCGCCAGGGCCAGCTTCGCTGGCCCGCGTTTTACCCCGCTGTAAACCTGCTATCATCGTCGCCTCTGTTTTGAGGATGTCACGATGTCGAAAAAAATCTGGGCAGGGCTGCTGTTAGCGCTGATGGCCACTTGGGCCGGACTCAAACCGCACTTTGCACCTCACGCGCCCGCCGATCGCGTTCCCATCGCACCGTTTACCGAGCCACACGCCGTCGCGCGCTGGATCACGCTGCATCATCAGCTTCCCGAGGGCTATGTCACCAAAAGCCAGGCGCGTCGCCAGGGCTGGGATCCGGCCAAAGGCAATCTGTGTGACGTGCTACCGGGTCGCGCCATTGGTGGCGATCGCTTCAGCAACCGCGAGCACCGTCTGCCGATGCAGGCGGGGCGGCAGTGGTATGAAGCCGACGTGAATTACGCCTGTGGCCGACGCGACGCCGACCGGCTGCTCTACTCGTCCGATGGGCTTATCTTCCTGACCACCGATCACTATCGCAGTTTTCAGCCGCTCAACGCCGCGCCATGACGATAAACAGCGCAGCGCCATGAGCATGGCGCTGCGCTTGAGGGGAAGCGCTTACGCGTGCAGCGGCAGGATCAGCATGGTCAACATTTGGCGGGCGTTGGCAGGCAAATCGCCGCCGCCGGTGTAGCCATTGTTCTCCACAATCACCGAATTTAACCCCACCAGCCAGTCATAAATGTAATAGGCGGTATGGTTGGCGGGCGCGGCGGAGAGGCGCGTCAGACGCTGTCCGGCAGAGAAATTGACGCTCGGCGCGGGCGGGCGGGCAAAAATGGGTTGTCCGCGGTTCACTCTGCTTTCGGGACGCTCGCTTTCCGGACGCTGTAAAAAGCCCAGCCAGGCCACAAAATCACCCAGCACCGTCATCGCGCGTGACACCTGGCGGTCGGTACGGGCGTCGTGGGCGCTGGCCTGGGCGTCCGGCTCGTTAAGCGCCTGCTGCAATTTTTGCAGCACGTTAAGGCGGAAACTGGCGGTGATCAGCTCTTCAACGAGCAGTTCCAGCGTGGGTTTATCCACGTTCAGGAGCGCCAGCAGGCTACGGCTCTCCGGCAGCTGACGCAGATGCTCCAGCCACAGGGCGAACACCTGCTGCGGGAACTGCTGATCGCGCTGGCCACTGGCGTGGCGCGGCTCAGCGGGTGTAACCGGCTGGTCGTTGAACAGGTCAAATTCAAAACCGATACCAAAATAGCTCTCTTCGGTCGCCGCAGGGCTTTTGCTGCTGGCGGGCGCGGCGCTGCCGCTGCTTAACCACAGCTGGCGCACCGCCTCGCGCGAGGGCTGTAACCGTTCCAACAGTTCACCGTGCAGGCCGGTGCGGTGCTGCAGACATTTCAACAAGGTGTCGGCGATGAGCTGCTTGCGCGCGGCCTGCTCGGGCGTGGCGCTGGCTTCGGTCCACGGTTGCAGGCGCGCCACCAGCTTTTGCTGCAGGCTGCTTAACTGCTGCGCTAACCGATCGCGGCGCGCGTCGGGTTGCATCTCGTCCTGAAGCCAGGCGCCCATGCGATCCACACCCGCGCGATCCAGCGCCAGCATCGATCCCCACGTTTGTCCCGGCTGGCCCAGCTGGCGCTGCACCGCTTCGTCCACGTTGATCTGCTGATGACGCGCATCATGCGGGGTGATAGCCCAAATCAGGCGCGGTTTTTCACCGCCGCTGGGTATGCTTTGATGCAGATGCCACTCGCGCAAGGCGCTGGCGGCCCTTTCCGCATCCTGACGCTGGCTCGCGGCGGTGCAAATCAGCATCAAATCGATGCCCTGACGCGCGGCGTAAAAGCCGGGCAGCAGGGCGCGTTTGTGTTCCAGCAGCGTGGCGCGCAGCGGATCGCGCTGCTGCAAGGCGGCGCGATCCTGCTGCTGTTCCGCGTCGGCCGGGGTGCCGGGCGCGGGCAGCTCCAGCATGTCCGCATCGTCATACAGCGCCTGACGCGGCGTGGAGCCGAGCGGAATCGTGATCTCCAGCGTCAGCAGGGCCAGCCAGCCCAGCGGCACCGCCTGCGGTTTGCCGATGCGGTTGGCCACCACCGGACACACCTCAATCATCTCCTGCAGGTCGGCCTCGCTGCCGATCAGCTTTTCAGCGGGCAGCGCGGTGTCATCCACCAGCAGGCTGAGCGGCGCCAGCAGGCGCGGGGCCTGGCGTAGCTGATGGCGCAGGTGCATCAGCTGGCGCAGACTTTCGCTCAGCGCACGCTGGTTAGGCCACAGCAGCGCAAAAAGCTGTACGCGATCGTCCACGCTCAGCCACGGCGCCAGCTCCACCGCCTGCGGCCAGAAGTGCCGATCCAGTACGTCGGCATGGCGGTGCTGACGGCGGCTCCAGGCCCACAGCGTGATAAGGGCATCGCTGTCGAGGCCGGGCTGCACAACATCCTGGCGATGGCGCTGCAAACGCAGGATGGCGGCATCCATGGCGGCCGTATCCGGCTGGGCGTCAACCGTGGCGCTGGCAAGGATCAGACGCAGCAGTTCGACATCACTAAGCAGCGTCATTTCCAAAGGCCAGGCGCTGGACTGCGCCTCGCGGAGATGGCTGAAGCGTGTGGCGGTGGCAAAGTCGAGGTTGCCGGGATTAATTTGCTGAAAATAGTTGAAACTTTTGTCGCCCAACTGGGCCAGAAGCTGTCCCTGCGCATCGCCGACCATTTCGCTCAGCAGCCAGGCTTTTCCCGCCTGTGACTGACCAAATAGCGCCAGCGTCACCGGACGCGCCAGCTGACGTGCCAGCGCATGGCTCTCCACGCGGGCGCGCCGCAGCTGCAGACGCAGCGTATCCGCCTCCAGCGCCAGGCGCTGGGCGTGGGCCTGATGGGCGTCAATCCAACCCAGCGCGCCGTCGAGGGTTTCCTGCATCAGGCTCAGGCGCTTTGCCGGGGTGGCGGCGGTATTTTTCTTGGCCGTTCTCATCGTTTACAGACGCTCCCGCTGTCGATCCAATACTGGGCGTTGGCATTGCCGGTGGCCGACAGCGTATTCAGTTTCAAACTTAACTGCGACAGCGGTACGCGTGTACCGTCGTCCAGTCGGGCATCGCTCAGCACCAGCCGCTCAGGGCCGGCATTGTCCGGGCCTGGCTCAACCGCCAGCTTGATGCGCAGCACGCTTTCACCCGCGACTTTGCGCGCCAGCTGCGGATCGGTGATGCTCAGGCTATACAGCGGCGAGGCGGGCCAGCGATCGTTGTCGAGCTGGCGGAAGCCCAGGCAGACGTTGCCGCGAATGCGGAAGCTGCTTTTGCGATCCAGCGCAAAGCTCTCGCTGTCGAGATCGATCTCGCTGTAGCACAAATTATCGTCGCTCAAGGTGGCGGTCTCATCCAGCACGCCAAGATAGCGGATCGTTGAGTAGGGTTCAAAGTCCCCGGCGCGGAACCAGAAGCTGCTCAGGCGCAGATCCAGCGCCAGCAGGCACAGCATTGCGCCCACGGCGGCGGTGGATTTTGGGTTATCAATGCGGCCCAGCTTATTAAAGGGATACCAGTCGCTGGTGTGATAGCCTTCCAGCGACAGAATGCGGCTGCCGGGCAGCGGCTGCAGGTGACGCACCAGCGCCTGTACGCCCGGGAAGCGCGATGGACGTCCGGTGAGCAGCAGCACATCGCACTGATACAGCGACACCACTTCACACATGGCGCGCAGCGCCGGGATGATCGCCATGCGGTGCTGCAAGAACTCGCCGTGCAACTGCGCCATGCTCACCACCAGCGGCACCGCCAGCAGGTCAAAGCGCGTGGTGCCACCAAGGGTGCGCTGAATCTCGCCGTTAACAAATGCCAGCACGCTGCTGGCCGGTTTTTGCGGCACCAATTCGCCAAACAGCGCGTTGATCTCGCTGTGGCTGTCGAGCGGGTCCCATGTCTCATAGCGCTCCAGCACCGCTTGCGCCAGCGGAATAAATAGCTGCAGCGTCACCTGTTGGCGCAGAGTGGCCTGACCGTCCATGCGGCTGTCATGGCCAAACAGTTTGTTCATCAACGGCTCGGCCAGCGCCAGCCCGGCTTTTTGCAGGCTTTGCTGCAGGGCCGGTAAAATCCACAGTTGAATCACGTCCAGCAGGATGTCATCGCCCGCGACTTTAAAGCCTTCGCGGAACAGCAGGCGCGGCGTGATTTTCACGTTGTTGCCCTGACCGTCATCCAAACGGTAATGCGTGATGGCCAAGTCAGTGGTGCCGCCGCCGATATCAATGGAGGCAATGCGCAGGCTCTTGCCCGCCACCTCATCCGCTTCGCGCGGACGGTCGGGACGCGCCATGCTGCTAAAGAAATCCTCTGCGCGACCGGCAAAGTTCACCTGAGTTTCGTTAAACAGCCATACCATCTGACCGCAGGTGGCTTCATCCCACTCCATTTGCACATCCGGCACCGGGCGGCGGCTTTTCGCCTGCTCTTCCGGCGTGAAAGGCGTTTCCGCCGGATGCCAGCCTTCGGCTTTCCACACCAGCGCGATGGCCTCCTGCATGCGGCGACGGAAAATCTCGCGCTCGGGTTTCGGCATGGCGGAAGGCAGCGTCAGGATCACGTGGCGCAGCTGGCGCGGTGCCTGGCTCTGCGGCATACGGGCGCGCTGCGCGACGCTGTTCATCTGCATCATCGCCTGCGCCAGCAGTTCGCACAGCATAAAGGTCATCACCGAGCTACGGCTGTAGCTGGCGGAAAACACCGGCAGGCGCGCATCTTCCGGCAGCGCGTGGAGCGGCTGACCTTCGTCGTTCAGCAGCAGGGTAAAGGGCAGTGCGGTGGCAGCGGGTTCGTCGCTGCTGCCGTTGGCGTTGAAGCGCCAGCCTGGCTGATAGCGGGCTTCATCCCACAGATAGCGGCGCGGGCTGGAGAGGCCGGTGCTGCCCTCGGTGCCCGCGCGCTGCAGTGCCAGGCGGCTGGCTTCGCGGCCAACGCGCGTGAGCGAAGGCCACATAAAGGCGTTTTCACGGCCGCTCTCCAGTGAAAAATTGGCTTTGCCAAAACGCGGTTCGGCAAATTCCACGCGGCTGTCGAACAGTTCGTTATAGACTTTGTGCGGCTGCGAAAGATCGCGCAGCTGCAGTTCGTAGGTTTGACGCAGCCCGTTGCTCTCTTCGGCGTGATCTTCCACCAAAATACCGCAGGTGTGCGAGTTGCCGACGTCCAAAATAATATCGACGTTCACCGCCGGAGTTTGCAGTGAGGTGGCCTGAATCACGATCTCCGCCAGATCGAGCTGTTCGCCCAGCAGCTCCAGAATGTTCAGATAGTGGGCCTGATACTCAAATTCGCGCAGCGCCTGATTGATCGCTTGCTCACGGCGCGATTCCAGCGCGGTTACCTGCTGGGTAAAGGTTTCGCGCAGCCAGCCGTCAACCCACGTGTGATCGAGAAATTCGCCCAGTTCATAGTTATGCCACGCCAGCGCGAAGCTCACGCCGTTTTGCGCATCCGCCTTGCTTAAGCCGTGCTGCTCGCCGCCGTCTTGCTCCGCCACCAGGCGCGTATCAAACGCGAGGGTGATGCGGTGCGTATTGCCTGCGGCATCGGGCTGTGACAGCGGTGCCAGGTGCAGCCGCGCCCAGTTATCCGGCCCGCCAATAAAGCGGCGACCGCTGGTGCAGCGCAGCACCGGCAGCGGCAGCCACTGGTGCGCCAGCAGCGTCAGCGAATCGGCGAGGGCAATATCCGATTCGGGACGCACCACTTCCGCCGCGCCGCCATCTTCCGGATAGAGCAGAAATTTTCCGCTGTTGCCGTCAACGTGCAGGCGCAGCAGCGGGCCGTTGGCGGTCTGGCGCACAAATTGACGCCGCGCCTGAAGCGCCGGTAGGCGCAGGCCAAAATCGAGAAACTGCACGCCGCTGTCTTCAATCAGCGTGATTTTCTGTTTGTCATCGATGAGGGGTGCCAACATGTTTACTTACTCTCACGCTTAATCGTCAACGGGAAGACCTGATCGGCGCCGTACTGCGCCGTACAGCTGGCGATGCCGTCGCCAGCCTTGCACACCAGTTCCGGCATGCGGTAGCGCGACTTGTCGCTGCAGGTGGCGGTATAGCGGCTGCGCACCACCATCGTGCCTTCCACGGTCATGGCGGCGGTGACATCGGCTTTACAGCGGATGTTGTCGCCTTGGGTAATCATGGCGGTGCCTTTGCCGTTGCGCAGCTGATAGCGCAGGCTCGGCGGCTTACCGGTGGGAAGATTGGTCTGACGCAGCACAACGCGCCAGGTGCCGTTGATAAATTTCACCGAGCCAATGCGCGCATCGTCGGCGGTCATCACCAGATCGTCCGTTTTGGCCGGTTCGGTGTGTTCTGCCACGATCGCCACAGGCGCCGCGGGAGGCGCGACCGCCGCCGTCGCGGCAGTGGCCGTGGCGACAACGCTGGCCGGTTTTTGCGGCAGCGTGGCGGCCAGTTTGCTGACCGGCGGCAGCGCGACAGCGCGCGCCGGGGCGCTCTGCTGCGCGGCAGGGGCTGATGAGGCAACCTCAGCCGATTGCGGTGCGGAGACCGTCGCCTGATGCAGCCACCAGGCGACGCCTGCCGCCACGGCAGCCGCCACCGGCAGCAACAGCAGCAGCGGACGCGCCGCACGCCGCGCGGGGGCAGCGGAGGGTTGCGCTAACGGTTCCGGTTCCGTCGGCGGCGCTTCAGGTTCGGGCGTTTCCGGCACAGGCTCGGGATCTGGCTGAGGTTCAGGCACAGGCGCGGCGGTGGCCGGTGGGATCTCAATCAGTGGCGCAATGATTGGGGCGACGCTGATAGGCGCGGGGAGCGGCGCAGGCGGCTCCGCCAGCAGCGGCGGCAGCGCGTCTTCCAGCGTGTCACGCAGGCAGGCCAACGCATCATCACGCGTGCGCGCCTGCGGATCGACAAAGCCCCAAAAGGTGATCACCGGTTTGCCATTGACCAGATAGACATATTGCTGATCCGGGAACTGCAGCGTTTTGCCCAGCAGCGCCCCGAACAGCCGCATGGCGGGATTATCTGCGTCGCGCGCGCGCAGACTCAGGGCGTGCAAATCCTCCTGGTTAAGGGTGAGCAGCGCCAGCGCGTCGCGGCGCTCGTGGTCGCTGCCCGCCAGCCAGGATTTCACTTTGCCCTGGAAGGGCGCATACCAGTCCAGGCGGTCGCCGCGCTCGTTCGCTTGCGGGATAGCCAGGCACTCGGCGAGCGCATGATGGCCGCGTAAGCGCAGCGTTTCACGGATTTGCAGCGCAGAGCTCCAGACGGGCTGACCGTTTTCACCCAGTGCCAGTAATGCGTCCAGATTGCCGCTGCGCAGAAAAGTTTTTGCCACTCGTTGGCCCTTATCGGTGATTATCGGAGGTGTGTGATTGGCGATAAAAGTGATCTTAAGCCAAATGCGCCCCGATCAAACGGTGGATAAAGGGGGGAAAACAGGGCGTTTTTCCCGCCGTCGCGCAATGTTGTTGAAATTTTAGCCGCGCCCGCGCGTGCCTGAAAGTTGCTGCACCAGCAAACCCGCCGCCAGTCCCCAGAACGCGGAGCCCACGCCCAGCAGGCTGATACCGCTGGCCGTGAGTAAGAAGGCGATCAGTGCGCTGTCACGATGCGCGCTATCTTCCAGCGCCCGCTGCAGGCTGGTGGCCAGCGTACCCAGCAGCGCCAGGCCCGCCAGCGTGGCGATCAGCACCGGCGGCAAGGCATTAAGCAGCAGGGCGAGCAGCGCGCCGGTGAAGCCGGTCAGTAAATAGAAAACCCCTGCGATAGCCGTCGCCATCCAGCGACGCGCCGGATTGGGGTCCACCTCATCGCCCATGCACACTGCGGCGGAGATTGCCGCAACGCACACGGAAAACCCGCCAAACGGCGACAGCAGCAGGGCGACGAATCCGGTCCAGCTGGTTAGCGCCGACACCGGCGGCTGATAGCCGTGCGCCTGTAACGTGGCGATCCCCGGGGCGTTCTGTGAGGCCATCGTCACCAGAAAATAGGGCACGCCCACGCCCAGCAGCGCCGCCAGATTGAAGTGGGGCAGAATAAACTCGGGCGTACTGAGCGCCGGAGCCTGTGCCGGTAAGTGAATGGCGTGCTGGCCCAGCGCCACCAGAATACCCACCAGCAGCGCCAGCAGGATGGCAAAGCGCGGCAGCCGACGACGACTGAGCAACCACGTTAATATCATGCTGCCACACAGCGCGGCGTTGACCTCCAGCCCGGTGAACGTATTAAGACCAAAGCGCAGCAGAATGCCCGCCAGCATGGCCGCAGCCAGCGAGGCGGGAATAATGCGCATCAGTCGTGCAAACAGGCCGGTGATGCCGCTCACGACAATCAGAGCGTTAGTCGCGACAAAAATGCCGATCACGTCGTTAAGGGGCAGGCCCTGAACGCTGGTTGCCAACAGCGCCGCACCGGGGGTGGACCAGGCGGCAAGCACCGGCATGCGGGTCCACAGCGACAGCCCCAGTGAGGTGATGCCCATGGCGATACCCAGCATCGATAGCCAGCCACCGATTTGCGCGGGGGTCGCCCCGGCTGCTTCAGCGGCCTGGTAGATGATGGCCGCGCTGCTGCTGTAGCCAATCAGTACCGCAACGAAACCCGACATGACCAGAGGAAACACGCGCGCAGGGCGCGTCAGAGAAGGCTGCATAATGAGCGTCCTGTTGTGCGCTATAGCGCACATTGTGGCACGTGTATGTTATAGCGCACAAGTGCTACACTGTGCGCCCTTCAGTCAGGAGCGTGCATGGAACAGTTGCATCAACATCTTAGTCAGGCATTAAAACAGCTGCGGCAGGCCAACGGCTGGAGCTTAACGCTGGCCGCAGAGCGCACCGGCGTCAGTAAAGCGATGCTCGGGCAGATTGAGCGTGGTGAATCCAGTCCTACGGTGGCGACGCTGTGGAAAATCGCCACCGGCTTCAATGTGCCGTTCTCCTTTTTTGTTCATGACGCCAATTGCGCGTCGGGCGACGCGGTGACGTTTTGCCAATCCAACGCACAGATGCAGGTTAAACCGCTGCTGCCGTTTGATCCGGCGCTGCGTTTTGATCTGCTGGAAGTGACGCTGGCGGGCGGCGCGCAAAGCGACTCCTCCGCCCATGAAAAAGGCGTGATAGAGCAGGTGGTGGTATTGGAGGGCGAACTGCTGCTCGGTCTGGCGGAAACCTGGCGGCGGCTTCAGGTGGGGGAAGCCTGTCAATTTGCGGCGGATAAACCGCACAGTTACCGTAATCCACTGACAACGCCGCTGCGCTTCCACAGCCTGATTCACTATCTTCCTCGTGCGTAAGAGTAATTACATTTTGATACCAAGGCTCACTACCGTGTTTGCTTTGTGATTCCTATACTTACGCGCTGCATTCCCATCCCCAATCCTGAGAGGAAACACCATGGCTTTAACCACGCTAGACGCTAAAACCGCCCTGATTGTGATTGATCTGCAGCACGGCATCGTGCGCCTGCCGGTGGCTCCGCTGGCCGCCGACGTCGTCATTGCACGCGCCGCGCAGCTGGTTGAGCAGTTCCGTGCGGCGTCACTGCCGGTGGCGCTGGTGAACGTGGCGGGCGGCGCACCAGGCCGTAACCAGCAGGCGCGTCACGCCGGGGACTTGCCCGCTGACTGGGCGCTGCTGGTACCGGAAATGGTGCCACAGCCAGGCGACATCACCGTGACCAAAAAAACCTGGGGCGCCTTCCTCAACACTGACCTGCACGAACAGCTGCAGCAGCGCGGCGTTACGCAAGTGGTGATTTGCGGTATCGCCACCAGCATCGGCGTGGAGTCCACGGCGCGTGAGGCGTACGCGTTGGGTTACAACGTCACGTTAGCCACCGATGCCATGACCTGCCTTGACGGCATGACCCACACCAACAGCGTAGAGCGCATTTTCCCGCGCCTCGGTGAAACCGGCGCAACCAGCGATATCGTGGCGCTGCTCGCTTCGCGGTAGCGCGCACCCTGCAATACCCTGCGCTGACGCGCAGGGTATTGACGCATTAAAGGAAGGAGTAGCCCAGCGTCAGGCCCACGCTGTAGTTGCGGCCGGGCGCCGGTTCGTAATAGCGTCCATTGCTCTCATTAACGATGACCGAGCCCACATAGCGGCGATCTAACAGGTTATCGACGCGACCAAACAGATCCACCGTCCAGTTCTGCACCTGCCATTTATATCCACTGTTGACGCTCACCACCGTGTAGGCCGGCGCGCGGACGTCATTCTGGTCGTCGGCGGCAATATCGCTCAGGTAGCGCACATCGGCACCCGCGTACCAGCCTTGCTCCGGCGCATAGCTCAGACCGGCATAGGCCATATTGCGGGCGATGCCCGGGATGCGTTTGCCGTCGCAGCTTTCGCCCTCGCAGGCGTTGCTGCGATAGCGTGCGTCCAGCAATGTCCACGCGGCTTTGAGATGCCAGTCGTAGCCGAAGGTTTGATCCAGGCCCAGCTCCAGTCCGCGCCGCCGCGTATCACCTGCATTCTTGTAACGCGTGCGTCCTTCGGAGGAGCCAGCGGAGACGATTTCGTTTTGGGTATCAGTCTGGAACAGCGCGGCGCTTAACAGCCCGTTGCCGATGCGTTTTTTGCTGCCGAATTCAAGCGTGTCGCTGGTGGCAGGCTGCAAATCAAGATTGAGACCGTGTTGACCGTTCGCCCGATAGGACAGTTCGTTAAGCGTTGGGGTTTCGAAACCGCGTCCGGCAGACACGTAGGCGTTCCAGCTGTCGTCAATGGCGTAGTTGAGCGCGGCAGCGGGCAGCCAGCGGTGGTAGCGGCGATTGCCGCTGTCATCAGGATCGTCTGCGGTGATGTAATGGTCGTTGGCGTCGAAATTCACCGTGCTGAAGCGCACGCCCGCGTCCAGCGTCCACGCCTGGCTCAGCTGCCAATGGCTCTGCACATAGGGATCAAGATTCCAAATCAGGTTGCGCTCATCGCGGCGCGTGTCGCCTTTGACACCCAAGTCGTCACCAATGAAATTCTGATAACCCTTGCGGTTTTCGGTCAGGGTTTCGTAGTCGAGTCCGCCGGTCAGCGTGACGGGCAGCGTGAGCCACGTATCGCGGTGCGTCCAGCGGGTGTCGATGCCTTGATAGTGGCGCGCCAGCGCAATCACGCCGCCTGCGTTGCCCGGTTTAAGCTGGGCCGCTTTCGGGATCGACTGGTATTGCGTGGTTTCGCGTTCCCCCGCGTAAAGCATTACGCTGAGATCGTCGTTGGTCCCCATCTGCCGCTGATAGCGCAAGCCCGCCTGCGTCTGGTCAACGGTTTTACGCGCGTTATACAGCGCCACATTGGTGGCGACCTGGCGCGGATTGTCGCGCCACTGCGCCGCCGTTAAGCCGCCGGGATCTTGCGCCTCAAGATGGACGCTGTTGAACAGCAGCGTGAGGGTGCTGACATCATCAATACGCACGCCCAATTTGGCGTTACCGAGATTTTTTTGCGCGCCGCTGCGATCGCGATAGCCGTGCGTGGTAAAGCGCGAGGCGGAAACGGTGTAGTTCACATCGCCCGCGTGGCTGCCGTCGCCGGTGGCACCGCTGGCTTTCAGGCTGTTACGCCAGCTGCCGTAGCTGCTAAACCCGCTGCTGGCTTCCAGCGTCGGCGGTTGCTGCCCGGTTTGCGTCTCAACGTTGATCACGCCGCCGGAAGCGTTGCCATAGAGCGCGGAGAAGGGGCCGCGCAGCACATCAATGTGATCGATTGATCCGATATCAATGTTAGAGGTCTGCCCCTGGCCGTCGGGCATGGTGGCGGGGATGCCATCGACATAAAGGCGCATGCCGCGCACGCCAAACGTGGAACGCGCACCAAAGCCGCGCACCGAAAGTTGCAGATCTTGGGCGTAATTTTGCCGGTTTTGCAGCTGCAAGCCGGGTACGCCGTTGAGGCTTTCCGAGAGGTTGACGCGCTGTGTGGCGTGACGCATCTCGTCGCCGCTCACCACGCTCAGGGCGGCGGGCGTATCTAATTCGGACAGGCCCGCGCTGGCTGGCGCGGCGCTGACCACCAGCGTTTGATTGGCGGTTTCCGCTGCCAGCAGCGGAAAAGGAAGAAGCGCAGGCAGCACCCAGAGCGGTGCCTGCTGCAGTCGCGTAATGTTCATTGTGAAAGACCGTAAAAAGGGCGGCGTCCGCCGCTAAAGTAACAAAACGCGCTCAGGGTAATGATTTTGTCGCATTTTGCAAAACGCGGTAACAGTAGCATGAACCAGGCTGTCTCATGCGGGCAAAAATGCGCTGTGCGGTGGCTGAATGCGCAATTATCTGTCAGTCTCAACGTTTGGTCTGAAGCTATTTAAGGAAGAAATCATGAGTCAGCAACCGGCAGTCGCGGTACTGGGTTTAGGTGCAATGGGGCACGCCTTTGCCGCCAATTTGTTGAAAAAAGGGTTTGTGGTGCGCGGCTGGAATCGCACCCGCGCCAAAGGCGAGGATTTAGTCGACGCGGGCCTGCACCTTGCGGCAAATCCGCGTGAGGCGGTAGAAGGGGCTGACGTGGTGATCGCCATGCTCGCCGACGGCGAGACGACGCGTCAAACCTTGCGTGAGGCGGCACCGGCGCTGAAGCAGGGCGCCACGGTGTGCCAGATGGGCACCATCGGGATCGCCGCGACCGACGCGCTGATCGGCGACCTGGCGCAGTCGAGCCCCGACGTGCTGTTTATTGACGCGCCGGTTTCTGGCACCAAAGCCCCAGCGGAAAATGCGCAGATCCTGGTGCTGGCCAGCGGCGATCGCGATCGCGCGCAGGCGGCGGAGCAGGTGTTCGCCGCCATCGGCAAAGGGACGCAGTGGTTGGGTGAGGCCGGCGCCAGCTCGCGCATGAAACTGGTGGTTAACAGCTGGCTGATCGGCCTGATGCAGAGCCTGGCAGAAAGCACCCGCCTCGCGGCAGAGTTTGGCTTCAGCACCGACGATCTCTGGCAGGTATTGGACGGCGGCCCGCTGGCGGCGCCCTATGCGAAAATGAAGCTGGGCATGATCGCCAGCGGCGATTACACCCCGCAAATGCACCTGAACTGGGCGTTGAAAGACGCGCGCCTGGCGCTGGATGCGGCAAACGAGGCGCGTCTGCCTGCGCTGGAAAACATTGTCGACGTCTGGCAACAGGCGGTCGACGCGGGCTATGGTGAGCAAGATCTGGCGGCGGTGTATCAGTATCTCGCCAGCCAACCACGCTAACCTAATCTGGAGTCGATCATGCCCGATTTTCACTTTTATAAACAAGGCCGCCAGATAGTGGCGGTCGAAAGGCAGGACACGCAGAGCGCTGAAACGCTGGTGGCGCAGGGATTTGAAAAGCAGTTCAATGAGGTGACCGCCACCTGCGCCGAAAGCGCGCTTAACCGCTATTACGCCATCCGCAAAGACGAGGCCGATCTGGAATATGGCTTCATGACGGGAGGCATATTTGGCCTGGTGACGCTGCTGATGCGCGGTTAACGCGCGGTGTTGCAGTTGGGGCGCGATCCAGCAAGCCGCTGGATCGCGCACGGCTGTGTTACCACATCAGATCGTCGGGTACTTTGAAGTCGGCGTACGGATCGTCTTCGTCCAGCGCCTCCTGCGTCAGGGCGCTGTTTAGCACAATATAGCTGGCGTCACGTTGCGCGATTTTATCCGCCACGCTGGCGGGGATCAGCGCGTAGCGGGGCTCACCGTCGCGATCGGCGTCCTCACGCGCAATCGCTAAGCGGCCGTTAACCAGCTGCGCGTGTGTGAGCTTGTTGACGGTGATTTTTTTGATCAGGCTGCCGTCGGTAAAGTTGAAGGCGATATCGCCTTTCTCGGCGGTAAGCTTGTTCATGGCGATCAGCTGTTTGATCTGCGCCTTGTACTCTTTGGTTAAGGCGTCCTGCTTTTGCTGTTCGCTGAGCTGTTTGTCGCGCGCCTGCTGCGCTTTTTTGTTCTCTTCTACGGCTTCGCGCGCCTCACGCGCCTGCACGCGGGATTTTTTCGCGGTGCGCTGGACTTTGGCCATCTTTTTACTGCTAACCAGGCCGGCTTGCAGCATCTGCTCTTGTAAGGTGAGTTTGCTCATTGTCATCTCTGAATGCGGTACGTGATGCGCGGGATTATAGCGGCAGTTGGCGGATGCGTCACAGCGGCGTAGCATACGGCGCACTCTGTTTTAGGTAATGAGTTATGTTGAACCCTGTTTTTGATGGCCATAACGATCTGCTGCTGCATTTGTGGCTGCATCACCGCGCCGACCCCGCCACGGCGTTTTTTACCGGCATCGCCGAAAACCATCTGGATTTCCCCCGTATGCAGGCGAGCGGCTTTGCGGGCGGACTGTTCGCGCTGTTTGTGCCGCCGCGGCGCTATGTCAAAGCGGTGGCGCCTCAGCACGCCGCCGAACGCTGGCAACCGTTGGACGTACTCTGGCAGCAGTTGGAGATCCTGCATACGCTGGCGGCGCGGTCCGAGGGGCGGGCGCGGGTGTGCCTCACCGCCGCCGAGATCGCCGCCTGTCGCGCCGACGGTGTGCTGGCCATGGTGGCACATATCGAAGGGGCGGACGGGTTTGACGCCGAGGGCGATGCGCTGGCGGCCTTTTACCGCGCTGGCGTGCGCAGCATCGGCCCCTTTTGGAATCTACCTAATCGCTTTGGCGCAGGCGTCACCGGCGCGTTTCCCGGCACACCGGACAGCGGCCCAGGCTTAACCCCCGCCGGTGAAGCGCTGATTGCCGCCGCCAATCAACATCGTATGCTGATCGACGTTTCGCATATGAATGAAAACGCCTTTTGGGACACGGCGCGTCTCTCACGTGCGCCGCTGGTGGCAACCCACTCCAACGCGCACGCGCGCTGCGCGCAGCCGCGCAATCTCACCGATGCGCAACTGCGCGCCATTGCGGCCAGCGGCGGCGTCGTAGGGATAAATTTCGGCAACGCGTTCTTGCGCCCGGATGGCAAACGCGATAGCGACACGGCCTTGATCGAAATTGCTAAACACCTGGCGCATTTGATTGCCATAATGGGCGCGGAAAACGTAGCATTTGGTTCGGATTTCGATGGTGTCTCGGTGCCCGAAGCGCTGAAAGATGTCACCGGCTTACCGCGTCTCTGTGCGCTGCTGCGTGAGCTCGACTATGATCAGTCAACGCTCACGCGGATTACGTGGGACAACTGGCTGCGGGTGTTACGGCAGATTTGGCAGGAATAGCGTGCTTTTGCTGTGAAATCAGGCTTGATCTCTCTGTGACATTGGCGCAACATCGCCGCGCGTTTGGCTGTGCTGTCAGTGGATTCGTTCACTGACGCGCGCGATTCTCGCAGATTCACTCTGCGTTTTACTTAATGAGGATAAGAGTATGTGGAAAAAACCTGAATTCGTTGACCTGCGTCTGGGCCTGGAAGTCACTCTGTACATTTCCAACCGCTAAGACCCCTTGCCCGCCTTCTGTGCGGGCTTTCTCTTTTTCAGCTGGCTTTTTCTCATGTTTATCAAAGTCCTTGGTTCCGCGGCAGGCGGTGGTTTCCCGCAGTGGAACTGCAACTGTGCGAATTGCAGCGGTTTGCGCAACGGCACGCTGCAGGCGCACTCGCGCACGCAATCCTCCATTATTGTCAGCGATAACGGTGAAGACTGGGTGCTTTGCAACGCTTCGCCGGATATCGCGCAGCAAATTGCCCACACGCCCGAGTTGGTGAAGAAAGGCGTCCTACGCGGCACGGCAATCGGCAGCATCATTTTGACCGACAGCCAGATCGACCATACCACCGGCCTGCTGAGCCTGCGCGAAGGCTGCCCGCATCAGGTATGGTGCACGCCCGAGGTGCACGGCGATCTCACCAGCGGTTTCCCCATTTTCACCATGCTGCAGCACTGGAATGGCGGCCTGCAGCACCATACGTTAACCCCGCTTGAACCGTTCAAGGTGGCGGTGTGTCCGACGTTACAGTTCACCGCTATTCCCATCCTCAGTAACGCGCCACCGTATTCACCGTACCGCGATCGGCCACTGCCCGGTCATAACGTGGCGCTGTTTATTGAAAACCTGGCCAACGGTCAGACGCTGCTGTACGCCCCGGGGCTCGGCGAACCCGACGCGGTTATCATGCCGTGGCTGCACAAAGCCGACTGTTTGCTGATTGATGGCACCGTCTGGCAAGACGACGAATTGCTGACCACCGGCGTCGGGAAAAATACCGGCAAAGCCATGGGACATTTGGCGCTGGCGGAAGAGCAGGGGCTGATGGCGCTGCTGGCGTCGCTGCCGGCCAGGCGCAAAATTTTGATCCACATTAACAACACCAATCCGATCCTCAACGAGCAATCGACGCAGCGGCAGTATCTGACGCAGCAGGGCATTGAAGTGAGCTGGGACGGTATGGCGATTCAATTACAGGAGCGCGCATCGTGATCATTACCGACGCCCTGACGCCCGCTGAATTTGAGCAGGCACTGCGGGCCAAAGGGGCCTTTTACCATATTCATCACCCCTACCACATCGCCATGCACAACGGCGATGCCACGCGTGAGCAAATTCAGGGTTGGGTGGCTAACCGCTTTTATTATCAGACCAATATCCCGCTGAAAGATGCCGCGATCATGGCAAACTGCCCGGATGCCGCCACGCGCCGCAAATGGGTGCAGCGCATCCTCGATCACGATGGCAGCAACGGCCAGGAAGGCGGCATTGAAGCGTGGCTGCAGCTTGGCGAAGCGGTAGGGCTGCCGCGCGACGTACTGCTGTCGGAAAAATTGGTGCTGCCCGGCGTGCGCTTTGCCGTTGACGCTTACGTCAACTTTGCGCGTCGCGCTAACTGGCAGGAAGCCGCCTGCAGCTCGTTGACCGAGCTGTTCGCGCCGCAGATCCACCAATCGCGCCTCGACAGCTGGCCGCAGCACTATCCGTGGATCAAAGAAGAGGGCTATTTCTACTTCCGCAATCGCCTCAGCCAGGCGAACCGCGACGTGGAGCATGGCCTGGCGCTGGCGCTGGAGGTGTTTACCACCGCTGAGCAGCAGACGCGGATGCTGGAAATTCTGCAATTCAAACTCGACATACTCTGGACGATGCTGGATGCCATGACCATGGCGTATGCGCTGCAGCGTCCGCCGTATCATACCGTCACCGACCAGATCGCCTGGCACAGTACGAGATTGGTATAACATGATGAAAGATAACCTGATCCCAGCGTTTCGCCGTGGCTATCGTCTGCAATGGGAACCGGCGCAGGAGAGCCACGTGGTGCTCTATCCGGAAGGCATGGCAAAACTCAATGAGACCGCGACGGCGATCCTGGAGTTGGTCACCGGCAAGCAGGATGTCGCCGCGATCGTTGCCACGCTCAACGCCCGTTTCCCTGAGGCGGGCGGGGTTGATGACGACGTCAAAGCGTTCTTGCAGTCCGCCGTTGAACAGAAATGGATCCAGTGCCGTGAACCCGAATAATCCTGCTACGCCGCCGCTCTGGCTGCTCGCCGAACTCACGTACCGCTGCCCGTTGCAGTGTCCGTACTGCTCGAACCCGCTGGATTTTGCGCAGCAGGAGCAAGAGCTCACCACCGCACAGTGGATCGAGGTGTTTCGCCAGGCGCGAGCCATGGGCAGCGTGCAGCTCGGCTTCTCCGGCGGCGAACCGCTGACGCGCAAAGATCTGCCTGAGCTGATTCAGGCCGCGCGCGAACTGGGTTTCTACACCAACCTGATCACCTCTGGCATTGGCCTGACCGCTAAAAAACTCGACGCCTTCGCCGACGCGGGTTTGGATCATATTCAGATCAGTTTTCAGGCCAGCGATGAGACGCTGAATGCCGCGCTGGCCGGCTCGAAAAAAGCCTTCCAACAAAAGTTAGAGATGGCGAAAGCGGTGAAGGCGCACGGCTATCCGATGGTGCTAAATTTTGTGCTGCACCGCCACAATATCGATCAGATCGACAAAATCATCGACCTCTGTATCGAGCTGGAGGCGGACGACGTGGAGCTGGCCACCTGTCAGTTT
This sequence comes from uncultured Pantoea sp., assembly GCA_913778495.1. GTDB lineage: Bacteria > Pseudomonadota > Gammaproteobacteria > Enterobacterales > Enterobacteriaceae > Pantoea. Next base: position 162,870 of record CAJYVD010000030.1, read on the forward strand.
TACGGCTGGGCGCACCTGAACCGTCAGGGGCTGCTACCGACGCGCGAACAAATCGCGCGTGCGGAAGCGGTGGTGGCGGAGTACCGTGCGCGCATGAGCGAGAGCGGCAATCTTACCAATCTGTTATTTGTCACGCCCGATTACTACGAAGAGCGGCCTAAGCCCTGCATGGGCGGCTGGGGCGCGATCTTCCTTAGCGTTACGCCGGAAGGCACCGCGCTGCCGTGCCATAGCGCGCGCCAGCTGCCGATTGAATTTCCGTCGGTGCTGACGCAGAGCCTGCAGGATATCTGGTACAACTCCTTTGGCTTTAATCGCTACCGCGGCTTTGATTGGATGCCGGAACCGTGTCGCTCTTGCGATGAAAAAGAGAAGGATTTCGGCGGGTGTCGCTGCCAGGCTTACATGCTCACCGGCAACGCGGATAACACCGATCCGGTTTGCAGCAAGTCACCGCACCACGGCAAAATTCTTGAAGCGCGGCGGGAAGCGAGCTGCAGCGATATCAAAATTGCGCAGCTGCAGTTCCGCAATCGCAGTAACTCCGATCTGATTTTCAAACAGCGGATCCGCTAATGGATAGGCGTCAGCTTGTGCTGGCCAACGGCCTGCGCTGTCATCTGCACCACCAGCCCGAAGCGCGAGACGCGGCGGCGCTGGTTAGCGTGCAGGTGGGAAGCCTGAATGAGCCCGAGGCCTGGCCGGGACTGGCGCACCTGTTGGAGCACACGCTGTTTGGCGACTGTCAGCGCTTTAGCGATGCGCAGCGGCTGATGCCGTGGGTACAGCAGCAGGGCGGCGAGGTCAACGCCACCACGCAGCTAAGCCAGAGCGCATTTTTCTTCCAGGTGCCTGCACCTCAGCTGGCCGCAGGCGCAAAACGCCTCAGTGCCATGCTGGCGGCACCGCAGTTCAGCGCGGCGTGCGTGGCACAAGAGTGTGCGGTGATCGACGCCGAATACCAGTTATTGGCGCAGCACGACGAAACGCTGTGTGAAGCGGCGCTGCTGGCGGCGGCAGGGGAACCTTATACGCGCTTTCGCATTGGCAGTCGCGCCGCTTTCGGTGACAACGTCACCGACATTCAGCTTGCGCTGCGCGATTTCCACCGCCGTTTTTACCACGCGGGCACGATGCAGCTCTGGCTACAGGGGCCGCACTCGCTGGCGGAGCTGGCTGAGATGGCGCAACAGTTCGCTTCACTGCCCGCGAGCGGTGCCGCGCCGCAGCCGCTGCCGTTACCGCAGATCGGTAGCCATGTGGTCCAGCTGGCAGGCGATGAGACCTTTTGGATTACGCTGATATTGGATGCGCACACGCCTGTTTTGCGTGACAGTGTCACTCTGATGAGGGCGTTTTGGCAGGATGACGCGCCGGATAGCCTACTGGCTCAGCTGCGGCAGGCGGGTCTGTGCGATGCGCTGCAAACGCACTGGTTACAGCTCGCCCCCAACCATTGCTGGCTGGCGCTGCGTTTCAGTGCGCAGCGCATGACACCCGCGATGGCGCAGCAGATCGAGTCGCTGTTCTGGCAGCACTGGGCGGCGCTGTGCGCCATATCACCGTTACAGCGTCAACACTATCAGCGTCTGGCGCAGCAGGATTTTCACGCCCTGTCGCCGCTGGCCCAGCTTCGCGCGCGTGCTTTCGGGTTTGCGCCCGGGCAGACGCTGCCGGATAGCGAGCCGCTCTTGACCGCGCTGCGTCAGGCGCCGTGCAGTCGTCTGCTTACCCAGCGGGACGTATCGCAATACGCGGAGGTGGATTCGCAGGGCGTTACTTTGCGACTGGGCGAGTGGCCGCCTGCTGCTGCGCCCGCGCTGACGCCCACAGGCTTTAGCTTTTATCCGAGAGCGGCGGCACCCGAACCGCTCACGCTGCCACCGCATCCTCAACCGCTTTTGCGGCTGCCGATGCGCCCATCCGACCGCCTTTTACTGCTGCGGCCCGCGTTTTATCAGCCGCTTAGCGAACCGGCGGCCCGCGCGCGCCAGCGTATGCTGCGCAGCGCGCTCGGGCTGCTGCGTCATGCCGGAGGCGCGGGCAGTTGGCAGTTTACGCAGGGTGCGTGGCAGCTACGTCTGGATCTCCCGCCCAAAGCTGAACTGCATAGCGTGCAGGCGGTACTGGCGGCATTAAATGCGGATGCGGCGTGCAGCGCGCCAGCACCAACGAGCAACCTCGCGATCCGTCAGCTACTGACGGCGATGCCGACGGCGCTGATCGCGCCCGTCGCGCAACCCGCCTGGATCGCGGCGTGGTGCGGCGAGGATGACGCAGAAGCCCAGAGGCTGGCGCGTCTGCTCAGCCAGCTGCGCGCGCCGCTTACCGATCGCGCCAGTGTGCCCGCCGTGCAGCGCGGTCTGACGCGCATCGCCTGCGACACAGCCGATCACGCACTGTTGATCTTCATGCCGCTGCTGAACGCCGATGATCGGCGCCTCGCTGCGCTGCAGGCGCTGGCACTGACGCTGGGCCCGCGCTTTTTCCAGCGGCTGCGCGTGGACGAGCCGGTTGGCTACGTGGTGTCGACGCGCTACCAGCGTTTCGCCGATATCGACGGCATCCTGCTGGCGCTGCAGTCGCCCGGCACGCCGTGGCCGCAGTTGCTTAAACATTGCAGTGCCTTTTTGCGTGAGATGTCACACGCGCTGAGTGACGCTACGCCCGCGATGCTGGCCGCCTGGCAGGCCACGCTGCGTGAGCAGTGCATGCCAAAGGATCACGCGGACGCGGTGCTGCAGGCGCTGCGCCACCAGCAGGGCCTGGCGAATCTGACGCCACAAGCCATCGATGCGCTGACGCTAGCGCAGATTCAGGATGTGCACGAGACGCTGCGGCGCGCACGTCGCCGCTGGCGCGTGCTAATTGCGGGGCAGTAGAGGCAAGTTTGTGGCAGTGATCGCGCCGTCGCCTTTACGTCTCGCTCACAGCCCCTGTTACGCTAGACTGCCGGTGCCGCGCGAGAAAATCGGCCTCTGCGCCGGAATTGATTTCTCAGTATGCGGTGCAATCAATTGCGTGCACCCACGCCAGGCGCGATGAATTTATTCTTCGCTTACAGGCGCGCAGCCTGCGCGCCTGTAAGCGTTCATGTTCGGCATTTCAGCATTGCGCCGTCGACACGGCAAAAAATACCCTGGCTGAACGCCTTATTTCTGGATAAGGTCAGGGGGGCGACCGGGTATTAAGCCGCGCCGCCACTCAGAACGGCTGAAATGTATTCACCCGACCACGCTCGTTTATATAAGGAAATAGCGTGCATGAAAGTCTTAAAACCTGTGTTGTCACTGCTGCTATTAGGGCTGGTTTCCAGCGCGGCGCTGGCGAATGAAGCCCACGTTTGTCGTTCAGCCGCGCTGCCACAGTCAAATAAAGATGCAGAGCTTTCTGACACCACATCTTTTACCTGCGGAAGCGGGCTGACGGGCACCGTTACCTCACTGTCACAGGCGGGGTGGCAAATCACGCATGTGCTCGAACAAGCCGATACCACCGCATTATCGGCGATCAAACCTGGTAAAATTCCACTCAATCCCGAAGAGTTAGCAAAAACGTATTGGGTGCTGTTAATTCAAAAGTGACGAGTATTGAGATTGCTGAGTCGCTGCAGGATCGCGCTGCTGGCCGTATGGCGGCTCAGATAACACACATCAAGATAAAGAGACCTTCTACATGGATTATTTAGATGAGAATACTATTTTTATTGCTTTACCTCTTTCCGATGCTTGCTCTCGCAGAAAACTACGATACTGCAGCTATGACTATTTGCGGCAAGCACCCGGCGGGGAATCCAATAATGAAAGAGTTAAAAATAACGCCGCTGAACCTAAAAATTAACATTCCTGAGAGTTTCACCAAAATGTCAGATTTGTGGGCGGACATTAAATATCCCGCTTTAAAAAACAAAGCTAAATTTATTTATTCAAACGCGGATGGCGCAGTGTCTTTAGGGCTAACGGAAAAAGCTTCTTCGGATCTCGTCGATATTGATATGGTTAAAGATAGAATGTTGAACCTCATGAAAGCACTAAAACCAAAGGCGTTACCCGTGACCGTCGATGGTAATAAGTCCTGGCTAATCTTTTTCAAATCACAAGCCCGCGATGGCAACATATTAAATATCCAATTATTCACCATGACGGAGACAAAGTTCGTGGTGGGTACATTCAACATGACTGATAAATACATCCCTCAATATTGCGACGTAGGCGTCTTATCTTTAATGTCTTTGCAAGCGACATCGCGTTAATTTCGGGCAAATATCACCTAATATGGCGTGATAACGCGCACCGGGCAGCCGGCCACGCGGCAGGATACACTCAGCGCATTGTCTGCGCTGAGTATTCACTAATACTGCAGCTGTTAGACTAGACTGCCGGTGCCGCGTGAAAAAATCGGCCTCTACGCTGTGAGCGGTTTCTTAGCGTGCTGTGCGGTTATTGACCATTCTGCACAAGGCCAATGATGAACAACACTGTCAGAGCTGCCTATTCGTTTTCAGAGTAGGAAATACGGTATCCCATGCCAGCTCTGCAAACGTTGGCAAAGCCAGCCTGACCTAAATGCATGCCCGCAACGATCATGTTTTGGCTGACCGCGTCTTCCATTATTTTCTTTCTGGTTTCTTCGGCCTGAACAGGATCTGTGTCGAATAAAATAGAAACAGCCGGTTGCGCTGCCTGAATGTGAGGATAATGGACAATGTCTCCCCATATTAATAAGCATTTATCTGTTGTGTGAATGCGAAAACCGGTATGGCCTGGCGTATGACCCGGTAGCCATACTGGCAGAATGCCTTCTGCTATTTTGTCGCCGTTTAAAAAACGTAACTTTGCGGCATAAGCATTTAAAGTTTGGCGTACCAGCACGAAATTTCGTTGCACTCTGGCACTCACCCCGTTGAATTTTTCATCATCCAGCCAGTATTGCGCTTCAAGAGGATGAAGATAAATGTCAGCGGATTTAAATACCGGCTGCTGCTCAGCATCCAGTAGCCCTCCGATATGATCAGGATGGCAGTGTGTCAATAAAACGGTATCGACCTCTTCAGGGCTTACGCCCACAGCGGCAAGGTTTGCGTTAAGTTGTCCCGCCCTGTCATTCAGCGGGCCCGTGCCAGCGTCAACCAGAATGATTCGTCCCCGGCCGCGGATAAGATAGCAGTTTATATGGATATTACCGGGATCATTGAATCCGGCATGATATTGAATAACGTCCGCATCACATTTTTCAATACCTGACAGTAAATCCACACTCGCGGGCATATTACCGTCACTCAGCGCAGTGATGTGAAAATCGCCTATTTGGCAAAACGGAAAGGGAAGGGCCATCATTACCTCGAGGTTAATTACGGGCGAAAATATGTTGTTCAGGGAAGCAAACATAGCGGTTGAGCTGCCAGTCAGTAATGCAGGTCTGCCAGCAAGAGAAATTTCTCCCTCCTTTTTTTCAGGATCGGTAAACGAGCATTCCACGGTATAGAACATGTGTATCTCTTAAGCTGAGTGATATACGAAAGCAAATATCTCTGCTTAATGATCTTTACTCATGCTACAGGCTGGTTATAACGGCTAAAAACGATAATATGTCACGGATTAGTGACATTAAGTCAATGAAGACGGATTGTTGACGCCGAGTGAGGAACAGGGGTTATGCGCAAAAAAATTCCCAGTAGTGCGTCGCTGCAGGCTTTTGATGCCGCCGCGAGACACGGTAATTTCGTCCGGGCAGCACAAGAGCTCTCGTTGACGGAAGGGGCGATTAGCCGCCAAATCGGGCGCCTTGAAGCGTTGCTGGACTGCAAACTGTTTGATCGTGTGGGAAGCCGCGTAAAACTGAACCCTATCGGCGCGCGCTATGCACACCATGTGCGTGAAACCCTTGAGCGGCTTGAAAGAGATACGCAGTACATTATGGGAATGCCCGAGGGCAGTCAGAGTCTGGATATCGCCGTCTTACCGACCTTTTCCAGCCGTTGGCTTATCCCCCGCCTGCGCGGCTTTAGCGCTATGTTCTCGGACATAACACTCAATATTGCGGCAAGAACCGAGCCGTTCATTTTGCATGGAAGTGGCTTTGACGCCGTCATCCATTTTGAACATTCCGCATGGACAGGGATGCGTATGCAGTATCTGTTTCAGGAACATCTGCTGCCGGTGTGCCATCCCGCACTGTTAACCCACGATGACGTTAATCGACAGTTAAATGCACTTCCCCGCATTCACCGCCCACAGAATCCAGATGCCTGGCACCACTATGCGCAAGAAAGTGGAATCCACCTCGATAATCCGGCACAGGGCGTGCGATACGATCTCCATGAAATGGCGATTGCTGCCGTCATCGCGGGGCAAGGTGTGGCACTGGTGCCACGAATGTATGTCGAGCGTGAATTACGGTGCGGCACCCTTGTTTCGCCTTGGCCAGCCTCCCACTGCCTGAGCAAAAAATTTTGCTTAATAAAACCGATCGAAACGGCAGTTAATGAGGCTGCGCTGGAGAAGTTTGAACGCTGGTTGCTTACTGAAATTTGTATGCTTAATCAGCTTGATGCTCATGAGTGACATGGCTCGTATTACTGCTTCCAATGTTTCACACGCGAAGCGTGCGCTGTCTCCTGTTAATCAGACACCGGCTGAGCAGTCGAATTACATGCCCACGTTCCCCGAATAATGCGCGTGCAGTCACAAATTAACGCGAAAGCAAAATAATCCCGCGCGCTCCCCAGCAGTCACCTGATTAAACTGCGCGGCTTAGTCACAACCTGCTGAAATAAAAAGAATATAGTTAATATCGCCAATTCGTGCCCTGTGACATTAATCACAAAAAATGCGCTGCCGCTAACCGTGTCAACGGTTGTCGCCGCGTAAAACGTGATGAATATGTGATCTCACTTGCAAATACAAACGTGTCGGACCGGAAGAATGTTGTCAGAGACGCAATTCACGGGAGCGCGACAATGAGAATTGGTATAGCGATCAGCGGTGGGGATGTAAGCGGCATTAATAATTTCATTTTTCAAATCTCGCGCATGATGCGCGCAGAGATCGTGTTATTTAACGGTGGCATTCCAGGATTGTTGGAAAACCGTCATCAGGAAATTTCAGCACGCGATCTGGTGGATTTTTCCATCACCGCCATTCCGATTATGCAATCCGGTCGCACCACGCGGAAATTAATGCGTCAGGAGTATGAGGTGATTACCAAACAACTCAAATCGCTGCGCATCGACGTATTAATTATGGCGGGCGGCGACGGTTCGCTGCAATTTCTCCATGCGCTGAGTGAATGCGGTGTGAACTGTTTTGGCGTAGGCATGACCATCGACAATGATGTCTTCGGCAGCGATTACACCATCGGCTTTTCTACCGCGTGTGAACAGGTATTAAAAGAGGTCACGAAATTACGCAATACCGGACGGGCGCTGACCGGACGCGTATTTATGGTAGAACTGCTCGGCGGTTATTGTGGCGAATTAACGCTGCAATCGGCGATTAAATCCAACGCCGATTTCGCGCTAATCCCAGAGTGTCAGATCGCGCCTGCGCTATTAGCAGAGCGCATCACCCAACGGCTGGCGGCACAAAATAGCGTAGTGATTTTGTGTTCAGAGGGCTACACACGTGAATATTCTCCCGGCTTTCAGGGGGCAATAGATACGTTAATTAAACAGCTTGAGCCGCTGATTGGGGTACGCATTCGTAAAACCATTATCGGTTACGGTTTGCGCAGTGGCGATCCCACCTGCGAGGAAATATACCAGGGCACCATTATGGCCAGTGAAGTCGCGCGCTGTATTCAATCGGGAATGCGCAATAAGGCGGTGATTATTAATAGCAATCATCGACCCATACCGATCGATTTATTAAGCATGAAAAAACGCCTGGTTGATGTTGAAGGGCATTATTACAAACTCGCTAAACAACTGCATATCCTGTGAGGAAATAACCATGCTGAAAATATTATGTGTGTGTGGCTGTGGTTTAGGTTCAAGTTTTGCTATCGAAATGAGCGCGAAGTCGGTATTAAAAAAGCTCGAAATCGATGCAGATATCGATCACACCACCATTTCTGAAGCCAACGCGTTTAAGTCCGATATGATTCTCACGCAAAAAGCGTTTGCCGATGTATTAAATGCCGATGCCAGTCCAGAACAAATGAAACGCGTAATTATTCTTAATCGCCTTACCGATAAAGCGGAAATAGAAGAAAAAATCGTCGCGTTTATGAAAGAGCACAATATTAAGGCGGCCAGCCATGAATAGCGTAATTAACTTCCTGATTAAAGATCTGCTGGGTCAAGCTTCCATACTGATTGCGTTTATCGCGCTTATTGGTCTGGTGCTGCAAAAAAAATCTCTCGGCAAAGTGGTGGAGGGCACGTTCAAAACGCTGCTGGGCTTTTTGATTATGATGGCCGGCATCAACATTATTGTGGGAGCCTTAACCTTCCTCAATACCATCTTCACTCACGGTTTTGGTATGCAGGGCTATATCACTGACGTGGCCGCCATTGCGGGATTAGCCAATCGCGAGCTGGGCTCAGAAGTGGCGCTCACGCTGCTGGTGATCTTTGTGGTGAATATCATCATCGCGCGCATTACGCCGTTTAAATACATTTTTCTTACCGGTCAGGCGCTGCTGTGGATGGCCACCATCGGCGCGGTCATTGGCTATAAAGCCGGGCTGACCGGCCTGCCGCTGATTCTCACCGGCGGCATCTTTGGCGGCGTAATGGCGGTGGTCATGCCGGCGCTTGCGCAGCCGGTGGTGCGGCGTATTACCGATTCCGACGACGTGGCGCTCGGCCATTTCTGCACTATCGGCTATCTGCTTACGGCGGCGGTGGCCAAAGTGGTGGGGAAAGGATCGCGCTCGACGGAGGATCTCAAGCTCCCCGATAACTTCAAGTTTCTGCAAGACACCTATTTGTCGATGGCGGTGGTCATGGTGCCGATGTACCTGATCCCGGCGCTGGCGGCGGGTCCGGCGTTTATCGCGCAGTACAGCAACGGCATGAACTACCTGATGTACGCCTTTATGCAATCCATTCAGTTTGTGGCCGGGGTATTTGTGCTCTACAGCGGCGTGCGCTTACTGCTGAATGAGCTGGTCCCGGCGTTCCGCGGCATTGCCATGCGTCTCGTGCCGGACGCCAAGCCTGCGCTCGATTGCCCGGTGATGTTCCCGTACGCACCCAACGCGGTGATCGTCGGCTTCCTCGCCACCACGCTGGGATCGGTGGTTGGCATGCTGGTGTTCCCGATGTTCGGGCTGGCGATGATCCTGCCTGGCCTGCTGACCAACTTCTTTGCTGGCGGCACCGCCGGCGTGTTTGGCAACGCCCTCGGCGGGCGGCGCGGCGCGATGATCGGCGGCTTCGTGCACGGCCTGTTTATCACCTTCCTGCCCGCTATTTTGGTCCCGATGCTGGAGAGCTATGGCTTCACCGGCGTGACCTTCAGCGACTCTGACGTCATCAGCACCGGGCTCGTGCTGGGACACGCTTTCCAAAATAACTGGCTGTTTGTCGCGCTCTTTGTCCTGTTCATTACCGTCATTGCCTGGTTTGTTAACGGAAAATCTCCCCACTCTCACGAGGAAAAACCGCATGAAACTGTATAACTTCACCGAGCTGTTACAGGTGGCTAAACAGCGTGATTTCAAAGCACTGGGCTCCTTCAACCTGCACTGTCTGGAGATGTTGCCCGCCTTTTTCAGTGCGGCAGAAAAAACCCACAGTCCGTTAATGATTCAGATTTCAACCGGCACCGCGAAATACCTCGGCCATAAACTGCTGGTGGATGCCATTCGCTCGCTGTCCGAAAGCCGCGATGTGCCTGCCTGTTTACACCTCGATCACTGTTCCGATTTACCGGCGATTCAAACGGCCATCGACGCGGGCTTTAGCTCGGTGATGTACGACGGCTCACATCTGCCGATTGACGAGAACATTGCCAACACGCGGCGGGTGATCGACATGGCGCGCCCGGCGAATGTGTCCGTGGAGGCTGAACTGGGTGCCATCGGCGGTTCGGAAGATGGCAAGTGCGTCGCCATGAGCGAAACCGCGTTTACCACGGTTGAGGATGCACGGCGCTTTGTGCAGGAAACCGGCGTGGACATGCTGGCCATCTCCATCGGTACCGTGCACGGCCTCTACACGGGCAAAGCGCAGATCCAGCACCAACGGCTGGCTGACATCACGGCCGCCACCCACACGCCGCTGGTGTTACACGGTGGAACCGGCGTCAGCGACGACGATATGCGGTTGGCGGTGCGGAGCGGTATCGAAAAGGTCAACGTGGGCACAGAGATGAACGTGCAGTGGGTCGCCAACTGTAAACAGACGTTTGAAAAAGGCAAGGTTAACGACAGCGTACGCAATTTTCTGGTGCCGGCCAACGATGCGGTTACCCACGTGTTGGTGGAGAAAATGTCGCTGTTCCGCTAGGCCAGCGCACGCTTCGTGCACCTCAAGTCAGGTAGAAGGAGACGCTATGTTTGGATTGTTCAAGAAGGGCGCGGACGCAGCGCGCCCGCAACAGCAGGACATTGAGCAGCAAGCCGAAAGCCTCAACGCGGAGATCCAACAGCTGGAGCAGCGGTTGGGCAGCGCACCGCGCGACGCAGAGACACAAAAGCAGCTGATGCTGGCGTACAATCGCGCGCTGCCGCTGTATGCGAAAAGCGCGCGGTTTCGCCCGGACATCGACGCGCTATTTGTGAAAATCGATGCGCTGCGTAACACCATTCGTACCTCAATTCAGGAGGCGGGATGAGCATAAAACAGTTGCTACAGGAGGCGGACGCCATTCAGGTGGGCATCACAGCCAACGACTGGCGGGATGCGATCGCCCTGGCCGCCCGCCCGTTGGTGAAGGGCGGTTATCTTCAGCCGTCGTATCCTGAGGCGGTGATCGCCAATACCTTAACCCACGGGGCGTATTACGTGTTTGACGAAGGGATTGCCATCCCGCACGCCCGGCCCGAGAGCGGGGTGCTGAAAGACTGTTTTAGCCTGCTGGTGCTGACGCAGCCCATTTCATTTCAGGGCAGCGAAAAAGCTGACATTGTGATCCTGTTCGGGGCGCGCGACAGCAACGCCCACATTGAAGAGGGCATCCGCGCCATCGTCACCCTGTTGGACGATGAGCACACGCTGGTGCGCCTCCGTCAAGCCAGTAGCGCAGCGGAGGTCATCGAGATTCTATGACCATGCCCTGCAAACAGAAAACGGTGGTGCTGGTAAACGGTATTCCGGCGTCGGGAAAAAGCACGCTGACCCGCGCGCTGGCGCAGCAGTTTGGTTTTCCCGTGCTCACGCTGGACAGCCTTAAAGAGCCGTTTATGCGCTATTTTGCACCGGTGGATCGTCAGCGTAACCGCCAACTCGGCTGTGCTGCCTATCAGGCGATATGGAACGTAGTGGGTCAGGCACCGGCTGAGTGCACCTGGCTGATTGACGCCTGGTTCGGGTTTCAGCCGGTTTCGGTGCTGCAAGAGGGGCTTGAGCAGGCTGGCGTCACGCGCGTGCTGGAACTGTGGCTGGCGATCTCGCCGGATGATGCGGTGGCGCGCTATCAGGCGCGTCTCACGCAGCGCCTGCCCGGCCATCCCGGCGCGGAATATCTGCCAGAACTGCACAAGCTGGCGGAAACGGCGCGCCCGATGGCGCTGGGGCCGGTATTGTCGCTGGCGGCGAACGCCCTTGATGTCGAGGCCGCCAGTCGCTGGCTGCACCGTCAGCTACAGGCGTCCACCGCCGCGCCACCGCGCCTGTCACGATCGGGCTAACGGTGGTCTGCCGGGAGAAATGCCGCGCAAAGAAAAAGTCCGGTGCAGGTCAAAACGGCACGTAGCGCGCCGCAGTGGCCACACCTTTATTTACGCTGATTGGCGCGCGGACGGAATTTATCCCTCATCGCTTTTACAGGATGTCGTGAATGAATATTCCACGTGCCGCGTTTAATTATCGCTACGCGTTGCGCGTCAGATAAAAAACGCGGCGGCGTGAATACGAAAAAAAAACGCAGATTACCGATCTCGCTGCGTTTGCAAAATACCGCATCCTCTTCCATATATAGATTGACGCCTGTTATCTCTTGCTTCGTTTATTTCTTTCTCGCGCAGAGTTTCTGCGCTTTTTTTTTCAGGAGCGGCCTGTGCGTATTCATCACCTTAACTGCGGATGCATGTGTCCCGCTGGCGGCGCGCTGTTTGATGGCTTTAGTCGTGGACTCTTCGCCCATCTGGTGTGTCACTGTTTATTATTGGAAACCGACAGGCAGGGGCTGGTATTAGTGGATACCGGTTTTGGCCGTGAGGATATTGCGCATCCCGCCCAACGGCTGTCCGGTTTTTTCCGTGTGCTAAATAATATTCGCTACCGCGAATCATTATGCGCAAAGACGCAAATTGAATTATTGGGCTTTCGCGCGGCGGACGTGCGCCATATTATTTTAACCCACCTCGACTTTGATCACGCGGGCGGCATCAGTGATTTTCCGTCCGCGAAAATCCATCTTTTGCAGCATGAATTGGATTACGTCAGTCAGCGCAACGGCACCTGGCTTAATCGTCAGCGTTACCGGCCTCAGCAGTGGCGAACGCATGATGGCTGGCGCGGCTATCCCAGCCAGGGAGAGCAGTGGTTTGGGTTTGACGCGGTGCGCGCGCTGGATGATTTTAACGATGACATTCTCTTTGTGCCGCTGCCGGGACATACGCCGGGTCATAGCGGTGTGGCGATCCGCCATGGGGACGGCTGGCTGCTGCACGGTGGAGACGCCTGGTTTTATCGCGATGAAATGCGCCATGTTGAACGCCACTGCACGCCCGGTCTGCGTGCTTATCAGCGTTTTATGTGCAGTGACGTGAGCGCCTGGCGACACAACCAGCAGCGGCTGCGCAACCTGTCTTTAGCGCAGGCCCAAACGATCCAGCTTTTTTGCAGCCACGATGCGCGTGAACTGGCGCAATGCCAGTCCGCCGTGTAGCTTTTCGCAATTCATCGCGGCGGCATGCTTTATCTCTACTAATCTTTACAGGCGGTGTCGCACTGCGCGGCGACCGTCTGATAATAAACAGGATTAGGGAGAGTAATATGCTGTATACCTCGGGACGATCGCGGCTCGGCGTAGCGATCTATACGCTGTTGGAGCCTCTGCCGCTGGGCTTTTTCTTCGCCGCCTGGCTGTTTGACATCATCTACCTGCAAACCTTTGTGATTATGTGGACCAAATCGGCGAGCTGGCTCATTGCCCTTGGACTGGTGCTGGCCATCCTGCCTCGACTTATCAGCCTGGTTTACCTATTTCGCGGCGCGACAGCGGCAGAAAAAACGCACTTCTGGCTGATGCTGGTCGCCGTTGTGCTGGCGATTGTGAATGCGTTTATTCACAGCCGCGACGCCTATGCCGTGGTGCCGCTGGGCGTCACGCTCTCTACGCTGGTGGTGGCGCTGATGCTGCTGGCCAACCTGCTACAATCGCTGCGCGCGCCGCGTGTGCTGGGAGGTCAGCCATGAAACCGATGCTCAGTGTAATCGCCCTGGCGGTGCTGCTCAGCGGCTGCGATGACGGCGCCAAACTCGATCCGCAAAAACAGATTGGCCCCAATCCGGAGTTGCCCCAGGCGCAAAACTTCCTGATGCCACCGATGCAGGTGCCGGAGGGCGTCGCGTGGAAAGCGGGAGAGATGCCGAAGGTGGCGCAGGGATTAAAAATTGAAAAAATCGCCGACCAGTTACAGCATCCGCGCCAGGTGCTGGTGCTGCCGAACAATGATGTGTTGGTCGCCGAGTCAAACGGTCAACCTAAACCGATCACCGCGCCTAAACAGCTGATTATGGGGATCGTGCAGAAAGCCTCCGGCAAGGGCGGCGAGGGCGGTAACCGCATTACGCTGCTGCGCAACGTAAAGGGTAAATGGGAGCAGCATCGCTTTATTGAGCACTTAACCTCGCCGTTTGGCATGCAGCTGGTGGGCAACACGCTCTACGTCGCCAATGCCGATAGCCTGGTGAAATTCCCCTATGAAACCGGACAGACGGAAATCCGCACTCCGCCCGAAACCGTCACCGAGCTGCCAGGCGGTCCGATTAATCACCACTGGACCAAATCGCTGCTGGCCAGCCCGGACGGCAGCAAGCTGTATGTGGGCGTCGGATCGAACAGCAACGTTGGGGAAAATGGCCTGGGCGAAGAGTATCGCCGCGCGGCGGTGCTTGAGGTGGATGCGGCAAGCGGCGCCAGCCGAATTTTTGCCAGCGGGATCCGTAACCCGACGGGACTGCAGTGGGAACCGCAGAGCGGCAAGCTGTGGGCGGTGGTCAATGAACGGGATGAAATCGGCTCCGATTTGGTGCCGGACTACCTGACATCGGTGCAAGATAAAGGCTTTTATGGCTGGCCCTATAGCTATTTTGGTCAGCACGTAGACGTGCGCGCGCAGCCGCCACGGCCCGATCTGGTGGAAAAAGCCATCAAGCCCGATTATGCGCTCAGCTCACACGTGGCGCCGTTGGGCCTGCTGTTTTACGGTGCGGATAATATGCCGCAGTACCGCGGCGGTGCCTTTATTAGCGAACACGGTAGCTGGAACCGCACGCCGCTTAATGGCTATCAGGTGGTGTGGGTGAAATTCGAAAACGGCAAGCCGGTGGGCGAACCGCAGCCGGTGGTAACCGGTTTCCTGACGGATGACGGCAAACAGGTGCGCGGTCTGCCGGTGGGCTTAGCCGCGGATCAGCAAGGTGGTGTGCTGATTGCCGATGACGCGGGTAACGCCATTTGGCGCATAAGCGCCGCGCAGTAGTAGCGTATTGCAGGCATAAAAAAAAGGATTTGGCCTCTAAAGCCAAATCCTTATTTTTTTGTTCGCGTTGCGGCTGGTGACCGGGCGGCGAACGGGTGCTCAGCACTCCTCACAGCGCAAATCATAAAATGTGACGGGAAATATTTCAAGTTTCGCTAAAATACTGTATGGTTATACAGGTGTTGAGTGATGGGCGCGACCTCATTGATTTTCTGATGACTCCCAGGGGCGCGGATGGTAAATCCCGGCAGGTTTCAGGTGGTGCTGGCCTGTGGCTTTTACAATGAGAGCCGCTCAGCACTCCTCACAGATGTGCTCAGGCCGTCGGCGGGTGGAGTCAAAGCCCCGGTAGCTGAAAGGCGCGCTCCTGTCTGAGGAGAAGGAAAGTGATGGAACTTGTTCGGTTAATCCTGGATCTGATCCGGGTGATCCTGCAAATCATCGTTGCCCTTTTGCAACTGACCGGTCAGGCGCACTGACCGGAACTTGAAACAAGGCGGAGCTCACCCCTCCGCCTTTTTTCGCGGTAGCGTTCTGGACGGTCTGCCGCTTAGCGATCCGGCGTGAGCGAAGAGTGGAGCGGCCAAGAGTCAAACAGATAGCCGTCGAAGTCGATATCATCCACGTCAGAAAACTCCAGCAGGCGCTGCTTGACGTTCTCCAGGTGCTGCCACATGGCCTGTTTCGCCGCGCGCGCGTCTTTCTTGATCAAGGCGGCCAAAATCTTTTTGTGATCCTCAAGCCACTGTCTGCGGTAATCGCTGTCCACCAGATGGCGGTGCAGTTGGCTCCACATCACGTTATCTTCGCGCCACTGCCAGGATTGCTTAAACAGCTCAACCAGCATGCTATTGTGCGTGGCTTCGGCAATCGCCAAATGAAAGTTGCGATCGCCATCCTCACTTTGGTCCACGGTGGCCTGCGCCAGCTCGCGCTCTTCCAGCGCCAGCGCCTGCCGCATTTTAACAATGTCTTCGCGCGTCGCCTGCAGCGCGGCAAACTCAGCGATGTTACTCTCCAGCAGCTGACGCGCCTGCAGCATCTCAAACGGACCGGCATCGTTGCTGGCGCTATGGGCTAGCGCGCGCGACACCGGCGTGTCGTTAATCACGTAGATGCCCGCGCCGCGCCGCACTTCGATCAATCCTTCCAGCTCCAGCATGATCAGCGCCTCACGCACCAGCGTGCGCGTGACGTTCAGCTGCTGCGCCAGCTCGCGCTCGGGCGGCAAGCGTTCACCCACGGCGACCTGCTTTTGCGTAATCATGTTGCGCAGCATTTCTCCCACTTCCTGATAAGGGCGCTGCGGCGAAACCGGTGTTTTCATAAGGCGTAATCTGCTGATAAAGAAATCATGGGACGGATTAATGCGCCCGGCACTATAGCACAGGGCGCGCTGTTCAGGCCGCCTTCAGGGTAAAGTAGCGCTCCGCGTTGGTGAAACAGACCGCGTTGACCAACTCGCCAAGCATCGCTTCATCGTGCGGCACCAGGCCCTCCTGCACCCATTCGCCAAGGCGATTGCACAGGATGCGCCGAAAATATTCGTGACGCGTATAGGAAAGGAAGCTGCGCGAATCGGTCAGCATACCGACAAACTGGCTCAGCAGACCCATTTGCGCCAGCTGCTCAAGCTGTCGCAACATGCCGTCACGCTGATCGTTGAACCACCAGCCCGATCCAAACTGCACTTTCCCGGCGATACCGCCACCCTGAAAATTGCCCGCCATCGTGGCGAGCACTTCGTTATCGCGCGGATTCAGGCAATACAGAATGGTTTTAGGCAGTTGATTATCGCTGTCCATGGCGTCGAGCAGCCGCGACAGCGGCCGCGCCACCGGATCATCGCCGATGGAATCAAACCCGCTGTCTGGACCCAATCGTCGATACATACGGCTGTTGTTATTACGGATCGCGCCGATGTGTAGCTGCATCACCCAGCCACGGCGGGCGTATTCGCCGCCCATCCACACCAGCAGGGCGGTGCTGAACTGGGCGATTTCCTGTTCGGAGAGGGACTCATCGCGCCGCCGTTTCGCCAGAATCGCGTCCAGCACGCGATCGTCCGGCACGGGCGAAAAACGCAGCGTTTCAATGCCGTGATCGGACGCGCGACAGCCGTGAGCAGCAAAGTGGTCCAGCCGGCGCAACAGCGCCGCGCGCAGGGACGCGATGCCGTCGATGGCGATATCGGCCGCCGCTTCGAGCTGCCTGAGATACGCAACGAATCCCTCAAGCTCAATCTTGAACGCTTTGTCGGGTCGCCAGCTGGGCGCGACCTCAATGTCAAACGTGCGGTCAGCCGCGATCGCGCGGTGATGCTGCAGGCTGTCGATAGGATCGTCGGTGGTGCCTACCATGCGAACGTTCATCTGGCGCATGATGCCACGCGCTGAAAAAGCCGGCGTTGCCAGCTGTTCAGCGCAGGCGTGCCAAAGGCGGTCGGCTGTTTCTGGCCCAAACAGCGTGTTGCGCACGCCAAACGGGCGGCGCAGCTCCAGATGCGTCCAGTGATACAGCGGATTTCCCAGCGTTTTCGGCACCGTGTGCGCCCAGGCAAGGTATTTGTCGTAATCGCTGCGCGTGGTCCCGGTGATCAGGGATTCATCGACGCCTGCCGCGCGCATGGCCCGCCACTTATAGTGGTCGCCTTCAAGCCAAATCTGGCTCAGATTGGCAAACTGCCGGTCTTCCGCAATATCCTGTGGATTGAGGTGGCAGTGATAGTCGTAAATCGGCATCGCGGCCGCGTAATCATGGTACAGGCGGCAGGCGATCGGGCTCTGCAGCAGGAAATCGTCATCCATAAAGGGTTTCATGGTTCCTCCGGGAAGAGGGCGGCGACGGCAGCCTCCGCGCCGTGCTGGCACAAGTGTGCATAGGCGGCTTGCAGCGTCTCGACAAACGCCTTGTGCGCAGGAAGATCGTCGGAAAAGACGGCGCGCAGGCCTAGCAATGCTGTGACCCTGTCACGTCCTTCAGGGTGCTGCTGGTTGATTTGCTGCAAGGTCACATACAGCGGATCCACCACCTCGTAAGGCTCACCGCGCTCATCCTTGCCCAGCACATAGCGCATCCAGCCCGCCACACCCAAGGCCAGACAGCGGTAATCTCCGCCGTGCTGTAGGTGATAGCGTGTGCTGTCCAGCATCCGCTGCGGCAGCTTCTGGCTGCCGTCAGAGGCGATTTGCGCCGTGCGGTGACGCAGCGACGGGTTGCTAAAGCGCGACACTAAGGCTTCTGCATAGGCGTCAAGATCGACGCCCTCCGGCATCCGCAGCGTAGGACACTGTTCATTTAGCATCAGCGCGCGCACCGCCCGTCGCCAGACCGGTTGCTGCATGGTTTCCGCCACCGTGGTATAGCCAGCAAGGTAGCCCAGCCAGGCGAGGAAGGAGTGGCTGCCATTGAGCATGCGCAGTTTCATGAGCTCAAACGGCGCCACATCATCGACGAATTGTGCGCCGACGCGATCCCACGCCGGACGGCCTTGAGCAAAATTATCTTCAATCACCCACTGACTAAAAGGTTCGCAAACCACGCCGCAAGGATCGTTAACGCCGAGCAGGGCGGCGATCTCTTGCTGGGTCTCTTCCGTCACGGCGGGAACAATGCGGTCAACCATGGTGCAGGGGAAAGTAACCTGAGCCTCAATCCACGTCGCCAGCGCCGCATCGCGCAGTTGCGCCAGGCCGAGCACGGCGGCGCGCGCCACATGGCCATTTTCGCGCAGGTTATCGCAGGCCAGCACGGTAAAGCCCGGCAGTCCAGCATCGCGGCGCAGGCGCAGCGCCTCAACGATAAAGCCCACGGCGGACTTGGGCCTGCCGGGATCGCTGAGATCGTGCTGGATCAGAGGGTGATGACGGTCGAGCTGACCGCTGGCGGGATTCACGCAATAGCCTTTTTCCGTGACGGTTAAGGAGACAATCGCCGTTTCCGGACGGGCCAGTGCGCGTAAAATAGCGTCACAGCCGTCCAGCGCCGGGTGCAGCGCTTCTTTTATTGCGCCAATCAGCGTTTGCGTCTGCCCGCTCTCGCCGCTTTCCGTCACGCTATACAGCATCTCCTGCTCGCGCAGCTGCTCTACCAGACGTTTACCGCTCTCGGACATCAAATTGACCGCGCAGATGCCCCAGTCGCAGTCGCTGCTCGCCAGCAGTTGATGCAGATACATCGCCTGATGCGCGCGATGAAACGCGCCACAGCCGATGTGCACCATTCGTGGCACCAGGCGCGCGCGGTCCCAGGCAGGGCGAGGGACCGTGAGCGTCGCATCGGGGTGGGCAAGGGTATGTTCCATAATGACTCCGTTTGGCATGCCTGGATTCAGAAAAAGGCCCGGTGGATAGCCAGTTCAACGCCGCGAATTTCCGCCAGGCCTTTCAGTCGGCCAATCGCCGAATAGCCTGGGTTGGTCTGCTTGTGCAGATCGTCGAGCATCTGATGGCCGTGGTCTGGACGCATGGGGATCGCCGCATCGCGCCGCCGCTCCTCTTCCGCAATCGCTTTGATCACCGCAAACATATCAACGTCACCCTCCAGGTGGGCCGCCTCGTGAAACGTTTTCGGGTTCGCCTCGCGCTGCGTTGCCCGCAGATGAAGAAAATAGATACGCGAACCAAAGCGGCGGATCATGCCGGGCAGATCGTTTTCCGGCAGTACGCCGTAAGAGCCGGTGCACATCGTGAAGCCATTTGCCGGACTGCTGACGGTATCTATCATCCACTGCAAATCGTCGGCGGTGGAGACAATGCGCGGCAGGCCGAGAATGGGCCGCGGCGGATCGTCCGGATGCACCGCCATGCGCACGCCAGCCTCTTCAGCGACCGGGACAATAGCGCGCAGGAAGGTGGCAAAATTTTCACGCAGTCGGGTTTTATCAATGCCGTCGTAACGCGCCAGCTGGGCGCGGAACTGATCCAGCGTGTATCCCTCTTCAGCGCCGGGCAAACCGGCGATGATATTGCGTGTCAGCTGCTGCTTATGCGCGTCGCTCATCGCGGCGAAACGCTGCGCTGCTTCGGCGATCTCTGCGGCGCTGTAGTCCGCCTCCGCGCCCGACCGCTGCAAAATATGCAGCTCAAACACGGCAAACTCAATCTGGTCGAAGCGCAGCGCCCTGGCGCCATTGGGCAGGGAATAGGCTAAATCGGTGCGCGTCCAGTCAAGAATCGGCATGAAGTTGTAGCACACGGTGTGAATGCCGCACTGCGCCAGATTGCGCAGCGATTGCTGGTAGTTGGCAATCCATTTCGCTACGTCGCCGCTGCCGGTCTTAATCTCTTCGTGGATCGGCACGCTTTCTACTACCGCCCACACCAGCCCAGCCGCTTCAATCTCTGCCTTGCGCTTCATGATTTCCGCGACGGGCCAAACCTCCCCGTTGGGGATGTGGTGCAGCGCGGTCACGATGCCGGTCGCGCCAGCCTGGCGCGCATCCGCGAGTGAAACAGGGTCTTTGGGGCCGTACCAGCGCCAAGTTTGCTGCATGTGACTTCCTCCTGCCGTTTTGGGCGATGCGGTCAAAATGGCATTAAATTGGTTGACTGTTTATTTCGTGTGTCACACCAAAAAACAGCGTGACAGGACGTTGATGCGTCACGTTCTGCGCTTTAGCAGTGAATGTCAACCAAGTTGACCATTTTGGTTAACCAGATCACAAAAGCCAGCATCACAGGGCGACCCCTTGTTTTATCTGTGTTTCACTCCGGTCGGAAAAGAGATGAAAGGCAACATTATCGTATCCCTACAACATCAGAGAAGCGCCGTAAGACGGTAGACATCAACGCGTAAAATTGGTCAACCAGAGCTTCGGCGAGCGTGTGAAATGCACACGGACAATAAAAAACGGAGAATCCAATGAACCGCAGTTTAGATCCGGGGATCACCGCCGTCGGTACACGACGCGCGATACGTAACCTGCGCTGGTGGGTGCTGGTGCTGTTTTTAGCTGGCGTAACGGTTAACTACATCACGCGAAACTCGCTGGGCATTTTGGCGCCGGAGCTGAAAACCAGCCTCGGCATCACCACTGAACAATACTCCTGGATTGTGGGCGCCTTTCAGCTCGCCTACACCTTCTTCCAGCCTGTTTGCGGCTGGCTGATTGACGTGATTGGCCTGAAGCTTGGCTTCTTTATTTGCGCGGCCATCTGGGCGCTGGCCTGCCTGATGCACGCCGGTGCGGCCAGTTGGCTACATCTGGCGATCCTGCGGTTTGTGATGGGCGGCGCCGAGGCGGCAGCCACGCCTGCCAACGCCAAAGTGATTGGCGAGTGGTTTCCGCGTAAGGAGCGCCCGATTGCCGCAGGCTGGGCGGGCGTCGGTTTCTCTATCGGCGCCATGCTGGCACCGCCGATTATCTACTTTGCGCATGCCTCTTTTGGCTGGCAGGGCGCTTTTCTGTTCAGCGGCGGCCTGGCGCTGGCGTGGGTGGTGCTGTGGTGGCTGTTCTACCGCGATCCCGAGCGTCACGGCAACCTGAGTCAGGATGAGCTGGCCTTCATTCGCCAGGACAATGAGCCGCCTGCCGTGAAGCTGCCGTTTTTCACCGCGCTAAAAACCGTGTCAAAAAATAAACGCTTTTATGGCATCGCCATCCCGGCGTTCATGGCGGAACCGGCGTGGGGCGTGCTGAGCTTCTGGGTGCCGCTCTATCTGGCGAAAGATTTAGGCATGGATCTCAAACAGATCGCCATGTTTGCCTGGCTGCCATTCCTCGCGGCCGATCTCGGCAGTGCCGCGAGCGGCTATCTGACACGGGTCTATACCCGGCTGTTTGGCTTTACCCAGGTGAATTCCGTGGTTGCCAGCTCCGTGACCGGCGCGTTTTTGATGCTGTCGCTGGCGCTGGTGGCCTTGACCAAAAGCCCGTATGTCGCGATTGCGCTGATCTCCATCGGCGGCTTTGGCCACCAGATCATCTCCTGCATGTTAAGCGCGCTGGTGGTGGAGAAATTCGACAAAGGCCAAATGGCCACGGTCAATGGAATGCGCGGCTCGTTTGCCTGGATCTCCAGTTTTCTCTTCTCGCTGGTGATCGGTGTCACCGCCGACAAAATTGGCTTTAACCCGCTGTTTGTGGCCATGGGTTTCTTTGACCTGATTGGCGCACTCTTCCTGATTGCTTTTATTGCTGAACGTCGCGCGCAGCGACTGAATTAAGTAGGTAACGATGAAAACGTTAAAAAACTGGTGTATTACGCATGCCGACAGCCACCACGTTGCGCTGACCGTGGACGACAAACACACGCTGTGTATTTACGTGCTGGAGGCGGGACTGTTTCGCGTTGCGGTGAAACGCGACGGGGCGTTCAGCCTCGATCGCACCTGGAGCATTGCCCCTGAAGGGGATGTGCCGTGGGAAGGGCGTCCGCGCGACAGCCTGGCGGGCTTCACGCTACCGGGGTTTACGCTGGAGGAGCAGGACGACCGGCTGACCCTCAGCACCGACCGGCTGCGTGTGGTTGTTCACCGTCCGCTGGCGCTGGAGTGGCACCACCGCGACAGTGAAGGCCACTGGCAGCTGCTGGCGCGCGATCGCAACACCAGCGCCTATCAACTTAACGCACACGGCGACGGCGTGGCGCACTATCAGCACCGTGCGCCAGAAGATCGCTACTATGGCCTGGGCGAAAAAACCGGCGACCTACAGCGCAACGGGCGCCGTTATGAAATGCGCAATCTCGATGCCATGGGCTATGACGCATCTTCTACCGACCCGCTTTACAAGCACGTGCCGTTTACCCTGACGCGCCGCCGCGACGTCAGCTTTGGTCTCTTTTACGATAACCTCAGCAGCAGCTGGTTCGATCTCGGCAATGAACTGGATAATTACCATCAGCCCTATCGACGCTGGCAGGCAGAAAGTGGCGACATCGATTACTACCTGTTTGTCGGAGAAAAGGTGCTGGACGTCACTAAAGCCTTTGTGCGCCTGACGGGAAAAACGCTGTTTGGGCCCAAGTGGAGCCTGGGATACAGCGGATCAACCATGCACTACACCGATGCGCCTGATGCGCAGCAGCAGCTGATGAACTTCATTCGGCTGTGCGAGGCGCACCAGATCCCCTGCGATTCGTTCCAGCTGTCATCGGGCTATACCTCGATCAACGACAAGCGCTACGTGTTCCATTGGAACCACGACAAAGTGCCGCAGCCGGAGGCGATGAGCCAGGCGTTTCACGACGCGGGGCTGCGCCTGGCGGCGAACATCAAACCTTGCCTGCTTCAGGATCACCCGCGCTACCGCGAGGTGGCGGCGCAAGGCCTGTTTGTGCGCGATTCAGCGTGCGATGCGCCTGAGCGCTCGGTGTTTTGGGACGATGAGGGTTCACACCTTGATTTCACCCACCCAGCGGCCATTGCCTGGTGGCAGGACAACGTGACGCGCCAGCTGCTGGATAAGGGCATCGACAGCACCTGGAACGACAACAACGAATATGAAGTGTGGGACGGCGAAGCGCGCTGCCACGGCTTTGGTTCGCCGATTGCCATTAAACACATTCGTCCCGTTATGCCGCTATTGATGATGCGCGCCTCGATGGAAGCACAGCAGCGCTTTGCGCCGCATAAGCGGCCCTTCCTGATTTCACGCTCGGGCTGCGCCGGTATGCAGCGCTACGTGCAAACCTGGAGCGGGGACAACCGCACCAACTGGACCTCACTGCGCTACAACATCCGCATGGGGCTGGGCATGAGCCTTTCCGGCCTCTATAACGTCGGCCACGACGTCGGCGGCTTCTCAGGTGATAAGCCGGACGCCGAGCTGTTTGTGCGCTGGGTGCAAAACGGCGTGATGCATCCGCGCTTTACCATCCATTCCTGGAATGACGATCGCACCGTGAATGAGCCGTGGATGTATCCAGCGGTAACACCAGCCATCCGCGCGGCCATTGAACTGCGTTACCGACTGCTGCCGTACCTCTACACGCTATTGTGGCAGGCCCACGCGCAAGATGAGCCCATGTTGCGGCCCACTTTCCTCGATCACGAGCACGATGCACAAACGTCCGAGGAGTGCGACGAGTTCATGCTGGGGCGCGATCTGCTGGTGGCCAGCGTGGTCGAACCGGGCCAGCGTACCCGCCGCTTATGGCTGCCGGACAACCACGCGGGCTGGTATGACTTTGCCACGCAGCAGTGGTACAGCGGCGGACAGTGGATTACGCTGCCAGCGCCGCTGGAATCGCAGCCGATGCTGGTCCGCGCCGGTGCCGGACTGCCGTTAAGCCATCGCCTGCGCCACGTGGATGCCGCGGCGGACGATCGCCGCACCCTGCAACTCTATCCGCTGCCGGGCAACGGCGTGAGCGAGGGGGAGCTGTTTGAAGACGACGGTGAATCCTGGGGCTATCAGCAGGGCAATGCGCTGTGGCTGCGCTGGGAGATGCGCTGTGACGCCGAGGCGATCCACCTCCGGTTCCGGCGCGAAGGCGACTATCAACCTGCCTGGCAAGCGCTGGATATCGCACTGCCGGTGGCAGAACAGCGTGCAGTCTATATCCACGGCCAGCGCGTTGACGCGGCGCAACGGCGGATTATCCTCGCCGATCTCGCCGAATAAGCGGTGCCGTCCGTGACGGCGATGACGTCACGGACGGCAAGGGGGCGTGATTGCTGTACGGCAGCGCTGGGCGCTATAGCGCATGAAGCTGTTCAGGCGCGATGCCCTTACCCACAACGGCAGCGTTCTGCCGTTGTGGTGAGGACAAGGTTCATCATGGCGATTCGCGCGCGGGAAGATCAGGCGCATCATTACCCTGCACCTCACGCAAAAAGTCGACAAAAGCGCGCAGCGGTGTAGACATAAAGCGGCTGGGGAAATACAGCCACGGCCCTTCAAATTCAGACCACCACGACGCCAGCACCGGCGCCAGTTCGCCGCTGGTGAAAGCGGGCTGTAGCCAGTTTTCAAACGTGGCAATGATACCCATCCCCTGTTTTGCCAGTTCAATCGCGGCGGCCGCGCCGTTAACGCCCATGGTCAGGCGGCCGGTTGTGCTGACATTGACCGTTTCTCCGTTACAAGAAAACGCCCACGGGATCAGCGCGCCGCTGGAGTAGCGCAGGCGGAGACAGTCATGTTCGGCTAACGCATCAGGATGCGTCGGTTGGCCGCGCGCAGCGAGATAAACGGGCGCGGCTGCCAGCGCGAGGCGCTGCTTACGCGGACCAATGGGCACGGCTATACAGTCCTGAGCCAGATGCTCGCCGTAGCGTATTCCGGCATCGCAGCCTTCTGCCGTGGCTTCTACCAAACGGTCATCCACCATGATTTCCACTTTCAGCAAGGGATGGCGAGCGAGAAATTGCGTCAGCAGCGGGGGCAAAATATCGACCATAACCGCGCCGGTGACGTTGAGCTTGAGCAGGCCGCGCACGTCGCGCTGTGCGCTGGCAACGTCATTCAATATCGTACGCATTTCGCCCAGTAGCGGCGCCATGCGATCGGCCATCATGCGGCCCGCGTCAGTGGGCGTGACGCTGCGCGTGGTACGGATAAAAAGCGGCACTCCTAAACTGCGCTCCAGTGCGCTGATTTTTTCGCTTACGGTGGACGGGGCAAGGCCCAGCGTTTTCGCCGCGGTGCGAAAGCCGCCACCGTGATACACCGCCATAAATACCGCCACGTCATCCATGCGCATTACCCGCTATTGTTCGTAATTTCGAACAGCTTATTCGCATTGATGCCGCTTATCAAACAACCGTCGCACCTTATACAGTGGGCTCTCTGATCCGCAGCTTTGTATAACCACTGAGGTGTAACACGATGAAAAACGCATTGATTACCGGCGCCAACAAAAGTATTGGCTTTGAAACCGCTCGCCAGCTCGGCTTGCAGGGCTATCACGTTTGGCTCGGGAGCCGCGACGCCGAACGCGGCGAGGCGGCGGCGGCGCGGCTGCGTGAGGAGGGGATCAACGTGCGTCTGGCAACGATGGATGTGACCGACGCAGAGAGCATTGACGCCGTTGCACAGCGGATAGCCGAGCAGGACGGCAAGCTGGATCTGTTGATCAATAACGCGGGTATTCTGGGTATGGCGTCGGTGGCACCGGAGGCGCAAAGCCTGGCGGATATTATGGCCGTTTATGACACCAACGTTTTCGGCGCGATCCGCGTCACGCAGCGTTTTCTCCCGCTGCTAAGGGGCAGCGACGCCGCGCGGATTGTGATGGTGAGCAGCGGTCTGGGTTCACTGACGTGGGTTTCGGATACGGCCCATCCCTATTCACAGGTGCGCGCGCTGGGTTATACCAGTTCAAAATCGGCGTTGAATGGCGTTACGGTTGCGTTTGCCAATGCGCTGTTGACCGAAGGCATCAGCGTGAACGCGGTGGATCCCGGCTATACCGCGACGGATTTTAATGGCCATTCGGGATATCGTACTGTCGCGCAAGCAGTGGATGGCATCGTCTGGCTCGCGACGCAAGCAGCGCAGCACGAAACGGGTGGCTTCTACTTTGATCGGGTGCGGGCGCCGTGGTAGCGGTGGCAGACGGCGCGTCATCTTTGCTGGGCGGGGCGGCGTTACCCCGCCCATAACGCTCACGGGATCGGGCAGGGCGCGCCGCCGTGCTGCACCGTTATCTTTCTGTCATCTCTGAGGGGTATCTTCACGGGCGTCATGCCAAACGGCCCCGCTGTTGCCTGTTATCCCTATGGAGCACCTTATGGCCCTCGCTGCTATACAGCCTGCAAAATTGCAGCATACCGTGATTGATGCCAGCGTGCGGATGCGCGATACCCGCATTGGTGCGCAGTGTGAAATCCTCGCGCACAGTTACCTTGAATACAGTGAGGTCGGTGATTTTTCCTACCTTGGTGAACACTGCTGGATTGCCGATACGCACATTGGCCGCTTTACGGCTATTGCCAATTACGTGCGCATTGGCGCACCCAATCACCCGATGGATCGCCCCGCACAGCACCGATTTACCTACTGTCCCGAGTATTACGACGCGCAGGCGCAGCGCGACAGCGGCTTTTTTGCCCGGCGTCGGGCCGACCGTGTCATCATTGGCAACGATGTATGGATAGGACACGGCGCGATCGTGCTGCCTGGCGTGCATGTCGGCGACGGTGCGGTGCTAGCCGCCGGTGCCGTGGTAACGCGGGATGTGGCGCCGTACACGCTGGTGGGCGGGGTGCCTGCCAGAGTCATTCGCCCGCGTTTTGCCCCAGAGATCGCCGCCCAGCTACAGGCGATTGCGTGGTGGAACTGGCCGCTGGAGAAACTGATGGCGCACTTGGCGGATTTTCAATCGCCGGATATCGCTGCGTTCTGCCAGCGGCACGCGGTATGACTTACAGCGCCGGACGCGGGGCAACGGCAGGGTGCTCACCTTGCAGCGGTTTGTCAGGCTGCAACAGCGTCATGGCGACCATGCTGCCCAGCGCAATGCAGGCGGTAACGGTGAACATCGCGTTATAACCGTAATACTCTGCCAGCCAGCCGCACAGCATGGGTGAGATGATCGCGGCCAGGTTCGCGATAGCCAGCGTCATACCGCTGAAGGCGCCCACCGAGGCCTTGGGCGTCACATCGATCACCACGGACCAATATACGTTATTGACCAGCGCGTTTAATGCATTGCCCAGCGTCATCAGCGCGATAATCCCCGCCGCCGATCCCATCCACGGAATGGCCATAAAGCAGCAGGCCGTGGCGCACAGGGTCACGGCGGCAAAGACGTTGCGTGCCAGGCGCAAGTTGCGGTAGCGCGCCAGCAGGCGATCGGCAATGCGCCCGCCGAGCAGCACGGTCAGGCAGGCGCCACTCCACGGAATCATCGCCACGTACCACAGCGAGTGCAAATCGTAATGAAAGGTGTCCTGCAGGTATTTTGGCAGCCAGGTCACGAGCGTGAAGGTAATGTACAGAAAGCTGAAGTAACCCAGCGCGTTGCACACCAGCGTGCGGTTAGTGAAGAAGCGCCACCACGGCAATGCGGCATCATCACGGCCTTCGCGCCGCTGTCCGGCGGCAATCAGGGCGCGTTCGGCGCCGTTAGCCTTTGGGTGCTGCTCCGGCGTATCGGTAAAATAGCGAGCAAACAGCAGCATCGCCAACAGCGAAACGCCGCCGAGCAGTATAAACATCATGCGCCAGTCATCGGTCAGCAGCAGCAGGCCGACGGCAATCGGCGCGGTCAGTAGCGATCCCACCTGCGTACTCAGTAAACCAATCCCCAGGGCGAAACCGCGCTCGTTATCCGGTGCCCAGTGGGCAATGGTTTTGTTCATCAGCGCGTAAGCGGGTCCCTCTGCGATGCCAAACAGAATGCGCATCGCCGCAAATCCCATGATGGCGGAACCGCCAAACAGCGCGATACCGATATCACCGGCCCACGCGGTGGCGATCTCCAACAGCGACCAGAGAATGCCGGCCATCAGCCACACTTTTTTGGTGCCGAGGCGGTCGGCAAGGAAGCCGCCGCACAGCGAGCCCAACAGATAGCCAAAGCCAAAATACCCCAGCACGGCGCCGAGCTGTACCTTGTTAAAGTGATAGGCCTGCGAAATCGCGTTAGCCGCAAACGACAGCGCGCCGCGATCGACATAGTTAATGAGCGCAACCAGAAACAGCAGCGAAAAAATGGTATAGCGGGTAGATGAGGGCGTCATTACGCAGCTCCTGAGAAAAAACACACAGAAACAGGTAAGCAAAGCTGATGCCAAAATATGATGTGCATCACAATTAATCGGCAGGCGCCGGTGCCGCAGGCAGCAGGTAGGTTCGCCGCAGGCAGCGGCTGATGTGCCTTTTTCGCTGGCACAGAGCGACTTTCGTTCGCCGTATGCAACAGCAGGGTGCTTTTTGCGCTGGCACAGTGCATTTTGGATTGCCGCAGGCAGCGGCAGGGTGCTTTTCCGCTGGCGCGGGGCCCGGTGCGACTTTTGTTCGCCATAGCAATGGCAGTTGCCTGTGCCGCAGGCAGCGGCTCGGTGCTTTTCTTTGGTTCTGTGCATCTTTCGTTCGCCATAGCAATGGCAGTTGCCTTGCCCGCTGTGCGGCGCACGAGCAGAGGGCGCCTGGGCCGCGCCCTCTGCACTCCCCGGCCCTGCGCCAGCCCCACTCGCCGCTGCGCGG